>CAWKIM010000015.1:0-130368 GCA_963849745.1 uncultured Rubrobacteraceae bacterium | reverse complement strand
GAGGCCATGGAGAAGATGCGCCGTGCTGCCGCCGGACACTCCAACCACGAACGCAAACCCGATCGCGAAGATCTGGCGTGCCGCTCAGGCCGCCGCTGCCTCCAGACTGATTGCCAATACTTCGAGACGCTCGCCGGGTATTGAGTGCTCTTGTGGAACCTCCACTGGTACTAAAGGATGATATCCGGCATGGTCGAGAAGATCCTGAGGGGAGAAGGAGGATCACTAAGCCTCTCGATATGTGAAGATAGAAAAAAGAAGAACCAGAGGACCAATTCCAATGGCTCAGTTCTAAGCTTTATGGCTAAGGGTAAAAGGAAGGGCAGAGATCAAGCAACGACGAAGACGCCCGGAGAAGGGCCCACGCTGATGGCTAGATGCGTTGCTACAAAGCCAGATAGCACCGCATGTCAATGCATCGTTCCAGCATTGCGGAAACCTATTGCTACGCCCACCACCTCGCCACGTCGATAAGCGTAGAAGGGACGCCACTTAGACCAGTAGAGTAGCCGACGTACCCGAATTTAAAATGAGAAGGGCAAGGCCACGTTAAGTGTCCGCTTGGTAAAGCAGGGCGATCGTTCGTGGGCATGGGCGCCGCCCAAAGGGATCACCAGCCCCCTTCTTCTCAGCATGATCCCCTTGATCCAGTTGATCTTCTTCCCGTAAATGAGCCGGTTTCGGTGGTTGGACGGACGCCAGAGAGCTGGTTTCCGCCCCGTAGGCCCGGTCAGCTCCATCTGCACCTGCACCACCAGAGGGAGGCAATGGAGAGCCGTGCTGCGCGCTCCTGGAGGCGAGCGGAAGTAGCGTCCGCGTAGAGGGCCGGGGTCCGTAGGACCCAGTTCTGTAGTTTCTGACGAAATCGGCCCTCGGGTTGGATAGTTTCAGGAGCTTTTTTTCAGCGATCGCGTTTTCCGTGTTTGCAGGAAAGTTGTAGCCGTGGCGATATTCGCCACGTTCGCATATATCAGAGATCTCGACATTCCAGGAGCGCACGGGCCACCTGAGGCGCTTGGAGGGGTGTTATGCGCCAGTCAGCTGCTCAGCCCAGCGACCACCTGAGAGTTCCACTGCCCGACAAACGCGGACTCAAAGTTCGGGCCGGGATTATATATTTGACACAGCACGATGCTAGAATCTCTTCGTGCATACAGCTGCGCGAATCCTACGCAAAATCCGGGATGCAGTGGGTTGGATCAAGCTGCCAGGAGACATTTGGGAGTTATGGAGATTCGCGGTGGGGACTCATCAGGCCCTGGGTGCTTCCAGCGTTGAGCGCGGTGGTTGTCGGCCTTATTGCGTCGGGGCCGGACGCTCCGCTGTGGCAGGTGGCATTTGTCGTCGTCGTTGTCTTTGCACTCGTTCATGCTGTCGCGGTTCTGATAGATCATGCTCGCCGTCGAGCGACTGCGAGCGGATCTATCGGTTCAGAGTCGCCCCAGACGAGTAAGGAAGCCTACGAAAACCGAGACAAAGCGAAGATTGTTGCTCGCGCTGAAAACATCGGCCCTGTCTCTTCGGAAATCTGGCGGCTCCTGAGCAGGCTCAGGGGGCGCAGCTCCAGAGCGGTTATCAGTCGTACGTTGAACTGCTGGATACCCGAACGCGCCTTCTTCGACGACCCTGCCGCTACGTTCAGAGCCGAGGAAGCGGGTGGCGGCATTCCTCATCAACGTGAGCTACGACGTGCAGGGTTACGGGCCAAAGCTCTTTCAATGGCACCTTCTTTATACAGGTAAATGCAGAGGTGCAGATGCTAGACGATGACGGCAAGGTGGCGAACAGGGTCCATGTCCATACCGGCACAACGGGGTCGAACAAGGGGACATGGCAGCGCAGCGTAAACGGCACTTCTACGATCTTCGGCCTTCTGGCGACTGCGGCCTCAATTTGAAGGATTTCGACGCGGCGTTGCCGCGGTTGACAATAGCCCCAGAACGTACAGCAACATGCGACTACTAGTAACCAGACTGTCGGGGATGAGGGGCACACCTTCATCGCGTAGACAGCATGCCGAACGCCGAACGCCCTATACGGAGATGAGTTTTGCGTAAGGCAGCATCTTTTGTACCAACAGTTTGCAAAGGGCATCCCGGAACATGTACGGATTCTCTCGGTTGTAGCGGAACTCCAATTCGTCCAGGTAAGCGTCCAGATGCTTGACGGATACCTGATGGTAAGAACCGATGATCGAACGCTTGAGATGGGACCACACGTTCTCTACAGCGTTGGTGTGGACGTCTCCTCTGGCATGCTCGCCGCTGCGATGTCTGATCGCCTTAAGCTCCGTGTCGCCGTCAATGTTGGCGCGGACGGAGCAGTGCAGGCTTCCCGATCCGCGTCCATTACCACCTTGAGGCAAATGCTCCCGCCCCGCTTCATTGCACCAACAACGACCGTCTTGTTGCCCTTGTAGCTGCGTCCTTTGCAATTCATCTCGCTGCCGACGAACGTTTCGTCAATCTCCACGATGCCCTTAAGAAGCTGCGCGTCAACCTCATTGAGAGCAGCGCGAATGCGGTGACACAGATACCACGCCGTCTTGTAGCTCACACCGATGGTCCTCTTGAGCCGGTTGACGCTGATGTCATCCTCGGACTATAAAATGAGGTAGACGGCAAGAAACCATTTCCACAAGTGCAGGTGGGAGTCGTGAAAGATGGTCGCGGCAGTTACAGAGAACTGGTAGCGGCATGAGCGGCACTGGTACTGGCGGCGCTTATCCATCCGCGCGACGTTGTTCGACTCACAGCGCGGGCACTCTACACCTGCGGGCCAGCGCAATTCCTCAAGGCGGGCGCGGCAACTATCCTCGCTGTGATATCGCTCTACCAGCGAGACGAAATTTATGTCCTGTTCCTTCAACAGGGGAGGTCTCCTGATGTCCCGGCACAAGAAGCACGCCCGCGAAATGACGACCGATGAGCTGATGAAGGATTTGTTTCCGAAGAAGTTGAGGCACAAGGCCAAAGATGTCGCCGAAAAGTTCCGCAAAGCCGGGGAAAAACCGCCTCATAAATGAAACGTACATGAAGCAGTTTGCCGTGTCGAGTATACGGGCCTGCCTCATTGCTTCCCGCACGGTAGTGGCGTCCTGAGTCAGAAGGACGCTTACGATTGCCGCGCCCAGTAAGAGTGCAGTATCCCTGTTCTCTCCGAACGCCCGCCACCACCAGACGCGCTACCCACACCGCTCCAGGGATGCCTGGAGAACCTTCACGCTCCTCGGCAGACGCTACCTCTACCCTATCGGATCTCGGCTCGCGCCTTTCCTGGGGATTTTAAGCACGAACCCTCAAGGGCCATCCTCCAGGGCACCCCCAGCCCTGATCTCAGCGAGCTTGCCGGTACGCTTGGCCTCCTCATAAGCCTTCATCTGGCCGACCAGAGTCTCGGTGGAGCCCTCGTCAGAGCCGCGCTGGTCGAGGCCGTAGAGCCTAATGAGCCTATCGTCGGCTTCGAGGATGCGCTGCAGAAGCGCGGGCAGCGTATGAGAAGTAGGCTGGATAATGCGGGCACCCGGTTCGCCCCTCGCCCCCTTAGAACGGTCCGGAGCCCTGCGCCTGTCGAGCTCGTCCCACGCGCGGCGCTTGACCGCCCGGATGGAAGCAACGATCTGCGCGCGGATCTCGGCCTTCTCTTCCGCGTCGATCTGGGCGGCGGCGTGGCGCAGAAGGGATTGAACGGTCTGGAAGGAGACACCGAGCTCCTCGCCGATCTGCTTCTTGGAGATGCCACGACCCCACTTCTCCAAAGCCTCGCTAGAGAGTCGCGCACGTTCGTCTTCGGTTAAGCTCTTGCCCGGTCCACGCTTGGCGCCCAAAGGTTCCTCTCCCCTATATTCGTACCGTGAGCGCCTTATTAAGGCGTGGGACCTTTGTGTGCCGGCGATCCCTGATAGCGCGAGGGCCTTAACCGCACCTTTAATGTTAGCAGACTATAAGGGAGGGGCCTATGTCGAAAATCGGCCGGCCATTAGGATTTCAGACCCCCTCCTCAGCTTGGACTCTTACTAGTCCGGGCTGGCGTGATCTCCTCGGTGCGGGGAGTCAGCTCCGCTGAAGCCGCCGGCTAGTCGGTTTCCTTTCCCGCTCGCGTAGGTGGATCCATCGCGCATCACGCCCTCCAGGGACCCGCCCACCACCTCCCCACCATTCGCGCGTTGCCCGCGAACACCGGTCACGGCAATGACGAACGGGGCAGACCGCTTAGTGCCTGCCCCGTTTCCTCGGTCGGTATGCGGGCCTACGCCATGAGCTCGTCTACGTCGTGGTCGTAGCGGTCCTCGACGCTCGGGCTGATGCGCCCGGTCCTCGTGGCCCAGAGGCGGTAGCCGATCCTGCCCTCGCGGAAGGAGGCCACGCGCGTGGACGACCCGTTCGAGGGATCGCCTGCGTAGAGGGCGTACGCGAAATCGTGGTCCTCTACCTCGACCGCGTAGCCTGCCGGCGGCTATCCCCGTGAGGAAATCCCCGTGCCGACTTACGGGGGTGAGGGAGGAATCGTCCTCGATCCTGCACAGCACGTACGCTACACTGGTGGTGTCCAGTGCGGCACGAGGCCGCATGAAGGGAGTGGTTCGAAGAAAACGGACACGGGATAGTGTTCGATCCCGTCGCCATCCGGCGCGTGCGCAGCTGGTAACGGAGGCGTGCGAAGCCGCCGGAGAAGTCCAAGGGGACGCCCGAACCGGGCGGGCAAACCGGATCAGGCGAAGGTCGGACGGGTGAACGTACAAGTGAATCTTCGTCGACGCGTCGAAAGAGCAACAGGTCATCGAAATGCCCCGGTTGAGACGATGATGAGTGGTCGCATTCGCTCCGGAGTTCGTGGACGACTCCGGCTTAAGAACACCGTTGACCTCGGCGTAAAGGAGGCACCCACCCCGACCGCATCTTCCTCATGTGGAACGTGTAAACCCCGATGGGGTCTGCCAGAGCGCACTCCGGCAGTAAGCCGACCGCGAGGTCAAGGCCCAAATCCCCAGCGGGAGAGGGAAGGATCGAGAAGCGAATGCCGGCTCTGCCGAAAGGCCAGGGGAATCCATAACCCGCCGGATAGGGCTCACGTAATGCCCGACCCGAAAGGGTGCTGACGCGATCCTGGTGAGTCGCCCGAAGTACGTTGTGAAGGAAGCCAACCTCAAGGTGAAAGTTAGATGCAAGCCCAGAGCTTAGCAAACGGAGCCGAGGGACGGAGTCCCATTGACCGGAACGCCATTGACTGGCAGGAGGTCAAGAGAACCGTTAGCAACCAGAGACAGCGCATCTTCAGAGGCGAGTTGCTTGAGCCGTGTGCGGTGAGAGTCGCATGCACGGTTCTGAGGGGAGGGCGGCGCAGAGATGCGCCGTCCTTACCCGACTAAGCTTACTCCTTATGGGCCGGGCCTCGGGGTGTGGCCAACACCGCCGGGGCTTTATTTACCCTTTATTACAGCATATTTTATCTTTTTTCTTTATTTCTACATTTTTGTGTATATTACGCTACCAGTAGACTGCCAGCCATGGTGGAGGTGGATATGGCCAAGCTGAAGGAACTCAGGCACAGGAGGGTGTTGTCCCTGCACGAGCTGGAGGAGCTCTCGGGGTCGCCTACAACACGATCTGGAGGCTCGAGAACGGCAAGACCGGGGCCCAGCCACCACCATAAGGAAGCTGGCCAGGGCACTTGGGGTCGAGCCGGAGGAACTGGTCAAGGCGGGGGACGACGATGGCTAGGCGGCGCGGCAATGGGGAAGGTTCGATCACCCGCCACACAAGCAGTGGTCTCTACATGGCCCGCTACTGGGTGGAGACACCGAAAGGACCGCAGAGGAAGACGATTCTACGGCAAGACCAGGAAAGAGGCGGCCGATAAGCTGGCTACGGCGCTCTGTGCCCGTGTGGACGGCATCGTCTACGACGACGAGAACATGACTGTTGGGGACTACCTCGATAGGTGGCTCAAGGGCTCGGTACGAGGTTCTGTCAAGCAAAGCACCTTCGATCGCTACGAGTCGGTTGTCCGCCTCCACATCAAGCCCGCCATAGGTAGACTAAAGCTCAAGAAGCTGAGCCCCGCGCATCTGCAAAGCTTCTACCAGGATCGGCTCGACACTGGACTAGCCCCAGCGTCCGTCAACAAGCTGCACGTGGTTCTGCACAAGGCACTCTCCCAAGCGACGAAATGGAACATGGTTCCGCGCAACGTCGCCGCGCTAGCCGAGGCTCCACGCCCAGCCCCCGATGAAATGAAGACGCTTTCGGCGGAAGAGTCGCGCCGTCTTCTCGAAGCTGCGCGGGGAGACAAGCTTGAAGCCCTGTACATACTGGCTCTGACCACGGGGATGCGGCAGGGAGAACTGCTGGCCCTGAAGTGGCAGGATGTGGACCTGGAAAACACCACGCTCAGCGTGCGCCGTACGCTGACGAAGGATGGTGGCCGCTTGCTGTTGGGCGAGCCGAAAACCAAGAAGAGCCGTCGCACCGTCCGCCTCACCGAGGCGGCGGGCCGGGCTCTGAGCGAGCACCTTACCCGCCAAGTGGCCCAGATTGAGCGCACGGGAGACCTGTACAAGGACGAAGGTCTCGTGTTCGCCAGCGAGGTCGGGACCTTGATGAATCCGACCAACCTGCGGAGGCGTTCGTTCGCGCGGCTCCTGAAGCGAGCGGACCTGCCGCCGATACGCTTCCACGACCTCAGGCACACGTGCGCCACGCTGCTCCTGCAGCGCGACGTGCATCCGAAGTATGTGCAGGAGCTCCTAGGCCATGCCAACATCGCCATCACGCTTGACACGTACTCACATGTGATACCCGGGATGGGAGACCACGCTGCCAGAGAGATGGAGAACGTTTTGTCTTTTCTCCCCTCGCTTAGGTCGCGATTGACAGCCGCCTAATCCCGAAAGACGATTGCCCTATGGACCTCTAAAGCCTCCCTCGAGGGCTTGCAGAAGTCTTCGTCGGGGACCATCACCTCTCGGCCATGATACGCAGCGTATTCCTTTGACTTTAAGCGGTTGCAGGTTACCAAATGGTAGTTATCATCGACAGTGATGAACCCAGCGTCGAATAGTCTGTGAAAGTCTGCCCTGAGAGCTAGGCCGTTCTGGATATGGTTGCTTTCCCTATTTGTGTAGGGTTGTATGTGAGCCGCCTCTAGAACCTCGATAGTGCTTTCTCCCGTCACGCAGCATCTGTAGCTGTACGCGGCCAGAACCCTCTGTCTAAATGCGGCTTGTCCGACACGATCTCGCCTCCGTTGGCTCTTATAGTTTGCACCTGTGCCGTCTACCAATTCGAAAGGTTTCGAGATAGTGACCGGCGGCTCCACCTCTCCGACGCTTTCTTCATTAAAGTCTTCCTCGAAATACTGACTTCACCACCTGGCGCGGGAAAGGTTTATCGTAGTCCTCTGGCCTGAAGAACTCATTCTCGTCAAAGAAGGCCGGTCGATCAAGAATGATGCACCCTATCTCCGGATCCTCGGTTGGAAGGAACGTTGTTGAGTGACGAATTGCGTATTTGGAGGTGCGTGCGACCAGTTCCGCTAAATTGTTAACACCATTTCCCTTCCCGAATCTGTCCCATGCTTCTCTTGCCGACATGTTCTCGTAGTAGCGAAAATGACCATAGCCGCTAATCTTTCGGTAGGGAGTTTTCAGAAGGAAGTAGAATCTATCGCCTGATTCGAGGCCACTGATGTTCCAGGGGGTTGGGGTCCAGAAGTTTATCTCCGGTGTGGGCGGTCCTTCGCTCAACACCTCGAACCAATCTAGGTCAGTGTTCGCGATCGCGATCATGTTGCAACTCCCCTTGTACTCTTATTTGCGCAATTCTCTGCCACTACTCGGCTGCCCGATATTCGGTGTACTTAGCGGCTTTGCCCCTTACGAGGTCCGCAGGGTACTTACTGGAGTTCGAGCCTACCTTCTTGGTGGCGGCCTCTATGGGGTTGATCTCCAGCTGATCGGACAACTCGACGAGGTAGATCATCACATCTCCTATCTCCTGAGCCACTTCCTTCACCTTCTCGGGGGGCAGGTTACGGCTTTGTTCTTGTGTCAGCCACTGGAAGTGCTCCACGATCTCTGAAACCTCTACGCTCAGTGCCATAGCTAGATTCTTCGGAGAATGAAACTGCTCCCAATCCCGTTCCTTGACGAACTGCCTGATGACTCTCTTGAGATTTTCCATGATCTTCTCCCATTCCCGAGCAGCAACCAGTATCTCCCCTGTGAGTAGATAGGTATTGCCCACACCGACTAGCAATAACTCCGCCGCACCATAACAGAGCTAACTAGTGCGTACGGAAGTTTCATGTGGCTGAACTGGCAATTTTGGCACTTCTGAAGATTCCGACTTTTTCTCAACGATGCTATGTGGAGAATTCGTATTTGGTGGGGGCGAAGTCATCGAGAAAAGTAAGCCCAAAACAAGGAGTACTGTAGCAGCGACTGCGCACAACCTTAGAGCATTTGCGGTTCGCGCAGCGAAGCTTCGCTTGAAGCTTTGCAGAGCATAGAGTATGTAGACTTGTTCGATATCCTCAAGAAGAACACTTTCGGAATCCGTTGCGTGAGGCACCCAAACGCGGATGTAGTCGCTTAATCCCTCGAAGTACTCTTGAGCTTGCCTTTGCCGCTCCTCCGACCCCCGCGGCGGCGAAACCCTACTTCCTTCCTCAAAATAGTATTCGTATGATTTTCGGGCACGCCCCTCCAGGGTTTCAATCAATCGTGTGACCGCATCGCCCCCATCCTGACCTGGTTGTGCATGCGCAGCCGCGTCTCGGCGTGCCGACGTTCGGCTACTGCCTCGATAGGAGTACCTATAGTACCAACTGCGTATGTCAGCTACATCTCGATATGCGTAATCTGGTGAAGTCTCTTTCGAATATTCCCACAAGATATAGAGAGCTCCAGCCAACAATACTAGAATTGACAGGAAGATAAACAGCTTCGCAGGTGCGTTGAAATCTGTCAGGCTGCGTATAAAGATCGAAGTAACCACAAAGGAACCACCAATAAGGCCCATCGCTATGGTCTGGTAGGTTGTCCTGTATCGCTCATAGTAATCTACTCGGCCAATTGCATAAGTGATCATTTCTTGGAGACGCTGGTGTAGTTGGCCGCGATCGACCCTTTCGGGAGGAATATTGGCGAGGACCTCTCGGAGAGTCTCCTTCAACTCATCCCGCATTTTGGCCTTATCGACCATGTGTCCCCTTTCCTACATTGCAAGCTCCGTACATCCTGACCCTTTTCCGGGGTACCACGATGCTGATTGTACGGTAGTAAAGTATGAGTAACCCGCCCAGTATCTCTGTTACAAGCCGGGTTTAGGTTGCGATCGCAGCTTGTAGATCTGTTGCCCCCCTGGGATAATAATTTGGGGAGGTAGTTAGGTCCATTCTACGGAGACTGATTCATTGTGGGAAAAGAAACGCATTCAGCGGCGCAGATCAATGCATTGCTGCAAGAACGGTTGAGAAGCTTGAACCTCGACAGCACAGATCCCATCACAGCAACCGATTGGCTGATAGAAGCTGGAATCCGTGACAGTCAAGGGACAAGGCCGGGCGCTTACTTGAGAAGTTTGTGTCGGCAGGGAAAGATCGTAGGTGCCCAGAAAGTAGGTTCCAAATGGGTGATTTCAGCGGTGAGACGTAGCGCTAATGGATAATGATCTCAATACAAACTCTCGATAGATGACGCGGATGACAGGATCAAAGCAATACACAGCTAACTCGATCCCACAGGTACGGTGAGCGGATGGGCTACCTGTTGACGAGCAAGAATGAACTTTGCGCTATACGTGACCTATCAAGGCTAATATTGGAAGAGGGCAAGCCGAATGGGAACTACTTAGAAATCCTGAATTGTTTGTTGTCAATTGAATACCATCCTGCCGATTGGCAGCATTTCTGTGACTTCAGAGAAGATTTCCTGCGTGTCGGCGGGGGGGTTGCAGAGAAAGGTTGGAGTAGGGCGTCTAGAGTTTATACAGTTCCGAAAGATAGTCCGACCAAGCCCAGCTACCTCAAGCGACTGATTGACTACCCAGATCGACCCAGAAGACCCGTTGCCGATCAGGATGGTTTGGATCAACTCGCCAAGATCGCTATGGAGCTCGCGAAGAAACCCGGGTACAGCAATTTGTCATTCGTGTTCTTACGCCCTGCTGATCTGCACGACCAATTCCGGCCCGGCTATGTACCGTGTCCTATTGCGGGCGATTTCAAGTTTCGAGATGGGAAACTGCAGCTCAGCGTCATGTTCCGCACCAACGATGCTTTTGCTGTGGGATATGCCGATCTTTACTACATGCGACAGATCCAACTTGACGTCCTGAAGGAAGCTCAGAGACTGACCGAGAGTGACCGGCTCAAGTACGGTAAACCTGGGAACCTGAACATGTTCTTCGCACGAACGTATATCGAGAAGAGCAAAGTGATCAAGACGGCAGATGGCCAGAAACGAGTACGAGTAAGACCTCTCGTTGAGAGATTAATCCAAGAGCTGGAAACAAACTGTTAGCTTCGATCGTGGATCTGCACGTAACACCCTGTACGCCGTAACGAGAATTCAGTCAGTCATTCTAGATGCTCATACTGGTGTACTAATGGTGTATTTGCGACACTCCTTCACTCTTGCCCTTATTAGAAGCGTCGTATTTTGCCTGCAAATCGCCACATTTTCGGAGTGGAGCCGAGGGGATTCGAACCCCTGACCTCCGCCGTGCAAAGGCGGCGCTCTCCCGACTGAGCTACGGCCCCGATCTAGCCTGGTAGGGCGAGTTTACCGCAGTTGCGCAACGAGGACTAACGGGGCTCGGGTCGGCGGTTGTACCGGATCACGTACTCGCAGAAGACGGCTCATGAGAGAGTCGGTGGCGTCCGGCCTTGACAGAAGGACTAAGTGAGATATGAATATAGTAGCCGGTGCCCACGCTTCTCCTTTCCCTTTCCCCATTTCCCCTGAAAGGCGGGCACCGGCTTCCTGACTTACGCGCAGCTTACCATCCTGGTCCACCGATTCCTGCCCTCTTACAGGAGAGTTAACGGAACTTAACTCGGGATAAGATCCGGGATCGCTCCATCGACCTTATGCTCATCGTGCACTCCGATAGCGTATCTCCCTCGGCGGGGCTCCCCTCTGGGTGCGAGGGACGGTACAATAGGTGTGATGTGAGATCAGTGAACCGAGAGGTGGGATAGGATGGCCCTCTACGAATACAAGTGTGCCGGCTGCGAGGATCGCTTCGACTTGATGCGTCCGATGAGCGACGCGGATGAGCCCGCGGAGTGTCCCGAGTGCGGCTCGACGCAGTCGCGGCGTGTGATCTCCAACTTCGCCTCCATTACCCCTGGCGCCTCGGCCCTCTCGACGAACCCCGTGATGGACGCCAGGATGGCCGGCGGTGGCGGTTGCTGCGGCGGGGGCTGCGGCTGCGGCTAACAGAAGGGTGGCCGGAGAGGCACCGGAAGACTCTCCTGAAGGGCTGCCCGACCTCGCCCTCAGGGGCATAGAGGAGTTCAACAGGGGCGAGTTCTACGAGTGCCACGAGTATCTCGAAGAGGCCTGGATGCAGGAGCCAAGGCGCGTCCGTTTCCTCTACCAGGGCATCCTCCAGGTCGGCGTGGGTTTCTACCACCTCCAGAACGGCAACTGGCGCGGGGCCACGGGACTCTTGCGGAACGGTTCTGTTCGTCTTAGTGAATTCGAACCGGTGACCCTCGGCGTCGACGTGGCGAAGCTCGTACGTGAGAGCGAGCGATGCTTGCAAGAGTTGGAGGTGCTCGGGCGCGAGCGGATAGACGAGTTCGACCAGTCGGGGATCCCGAAGGTAGAGTGGGCCGAGTAGAGAGCAGATCTGCTAGTGTGCATGCTCTCGGGATTGGGATGGCCACACGATAGATTCGCAATAGAACACCGACGATGCCAACAAGGGATTTCTACACCCTCCCAGAGGCCGCGCGGATCCTCGAGGTATGCGCCCAATCGACCGACAGCTAGCGACACGGGGAAACGGTGTTGCTCATTCTTCGTAGAGGATCTCACCCCGAGAGAGGCGGCGGGCGATATCGTAGGTCTGTCCCTGGGAACGCATGGTGGGAGAGTGGGCTGCCAGGTAACGGGCGGACGCAACCAGTACATGCGCGCCTGCCGTGGTGCCGCGCAAACGGGCATACTGCCTGAAGGCGGCTTCGACGGCCTGTATGGTGTGGAAGTTGCGGTCCTCCCTGAGGAGCAGGCCGCCCATAACGGCCAGGAGCCGGTCAGCATCTCCCCCGCCGTAGAGATAGTGTGCGACCAGTTCCCCCGCTGCGTCTACCTTCTGCCGTTCGTCCAGCAACACCGGAAGTTCCGCCAGCAACTCTTCTGGCACCGCCGAACCGTTGGGCTCAGGCACACGTGAGGGAGGGACGTTGAGGAAGCGGTCGAGGTGGACGCTCATCGCGGCATCGAAGACCCCTCGCAGTAGCTCTGGAGAGGGTGACCGCCGCAGCCCCTGGTGGACGGCGTTGGAGAAGGTGAAGGTGTGCAGGGAGGTATCCCAGTCGCCGAACTCGTTCGTGGTTGGGAAGCGCGCTATGCGCAGCGCAGCGGCGTAGGCCACCGCCTCTGCTAGCTCCTCTTCAGTGGCGCCGTCCTGCAGCGCTTCGAGTAGCGCCCCGGCGATGGCTCCCCCATCCTCTCCCAACAGCACGGGGGCGAGTTCCTCGCGGCCCTTCCAGCTTCCGCGCCTGTCCCGGCCGTTCTCTAGAGCGTCGGGCAACTGCTCGAAGGCGGCCTCGAGTATGTGTACCAGATCCACGGGGTTGCGCCAGGAGTTCGACTCCTCCATGCGCCTCGCACCCACATATCCTTCGGCCAGGCTAGAGAGGACTATCTCGGCATGCGCCCATCCGGCGATGTCGAGTGCTTCCAAAGCTTTGTTGGTGAAGTCCAGGACGTGCCCGCTATCCAGGTAGCGGTGGTCGGTGGCGGCAGAGAATAGTAGATCTGCCATCTGGGCGGGATCCGCCCCTGTGCGCACAGCAGAGACGATGCAGCGTTCGGCCCCTTCTGAGTCGCGCACCTCGACGAACCGGCGAAACCAGACCTTGAGCGTGGCTGGGTCCACCGTCTCGTTGGGCAGCGGACGCAGGGAGAAACGTGGCGGTTCCCCGGCGGAGTCTCGTGAGACGGCAGAGAGCCCGTGGTAGAGGGCCCGTGGTCGGTCCTCGGGAGCCAGGTGAGGCATGAGGTTCATCATGCAGGCGTGCATGGTCAGTCCTTGACCCCACCCCGCCCGCCGGTATCTGCTGCCGAACTCCAGCCCGACGCGGAAAGGTTCGGCAGGGTCTTCGCCGCTGCCCAGCAACCCGATGGCCGACTTGGACACGACCAGCGAGATGTTACGCTCCAGCCCATCTCTCAGGCGCTGGCGCAGGTAAGCCGGACGGTCCTCTCGCGGCGAGAGATCCACCCATACCTCACCGTCTCTGATCTCCACCGGAAAGACGCGCGCCTCGTCGGCAAATTGGTCGAAGGTTCCGCCGCTCTCGAGGTCGAAGCGAGCATGATGCCAGTGGCAAGTAAGAATGCCGTCTTGCAGGGTACCCCGGTGTAAGGGGAAGCCCATGTGGGGACAGCGATTATCCAGGGCGTGCACCATACCGTCATGGAAGAAGAGCGCGAGCGAGTGGCCGGCGACACGGACAGAGGTGCGACCGGCGGCCCGCACATCGTCCAGCCTGGCGGCCCGCACGAAATTATCAGAGAGAGTGTCCACCGATGTAACCCCTTTCCCTTCTACACGTTACTGTATGACACGAACGGTGCAGAGTCCAGATCCCTCCTCTGGCCCGGATGTCCCTGTGGCGGCTGTGGAATCTTTCGAGTGGTCCTGCGCCGCGGGTCAATAGCCTAAAGCAGGCGTCTTGCCCAGGAACGTATCATCGGCCAGCTGCTTTATCAGGAAGTCGGCAACGTCTGCCCGCGAGATGTAGGGGCGCCTGCCGGGTTTCAGATCCAAACCTACGCGGTAGTCGTTCGTCCACGGCCCGTTGGTAAGTATCATGGGGCGTACGATGACCCAGTCCAGATCGCTCTCACGCAGGAGCTTCTCCTGTGTCTCTTTCTCCGCGTACTCATCCCTGAGCAGCGGCGGCACGAGCACCTTCATGAAGAACGCGCCCGCAAAATCGGGATCCTGCTTGCTCTCCCCCACCCCCCACGCCGTCTGGCACACGAAACGCCGCAGACCGTGTTCCTCCATCGCCGCGATGATGTTGGCGGAGCCGGCCGAAATCGGTCCGTGCGGGTCCCCCGGCCTGCGAGGGTGGAGCGGGTTGCTTGGTTGCCGGGAGCCGAGGACGCTGATCACCGCCTCGTTGCCTGCCACCGCCTCGCTCACCTTCCCTGCATCGGAGGCGTCTCCCACGACGACCCTCAGCCGCCTGTGGCGCGCGCTCATCCTGGAGAGGTTTCTGACGAAAGCGGTGACTTCGTGTCCTTCTGCGATCGCCCTCTCCACGAGACGCCGCCCGGTGCCGCCCGTAGGTCCGAAGATCACCAACCTCATGGTCGCACTCCCTATCGTCCGCCGCCGCAGGCTAACGTACTCAAGTGTACCCAATTCTCCCCAGGACCCGACCTACGACTGCCTGTAGTCGTAGGGTGGATCAGTATCTTTGGCCCCGTTGACGCGTGATGTCGAAGAGGGCCGAGTCGGAGACTGCCATGACGGCCATCACGCCGCACTGAACAGGGTCGCTCACCACGAGGTCGGCCGCCTCTGCGACGCTACCTGGCATGTTGAGCGAGAGCACGATGATCCCTTTCTCTCGGATCTCGTGTACCGCGCGGGTGACCTCCCCACCCATCAGCGCACCGGCCAGGACGAGCGCCACCGCCCGCGGCAGGCGGGCCACGGCGCGCGTCGCCGCGGCGAGCTCTTCCTCGCCGACCAGGGGGATGGTGTCGACGGAGATCTTCTCTCCGCGAATGTTGTGCCTGTCTGCCTCCGCCACCGCGCCGACCACGACCTGGCCCACCTGCGCTCCTCCGCCGACCACGATGATCCGCTTGCCGTACACCTTCTGGAACGAGGGCGCCCGTTCTGCCGCCCTCACGACGGGCAATGCCTGTAAGTCTCCGATGAGCACGTCCGCGGCATCGCCGGCGACGTCCTCGAGCTCGAAATAGACCGTGGTGAGCCCCTCGCGCCGCTCCGCTATGTCGACGTGGGTTATGTTCGCCTCATGGTCGAGGAACACCCCGGTCAGGGCGTGGAGGACGCCGGGCTCATCTGGCGCCTGGACCATCAAGGCCAGGGGTACCTCACGTTCGGTGCTCTCGCTCATAGGCCGGAGTGTATAGCCTCTCCGGCTACTCTTCTTTGCTCGACCCCCGCGCCGATCAAGACCACCCCAAACATCCTCTACCCCGCTTTCGTGCCTTTCTCGCCTCCGGACGGCCTCAACCACAGCGAAGCGTGTTCGGGTTGCATGGTCTCCCTTACTACGGAGACCAGCTCGTCGCTAAGTGCGTCCAGATCTGTCTCGTTGCGCAGTTGGACCGAGAAGGCTTCCAGGGTCTTCCTCGCGTCGTACTTCCTTCTATAGAAGCTGCGGTCCATGAACGACTGGATGCGGCGCCTCAAAGGAGTAAAGAGCGCCGCGATCAGGAGTGTGGATGCGACGACCGCCAGGGTCGACTCCTGGCCGGTGAGTAGGATCAAGAGACGGTCTAACACTACGATCGCGCAAAAATACACCAGCGCCAGGACCGCCGTGAGCGAGGCGTAGACGAGCGTGCGGTTTATGAGGCTGTCTATCTGGTAGAGCCGGTAGCGCAAGATCGCGATGCTCATCGCGACCGGCAAGCTCACCAGGCTTGCTATCACCAGGACGGAGCTGATCCAGCCCAACCACAGCGCATCCATCGCTTCGGAGACCACGTAGGCCAGTGTGGTGCTGACCGCCAACATCCCCACGGCGAAGGCGAACCACTCGACCTGCTGGCGCTCGATTCCCCTGGAGCGGATCAAGCGCACCAGCAATGATGCCGCCGCCGTGAGTGCCAGGCCGTACAAGATCGTCTCGACCGGGTTTATGACGTTGGCGGCGACCTCTATGCCGAGAGGACTGTTGACGGAATCGAACCGCGCGGCCGTCACGGGCCAGAGCGCCACCGCAACAGCGCCAACCAGGACCACCAGGGCGACGAGCGCAGCGAACGGCCGCCAGCGCGGCGAAGGAAGCCTGCCGTCGGGGAAAAGCAGCGCAAGGAATATAAAAGGTCCGAAGTGTACCACCCACACCCAGGATGAGACCCAGGCAAACGCCTCACCGCCAGGCAACGTGCTCAGCCAGGAGCCGGGCGCCGCCAGCAATGTGGCGATGGCGTACTCGGCGGTGAAGAGGCGCACGGCCCCGAAGAGGCCTATTGCACAGAATAGCCAGCCGATAGGGTTCCCTGGAGGCAGGCGGGGAGCGATGATGGCGCCGACCGGTGAGAAGCTTACCGCTATCACGGTGTTTAGCAGCCAGTAGTCGAAGACAGGAGCACCAGTACGGGACAGACTCGCTATCAGGAGGAGGAGTCCGAGAGCCGTCATCACCAAAGAGACGGCGCACATGTACCAGGCCAGCCAAACAGACTCCCGCGCACTCATGATGTGCGCGCTTTGCCTCCTGGGCCTTGTCTTTACTTTGCCTCGTTCCATAACGATTGCGCTTATCGTCCCAACGTTACATACGCTCGTGATCGATCATCCGGCCGGCTCATGACCGCGAGTGAGTATAGCGCCCCAAGAAGGTTCGAACCTCCTCCTCGAGCCTGCGCCGATAGCCCGGCGACTCTTCGCACCCGGCTTCCGACACCAACATACGTCCAGAGAGTGCGTCATAATGGGGAGGTCCGTCCCTCTAGCAAGAAGGCGGTGCTGCCATGTTCGCCAGGGTAACCCGGTTCGACATTCGCCCCGAGAGCCTCCAACAGGGACACCATGAGATAGAAGAGCACCTCATCCCTGCCTTGAGGATGCAGAAGGGTTACTCGGGCGGCTTGCTCCTGGCCAATAGAGAGGACCACAAGATGCTCGCTGTGACGTTGTGGGAGGACGAGCAGAACATGCGCGCCACAGACGAGGCCTCCCACTGGTTTAGGATCTTCAATGCCGAAGCCTTCGACGGCAAGGTCGGAGACGTCGAGATCTACGAGGTCTACCGCGCACGCTTGGATCACCCAGAGCCGTGAACTCACGCAGCACACGACGAATGATCCGCGTAGTGGTATAGATCCTCATGGAAAGGTCCACTTCTTACCCTGCTTCTTCCGGGACGGATGCACCGACGTGGGCGTCGCGGGCGGCGCCGACACCTGCGATCAGCATGCATACCGTAACCGTGAGCAGCAGTGCCAGCGGCACCTTCCATGCACCCGTCACATCGCGTAGGACGCCGAAGAGGAAAGGCCCACCCGCGGCGAGCAGGTAACCGACCGACTGGGCCATGCCCGAGAGCGCAGCGGCGTGTCCCGGGTCTGAAGATCGAAGCGCGAAGAACGTGAGCGCCAGGCTGAAGGACGCCCCCTGGCCGAGACCAAGCAGCACGACCCACAGGGTGCTGGCGGTGGAACCGGCAACAAGAAGACCTAGAGCGCCGACACCAGACGTGCCCACGGCCACCACGACCACTCCTCGCTGAGAGGGCCTCCTCTCGGCGATCACGGGCGCCAGGAACATCGTCACGATCGCCACGGCCTGAGAGAGCCCGAGCATCCACCCCGCTCTGGCCGCATCCATCCCCTCTGCCTGCAGGATCTCCGGTAGCCACGTCAGCGTCACGTAGTAAGCTAGCGACTGCAAGCCCATGAAAAGCGTCACCTGCCAGGCCAGGGGCGAGCGCCACAGGTCTCTGACCCCAGGGGAGCTCCGGGGGGACGGCTCCGCGGGGTGATCTCTACGACCGAGTTGGGGGAGCCAGGCGACACCGGCGAGGAGGGCGGGCACGGCCCACACAGCCAGGGCTCCTCGCCAGCCGATACCGGCCAGCTGTGCAAGGGGCACGCTCACGCCGGCGGCGAACGCGGCGCTGATGCCTAGCGAAGTGGTGTACACGCTCGTCATGAGGCCGGCGCGTTCGGGGAACTCTCGCTTGACGAGGCTAGGCAAGAGCACGTTGGCCACCGCGATCGCCGCTCCCAGGACGGCCGTACCCAGGAACAGAGCCGCCACAGACCCAGCCCAGCGCAGCAGGATGCCGGCCACTAGGAAAAGCAGACTCGCCAACAGCACGCGCTCCATGCCGAAACGGCGGGCTACGCGCGGCGCGACCGGCGCAAGCAGGCCGAAAGCCAGGAGCGGCAACGTCGTGAGAAGCCCTGCTACCCCGTTGGATATGCCGGTGTCAGCCCGGATCTCGCCGATCAAGGATGCCACGCCGGTGAGCGCCGGGCGCAGGTTGGCCGCCAAGAGCACTATCCCCAATACAAGGAGAAAGCTACGGAGGCGTGGGCGGCCGGAATCTGCCGTTGTGGAAGCTCTCTTCGCCATAATGCGCCTCCCTGTCACCTAGTAGCGGCAAGACGTAGCCTACTCGACCTGGAGGAAAATTGACCGGCCCCCGTGTGGCGGGACGCCGCAACCGAACCTGCTGCCCTCCTACGGCCGACCGGCGCCCGGTACGGGCGCCTCCGCAACGAGGAGCTGACCTGTTCGCGCCGAGTCGTCTGTGTTCTCCATGCCGGTCCACGCGGCCGTGAGCATGAACAGCGTCCGCCCGTCCGGCCCGCCGAGCATGCAGGCGAAGCCGCCACGATCGAGTTCGATCATCTGCAGCACCTCGCCTCCTTCGCGGACCCGCACGCAACGCTTGTTCGGCACGTCGGCGTACCAGACCGCCTCCTCGGCGTCCATGCAGATCCCGTCGGGCGGACCATCACCCGTATCGGCCCAGATCCGGCGATTCGAAAGGCCACCGTCCGAGGCTATGTCGAAGGCGCTCAGGCGTCGGGCCCAGGACTCGGCGACGATCAACGTCGAGCCGTCTTCGGTGATGGCCATGCCATTGCCGAACGCGATGTTGTCAGCCACCTGATGCGCCGAGCCGTCCGGATGCACCAGCGCGACGAACCCGGATTCCACCCCCGCGCCGGTCGAGAAGTCGAAGTCGCCGCCGTTGACGTAGGAGTTGCCGCGAGAGTCGACGACGATCTCGTTGATGAAGCCGCCGATCAGGCCGCTCAGGTCGGCGTGGGTCACCAGCGTCCCGTCCGGTTCGTGGCGCAGCAGCCGCGCCTCTGGTCCCGATACGACGATCATCCGGCCGTCGGGCAGCCAGTCGATGGAGAACGGGATGGTCGTCGGGACGCGGGCCATCACCTCGCTGCTGCCCTCGATGTCGACCGCGACTATCTCTTGCGTACCCCAGTTGGAGAACCACAGACGCCCCTCGTGCCAACGCGGCGACTCGCCGATCGCGAGGCCACTCAGCAGGATCCGCGGTTCTGCTGTTTCCCCCATCGTTTCCCTCACCCCGTGGCTTTCGTAAGCTTGCCCACGATACCACCCGATTACCCGCTGTGCAGCCGGAGCAGCACCATTCGCTACCGGGATCCCCTCAGCGTCTTGACAGCCATGCCTCGCACACTCATGAGTCGGTCTGTCGCGGCGACACCGCAGAAGATTCGAGTCTGGGGCTATGCTACTGAGCGCGGGAGGGGGCGCTAGCTGCGTTCGAGCACCAGGGTGCCTTCACGACGGGCGAAGACGGTGCCCATCTCGGCGGACAGGCGTTCCATACGGTCCAGGATGGTCTCTCGCTCACCGCCCGTAGCGAGGTCAACCCGCGCGTAAGAGAGCTTGACCGGGATTAGGTCCAGACGTTCGAAGGTGCCTTTTTCTACGGAGACCCGAAAGAGGAAGGACCAGTCGTTACGGAGCTCGGGGTCGACCGCGTAATCGTCGATAAAATCGCCCGTATCGTAAAGGATGGGCTTGCCGCGGTAGATCTCCACTCCCTGGAAGACGTGCGCACTATGCCCGTAGTAGATGTCTACCCCCCGATCTATGACCGCACGGGCGAACCGGCGGAAGATCTCTTCGGGCCGCCGCACCATGTTCGGGCCCCAGTGGTTGGAGAATATGACCGTGTCTATCCCCATGTCGCGCACGTAAGACACCGTCCTCTCCACCCGCAGAAGAACATCCGGTTTCGAGGAGACCGGCAGGTAGTTCGTGCCCGGCCGGTCGATGCCGGCGGCGAACGGCGGCTCGTTGTCCGTGAACGCCAGCAGCGCCACCCGGCGCGTGTGGTCCGCCGCCACGGTAAGGATGGCCGGATCTGCGGCCTCTTCTCGGTTGCGGCCCGCTCCGGCGTGCCGAATGCCGGCCGCATCCAGGTGCTCAAGGGTATCGAGTAACCCCTGTTCCTCGAAGTCTAGAGTGTGGTTGTTGGCCAGCGAACAGGCATCGATCCGGGCCTTCCGCAAGGTCTCTACGGCAGTGGGTTGGGCCCTGAAATGGAAGACTTTGGGCGTACGGGTCCACGGCCGCTCGTAATCCGTGATGGCGCACTCCAGGTTGATGATGCGCAGGTCCGCTGCGTCAAGAAGGGGCATTACGTTGCCCCACGGCGCCTCGTGACGCAGGTGATCGTCAAGGACCTCGGCGACCCCGCGCCCGAGCATGACGTCGCCGGTCAGCGCCAGGGTAATCATCGCGCAGAACACGGTTTCATCGCGTAGCTCCTTGAGGAGGAAGTTGCGGCGGAGACTAATTGGCCTTCTCGTAGTATCTCTCGAAGGCTTCTCTCGAGAACACGCCCCCAGGGTAAGAGTATCCCTCCCCCTCCGCAGTGACGACCCGGATCTCGTAGTCTCCCGCTTCGTTCTTCCTCGCCCAGTACAGCCCCGACCATCCGCTTGTCCGCATCTTCTCGGCATTCTTGTAGCGGTAGAGTTCGAAGCCCCCCTTGGGAGGCAGCAGGTTCAGGTCCTCGTTGCGTTCCTGGCTCATAGCTCCTTGGATCCCTCTCTATAGCAACGCCGGTACTGTTCTTCCTCGTCGCAAGAGTCCGCAGAGGAGCAGATCCTCCCGAGAGGCCAACACTATCCAACTAAGCACACCCAATCGGCTACTCCTCGTGATGCCTGCGCGCCTTCGGCTGCCATTGCAGGTAGATTGTACTAGCAGGCAGCCCGCCTGAGGGCGATCTCGCTCTAGCTCCGGAGGTAGGCCAGGACCGCCAAGACCCGACGGTGGTCGGCTTCGCTCTGGGCAAGCCCGAGTTTGCCGAAGATGCTCTTCACGAGCTTCTCCACTGCCCCTTCGGTGACGAAGAGCGTGCTGGCGATCGCGTGGTTGGTCCGGCCCTCGGCGACGAGGGCGAGGACCTCCCTTTCGCGCGGGGTGAGCGAAGAGAGATCGTCGTCTAGCCTCCTGCGAGCGAGGAGCTGGCCCACCACCTCGGGGTCGAGCACGGTCCCGCCCGAGCCGACCTCCTCGAGAGCAGAGACGAACTCACCCACGTCAGCAACGCGGTCTTTGAGCAGGTAGCCGGTACCTTCGGCCCCGGACTCCAACAGCTCCCTTCCGTATCTCTCCTCGACGTATTGGGAGAGCACCAGCACCGCGAGGTGGGGTCTCTTGCTCCTCGCTTCCAGGGCGGCCTTGAGACCTTCGTCCTTGAATCCCGGCGGCATACGAACGTCCACGACGACCACGTCCGGGTGATGCTCTTCGACGGCGAGGAGGAAACTCGGTCCGTCTTGCGCCTCGGCGACAACCTGATGCCCGCTGTCGATCAGAAGGCGCACGATGCCCGCCCGCAACAGTCCGGAGTCCTCGGCGATCACGATCCTCAAAGCGCTCTCTCCGGCGAAGTCGTTCACGCGCTCTCACCGGTCGATCCCCACGGCAGCTCCGCGCGCACCCGCGTGGGGCCACCGGCGGGACTCTCGATGAGGAGGCTACCGTCGAGGGCGGCCACCCGGTCGGTGAGCCCGCCGAGTCCCGCTCCGGTGGGGTCGGCCCCGCCTTTGCCATCGTCTTCGACATTCACTACCAAGAGATCCGCTTCCGGATGTTCCCGTTCGTCGAGACTCTTCTCGCGGCGTACCAGGACGTGGATTCCGGAAGCTTCAGAGTGCCTGGCAGTATTCGTGAGGGCTTCGGCGATGATGAAGTATGCGGTGATCTCCACGGGCTCCGGCGGGCGTTCGTCGAGATATACATCCACGGAAACGGGAACCGGGGAGCGGCCAGCGAGCGCGGAGTTAGCCGTGTCCAGGCCCCTGTCGGTCAGGACCGCCGGGTGGATGCCCCTGATGAGGTCCCGGATCTCGGCCAGGGCGAGCTTGGCCTCCTCGTGCGCCTCTCCGACCAGCTTCGCTACAGGTTCCCCCCTAACTCCGGGATCTTCCCTTGTTTCTTTATCCAACTTCTGGCGGGCCATGCCCAGCTTGATGGCCAGGGAGACCAGGCGTTGCTGGGCGCCGTCGTGCAGGTCGCGCTCGATCCTGCGCCGCTCCAGGATAGCGGCCTCGACACTCTTCGTGCGGCTCTCGGTCAGGATCTCCACCCGTTCTTGGAGCCTCTCCCGACCGCTCGGCCCGAGCAAGACGCGTCCCAGATATGCGTGTGCCCTGGCTACCTCCAGGACGAAGACCGCTGCGGCCGTCGTCGCCACGAGGCCGACCAGCATGACCAGCAACGCTTCGGGCAAGGTGTCTGCCACAAAGACTCCCGACCAGAGTAAGCCCTGGCCTTCGGGTAGCGTCCAGAACCACAGCGGGTAGGTGGCAAGAGCCGCCGAGAAAGCCAGAACGAAGACGACTACGCCCTCGACCATGCCTATCGGGAGGAGCACAAGCAGGTAAAGCATGCCGCGCCAGAGGGCTGGGTCCGTCGCCCTTTTCCGCACGCGGACGAGAACAGTCCCACGAGGCAAAGGACGATAGGGGTAGGACAGCCTGGTACCCAGCAGAACTGCCAGGCGCCAGCGCTCGGTGTTGGCGCCAACGATGCTCACGAGCATAGCGAGGCCCAGAATTGGTAGGCCGACCCACACGATCGTCAGTGGCAGGCCGACCAGCAGCAGCAGCACGACCAGGACGAGGAACCAGAAGATCCCCAGCGGAAGACTCGATAGTAGAAAGAGCGTCGCCAGCGCGACACGGACAGGAAGCCGTCCGCGGGGCATTTCCTTTCGGATCGAGGCTTCGTCCACTGCCCGGGTTTCTTCGGTGTAGCTCATGAAATCCCTTCCGTCCAATAGTCTACTCCGCCTGGCACACTCAGAACTGGAAGCCGAGCAAATTGTAGTAACCGAGCTGCGCGACAAAGATCAGCATCGAGAGCGCCACCAGCGAGTAGTAGAGCCGCCCGAAGAGACCCCAGTACCGGCGCTTCCACGCCAGCGCTGCGTAGACGAGGACTCCGGCAGCTCCCACCGTGATTATGAGGGCCAGCGTAAGGACGGCGACCAGGGAAGGCGAGACATTGGCAAGGGTTACCCCGGCGTTCGAGAACACGATGGCCATCCCGATCACGAAGAGCAGGATGAGAACGCTGACAGCCCAGGCCAGTACCCTTGCCCGGTGCGCCGTTCTGTCATCTGCCCCAGGCGTGTCTTTGGCTTGCACCCCGTAGCGCCCGGTGTAGCGGCGGGAGATCAGGGCGCCCGCTGGCCACGCCAGGGTCGTGAGCAGGAAGAGTACCAGGCTCCCGATCAGCAGGACGACCTGTAGCCTTGGGGCCTGGTAGGAGGCGACCTTCTCGTAGGGTATCGTCGGATCCGCGTCGCCGGTCAGGTACGTGATACGTCCCTCGCCGTCCTCCCGGAAGGCGATCTGCTCCCCACCGCTCTCGGCCCTGAACAACAACGGCTCGACCTCGACCCAGCGCTGCTCCGTGGCTTCGAGGTCCAGTGTGAGATAGCCCCCGGTGGTTGTGATGCTGCCGTCTTCGTTGGCGCTTACCCTCGCGCCGGTCAGGAGCGTCAGCACCTTCTCGAACCCGGTATAGTTCGAGCGGCCGACGCGGTAGCTTCCTGCGACGCGATCGGCGTTCCCGGAGACACCCTGGCCGGACGGCTCGATGACTTGTGGCGGGGCTTCGGGATAGTAGCGGTCCATAAACGCCTGGAGCAGTTCGTACTCGGCGAAGTCCCCGCCGTCCCCGTAGGAGTTGTAGGCCACGAAGAGCCCGACGTCGTGCTCGGGCAGCAGGGCGAGCATGGTGTGGAACTGTTCGATGTTGCCCCCGTGCTGGATCGTTCGTTCCCCGTTCAGGTTTTGCTCCGCGAAGCCGTAGGCCATCCCGTCCAGACGCGGGTGATGTTGGAACTGAGTCTCGTGCATCTCTTTCGCGGTGTCCTCATGCAGTATCCGGGCGTCGCCGTAGCGCCCGTCTTGCAGGTGGGAGATCATGAACGCCGCCATGTCCGTAGCAGTCGTACTCGCTGCGCCTGCAGGCCCGTCATCGAAGTACTCGAAGGGCCTCGCCACGGGGTCGCCAACCTCGACGTCATAACCCGTCGCCAGCCTCTCCCTCAACTCGGGCGCCGGTGGTTGCGCGGTGGATGTGCTTTCCATGCTCAGCGGGGCGAGCACGTTCTCCTCCAAGTAGCGGTCGAAGGGGATGCCCGAGACCTCCTGGACGACGAGACCGGCCAGTGACATGCCGTAGTTCGAGTAAGAGGATACCTCGCCGGGCGGCCTGACCCTCGCGGGCATCTGCTGCGAGAGGTACTCGTCGAGCGGCTCTACGTCCGAGGCGTCGCGGGCTCCCGAGCCGGTGTAGTGTTCCTCGAAGCCGGCGGAGTGGGTGAGCAGGTGGTGCAACGTGACCGGACGCCCTGGATAGGTGTTGGGGATCTCGACGTCCGTGAGGTACGTGTTGACGTTCCTGTGGAGATCCAGCTTCCCCTCTTCGACCAGTTGCATAGCCGCCGTCGTGGTGAAGAGCTTCGTAATGGAGGCTATTCGGAAGAGCGTCTCATCGGCCTGGACTGGCTCACCTTTCTCGACTTCGGCCTGGCCGTAGCCCTTGGCGAAGAGAATCTCCCCGTCCTTCACGACGGTGACGGTGGCGCCTGGAATGTCGTAGTCCTCGAGCTGATGTCCCAGGTACCCGTCGAGGAACGCCTCGACCTCCCGTTCATCGGTTGGTTCACGGGAGCTCTGGGACGGTGAGGGGCTCGAAGGACCAGGCGGGGTCTGCGCCAGCCCGGGTGAACCCAACACCGTCGCAATGGCCAGCAAGAGCAGCAATATCAGCAAAGAGCGTCGAGCCGCCAGGTGGCCAGTGATCTGGATGGGCGACATGTATCTACCTCCTCGTGCTCGTCCTTATCGTTGCCAGGATCGTAGGACTGATAGCACGAGTGGCCAATGAAGCGAGCCAGAGTCCTCAGGGTAGGGTTAACCCTACCAAAGTCAGCGGACGTGCGGCTGCCCACCTCGATGGCAAGCCTGGTCTTGCTCCCGCCGGCAGGTAGGCGTGAGGAGGCGCACCTCCTCGCGGTGCATCATCTCCCGGATTGCCTCCGGATATCCGAGAAGAGATGCGTTGCACTAGATGTTTGAGTATTCTGTGGGGGCACCGAGTTGGGGCGAAGTGTAGAATCGGCCGATGAGTCTGACGAGAGGTAAGTCAGCCATGCCGACGGTGTTGCGCAAGAGGTTGTTGGCGGAATCTCGTGGGTAGGGAAGAAGGACGGCATGTCGTAAGAGCGTTCTCGCACGGGGGAGTGCTCCTCGAGTCTTACCGGTACGCACCGGGTTCTGCGGCGGAAATCCCCGGACACTCGCACGGCGACTACCAGTTGTGTTTCAGCCCGAACTTCCCCGGCGAGTATCGCTACCGGGGAGAAAGTCACGCGGTGCCCGTCGGGAGCCTCAGCGTCATCCATCCTGGCGAGATCCACTCGGCCCACGATCCGCGAGACCGGGAGATCCTCGCAGAGTACCGGATGGTCTACGTCAAACCTCCCGTGTTCCAGCGAGTGGCTGCGGAGATCACCGAGCACGAGAGGGGCTTACCCTCCTTTCCGGTCCCCGTCGTCCTCGACGAGCACCTCGCCAGGAGCTTCCTCGGCATGCACATGGTCCTTGAAGGATCGGCTTCCGCTCTGGAGAAGGATTCGCGCCTCTTGTCCGTGCTCTCGGAGTTCGTCGTGCGCTGGGCCAGCGAGCGTCTCTCGCCGAAGCGACTCGGAAACGAACCGCGGGCCGTAGAGCTGGCCAGAGAGTATCTGGAGGACGATCCCGCCGGCAATGTCTCGCTAGAGGAGCTATCGCGGATCGCCAGTCTCAGTCCTTACCACCTCTGCCGGGTCTTCAAGAAAGAGGTCGGCATTCCGCCCCACGCCTACCAGATAAACGTGCGCCTGGACAGGGCGAAGAACCTTCTGCTCAGGGGCTGGCCGATCTCCGAGGTCGTCCGGCAGAGTGGCTTCTACGATCAGAGTCACTTCACCCACTCGTTCAAACGCCTCGTCGGCGTCACGCCAGGAAGCTACGCCAAAAACAGCAAGATCTTCCAAGACTAGAGTTCCCGGCCGCTCCATACTCTGGCCTGTGCCAGCACGTAAAGAAGGAGCTCGCTGGAACGTCGGCAAGGGAGAATCAGAGGGCTGTTGCCCGGTCGGACCGAGATCGTAGAGGCTGTCACCCGCGTAGCCACCCTGATCGATGCTCCCGATCGGAGAAAGGAAGCAGAAGCTTTGAGCACTGAAGAACCGACCAACGTGATGCCGCTCGTCGATCCCGCCAGGAGGGACGAGGTGCGCTTCGAGAGCGCAGGCCTCACGCTCGCTGGACACCTCTACCGCGCCAGGGGAGTCCCCGAAGGCGAACACGGCCCGGCCCTGGTGATGGCCGGCCCGATGACCAGCGTCAAGGAAGAGACCCTCCCCCACTACGCCGAGAGCCTGCAGGACGCCGGCTACACCGTCCTCGCATTCGACAACCGCAACTTCGGGGAATCCGCAGGTGAGCCCCGCCAACACCTCGACACCCACGAACAGGTCGAGGACCTCAAGAATGCCGTCTCCTACATGCTCGCGCGCGAGGACACGGACCCGGAGAGGATCGGGCTGTGCTGCGTGTGTCTGGGGGCCGGCTACGGGCTGGAGGTGGCCGCCATGGACCTGCGGGTCAAGGCCGTAGCCCTCGTGGCCGGGGGCTACAACATTACCGACACATACCTCGGGTTTCTTGGCCCCGACGGATTCAGCGACTACATCGAGAACCTGGGCGTCGCCCGTCAGCACCAGTACGAGTCCGGGGAGATCCAGTACCTGCCGGCAGTGGCCGGCCCGCCCGACTTCAGCCCTTCGGCGATGCCGGTGGAGGAGGCATACACGTACTACACCCGCGCGCAAGAGCACGAGGCGCCCAACTGGGAGAACCGACTGTCTGTAGCTTCGATGGAGCACATCGTAGGCTGGCATGTACTCGGCCACGCCCACCTCGTAGAACAGCCTCTGCTTGTAGTCCACGGCACTACGGACGTGCTCCTACCTCCCCGGTACGCGCAGGAGGTCTACGAGCGGGCGCCGGAGCCGAAGGAGATCTCCTGGATCGAGACCACCAACCACGTCGAACTCTACGACGGGGTACCCCACGTCCCCCAGGCGCTAGAAAGGATCGTGCCCTGGCTCGACGAGAACCTGAAGGCCCGCCCTGGCGAGGGGAGCGCGATGTGAATGAGGTGGCTGACGACCGAGCAGCGAGGGTAGCCCTGGTCACCGGGGCCAATCGCGGCCTAGGGCTCGAGGTCGCCCGTCAACTCGCGAGGCGCGGAATGACCATGATACTCGGCGCGCGATCAGGAGAAGGGCGAGGCGGCGGCGAAGAGACTCGCGGAGGATGGGGCCGCAGGCGTGGTGTGGGCCGCCACCCTCGCGGAAGACGGCCCATCAGGAGGATTCTTCCGTGCTGGCAGGCCCATCGCATGGTGAGGGAAGGAGCTTCGATGGATGATTCTTACACAGGCCAGGCGGAGATACTGGACACGATAGGTAGCTTCGCCCAGCGGGCTGACCGCCGTGATTGGGAAGGGCTGGTCGGGTGTTTTACGGAGATGGTCGACCGAGACTACTCCTCACTTACCGGCTCGGGTCCTGACCGCCTCGCCGCCCGAAAGCTGGTCGTAGAAGAGTGGGCGCCGGTTCTCGGGGCTCTGGACGCGACCCAGCACCTCATAGGACTGCCCGTGGTCTCGTCGAACGGTGATTACGCCACGGCGACGGCGCACTTCCAGGCGCAGCACATTCTCGCGAACACAGACGGCGGCGACCGGTGGACTCTCGGCGGACGCTACGACTTCGAGCTACGCCGCGAGACAGACGGCTGGAGGATCTCTGGCGTCACGATGACAGCCGTGTGGAGCGAAGGGAACCAGAGCGTAATGTCCCGAGCGGCAGAGAGCCCGGGGCAGTAGGGACCACGAGAGGATCATGGACGATCAGAAAGCCCGACACACCGGGCATCCGGGAAGGGGCACCTTCGCCATGACGGCCGACTCGACGGTGAGCGCCACCAGGTCCTCCCTTCCCGTAGACGCCTCCACAGTTATCTCCTACCTCGACCGTAAACGGCCGAGAGACCCACCACTCCACCGCCGAACTCCTCCACGATCTTGCGCAACTCCTCCCAGAGGTAGATCCCGTAGGGGGAGCTGCACCAGATCCGGAAGGTCCGGGTCTCTCCTTCTACCCGCGGCAGCACGACCGCTGAGATCACGGCGACGCGCGTCAGCACGACGGGACGCGCCTCGTAGTCCAAAGCCCCAAAGTCCACGCCGCAGACCTGCAACATGACCTCCCCGGCCCGCTCGCCCGTCAGCGCGAAGGCCGCGTCCTGGCGCACCACCGCATAAATGCCCCGCGCCACCGAGTTCAGCGAATCGCCCAACTCCTCCGTGATGGACCCGTCGGGACCGTCCTCCACCAGGAACTCGCTCCTCCCCAGGCGGGCGACGAGACCTCGACCGTCGGAGAGGGGCGACCAACAGTTCGCCGGCTCCGGTACCTCTACCCCGCGGTCTAAGAGCCACCGGTGGGCGTTCGGCCCCTTGACGCCGAAGCGCTTCAGGGCGCTCACGTCGCAGAGGGCGAGGCGCTTCTTGAGCGCGCCCTCGCCCTCGGGGTCCCCGAAATGGAGGGCGACGGGCGCCGAGCCGATCCGTCGCCACTCGGGGTCCAGGCGTTCTATGGCGTCGTGCACCGGGCTGCGCCTAACGGTCACCTCCATCATGCCTTCTTCCCCTGGTAGGCGACCTCCCGTTGTCCGGCGCCCTTCTGGCGGGCGTTGTCCGGGTCGTAGAACGGAACCTTCACCACCTCGGCCTCGACCATCTCCCCGCCGTCGGCCCGGATCTGAAAGCGCGAGCCGACGGCCCTGTCCGAGGGCAAAAACGCCAGCCCTATGACCTTGCCCAAAGCCTCGCTGTAGGCGACGCTGGTCACCCGGCCGATGATCTCCCCGACTTCTATGACCAGGTGGCATTCTTTGGGGATGGGTCCCCCACCCACCAGGACGAAGCCGGCGAGCTTGCGATCCTGGGTCCTCTGGCCGATCAGGCGCCGGTCCTCGCCCCCGCGCCGCCCTTGTTGCTGGCCCCTCTTCTCGAGGATTTCGAGCGTCCGCTTCCCGATAAAGAAGGGCTTGTCGAGCTTCACGGCCCAACCCAAGTTGGCCTCCCAGGGGTTGGTGAGGCCGTCGGTGTCCTGGCCGACGATGACGTGCCCCTTCTCGAGGCGCAGGCGCCGCTGGGCTTCGACCCCGAGCGGCCTTATGCCGGCGACCTCTCCGGCCCCCGCGATGGCGTCCCACACGTGAAGCCCACCGTCGGCGGGGACGTGTACCTCGTAGCCGAGTTCTCCGACGAAGCCGACGCGCATGACCCGGGCCGGAATCCCGGCGACCCGGCCCTCACGCACGCCGAGGTAAGGGAAAGCCTCTTCGGAGAGATCGATGTCGGTAAGGCCAGAGATGACCTCCCGCGAGCGCGGGCCGGCGAGATTCATGGCGGCGAAGGCGTTGCTGTAGTTCGTGACCTCGACGTCGAGGCCCCATATCTGGGCCCACCGCGTCATCTCCCTGTAGAGGGCGTCCACCCCCGAGGTGGTCGCCGTGAGGTAGAAGCACTCCTCAGAAAGCCTGGCGCACACGCCGTCGTCCGTGATCACCCCGCCCTCGTCGGTCATAAGGGCGTAGCGGGTCATCCCGACCGCCAGCTTCGCGAACTTCCCGGTGCAGATCCGCTCGACGAGCTCCAGCGCGTCGGGTCCCGCGACCTCCAGCTTGCCCAGCGTCCCGACGTCTATGATGCCGACTCCCCGTCGGACCGCCCTGACCTCGGCGAGTATCGCGTCTTCACGCCCCCTGCCGGGCGTCGCGTAGTACTCTGGCCTGAACCAGTCCCCGGCGCGCATGAAGACCGCGCCGAGCTCTTTGTGGCGACCGTGCATCGGGGTGCGGCGCGCGGGGTGGAAGCTTCGCCCGGCCAGCATTCCCATCGGCACGGGATGGAAGAAGGGGCGGGAGGTGATCGTGCCGGTCTCCTCGATGGTCTTGGTCATCAGCCGGGCTACTATGCGGATGCCGCCCATGTTCGAGTGCTTGCCCTGGCTCGGCCCCATCCCCAAAGTGGCGAAGCGATTGACGAGCGCGATGCTGTCGAACCCTTCCTGGATGGAGTTCTTTATGTCCTTGAGCTGCACATCCTCGTCGAGGTCCACAAACGCCATGCCCTTCGGGTGGTCGTAGACCGGGTAGGGGTGACTTGGCGCCGGCCCTGGATGCCGGTGCACCTCCGCCCCGGTCGACTCGCCCTTCCCGACGTGGCGGGCAGCCAGGAGCCCGGCGCGCTCGCCGTCGCGTACCTTATCCTCGGCCCGGTAGACGCCGTTGAGGCGGCCGGCGGCGAAGATCCCGTCCGCGAGGTCGGCGGGGACGAACTGGTGCAACTCCTCCGAGTAGCCCAGCCGGCAACCGGACTGGGCCAGCAGGGCGGCGTTCGCGGCCCAGCCGACGCTCATGGAGATCCCGTCGCAACCGACCTCGAAGGCCCTACTCGGGACGGGGTTGTTCTGCACGTCGAGAGGCGCGATCGCGGCCCCCCCGACCCCGACGTCCTTCTTGGCTGGGAGGGCCTCGTAGACGCAGTGGCCCGCGTACACCGCGACGCCGGCGTTCCGCACGGCCTCGCCGAGCTCCGACTCTTCGCCCTCGGGACGCAGGTCGACCACGGCGGCGACCTCGATACCGGCCCCTAGAAGGTCTAACACTACCCCGTAGGCGTCGCGGTTGGCGGCGAGGACGACACCCCTCTCGAAAGGCTTGACGGAGTAACGGTGGATCAAGCGCTGCGCTGCCGATCCGAGCATGACGCCGGACAAGTCGTTGTTCCTGAAGACGGCGGGCTGCTCCATCGCCCCGCCGGCGACGACAACAGACCCGGCCCGCATCTTGGTAATCCCGTGCTGCCTGTGGACGAGCGGTACCCAGTGCTCCTCGAAGTGCGCGCCCGCCACGGTATCCGCCCGGTATTCGACGTTGGGACTTTCCTCGACCCTCCGGAGCAGTTCGGCGAGCATTCCATCCGCCGCCGGGTTGGAGCGCTCGGCGTAGGTGAGGGTCCCGCCGGGCCTGGCGTTCTCGTCGACGAGGACGACCTTCGCCCCGGCCTTGCCGGCCGCCGCCGCGGCCGCGAGCCCGGAAGGACCGGCGCCGACCACGAGCACGTCGGCGAACCCGTAGCCCTTTCCCCAGTGGCGCCGCTCCTCGCCGGGCGTGACGTATCCCAGTCCGGCGACCTTGCGTATGAACCTCTCGTAGTGCGGGAAGAGCCTGGCCGGTTTGTGGAACGACTTGTAGTAGAAGCCGACGGGCAGGAAGCGCGCGAGGCGGTTGTTGATCTGCCCGAGATCCATCCTGAGCCCTCCGACGGTGTTGACCGCCCTGAGCTTCTGGCCCTCCTCGAGCGGCGTAACGTCGCCGCGGATGTTCGGAAGGGACCGGTCCTGCACCATAACGTTGGCGTCGTGGTCGGCGAGGCTGAAGATCCCGCGCGGGCGGTGATACTTGAAGCTGCGCCCAAGCAGGCGCCTCCCCGAGGCCCAGAGGGCACTGCTTATGGTGTCCCCGGCGAAGCCGGTTTGCTTCTTTCCTTCGAAGGAGAAGTGGAGCTCCCTGGTGCGGTCGATCCACTCTCCCTTCTGCGGGGCCAGGCGCTCAGCCACGCTCCACCTCGTCCCCGTACAGGTAAGTCCTCTTCACGTCGTTGGTGCCGGTGTCGCGCTCGGCAATAAACCAGGTGCCGCTCGCGTGGTGATACCACCACTCCCGCCTGAGACCCGGCGCTCCATTCCGGTTGTACACGTAATCGGTCCACTGGGCGTCTGTGGCTGTCTCGGGGTCAGGCATCTCCCGAAACTCCCCGCCGAAGAGGAATTCCTGTACGGGATGCGGACCGTTTATGGGGCAGGTCAGTATCTTCATCTAGTGACCCACCGAGGCGGCGCCCTTCTCGCCGGTCAGCTCCAACTCCTCGAACCTGGAGAGCCTGAAGGCGCGGATGAGCTCCGGCTCCCTGTCGGTGGCGACGGTCTGGGCCATCGTCTTGCCGCTCACGGGGGTGGCCTTGAAGCCCCAGGTCCCCCACCCAGCGTCGATGTAGAATCCGCCCACCGGGGTCCTGCCCATGATCGGGGCGAAATCCGGCGTCATGTCGCACAATCCTGCCCACACGCGTAAGATCTTCACGTTCGACAGGGACGGGAAGAGGTCGAGCATGTGACCCGAGAGCCCTTCGGCGAACTCCAGCGTAGAGCGCATGGAGTTCAGTTCGTAAGGGTCCGTCGACCCGCCCATCACGAGCTCCCCGCGCGAGGACTGGCTCACGTACACGTGCAGACTGCCTGAGACCATGATCTTGTCGAGAAAGGGCTTCAGCGGCTCCGTCACGCAAGCCTGCAACGGCCTCACCGTGAGCGGGGTGCGAAGCCCGACCATGTCTGCGATCGAGGGAGTCCACCCGGCCACCGCCGAGAGCACCTTCGGCGTCTTCACGTACCCCCCGCTGGTGTGTACCCCAACGACCCGATCTTTCTTCACGTCTATCCCGGTAACCTCGACGCCCTGGTGGATCTCCACGCCCCGCTCGTCGGCGCCCGCCCCGTAGCCCCACGCCACCGCATCGTGCCTGGCGATGGCACCAGGTGGGTGGTAAAGGGCGCCCATGATCGGGGCGTCCCCCCCGCAAGTCAGGTCTATCGGGGGACAGGCGGCCTTCACGTCCTCGGGCTCGACGTACTCGGAATCTACCCCCAGGTGCTTGTTGACCTCGGCCCGCCAGCGCATGGTCCTTATCGCGGAGTCGCTGTGCGCCAGCGTGAAGTGCCCGCGCTCGGAGTAGAACAGGTTGAGGTCGAACTCTCCCGAGAGGTCCTTGAACAGCCTGATGCTCTCGTCGTAGAACTTCACCCCCTCCGGCGTGAGGTAGTTCGAGCGGATGATCGCCGTGTTCCGGCCCGTCCCCCCCGCCCCGATGTACCCCTTCTCCAACACCGCAACGTCCGTTATCCCGAAGTCGCGAGCGAGGTAGTAAGCAGCAGCGAGCCCGTGCCCCCCAGCCCCGATAATTACCGCGTCGTAACTCTCCTTGAGCCCCGAGGGCGTCCTGAACATCCGCTTGTCCGGATGCTTGTTGCTCAACCCGTACTTTATGAGCCGGTAAGGCATGCACCCTTCCCTAATGGCCTTCTATCTGTGACCCATAAGCCATCATAGCCCACCCGTTCATGTGTCATCACGTTCTCGACCCTCTCCGGCCTCTCACGATGATCCCGGCGTTTCGGTCATACGGAGTCTTTTAAGACCCTTAGAAAGTACAGCGGTCGTCCGCTAGAACAGCCCGATCACTTCCCCCTTCTTGCCGAGGTCTATGCGCTCCGAGGCCGGCGACTTGGGCAGCCCTGGCATGGTCATTATGTCCCCGCACACGGCAACGACGAACTCCGCACCGGCCGAGAGCCGCACCTCTCGGATCGAGAGCACGTGGCCGGACGGGGCGCCCCGCAGCGAGGGGTCCGTCGAGAACGAGTACTGGGTCTTGGCGATGCACACCGGGTAGCGACCGTACCCGTCTTCCTGGAACTTGCGGATCTGGCGCCGCACCTTCGTGTCCGCCACCACCTCGCTGGCGCCGTAGATCTTGGTCGCCACGGCGGAGATCTTGTCCCAAAGGCTGTCTTCCTCGTCGTAGACGAACCTGAAACGCGCGGGCACGCTCTGTACGGTCTCCACGACGGCGTGGGCCAGCGCTTCGGCCCCCACGCCCCCCTCGGCCCAGTGGTTCGTGAGCACGACCCGCGCCCCCTGGTGCGCGACACCGTCTTCGAGGAGCGAGATCTCCGCCTCCGTGTCAGACGGGAAGCGGTTGATCGCCACGACGCACGGGAGCCCGAAGTGGTTGCGGACGTTGTTGATGTGGCGTTCCAGGTTCGCCAGTCCACCTTCGAGCGCCCCGGGATCCTCCTTCTCAAGCTCGCCGAGTTCGGCGCCGCCGTGGAACTTGAGCGCCCGAATGGTCGCCACGAGCACGACCATCGAGGGGCGCAACCCGGACATCCGGCACTTTATGTCCACGAACTTCTCCGCCCCGAGATCGGCGCCGAAACCGGCCTCCGTGAGGACATAGTCCGCGAGCTTGAGCGCCGTTTTCGTCGCCATGACTGAGTTGCAGCCGTGGGCGATGTTGGCGAAGGGTCCGCCGTGCACGAACGCGGGGTTGCCCTCCAGCGTCTGCACGAGGTTGGGTTTTATGGCGTCCTTCAAGAGCACGGCCATGGCGCCGTGGGCGCCAAGATCCCGCGCAGCCACCGGCCTCTCGTCCCGCGTGTAACCGACGACGATGTTTCCCAGCCGCTCTTTCAAGTCCTCTAGTGAGGTCGCGAGGCAGAGTATGGCCATGACCTCCGAGGCGACCACGATGTCGAAGGCGTCTTCCCGCGGGAAACCGTTGGTCGGGCCCCCCAACCCCACGACTATGTCGCGCAACGCCCTATCGTTCATGTCCACGACGCGCTTCCATACTATGCGACGCAGATCCAACCCGAGATCATTGCCCTGATGAACGTGGTTGTCCACCAGAGCGGCGAGGAGGTTGTTGGCCAAGGCTATGGCGTTGAAGTCGCCCGTGAAATGCAGGTTGATGTCCTCCATGGGGATGACCTGCGCGTACCCTCCACCCGCGGCCCCACCCTTGATACCGAAGACCGGCCCGAGCGAGGGCTCCCTGATGCAGGTTATCGCTCTCTCGCCCATACGATTCAGAGCATCCCCGAGCCCGACCGTGGTAGTCGTCTTTCCCTCACCCGGAGGCGTAGGGCTGATGCCGCTGACCAGGATCAGCTCGCCATCAGGCCTATCCTCTAGGGACCTTATGAAGTCCAGCGAGAGCTTGGCCTTGTAATGGCCATAAGGGTCAAGGTGCTCCTCCCCTATTCCTAACTTCTCCCGGGCCACCTCGACGATGCGCCTGGGTTCTGCCCGCTGCGCGATCTCTATGTCCGACAACATCTCCTCACCCCTGCGTTCCTTTACAGTAAATTCATGCTACTGACAAACAAACAAAATAGCGTCCCGGCAGTTTCGCGGCAAGTGGCGCCTGGCGTGTGGAGCATACAACGGTGGGGGCATCGTTCGCGACCAGCCTGTGCAGACCTGCTCATGACCTAAGCGACTCATGAACGTCGCACCGCTGGGAAGGAACGTCTGTTCGAACCCACACGAGAATGCCGCTACTCGGTCTACCCTGGACGCATTGCGTGACGTACGTTGGACATGATCGCAGGTCATCGTAGCATCGATTCGACGCAGTTGGCGATTCGAGGAGACGAAGTTGAACTTCGAGACGAATTCCGCCGGGAAGCAGGGGGTCCTTGCGTCCGGGACGCAAGGAAGGATGCTCGTCGCGCGGACATGGTTCGGGCGAACCCGTAAAGAGCTTGCAGACGAGTACCTCCGCTACAACTACGAGAACGGCGTGCTCGAGGTCGAGAAGAAGCCGGGCTACCTCGGCATGCAGCAATTCCGGAAGATGCGGGGCGACGTCGCGGAGTTCACCACCATCTCGTACTGGGAGTCGACGGAGGACATGGAGACCGCGCACGGCGAATATCTGCGCCCGACGCACCTGGAGAAGGACGAGGAGTACCTGCTGGAGCTCCCCGAGTACGTCGAGGTGAGCGAGTTACATGCCAACGACTGGCTGGTAAGCACCGACGAACTCCCGTAGCCCGCAGGAACGGATGGGCGGCGACCGGTTGTGAACAGAGGCGAGAGGAGGCTGGAGTACGTGGCGCGCATTGAAGGGGTGGACCCGGAGAGGGCCGAGAAGCGGGTCAGGGCTGTTCTGGAGGCTCAAGCGGAGAGGTGGGGTGGGCCGCTTCTGAACCATCTGCTCTACGCCCGCAGGCCCACCATATTTCGCGGAGCGCGGGGGATGTGGGGAGGACTGGAGCAGTCGGGACTTTTGGATCCAAGGCTGGTGGCCCTCGTGAACCGTAGGGTCGCCGCGCTCAACGGCTGCGAGTTCTGAGCGGACATAAACGCTGCCGTGGGCAGCGAACTGGGGGTCTCAGACGAGAAGATCCTGGCCCTCGAATGGTACGCTGAGAGCCCTCTCTATGGCGAGATGGAGCGGGCCGCACTCGAGTACGCCGACGCCATCACGCTCTCCGACCGGGAGGTTGGCGAGGATCTATTCGAACGGGTGCGGGCGTTTTTCGACGACGATGCGCTGGTCGAGCTGACGGCCGTTATCGCTTGGGAGAATTCCTCGAGCAAGTTCAACAGGGCTTTGCGGGTGCCTTCCCAGGACCTGTGGCGGGGAAGCCGGGACTTCCGTGCTTCCGGTGCAGACCGTCCTGGAGAAGATGACGTATAGGAGATGATGTGAGAGCTTCATCGCAGAGGTCGAAGGCGCAGCGGCTGCGAGAGTTACACCGCGAGGGTGACATGCTCGTCCTGCCCAATGCCTGGGATGGCATGAGCGCGAGGATCTTCGAGGATTGCGGTTTTCCTGCGATTGCCACCACGAGCGCCGGGATCGCCTACGCGTTCGGCTACCCCGACGGCGCGCGGCTTGGCCGGGACGAGATGGCGGAGGCCAACTGGCTCTTCGCCCGCCCGGGTGGATCGCGGTAGGCTGCCGGGTGGTGGCGGAGCATCCTCACTTTCGTAAAGCGCACGGAGTGGAGAATGTCCCACCGGAAAATACCAGGATGAAAGCACGTACGGCCCGGGTTTCGAACCGTTGGCAAGTAAATACTTCGCCGCCTCGTGTCGGGGCTATAATTCGGATGGAGATCCTGACCGGGAGCTTGTTTGTACTTGATGGATCACTGGTTGGTCGAGGATGGAGAACGGGTCTTACAGGTTCGCTATAGGGGAAACCTCTCGGTCTGTGGGGGTGGCGCAAGGGACGCGGATATGCAGTACAGAGAGGTTTGTTTAGGATCATACGGCTCGGAGGAGCTGCGGGGTGAAAGAAGTGGACGAGTCGAAAACATGTGAGAGTTGGTCAGGTCGGGGGGCCGGCCACGATCAGAGGAGGAACTTCTTTAGTGGAGGCTAAGAACACGAGGGTTAGCAAGCTGGCCGAAAAGGATCGGCGCTACGTCTGGCACCCGATGGCGCGATTGTCTCAGCCTGGCGCACCGATGATGGTAGCGGCAGGCGAGGGGGCCTGGATCACGGACACGGAGGGCAACCGCTACCTGGACGGGATGGCGGGACTCTGGTACGCCAACGTCGGCTACGGCCGCGAGGAACTGGCAAGGGCTGCATACGAGCAGCTCCAGAAGCTGCCCAACAACCCGCTCACCTTGAGTCACGAGCCGGCAGTGCGGCTCGGCGAGAAGGTCAACGAGTGGCTTGACGACGAATACGTGTTCTTCTTCTCCAACTCCGGGTCGGAGGCCAACGAGGTCGCCTTCAAGATGACCCGCCAGTACCACTTGCAGAGGGGTGAGGGGAGTCGGCACAAGTTCATAGCCCGCTATCGCGCCTACCATGGTACGGGAGGAGGGGCTCTCGCGGCCACGGGAATGGGCCAGCGCAAGTACCGCTACGAGCCGTTGTCGCCCGGTTTCCTCCACGTCCAACCGCCGATGCGCTACCGGTGCGGATACTGCGCCGACCGGCCCGCGTGCACCATGGAGTGTGCCAGGGAGATCGAGCGCACCATCAACTGGGAGATCGCCGAGTCGGTGGCGGGTGTGATCATGGAGCCGATAATCACCGGAGGGGGCATCATCTTGCCGCCTGAGGGCTACGTCGAGAACGTCGCCGAGATCTGCCGCGAGAGCGGCGCACTGCTGATCATGGACGAGGTCATATGCGGCTTTGGTAGGACCGGAAAGAAGTTCGGCCACCAGCACTACGGCGTGAAGCCCGACATCGTGACTATGGCGAAGGCGATCACCAGCGGGTACCTGCCGCTCTCGGCCACCGCCATCAAGCGCGAGTTCCTCGAGGCGTTCAAGGGTGCGGAGGAGTACGATCACTTCCGCCACGTAAACACTTTCGGCGGCAACACCACCTCCTGCGCCCTGGCCTTGCGCAACCTGCAGATCATGGAGGAGGAAGGGCTTCCCGAGCGCTCGGCGCAGATGGGCGAGAAGCTTCGCGAGATGCTCTCCGACCTCGAAGACCATCCCAATGTCGGTGAGATCCGCCACAAGGGTCTCCTCCTGGGCATCGAGCTCGTCGAGGACAAAGAGACCAGGAAGCCTGCGGAGGGGCTGACCACCGAGGTGTTCACCCGGTGCAAGGAACGCGGCCTGATCGTGGGCAAGACCGGCGACACGACCGCCGGGTTCAACAACGTCATCACCCTTTCTCCGCCCCTGATCGTCACCGAGGACGACCTGGAGTTCATGTCCGGGACCATCAAGGAAGCGGTCAACACCTTGTAGGTTGTCATGAGGCACGCGCAGGACAAACGCCTGGCAGATTATCTGCGACGAAGGATCTCTCCAGCCCGGTTCACCTATCCGCTCCACCACCCGAAGTTCGCAGTCGCTTAAGACGCGATGGCGATCGGGGCCGAGATATTGCTCGCAACGGCCAGAGCACTTTTCGTCGAGACGGATTTGGCGCCTCCGGCGCAGCCCACCTCGCAGTCTTCGGTAGAGAGGAGCGTCTAGTGGCAAGGCAGGCACCGCACAACATTCACTTCACCCCCGCCGAGTTTGGCGAACGTCAAGAAAGGACGCGCGATGCGCTGACGGATCAAGGTCTCGACGGAATGTTGCTCTTCAAGATCGAGGATATGTACTGGCTGTGCGGGTTTGACTCCGACGGGTTCTCCATCTTCCACGCCATGTTCATCGGGGCAGACGGCGAACTTACGCACGTCAGCCGCGGCGCCGATCTCCCCAACCTCCGGTACTCGTCGGTGGTCGACGACGTCCGCATCTGGGTAGACGCCGAGGGCAACCCGAAATCCAAAGCGATAAAGGACATGCTAGCCAGCCACAAGATGCAGGGCAAACGCGTCGGCATCCAGTTGGACACAATGGGGTTGACCCCGAGGTTGTACGAGGAGATCAAGGCGCAGCTCGACGGCTGGTGCGAGCTGGTCGACGTGTCTGACCTGATCCGCACGTTGCGCCTGGTCAAGAGCCCGCAGGAACTCGAATACCATCGCAAGGCGGGTGTGATCGTCGACAAGATGCGCGACGTCGCCATCGCCGAGACCCGCGCCGGCGTCTATGAGGGCGAGATCATGGGCAAGATCTGGCACACCGCGTTCGCCGAGGACGGCGACCCGCCGGCTCACCGTATACCCATGGGCACGGGCGCCTCAGCCTTGAACATGCGGTACACCACAGGCCGCAAACCGGTGGGCGAGAACGACCAGATGACCCACGAACTTGGCGCGGGATACCGTCACTATCACGCCGCCGACATGTTCGTCGTGTTGACCGGCCCCACCATCGACCCGCGGCACCTGAAGATGCACGAAGCATGCGTGGACGCGTTGCAGGCGGTCCAGGACGTTCTGCGCCCGGGCAACACGGTAGGTGATGTGTACGAGGCGCACCGGGCGGCTTTCGCCGGGCACGGATACGAGCATGCATTGGGGAGGGCCTGCGGCTACACGATGGGAGCGACGTTCCCGCCGACCTGGATGGAGCAGCCCCAGATATTCGAAGGTAACCCGGTCGTTCTCGAACCCAACATGACGTTTTTCACGCACATGATCCTGATAGATCAAGACGCAGGGCTGACGATGGCGCTGGGCGAGCAGGCCGTCGTTACCGAGGGACGACCGGAGATCATCACGCACGTCCCGAGAACGCCCGTGATCGCGGAATGAGGGGATGCCACACGCGGTGAAACCTCAGGCCAGATTCTTCATCACGCCGGAGCTCATGGTACTCGGATGACACCGAATCCTGGGACAGTAGGAGGTAGATAGTAATGGAAGCTCAAGGTCAGGCAGGACAGGCGGTCGATGAATCTACGCTGCGGCGAGCCATCGCCGCCTGCGCTATCGGTAATGCCACCGAATGGTTCGACTACGCGACCTACGGCTTCCTGGCGGCCACTCTCGGCGCCGTCTTCTTCCCGTCTGGGAACGAGACCGCTCAGTTGCTCTCCGCATTTGCGGTGTTCGCCTTGACCTTTTTCGTGCGCCCGCTCGGAGGGGTATTCTTTGGCCCCCTGGGCGACAGGATCGGTCGCCAGCGCGTCCTCGCGACCACCATCCTGCTCATGGCGGGCGCTACCTTCGTTATTGGTCTGCTGCCAAGCTACGCCACGATAGGCATCCTTGCACCTATCCTGCTACTCCTCTTGCGGCTGGTGCAGGGTTTCTCGGCGGGCGGCGAGTACGGCGGTGCCTCCACGTTCATGGTGGAGTACGCACCGGACGAGCGCAGGGGATATTATGCCAGCTGGCTCGAGTTCGGGACGCTCGTGGGGTTCAGCCTGGGTGCTGGTATGGTCACGTTCATGACGTACATACTCTCGCAGGACGCCATGATCTCCTGGGGTTGGCGTATACCCTTCTTGATCGCCCTGCCGCTAGGTATCGTCGGGCTCTACCTGAGAACGAGGATGGAGGATACCCCGGGATTCAGGGCGCTGGAGAATGCCGGAGAGGTCGCTGAAGCTCCCCTCCAGGAGTTGTTCAGGTCGAACTGGCGCGATCTGCTCTTGTGCGGGGGGATCGTGATCATCTATAACCTTGCTAACTACACCCTACTCACCTACATGCCGTCCTACTTGTCCGATAGTCTGGGCATCAGCGACACAGCCGGCTTGCTGCTGCTCTTTATTGCGATACTCGTAATGCTGGTGGTCATCACGTTCGTGGGAAGCTTCTCCGACCGCGTGGGGCGGAAACCCGTGCTGATCGGGGCAATGATCGGTTTCGTGGTGCTGACGTACCCGGCCTTCCTGCTTATATCGGTGGGTAGCTGGGTCTCCGTGATGGCGGGGCTGCTGGTCTTCGCGCTCTTGCAGGTCCTTCTACTGGGAACGCTCCCCGCCACGCTGCCCGCGCTCTTCCCCACAAAGGAACGCTACAGCGGATTCGCCATCTCCTACAACGTATCGACCGCGGCTTTCGGGGGCACCGCTCCCTTTGTGGCGACGGCCCTGGTTTCCGCTACCGGCAACCAGTTCATGCCCGCCTTCTACGTGATGGCCGCCGCCCTGGTGTCGTCCATCCCGATCTGGCTGATGGCCGAGACCGCCAAGCGCCCCTTGAGAGGATCGGCGTCGCTGAGCGCGGTTCCAGCAAGGGCGCAGAGATGACCGAAGAGACCGCCTGGGCACCTTTGAAGCAACCGTCAGAAGACCCGGCCAGGCCCGCCGAAGCTACCCTCAGTTAGTGACATGATCGTTGTAGTGGCAGGGGGTTGCCGATTCGTCTAGTGTACCGTTACACCTGAAGTGAAGGATACAGCCTCTTGGGCTTGACGCGCGCATCATCCGTGCTGAAGCGCCACTCGATCTTGCCACCTTCCTCGTCGCGCCGCTCCTGCCAGGTTCGCGCCGATCGAGACATTATCGGCTTGGAACGCTCAGTGAGAGTTGTTGCTGCTGCTGGCGCCGGATTCATCGGCGATTCATTGCCATGTGCTCCAATCTTGTAAGAGAATAGGCAAGATGAGCGTGGGTAAGCTCTACCACGAGGGAATAGAATGGCTCCTTCTAGCTTTGAAGACGTGACGCCACCCAAGGCGCCACTCGCGAGACCCGAGGCGGTGCGAGTATCTCTGCTCGATGGTTTTCGGGTAGCTGTGGGACCCAAAACTATAGAGGAGGGCAGGTGGCGTCTACAGAAGGCCGCAAGCCTCGTCAAGTTGCTCGCCCTGGCTCCGGGACACCGCCTCCATCGCGAGCAGATCATTGAGCTGCTCTGGCCAAAGCTAGAGCCGAAAGCCGCCGCCAACAACCTCCATCAGGCTCTCCACGTCGCCAGGCGCACACTCGAACCGGAAGCCGTGGCTCCCTCCTACTTGCACCTCCGCGCCGAGCTGCTCGAGCTTTGCCCGAACAGTGTGCTGTGGGTCGACGTTGAAGCCTTCGAGGAGGCGGCGGCCATGGCCCGTCGCTCGCACGAACCGGAGGCGTACCGGGCAGCAGTGGAGCTATACGCCGGAGACCTGTTGCCGGACGACCGTTACGAGGAATGGGCAGAGGAGCGACGGGAAGCATTGAGGTTCTTGTACCTCACTGTGCTCGTGGAGATGGCCCGTCTCCACGAGGAGCGTGGAGACGTTGGGGAAGCCATCAAGGCACTGCAGGAAGTGGCGGCCACCGAGCCGACGCACGAAGGCGCGCAGGCTAGCTTGATGCGGCTTTACGCCCTCTCCGGCCAGCGTTATCTAGCCCTCAGGCAGTACAAGTGGCTCGTGCAGACCCTCGGTCGAGAGCTCGACGCTGAGCCTGAGGCGGAGAGCAGGCGCCTTTACGTGGAGATTCTGGCCGGGCGTACCCCGACGGCCATCGAGCCGCTGCTCGCCGGCGGGGAGCCGGCGGAGGTTCCGGGCGCTGCCGGCAGGCATAACCTGCCCGATACTTTATCCAGCTTCGTCGGGAGAGAGCGTGAGGTCGTCGAGGTCGAGCGGCTGCTGGACGCGGTTCGCCTGTTGACGCTGACGGGGGTCGGTGGCTCGGGCAAGACGCGCCTAGCGTTGGAGGTAGCCAGGGGCCTTGTTGGCGTTTACCCGGACGGGGTATGGCTCGTGGAGCTTGCTCCGCTCTCTGAGGGGTCGCTGGTGCCGCAGGCGGTGGCCACAGCGCTTGGGGTACGCGAGCAGCCGAACCGCCCACTCATCTCCACGCTCGTGAATGCCTTGCGGGAGCAGAAGGTGCTTGTAGTGGTGGACAATTGCGAGCATCTCATAGGCGCCACGGCCCATCTGGCAGAGGCGCTACTCAGATCCTGCCCGAGGCTCAGGATCTTGGCCACCAGCCGGGAGATGCTGGGCGCGACGGGTGAAGTGAGCTGGCTAACGCCGTCTCTGTCGGGGCCGGACCCGCAACAGCGGCCCCCGGTGGAGGATCTGGAAGGGTACGAGTCGGCACGGTTGTTCGTAGTGAGGGCTCAGTACCGTGATCCCTCCTTCGTCTTGACTCCCCGGAACGTACAGGCCGTGGCGCAGATATGCCGGCGGCTGAACGGGATCCCTCTGGCCATAGAGCTGGCGGCGGCACGGATCGGGGAGCTGTCCGTGGAGCAAATAGCCACAAGGCTCGGCGACTCCTTGAGACTGTTGACCACCGGTAGCCGGATCGCTACGCCTCGGCACCGGACCCTCAGGGGGACGCTGGACTGGAGCTACGGGCTGCTCTCTACATCCGAGCGGAGGCTGTTCAGACGACTTTCGGTCTTCGCCGGGGGTTGGACGCTGGAAGCAGCCGAGGCGGTGTGCTCGGGGAACGGTATCGATGAAGTAGACGTGTCTGCTCTACAGTCAAAGCTTGTGGACAAGTCGCTGGTCGCGTCCGGGGCTTCGCCGGAAGCAGGGGGTGAGCTGCGCTACAGGATGCTCGAACCTGTCCGGCAGTACGGGCAAGAGAAACGCGAAGCGAGCGGGGAGGCCGAGACGATACGGCATGGTCACGCCGAGCACTACCTCGCGCTGGCGGAAACGGCGGAGCCAGAACTGGGCGGGCGCAACCAGCCCGAGTGGTTGGACCGGCTGGAGGCGGAGCACGACAACCTGCGCACTGCGCTTGGCTGGTCGTTACAACAGCCGGAGGTCGAGCCGGCGCTGCGGCTGGCAGCCGCGCTTGCGTTGTTCTGGCACACGCACGGCCACCTGAGCGAAGGTCGCGCATGGCTGGAGAGGACGATCTCCGCGAGTAGCGCCACTACGGACTCCCATACGAGGGCGAAGGCCTTTAACGGCGCAGGCTGGATAGCCATGTTTCAGGGGGAGTACGAGGCCGCTAGAGCGCTGCTCGAGAAGGCGCTGGCCCTCTTCAGGGAGCTCGAGGACGAGGACGGCGTCGTAACCTCCATAACCAACCTCGGACTGGTGGCGGTGCTGGGAGAGCGCCAAGACATACCCGTGCCGGCCTTGCTCAGGGAGGCCATGGGGCTGAGGTCGAAGCTGACGAACCCTCGCACAGTGGCCAGCCTGCTAATCCTTTCGGGACTGGTCTCGTTCGCTCAGGGCGACACCGAGCGAGCGTGGGAGTCGCACGTGGAGAGCTTGGCGATCTGCCGCGAGACTGGCAATGCGGGAGGCATGATCGTGTGTCTCACCAACCTTGGGCTCATGGCAGTGGGCCGGGCCGATAAGGCTCGAGCTTTGGCGCTGTTGGAGGAGAACCTTCACGTGGGACGCAAGTCGGACGACAAGATACCCATCCAGTACGCCCTCTTTGGCCTGGCAGGCTTGGCCGCTACCCAAAGGCAGCCGGTTCGCGCCGCACGACTATGGGGAGCCTCGGAAGCCGTGCGTGAGGCTGCCGGCGTGCATCTTACGGCGCTGGCACGCTCGGGCACCAATTACGACGACCTCTTGGCCGCGACACGCGCCCAGCTCGGCGAAGCGGCGTTCGCAATCGAGTGGGCGGCGGGTCGAGCGATGGCGCAGGAAGCGGCAATCGAATACGCGCTCGGGACGGAGAAAGAGATGCCCGTGGCGCCGAACGAGCCGCCACTTGGCGAGCCGCCGGACGCTCTCACCCAGCGCGAGCGGGAGGTGGCGATCCTGGTCGCGCGCGGCCTGACCAACCGCCAGGTCTCCTCGGAGCTTTCGGTCTCCGAGAGGACCGTCCACGGCCACGTCCGCAACATCCTCAAGAAGCTCGAGCTCCGCTCGCGTGCCCAGCTCGCCGTCTGGGTGACCGAACGGGGGCTGCACGACGCGGCGGGACGAAAGTAACCCCCAAGCAGGCGGGTTCGCCGGCAATAATCTCGTCCCAAGCCCAATAAGCCGAAAAGATGGGCATATATGCCTACGCGTCGGGGGCTGAATTTAAGAGGCTGCTAAGGAGCGCACGCTACGCTTGTCTTATGACGCTACCCGGTGAGCGGCGCAGGGCACGTGTCCGCCCCTGGCCCCACCGGTGGAGAGAGGAGCAGAAAGAGATGGCGAACACCACCCTCGGAAGGTCGTCGGGTCACAAGGAGGGGGCGGCGGCCGTCGCGGTCGCGGGAGCCGTGCTGGCCGCCCTGGTGGTGGGGACGGCGCTATTGCTGTGGGCGGGACCGGCCGGGGCGCAGACGTGCCCCCCCGGCGAAGACTGCGAACCCCCCCACCCGCCCCCCAGGCTGGACGCGGATCTGGCCTCCGTGCTGGTGGTGGAGGGGCAGACGGCGACCAACACCGGCACCTTCTCCGACGACGACCCCACCCACGAGGTCGCCATCACGGCGTCGGTGGGCGAGGTGACCAAGACCGGCGCCAGCAGCGGCAACTGGAGCTGGTCGCTGGCGAACGCCGCTCCCCTCGGGGGGCGGCAGGTCACCATCACCGCCACGGATAGTCAGGGGGCGTCCAGGACCATCGCCTTCGACCTGACGGTGACCCGCCCGAACGGCAAGGTCGCGTTCCAGAGCCGCCGCGACGGCAACTGGGAGATCTACACCATGAACCCCGACGGCACCGGCCAGACCAACCTCACCAACAACCCGGCGGACGATATCCAGCCCACTTTCTCCCCTGACGGCCGGAAGATAGCCTTCACCAGCCACCGGGACGGTAACAGCGAGATCTACGTCATGAACGCCGACGGCTCCGGGCAGACCAACCTCACACACCACGCGGCGAGCGATTTCACGCCCACCTTCTCGCCCGACGGCCGGAAGATAGCCTTCGCCAGCAGTCGCGACGGCGACAACGAGATCTACGTCATGAACTCGGACGGCGCGGGCCTGAACCAGCTCACCAACAACACTGCGAGCGATTACGGGCCCGCCTTCTCCCCCGACGGCCAGAAGATAGCCTTCACCAGCCTTCGGGACGACCCCTTCGGTGATGTGTTCGTGATGAACGCGCTGGACGGCACGGGCCAGACCAACCTCACCGCCGCCCCAGACGTCATAGACGAACACCCCTCCTACTCCCCCGACGGCCGGAAGATCGCGTTCACCGGCACCTGGTTGGGTCGGCTCGCGATCACCACAATGAACCCCGACGGTTCCGGGCAGACCCGCATTTCCTTCGGGGCGGACGACGAATACCCCTCCTACTCCCCCGACGGCCAGAAGATAGCTTTCATGAGCCGCCGAGACGGTAACAGCGAGATCTACATGATGAACGCCAACGGCGGCTTTCTTAACCGCCTCACCAGCCACCCGGCGGAGGATAGCTGGCCCAGCTGGGGAGGCGTGGGCGACACTACGCCTCCCGAGACGACCATCACCTCCGCCCCCCCCGATCCCTCCAACGCCGCCTCCGCCGAGTTCGAGTTCTCCTCCAACGAGTCCGGCTCCTCCTTCGAGTGCTCCTTAAACGGGGGTACCTTCCAGCGCTGCACCTCGCCCAAAGGCTACCCCGACCTCCCCGAGGGGCGGCACACCTTCGAGGTGCGGGCAATAGACGCTGCGGGCAACCCCGACCCCACCCCCGCCAGCCACGCCTGGACGGTAGATACGCCCGACGCGACCGGCAAGATCGCGTTCGTAGACGAATTCGGAGACATCTTCACGATAAACCCCGACGGCAGCGAGCAAACCAACCTCACCGACAGCCCGACGTACGAGCAAAATCCCGCCTTCTCGCCCGACGGCGATAGGATAGCTTTCGACAGCACCTCGGGAGATTGCGGTGATGGTATCTTCTGCGAGAGAGACATCCACGCGATGAACCAGGACGGGACCGGCGAGACGAACCTCACCCAGACTCCGGACATCATCGAGAGCGACCCCGCCTGGTCACCGGACGGCGCCAAGATCGCATTCGTCGTGGGCACCGTCCAACGGGAGAACGCGACGATCTGGGTGATGGACGCCGACGGCAGCGACCGAACCAGGTTGGCGGATCCCGTCAGCGATGGCGATATCGCACCGGCCTGGTCACCGAACGGCGACAAGATCGCGTTCCAGTCAGCCGGCCGCATCTGGGTGATGAACGCCGACGGCAGCGGGCAGACGCGGATCACCGACGGGCCATTCGACTTCGCACCCGACTGGTCTCCTGACGGCACCAAGATCGTGTTCGACGGGAAACACGAGTTGTCGGACGGCTCTGGCGGTCAGGAGATAATGGTTGTGAATGCCGATGGTAGCGGGCGCAGGGCCTTGACCACCGGCGGGATGGCCAACGGGATCGGCCATCCCAGCTGGTCCCCCGACGGCGCGAAGATCACCTTTATTGGTCCAGGTCCCGGAGGCGAGGGCGGCGACGTTTGGGTGATGAACGCCGACGGCACCGCAAAGGTGAGGATCAACCCTGGCGCGGGGTCGCTGGAGTTCCAGCCCGACTGGCAGCAACTCGCCGGGAACACCCCTGGCACCGTGCAGTTCGACCCCGCCACCTATGCCGTGGGCGAAGCGGCGGGCACGTCGACCATAACCGTCACCCGCACGGACGCTAGCGACGGCGCCATCTCGGTCGACTACGCCTCTTCGGATGGCACCGCCTCCGCCGCGTCGGACTACACCGCTGTGTCCGGTACGCTCGACTTCGCCGTCGGCCAGACGAGTGAGACCTTCACCGTCCCGATCCTCAACGACGCGGTCGACGAGCCAGACGAGACTGTGAACCTGACGCTGAGCAATCCGACGGGCGGCGCCACTCTAGGCGGCCAAAGCGCCGCCGTGCTGACCATCACCGACGATGACTCGCCCAACGAGGCACCCACCGTGGCTGTGGCTCGGGGCGGGACGTGCGGGGCGAGCGACATGCGGGGCACCATCAACCTGGCGCTGGCCGACCCCGACGACTCGCCGCAGAACCTCACCCTCTCGGCCGCCTCCTCCGACCAGGGCGTAGTCCCTGATGGAAACATCTCCTTCGGAGGCGGCACCGACGCCTCCCGCACCCTGACGGTCACCGCGATCAGGGGCAGCGGCACCTCTACGGTGACGGTCACGGTCAGCGACGGAGATCTGTGGAGCTCGGTTCCGGTCAAAGTAGGAGTAGGCTCCGATGCCAACAACACCCTCATCGGCAGCACTGAGGCCGACATGATCTTTGCCAGGAGGGGCAACGACACCGCCAGTGGCCAGGGCGCCAACGACCTGCTCTGTGGGGGCAACGGCAAAGACAAACTCGGCGGCGGGGAAGGCGATGACACCCTGCGGGGCGGCGGCGACAACGACAGGCTAACCGGTGGACTTGGAGCGGACCACTTTGGGGGAGGCTCAGGCACTGACACAGCGATCGACTTCAACGCAGCCGAGGGGGACACCAGAAGCGGTATCCCCTAAAGCGCTCCTCAATGAACGATGCACTGACCTAGCCTGAATGAAGGGGTTTATGGCATCAGTGCCGGCTCTGCCGCGCCACCTAGGAAGAAGAGGCCCTGGAAGACGCCCAATCCCGCCCCGACTTCTTCTTCCGGGATCACGCCTACCAGCTGGCCTGTGCCGCGGAAGAGCCATAGCAACGAAGCCTCCTTGTCAGGCAGGCGCAGGAGGAGAGCATCCCACCTCTAAACCGACTACCGCCGCGCCATAAGGGGCTTCCAGGGATCGCAGAGTCTCACCGAGTCAGGGCCAAGGACGCACTCGATGGTTCGTGCTCTACCAGGACTTGCCCATTCGCTCCCGCACCCACGCGGCGAAGAGCGGATCGGTGGGCGTGGGGCCGTCGTTCCCGGTCTCGAGTTCTCCCAGATTCACGAGTGTCCGCACGGCTCCGTCCACGGAGCCCGGACCGCGGATGCCGTGGCGCCTCATGTAAGGTCGCGAGTACAGCTCCCTGGTGGGCTCCTTGCAAAGCGCGACGTACACTGCCCGCTGTGCAGGCGTCATGCCATCGAGGATAGCCCGAAACTCGGCGGCAGTCTCCCGCAGAGCCTCGTCCCTGGCCGCGAGTACGACCTCCTCGTCAGCCATCCCTCCGGCACGCAAGGCATGCTCGAACGAGTGGTAGGCGATCTGCTGCGCCCTGTAGGGATGCCCCCTGGTGAGGTCAAGCAAGAAATCGACGCCTCCTTCGGAGATCCCAACCCCCGCTTCCCCGAACCGCTTCTCCACGAAGTCGCCCAACTCATCGTAGGCGAGCCGGCCAAGCTCCATCCTCCTGCCGAAGTTGTAGAACGGGCGGCGCCTGTCGGAGAACAAAGCATCCATCAGGCTCCTCTTGCTACCCAGGAAGACGAACGAGACATCGGGAGAGTCCTGGAAGGCCGCGCGCATCGGGGCGTCGGGCTCGCCGGGGACGTTGCCCAGTTCCCCGAACTCGTCGAGCACGAGCAGCAATCTACCCGAGGTCGACCTCCCTGCCATCCGTTCGGGCACCCTCAAGAGTTCCCTCAGAGCCCGCCGCTCGTCCTCCTCGGTCCCGCCCCTCGTTGCGCCCTCGTAGCGGACGCTCAAGACCCCAGCCAGCTTCACCTCGAAGCCGATGCCACGTAAGATCTCGGCGACAGAGCGTTGCGCCTGCGATAGTCCCGAGGCCCGCGCGTACGCCTCGCCCAAGACCCCGACCACGTCGGCTATGCTCCTCACACCCCACAGGTCCGCGTAGACGTAGGGCGTGCCATCCTCCTCCAAGAGCCGCTCGGCCACCACCCTCGCCAGGCTGGTCTTGCCGTATCGCCTCGGGGCATGGAGCATGAGCGCCTGACCGGAGAGGGCATCGCCCCTCATCGAGCGCTTCTCGTCCTCCCTGTCCGCCAGGTCCTCCTCCCGGGTTATAGGCCTGCCGTAGACGAAAGGATTTTGCTGTACTGTCATAAGTACAGTATTGTACCATCAACAGTACAAACTCATGTTCGAGAGAATGGCTCTCATCATTCACATCTCTTACCATAGTCGTGTGACGATCCAAACGAAGGCTGGGAGTGCCATCGTGGGTACACTTCAAGCTGGCTAAGCGCACGAAGTAGGGCGTTCGCCTCGGGCCGGTCACCTCGCCCTCCGGTTTCGGGTCTTCGTGGAAGATCCAGAGCACGGCCCCGTCGTCCTGAGGGACTTCTCGATGGTGCTCCGGTCCGCCCACGGGCTCTCGTGTTCCCTCCAGAGGCTCTCCTCCCACAATGGCCTCGTGAACCCCTGTTCCCTGGGCGGCTCCCGACTCTAGATGGCCCGGCGCACGGCCTCCACGTCCCGCCCTTCCAGCAGGGAGCACCGCGGCCAGATCCACGATCCCAGGGTCGGTGCTGACGAGGCACCCTTCCCTCTTCCGCTCGTGGAACACGTTCCTCCCTAACTTTCTGTCGACGGGGTCGTTTCTATGGCGATCTGCCTCATCTCCCAGCGGATCTCGTCAGTGTCCCGCGAAGCGGTAAGGTCGCAGAGGTTTGCCGCCAGGCGGTCCAGCTCATCCTCCGTGTGGTTGGCCCGCACGTAGTCGTTCCCGCGCCAGTTCGCCAGGTTGATGGCGAACATCCTGGCGACGTGGGCGGTCGTCGGGCTCGCTGGGGCGATGCGGCTGATCCGCCGTTCCGGTCCTCTCGTGGCGGCCTCCAGTCGGGGGCCAACGTAGAGCTCCTGGCCGTGGTTGGCCATCATCCGCGCCAGGATACCCAGGTACTCGCGAAACACCGGCTGCTCCGTCTCGATCCGCTCCACCTCGTCCAGCAGGAGCAGGCCGCCCGGCGCGAGCTGCCCGAGCCACTCGTTTGCGACCTCTTCCGGCTCCGGTAGGTGGGAGAGCAGCAGGCGGGCGTAGACCAGGTCCGCCTCCCCGCCATGGGGCAGGGGCGCACACGTGACGTCGTGGCGGACGAACGAGACCTCCTCCGGCGCTGCGACCCGGGCCTTCGAGAGAAAGTTGGCCGAACGCTCGACGCCGACCACCCGGTCGGGCCGCAACACCTCGGCCAGGAGACGTGTCGTGTGGCCGATGCCGCAGCCGAGGTCGAGCGCGAGACGCGGGCGGAAGCCGACGGCCTCGGAGAGGAAGGACCCGGAAGTCCCCTCGAAGAGCTCGGCCACGAGGGCCAGACGATCGGCTTCCGCGTCGCCCTCGCCGTAGGTGTAGACGATCTCCTCGCTTCCTTCGTTCACGTCCCTCCTCCGTCGAGCGTCTTCTCGTACTTTGCGTCCCTACCGTCCCTCGTTCTCCAGGAAAGACTCGAGCATCACCCCTTTCACGGACGCCCTCTCCACGATAGTCCGGGTCCTCCTCACGTGGAGCTCCGCGCGTTGTTGTCCCAAGGAGCACCGCCTATCGCACCCGGATGGCTGGGAAGCGGTCGGGCGGGTCGGCGATGGCATCCTGGGCTTCCACGAGCCGTATCTCCCGGGCTTTGTACCTCAGCGTGGCCTCCATCACCGCGTAGACGGAGGACGCGGCCCTCGATAGGGCCCCGGCCGCGTCGCCGTTCCTCAGGAGGTGCGCCAGGAAGATCGCGCAGACGGCGTCCCCGGCGCCGTTCACCTCCAGGGGCAGCAAAGGTGTCTCCACCAGCCAGGCGCCGTCGTCCGAGACGGCCAGCATCCCGACGACGCCTTCGGGCGCGCCTTCGCGCCGGAGGCTCGTGGTCAGAACCAGATCCGGCCCCATGGCCAGGACGAGTTCCGTCGCGTCAAGGGCATCGGAGAGCCTCCTCACGCCGACGCCGCTCAGAAACTCCAGCTCGAAGTGGTTCGGCGTGACGATGTCGGCCGCGGGCACGGCGTGGTCCCGCACGAACTCCGGGATGCCGGGCCTGACGAAGAAACCCCGCCCGACATCGCCCATCACCGGGTCGCAGCAGTAGACCGCGCGCGCGTTCGCCGCCTTCGTCCGGGCCACCGCATCCAGGACGACACGGCCCAACGAGGCGTCTCCGAGGTAGCCGCTCAGTACGGCGTCGCATTCCCCAAGCACGCCCCGGTCCTCCACTCCGCGTATCACCTCCGCCACGTCTCCAGCAGGGACGACGGTGCCGCGCCAATCGCCGTAGCCGGTGTGGTTGCTGAAGAGCACGGTGTTCACGGGCCAGACCGAGAACCCGAGGCGCTGCAGCGGGAAGACGGCCGCCGAGTTGCCCACGTGGCCGTAGGCGACCGAGGACTGTATGGACAGGACGTTCATGCTCGTTATCCTTTCTCGATTGCCTGGTAAGGACCTATGACCGGCTTGAGGAAGTCGGGTCCGAACCCGCCGACCCCGGTGGTACCTCGGCCCCGGCTCAGTTGACGCGCTCCGGATCGCGCACGCACTCTACTATCCTGTACCCTTGGTTGGGCGGCGCGTGGCTCGCCTCGCGGTCGCCCCTCGCGACCACGACGACGGGATGCGGCCGGGCGGCCTCCCCGGTCGGGAACCACGGCCTCCTGCGCTTGACCACGATCAGAAGCCCCTCCTCGTCGCCCACCGTGGTGAACTCCTCGTTGGGCTCGTTCCAAACCTCGAGGCCGAGGTCGCGCTCCAGGCCCCGGACGGCCGTCGGCACGTCCCCGACCGCGACGCCCACCTCGCTCACGCGCAAGAGGTCGCCGGGGCCGAAGGGCGCCCCCGAGTCGTTGGGTAGGTTGCGGCGGGCTATGAACTCGACGACGTTGCCCGCCGGATCGCGAAAGTACGCGGCGGTGGCGTTCCACGAGGGGAACTCGAACTCGTCGCGGCCGTCCCGCTCCAGCAACCCTACCCGTTTTGCGAGCCACGCCTTCGCCTCCGAAAGCTTATTGCGGGGTACGTCGAACGCGAAGTGGTACATGGGCTCGTCGCCCCCGCCCTCGGCCTCGGCAAAGACGAGCCTGGAGTCGCCGGCGCCGAAGGCGGCGATGCGCCCGTCGTCTTCCAGCGGCGGCAGTCCCAGGACGCCGCCGTAGAAAGCCTTCTGTGCGTCCAGCCTCCGGGTGGCGAAGCGCGCTTCGGCTATCCTCATGCCGAGCTGCTTTCTCGTTCGCGGAGCTCGTCGTCAGAGACCTGCTTGATCTCGTAAACCTTCCCGTCCGGTCACGGAGCCCAAGAGGGTTGCCTCGCACAGCAGCATTGTAACCCGCGGATTCGAGGTGCTCGAGCAGAGCGTGGGCCGCCGGGGACCACGGCCCGATGGCACGCTCGACGGTATCGCCGACCTTCACCGGCTCCGTCACGAAACCGCCCGATAGGGTGCCGGCCAGCACCAGCGGCGCTTGGGTGCACCACGCCTTCTGCCTCCCGGAGCTTGCCATTGGACACCCGAGCGATGCGGTATCGATACAGGCGACGAACCGAGCGTCCCACCTTCTATGTGCGCGTCGGTGTCGGATCGCCAGCGTTCCCTCTCCACTCCCGCCCGGTCTCCCGCATCAGCCACGGATACACGATCAGGTACCTGAACGGCGCGATGGCGGCCATGTATGCCTTCCCGAGCAGACCGTTCGGCTTCACCAGCACCGCCAGTTGGCCCCGGTAGCCTCCGATCCCGTCCGGGACCCAGCCGAGGTGCATGACCCCGTGAACCGTCCGGTTGGCGCCCTCCGCGGCGAACTCGTCGTCCGTCAGGTAGACCGGGCTGAACTGGGGGTCATCGGGCCCCGGCCCGGCAGGTGCGTCGCGCAGATCGGCCGGCAGTCGGTCGCGCAGCGTCGGCACCCCGGAGCCGATCCCGGCGTTCGGCTTGTCCCAGCCCAGCAGCTCCCCGATCTTCGAGCGGAGATCGAAGAGCATGCGGGCGGTCCAGGATGGGTCATCCGGCGTGCCGTCCGTGGCGATGAGCCGCGCCAGTCGTGACACCTGGCGCACCAGGCGGGGGAAGTCGTCGGGACCTCCCGGCGTCGGCAGCGCCCAGACGTCGTAGAGGCGGAAGTCGGGCGCGATCTGGTGGATCCTCCAGGGCCGGGAGGTGTGTTCGGTGTTCGGTAGCCTCATTCGTCGACCTCCATTCGTACAGTTGCGTTCTACGTCATCTGACTAAGACGTGCAGGCGCGCCTATACGTGACAAAGTGAGCCCCCTCGCCGTCACGGTTGTCGGCGCGATCCGTTCGCCTCGCCCCGGCCGGCGCCGCGATCCCCGAAGACCGGCCGTCGACGCTAACCGCTGCCGTCAAGAGCCGCGGCATGGACGCTTTCGACAGGCTGATGTACGGACGAGGCCGAGCTCCTCGAGCGCCCTGCCTTCACGAGATCCCGGCTACTCGTGATCCAGGGGACCCTGCAAGAGGCGCATGACCTCCGGGGCAGCATACACACGGTTGCGACGCCGTCCGGTTATCTCTTCAAGCACGCCTTCCTCTTCGAGGGAGTTCACCAGCCTGCGCGCAGCCTCGAAGGTGACGCCGAGGACCTGCGCCAGATCGCGGATGTCGGTCACGGGACGGGCGAAAAGGTGGTCCACGGCCGCGAGCATGTTGGCCCTGGCGCCCTCCCTCTGCAGGCGTTCCCGGTAGGACTCGCGCAACTCGAAGAGTCTGCCCGCCCTGCGGGCAGCGTCCCGGGACTCCGTGGTTACACCCCTGAGAAAGAAGAGTAACCAGTCCTCCCAGGCCCCCTTCCGGCTAACGGCAAGCAGGTGGTCGTAATAGGCGGCGCGGTGGCGCTCGAAGTAGGCGCTCAGGTACAGGAGCGGCTCGGGAAGCAGGTCGCGCTCAATGAGCATGAGCGTAATGAGGAGCCTTCCTATTCGGCCGTTGCCGTCGAGGAACGGGTGGATGGTCTCGAACTGGTAATGGACGAGGGCGATGTCCACAAGGGGCGGACGCCCGGTCTGTTCGTGGATGTACTGCTCCAACGCAGCCAGAGCTCCAGAGATCTCCATAGGCGGCGGTGGCACGAAGGCAGCCTCCTCCACCTCTGCACCGGGAGGGCCGATCCAGTTCTGTATCCGGCGAAACTCCCCCGGGTCGCGCTGCGCTCCCCACACCCCCTCCATCAGGACGGCGTGCATCTCCCGCAAGAGACGCTGGGAGATCGGCAGGCTCCCGAGACGCTCCATACTGTGCTCCAGCGCCCGCACGTAGTTCTGGACCTCCTGAACATCGTCCCGGCGCTCCGTCTCGCCGAAGAGCGGGGGCTCGACCTCGAAGGCGTAGAGGTCCACCAACGAGGCCTGCGTGCCCTCTATCCGGGAGGAGAGTACCGCCTCGCGCCTGAGGAAGGGCCGGGTGAGCAGGTAAGGATTCGGCAGGGTGCGCCCAAGCCCTGCCAACTCGCCCAGAGCACGGTCGGCCTCGGAGAGCGCCTGTACGAGCTGCGGTCCATAGGCCAGCTTCGGGGGAAGGGGATCCGGCACGAAAGCCCATCCCCCACTCCCCACGGAGACCAGCCTCCCTGGCGAGCCGGATGAGAAATCCTCTTTGCGCATCACAGTCTTATTCTACAAGAACGTCGCCAAGTTGAATAACTCCAGAGTTACTCAACCTGCGTTGCGTAACTACACAAAGCGTTGATTCACGCAACGAACGGGAGGTTTCTCCTATGGCTCGATGTCGGCGCAGGCGCCCCACAGCCCCGTGCTCCGCTCCTCTGCTTCCTCGCGCAGCCGCTCGTACTCGCGCCAGGATGCCGAAGGTCGAAGGCGATTAGTTCGTAAGCCTCTCCCTTCTCGGGCCACAACTCCGGGTAGGGGATCACGGGCGTACCCTCACTGCGTTCGGCTATCGCTTTGGTCAACTTCTTGGTTGCTTCGGTGCGAGTCTTGCCGGAGACGTACCGGCGTTTGCCATTGACCTCATATTGACCGACCCACCTACCATCACCACGGCGGTAGATTGAGCCTTCACCCTTGCCGCGTGGTTTCCTTCCAACCATAAACAGCCTCCCATAAGCTGTCAAACGCGGATTGGAGAGAGCTTAGAAACTGAGTAGAAACGTCGAAATCCCGCTACCCGCTTAGGGTTTCGTCCGTGGGCCTGCCTGGACTCGAACCAGGGACCTCTTCCTTATCAGAGAAGCGTGACGGTCTTCTGGGGTTTTCCTAAGTTCACAAATATCCTGCAAATGGCCGTGTTCTTAGATCGGAGCTTTTCTAGGGTTTTCAGCGGATTCGCTCGGGTTGCTGCACGGTTGCTGCACCGAACCTCTCGTGGATGACGCTAAGAATCCTCTCCGATGGCTTCGCGTACTATCCGCTGAGCACGTTCAACTTGTCGTATGACTCTCAGACTGCCCTCAATGTGTTTCACCTTGCGCTTTATGCTACGGCGGCGATGATCGCGGGCCGACTCTTCATCTTGCTCCGGCGGAGTATATTTAGGCTCTAGGACAACAGCGCGTGTCTCTTTGTACGCCTTTCTAAAGTTGCTGCGATCTTTGTACTGTTCGCCAGGCTCTGCAGCAAATAAATCGTTGTACAAGTCCATACGCTCGCGCCAACTTAGATCAGCACCCATCGTCTCCACCAACTCAAGCACGCGCAGCCGTTTCCTGCTCACCGAATGAGATTTCTTGCCAAGCATCTTGCGCTGAGCTTTCTTGTACTCGTCCACGACGATCTCGGCGGGAAGCCAGGGCTCGACGGTAAGAATTATAGTCCCGATCTCCGGACCGTGCTCCGGTCGGCTGACTCTAGACTCAACACTGAATGTAAGGACGGGAGGGGTAAAGTAGGCGCACAGCACGAACCATGAGGCGTCATCGGCTCTCCACAGGTAGGTTCTTGCCAAATCTTTGGCCAGGTCTTCGAGCCTCCGGGAGTGCGGGGCGTCCTCGCGTACACGCCCGTCTTCATCTACGTAATGTAAGGCTTGGTCATAGGTAAGCGGGTACGAATCGCCCAAGACCTCATCCCGGAAGGAACGCACGTCGGGGTGATCTTCGGCCACATACGATACGCACTTAGCGAATACCTCGCGGCGCACATCATGGTAGTTAGCCATCCACCAGGGTATGTCGTAGAGGACTGAGTATCTTCGAGGACTCATCCCGAAATCCGGCACGTTGCGCGTTCGCATACGGAGCCCAAATCGGGCTTGCTCTACAAGCAACTCCTCCTCGTCTTCGTCCATTTCCCCAGCCTTAGCGTATCTGCTCCGCACCAGTTCACCCCAAAGAGGGTCGGCAATCTTGCCCTTCACTTTCCTTTCTAGCCACGACCTACGCTCTTCCAATTCCATATGTGTACTTCTTTCTACGGTTATTTACACCCACCTATTATGGCACACATGACCGCCACAGAACATCAGGAACAGAAGGAGAGAGCGTTGCCGAAGGAACCCGTGCAGCAGGAGTGGGTTTCCTACCCGGATGCCGAGCGTTATTCGGGTCTTTCCCACACAACTATCTGGCGCTTCGTGAATAGCGGAGAGTTGAAGGCCGCCAGGGTGGGCCGAAGTGTTCGCCTCCATCTTCCGACCCTTCGTGCGTTTATGGAACAGAAGGCTCGTCACGACCAGAGATAGTCATGAAGAAGCCGCCGATTGTAGCGGCGGCTGAGAAAGGGGTACGCAATGGGATTATACAGCCCACCACCTGAATCCACCTACGGGTTCCGTAAGTGCTGCGAGGTCATCAGAGCCGCCGTGCCCGTAGAGGAGATTGCCCGCCGGTACACCGAGTTGAAACCGCTCGGTGGCAGGGCATGGTTCGAGGGCCGCTGCCCGTTGACGGATCACGACGACCATGATCCGTCCTTCTACATCTACTCGCAGGGGCGGTGGCGGTGCTACGGCTGCAATCGGAGCGGCGACGTTATCGATCTCGAATTTCGCTGCGGCGGCTACGCGCAGTTATGGGAGGCGATGATCGCCCTAGCTTCCGAGTACAACGTGGAGCTTCCCAGTCGCTCGGAGACGTGGCATAGCTGGAAGAAGGCCAAATGCGAGATACGGAACGTGGCAGAAGAGGCTCGCAAGGAGGTACGGCGCGAGAGGCTGTTCAAAGTGCTAGTCCTCACTGGACCGGAGTTCGGGATCGAAGATCCTGATGAGCGCCGAGCAGCTATCGAGCAGGCCTGGAAGGTATGGGAGTCGGGGATGCGGAGGATCGGGCAGTGAATCGGGAAGCTCTCCAGGACTTCGAGGCAATAAGAAACGGCCAGGTTCCCGACGAAGTGGGGCGTCTCTTGTCGGATGTGGAGGCGGAGCGAGTAGATTGGCTCTGGCGCGGGCGCATCCCTAAAGGCAAGCTCACCCTGATCGACGGTGATCCGGGGCTGGGCAAGAGCGCACTTGTGGTTGACTGTGCGGCGCGGAAGAGCGTGGGGCGTCATTGGCCGGACGGGGCACCCTGCGAGGTTGGAGGCGTGGTGATCTGCTCGGCGGAAGATGGGCTGGCCGACACTATCAGACCCCGCCTGGACGCCGCTGGGGGCGACCCGGAGAAGGTGCTGGCTCTCAGCACCTTGATGGAAGACGGCAACGAGCGCCTGATTTCCATTCCCGAGGACATCCCCACGATCGAGCGAGGGATGGAGCGAGTGGACGCCGCTGCGGTCTTCATTGATCCCTTGATGGCGTTCCTGAGCGGCCGTCACAATGCCCATAAGGACCAAGATGTCAGGCGGGCATTGGCTCCGCTGGCGGGGTTGGCGGAGAGGACGGGATCTGCCGTCGCGGTAGTCAGGCACCTGAACAAGGCAAGCGGCGGCAATCCCCTATATAGGGGCGGCGGCAGCATCGGGATAGTTGGCGCGGCCCGTTCGGCGCTGCTTGTAGCGAAGCATCCCGAAGACGAGGGGCGGCGCGTGCTGGCCCCGCTCAAGAGCAATCTTGCCCAGCCCGCGTCGTCTTTGGCGTTCTCGCTGACGGAGGCCGACAACGGCGCGGTCCGAGTAGAGTGGCTAGGCGAGACAACCTATACGGCCGACGCCCTGCTTTCCGCTCCGATCGATCCCGAAGAACGCTCGGCGCTGGGCGAGGCCAAGGAATTTCTGCGCGAAGCCCTGAAGGACGCTCCTCTGTGGTCAAACGCCGTCAAGAAGGAGGCACGCGAGGCCGGCATCTCCGAGATGACTCTACGGAGAGCGAAGGAGATGCTAGCGGTTCGCTCAGATAAGGAGGCCGACGGCTCATGGTCGTGGCGGCTGCCTGGGGCAAGAGGATCAAAGTAGGCTAACCCTTAGTAGCCATGAGTCCTTTGATCCCCTTGAGCCTCTTCCGACCACAGAGTCCCTCCCGGAGGCCCAGAAGGACCAAGAGGATCAAGCAGACCCGGTAAGGGACGATGAGATCACTGCTATGTTGGGGCACAGTAACGGCCACCGCTCCAATCATAAGTGCATCTACGGATACCCAGGCAGATGCCGCAAGGTGCACCGCCCGAAACATCCGTACGAGAAGGATGAGATCAAGGCGGTGACAAACAAGTGGAGGCCTAACACAAGATGGTCAGGCAACTAAACGCAGCTGAGCTATCCTACCGGGTCCCATGGATACCCAAGCCATCAATGATGCCGCCGTAAGCTGCCAGAAATGGTCCACAAGTGCCAGGTGGCGTATGCTTTCCTGCTATGGAACGTGAACCACTTCCACCTACCTTAGACATGCCGTCCTTTCGGTTGCGGTTCAAGAGTTGGGAACGCGCGATCGGTGTGGTCGGCGGCATCTTGGGTGTCCTAGTGTTCCTCGTACCGGCTCTCACTGAGGCACAGGAACTCCCACGTCTCCGGTGGACGTTAGGTATTCTACTGGTGTTGGCGGCGACAGCGAGTCCCGTCTATCCCTGGCTGGTTGAGGTCGGACGCGTTGTGTTCAGGAGAACGCGCACGTACCCAGCACTGCGCAGGCGAGCGGAACAAGAATCGGCCGCGCTTCACGACCTTCAGCGCGGAGTCTTGGACCTCGTTTCCGTCATGGCGGCCCCCGGTGGGTACGAAGGTGAAGTTGACTCAAGCCTTAACCCCGGCGTTAACAGGGCGATCTTTTCCCTCGGACTGAACGCCCTAGCGTCGCGTGTTTTCGAGATCTCTAGGGCAAGCTTAGACCAAGGGAAGATAGTCATCGCGGTACGGAAGAGCCTGAAAGCGGCGCTTTCCCAGGACGATATGCTAGTGGTTGTGGACACGGAGGATGGGCTTGTGATGGGTACGTTCACAGTGACGGAGGAGCGTGCCGAAGAATACTACGCGGTCGGAGGTGACGACGTGGACCGAGTTTGGCTAGGCAGCATGATGGAGCGAATCGAGACCAGCATGCTACCGAATAAGGTTGCTATTCTGACCATCCAAGGAGAGAACAGATGACGGACAAGACAACGGACACGGAAAGCCGGCCTCTGGAGGGGCGCGTTGCAACTATCCTGAGCGATCGGGAGCTAGCCATCAACATCGGCAGCGAGGACGGCGTAGAGTACGGCATGATTTTCCTGATCCCGGCGAAGACGCCGATCGAGATACGTGACCCCGTTTCCAATGACTTGCTTGGCACAATACCCAGGGAAAAGGCAAGATTGAATGTTACCCGTGTAGAGCCCAGATTTTCGGTGTGCAGAACCCTCCCGCCGGAGGGACCTAGGGGTTCTTCCATCACCGCGATAACCCGAATGATAGGAGAGACCTTCGCTGAGGGTGGGGAAGTTTTGAGCACAGCGGGCGAGCTCAGCCTCCCCGAGGACGAGAGGTACGTCAGGCGAGGCGACAAGGTGACCGAAGTACTCCCCGATCAAGAGTAATCTCGCAACCGACACGAAAGGTTACTCGGGGACAGTGTTCCTCAGCGGAGTGGCACGCAGCGGCCTCCTGGTGGTTGAACACCCCTAGGACGAAAGCCGACGTGTGCTGGCGCCGTCCAAGGCCAACCTTGCTGAGCTCGCGCCATCTTTGGAGTTCAGCCTCGTGGGGGCGGAAATGGACGCGGCGAAGGTGGAGTGGGGAGAAGAGACAACCTTACGGGCTGACGCGTTGCTTGCCGCACTCGCGCCCCCAAAGAAGCGCCCGGCGCTGGATGAGGCGAAGGAGTTCGTGCAGAAAGCGCTCAAGAACCGAGCCATACTGAGCACCCAGCTAGAGAAGCAGGCTCTGAGCGCCGGGATCAGTGAGGCGACGTTCCGGCGGGTGAGAGAAGAACTCAGTGTCATTGCCAAAAAGAGCGGCAAGGGAGAATGGTGGTCCGTACTACCTGACGCGCTGGCTGAGGAGGAGGGAACTTCAGAAGATGATCATCCGGAGGACCGATCGATCCAGGATGAACATCTTGAGCATGTTGAGCATCTTGGTGTCGACGAGCAACTTGCGGAAGGTGAAGATGCTCAAGATGTTCAAGGTGCTCAAGAAAATCATCTGCCAGAACCTGAGCGGCTTGTTAGGTGCATCCACGGTTTCCCAAACGGCAAGGGCTGCTATCTATGTGATCCAGATCATCCGTATCGGCGTAATTGAGGAATACCCAATACCGCCTCCTCACCAGAGTAACGGATCGGGGGCTTTACGCCAGCCCCTAGCACCCCCGTCGGCAGGGAGCGCGTAGCTTGCGGAGCCTTCCTGATGGAGCAAGAGAGATATAGCACCAAGTAAGTCCGTAGATCTGCAGCTCAGCGTTTTCTCTATTGGCTCTTGACACGGCAATGACTTGCCGCTACAGGGTATCGAGAATCCAGGCATGCGGGTCGGTTGTCAGCATGTCAGGGGTGTCAGCCTTCCACCGATGTACGATACATTCCAGCCTGGTGATCGCTCCTGAGGTGGATCGGGACAACAGAATCCGCGCGTGAAGAAGGATTTTACAGTACCCCAAACGGTACTCGGACAGTACTACGGCGTACGTCATAGATTGTCGTGAGTTGGGGTGGAAATCGGGGGTTTTTGGCTGGTGCAAATGTGCGCGAAGTTGCTCAAGTGTGCAACAATAAATCTCGCCGAGATGAATTTTTATTCATCGCTTGAGTATCTTGTAGTGGAAACGAGCCGCAAGGCGGGAGCATTGGGCATTCTCCGCCCAGATAGAGGTGAGGCTATGCGGGATAATGGAAATTAGCTTCCGAGAATGCACCTTCCACGCACTCGGGTGAATAAGCCTTTGAGTAAGAGAAGAAGAGGCGACCCGGTGAGGTCGCCTCTTCTTCTCCTTCTCTAATGGGGGCTCGGACCCCCTGCCAAAGCGACTGGGGGCTTAAATCAACCCACGACAGGCATATCTAATGACTGGCTGCGGACCTCCCTTCTATGCCGGTAGCCTGCTGCCGTCGCGACCGTTTATCCCGGCGTGGAGCGAGAGCGACAGTTTATCCCGGCGCGGATGCAGCCATCCACGTAAAATTCCAGTTGGCCTGGGTGCCACGCCTCGAAGTAATCGGCGTGAAAGCCCGTTGCCGGGTCAGCGCCTCCTGCCAGCAGTGCTCCGGCACCTCGCGACGTGTTGTACTTCGCGGTGATAAACAGCCGCGGGAACACCTGCGGGTGAGTACTCGGGCATCCGCTAGCGCCGGGATAGACCATGTGGCGGATGTGATCCACGCTGTCGGTCTTGCCGTTACCACACTGCGGGAAGTTGATTCGCGCGGTTACGTACGGATAGGATCCAGTTGGGTTGCAGTCGTACGGGCGCTCGGCAAATTTGCCGTTGTTGCCCTCGCCGTTGAGGTTGGCGCAGTACCATTTGGCTTGTGTTTGGCTGCTGTTGAGATCACGGACGATCATCTTGAGCCCTTCCGGGAAGGGCTTTATAAGGTGAGCGTTAACACTAGATGCGCCCTTCTTGTAGTAGGCGTTTAGCTGCTTGCCGCTGGCCCACGTCTTGCCGTCACGCAGCAGCAGGTCGGGTACCCAGTAGCTGCTGTTGTTGCCGCCGGTGGTGCCATCAATGAAGCGGCAGGTGGTGCCACCGGCTCGGAGGGAGCTTACGGCGCTGTCGTGGCTTATGGCGGTGGCGCCAAAGAACAGGTGCTCGTGACCGACGGGTCCGGGATTGTTAGGGAAGACGATCGGATCGAACGTTCCTGTTTTGGCCAGAGCGCAGCGCTGAAACCATCCGTCATTGGAGTCGTGGTTAGCGTTAGCGTGTGCCAAGACACCTTGCGCAGCTATCATCACAGCGAACAGCGCCGCACCGACGGTGCAGACCAGCAGCCAGGCAAAAGAGGCCTTCTTGCTGGGTGGTCGATACGTGAGGTGTGCTTCCCTACGCTTCATCATCTCCCTCTCCTCTTGGAGCGGGGCGGAGAAAGAAAGGTGATCGGACCCCCGCCCCTGCTTGCTTTAGCACCATAAGTATTGAGGCATGGCAAGCCAGGCGCAACCCCCAAGTGGGCCTATCTTGTATGCCAGGTGGCTATTTCTGGCTGCGAACTTCGGAGAAAACCAATAGCGGACGTTCACTTCGGAGAACATACTGCCAGGAAGGTAAGAGATGTATGCTTGCATTCCTGAAATCGGGCGCGGATTTCTCGCGGGGGAGTGCACGCCCAGCAGTGCAACGGCCAATTTCCGCGACCCACCCCCACCCCGCACCACGAGAGAACCGGAGCCCTCCTAATGGGGCTCCGGCTCGAAGTGGATCACTAGCCGCGCTACCGTGGACGGCGCTCTAGCTTGGGGTAGAGATACACCACCACCCGCCTAGTGCCAGAGCACCGCTCGCAAGCCACCTAAGCACCACGCTGTGTGTCGTAAATACGCCCTTCAAAGCATCGCAAGCAGGGGCGCTCCTCGTAGGAGGAACCTGCTCTCTTGGCGACCACGTTCTCACGTCATAAGCTCGTCGATGTCGTTGTCTAAGCGGTCGTCTGTGTAGTAGGTATCCCTAGCCTTCTCTAAGCGGTGCGACGCAGCAGCATAAATACGGTGCTTACGCTTACCAGTAGCATCACGAGTGGGATAGCAAGCAGCACTTCGGGCGGCATTCCGCCGCTCGGAGGCAGGTTCTCGAAAGTGGTCTTAGTAGATTCTTGAGGAAGATCGGCGCAGGAGATGCCGGGAGGGACACCCTGTCCTTTCTCGACCTTGGCATGGAGGAGGATAAAGCGGTGCTGATCATCTCCCAAGAGTTCGTCCAGCGTAACGCCCTTTATGGTCGTGGTCGCCGAACCCGTCCCATCGGCATTGGCAACTACGCTGTTAAGGGGTATGGTCACAGGCGCGGTCCGGCCAGCCCTGTCATCTGCGCAAGTCCCACCTCCGTGGATGTGGTTTATGTGCTTGACGCCCTCTTCTGGAAGCCCGTTCATTGTCAGCTCCTCCTTGACACCGCCCTCGACATTCGTGAGGGTGGCCGTCCCGCTCACCCCAGAGCCGCGGCTCGGCGTGAGCTTGAGCTGCACGCTCTTCTCTTCCTGGGCGAAAGCGCTTCCGCCCAGAGCCAGCGACGCCAATAATGTAGCGCCGAAAACGATGCCGGCCATTCTTTTCAATCCGTACACGATCCTCCTCCTTCGCGTTACGCTTACACTCAAGGCGCTATATCCCTACGCGAGCGTACACAGCCCCTACGATGTGCTGACATTTCGTACATCTTCTAACTTCTTGTAGTCTCGATCCAAGAGTTCGTTGGATTGCCGAAGGAGGGTTGTCGCCTTGTCCACGTGATTGTCGTAGTTCCGGAATCCGGACAGAGTGGCGGAGGTGGGATCGGCGGCCAAGGCGTACGCTAGTTGGGCAGCCTGGTGCAACTCCTCGATCGCGGAAAGGAACGCATCCTTCTGATCCCTGTATTTCTGAGGTGCCCTGAGATCGCTGGCGCGATTGGCGAGGACCTGAAGGGCGGCTTGGTTGGCTTGCATCTTCTCGATATCAGCGGAAGTGAGGGCATCGTAACGTAGAAGCTTTTCATGGCTATCCAGGAACGTCTCCACAGAATCGGTTTGTATTTCACCGACCTCATTAGCGTACGTGATCAGTTCGTCTTCAGGAGCGGGTTCCCCTCCCTTAGCACCAGAATACTGTTGTTGCGAAAGAGTAGTATCTGCTGACTTACGTTGAGGTGCCTCGCTTTGCCCATCAGCTGACCTTGTCGGCTCTTCCGATCCGGCCCTTTCTCCTGCGGGCCACCTAAGATCACCACCTACCATGAGGGCTGCCACTGCACCTACGCTTATGGCCAAGACCAACACCAGAGTTACTGCCGCAGCGTATGCTAGGAGCCTTGCGAACAACGAGCGCTGCCTCCACCGATCAATCATGCCTGGTTAGCCATCTGGTACCGTTTCTTCGTCTTATCCTCGATTCCACCCAAAACGCGAAATCGGCCACCGAGGTCACTGCGACCTCCGGTAGCCGGTTGCACCACTGACTCCCTCCGCCCCTGGTGCCCAAGCGTGGAGCGGGAATCTTAGTCTCTACCTACACTCTGTAGTAACCATACAATAGACACACGATGCACCTAATGCAAGCCGGACGTTTCTCGACATAGCAGTGTGCACTCCTCCAGGAGACTGAGTGCAGATCTTACGAGCGATTATGTGCCGCCGATGATGGTCTGCACAATCCGTCTCACCTACCCCCTCACCCTTATCGAATCGATGCCTACAATTGCCACGTGGGGCAAGAGGAAACGGGGCAGGAAGTACATCGCCTGTCCCGTTCTCGCTCGACAGTGTACTTATGAGACGTTAGGCCATAAGCTCGTCAACGTCGTGGTCTAAGCGATCCTCTAAGCTGGGGTTGATACGGCCTCTCCTCATGGCCCAGAGACGGTAGCCGATCCTACCCTCGCGGAAGGATGCTACGCGAGTGGACGACCCGTTTGAGGGATCGCCGGCGTAGAGGGCGTAAGCGAAGTCGAAGTCCTCAACCTCGACCGCGTGGCCGGCGGCGGCTATCCCCGTGAGGAAATCCCCGTGCTGACTGACGGGGGTGAGGGACGAATCGTCCTCGATCCGGCACAGCACGTACGCTACACTGGTGGTGTCCATAAGTCACTCCTTATGGGCCGGGCCTCGGGGTGTTACCGCACCGCCGGGGCCATCTCTCTATGACACCCCAATTGTACCGAAATAGGGTCTTGATGTCAAGATATTATCATGATATTATCATGATAATATGGGTAAGAGCATAAGCATCAACGGGAAGAGGTTGCAGGAACTCAGGGTGGAGCGGGCGCTCTCCCTGAGAGCTTTGGGAGAAAGGAGCGGAGTAACCTACGACACCATCAACAAGCTGGAACTCGGACGTCGTCCCGCCCACGCTTCGACGATACGCAAGCTGGCGAATGCTCTGGGCGTGGAGCCCCGCGAACTGATGAAGGAGGATTGATGGCGAAGAAAGGCAACGGTGAAGGCTCGATCTATCCCCACAAGAAGAACGGGAAGAAGGTCGGCTACCGAGGCGCTTATTGGGCACACACGGCTGAAGGCCCAAGCGCCGTTACGTGTCGGGCAAGACGCGCGACGAAGTACACGACAAGCTCATCGAAGCCTTGGGCAGCCGCGCTCAGGGCCTTGTCTTTGATGCGGGGAGCCTTACGGTTGGGGAATACCTTACACGCTGGCTGAAGGATTCAGTGAGAGGTACCGTGCGCGTTAGCACCTACGAGGTTCATCGGCACATGATTCAACCCCATATAGTTCCCGCCCTCGGGCGTCTCAAGCTCAAAGACCTTAACCCCGCCCATGTGAGGAGCCTCTACCGTGAGAAGCTAGACTCCGGCCTTTCTGCGGCCACTGTGCGCAAGATGCACAGCATACTGCGCAAGGCGCTCAAGCAAGCGGTGCTCGACGGGCTGATCCCCCGCAACATCTGCGACGCCGTTAAGCCTCCGAAGGTCGAGCGCAAGGAGATTACCCCCCTGGATCGGCAGCAGGCAAAGGCCTTGATCGAAGCGGTGAGCGGTGATCGTCTCGAAGCCCTCTACGTGTTGGCTGTCCACACCGGCATGAGGGAAGGCGAGCTTCTAGGCCTAAAGTGGGAGGACGTGGACCTTGAGCGCGGCCTGCTCCGCTTGAGACACGCCCTTGTCCGAGAAGGCGGCAAAGTAGTTATAGGCGATCTCAAGACCTCCAAGAGCCGCCGCAGCGTCCGACTCACCGCCGTCGCCACGGACGCCATGCGAGGACACCTTGAGCGGCAGCTAGCGGAGATGGAACGGATGGGTTCCCTCTACCAGCCCGGCGGCCTCGTCTTCGCCACGGAGAACGGCACCCTCATCAATCCATCGAACCTCCGTAACCGCTCCTTCAAGCCACTTCTGAGGCGGGCCGGACTGCCGAACATCTGCTTCCATGACCTCCGGCACACCTGCGCCACCTTGCTGCTCTCGCAAGGCACACATCCAAAGCTGGTCCAGGAGCTTCTAGGACACGCCACGATAGCGATGACCCTGGACACGTACTCGCACTTCCTGCCCAGCATGGGAGAACAGACCGTGAAGGCGATGGAGGCAGCACTTTCTTAGAGCAAAGCCGCGTTGCTGCACCGTTGCTGCACAAAGGCCCCGGAATACATCCGGGGCCTCTTCTTACGCTCCGCGTTTTACCTGCAAATTGAGGACTTTCTGAAGTGGGCCTGCCTGGACTCGAACCAGGGACCTCTTCCTTATCAGAGAAGCGCTCTAACCGGCTGAGCTACAGGCCCTAAGTGATCGGCGCAACAGATCTTCGCCGCCGGAATAATGTACAACACGGGCAGGCTACTGACAACCTGATTGAACACAGAAGAAGCTGGCAGTAAAATCGACCAGTATAAGAGAACCCCGCGACCTCGCGGAGTGAGAGGAGCACATAGCCAGTGAGCGCCAACGGCTTTACCAAGATGTCTATCTACGGCATGAACATGGACCTCTTTTCCTCCAGCCCGATAGTTATCCTCAAGGTCGAAGACGAGAACCGCTATTTGCCGATCTGGATCGGCCAGGCGGAGGCCCGCTCTATCTTGTTCAAGCTTCAGAACCAGGAGTTCGTCAGGCCCCTGACACACGACCTCGCCTTGAGCCTGGTCAACGAACTCGGCGGATCGATGGAGAGGATCACGGTGACCGAACTGAGGGACTCGACCTTCTTCGCCACCATTAGGCTCGAGATAGAGGGTAAGACGGTGGAGGTCGACTCCAGGCCGTCCGACGCCATAGCCCTCGCCATCCGATCGGGGGCCGAGATCTTCGCCTCAGACGAGGTGATAGAGGAGGCCGGCGTCGTCTTCGAGGAGGCGATAGAAGACACCCCCGAGGACGAGGTCGTGGATAAATTCAAGGACTGGATGAACCAGGTCTCCCCCGAAGATTTCAAGTAGGACCGGTTCGTTTTGAGGGCGGTTCGTCTATGCCGCCCCTACACCCTCACACGGTTCTCATCCTCTTCGTTCTTCCTCGGCTCGTTCTGCGGCGCGGCTTACGGCTATGGCCGCGAAGATGACGACGATGGTTATGGGGGTGGCGTAGAGGAGGCATCTCCTTTCGGTCGCCCATCGTGGTCCCTACTTCCCGACGCTCCGTCGGAGTCTTCGTCCGTACGGTACTCGGGATACGCGCGCAGGAAATCCTCGACCGAGTCGACATCCCACCCGACGATGACTTCCATCGCGTCACCGTCGAAGCGCGTCCGGATGCGGGCCTCCCTCCTGACGCTACGACGGACGTACTCCCAGGACGTCTCGCCGGATCTGCGCTCCAGCCTCTCCGTATAGACAAACCGGCCCGTGCTCCGGTCCCTTACCATCAACAGGTCCAACCTCAGCCCTCCGGGGGATCCAACGTCGCCAGACGCTCCAACAGCCCAGCCTCTTCCCACGGCCACCGGCCTTCCTCCTCCGGAACCCCGAACGGCGGCGCACTCGCCCACATATTACCCGTTCCGGCCGCCGCGTAACTTCCGCAGACGAGCACATGCCCATTCTCGGTCCAAGCGAGTCCCCTTCGATGGACCAGGCGCCCTTCCTGCTCTTCGATCCCACCGATCCTCCAGGCGGCGCGGATCTCCAGCCCTCCCGCTGCGTCACCCAGCGCCCGCCTCAGCATCCACACAGTCCTTGCGGCGCGGGCGTCCGCGAAGTTGGCCGCGGCGTAGAGCGCCGCGACGAGGTCCTCGACCTCACCGCTGGCGGAGGGGGCCGCCGGGAGTTCGGGCGTAGCGCCAAAATCCCCCGATCGTGTCCGGCTCAGAATTCGCTCCTTGTGGGCAGCGAGCGCGAGCCGACCGAGGTCTCCTGCGTCGACCTTGACGACAATGGCAAGGGCTCCCTCCTCCAGTCCCAGGCTTTCCGCGCCTTCGGTGTCGAGGACCTCCGTCACCAACCTGAGATCTGGTTCCACCCTACCCGCCCATTCGCGCGGAGCGGCGGCGAGCGCCCGGCGGCCGATAGCGTCGGCGTCACCGGGGCGCACGTCTAGAAGCGGCAGGTCCTCTTCTTCGACGAGGCCGTCCTCCGCCGCGGCGCGAGCCCCCAACTCGCAGAGCCTGCCCGCCCGTGACTCGTTCAGGGAAGGCAGGCGTGCGCCGGCTTCGGGTAGTTCCCGCATGACCCTTTGCATAAGTTCCTGTGGCGATAAGCCGAGGTTCTCTGACCTGGTGCCGGCGACGAGGAGCAGTCCGCGGAGAGGGGCGGAGAGCAGATCGGGGGCTGCGTGCGTGGTCGAGGCAGCTGCCCATCCGAAACCTCTGTGCCATGCTGCGGCGTAGACGGGGCTCTCCACGCCGGGGAGTGTGGCGGCGGGCAGGGCGCGTTCGAAGGCCGAGTCGTCCGGGGCGTAGAGGACGACCTCGGCTTCCTCGCCGTCGCCGTGCCACTCGTACTCTGCGACGTGCTCGGCCAAAGGACGTCCTACTCTACGGAGATCAGGGTGTCCCCTGATCTTACGGTCTGCCCAGCCTCTACGCGGACCTCGGAGACGGTACCGGCCTTCTGGGAGCGGACCTCGCTCTCCATCTTCATCGCCTCGAGGACGCACACGGGCTCGTCCGCGGCGACCTCCTGCCCCTCCTCCACGAGCACCTTGACGATGGTGCCCTGCATCGGCGCCCGAACAGTACCCCCGCTCGCCGAAGCCCGACGCGTCTCAGTCCGCCTGCGCCGCGGAGGCCCGCCGGTCGCGCCCTCATCACCGAACACCCTCACCCTGAAGAGCTTCCCGTTCACCTCGACCTCGACCTCACGGACGCGTTTCTCGGGTGCCTCGCCGGTTTCGCCGGTGATAGCAGACTGTATCTCTAGCCGTTGCATCCGTTCTGCTATAAAGCCCGTCGTGTAGTCGCCGGAGACGAAGGCTTCGTCGTCCAGGATCGCACGGTAGAAGGGCAGCGTCGTGGAGATACCCTCCACCCTGAACTCCGCGAGCGCCCGCCCCAGGCGCGCCAGGGCTTCCTCTCTGTCGGCGCCGCTGACGATGAGCTTGGCGAACAGCGGATCATAGGACTCCGCCACGACGCCTGGACCGCGCAGCGAGGAGTCCACCCTTATCCCTGGACCGCCCGGCTCCACATAGGCCGTAACGACGCCGGGACTCGGGGCGAAGTCGTTCGATGCGTCCTCGGCGTTCAGGCGCACCTCGATGGAGTGGCCGCGCCAGGAGACGTCTCGCTGCGAAAAGGGGAGTTCCTCGCCGGCGGCTATGCGGATGCCGGTCTTCACGATGTCTATCCCCGTGACTTCTTCGGTCACCGGGTGCTCGACCTGGACGCGCGTGTTCATCTCCAGAAAGTAGAACTCGTCCGTGGCTTCGCCCTTTTCGAGGAGGAACTCGACGGTGCCGACGTTGTCGTAGCCGACGGCCTCAGCGGCGGCGAGGGCGGCCTCGCCCATCGCCTCGCGCGTCTTCGGGTCCATGGCGGGAGAAGGGCTCTCTTCGACGAGCTTCTGGTGGCGGCGTTGGATCGAACAGTCCCTCTCACCGAGGTGGACGGCGTTACCGTGCCTGTCCCGTACGACCTGTATCTCCACGTGGCGGGGAGCCGACAAATACTTCTCGACGTAGACGGAACCGTCCCCGAAGTAAGCTTCGCCCTCCCTGCTCGCCCGCTCGAAGGCGCTCGCTGCCTCGGAGGCTTCTCTGGCCACGGCGAAGCCCTTGCCGCCGCCACCCGAGGAGGCCTTTACGGCAACGGGGAAGCCGTGCTCCTCGGCGAAGAGGCTGACCTGCTTTGCGGAGGCGATGGAGTCTCGCGTGCCAGGTACCATCGGGACACCGGCCTTCGCCATGATCCTTCGGCTCTCCACCTTGCTCCCCATCGCCTCTATGGCTTTCTGATGGGGGCCGATCCAGACGATCCCGGCCTCCTCGACCGCCCGCGCGAAAGGGGCGCTCTCGGCCAGGAAGCCGTATCCGGGATGTATCGCCTCGGCCCCGCTCCTCTTGGCGACCTCGATCAGCCTGTCTGTGTTGAGGTAGCTCTCCGCTGCTGGCGCCGGACCGACGTGGTAGGCCTCGTCGGCGAGGCTGGTGTGCAGGGCTTCCCTGTCAGGGTCCGAGTAGACGGCGACGCTCGTTACTCCCATCTCGCGCAGCGCGCGAATGATGCGCACGGAGATCTCACCCCGGTTGGCGATCAACACCTTCTCGAACACCGGAGCTAGCCCTCCCATCTGGAGTAAGCCCACAAGGAGCCATCCGACTCTCTCCCGGACTCTAGTGCGTGCCCGAGAAGGCCGGCCAGCCGCCACCGGCTACGTTTCAAGGAAGATAAGTCTGGTTGCTCTCCTTCAGAGAGCATCTCCAGCGCGGCCACTATGGCTGCGGCCTCCTTCGGGTCCGGATCTGGCTGAATCCTTACGGGGAGCGGAGATTCGTCAGGCATTCTCCACCGGCCAGCGACCTGAAGGGTTCTCGCTGAAAGCTGACTAGCTATCAAAGCGGGATGTTTCCGTGCTTGCGGGGCGGCCTGTCGGGGCGTTTGGTACGGATCATCTGGAGGGCCCGGACCAGGTAAGGCCGCGTCTCCCGCGGGTCTATGACGTCGTCTATAAAGCCCATCTCTGCAGCGACCATGGGGTTGTTGAACTGTTCTTCGTAGTCCTCGATGAGCTCTTCGCGCTTCGCATCCGGGTCTTCGGCCTCCGAGATCTGGCGTCTGAAGATGACGCCGACCGCGGCACTCGCTCCCATCACCGCGATCTCACCCGTGGGCCACGAGACGTTGACGTCGGCCCCGATGTGCTTGGAGCACATGACGTCGTAGGCCCCGCCGTAAGCCTTCCTGGTGATGACCGTCATCTTGGGCACCGTCGCCTCCGAGAAAGCATAGAGCAGCTTCGCCCCGTGACGGATAATGCCCCCCCACTCCTGGTCCGTCCCTGGCAAAAAGCCTGGCACATCAACGAACGTGAGTAGCGGGATGTTGAAGGCGTCGCAGAAGCGGACGAACCGCGCTCCCTTGACGCTCGCGTTTATGTCGAGCGTCCCAGCGAGCACGGAAGGCTGGTTGCCTACGACGCCGAGGGACCTCCCATCGAGCCTGGCGAAGCCGACGACCAGGTTCTGGGCCCAACCGTCTTGAACCTCGAAGAACTCTCCGTCGTCGATTACGCCTTCTATCGCGCCGCGGATGTCGTAGGGGCGCTGGGGGGAGTCGGGGATCAGACGCGCCAGGTCCTCGTTCATCCGCTCCGGGTCGTCGGTCGGCTTGAAGTAAGGGGCGCTCTCCAGGTTGTTCTCGGGAAGAAAGGAGAGCAGGTAGCGCACTTCGTCGAAGCAGGACTCCTCGTCTGGCGCCGAGAAGTGGGCGACGCCCGACCTGGTATTGTGGGTGGCCGCGCCGCCGAGGTCCTCGAAGGAGACGTCCTCGCCGGTGACGCTCTTTATGACGTCGGGGCCCGTTATGAACATGTGGCTCGTCTCCTCGACCATGAACACGAAGTCCGTGATCGCGGGCGAGTACACAGCGCCGCCCGCGCAGGGTCCGACGATGACGGAGATCTGGGGCACCAGGCCAGAGGCGAGCACGTTGCGGTGGAAGATGTCCGCGTAGCCGGCCAGCGAGACGACGCCCTCCTGGATGCGGGCCCCGCCCGAGTCGTTGATCCCGATAATGGGACAGCCCGTGGAGATGGCGAGGTCCATGACCTTGCAGATCTTCTGCGCGTAGACTTCGCCCAGGGAGCCCCCGAACACGGTGAAGTCCTGGGAAAAGACGCAGACCTTGCGCCCAGAGACCTCGCCGTAGCCCGTGATGACCCCGTCCCCGAGGGGCCTGTTCTCCTCCAGGCCGAAGTTGTAAGAGCGGTGTACCCTGTAGCGGTCCAGCTCGACGAACGTGCCGGGGTCGAGCAAGAGCTCGACGCGCTCGCGGGCCGTCAGCTTGCCGCGTTCGCGCTGCCTCTCGACGGCCTGCTCGGGGGCAGGGTGGGCCGCCGCCTCACGCAGATGCCCCAGCCCATCTATCTTCCCTGCCGTAGTGTTTTCCCCGAGTCGTTCGTCCTGCATGGGCAGGCATTCTAGCACGCAGGGAAATGGGGATTTCTCGGGGTGGACGCTCGCAGAGACTCGCCTGAGGCGTCATCATTAGCCATCATGCCGGGAACCTTTTCGCGCCCGGCGTTGTAGATGAGGGTAGAGAGCGACGTCGAGGAGGAGGGCCGTCACCTCGGATGAAGCGAAGCTCGCCGAGCGGGCTAAGGGTGGAGACACCGCGGCGTATGAGAGGCTGGTGCGTGGCTACCAGGAGGTGGCCTTCCGTACCGCCTACCTCATCACGGGCGACGCCTCGGAGGCCGAGGAAGCGACCCAGGAGGCTTTCGTGAAGGCGTACCGCGCCCTGGGACGGTTCCGATCCGGCGCCCGTTTCAGGCCATGGCTGCTCGCGATAGTCGCCAACGAGGCCAGAAACCAGCGCAGGTCGGCCACGCGTCGTACCGGTCTGTTCCTGCGGGCGGCGCGGGAGAACACGCCGGAGAATAGCCCCTCCTCCCCCGAGGCGGCGGTCCTGGCGGCGGAGCGGAGGGAAGAGTTGCTCGAGGCCCTCGGCGGCCTGCGCGAGGAGGCGCGGTGGGCAATCGGCTGCCGCTACTTCCTGGGCCTCTCCGAAGAAGAGACGGCCGCCATGCTGGGTTGCGCGCGAGGAACCGTCAAATCGCGGGTCTCGCGAGCACTCAAGAGCCTGCGCACCGAGATTGCGAAGGAGGGAGATGCCAGATAGAGAACTCGAGAGAGAGCTGAGGGAGCTTGGGGGCTTTATCGATTATCCTCCGACGCCGGACGTCGCTCGCGCCGTTCGCAGAGTGCTCGACGAAGAAGAGAACAGCCGGCCCCGAAGGTTCCTTACCGCTTTCCCGGCCATGCGTTGGGTGGCGGTAGCGGCGGCGTTCGTTCTCGTCGTCGCAGTCCCGACCCTTTCCCCTGGTCTGCGCGACACGATAGGCGACTGGTTTGTGGCGGAGGGTGTCCATAATGCCGGGGAACCCGCCGTCGATGCCGGCTCACCCGAGAGACAGATGGAGGCAGCACCACCCGCCGGCGAGTCCAAGAGTGGGGAGTCGCCGGCTGCACGGTTCTCGGGGGAGAGGATTACGCTGCGAGAGGCGCGGGCCAGAATGGATGGCACGCTCCTCCTACCCCGGACGCTAGGGAAGCCCGAAGAGCTCTACGCGGCCGGAACCTCCGGAATGGATGGCGTCGTGCTCGTCTACAGGGACGGTTTGCCGCCCCTCGGGGACACGGGACTCGGCCTCGTCCTTATCGAGGTGCCAGGCGATATCGGGCCGGCCTATCTCAGAGGAAAGGCAACTGCCAGGTCGGAGCTAGAACGGGTAAACGTGGACGGAGGTCCTGGATACTGGGGATCTGCCGGTCGCATTCCCTCCACCACGAACCCGCGTCTCCCCGGCAACGTCCTGCTCTGGGAGCAAGGAGGTGTAGCGCTGCGCCTCCAGGCGGACGTGCAGAAGGAGCAAGCGGTCCGCATCGCCGAATCGATGCACTGAGATCGGGGAACCGATCGGGGGCTGGCAGTGTACAGGTAGTAGGTTGGGCCGTAGATGAGCCCTTCGGAGCGAGTAGGCACTCTGTGGAAGGTACACGTCCGAGAGAGGTGGATGCCATGAGAGCCAGACGTTTTTCGACGGTGGCGAGGTCTCTGGGGACTAGCGCGCTCGTGCTCCTCGTTCTGGCCCTCGCGTCGTGCGGGACCAGCGAGACGAAATCGGCACCGCCGGACGATAGCGCAGTGTCGGTAGGGCGGGAGCCGGCAGGTGTGGATTCACCGGGCGGGTCTGGACCGGACCTGGCGCAGTCTTCAGAGGGTGCTGTCGGCATAACCGAGGATCCTGCCGCGCTCGGAGACTTTGGGCGCAAGATAGTCAAGACGGCCGATCTTGGCCTCCGCTCGGAGGAGGTCCGCCAGAGCACCGCGCAGGCGCAGCAACTCGCCGCGAGTGCCGGCGGCACCGTACTCAGCTCGCAGGTGTACGGGGGCGACGACTCCGTTACTGCTCAGCTCGTGCTCTCGGTCCCCTCCCAGGAGTTCGAGAGGGTGCTCGACGAGTTGAGAGGCCTGGGCGAGAAGGTCACGACCGACACTGTCAGCGGCCAGGATGTGACCGAGGAATATGTGGATCTCCAGTCCCGCGAGCGCAACCTCAGGGCCACCGAAGAGAGCTTGCTGAGGCTCTACGACAGGGCCGAGAACGTCGAGGAGGCGCTCTCGATCCAGCGCGAGTTGACGACCGTTCGGGGGGAGATCGAGCTCGTGCAGGGCAGGATAAAGTACCTGGATCAGCGCAGCACCTACTCCCAGATCACCTTGAACATCCAACCCGTCACGAGCCCGCCGCCACCCAAGCCTACCTGGGAGCCTGGAAAGGTCGTGGAGCAGGCATGGGATGCCTCGCTCGCTGTCCTCCAGGTCATGGCGACGGCTATCATCTCGGCGGTCGTATTCGGCTGGTGGCTCGCGCCCGTTCTTGTCGGGGGACTTCTATGGTGGAGGCGGCGGAACAGGGGCTCCAGACCCGCTGCAACAGAATCCTGATACTGTTGCCTGTAGACGCGATTCTTGCGTGGGCGGCTCGCGAACCGCCCCTACGGGCAATCCGTTCCAGGACCCGAGGGGTAGTAGAATAATCTCCTGAGGAACCTCTGGCTCGGGAAAGGAGACAGGGCTTGCGAGTATTCGAGAAGCTGGCGGAGTACCGCTACGAGCAGCTCGTGTTCTGCCACGACAAGGCGACGGGGCTACGGGCTATCATCGCCATCCACGACACCACGCTCGGCCCGGCCCTGGGCGGCTGCAGGATGTACCCCTACGCCAGCGAGGACGAAGCCATAGTAGATGTCCTACGCCTGGCGAGAGGTATGACCTACAAGGCCGCCGCGAGCGGCCTGAACCTAGGGGGCGGGAAGTCCGTCATTATCGGGGATCCCCACACGGACAAATCCGAGGCGCTCTTCCGCTCGTTCGGGCGCTACATCGAGACCCTCGGCGGACGCTACATCGTGGCGGAGGACGTCGGTACTTCGACGGAGGACGCCAACTTTATCAGGGTAGAGACCTCGCACGTGGTCGGGGTCGACGTCACCCGCGGCGGCTCAGGGGATCCCTCGCCACTCACCGCCCTCGGAGTCTTGCAGGGGATGCGGGCCTGCGTCGAGGAAGTCTACGACACGACCTCCCTGGAGGGACGGGTCGTCGCCGTGCAGGGCGCCGGGCACGTCGGCTACTACCTGTGCCGTCTTCTGCACGAGGCTGGTGCTAACCTGATCGTGACCGATGTACACGAGGCTGCCTTGGGGCGCGTGGTCAAGGAGTTCGGCGCCAAGGCGGTGGAGCCGGATGAGATCCTGACCATCCCTTGCGACATCTTCGCCCCTTGCGCCCTCGGCGCCGTCCTCGACGATAAGACCATACCGGAGTTGCGCTGCCGCATCGTCGCGGGGAGCGCCAACAACGTGCTCGGCGAGTCGGGCCACGGCGAGGGTCTCTCCGAACGCGGCATACTCTACGCCCCCGACTACGTCATAAACGCCGGCGGCCTGATCAACGTGGCCGACGAGCTGGAAGGCTACAACGAGCGCCGCGCGACCGTGCGTGTCATGCGGATAGAGGACCGAATCCGCCGCATAATCGCCATCTCCAAGCGCGACGGCGTCCCCACCAACGTCGCTGCAGACACCCTGGCGCTTGAACGCATCGCCGCCATTAGCTCGATGGAGCGTCTCCATACTGGACACCCATACGGGCAGTTGAGCCGCAGGCGGGAGACGATTTAGAGGTTTCAGGTGTCAGGTCTCTGTGGTTGGCTTTCGCTAGTGGCACGTGACCTGGCCGGTCCCACAAGTCCTGTAGTCTGGTGCCTGAAACCTTTAACCTCTACACCATCCACGCTACGACTATCCAGGCGATGACCAGTGTGAGGGCGAGCCAGTCGGAGAGGCTTGCGCGCATCTGGCGGAGCTTGGTGCGATAGCGGCCGCCGCGGTAGCTGCGGGTGTTCATGGCGATGGTTAGGGTATCGGCACGGGCGAAGCCGCTTATGAAGATAGGGATGAGCAGGCGTCCGAGGCGGCGCGCACGGGTCAGTGCGCCGCCTTCGTCGAAAGGGACGCCGCGGGCCGTCTGGGCGCGGGCGAGACGTTCCATCTCCTCGATAAAGATGGGGACGAACTTTATGGCGATCACGAAGACGAGCACCAGCTCGTTGACAGGAATTCTCAGCCGTTGCAGCGGGCCGAAAATGAGCTCTAGCCCGTTCGTCAGGTCGACGAGCGAGGTCGTTAGCATCAGCATGGTCGTGACGTAGTAGAGGAGGATGACGCGAAGCGCGAGGATGCCCGCTGTGTAGAGACCCTCGGTGGAGACTGAGAGCAGGCCCCACCGCCACAGGTAGCTCGATTCGGGCACGTCTCTCGAGTAAAAGAGCACCTGGAAGGCGAGGATAAAGGCCAGGAAAGCGATGAAGATCCGCGAGCCCCGAAGTATGTAACCGAGGGGTATCCTGGAGACTAAGCCAATGACGACGACCAGTGGCAGCATGACGGCGAAGCCAAGGAAGTCGTCTATGAGGAACGAGGCTACGATGAACGCCGACGTCGCGGCGATCTTTATCCTGGCGTCCATGCGGTGGATAAAGGAGCCCGTCTCGACGAACTGCCCGAAGATGACGTTGCGCTGCAGTTCGAGCACTACGTGATCCCTAACCTCGTTAGCAGCTCGGACTCGAGTTCGTCTTCGGTCAGCAGATCGGTCGGGAAGTCGGGGAAGAGCTTCTGCATCTCGCGGGCGCCGACGACCGGCTCGGGCAGGGTTATGTCCAGCTCGGCGAGTCTGTCGGCCTGGCGCAGGATCTCACGCACGGGGCCGTCCATAACGACCGTGCCCCGGTCCAATACGATAAAGCGGTCGCACAGCAGGCTGGCGTCGTTGAGGCTCGCTGAGCAGATGATCAGGGTCAGCTCCCGATTCTTCTGCAACTTGATGAGGAGTTCCAGAAGCTCTTTTCGCCCACGCGGATCCAGCCCCGCCATCGGCTCGTCGAGGACCACGACGGGCGTGTGCATGGCGAGCACCCCGGCTATGGCGACCCGCCTGCGCTGGCCACCGGAGAGCGCGTGGATGTAACGCAGGCGGTAATCTCCATAAGGAAGGCCCAGGGTGTTCAGGCTCTCCTCGACGCGCCCACGTGTCTCGCTAGCGGAGAGGCCTGCTGCGGTAGGCCCGAATGCGACGTCGGCGCCGACCACGTCTTCTATGATCTGTGAGTCCGGCTGCTGGAATACGATCCCGATCTCCCGCCGCAGCTTGCCCTTGTCGTAGCCGGGAGCGGCCACGTCCTCGCCCTTGTAGAAGACCTGTCCAGGTGTCAGGCGCAGCAGGTGTGCGAAGGAGTCGACGACGGTGGACTTGCCCGATTGGGTGGCACCGACTATCCCGACGCGCTCGCCGCGATGGATCCTGAAGGATATGTCCCTTACCGCCTCGCTTGCCCTCGGGGTGCCTTCCAGGTAGGTGTAGTCAAAGCTCTTCAACTCCAGGATAGGGGGCGTTCCGTCTGGCTGCATCAGCCTGAGGGCGAGGGATCTACGGCGGCGGTGAGTGCGGCGCGCAAGTCGGAAGTATTAAGGACATCTTCTCCGATCGGGATGCCGCGGGCGCGCAGGCGGTGGGCGAGGCTAGCGGCGAGGGGTACGTCGAGTCCGACCTCCCGCAGCTTCTCGACGTCGCGGAAGACCTCGGCGGGGGGGCCGTCGAGGATCACACGTCCTGCGTCCATGACAACGACCCTCTCGAAGAGGACGGCCTCGTACATGGAGTGGGTGACGTGCACGACGCCCATGTTCTCGCGGAGGCTGAGGTCCCTTACGGTAGAGATAAGGCGCATCGCGACAGGCACCGGCAAGAGCGAGGTCGGTTCGTCCAGGATCAGGAACAGAGGACGCATCGCCAGGGCGCCGGCTATGGCTACCCTCTGCTTCTGCCCCGGGGAGAGGTCCTCGATCAGGCGACCGCCGATCTCCTCGAGGCCGAGCATACGCACGGATGAGCGCACCCGCTCCTCGATCTCCTCCCGCTCCAGCCCCAGGTTCTCCGGGCCGAAAGCCACGTCGTCTATCACACGGTTCATTATCAGCTGGTCGTCGGGGTCCTGGAAAACGACGGATACCTTGCGCCTAACGTCCCACCGATGCTCCCTGTCGGCGGGTACGCCGTCTATACGGATTTCCCCCTCCGTCGGATACAGGACAGCCGTCAGCAACTTGACGAGCGTGCTCTTCCCGGAGCCGTTCTGGCCGATGATCGCGACGAGCTGCCCGGGCTCTATCTTCAGGCTCACGCCGTGTAGCGCCGGCACCGCGTCTTCCTTGCCGATCCGGTAGGTAAAAGAGACGTCCTCGATCTCGATCACTATGCGCCCGCCCTTCCCTGCAGTTAGTACCGGCGCTCTTCATCGGACCCGGTCTCCGCCGCCGTCGTCCGCCCGCTACGGATCAGCAGCACGCCCCTCACCAAGACGACCGTAACGACTGCAGCGAGCACCGCCTCGGCGATGACCTGCGGGATGCTGGCCACGACCAGGGCGGGCGTCAGATAGCTCTGCTGTCCGAAGGGCAGGATCAGCCCTAGCCCCAGGACCCCCACGGAGTTGGTCAGAGAGCCGAGCAAGCCCGCGGCCACCGAGGCCAGGTCCACACTCCAGCGGCGCAGGCTCACGAAGACGGCCCACGCCACCACGCCGATCAGCAATCGGGGCAAGATGGCGACTATGGGATCCTTGAAGATCGGTACGTCGGCGTATAGGAAAGAGAAGATGCCGAAGATAGCGCCCGTTAGCAATCCGACCACGGGACCTTCCATCGCGCCCCCGAGGATGGCCGGGATGTGCATTACGGTAGCGTTGCCTATAAACGGTATGGGCACGGGTATGAAGCCCAGACGCGTGGCCCCCAGGAATAACGCGACACCACCTATAACGCCGGCGATGACGATCTCTCGCGTACTGAGATCCAGTACGGAGCCTCCTCTGTTTCCGCTAGGATTCGCCGCCATGACCTTCTCCTTCTGACGTTTGTTATCAGCCCAGCAATACTATATACGGACCGCAGTTTCCGTGTGCAGCCGTGTCATACGTAATCCGGTAGATCGCGTCTGGTTTGAGATGCGGAGATCCTTCGCAGTGGATTTCCGCTTGCGCGGGAATGACGGATGGTAATGACGGGGGCAAGGGAGTAAGACTTGCGCTCGCGCGGGAGATTGTACCCGGGGGAAGTGCTCATTCGGATACCGTATCAATACTTAGAGTGGTGGGGTGAAGCGCCCGTCCGCGGCGGTCCATCCGCCGTCGACCAGCATGAAGGCGCCCGTGACGTAGGAGCTGGCTTCCGAGGCGAGGTAGAGGACCATCCCGACCATCTCGTGCGGCATGGCCCAGCGGCCCAGGATGCTCTTGGCCGCGTAGGAGTCGTACCAGTCGGGGGAGTCTTTGATCTGGGCCGTCAAAGGCGTCTCGACTATGCCCGGGGCTATGGCGTTGACCCTGACGCCGCGGGGTCCTACCTCGGAAGCAAGGGCCCGCAACATCTGCACCGTCCCTGACTTCGTCGCTGCGTAGATCCCCTGTCCCGGTTCGACGACCTGTCCCCTGATGCTCGAGAAGGCGATGATGCTGCCCGAGCCGCGCTCGGCCATGCCGCGTCCGAAGTCCCGGATCAGGCGGAAAGTCCCCTTCAAGTTCAGCTCGACGATCTGGTCGAACTCCTCGTCCGTTATCTCGAGCACAGGTTTCCTGACGTTGACGGACGGCGTACTCACCAGAACGTCGGGAACTCCCACGGACTCGACGGCCTCCCTTACGCTGTCTGGGTCCGTCATATCAAGCTCTATAGCTTCGGCCTCTCCTCCCTCCGAACTAATCTCGCCGGCAGTGTCTTCCGCGGCGTCTTTGTCCACGTCGGCGCACACGACACGCGCGCCGAAGGCCGCGAGCCCTTGTGCGCTCGCCTCGCCGATACCGCTGCCGGCACCGACGACGAGGGCGGTCTTGCCCGATAGGTCGAACATGGAACGGTAATCAAACATGGGTTTCCTCTCCGTAGGCGTAGTACATCGCCGTTGCGGCGTAGAGTTTGCAGGTGGTGAGTAGTTCCTCTTCATCGACCCACTCGTCTGCGTGGTGCGGGATCTCGCGATCCCCTGCTCCCGTCGTGACGATAGGGATGCCGGCCCACGCATGCAGGAATGTGCCGTCGGTCGCGCCGGGCACCCCATTGTAAGTGGGCTCTTCGCCGGTCAGATTACCGTAAGCCCTTGCCATCGCCCTGACGAGCGGCTCGTCTTTCGGGGTCTCGGTCGGCGGGCGTTCTTCGATCACCTCCAGCGTAGCGTCGAAGTCGGGATCTTCTGAGGCAAGCCTCGCGATGATGCCTTCCAGTCGCTCTACGAGATCTCTGTGAGACTGATCCGGCACCGTACGGATATCCAGGGCGACATAGGCGCTCGCGGGGATGACGTTGATCTGGGGTTCCCCGCAGTCTGGGCCCATCAAAATGGTCGGTGTCAGGCTCGGATAGCCGAGGAACGGATCCTCGCCGTGGCGCCCGATCTCTTCTCTCTCCAGTTCCTCGACCGCGACGACGAACCTCGCGGCCCGGGTAACCGGGTTGACGCCGCTCTGGGGCATTGCCCCGTGCGCCATCGTTCCGCTCAGGGTGACCTCCACCCTGAGCGCGCCTTTCTGTTTTATGCAGAGCTGGTTCTCCTCGGGCTCGCAGATAACGGCGGCGTTTACGCGATCGGCGTGCCCTCGCTCGATGAACGCCTTGATCCCGGCCATCATCCCTTCCTCGTCCACGGGATGACAGAGTATCAGGCTACCAGGGAAAGGAACACCGGCGTCCTTTACAGCACGCACGGCCATCACAGCCGCCGCCAGGTTCCCCTTGGTGTCGCACGCCCCACGCCCGTAGATACGGCCTCCATCTCTCTCGGCCCCGAACGGCGGGTGGTTCCAGTCCTCAGCGCTTCCCTCCGTCACCACGTCCATATGCGCCTCGAAGAGCAGGTTCTTCCCCGGACGGTCTCCTTCCCACACGGCCCACACGTTCGGACGGCCAGGCGCGACCTCCTCGGTCTTCACCTCGAAACCCGCGCGCTCCAGGTAGTCCGCGACGAACCCAGCGACGCGCGCCTCGTTTCCGTCAGTCCCTTCGGGACGGTAGACGCTAGGGATGCGGACGAGTTCCCGCGCCAGGAGCACGAGTTCCTCGCGGTTGATCCTGTTCAGTACGTCTTCGAGCAAACTTTGGAACTCGATGATCACGTCCGTTTCGGGGCCTGGACAGTCGACTCAAACCCACAAGAGCAGCCTATCACCGCTGCTCTCGAGCCGTCACTCCGACAAAAGCCGAAGATGTACCCGGCTCAGGAGAGGGGTGGCCTTCCTCGCTCCGCAGTCCAAGTCTAACCGCGTTCTGCCCTCCAGGAGCGACCGCCGGGCGATCTCCCCAATGTTGCGCGGGCCCCTGTGTTGACTTATGGTTCGGGCGATACCCTTTGGATCACGCTCGAAGAACGAGGAGGGGCACGGGTGACAAGCTCCGACTTTACCGGCCGGCAAACCGTGTGTGGGGAGGCCTGAGGCATGCGAGTCTCCCAAGCGATCGGACGTGTGCTGGTCGACGGTGGTATCGAAGCGTTCTTCGGGCTAGCCGGAAGCGGCAACTTCGCCGTCCTGAACGCGCTAAACGCGGCGGGCGCCGCGTTCTACTCCTCCCGCCACGAGTGCGGCGCGGTCATGATGGCGGACGGCTACGCCCGCGCCTCCAGGAAGGTCGGCGTCGCAAGCGTACATCAAGGCCCTGGCTTTACGAACACGCTCACGGGGCTGGCGGAGGCCGCAAAGGCCCGCACGCCGCTCATCGTGCTGGCCGCGGACATTCCGACAGGGACGCTCTGGTCGAACTTCAAGGTAGATCAAGCCACCCTGGCGGCGACGGTCGGCGCGGTTCCCGAGCGCGTGCGTGGACCCGAGACCGCCGCCGCCGACACGGCCAGGGCGCTCAGGCGCGCGCAGACCGAGCGCCGCCCCGTCGTCTTGAGCATCCCGATCGACGTGGTCGAAGAGGACTGCCCCGACGGCCCACCGGCCGTCCCACACTGGCCACCGCTGGAGGCGCCGGGTCCGGCGGAGGGTTCCGTCGCCGCGGTCGCGGACCTGCTCGCTCTCTCGCACCGGCCTGCGATCGTCGCTGGGCAGGGCGCCGCCCTTGCAAACGCGCGCGGGGCGCTCGAGGCCCTGGGAGATAGGGTCGGAGCCGTGCTCGCGACGAGCGCGATGGGACACGGGCTCTTTACCGGCAACCCGTACTGCGTAGGGATAGCGGGAGGCTTCTCCTCCTCGCTCGCCATAAGGTTGCTGGGAGAAGCAGACGTAGTGCTCGCGTTCGGAGCCTCGCTCAACTACTGGACCGTGCGCCACGGCAACCTGTTCTCCCCCACCGCGCGCGTGGTGCAGGTGGATCTCGAAGCCGACGCTATCGGTCGCGTCCACCGCGCCGACGTCGGCGTCGTCGGGGACGCGGCGGAAGCAGCCAGGGCCATCCTCGATGAGCTCGAACGACGAGGCGTGGGCGGCGAGGGATTCAGGAGCGACGGACTCCAGCGTGAGATCTCCGCTGGTCGCCCCCGCGACGAGCCCTACGAGGATCTCGGTACCGCCGAGCACGTTGACCCGCGCACCTTGACCATCGCGCTGGACGACCTGCTACCTGAGGAACGCACGGTTTGCACCGACTCGGGCCACTTTCTCGGATATCCGGCGATGTACCTCGACGTGCCAGACCGGCAAGGCTTCGTGTTCCCCAACGCCTTCCAGTCCGTGGGGTTGGGGCTCGCAAGCAGCATCGGGGCCGCCGTTGCGCGACCGGAGAGGCTTTCTGTCGCCGCCGTTGGCGACGGCGGTGCTCTCATGGCCCTGGGGGAGCTTGAGACGGCCGCCCGCTACCGCCTGCCGATGCTCGTCGTCATCTACAACGACGCAGCGTACGGCGCGGAGGTGCACCACTTCGGCCCCATGGGACGCCCGGTAGACGTGGCGCGCTTTCCAGACACCGACTTCGCCGCGCTCGCGCGGGCGGGCGGGGCCGAGGGCATCACGGTCAGAAACAAAGGAGACCTGTCGCCGGCTCGGGACTGGTTGGAGAGGCGAGATCGCCCACTCGTAATCGACGCCAAGGTCAACCCGGAGGTACGGGCCGAATGGCTCGCAGAAGCGTTCCGCGCCCATTGAAAGGAGGCACCAGATGATGCCGCAAGACCCGGTCGCGTCACTCGTCGAGGCGCTCGGTAGCAGTGCCGTCGAGGTCGTTGACTTGACCCAGCCGTTGAACGAGCGCACCCCGGTTATCCGACTGCCCGAGCAGTTCGCGCAGACTCCCGCGGTGAAGCGGCACGAGATCAGCCGCTACGACGAGCGGGGCCCCGCATGGGCCTGGTACTGGCTCGAGATCGGCGAGCACACGGGCACGCACTTCGACGCGCCCATACACTGGATCAGCGGCCGCGACGGCAGGGACGTCTCGCAGGTCCCGCCCCAGCACCTCATCGGCCCGGCCGTAGTGATCGACCGATCCGCCGAGAGCGCCGAGAACCCCGACTACCTGCTCACCGTCGATGAAGTGCGTGCGTTCGAGGCCGACCACGGGCCGCTCCCCGAAGGCGGCTGGCTGCTGCTACACACCGGTTGGGACGCGCGTGCCCACGACGCCGAATCGTTCCTGAACGCGCAGTACGGCAACCCTCGCTCGCCGGGTTTCGACGCGGAGTGCGCCCGTTGGATCGCCGAGGAGAGCCCTCTCGTCGGCGTCGGGGTGGAGACCGTCGGCATCGACGCGGGTGGCGCCGGGGCATTCGATCCCCCCTTCCCCGCCCACTTCTATCTCATGGGTGCGGGGAAGTACGGCGTTACGCAGCTCGCAAACCTTGGCGCCCTGCCGCAAACCGGAGCACTACTGTTCGTGGCGCCACTGAAGCTGACCGGCGGTACCGGCAGCCCCGTGCGGGCGCTCGCGCTCGTGCCGCAGGGGTAATATCCAGTCCAATTGGACGGGACCGAGTTGGGATTGTGGGAACATGGAGGGGCCCTCCCATACGTCATTCCCGCGAAAGCGGGAATCCACTTGTAGCCTGTTCACCCCAGCCTCTTTGGAGTGATCCTGCCGAAGTCTACCCTGCCGTCGGTGGTAAACGGTATGCCCTCATCAAGCAACTGTCGCCTTTGTTGATCAGAACCTTCAGGAAGGTCCGCGAGGCGGCCATCTGCTCCGACCACACGGTTCGTCAGTCGCTGATGACCATGGTTTGAAGCGCCGCTCAACAAGGAGCGTACCGGCTGATTCAGGTTGGGTCTGTCATATCCCCAGAGAGATACCTCAGCGTAAGTCGTAACGCTCCCCGCCGGAACGCGATCTGCAAGCGCCGTCACGAGTTGCCTCCAGTCCATCGGTTCCCCCTAAGCTATACCGCTCTCCGGCCCGTAAGCCTCCAGCCGTTGCTTGACAGCGTTGAGGAACTTGAGGGCGGCGCCGCCGTCGAGGACGCGGTGGTCGAAGGAGACCTCCAGGTTCATCATGCTGCGTATGGCGATGGCGTCGTCTATGACGACGGGACGCTTGACGATGGCTTCCGCAGAGAGGATCGCGGCCTGAGGGTGATTGATAATGGGCGTGGATACAACGCTTCCCAGGGAGCCCGGGTTATTGACGGTAAACGTCCCGCCCGAGATGTCTTCGGTGCCGAGCCCTCGAGCGCGGGCGCGTCGCACGAGGTCCTCGATCTTGCGGGCGAGCCCGAGGATGTTCAACTCGTCGGCGTCGGTGATGACGGGCACTATGAGGGCGTCTTCGAGATCCACGGCCACGCCGACGTTTATGCGCTTTCTCAAGATTATGCGGTCCCCGTCCCAGACGGAGTTGAGGCCGGGACTCTCTTTGAGGCTCTCGACGACGGCCTTTACTATGAAAGGCACGTAGGTGAGCTTCACGCCCTCACGTTCGGCGAAGGCGGCCTTCTCCCGCTCGCGCAAGGCGACGAGTCCACTCACGTCCACCTCGACCATGGTCCAGGCGTGCGGGGCCTCGCGCTTGCTCGCTGACATGCGGTTGGCTATGGCACGACGGATGCCACTCAGGTCTTCGACGCGGTCGCCATCATAGACAGGGACGCGTTCGACCTCCGGCTCGGGCTGCACGAAGGTTTCCCGCTCTTCCCGTAGTCCCGGCGGCGCGTATTCTTTACGCTCCTCCTGTTCCTCGATGTAGCCTTCGATGTCCTTTCTCGTTACGCGTCCGCCCGTGCCCGTGCCCGGGATCTCCGCTATCTCCACGCCGTACTCCTCGGCCAGGCGCCGGACGACCGGCGAGGAGCGGGTGAGACGCAGAGTTTCGGCGTCTTCGATCTCGCCGCGCCCGTCTCCATCGCTGTGTGCTTGAACTGCGACTCGCTGCCTCTCGGAACCCTGCGAGACGGGCTGGGCTTCGGTGCCCGAGGCGGGGAACTCTTCCGTGGGAGCGTCGGCGGCGACGTTCTCCTGTGGCGGGGCGTCTGCGGCGGGGGCATCGCTCTCGTCAGCGACGAGTGCGATCTCGGTCCCCACGTCGACCGTCGAGCCTTCGGAGACGAGGAACTTCTCTATGGTGCCTGCCACGGGAGATGGCAACTCAGCGTTGACCTTGTCCGTATCCACCTCGGCGAGGGGTTCGTCGATCTCCACCTCGTCGCCTTCGGACTTGAGCCAGCGGGTTATGGTGCCCTCTGTCACGCTCTCACCGAGCTGCGGCATCGTCACCGGTTTGGCCACGGGTTCCTCCTGTTTGTTATGGTTTGATCGCCCTGGTGGCGACGAAGGTCGGCATGTAGGCGGCGATCGGATCGTCGCGGTAGCGGTCTTCGTAAAAACCGGAGATCAAGAAGCCCGCTGTGATCTGACCCCCGATCTGGTCCTCCAGCGTGTGGCTGAACTCGAGCGGCTCTCCCCTCTCCATCTGCCGCCCCAACTCTTGTGCGTCCTTGCTCGTCGCATCGGCGTAGGGCAACTCGTACCTGACCCTGACCTCGCCCGTGCTATCGGCGAGCTCGAGGTCGAAGACGTAGACCATGGGGTTGAGGAAACCTGCGAGCAGCGCGCCATCCTTGCGCAACACGCGGAAAGCCTCGTTCCAGATGGGCCTGACCTCGGGCACGAACAGGTTGGAGACGGGGTGGAAGACGAGGTCGAAACTCTCGTCGGCGAAGGCCGAGAGGTCTCGCATGTCGCCCTGTACGCCCTTTATGTCGAGCGACTCCCGCTCGGCGACGAACGCGTCTTGCGCGAGTTGCTTTGGCGAGTTGTCGAGCACGGTAACGTTGGCCCCCGCGGCGGCGAAGGTCGGGGCCTGCTGGCCTCCGCCGGACGCGAGGCAGAGGATATCGGCGCCCGCCATCTCGGGAAACCACTCCCGCGGGACCGGCTTCGTCTCCGTTAGCAAGACCTCCCACCGCCCGCGACGGGCCGCCTCGATTACCTCGGGACCGACCGGGACGGTCCACTCGTTCCCGCCCTCGACCTGCCTGTCCCAGGCCTCCCGGTTGTACCCCCTAACGTCCATCTAGTAGCGTGCCAGCTCGAGCATGGCTTCTTCTATCTTCTCCGCAGAAGGCAAGAAGTAGTCCATCATCGGCTTCGCGAAAGCCGCCGCAGGCACGTCCGGCGCCCCGAGGCGCATCACGGGGCCATCCAGCCACTCGAACGCCTCGCGCGCCACGATGGCCGCTATCTCTCCGGAGACCGAGCCCGTCAGGTTGGCCTCGGAGACGACCAATACCTTGCCCGTCTTCTTCGCCGAGTCAAGGATCTTCTCCTTGTCCAGCGGATACAGAGTTCTTGGTTCTACGACCTCGGTCTCTATATTGTGCTCTTCGGCTAGCTTCTCGGCCATCTCCAGGGCCACGTAGAGCATGAGGCCGTAGGCGACGACCGTGATATCCGCGCCTTCGCGGTGGACGCGGGCCTCGCCTAAGGGGACCTCGTGATCTCCGTCGGGAACCTCCTCCTTTATGAGGCGGTAGGTACGCTTGTGTTCGAGGAAGAGGACGGGGTTGGGATCCCGGATAGAGCTCTTGATCATGGCCTTGGCGTCACCCGGGAACGTGGGCGCGACCACCTTGAGGCCCGGTGTGTTGCAGAACCAGGCCTCGACGCTTTGGGAGTGGTAGAGGGCGCCGCCCGGCACGACGCCGTATGGCGCCCTGATGGTGATAGGGCAATTCCAGTCGCCGTTGGAGCGGTAGTGGAACTTGGCCGCCTCGTTGACGATCTGGTCGAACGCCGGCGGGATGAAGTCTGCGAACTGTATCTCGGCCACGGGGCGCATCCCGTTGACCGACAGGCCTATGGCCGAGCCCACGATAAGGCTCTCGGCCAGCGGCGTGTCCATCACCCTCTCAGCACCGAACTCCTCCAGCAACCCTTGCGTCACCCTGAAAACACCGCCGGCCCTGCCCACGTCCTCGCCGAGCACCATTACCGACTCGTCCGAGCGCATCTCCTCGGCGAGCCCCTCGTGGATGGCCTGGAGCAGATTCTTCGTCGCCATGGGTACCCCTAGGCCTCAGCGTAGACGCCGGAGAGTACGTCTTCGGGATCGGCGAACGGAGCGTCCTCGGCGTACTTGCTCGCCTCTGCGACCTCGGCCTTTATGCGCTCCGAGATCTCATCCCGCTCCGCCTCATCCAGGACGCCGTTCTCCATCAGGTACTTCTCGAAGCGGACGATGGGATCCTTCTGGCGCCACTCCTCTATCTCTTCGCGCTCGCGATACCTCCGGTCGTCATCGTCTGAGGAGTGGGCTGTCATGCGGTAGGTCTTGGCCTCGATGAGCGTCGGCCCCTCGCCCGCGCGGGCTCGTCCGAAAGCCTCTCTGGCCGCCTCGTAGACGGCGAGCACGTCGTTGCCGTCTACCTCGTGGCCGGGGAAGCCGTAGCCCTCGGCCCGCTTCGCTATCGAGCCTGCGACCTGGAACTCAGAGTGGACGGAGATGGCGTAGACGTTGTTCTCCACCAGGAAGACCAGGGGCAGATCGTGGATCCCGGCGAAGTTCATCGCCTCGTGCCAGTCGCCGCCGCTGGTCGACGCCTCCCCGCCGCACACCAGCACGACTCCGTCTTCGCCACGGATCTTGTACGCCAGAGCCGTTCCCGCGGCCTGCGGGTACTGGATCCCGACGGGAGCGGAGGATGTCACGATGTTCAGTCTGCGGCTGCTGTAGTGGCCCGGCATCTGGCGACCGCCGCTGTTCGGGTCTTCCTTCTTGCCCATGAGGCTAAGGAATTGGTCGCGGGGCGTCTGGCCGAGGAGCATGGTCATCCCCGAGTCGCGGTAGTAGGGATACAAGAAGTCGTTGCCGGGGCGCAGGTTGTAGGCGGCGCCTACCTGGGCGGCCTCCTGGCCCTGGCAGGAGATAACGAACGCGGCCTTGCCCTGGCGGTTAAGGATCCAGGACCGCTCATCGACCCGCCGTGCGAGAAGCATGTAATAGTGCATCCTGCGTAGATCGTCCTCGTCCAGTCCCAGTGCCTCGTGGCCGGCACTGGTCTCTCGGATAGCCATAGACCTCCTCCTCTACTCAAAGGTCCCCACGCGAGGAGCCGAAATCACTCCTCTGTTCCCCAAATTCTAGCAGACCGCAGAATCCCGCCGGGACGTTCGTTCATGTTGTCAAGTCATCCCAAAACCTTGCCAAGGGCGTATGCCCCGACTGCCGTTGGTAGCGGTGCACCGTGAGCGGGAGAGCGAGGCCGGAGTGGGAGAAGCTGACTAGCTGACAAGCGAGGCGAAGCCGAAGCGTGCTGACATGCGGAAGCCGTAGGCTGGAGCGTGCTGACAAGCTCTAAATCACCGGCGTCTCGCGATAGTCACCGAAGACCTCCTGCATGGCAGCGCTGATCTCTCCGACTGTTGCGTAGGCACGCACGGCCTCGAGGATCGGGTACATGGTGTTGCCTTCGCCGCGGGCCGTTTCTTTCAGGTCTTCCAGGCATTGTTCCACCCTGTCGTTGTCTCGGTTCTCCTTGAGCGCCTTCAGGCTTTCGACCTGACCTTGCGAGACCTCGGGGTCTATGCGGTGGAGTTCCATGTCCTGCTCGTCCTGGGGTTCGTAGATGTTGACGTTGACCATGTAGCGCTTGTTCTCTTCGAGCTCGCGCTGGTAGCGGGCCGAGGCATCGGAGATCTCCCGCATCGGGAAGCCCTGTTCTATGGCCTGGATCATGCCCCCCATCTCGTCTATCTGCCTGAAGTAGTCGTAGGCCTGCCGCTCGAGCTCGTCGGTCAACGCCTCGACGAAGTACGAGCCGCCAAGCGGGTCTATGGTGTTCGCCACCCCGGTCTCCAGGGCGGCTATCTGCTGGGTCCGGACGGCGATGCGCACCGCCTCCTCCGTCGGGAGGGCGAGGGCCTCGTCCAGGGAGTTCGTGTGGAGGCTCTGCGTTCCGCCCAGGATGGCGGCGAGCGCCTCGAACGCGGTGCGGGCGACGTTGTTGTAAGGCTCCTGGGCCGTCAGGGAGACGCCCGCTGTCTGGGTGTGGAAGCGCATCCTTAGGGACCGTTCGTCTTTGGCGCCGTACTTCTCTTTCAAGACTGTCGCCCAGATTCGGCGGGCGGCGCGGAACTTGCAGATCTCTTCGAAGAAATCTATGTGGGAGTTGAAGAAGAAGCTGAAGCGCGGGGCGAAATCATCCACGTCGAGGCCCGCTTCTATGCCGGCCTCGATGTAGGCGAAGCCGTCGGCCAGGGTGAAGGCTAGCTCCTGGGCAGCGGTGCTCCCCGCTTCACGGATGTGGTAGCCGCTTATGGAGATAGTGTTCCACTTCGGCATGTGCTCTGTGGCGTAGACGAGCATGTCCTTGAAGACGCGCATCGAGGGCCCTGGGGGGAAGAGCCATTCTTTCTGGGCGATGTACTCCTTGAGGATGTCGTTCTGGTTCGTGCCCTCCAGTTCCTCGGGCGGGACGCCCTGCTTCTCGGCGGCCACGACGTACATGGCCAGCAGGACCATCGCGGGGGCGTTGATGGTCATAGAGGTCGAGACCTCGCCCATGGGGATGCCCTCGAAGAGACGCTCCATGTCTTCCAGGGAGTCCACGGCGACGCCCTCGGTGCCGACCTCGCCGAGGGAGAGCGGCGAGTCCGAGTCGAGGCCCATCAGCGTCGGCATGTCGAAGGCGACGGAGAGCCCGTTCTGCCCGTGATCAAGGAGGTACCTAAAGCGGGCGTTGGTCTCCGCGGCCGTCCCGTAACCGGCGAACTGTCGCACCGTCCAGAGCCTTCCGCGATACATATTCGGGTACACACCGCGAGTGTACGGATACTCGCCCGGATAGCCAAGCTTCTCGTCGTAGTCGCCCTCGGCGTCATCAGGGGTGTAGAGCGGTCTAACCGGCACGCCCGACATGGTCGAGAACTCGGCGTCGCGCTCCGGACCCTTCGAGTAAGCTTCCTCCCAGCGGTCCTTCGCGCTCTTCCTGGTATCCAAGGCGTGTTCCTCCTGCGTCTCTAGCCCTTGCGATAAGACTTTAGCATAAGCACGTGCTTACCCTACGACGGGCCGCGACTGTTCGACGCCGCCAGGGACTTTGGCCTGTTCTTTGAGGATGGCGCGGGAGATGACGAGGCGCTGTATCTCGCTTGTGCCCTCGTAGATCTCCGTCACCCGTGCGTCCCTGTAGTACCGCTCTACAGGATGGTCTTTCATGTATCCCCGGCCGCCGAGGACCTGGAGGGCTTCGTACGCTACCTCGTTCGCTATCTGAGAGGCGTAGAGCTTGGCGCGGGCTCCCGCCTCGCCGTGTGGCAGCTCCTGGTCTTTCATCCAGGCAGCCTCGTAGAGGAGGAGTCGGGCGGCCCTGATCCTGGTCTGCATGTCGGCCAGCTTGAAGGCTATCGCCTGGTGCTCGGCGATCGGCTTCCCGAACGTGGTGCGCCCCGCGGCGTACTGCGTGGCGTAGCGGAAGGCGGCCTCGGCGATACCGACGGCCTGTGCGGCTATCCCGATCCTGCCCGTATCCAGCGTCCCGAGCGCGACGCGAAGCCCTCTCCCCTCTTCTCCGAGCCGGTTCTCTTCCGGGACGAAGACATTATCGAAGAGGACGTCGTCCGTGGTTGCTGAGATAACACCCATCTTCTCGGCGTGTTTGCCGAAGGAGATTCCTCCGGCGTCCATAGAAACGACGAACGCCGTGACGCCTTCCCTGGCTCCCCCCTCAGCGCGGGCGAAGAGGATCATGGTCCCCGCGACGCGTCCGTTCGTGACCCACTGCTTGTGCCCCGAGATGCGGTAGCCGCCCTCGACCCGCTCGGCACGCGTCCGAATCGCCGAGGCGTCGGAGCCAGTCTCCGGTTCCGTAAGGGCGAAGCAACCGATGCGCTCTGCGCGCGCCAGCGGCGGCACCCACCGCGCCTTCTGCTCTTCGGTGCCGAACATCACGATGGGCAGCGTGCCAGCGCTGGTGTGGACCGCGATCGTTACGCCAACCCCGGCGTCCGCGCGGCTGATCTCCTCGATCAGGAGGCAGTAAGACAGGAAGTCCATCCCGGCCCCGCCGTACTCTTTCGGTACACACAGGCCCATGAACCCGGCTCCGGCCAGTCTATCCAATGTCTCGAGAGGGACCACGTCGTCCCGGTCCAACTCCGCCGCGCGAGGCGCTACTTCCTCATCGGCGTACCTTGCTGCGCGATTCTTGAGCTCTCGCTGGTCTGTACCGAGTTCGAAGTTCACGAGATCCTCCTACTCCCCGAAGATCGTCTTGTACCTTGTACTGGGTATTCGGGTAGCCATTCCTACCCGAGTCCAATAAGGACCTTAGCACGGACGGCCCGCTTCGCGGGGCGACCATGTTCTGCTAGATGCCGGCCTCGGTTCGTCGTATATCCCCGGACGATTGGCCCTCGCGTAACATCTGGGAGGCCGTGAGAGTCCGCTAGATACACTCGTCCAATGACCAATTGGAGGGGCTCTCCGATCTGGGGATCCCCTCTTCTCGTGCCTGACCGGGAAACTATGCCGGACTATAATGGACTTTCCGGGAAGAAGGGAACCGCCGAGGGAGGCGTACCGATGCTGGTGAAAGACGAGCTTCTGGACAAGGTCGTAGCCCGAATCAGGGAGCAGATGCCGGAGGATCAAGCACCGCTGGTCGAGGAGTTCGCCCGCCAGTACTACGGGTGGGTCGACGCGGCGGATCTGGAGGACCGTTCCCCGATAGACGCTTATGGGGCGGCACTCTCTCACTGGAACTTCGCGGGGCGGCGGGAGCCCGGGGAGTGGAAGATCCGAGTCTACAACCCCCATTTCGAGGAACACGGCTGGCAGTCGACCCACACCGTTATAGAGATGGTGAACGACGACATGCCCTTCCTGGTCGACTCGGCGAGGATGGAGGTAAACCGCCAGGGCTACGCCATACACATGATCCTCCACCCCGTCATGAACGTGCGCCGCGACGAGGATGGCCGGCTCCTCGAAGTCCTCCCCCCCGACTCAGACGAGGAAGACGCTATCTCCGAGTCAGTGATCCACGTCGAGGTGGACCGCCAGACGGAACCGTTCGTGCTCGAAGACTTGAAGCAAGCCATCGAGAAGACCCTCGCAGACGTGAAGGCGGCCGTGGAGGACTGGCCCGAGATGCGCGGGAGGATCGGGGAGATAGTCTCCGGGCTCGAGGAGAACCCGCCCGACTTCGAGGCTGAGGACCTGGCCGAGACCCGCGCGTTCCTGGAGTGGATCGACGACGATAACTTCACGTTCCTCGGCTACAGGGAGTACGACCTGATCACGCAGAACGGCGAGGAGGCCCTCTGCGCGGTGCAAGGGTCGGGACTCGGCATCCTGAGACAGACGGAGTCAGGGCCGGTCTCCCGCGCTCTCGCCGAGCTCCCGCCCGACGTGAGGAGGCTCGCCCGCACGCCCAAGCTGCTGAACCTGACGAAAGCGAACTCGCGGGCGACGGTGCACAGGCCCTCCTACCTAGACTACATCGGCATCAAGAAGTTCGACGAGTCGGGTGAGGTCACGGGGGAGCGGCGGTTCCTCGGACTCTACACCTTCTCCGCCTACATCGCGAGCGTCTTCGACATCCCACTCGTCAGGCGCAAGGTGCGCTACGTGCTGGAGAGGTCCGGTTTTCCAGAGGGGAGCCACAACGAGAAGGACCTGATCGAGATCCTGGAGACCTACCCGCGCGACGAGCTGTTCCAGATCTCCAAGGAGGAGCTCTTCGAGATAGCAATGGGCGTACTCCACCTGCAGGAGCGCCACCGTGTCAGGTTCTTCGTCAGACGCGACACCTACGGGCGCTTTTTCTCCTGCCTGGTCTTCGTTCCTCGCGACCGCTACACAACCGTGATCCGGGAGCGTATGCAAGACATACTCCTCAAAGCCTTCGATGGGGCGAACGTGGAGTTCAACGTCAGGCTCTCGGAGTCGGTGCTTGCGCGCATTCACTTCATAATCTACACGAAGCCGGGAGACACACCGGAGTATGACGAGGAGGAGATCGAACGCCGCATCGTCGAGACGACCCGCTCCTGGACGGACAACCTCTACGACGCCATGATCGAACAGTGCGGCGAGGAGCAGGGCATAGAGCTGTTCCGCAAGTACCGCGACGCTTTCTCCCCCGGCTACCGCGCAGGCTTTCTGCCCCGCACGGCCGTCTCGGACGTCCAGCGGATGGAGACCCTGAAATCCGACGACGACCTGGGCATGAGCCTCTACCATCCCATCGAAGAGTCGGAGGACTTCCTCGGGTTCAAGCTGTTCAGGCTCGGCGAGCAGGTCTCGCTCTCGGAGATACTGCCGCTTCTGGAGGACATGGGCGTCGAGGTGGTCGACGAGCGCCCGCACGAAGTAGAGCCGGCGGGCTCGCCTCCGGTCTGGATCTACGACTTCGGCCTGGTGCACGAGGCCGGCGACGAGCTGCAGACCGGAGAGGTCAAAGAGATCTTCCAGGACGCCTTCGTCCGGGCGTGGCGTGGGGTCGTGGAGAACGACGGCTTCAACCGCCTGGTGCTGCGCGCCCGGCTTACCTGGCGGGAGATCTCCATCCTCAGGGCCTACTGCAAGTACCTGCGCCAGACTGGCTCCACGTTCTCCCAGGACTACATGGAAGACGCCCTCGTCAGCAACCACCACATCGCAAGGCTCATCGTGGATCTCTTCGAGGCACGCCTCGACCCGTCGCGCCAGAACGAGGCCGAGAGCGAACGGATTACCGGGGAGATCGAAGAAGCCCTCGAGGAGGTCGTGAGCCTGGACGAGGACCGCATCCTGCGTTCTTTCCTCGACATCACCCTGGCGACGCTGCGGACGAACTACTTCCAGAGCACGCCGGATGGGGATCCCAAAGCGCACCTCTCCTTCAAGCTCGACCCCGAGAGTATTCCGGGCCTGCCGCTACCATTGCCCAGATTCGAGATCTTCGTCTACTCCCCTCGCACCGAGGGTGTACACCTGCGCGGCGGGGAGGTCGCCCGCGGCGGAATCCGCTGGTCGGACAGGCGCGAGGATTTCAGGACCGAGATCCTCGGCCTCATGAAGGCCCAGACGGTGAAGAACGCCGTGATAGTCCCCGTCGGGGCGAAGGGTGGTTTCGTGGTGAAACGCCCGCCCGCAGACGGAGGCCGCGAGGCCCTGCAGCAGGAGGTTGTCGCCTGCTACAAGACCCTGATACGGGGCATGCTAGACATCACAGACAACATCTCGGGCGACGAGATCGTCCCACCGCCCGACGTTACGCGCTACGACGATGACGACCCATATCTCGTGGTCGCGGCTGACAAGGGAACGGCGACCTTCTCGGATATGGCCAACGGTCTCTCGGCCGAGTACGGCTTCTGGCTCGGCGACGCTTTCGCCTCCGGTGGCTCCGTCGGCTACGACCACAAGGAGATGGGTGTAACGGCGAGGGGGGCCTGGGAGTCGGTGAGCCGGCACTTCAGGGAGCTCGGCCATGACATCCAGAACGACGACTTTACCGTGGTCGGTATCGGGGACATGTCGGGTGACGTGTTCGGCAACGGTATGCTCCTCAGCCGCCACATCAAGCTCGTCGGCGCCTTCAACCACTTGCACATCTTCCTGGATCCTGACCCGGATCCGGAGAAGAGCTTCGAGGAACGCGAACGCCTCTTCGGACTGCCACGCTCATCGTGGACGGACTACGACGAGGGCCTTATCTCTGAGGGTGGAGGCATCTTTTCCCGCGCGGCCAAGTCCATCCCGCTCTCTCCCCAAGTGCGCGAGATGCTCGACGTCGAGGCCGAGTCCATGACTCCGACCGAGCTCATAAACACGATGCTCAAGGCCGAGGTCGACCTGCTTTGGAACGGTGGCATAGGGACTTACGTGAAGGCCAGCTTCGAGAGCAACGCCGGGGTCGGCGACAGGGCGAACGACACCCTCAGGGCAAACGGCGGCGAGCTCAGGTGCTGCGTGGTCGGGGAGGGCGGGAACCTCGGTCTCACGCAGATGGGACGCATAGAGTACGCGCTCTCGGGCGGCAGGATCTACATGGACGCCGTCGACAACTCCGCGGGTGTCGACTGCTCCGACCACGAAGTGAACATCAAGATACTGCTCGACGCCATCGTCGAGGCCGGCGACATGACCGAGAAGCAGCGCAATGAGCTGCTCGCCAGCATGACGGACGAAGTCGGGAACCTCGTCCTGCGCGACAACTACCAGCAGACCCAGGCCATAAACCAGGCCCTGACCCTCGCGTACCCCATGGTCGACGTGCACGCCCGCTACATCCACTCCCTGGAGCACGAGGGCAGGCTCGACCGCAGCCTCGAGTTCTTGCCCGACGACGAGGAGCTCGGCGAGCGGCGCTCCGAGAACAAGGGGCTTACTGCTCCCGAGCTCGCCATACTATTATCGTACGGCAAGATCACCACCTACCAGGACCTCCTGAACTCGGACGCCCCCGAGGACCCCTATCTCTCGCGCGAGCTGGAGAGGTACTTCCCGACACCCTTGAGAGAGCAGTTTTCGGAGCAGATCCACGAGCACAGGCTGCACCGGCAGATCACTGCCACCCACGTCACGAACAGCCTGATCAACCGCAACGGTCCTTCCTTCGTGTTCAGGCTGGGCGAGGAGACCGGGGCCGCGGCGCCCGACATCGCCCGCGCCTACACGGTGGCGCGGGAGATCTTCGACATGCGCACCATGTGGGACGGCATCGAGACCCTGGACAACAAGGTCGAGGCAAGCGTACAGACCAGGATAATGCTCGACGCCCGCAAGCTCGTCGAGCGCGCCACCCGCTGGCTGCTCCGCTACCGCCGCCCGCCGCTGGACATCGGGGCGACGATCTCGCACTTCTCCGAAGGGGCCGCGGAGCTCTCCGAACGCATCCCCGAGATCCTGCTAGACGGCGACCGCGAAGCGGTGGAGAACGCTGCCCAGCGCCTGATAGACGCGAACGTGCCGCAGGATCTGGCACGACGGGCTGCGAATTTGGGCCCGATGTTCTCCGCGCTGGATATCACCGATGTGGCCAACTCCACGGGAGAATCTCTGGATACGACCGCGGCCGTCTACTTCATCCTGGGCGACAGGCTGAGGCTCCACTGGTTGCGCCGCCACATCGAGGCGCTCCCCCGCGACAACCGCTGGCGCACGCTCGCGCGCTCTGCACTGCGTGACGACATCTATAACCAGCAGGCCGCGCTCGCCGCGGAGGTTTTGACCGACATCCCGGACGACAAACCCGTCGACGAACGCATAGAAGAATGGTTCGAAGCCAACAAAGGACCCGCCGAACGCACCCTGCAGGTCCTCACCGACATAAACTCAAGCGGCACGTTCGACCTTTCCACCCTCTCAGTCGCGCTTCGGGAGATCCGGAACCTCATAACGACCCCCGAAACCCCACCAGAGGAGGCAAAAGCAACCGCCCGAAGTTAGGCCCCGTCTCCCAGCGACTCCCGGTGCGCTCTGGCGCGCTCGACGTACTCGCTCGCGCCACGGGCTATATCCGCAGCCAGCTCCTCACTCACCTCGCCGACGCGTTTGGCGGGAAGGCCGACGATGAGGCTGTGGGGCGGGAACTCGCGCCCCTCAGGGACGACGGCGCCGGCGGCGACGATGGAGCCCTCACCGATCTTCGCTCCGTTTAGGATCGTGGCGCCCATCCCTACGAGGCAATGGTCCTCGATCTCACACCCGTGCACGACCGCGTTGTGGCCGAGGACGCATCCCTCGCCGACGACCGCGGGATAGCCGGGGTCGGCGTGGAGGATGCAGCCGTCCTGGACGTTGGACCTGGCCCCGATACGGATGGGCTCCGTATCGCCGCGCAGCACGGCCCCGTACCAGACGCTCGATTCTTCACCCAGATGGACGTCCCCGATGACGAAGGCTCCCGGTGCGACCCAGGCAGAACGTGCGATCTGAGGTGAGGTGTCGCCGTGCGGAAGCACTTTGCTCCCTTCGTTCAGATCCAACGCGGCACCTCTTCCTTGTACTCGATGTACTCGTCGCCGAACTTTCGTTCCAGGTAACGTTCCTCGCGCTCGATGACACCACGCCGCATCAGGCGCAGAACGATAGGTAGCAGCAGCGCAGCGGGGAGTGCGTTGGCGAGGGCCGAGATGCCACCATAGATCAGGGTCATGCTCAGATACAGAGGATTGCGGGTATACCGGAAAGGACCCCCGGTAACGACGCTAGTCGCCGGCTTGTACGGGTTGGTGTTGGTCTCGGCCCGGCGCATCTCGCGATCTCCGAGGAACCCTATCGCGAGCCCGCCCAAGACCAGAGGGGCGCCTAGCGTCCGCGCGAGTCGACGTGGCAGGAAGGGAATATGGTAGCGGCGGTTCGCCAGCAGTCCGGCGGCGAGGGCGCCGGCGTAGATCAGGGGTGGAGGTGCGATCACACCCGGATTGTCCGCGTTGTTTTTTTCGTCTTGGCTCATCTTCGCGGCTCCTTTCGATTGCGCTCCGCCGTTGGGGCGGTTCGCCTTAGAGCGGTTCGCGAACCGCCCCTACATATGTCATTCATGCCTCTACGAGCACGGCGTCGCCCTGGCCGCCGCCGGAGCAGATGGCTGCGAGGCCTTTGCCGCCTCCTCTGCGACGCAACTCGTAGAGGAGCGTCGTCAGGATGCGCGCGCCTGAAGCGCCTATGGGGTGGCCTAGCGCCAGGGCGCCGCCGTTGACGTTGACGATGTCGGGGTCGACGCCGAGTATGCGTGTGGAGTGGATCGCGACGCCGGCGAAAGCCTCGTTTATCTCGACGAGATCGAGATCATCCGCGCTCCATCCGGCTCTTTGGAGCGCGAGCTTCCCGGCGTTTCCGGGAACAGTCAGGAGGTTGGGCGGTTCCTCGGCCACTTTGGCGTGCGCCACGATCGAACCGAGCGGTTCGAGGCCGCGCTCTCTAGCGAAGCTCTCGCCCGCGAGCACGAGGGCGCCGGCGCCGTCTGTGACGCCAGGGGCGTTGCCGGCGGTCACGGTGCCGCCTTCGTCCATAGGATTGAGAGATGCCAGCTTATCAAGGGTGGTATCGCGCCGGATCGGCTCGTCGGCCTCGACGTAGTCCATCTGCCCCTTCTTGCCAGGGACTTTGACGCCAGCGATCTCTTCGGAAAGCCGCCCTTCGTCGGCCGCCGCGGCGGCTCTCTGGTGGCTCCTGAGCGCCCACTCGTCCTGCTCTTCGCGGGAGATATCGTACTTCTTCGCGCCTTGTGTGCCGAAGCGGATCATGTTCACGTGCTCGAAGGCATCGAGCAGGCCGTCGTGCATCATGGCGTCGAGCGCGGGCATGTCGCCCATGCGCGCGCCCCAGCGGGCCTTCGGCAACAGGTAAGGGGCGTTCGACATGCTCTCCATGCCGCCGGCCAGGATCACGTCGTAGTCGCCGGCGCGGATCATGGTCTCAGCGAGCGTCGCGCTCCTCAGCCCAGAGGCACACACCTGATTGAGGGTCTCTGTCGTCAGAGAGAAAGGGAGACCAGCGTGGAAGTTGGCCTGGCGGGATGGGATCTGCCCTACCCCGGCCTGCACCACGATACCGAAGATGGAGTGCTTGAGGTCTCCGTCCTCGATACCTGAGCGGTCTATGGCGTCCCTGATCGCCGCCCCACCGAGCTCCGGAGCACTCAGGGGTGACAGCGCGCCGCCGAACCTGCCGAAGGGTGTGCGCGCAGCCCCGAGAATTACCGTGCGTTCCAATGCTACTCCTCTGTGTGGAAGACCAACGACCATAGTCTATATTGAATTGTGAAGTTGGAATAGTGCATTGGGAAAGGGCCAGATGAGAGACCAACTCCTGAATCCTAATTCCTGTACGAGCGGGAATCCACTGCAGCAGCCGTTGCGTACATTCAACCAGAAGCGGTCTACCAGATTACGTATTACATGCTATCTTCTCGGAGGATAGCGGCATGACAAGGAGAACATATGAAGGTAAAGAGGTTGGATCACATAGCACTCTACATGGGCGATAGAGACTCTGCTGCCGGGTTCCTGACCACACACCTCGGGTTCCACGTCGTGGACCACACGGAACGTTACACCCTGGTGGGGGCCGGTGGCAGGCTCGGCAAACTTACCCTGTTCGACGCCCCACAGGGTACGACGCCTTCTCCGGGAGAGATCGAACGCATAACCATACGCGTGGCCGACCCGGAAGGTGCTGTAGCGAGACTCCCGCGGGAAGCCGGGGCCGAACCGCACGACGGAGGGTACTCTTTCACGGGCCCTGAAGGGCTCCCGCTCGCCCTGGTTCCTGGCGAAGGAGCGTTCGCGGACTACGACCTCGATGGCTTCGTCCTGCGATCGGGAGCCCCCGAGGAGTCCGCACGCACCTTCGTCGAGATGGGCTTCGCCCCAGGAGACGACGTCACCACCGTGAAAGCGGGCGAGTACAGCATGGGCCTTACCGGCTCAGCCTCCGATGCAAACGGAGGAGGCATGCTTTTCCACGTCGGTTGCCTCGTAGATTCGGCGGAGTACCATCGCAAGGAGGCCGAGGAGCGGGGGCTCGAGGTCCAGGACTTCGTAGAAGGCCCGAACACCCTCGCCGTCTTCGTTCGCGGGCCAGAGGGCGTGAGCGTGGAGTACGTGGAACACAAGTCTACGTTCTCCCTGACCTAGAACAGCGCCGGTGCGCGTCGTCATCGCCGGCGGCGGGCTCGCCGGTCTAACCGCCGCCCTGAGGGCCACGGAACTTGGTGCACGGACAACCTTGCTGGAAAAGGGTGCCAGCCCCGGCGGATCCTTCGTGTACTCCAGTGGCTATATCTGGTCGTATGTAGACCTGCCTACATACCGCAGGGAGGCACCCGGCGGGGACGCCTCCCTGCAGAGGCTCATCTTCGAGCGCCTCGAGTCCGGGCTGACCTGGCTGGAGCATAGAGGAGGCGCACTCTTCGCGCGCGAGACAGGCAATCCCCTAACTTTCGGCGCCCGCTTCGACCCCGAGCGAACGGTCTCGGCACTCGTAGATCGCATTGAGGCCGCAGGGGGCGAGATAATCGCGGACACCGCGTTTGAGGCGCTGCTGGAGGCGCCGTCCGGATACGTAACCGGTGTGCTGGACCGGTGCGAGAGGGAGTATGAAAGCGACGCCGTGATCCTCGCCTCTGGCGGCTTCGCCAGCGACCCCGAGCTGGTCGAGCGCCACATAATCGGGGGATCAGGAAGGATGCGGGTGCGGGCGCATCCGAGGAGTACGGGTGACGGTTTTCGGGCGGCGCTGCAGAAGGGTGCTCTCGCGAGCGCCGGTCTCGATGAATTCTACGGCCGCAACCTGCCCGCCCCCCCGGCCGATTTTCCTCCTGAACGGTTTGTGGAAGTCTCCCAGCTCTACGGCCGCTACGCGGTGGCTGTCAACGCCAGTGGCGAACGCTACGCCGACGAGGGCGCGGACTGGTCCGAGACGGCCCTGACACGGGCCACGGCACACCAGCCAGGTCTCTACGCCTGGTATGTCCTCGACGCCAGAGGGCTCGAAGGGCGCGTGCGGGAGCGGACTGCGAAAGAGATGGTCGAGACGGCGAGGAGCACGGGCGGAACTGTCATCGAGGCCGCGAGCCTCACGGAGCTCGCGGACAGGCTCGCTGCACGTAGCGTGCCCCGCGAAACCTTCCTCCGCACCGTGGAGGAGTACAATGCTGCCCTCGCCGCTGGTGGAGATCTTTCTCCACCGAGGAGTGGTCAGGCCTCGCCCTTGAGCGTTCCTCCCTTCGTGGCCGTAAAGGTCGCGCCATCCATAACGCACACGGTGGGCGGTCTCGCCGTGGACGCGGGTTGCAGGGTGCTGCGCGGAACGGACGGAGGGCCTATCCCTGGCCTCTACGCCGCGGGAGTCGAGGTAGGAGGGGTCTCCGTCGGCGGGTACACGAGCGGCCTCGCCTCGGCCCTCGTCTTCGGCGGCACCGCCGCGGAGTCAGCGGTCGCAGACAGATAAGAGCATGTCAGCATTTCAGCACGGCGCTTCGCGCCTTGTCAGCACGCTCAGGCTTCGCCTTCGCTTGTCAGCTCTTCGTTTTCCAGGTAGGCGGATGGACAATTGTTATCCCTGCGAATCGCTTTAGTACAATGCGGTTCCGGAAAGCGACCTTTGGGGAAAGGTGAGGAACCTTGGCGAACATAGGGGACTACGAGAAGACTTACGCAGAGTTCGACTGGGAGACGCCGGAGAGGTTCAACTTCGGGCGTGATGTGGTCGACCGGTGGGCCGCGCAGGACCGGCCGGCCATGATCTGGCTCGCAACAAGCGGCGAGGAACGCCGCCTCGACTTCGCCCAGTTCTCCGTTCTCTCTAACAGGTTCGCCAACGCGGCGAGGGCGTTGGGCGTAAAGCGCGGCGACAGGGTGATGGTCCTACTCGGCAAGGTGCCTGAGTGGCACGTGATCATGACAGGCCTCCTGAAGCTGGGGGCTATTGCCATCCCGTGCGCCCCGCAGCTCAGGACCAATGACCTGAAGTTCAGGGCCGAGCACTCCGGCTCTGTAGCCATGATCTCGGGTCCTGAAGGCATCGAAGCGGTCGAGAAGATGCGCGCGGACGCCCCAGGTCTGGAACACTTCATCTTTCTGGGCGAAGAGCGCGCCGGCTGGGAATCCTACGAGGCGTTGATGGAAGAGGCCTCCGAGGACTTTACGGCCGAGGACACGAAGGTAGACGAAGGCGCATTCATCCTCTACACCTCGGGGACGACGAAGAATCCCAAAGGCGCCCTGCACACCCACGGCTACACGCATGCCGCGTGGATGCAGGCCAGGTACTGGCTCGACCTCAGGGAGGGCGACAGGCTGTGGTGCACCTCGGGGACGGGATGGGCCAAGAGCATCTGGAACATCTACCTCGGGCCGTGGAGCCAGGGGACGGAGATCTTCTTCCACGAGGGCGGTTTCGACCCTGCGGAACGCCTGGAGCTGATGGAACTCTACGACATTTCGGTCCTCTGCCAGGCCCCGACCGAGTACCGGCTCCTCGCCAAGACCCCGGAACTGGAACGCGCGAACCTCGCCTCCATTCGCCACGCCGTCTCCGCGGGAGAGCCGCTGAACCCGCCCGTCATCGAGCGCTGGAAAGAGCTTCACGGCCTGACGATCTACGACGGCTACGGGCAGACCGAGAACACCCTGCTCGTCGGCAACTATCCAGGCCTCGATTTACGGCCCGGTTCGATGGGCAAACCGTCTCCTGGCTGCGACGTGAGGATCATCGACCCCGACGGCAACGAGTGCCAGCCTGATGAGCCTGGCGATGTCGCCCTCTTCGGGCGCATACCCGCGTTGTTGGAAGAGTACTGGGAGCAGCCCGATGCGACCGAGTCGGTCTTTCGTAACGGCGTCTACTTGACCGGTGACAGGGCTTACAAGGACGCGGATGGCTACCTCTGGTTCGTGGGCCGTTCGGACGACGTGATCCTCTCTGCGGGGTATCGCATCGGGCCCTTCGAGGTGGAGAGCATCCTCATCGAGCATCCGGCCGTCGTCGAGAGCGCCGTCGTGCCTCTGCCCGACGAGGACAGGGGAAGCATCGTCAAGGCGTTTGTAGTCGTTGGCGAGGACTACGAACCCTCGGAGGATCTGGCGCAGGAGATCCAGAACTACTGCAAGGAGAACACAGCCCCGTACAAGTACCCGCGCAGCATAGAGTTCATCGACGACCTGCCCAAGACGACGAGCGGCAAGATCCGTCGCGTCGAATTGCGACAAGAATGAAGGTGTCAGGCTTCGGGTGTCAGGTATCAGGGAAACGTTTCCCGAGGCGCTGCCTACCATACAGACCTGATGCCTGATTTTCGCGGCCCTGCCGAGGAGAGTTTCTGCTACATGACGACGACGGGGAGGATAACCGGCAGGCCGCATGAGATCGAGATCTGGTTCGCACTCGTACCTGAAACACATACCCTCTACATGCTCTCGGGAGGAGGCGACCGCTCGGACTGGGTGAAGAACCTCCGCCGAAACCCTGGGGTAACGGTCCGTATTGCGCAAAGACGTTTCGCCGGGCTGGCCCGCGAGGCCAGAGACGCCGACGAAGACGAGCTGGCACGCCGATTACTGGTCGAGAAGTACGAGAGCAGTCCTGGAAGTCTGGAGACCTGGCGCCGCAGGGCGTTGCCGGTGGTGGTAGACCTCACGTAGGGTAGAGACCGACTGGAAGAATCGAGGTGAGGATACAGTCGTGCACTCCAGAACAGCCAGTCTGGAAGATGCGGAAGCCATTGCACGCATCTACAACGAGGGCATCGAGGAGCGCATCGCTACGTTCGAGACCAGCCCGCGAGCGGCACGGGAGATAGAGGCCTTCTTCGATGGGATTCACCCGATCGTGGTGGTGGAGGAAGAGGGGGAGGTGATCTCCTTCGCCAACACCACAGCCTATAGCCCCCGCGGATGCTACTCCGGCGTGGCCGAGTTCTCCGTATACACCGCCAGCGGGGCAAGGAGCCATGGAGCGGGCACGCTTGCGATGAAGTCACTGATACAAGCGGCTGAGGAGGCTGGCTTCTGGAAACTCGTCGCGCGCGTCTTCGTGGAGAACGAGCCCAGCCGGAAACTACTGCTCTCCTTAGGCTTCAGGGAGGTAGGAGTCCACGAGAAACACGCCAGGCTCGATGGGGTATGGCGCGACGTCGTGGTCGTCGAGCGACTGCTTCCGGCCAACACATAGGGCCCTAGACCTCTTTGAAGATGCGCTCCGAGGCCGAGATGGGGTCGAGTTCCCTGTTGTAGACCTTCTCGACGAGTTCCGTATCCTCACGGTTCAGGCGCTCGTGCATCTCTTTCTCCAGGCGGTTCGTGGCCCACGAGATGACGAAGTCCCTTAGGGCGGCCCGCCGCCTCTTGCCGAGCCTGCCGTCCTGTTCGAGAAACCCACGGTGCTTGGCTATGGTGTCTTTGAGTTCCTGGACGCCTTCGCCCGTATCGCCGCGGGTCATAACGATGGGTGGAAACCATGGGTCGGGGTCGAGCTCCTGTCCGATCTCCAGTATGGAACGCACCTCTGAGGCGGCGTTCTTGGCCTGCGGATTGTCCGACTTGTTGATGCAGAAGATGTCGGCTATCTCCATGACCCCGGCCTTGAGCGCCTGTACCGAGTCGCCCGTACCCGGCTGCAGGCAAAGTACCACCGTGTCCGCGGCCGAGGCGACCTCGACCTCTCCCTGTCCAACCCCAACGGTCTCGTAGATCACCACGTCATAGCCGCACGCTTCCATCGCGATGGCGGCGAGTCGCGAGCCGCCGGCGAGCCCGCCGAGGTGCCCGCGGCTACCCATCGAGCGGATGAACACGCCGGAGTCGAGGAAGTGGTCCGAGAGCCTTATGCGGTCACCAAGGATGGCACCCTTCGAGAAGGGACTCGAAGGGTCGACAGAGACCACCCCGACCCGCCTGTCTTCCTGCCTGTAGAGCTCTATGAGCTTCGCGATGACGCTGCTCTTGCCGACACCGGGTGGCCCAGTGAAGCCTACGCTCAGAGCATCGCCGGTTTCGGGGTAGATCTCTGCAATTATCCCGGCGGCCTCTTCGTCTTCGCGCTCTATCTTCGAGATCACCCGCGCCAGCGCCCGCCGGTCCCCCGCGAGCAACCGTTCTACAAGCTCATCCTTGCCGTCCAAGCCGGTCTTGTCTTCTACGCCCACTCCGTCTGGAGGTACGGCGAGTCGGCCAGCGTCTGGAATACGACGCAGTACTGCTCTGTCTTCTGGCGCAGGTCCTCCAACTGTTCTTCGGTAGCCTCGGGCGCCACGATGTCGAAGGTGGTGCGGATGGTCTCGAAGCCGACGGGGGCGTCCTCGGAGACGCCGAGCGTGCCGGCGAGGTCCATCTCCCCAGTTACGGTGACCTCGATGCTTTCCGCCTCTATCCCCATGGCCTCCGCGACCATCTGGCAGGTCACCTGGGCACAGGCCGCCAACGCTCCCAGCAGAAGGTCTCCAGAGCAGGCCGCCTCGCCCGTTCCCCCGACGCCGGCGTGGGCTTCGGCTTGGTAGATCGCCTGTCCTACATCCACGGAGCAGGAGATCGGGGTGTCCTGCTGGCTCGCTTTGGCTTCGAGCGTTATCCGGGAAGACCCCGGCTCATTGCGATACTTTTTCTTGAGTGGCCTCTGCACCGACCGAAGATCCATGTTCATCCTCCTGAGGTAGTCGCCCTTCCACAGCGTATTGTAGCCGCCTGACGGCGAAAGGTTATGTACATGCGCATCACATGTGTTACGTTCTATCGCATGTCGAAGATGATACAGATAAGGAACGTCCCCGACGAGCTGCACCGCACGCTGAAGGTCAGGGCGGCGAAAGCCGGCATGACGCTATCTGATTACCTCCTTTCGGAGATAGAGCGGGTGGCCGAAAAGCCGACCCTCGCCGAGATGATGGAGCGGCTACGCAGCAGGGAACCGGTCGAGCTTGACGAGCCGCCGGACGTCACGATACGCCGGTTCAGGGATGCTGACGATCCTCGCGACGTCGACTAGCGGGCTTTGATAGTCCTCGACGCCTCGGCTGTGGTAGCCATACTCGTGGGTTCGGGTCTGGGAGCCGAACGCATCCGGGAGAAGGTAGAGGCTCCTGAGGAGAGCCTACACGTCCCTCATGTAATGGATCTGGAGGTGCTGCATGCGCTACGCAGGCAGGCCTTGCTCGGCACTCTCTCCCGGAAAAGAAGCTCTGAGGCCCTCACCGACCTGGGAAACATATCTTTCGCGCGCTATCCGCACACGCCTTTGGTGGGGAGGATCTGGGAACTGAGGGAAAACCTTACCGCATACGACGCGGCCTATGTCGCCCTCGCCGAAGCCCTGGAAGCCCCGTTGGTTACGATGGACGGGCGACTATCGCAAGCTCCCGGCGTCCGCGCCGCGATCGAGGTCTACGGGTAGACGAAGGGGCTCCCCGAAAGGAGCCCCTGGCCTTGTACTTCTCTAACCTTCGAGCAGTAGCGACTCGGGGTCTTCGACCAGTTCTTTGATGCGGACCAGGAAACTGACGGCTTCGGCGCCGTCTATGACGCGGTGGTCGTAGGAGAGCGCGAGGTACATCATGGGACGGACCACGACCTCGCCTTCTATGGCGACGGGGCGCTCCTGGATCTTGTGCATCCCCAGTATCGCGACCTGGGGCATGGTGAGGATGGGCGTAGAGACCAGCGAGCCGAAGATGCCACCGTTGGTAATGGTGAACGTTCCGCCGCGCAGGTCTTCCAGGGTCAGCTTGCCCTCGCGGGCCTTTGTGGCCAGGTCGGCTATGCCCTGTTCGATCTCCGCGAAGTTCTTGTGGTCCGCATCGCGGATGACGGGGACGACGAGTCCCTCGTCCGTAGAGACGGCTACGCCGATGTCGTAGTACTTCTTGAGGAGGAGCTCGCTCCCCTGCAGCTCGGCGTTGACCTTGGGGAAAGCCTTTAGCGCCCCGATGGCGGCCTTGGAGAAGAAGCTCATGAAGCCGAGCCGCGCACCCGTCCGCTCCTGGAAGGACTCCTTGCGGCGCTTCCTCAACTCCATAACCGCGGTCATGTCGACCTCGTTGAACGTGGTGAGCATCGCCGCCGTCTGCTGCGACTCGACCAACCTCTGGGCGATGGTCTGGCGCCTGCGGGAGACGCGCACCCGCTCCTCCAACGTCGCCCTGCCATCCTGAGAAACGGCCGGCGCCGGCTGCGCTTCACCGTCCCGCTCGGGTTCCTCGGCCTGCTCTGGGGCCGCGGGGCGGGACTGTTCCCGGATCAAACGCTCCACGTCGTCGCGGGTGATGCGTCCGCCTGAACCGCTGCCGGTGACCTCGGCGAGGTCGACTTCGTACTCCTGGGCCAACTTTCTAACGGAGGGCGAGGCACGGCCGGCGCCGTCCTCGACTTCCCTGTGTCCATCCTGCTCTTCGGCCTCGGGCTGCTCGGCCTGCGGACGCTCCTCCTGTTCTTCCTCGGCCTGTGGCTGCTCTTCTTGTTCTTCCTCGGCCTGTTGCTCGGGAGCGGCGCCGTCGCCGGCTTCGCCCCCCTCGCCTATGGTGCCTATGACCTCGCCGACGTTGACGGTCTCGCCCTCGTCCTTGGAGATGGATTCGAGGACGCCGTCCTGTTCGGCCTCGACCTCGAAGTTGATCTTATCCGTTTCGAGCTCGACGAGCGGATCGCCGGACTTTACGGCTTCACCCTCTTGCTTGAGCCAGCGCCCGACCGTCGCGTCGGCGACCGACTCCCCAAGTTCGGGAACGTGTATCTCAGCAGCCACTGCTCACTCTTCCTCTCTGACTCTCACTCGCTCGGCGCGGAGGCGCGAACTTGCGTCTCCTGCACGGCCTGTACTCCATCGAAGTCCTGCCCGACGTTCTCGAAGGCCGACCTCACGATGGCGGCGTGTTCTTGCTTGTGGAAGTTGGCCGAGCCCTGGGCGGGACTCGGACGCGGGGGCTTTCCGACGTAGAGTACGGGAAGCTCGCCGCGTGCTATCTCGCGCAGTAGCGGCTCGACGAACGTCCAGGCGCCCATGTTTTTCGGCTCCTCCTGGACCCACAAGATCTCACGCAGGTTCGGGTACCCGTCGATCACGGTCTTTAGCCTGTCCTCGGGGAAGGGATAGAGGAGCTCTATGCGGGCTATGGCCGTGTCCACCGCCTCATCCCTGTACTCGCTACCCGCCAGCTCCGTGTAGATCTTGCCCGAGCACAGGATAAGCCGCTCGACGGATTCGGCCCTCTCGCGCGCCTCCTCGTCGTCGAGCACGGGCTGGAAAGAGCCCTCCGAGAGGTCCTCCAGATTGGAGGCGGCCATGGGGTGCCTGAGGAGGCTCTTGGGCGTCATGATGATCAGGGGACGCTTGTTGTCCTTGAGCGCGGCCTGGGCACGAAGCAGGTGGAAGTACTGTGCCGCGGTGGTGAGGTTTGCTATGCGCACATTCTCGTGCGCGGCGAGTTGGAGGTAACGCTCCAGGCGTGCGCTGGAGTGCTCGGGGCCCTGGCCCTCGTAGCCGTGCGGCAGGAGCAGCACGAGCCCCGAGGTCTGGCCCCACTTCGCCTGGCCGCTCACGATGAACTGGTCGATCATGGGCTGCCCGACGTTGGCGAAGTCCCCGTACTGCGCCTCCCAGAGGACGAGCGCGTCCTCCGAGTTGACCGAGTAGCCGTACTCGAAGCCGAGCACGGCGATCTCGGAGAGCGGGCTGTTGTAGATCGAGAACGAAGCGCCCGATTGGGGGAGGTTCTGGAGCGGGACGTAGCGCTCGTCGGCCTCGGCGTTGTAGAGCACGGCGTGGCGCTGGGAAAACGTGCCGCGCTCCGTGTCCTGCCCCGTGAGGCGTACGGGCGTGCCGTCCTCGAGCAGCGAGGCGAAGGCCAGGGCTTCGGCGTGCGCCCAGTCTATGGAGTCGAGATCTCCGCGGTTCTTCTGGAAGAGGCGCTCGAGTTTGGAGTTCGGTGTGAAGCCTTCGGGGACCTCGAGTAGGGCCTCGTTCAGTTCGGAGAGCCTCTCTGCCGCGACGGCGGTCTCGGGGATTCCGACGAGCGGCGTGTACAGCTCATCCGCGGCGAAGTCTTCTTCTTTGAGCTCGTCGGTGGGCTTGTTCTGGACCTCGGCCATTTCGGCCATGATTTCCTCGAACAAAGCCTCTGCCTCACCTTCGTCCAGGATGCCGCGGCGTTCGAGCTCTCCGGCCCAGATCTCACGCACCGTGGGGTGATTGCGGATGGTCTCGTACATCAGCGGCTGCGTGTAGGCAGGCTCGTCGCCCTCGTTGTGCCCAAAGCGGCGGTAGCCGACGAGGTCGACCATGAAGTCCTTGTTGAACTTCTCGCGGTAGGCGTGGGCCATCCTCGCCGCCGCCATGCACGCCTCGGGATCGTCGGCGTTGACGTGGACCACGGGGATCTCGAACCCCTTGGCCAGGTCGCTCGCGTAGGTCGTCGAGCGGGCGTCCTGGCGCTCCGTGGTGAACCCGAGCTGGTTGTTGGTGATGATGTGGATGGTGCCGCCGGTCTTGTAGCCTGGCAGCCGGCTCAGGTTCAGCGTCTCCGCTGAGACCCCCTCGCCGGGGAACGCCGCATCCCCGTGCAGCAGGATGGGCAGTGACGCGTCGACGTCCTGCTGTGGCGGGCCTGCCTCGTCGTCCTGCTCCTCCTGGGAGGCGCGTGCCATCCCCTCGACCACGGGGTTTACGTGCTCGAGGTGGCTCGGGTTCGGGGCGAGGTGGATAAAGACCTTCTCGTCGGCCTCCTCCTCTTTGAGCTGGAAACCCCTGATGCCGAGGTGGTACTTGACGTCCCCGACCCACGCGTCGCCGGGGCTGCTCGCGGCCGAAGACTGCTCGCCCTTCTCGGGCTGCTGGAACTCGCCGAACATCTTGGAGTAAGGCTTGTCCATCACGTGCGCCAGGACGTTGAGCCTACCCCTGTGCGCCATGCCAAGGGTGACAACGGGCGTGCCGACGTCGGCGGCGGAGCGGATGATCCTGTTCAGCATCGGGACGACCATGTCGTTCCCTTCGACGGAGAACCGCTTCTGGCCGAGGAACGTCTTGTGGAGGAACTTCTCGAAGGCATCTACCCTGGTGAGCCTCTCGAGAAGCCGCTTCGCACTCTCTCCATCCGTCCTCTTGTCGAAGCGGCCCGACTCGACGGACTCGCGCAGCCAGAACCTCTCCTCGGGGTCGTGGACGTGCCCGAAATCGTACCCCGTGGTGTCGCAGTAGATCCTGCGCAGCTCCTCGGCGGCCTCCCTGGCGTTGGATGTGCGCTCGGCGATGGGTCCGCCGATGATGAGCGAGGGCAGGGTCTCCAGATCCTCGTCCGTTATCCTGTAGAAGGTCGGATCCAGCGTCGGGTCTCCCGGCGGCTCGCTCCCGAGAGGGTCGAGCTTCGCGGCCCGATGCCCGAAGTCCCTTATGTGCCTTACGTGCTTGGAGGCCCCGACGGCCTTCTCCACGTCGACTTCGGGGGCGACCTGCTGCCCGTTAGCGCCGGGCGTCCCCACGTGCGGCGGGCTCCAGGACTCGAAAAACTCCCGCATCTGTCCGTCGACGGAATCGGGGTCCTCCCTGTAGTTCTCGTAGAGTTCCAACACGTAGCCGAGGTTCGGCCCGAAAAACTGGTTCTCCGTCTCTCTCTCCAACCGGATCACACCCTCACGTGACGATACCCACTTTGGCCCGAGCGCCGCGCGAGGAGGCCCGATACCTTTTGCGGGCACCCCCCAAAAACGCTCCTGCAAAACGATCAAACATCTCGATCTTTCCTATGATACCCCACATCCCCGGTACCGTACCTGCCCCACACAGACCTGATTGGCTGTCCATTCTACCCGCTCGACGCCGGCCCGGCTCCCCCGCAGTGCACGGTGACCTATACTGGCGTATGTGAAATCTGAAGGGAGGAACCTCATGGAAGACAGGATAGATTATTTCGAGCGGATGCTCGCCGACAACCCCGACAACCCGACGGGGTTGCTTGCCCTGGCCAACGAGTACGAGAAGGCCGGACGCGACGAAGACGAGGCGGCGGTGCTGGAACGTTACCTGGCCGTGCACGTAGACGATGAGGGAAACGCTTACGCGCGTCTCGGCAACGTGCTTTCCAATCTAGGGCGCAAGGATGAGGCGCGTGCCACCTACGAGAAGGGAATCGCCCAGTCCGAAAAATACGGCCACAGCGGGATGGCAGACGATCTCAGGCTCGCACTCATACAGTTAAACGAATAGATCCCATTCTGTAGAGTGTCATCCGGCGAGGTTAATCTTCCGTGCCGTAACAAAATCGGTACACGGACGTTACCACCCCTTAACGTATCTGGCCCGATAATGCGGGCAGGCTCCCCGGCGAAGTAGAGGATCCCCCTCCGCTTGCACAACACGTCGGGGAGCGATCTTTTGGCTGGACACATACGCCCGTTCTGGGTAGGTTAGTATAAGCCACCATGAAGCACCCGAGACGTTTCGAGACCCGCGCCGTGCACTCCGGAGAGCACAGGGTCGGTGCGGAGGAAGGCCGGGATGGGATCTTCTTCCCGATCTCGACACCTATCTACGCTTCGACCACCTTCTCGCACCCGAACATAGAGACTACGGACCGCGTGCTAGGCGGAGAGGAACAGGGCTACAGCTACGCCCGCTACGACAACCCCACCGTGCGCGCCTTCGAGGAGGCGCTCGTGTCGCTGGAGGCGCCCGAGGCGGAAGGGAGTGTAAGGGCTTTCGCCTTCGCCTCCGGGATGGCGGCGACCCACGCCTCGCTCGCGGCTGCTGAGCTGATGGGCGGGGGCACGGTCCTTGCGGCCGACCAACTCTACGGCTCGACGGCGACGCTGCTCGTCCAGGTCTTCGGCGCGAGCGGCGTCGAGACCCGATTCGTCGACGCGTATGATCTGGGAGCGGTGGAGAAGAAAGTCCGAGAACTGAAGCCCCGCGCCGTCGTCGTCGAGTCCATCTCCAACCCGCTCCTGCGCGTCGCCGACATACCGGAGATCTCGAAGATAACCCGCGCCGCTGGGGCGGCCCTGATCGTGGACAATACGTTCGGCACTCCGTATCTCCAGCGACCCTTGGAGCTCGGCGCGGATATGGTCGTCCACAGCGCGACCAAGTACCTGTCGGGACACGGGGACCTCACGGCCGGCGCGGTGGTCGCCGGTCCGCCTTACGCAGCGGCGGTAGAACAACTACGCAAACTCGTCGGTGGCGTGCTTGGTCCTTTCGAGGCCTGGCTCGCGCATCGCGGCCTGAAGACGTTGCCCTTGCGCATGGAGCGCCAGTGCGAGAACGCGCGCCGGATCGCAGCGAGCCTCGTCGCCCATCCTAAGGTGGCGAAGGTCAACCATCCTTCCCTCAGAGCACACCCGGACCATGAGACCGCAGGACGCGTGCTCTCGGACACGGGCGGCCTCGTCTCCTTCGAACTCGTAGCTGAGGGGCGCGGGGCGTCCTTCGCCTTCCTCAACGGGTTGGAGCTCTGCGTCAAGGCTCCTTCTCTAGGGGACATCTACACCCTTGCCATCCATCCCGCCACCTCCTCGCACCGCGAGCTCTCGCCGTCGCGGCGTCAGAGGCTCGGGGTCGGGGAGAACCTGGTGCGGCTCTCGGTGGGTATCGAGCACGCTGGGGATGTGATCTCCGACCTCGAACAGGCCCTCGAGAGAATCTAGAGAGCAGGAATGCCACCTCCCGTAGCCCGGTTCAACCTTCCGAGAAGTTACGACGCAGGCGACCTCCCGAGAACGATCCTTCTCGATACTTCGGCGCTTCGAGGAGCGGGAGGCTCCCGAGGGACCCTCGCCGTGTAGATGGAGGGCCTGCTACTCAGCCCGGAAGAGCGTCTCGGTCGGGCTCTTGGGGCCACGCTCAGATCGGTTTTCTGCTTTTCGAGTCTTGTCCCTCGTCCGTGGAATAGTCCTCAACGGCGTTTTCCTTGCTCGACGCTGCATCCTGCGTCGTCACTTGGCGGGCCTCGGGTGAACGGCGATCTGCCCAACGCCTTAGGAGGCGTTCCGAGTAAGTGCTCGACCCAGGATCAAAGTGCGACCGCGCCCGCGTCAGGTAAGGGGTGCTAACTCGACGCAGGAAGGAGACCAGACCCTCTTCGACTATCGTCGGCAGCGCGCTGCGATAGTAGTCGAAGATGTGAGCATCTCCCAGCCTCACGCCCGCGTGCACCGCGCCTAGCGCGACCATGGAAGATATCTCCAGTATCGAGCGATCCTCTTGCCGGGCGGCCAACCGTAGGTCGGAGAAGATCTTCTCCAGACCGTCGGCGTCGGGCAAATCCGCTACCTGCAGCCGTAGTTGTTGCCACGAGGTGCGCATGCTGGGGATATTCAACGGGGGCACGTCGACGGTGTCGGCCAGCACACCGGAGGTGCCCTCCAGTGTGGTCAACAGTTCCTCGAATGATGCCACGTCCGCGTCCGGCGCGAGTACGCCCGCGTCCCTTAACTCCGTGACAAGCGTCCTCAAGTACGCCTTCGTACCCCCGACCAGGTCGGAAGCCCCTGCCAGGAGCCAGACCGGTGACCAACCGACCGCCAGAAAGCTGCCGAATTCGATCACATTGCCCGCCGACTTGCGTACCAGCAGCTCTCGCACAGGCATCTCTTCGGTAGGGTAGACTCCCTCCACGCCGCCGGCCAACTCGATCGTGAGGCGCAGCAACCGTCCGACTATCGCCTGGTAGAGCCTGGATCGGCGAACAGCGAGCGGTAGTAACACCTCACCCGTCTCGTATACCAACCCACCTGTCAGCGCGGCTCCCGCCCGAGCGGTTCGTTCGGGCAGGGATGCCAGATACCCTTGGGAAAGGTAACGTTTGTATTTCGTACTGCCGTCAGCCATGCTCACCACCGCCTGCCTCTTGGCGCATCGTCGGGTGCCCTATCGTCCAGGGTTCAGGCATTCGCGTCGACCACCCTTCCAAGACTCCCGTAGCGCTACCGTTTCATGACACGGATGTATCTTACACCCACGAGATAGAGTAGGATCGAGCACGCGGCTACACTATTGATAGTAGCCGGGGACAGCCCAGGAGGTTGAGGAGTGAGGCCTCCTTCGCCTTTCTCTGCGCAGTCTCGCCCGTGGAAACCTCCTCTGGAAAGGTAGCGTGCCTCCGGGGACGAGTCTACGAAGCGGTCCCTGCCAGTGCAAAAAGTAGGCTCCTGGCGTTAGGGTGTATGGGCTTCTCCAAAGTCCGCGCACAGCGCCTTTGCCTGCAGATCGCTGCTCGGAGCCGTAGCGCCGGAGCCGATTGGCTCGCGCTTTAGACCTTTTCATACAGGCTCTACTTTGCCCCAACGGCGGTCTCAGAAGCTGGCTAGAGCGTAGCTACTCTTTGATCATCGATTCATGCGGCCGGGGCGAGATCACCGTGTCCGTGTGCCGGTGCACGATCTTCCAGCTCTCCTCCTCCAGACGGAAGATTATCGTGACCCTCAAGGGGAAATCCACCATCTCCTCCCTCTCGCCGATCTTGCCCCTGTGATGCTCCACCCACACGACGTAGGCGAGCTCCGGGGTGACGACCCTGCTCACGCTCTCGAATGAGTCGATCTCGCCTTCCCTGAATCCAGACGCGGAGCGCTCCATCCTCAGGGCGACCTCATCCCACCCGCGGGCGGGTCGATAGCGGTTGCGATGGTCACGTCCTCCCGATGGGAGTACATTCCCTTCATGTGTTCGGGATTTCCCTTGCCGAACTCGCGCATCGCTTGCTGGCAACGTTCGATCACTGCGTCGAGGTCCTCAACGGTAGCCATCTCCGGATCACCTCCATCGTCCTGACGCCCTTTCCCTGAGCGCTTAGTGCGGACATCGTACTCTATTCACCATAGCGTGTGCAACGCTGTTTCTCCGAAGTTCGCCAACAGTCCCCAAGAACACGCAACGTTGCGTATTCACCACCCCCCGGTGTCGCGGCGCCCTTTTCTCGCCGACGAGGCCGTAAGACGTGGCCCACATCGCCGCTGGGACCAGTGCCGCTTGACCATAGGTGCCACTCGGGTGAATAGGGAAAGGAGGAAGCTCCAAGGTCTCCAGAGCCCCGGCCCTGGAGACCTTGGGAATAATTACCAGCTGCCACCCTTCGACCCCAGGGACGGGTCCCTCACGGGCGTCTCGTACGCGCCCTTTACCTCGCACTTCTCCTGGGCGTATCGTCGGCAATCTTTTCGGGCTTGGTCTTTGGCGCTGTCCTTCGTGTGACCCCAGCCCGAGCCCCAGGCCAGGTCACTATAAGGCTCTTCCACGGTACGCTCGAAGGCGATCGCTATCCAGCCGTTACGCACCCAGACGGCGCCCTGGCAGTCCCCAGCGTATTTACGCCAGTGCGATGCGAACTGACGACACTCCTCGATCGCGGCGCTCCTGGCTTACTTCAGCGTAGACCCGTAACCGTCAACGCCCCTTACCAACGACGGGACGGCGGCTATCGCTCCGTAGCGCTTACTCACCCCCTGTGCGCTTACGGTGCTCATCGTAAGCGCGATGAGAAACGTCGCTATCCCGGCGGAGGCTATCAGGACGTACAAGCGTCTCATGGTTCTACCTCGCTTCAAGGGTGTCCCTGATTAGAGACACCATCGTAGCACCAACTCCGAATTACAATGAATAGGGACCGGCGGTGTTGGCAAGCGACCTATGAAAGGTTACTGTCTGCTGGTCCCCCTTTGCAACCCTATAACTTACCTTTCACACACCGATAAGATCACCTCCTCTCGCTATCAGATGTTGCGGTTAGTCACTCGAGTGATAGATACCCCGCCGCGGCAGTGCGCGAGGTGAGCGTCGGGGAGAATCGAGAGCTGCCGTACGAGAAACCCCTCCTAAATGGCACGTCGGGTTGCATACCAATCGAACCCCATAGTCGCACGGGATCAGCCACACGTAATGCACAATTCGCGCCATTTCAACGGTCCACACGGCATAGCATCGTCGCGTAAGGGGAGCCCCCAAGTATTAGCATCCGGCCGGTCCTATGGGCTTGGCCTACGGGGGAGGCACAATAGATCCAGTGCGCATGATCAGAATCTTATGTACTAATGTGACACCAGCCTGCCTTGAACATAAGAGAACCACTTAGCATGGGACCGGGACTGTGCGAACCGCCTTGCTGCTGCCACGGTTGCGCACAGGCATCGGGTCGTCGTGACTCTCGAGGAAGCCTTCCCCCGCCCTGTAGACAGTCTTCTCACAATCCTCGTCATAGAAAGTCACGGCACCAGATTTGACCGCAGCCGGACCGACACCGGGATGATGGTGCCAGCCGGTCGAGCCTCCGGGTTCAATGACAACCTTCGCGATTGCCAGGTCTGCCGAACGTCGTTCGCTTTCCACCTGGATACCGTCATTATGCGCTTCGAACTCCCCAAGCGTTGCTCGGGTTATTAGGGTTGTGGTCGCCCCGTTAGGCAGGGTGGCCAGCGCCGCTCCCACGACCAGTGCTAGGACGGTCACCCCGACTGCCACCAGCAGTGTCGCTCGTCTCATCATCTGCTCCCTCTCTCTTTTCCTCAACCCATAAGTGCCAGTCTCCATCCTGGCTCAGGTCTAATCGCGGCTCCTCACGGGGATCTCTGCCCGCTACCGGGTTAACGCGACATTGGTCGCGCCCCATAAAGCCGGTATCCGTCGCCGTCTCCGTCGGGTGGGGTGTGCACTCGTTTCCGGGGGGAGGGGGGGTGTCTCCCCTCCTCCCGGAAACGAGCCGGGAGGGTTTGCGAGGATTGTCCTCCAAATCCCGCAAAAATCCGCGATCTTTGGCGGAACGCAACCTGCGGGAGGCGGCGGAGCGATCGAGTTTGAGGTCTTTCGCTACCTGGATCACGGCTACGGGCTGTGCATCCTCCTGGGCGTGCAGGCGTGCAACGGCGTGCACGGCCTCGCACACGCTCTTTGGGACGGTGGCCTCGATGCCTTCGGAGACGAGGTCGGATACTAGACCCCTGACGACCGCGTAGTCCTCGAGGGTGGCGACGATCTTGTCTCGGTCGTCGCGCTCTCTTGTGGCCTGGTGGAGGACGGCGTGGGCGCGGATCAAACTCAAGAGGGCACCGAAGTCGCGGCGAAGCCTTACGGCCAAGGGTGGAACCAGCTTGGCGAGGGCATCGGCGTAAGGGATGGTGACGCTCCTGGCGGCGGAAGGACTCTCCAGCCACCGTTGCAGGGCGTGCCAAGGCTCGAGGTTTGCCTCTTCCTCCTCTTCTCTAGCGAGCATCGAGAGCACACCGCGGGTCTGCTCTCGGGTGTCGGTTACGGTCAGGGAAAGGAGTCGGGTCTCGTTCTCGGGGTGGAGCTTGACGGCGGTGGTGGTGACTATGAGGCCGGTGGGTCCCTCGCGCTCTATGAGGCGGGGCTTGATCCCGTTCCTGGTGCTCTCGACCGTCTCGTAGCGCACCGCTCCTTCCGAGAGAAGCGAGCGCATCAGGTAGGTCGCGAAGTCGCTAGCCATCCCCTCGGCCTCGTAGATCACGAGGAAGCGGTGCTTTATGGGTTTCTCGGAGTAGGCGAGGGTCCTTTCGCTCATGGCGGTCAAAGCGTGGTAGGCGCTCTCGGGGAAATAGCGCAGGACGCGCGCGGTCAGGTAGGATTTGCCGCCCGAAGAGGGACCCTTGACGGCGACGCTTACGGGCTTCTCAAGGAGGCGGCTGGTCAGGGCAAGGTAGAGGAGCTTGAGGACCCTCGCCTCGCCGGCGACTCCGGATTGTTCGAGCGTCCTTGCAAAGCGGTCCAAGATGCGATCTTCTTTTACCAGCTGTTCGCACGCCTGCCACGCTTTTCGGTCCCTGGCTTCTGCTTGGGCACGGGCTTCCTCAGTCCATCGCCTGGCCCCCTTGAACGCCTCCCGCAGGTTCTCCTTGAAGTGCTCCGGGTCCTTAAGGTGGAGCTCGCTCGGGTCATTGGCACCCTCGAGCTCTACACGATGAAGCTTCTCGCGCAGAGGGGAGGCAGCGAGCCGCTCCCACAGGACCGCACCGCCTTCGTCTGGTTCCACGACGGCGTAGAGCTTCTCTATGTCCTTAAGGTGCTCGGCCCATTCCTCTTTGAAGTTGCTCGCGCCAGGGATGCCCACGGCCTCCACGCCGTGGTGCCAGAGGGTGTGGCAGTCGCTCTCGCCCTCGACCAGGACCACGTAGCCGGCCTCCTTCGCTCCCTCCAGGCGCCAGAGGCCGTAGGGAAGGGTCCTGCTGCCTGACCTCCACCGGAAGCGATCGTCGCCCCGAGCGCCTTTGTTCAGAGCGCACCTGAAGCGGACGGCTTTCTCCTGTCCTTCACGGTCCCTGTAAGGGATGCGGACCGCCGGCGAACCGGAGTAGGTAACATCGGAGAGCCCAAGGCTTCTAAGGAACTCCACCGGCAGGCGCTTGGCTTCGGCGTAGGCTTCGAGGGTGCAGGAGGGCGGTGGTCTCGGAGGCGGATCGGAAACGGCGCCTCCCACTCCTCCGCCGTGGCCGCCCGAGGAAAACAGATCGCGCATCTTCAAGCCGAGGGCCTCGACGACCTCCTCGGTAGAGCAGCCCGCGCGGCAGAGGAGGAGGACACGGCCATCCTCTCCCTCCTTTATGTCGAGGTTCGGGGTTATCCTGTCGTCGTGTGCGGGGCAGAAGGCCCGGTAGAAGCCGTTCTGGGTCCTTACGCCTTCCAGGCGGGCGAGGAACGCCTCGACGGTCCGAGATGGCGCGCTCACGACAATCTCCCGCGGCCGCCGCACGGAAGTAAGGTGAGCGATGGTGGGATCTCCTTCTTAGCCTCGTGCGCCGTTCTCGGTGCGATCATCCTTCTCTCCCTTCGCCACTTCAGGGCTACGGGCTGTGCTCCCGGCATCGGCCTTCTTCCTCTCGTAGCACTCGAAGACGTAGACCCACGCGCGGGCTCGGGCGTCGCGGGCACTTGTTTCGGGGGAAGGGTTCCTGAGATGGGCTCCAGAGGACGCTCTACCCACGATCTCTGGACCACCTCCTCGCGACGAGATGGCACCGGTATTCTTGCAGCGCGCAGCGCTTAAGGACGGCCCTCCTGGCCGTGGACCAGTCGCGCTGGCGGACGGCGGCTTCCTCCCGCAGGGCTAGCCGCCCGATTGTGACCTTCAGCGAGGCTGTGTTGTTCGTCTCACCCACGCCCGGACCCCGGACGGCGCGGGCTTGACCTGCTTCGCATGCGCTCGATGTCTTCCTCGGTGTAGTAGCGGTGGCCGTTACGGTCGCGCAGAGCAGGAGGGAAGAAACCCCGCTTCTCCCCCACCCTCAGCCACTCGGCAGAGATGCCCAGCTCACGAGCCGCCTCGGAGATCCTGTAGGTGGTGAGCCTGTTCTCTCCCATGCCTCCACGCTAAGGGGTGCCACTTCGTTCGGGTACCGGAAAAGAAAGGAAAAACTATTCCGGTGTTAACACCAGCGATGCACAGAGCACCCGACTGGATGATTCGTGGCAATCTCTTTCGAACAAACTCTGCACATCTTCTCGCGATGAGCGGTAGCTCAACACCGGGATTTGAGGCTCTTCCTACGTGTCAGATAAGGAGGAACGTCAGGGTGCTACAGGGGAGGTAGCATTCACCAGGACGAATACTTATGCGCCACTACTACCCGTAGTGGCCAGCTCAAGTCCTACGATTGGTTGAAGTTGTCCAATGCCGATCTAATGGGACGATCTATGCAGGATGCCGAATATGATCTTCGGAGAACTTGTATTCCACGCACTTCGGTGAATAGGGGCCAAGAACGATCCTCTTTATCATGCTGTGACTGTGATACCCACCTCGTGTGTGTGAAAGCGCTTAGCCCCTGGGGCATCTTATAGGTTCTCATGGGCTCGGCGCCCCGGCCTCTATAGTGGGGTCGGAGCTCCCATCGCTTCTAGGCTCCAGCCCTTCGCTTCGCCTCCGTCGTGCCGACGCCGATCTGCGCTATTAGTTAGGTACTTTAATGCTAGGGCGCCACGGCCGCGTAGGAGGTGCCCACCTTCGCTTCATCGTAGTAGAGGGTGATCCACTCCCAGTAACCCTTGCTCCTGTAGAGGGTTGGCTGCCAACCTCCACAGCCCAGAGCCTTCTGGTCAAGTGTGTTCATGTACTGCTTGGTAGAGCCATTAGACATCCTGACCGGCTGTCCATTCACCCACAACTCGACAAAGCCGAGGCTGGTGTACTTTGAGAACTTCACGTGTGCCACAACGTCTTGCCACTGCCCCCGCTGAGTGGGGATAGAAGCAACGGTTCTTAGCTGACCATTTTGGCTGTTAAGCAGGTCTATGGAAGAGCCTTTGTAGGAGAAGTGTAAAGGTGGGTCTCCCCACGGTGCGCCGTAGCCTATCTGCCCTATGTTTATCCAAGAACCAGAAGGCATCTTTGCTGGGAAGTTCGACGGTAAGTACCAAGACCATCCGAGGTAGCGTTCATCGCGCACGCAGAACTTATTACGGTATTCGAGCTGCGCTTGGGGGGCGGCATTAGTTTCTGCGAGGGCGTCGGAGTCGTGTACCCGAAACTTGGCCGAGTGAGTCCCTTTTCGTACCACCGTGGAGTCGGTTGTGAGCCTATCGGTAGCAGCCCTACGGGTAAGGTCCCACGGCGGAACAAAGGTGTTGGCGTCTCTGTCGAAGGTGTCGGAAAACAGGGTCACGCCGACGTCGGTCAGCTCTGTAGGCAGGGGGGTTGGCGTCTTGGACTGGTAGTAGCCGAAGTAGAGCAATACGCTTACAGTAACCACCACGAAAATCATGCTAAGCGCAGCGATCGGTTTGTCGAGGATGTCAAAGAACCTGTCTATTCTCATTCTACGAGGAGCACGCGCTCGCCAAAGCGGTACGCTGAGGCACCGAGACCGGTCTCGGCGTCCAGATATTGTGGCCCACGCTCTTTGAAGACCTTGTATGCGTCGGTAAGCTCGCGGGGGGTGAACGTTTCACTAGCGCTAGGTGTCACCACCACGCCCATGACGGCTTGGGGACCTCGGGCCCCGGGAACTCACCGCCAACGAATGTCCCTCCGCGGCGCTGTCTTCTTCGGCGGCCCGCCTTACCTCCCGGGGGTCGACGTTCCGAGTAAAGCGGGCCACGACCGTCCCTTCTGCCCGCAGGAGCACGATGACGCACGGGTCGCCTACGAGGTCTAGGGTGTAGCCGGCCGGTAGATTGGAGGGGTTCTCCTCGCGCACGGTCTATGGACTCCCGTGTGCTCCTCGTGTGCTTTGCCCTCGCTTCGCCTGTTTGCCAAAAACGAAAACCGGCCGACCTCCTAAGGTGAGGTAGCCGGTTGCGCCACTGGCTCTGCCCGTCTCTCTTTTGAGCGCCCATCTTTGAGGCGGGCTTCTTAGCCTCTACTCCGGGTTGCTATGATTATCGGCCCAATATAGCAAGCATCAGGTACTAAATACATTAACCAAATGTACTAACTTTCTCGTAGTCTTAGCAGTCGCTTGCGGATGGCGGACTTCCTAGAACCCCGTAAAGCGGAAGTTCGCAGAATGTCTATTCCACGCACTCCGGTGAATACGGGGCAAGAGGGAGGACCGAGGCTGCTAGAAGACCCCGGCCCTCCCTAGAGACGCTATTTAGGCTGCTTCGAGAACGTTATAAACCTGGCACTCCTCCTCCGGATCAGCCAGAGAAGGGGAGGAGCCTCTCTACTACTGGCTCCCCCAAGAAGGCTCGTAGTCGTTCGTACCGTTATCGGTGACGTTGAACTTACTTCCTCCACCGGCGTTGATAGTGTAGATCTCGTCGTCTTGTCCATCGGAGCCCGAATAGGCTATCTTCTTGCCACTGGGCGAGTAGTTAGGCTCGTAGTCATCCGTATTGTTGTCGGTGAGTTGGACCCTATCTCCCCCACCGGCGTTGATGGTGTAGATCTCAGAGTCGTTTCCGTCAGAGCCTTCGAAGGCTATCTTCTTGCCGGAAGGCGAGTAGTTAGGCTCATAGTCGCCAGTGGCGTTGTCGGTGAGTTGTTTCTTGCCTCCACCACCGGCGTTGATGGTGTAGATCTCGCGGTCACCGTTGGGTGCGTCTTGGCCTGAATAGGCTATCTTCTTGCCGGAAGGCGAGTAGTTAGGCTCATAGTCGCCAGTGGCGTTGTCGGTGAGTTGTTTCTTGCCTCCACCGCCGGCATTGATGGTGTAGATCTCGCGGTCACCGTTGGGTGCGTCTTGGCCCGAGTAGACTATCTTCTTGCCGCTGGGTGAGTAGGAAGGAGTGTAGTCGCCCGTATCGTTGTCGGTAAGTTGGACCCTATCCCCTCCGTTAGGCTTGATGGTGTAGATCTCGTAGTCTTGTCCATCGTAGGCATAGAAGGCTATCCTTTTGCCGCTGGGCGAATAGGAAGGTCCGTAGTCGGCCGCATTGTTGTCGGTAACTTTGACCCTACCCCCTCCGCCGGGCTTGATGGTGTAGATCTCGGCGTCGTTTCCGTCGTTGCCTTCGTAGGCTATCTTGCCGGGTTTGCCCGGAAAGGTGGCCTCTGCAGGCCGCACGTCAACCAGCATCAGAAGAAGCAACCCCACTGCCACTAACGCTCCCACCGCTGCTGCCAGGGTCCCCAAATGGTTGGTCTTGGCTATCATCTTCTTCTGCACTCCTTTCCCTAAGGGCGGGAGACTGCCCCCGCCACGCGCTCTGTGTGGACCCACTCTAGCGCGCAACCGTCTCCTGATCGTTACGATAAGCGTTACGAGAGAGACCTTTCAAACCTTCTTTAGCGAATTTCGGAGAACTGCGTCAATACGAAGTTCGCAGAAAACCTCTTCCGCGCACTCGGGTGTACAAGGGACCGAAGGGGTGCCCTAGCCACGTTCCCCACGAAGCATGGTAAGCATTGTAACGAAGAGGCCGGGTCCCCGTAGGGACCCGGCCCGATAGCATCCTCTTCTACTTCAGACGGTTCGTGACGGCCCTCTTGGCCTTGTCCACGCCGCTTTCCGAGCCTCCGGTGCGCTCATCGTTCTTGCCCTTCTTGTCCCCGGAGACCTTGTCCTTGGCGGCCTTCATCGCCGCCTCTTTGATCTTCGTGCCTATGCTAGCCATCTCGACCACCCTTCTCTATGGGGTACGTTTCTATCCTTCTACGAATTGGCTTTTCTGGCTAGCGGCGCTCTTGCGAGTCGGCCCACTCGTCCCGGACATTGTCCTTGACCCCCCCGGAGCCCGGCTGCCTCACTATTTCCTCGGTGGTGGCCCCCTTGCGTTCTTCTCTCTCGCGCCTGCCTCGCCCGGCGGCTTCGTCCAGCTCGTCCCTGACGTTGTCCTTAACTGTTCCTTGGGCCATATTCTGAGAGCCCGCCTTTCCGGTTCGTAGGGCTCCACAGCAACAAAAAAACCGCCCCTTCATTCCGGGCGGCGCTTCCATCAAACAAAACCCAGTTTTCTAGTACCCCTCGAGTGTACCATGGCGAGTGGCGGAGCCCTACAGGACCCCGTCCCGATTGAGACAAACGGGACTTCCGATAGCCCAGCTGCCCTCAACTTCCGAGAACTTCCGACTTGTTTAACTCTAGTCGGGAGCTTGGTGGTCTGCAGCCGCTAAGCTTCTAGGGTACCGGTTATACAGGGATCGCTCGCGAACTTCCTGTCGCCCGTAAGGTGGGTTGGCTTGTTCTCGGCTTGCGTCCCGCCGTAGAGAACGTGGCGTGCGAAGTGACTCAAAAGAGGTATGTGTGCGGCACGAAGTCGGAATGTCCTACGCGCGCGACGATGGTGGCGGAGGTCCGACTGAAACGGAGGTGCGCACGCATGAAAGTGCTAATAGGGGTCGATCCCCACAAGGCGTCGTTAGCCGTCGCTGCGGTTGAGGAAGCCACGGGCGAGCTCCTCGAGCGTGCCAGCTTCCCGCAGGACCGCTCCGGCTTGAGGTCACTCGAACGCTGGGCTAAGCGGTTCCCCGAGTGTCGTTGGGCAGTGGAGAACGCCGGTGGCCTCGGTCGTCACCTGGCGGTGAGGCTGGCGGCGGCCGGAGAGTCGGTGGTGGACGTGCCGCCCAAGCTCTCAGCGCGGGTGCGAGTGCTCTCTAGCTTCGCTGGCAACGCCCGCAAGAACGACGGGCTCGATGCCCTTGCCACCGCGCTGGCCGCCTCGCGCAACGAGCGTTTGGCTGCGGTAGATCCCGAGGCCACGTCTGAGGCGCTGCGCCTGCTCTCCGAGAGGCGCTTATTGACCTGGTAGCCGAGCGTACCAGGGCGCTCAAGGCAGCCTCCACGCGCTCCTGCGGGACCTCCTCCCCGGTGGGGTGGCCCGTACGCTCTCGGCCGAGAGGGCAGCGCGCATCCTGCGCGGCATACGGCCCAAGGGCACCTCGGCCCGCCTCCGCCGCCGGCTGGCTTCTGAGGTGCTGCGCGACGTCCGGACGCTGGACAGGAAGATCGCCGACCTAAACGGGCGCATCGAAGCCAAGGTGGAAGCTTCCGGCAGCACCCTCACCCAGATCTTCGGCATAGGACCCATCCTGGCCGCCAGGATCATCGGGACGGGGTAGGCGACGTGAGACGCTTCCCGACCAAGGCGCACTTCGCCTCTTACTCCGGCACAGCGCCGCTCGAGGCCTCAAGCGGGGAGGTGGTGCGCCACAGGCTCTCGTTGGCAGGGAACCGCAAGCTCAACTACGCCCTGCACATGGTCGCCACCTGCCAGGCCAGGTCGGACGCTAGAGGCGGAGTCTATTACCGCAAGAAGATCGCGGAGGGCAAATCTCGCAAGGAGGCGTTGCGGTGCCTCAAGAGGCGCATCTCCGATGCCGTCTTCAAGAGCCTCATGGCGGACTCGCAGGCGCCGTCGCGCAACGCTGCTTGACAAAGAGGAGCCGAGAACGCTGGATAGACGAACTTCTTAGAACTCCGTAGAGGCGAAGTTCGCAGAATCTATATTCCACGCACTCCGGTGAATAAGGGCAAGAAGAGGAAGGCCCGGGGTAGCTGTGAAGAGCAAGCCCCGACCCCCAAACCTTCTTCGCTGCAGACGACTAGTTTCTGATCGTGAAAGTCCACGCCTTTTGCTGTAAGCCATCTGTCGTGGAGTTCTGGTCGAGTCGGTTGCCCGCCAGGTCCTTAGCCCCCGTGGTGACCACCGCCTTGTACTTGGTTCCGAGCCGGAGGTTAGCGTTCGGGTTGAGTGTCGCTTTCTTGGCTGTCGCGTCGTAGCTCACTACAGCCCCTATCACGGTAGTTGTACCCGCGCGGAGGAGCTTGAAGGTTGTGCCGCTGATCGTGCTTGGATCCCCGTCGGTGGTGCTTGCGTCCATAGCCTCCGTGAAGGTAGCCGTGACGTTGACTCCAGGGGCGACCCTCGTGGTGCCTGCTGCGGGGACGGTCGTGTTGGTGACCTTGGGCGCCGTAGTGTCTTGCACCGTGACGTCGAAGGAGCCGCTAGCGATGTTGCCCGCCGCGTCGGTCGCAGAGCAGTTGACCGTTGTGGTGCCAATCGGGAAGGTGTCGCCGGAGGTCGCATCGCAGCTGACCTGCGGGTTGGCCGGGTTCTCGTCGGTGGCCGTGGGAGCCTGCCAGCTCACTTGAGCGCCCGCGGGGCCGGTGGCCTGCTTGGTGATGTCCTCTGGGAGGTTCAGCTGCGGCGCAGTGGTGTCGTCTGTAGTGTCGCAGGCATCTCCTTGCCCATCGCCGTCGGTGTCTGTCTGATCAGGGTTGGCAACCGCAGGGCAGTTGTCGGTGCTATCCGGCACGCCGTCTCCGTCTCCGACAGGGTGATTGGGAATCGACACGTGCAACGTGTAGCCCGCCCCAGCTTCGATCACGTTGTCAAAATAGGTACCAACCTTGACGTAGTAGGTACCAGGATTCAGGGGATACTCCAAGGCGCTATCTCTCAAATCCTGGCTTCCCGGATCGCGATAGGCTTGGTCGCAATTTGCCTTAATAAAACCGTTGTTGTTTTCTTGCTCCGCGTCGAGGCTGTCGAACAATCTTAGACACGAGTCAAGGTCGTAAGGCAGGCCGTTGATGTCGGTGTTGTAGCCACCATCAATGTCGATGGTGGCTATGCCACCACCTTCGGGCACCGTGAAGGAGTAGTAATCGTACGTATTGTCCCCTGTGCCATTGATCGTCGCGTGCGGCACGGTAGTGGAGGTGTTTTCGGTGCCGGTGAGATTGGTGATGTTGGGATCCGCGTCCAGGCTGAAGTAATCGTCGATGTTCTGCGCCCCAGCACAGCAAAGATACCCGCCGTTGGGCTCGAGCTCGTCGACAGAAGCGGCAAAAGCGGCCCCCGCGTATACCACCACCATGGCAGCCATGGCCGCGAGCAGTACTATCGTCCTTCTCATTAGGTGGACCTCACCTTCGCTGTAGGGAGGCTGGGAAAAGGAGCGGTTAGCTCGCCTCGAGTGGCTAGCCTCAGTGGCTAGTGGGTTAAGTATCGAGGCGCGAGTACAGTATGCCTATACGCCAGGTGGCCATATTTTTGCTGTTGCTTGAAGTTTCTTGCGGGTAGCGAACTTCGTAGAACCCCGTACACGCGAAGTTCGCAGAATCTCTATTCCACGCACTCCGGTGAATAAGGGCAAGAGATAGGGCCCCTGCACCCGCTTACTGCCTGCCGGTTCTACTCTCCAGGCCGGTCGGGTTTAGCTCTCGACCGCTGCTCGTAGCGAACAGAACTTGACTCCAAGTCCACACTGTAGCGGTTGTTGAAGTCAAGCGGCGTATCGTCCGCCGGATGTGCTACGTCCACGTAGTCTTTTTCAAAGTGTCTATCAGCTTCCTCAGTCACCTGTAACGCTTGCTCTATCGCCTGTGACGCAAGTTCGTCCGCCGAAAGAGCTTCTTGGTCACCCGACAGTGCGATGTACTGGTGTATATGCACCACAGCTCCCGTGCGGCGGTCATATACGACACACCACTGTTCGTGCGGAGTGTAATCTGTGCCTGCGATCTGTATAGATTCCATCGTCACCTCCTATGTATAGAAGTGGAGCATCCATCGAGCCCCAGCCAATGCATTGACTACGTATATAGTGAAGTTAATGCTTGTGACTCTCTGTCGGAATACAATGGGCACAGGCAACCCACCGGGAAAGGCGAAATTCTCGACTCCGCTGGCACTTACGATCTGACTGATCCTGCCCGTCGCGGAATTGTGTCCTTCGTCGCTGACGTCAACGCGAAAGAGCGAGATCTCCGCTAACGTGGTGGCATTGGGGACCTGAATGGTTACTGACGCGGAAAAAGGGTCGTCAAAATCCCCAGCGTGAAAAAAATTAGCTGCTTGACTTGTTATGGGCATGCTTACCTCCCCAGGTGATTGAAATTCCTGGTTGCTGCGGCTGTTTGTTGTGCACCGTTCTCATCCATGAGTTACACTCCCATCTCGTCTTTTCCAGAGGGACTGAACCCGTCAGCCCACCGTGTAGTCCAATGACACCACAGTAGCAAGTGTCGGGTACTAGGCGCATCCCCCAAATGAGTGATATATGTATTAAATGTTATTAAGCTGCTTCGTATTTGAGCAGCCTATCCGCATAAATGAACTTCCGAGAATCACCAAAAGGCGAACTCCGGAGAATTTCCCTTCCACGCACTCCGGTGAATAGAGGTCGTTCTCTGGGCTACTCGCACGGATCGTCTTCTATGTCATGGATCACCGCGCCCCCAGGAGGGAGGGCATCGCCCGCCGAAAACGTAAGGGTTATCCGGCCGCTCGTCGCCAGCCCCGATAGCACGGTGTTTACGGCGTCGCGGGTAACCTCGACGCCTTGGCTTCTCAGTCGCTCGTAGATGTCGAAGCCCAGTAGGGATCCGTCTGGCGTCGGCCACTCCTTGCAGATGATGTCGAGGATCTTCTGGCGTAGGTCATCGTTCACGCTCTCCTCCTCTCCATGCCCACGCCCCCATCGTACCCATACCCGCGAGGAGCCGCTACAAGGCGCTCTGCCCCGGTCCGATCGGTAAGGAGCCGCCGTGTCGTAGGCTCCGTCCGATGGGCATTATAAGGAAGTCAGGAAGTCGCGATAATTGCCGAAGGAAGCCGATCTCAGCCAGGGGTACTCATGGGGGTTGGACAGGGGGTATACGAACTCCCGAGAACTCCGGAGAGGCGAAGTTCGCAGAAAGCCTATTCCACGCACTCCGGTGAATGAGGGCATAAAGAAGGCCGGAGCCCCGCAGGCCCCCGGCCCTTGAGAACAAACCGAAAGATTGTCTCTACTTACGGTTGATCTACCGTAACTTCGGGGTTTATATCTTCACAACTGGCGACGTTGTCGCCCTGATCAATGACGCACGTGTCCACGCCATCACCACCGCGCGCCGTGTCGCCTCCACTACGGTCGAACGTGACGAGCAAGTCGTCGCCTTTCCCACCCCTGAGGGCGTCGACTCCGAAGGCGGCAAACAGGTTGTCGGGCCCTTCCGCCCCATTTAGGATGTCAGCGCCACCACCACCGTCGATATTGTCAGCACTTCCAGTGCCAGTGATGCGGTTGGGTCCAGCGGTGCCCGTAAAGTTAGCGGCCAGTGCCACCCCAACAACGAGCACCACGCCTAGTACCACCACCGTCAGCAACAATAGGATGCGCTTCTTCATGCACTACCCCCTCATCTAGAGGGCGGGACTCGTCAGCCCCGACGAGTTACGCAATGTAGCCTAGTATGCAGGGCCACAAATCCTGGGGCAACTTCCGAGAACGCTAGAAAGGCG
>CAWKIM010000014.1:0-358655 GCA_963849745.1 uncultured Rubrobacteraceae bacterium | reverse complement strand
CGTGGATGCACTCGATGGCGATCGCCAGGTCGTACCTGCCCGAGAGCTCTGGGTCTGCGGCGTCGCGTACCTGGAAGCTCACCCGGTCGGTAAGGCCCTCAGCCTGGGCATTAGCCTTGGCTTCGGCGATGGAGCCCTCGTCGAGGTCGAAGCCGTCGACTAGCACCTTGGGGTAAGCCCGGGCCATCGAGATGCTCGACCACCCCGCCCCGCACCCTATGTCGGCCACCCGAGCGGGCGGGTCGGCTCGCAACCGTTCGTGCGCGTTGGATACAGTGGGCAGCCACTCGGTGCCCATGAAGTTGACGAACATCGTCCGGTTGGCGCGGGCGATGCCCTCGCGCATGTCCTCCCCATAGTCGGGATAGGGCACCCCTCCGCCTTTCTTGAACGCCTCCAACACCGCCGATAGCGGACGCGTTAGGCTCACCATCTGCTGCGCAAGCGGCGCTGCGAAGTAGAGGCTGTCGCGCTCCAGCAGCACCTCGTCGTGGCCCTCCTGCAATAGGTAGCGCCTTTCTTCGGGCTGTGCATCTGCATCGTCGACTTCGAGGATGCCGGCCACCGCCTGCTGTTCGAGCCACTCTCGCGTGTATCGCCCGTTGGTGCCTGTGGCATCAGCAAGTTCAGAAGCTGTCGCTCCGCCGTCGTCCGCAAGCGCCTGGTAGAAGCCCAGGCGATCACCTACGTGGATGCTCAAGATCTCCATGAACCCAATGGAGCTTGCGAAGATCCTTCCGACCAACGCGTCCCTGCGTTGCTCGGGCGACTGGACTGTCCCTGCCTCCGTCTGGTGCTCAGACACGCGTGTTCTCCTTTCCTACCCCCGCTTCCCTTCAGCGAGTCCTGCCTCTTTCCACCGATGAGCATGATGTCACCACTCCAACCCCGCCGCGACCTTCGCAGAATTCCCCTTCTTCCACGCACTCGGGTTAATAAGGGCTTGACGGCTTAGGCTTCCATTTCTGGCCGATGGCAGACCGCTTCGATGTTGTTGCCGTCTGGATCTAGGACATAAGCACCGTAGTAGGCTGAATGGTACTCAGGTCGAAGTCCGGGCTGCCCGTTATCATGCCCGCCGGCAGCGATAGCTCCCTCATGGAAGGCCTCTACGGTAGCGCGGTCTTCGCTGGCGAACGCGACGTGGACTGCAGCGCCCACTTCACCTTGCCTGATCCAGAAATCCGGCTTAGCCGACTGTCCGAAGCCCACACCAGAGATGTGGTGCTCCATGATCAGCCTGTAGCCCAGCGCAGACAGAGCTTCCTCGTAGAAGCGCTTGCTCCGCTCAAGGTCCGATACGGGAAGACTAACGTGATCCAACACCACTCACCTCCTACGGCCTCCGGGACCGAACCGACATCCGGCAGGCTGAGTATCCTCCATGACGCCCTCCTCCCCAACAGCAAACTTCGGAGAACTCCGTCACGGCGAAGTTCGCAGAATTCATCTTCCGAGACCGTCTGAAAAAGGCGCAAGCCTCCGGCTACGCTCCGCGGCATGGAGAACAGAAGGTATCCTACCGACCTGTCCGACGGGGAATGGACGATGATCGAACCGTTCCTCCCGGGCCCAAAACACCGCGGACGTCCAAGGCTTCACAGCCCCCGCGAGATCCTGAACGCCATCTTCTACCTGCTGAAGAGCGGCTGCCAGTGGCGCCTGCTCCCACGCGAGTTCCCTCCCTGGAAGACCGTGTTCCACTACTTCAGGAAATGGCGTATCGACGGGCTCTGGGAGCGGATGAACCGCGTCCTACGTAGGCGGTTGAGGGAGAAACTCGGCCGTGATCCCGAGCCGAGCGCGGGCATCGTGGACGCGCAGTCCGTGAAGACCACCGGGGTGGGCGGCGAGCAGCGCGGGTTTGACGGCGGCAAGAAGGTCCGAGGCAGGAAACGCCACATCCTCGTGGACACCGAAGGGCTGCTGGTCGAGGCCCGCGTCCACAGCGCGCGGGTGCCCGACCAAGACGGCATTAAGCAGCTGCTCGATCCCGCACGGGACCTGATCCCGCGCCTCTCGCACCTGTGGGTGGACGCGGGCTACCGGGGACGGGGCAAAGACTGGGCGGAGGAGGCGCTCGGCGTGGAGGTCGAGGTGGTCAACCGCTCCCCGAAGCCGCCACCCGAGAAGGTCCTACAGATCTGGGCGAGGGAGTGGTTCAAGGACGGCCGCGAGATGGACCTGAAGAAGCTGCCGAAGCGCCCGGCCTTCGAGAACCTCCCCAGACGCTGGGTGGCCGAGCGCACCTTCGCCTGGATCTCTCACTATCGCAGGATGAGCAAGGATTACGAGAGGTTGTGCGCCACCGGAGAGGCCTTCGTCTACGCTGCCATGACCCGCCTGATGGTAAGGAGGCTGGCGCGTACGTAGGATTTTCGCACGGTCCTGGCGGGCATTCTGGCGAATAGGGCCGGGAGAAAGTCTCCGAGCCCGACAGGACGAAGGCCTCCCTCGGCATCCCGGCGCGGCTAAGGACCGATGCCGAAGCGGGCCCTGGCCTCGGGGATGCGCTCGTCGTGCCAAGTGATCCCGTAGCGCTCGCCGAGCTCGGCTCGGCTCCCCCTGTGCTCCCCCTCGTCGATCTCTCCCGAGGCGAGCTTTGAGGCGATCTGCTCGTACTCGTCGAAGTAGCCCTCCAGCCCGCCCGGCGTGATGATCCCCAAGAGCCGCACGGTCTCCGAGCCCGCGTTGTAGAAGGCGTGGGGTACGTTGCGCGGCTTGAGGACGTAGGAGCCGGCCGGGGCGAGCACGACCTCCCCCCCTACATAGCACTTCAGCTCGCCCTCCAGCACGAAGTCGCACTCGTCCTCGCGGGCGTGGGTGTGCGGGGGTATCATGATTCCCGGGGGGAGGCCCCACTCCTCGATCGTTAGCGAACCGCCGGAGGCCTCCGCGGTGACCTTGTGGACTACGTCCAGGACGGGCAGGTAGGCGCCCTCGTCCGGACCGACGAAGGTCTTGCCCTCATTCCTTGCCACTTTCTACGCTCCCTTGCTCTCCGAATACGCAACAGAGGCAGCGTACTCCGAAAGCAGGCCGGGCGCATCCGCCAAAGGGGCGATTCCCGCACGTGAACGGTCCCCACCTTTTTCAGACGGTCTCTCCCCGCTCGACTTTAGCGATTTGGAAGCGAAAGGGGTAGGGTACGCCCTCGTCACCAGTCTCCGCTAAAAGAGGTGATCCAGATGCGCACCCTACCCCTCCAGATGATACGGCTCTTGGCCCCGTTCGTGCCACTTTTCTCAAAGCGCGTCTGGCAAAATGCCCAAGTCCTCCTGATGGGCGCTTTTCCGCAGCACCGGGCCGGCGAACGGTCTGCTCTGCGTTGCCCGCGATGGGCTTGGATCAACATAAACGCTTCCATCGCTACCATCGGGTGCTAAGTCACGCTCGCTGGTCGAGCCTAAAGGCGAGCCGTGTGCTGTTAGGGTTGTTGGTAGAGATGTTCGTGCCCGAAGGCGATCCTTTGGTCGTGGGTATCGACGAGACCCTGGAGCGACGCTGGGGCAAGAAGATCGCTGCCAAGGGTGTTTACCGAGATCCGGTGCGTTCCACCCACGAAGAGTTCGTGAAGAGCAGCGTACTCTAAGGTGGGTATGCGTGATGCTGTTGGTGGAGATCCCCTGGGCATCTCGGGTATGGGCTCTGCCCTTCCTTAGTGCCCTGGCTCCTTCCGAGCGTTATGCCGCCAGGCGGGGCAAACGACACAAGAAGATAACCGAGTGGGCTTGGCAGCTGCTCTTGGTGCTAAGGCGCTGGTACCCACAGCGGAAGATAGTGGCCGTAGCCGATCGGGCCTACGCCTCGCTCAAACTGCTCGACCAATGCTGCAAGCTCTCCGATCCGATCACCTAGTCAATAACCCGCTTGCGCTTGGATGCCGCTCTCTACGAACCGGCTGCGCCACGACGCCCCCATCAGATAGGCAGACCGCGCCTCAAAGGAGAGCGCTTGCCCAAACTTTCTCGGGTGGCCCAAGACCCTAAAACCGTTTGGAAGCTCACCACGATCGCCAACTGGTATGGGAGTGGGGAGCGCAGGGTCGAGATCGCTTCTACGACAGCCGTGTGGTATTCCACGGGCTTGTTCGCCGTGCCGGTGCGCTGGGTTCTGATCCGTGATCCCGAGGGAGGGTTCAAGACCCAGGCACTTTTTGTGTACCGATCTCGATGCCGAGCCGCGGAAGATCCTCTCGTGGTTCGTGATGCGCTGGCAGCTAGAGGTGACCTTTCAGGAGATGCGCAGGCACCTGGGGTTCGAGACACAGAGGCAGTGGTCGGAGTTGGCGATCCGAAGAACCACACCAGCACTGTTGGATCTGTTCTCGTTGGTGAGCTTGTTCGCGCATCAGCGGATGGGACAGTCGGCGGGCGCCCTGCGGCGACAGACGGCTTGGTACCACAAGGCTCATCCGACCTTCGCCGATGCTTTGGCGTTGGTGCGCAAAGAGTTGTGGACCCAGGAGGAGCAGAGTTTTTACGGGTCGCCTTCATCGACCGACATGGTGAAAGTCCCACAGGCATTTGTGGAACGCCTGACCGACGCGGTTTGCTACGCAGCGTGAATGGCTAAAGTCGAGCTCCCCGACGTTCGGTGAATAGAGGATGCTACGGGGCTATGCAGCGACAGTACACTCTGTAAGTCGGGTGCTTGGAGTTGGTATGTTGATTCCACCGAAGATTCCACCGAACATTGACGCGAACTGGTGCCAGTTCGTTACCGAATGGTGCCTGGGCGTCGAGCCAGACGAAACGCCGTCTGAGGTAGAGCGTGCATTCGACGCGCTCCGCCGCTACTGGCCTGAGGTCGTTGAAGAACTGGAAATTCAGGGAGCACAGGGCCATCGCGGCATCTCTATGGTCGTCTCGGCAGTCGCACGTGGCCGGACCCTTGCAGCTTGCGAGCGACTGGATGGCTTCGGCCCCGTCATGGCCCGCGTGCGCCGGGGTGAAAGAGGAGCTATAGCGGAGCTACAGTTCGCGGAGGCGCTTGTCAGGTGCGGATTCTTGCCTGTTCTTGAACCCAAGGTCGGTTCAAAGACGCTGGACTGCTTGGTGAGGATCGGATCGAAACGGGTCTATGCGGAGGTGATCGCACCGGAACAGGCGGCAGCGGTAAAAGACGCGGAATCCACGCTTCAGCGCATGGCCACGGAACTGGTCGAACGCACCACAGGCACCCGCACGGAGATCTTGCTATCGGAGGAACCCGACGTCCAGTTTGACGCCATTCTCGACGCCGTGTCCTCTACTCTGCCGGACGGTCGCGTTCACGAAGTCGCAGAGATCGCGAAGGTTCGCCGCGACTACTTGGGGTTGCTGCCCCCAAACGCCGGCCCCCTGATTAACGACCTAGATCCACGGCCAAAGATCGGCGTTTCCAGCGCGCGGGTTGGTGGCGGAGGTGTGGTGCTGTCAACGTCTGTTACGGTTCGCCAAGTGATAACGACCGAGCGCGTGCACCGCCTGCTGAGTAATGAACTACCCCACTTCTCAAAGAGGGAGCAGAACATCCTCGCCGTCCGCGTTACAGAGGCAGAGGGCCACATGAGCTGGTGGGTGCCGTTTGTTCTGAGGTGGTTACAGCCAGTACGTAACCGGCGCGTCGGAGCAGTAATCCTTTTCGAGCAAGGCTCATTTATGGGTCCGCCGTTCACTATCCGGCAACGCTGGCGGGTTATCGAGAACCCGTATGCTTATCGGCCGGTTCCTCGCTCGCTGATCAACGCCATTAGCGCCCTCGATGAAAGTGCCGCGTGGGGGGTACACTAGCTTCAACGACCGAACACCCTACGCCACCACGGACGCTCTACGCCTCTCTGAGCGACTGGGGCATCGTGCCGGAGCGCTAACGCTGATCTTGGAGCGGAAGTTGGGGTATCGCGCCGCGCGGTACCATCACCCCGCTAATCGACCAACAGGAGGAGGCGTTAGACCGTGGATTTTTTGAGGAAGCGCTTGCCCGCCCAGGTGGGTAGGTACCTTGAAGGAGTGCAGTTCCCCGCCCGCAAGGAGGAGCTGCTTGGAAGGCTCGAGCGCAACGGTGTGCCTGGGCCGGTCATCTCTCAGCTGCGCAAGAGGCTCCCGGAAGGCGAGTACCGCAGTTCCCAGGACGTATTGTCAGCCCTCAGGCGGGGGCGTTAGTCTCTCCGCCGGCGTCTCTGGTGCGGTTGGCTCGAGCTCTCCACGAGCGAACTTCTTAGAACTCCGTCAGGGCGAAGTTCTAAGAATTCTACGTCCACGCACTAGGGTGAATAAGTGAAAAATGGATTCGGGGTGTGGGAAGCCTCGGCGTCTCCTAGACTCTCCCGGAGCGGTCTTCTGAAACAGAAGGGAAGGGGCGCCCACGATAAGGGAAGTGATGTGGTCGGCGTGGCAGGGGCCCGGCCTGGGGCACCTGCGCCTGGCAGTGCGCGAGAGCGGCGTGGTCGCCGACGGTTTGGTCCTGGGCGTGGCCGACGGGCGCCCGTTCCGCCTCTCCTACGAGGTGCGTTGCGACCCCTACTGGCGTGTGCGGGCCGCGCGTGTGGGCGTCCCCGGCGAGCCGCCCAGGGTCGAGCTGCTCTCCGACGGGGAGGGCAACTGGACCGGACCCGACGGACGGAGCGTGTCTTACCTAAAGGGATGCGAGTACGTGGACATCTCCGAGACTCCGTTCACGAACTCGCTGCCCATATGGAGGCTCGGCCTTGCGCCCGGGGGTTCCGCCGAGATCACGGTCGCCTACTTGGAGGGGTCCGATCTCCAACCCTGGCCGGAGCCGCAGCGCTACACCCGCTTGGAGACGGGCGACGGGGGCTTAACCTACCGGTTCGTGAGTCTCGACGGCGGGTTTAGCGCGGACCTGCCGGTGGACCTGGACGGGCTGGTCTTGGACTACCCCGGGCTGTTCAGGAGGGTCTTCCCCTAGCCGCGACTTCCGAGAAAACCGCTTCCACGCACTCGGGTGAAGTAACGCTAGGGACCTGGCTTCTTCAACAGCCTTACCATAGAGAGATCATGGCCCCACTGAGCGCAGACACAGACGTCTCCGCTCTTCAGCTACATCTGAAGGATCCGGAGTCCTCCCTATCCTGACCTCGCACCATGCCTTGAGGACCCTCAGAGCATCATCTCCCTATCCCCCTCTTCCCGCTCTGCCTACAGAACACCTCCGCCATCAGGGACGGCCAACGAGGCCCCGTGCGACGCCCTGATTCACTTCCTGCGCTTCTTACGCTTTTTGCGCAGTGACCTGCGTCTAAAGACTTCGGACGGGAGTGGGCAAGAGTAGCAGTAGGTTCCCCCTCCTCTGCTCCATCCAACCGCACATAAATGGGCTCTTGGACAAACCCCTCCCTACGTCTATGGAGAGGGTAACCTGTGTGCCGGGGGATCCTGTAAGTCATCACCAGAGCCCGAGAACCGAGTGCACGCACAGCCGCACCACGCGCAACTGCGCAAGAAGCGTATTAAGAGCAACAAGACGCCAGCTTAGCGTTCCTCAACCGGGCAGAGTGCCTCTCTAGACGTGCATGCACCTAATCCATCTATTTGTTATAAATTTATTTAATGTGTTTATTGTCTTAATAAGTTGTATGTGATATACTAGCTGGGTAAATGAAATCTAGCTCGTACCCCCAATGTGGGCGCAAGAAAGAGAGAGGAAGATATGTCCGCCCAAGAACCCCATCCGTTCAAAGAGTCGTTGAGGCAAATTGAGGAGACGCTGGAGCAGAAGCCCGATCGCGAGGCCCTCGAGAAGTGGTTGAGTAAGGTGATGTTCAAGCTGGAGGAGATCCACGAGGACGTGAGAGATCTGCAGGATGAGGTGGCGTACGTGAGAAGCCAGGTCGATGATCTCTAGAGCGAAGACCGGTAGCTCGAACCACAGGAGAACAGGAAGGGAGTCGAGGGGAGTACCTCGTGAGAGCTTTCTCGGAGCGGACACAGGTAGGGCGAGGAGCAAATGTAACCGGATTAAGACTTACGCCGAGTGGGGCGCTTTGGGCTCACTCAGATGATGGTCTGGAGGATGGAAGTGGCACCCTTCACGGTTCCTCGAACGCGGATACCCCCGAAAACCCATCATCACCATCACCATTTCTGTATATAGGCGTTGGGATGGTGATGATACGCGGGAAGGGGGTGCCGAGCTACACCCGCATGATCGGAGTGCCTTGGGGACCATCAGGGACCGCTGGCGAAGCACGAATTCGAACCTATCCCGATAATCGGGTGCATCTCGGAGCGTGTGATCTGTATAAGCGTGGACACCACCTACGATAGAGAAGTCACCGGGGAAGACGAGCACACCCTAGAGTGCCACGACGAGCTGCCCAAGGGGCTGATCAAAAGGAGCTACGTTCCCTACCACTGCGGCATCAGGTCCGTAGCGTTACACCCGGAGCCCGAAGACGATCATGGCAAGCTGGTTGGCATGTTGCAGAAGACCATCCTTCCGCCATCGGCAAACCACTAGCGGGCTTCTGTACCTTGCCCACTAATTTTGGACTAATTATAGTATAATATTGACTAGTTAAGAACCCTGCCCTACCCTACGACGATATGGAGGTAGACGTGCCAAAACTGAAGGAGCTGAGGGAGGAGGCGGTCCTCTCTCAGAGGGAGCTCGCCCGTATGGCGAACCTGGCCTACGGGACGGTATGGAGGATCGAGAACGGCTTCTCGGTGGTCCATCCCGCGACCATCCGCAAGCTGGCGAGAGTCCTCGGGGTTGAGTCCAAAGAACTGGTCAAGAGGGAAGGCTAGAGAATGTCCAGCACCAACGGTCACGGCCTCAGGCGGGCCATCCTCTACGCCCGCGTCTCCACCGACGAGCAAGCCCGCTCCGGCTACTCACTAGCCCAACAGGTAGAAGCCCTGCGGGAGTACTCCGCTCGCGAAGGGTACGAGGTCCTCGAGGAGGTAGTAGACCCCGGGCAGAGCGGCGCCAGCCTGGAGAGGCCTGGCATGGACCGAGTCCGGGACCTCGTGGCTGCTGGCGGCGTCCATGTGGTGCTGGCCCAGGACCGTGACAGGTTCGCCCGCGAGCCAGCGTACCACTACCTGCTCCGGCGGGAGTTCGAGGAGCACGGAACGAAGATCCGGGCGCTCAACGATAGGGGCGACGACACACCGGAGGGAGAACTCACGGACGGCATCCTCGACCAGCTAGGCAAGTACGAGAGGGCGAAGATAAGCGAGCGCTCCAGGCGAGGCAAGCTCCAAAAGGCCCGTGAAGGTAAGGTGTTGGCGGGTCGCCGCCCGAACTACGGCTTTAAACTCAATGCCACGCGCAATGGCTACGAGGTCCACGAAGAAAATATGCGGGTGGTACGGCGCATCTTCGAGATGGTCGGGGTGGAAAACCGGACGCTGCACGCGGTCAGCCGAGCGCTCGAGCGTGAGGGTGAGAAGTCTCCGGACGGCAAGCCTCAGTGGGCTACGCCGGTCATCCGCCACCTCATCCTGAACGACGTCTACAAGCCACACTCCTACGAGGAAACCGCGAAACTCGTATCGACTGAGGTGGTGGCAAGGCTCGAACCCCACGAGGTGTATGGCGTCTGGTGGTACAACCGCCACCGCATCACGCGCAAGCAGATCGCGGAGGATGGGCCAGGGGAACGGTACTACCGGCACGTGACGAAGACTACAGAGAAGGACAAGAGCGATTGGATCGGCGTGCCCGTGCCGGATTCGGGGATACCGCGCGAGTGGGTGGACGCGGCGAGGGAGGCCGTCCGGAACAACAAGAAGCCGTCGTCCGCAGGTAGGAGGTACTGGGAGCTTTCTGGCGGCGTCTCCACCTGCGGCGGCTGCGGAAGCCAGATGGCAGCGGAGACGGCTTGGGCTTCACGCGCCTCCGCGGCGAGGAAGTACTTCTACTACAAGTGCCCGAAGGGACGGCGCGGGGGTACCGAGGCTTGTCCGAATAACACGAGCCACCGGGCCGAGAAGGTGGAGTCGCAAATCTGGGGGTTCGTCTCTGATTTGTTGAAAGACCCTAAGAGGTTACGGGAGGGCCTCGAGGAGATGATCGAGCGGGAGCGCGACGAGGTGCAGGGCGACCCCGATCGAGAAGCGAAGGCGTGGGCTAACAAGCTGGCTGCAGCGGTCGATAAACGTTCCCGTTTGCAGGACATGGCCGCCGAAGGGCTCATCACCTTCGATGAACTGGGGGCGAAACTGAGGGCGCTCGAGGAGGAGCGCGAGCGCGCCCGACGGGAACTTGAGGCCCTCGAAGACCATCGGGCGCGCCTGCGGGATCTCGAGAGAGACAAGTGCGCTCTCCTACATAACTACGCGGGCCTCCTCCCTGAGACACTAGACGGTCTCACCTCCGAGGAGCGCCACTACATCTACAAGTTGCTTAAGCTACGAGTGAATATGCATCCAGACAAGATGCTCGATATCAGCGGAGTGCTGAGAGAAGATCTCGGTCTTTGTGAATCCGAACCTTCATCAGGATGAAGATTACCCCCCACGGCTTCCAGAAGCGGGTGAAGCCAGCGACGGCGGTCTCTCCCGTTGCCAGGGTGTAGCGTTCGATCTCCATGTTGAGGAAGAATTGCATCGTGAACCCGACTATGGCGAGCCACAAGATTCCTATGCCCACTTGCGTGACGATGTAGGGCCAGAGAATGAGCTCGCCGGAGCCTAGCGCCGTTGCGAGGATGATCACGCTCGCCCCTATGATCTTCCTGAAAGGCAGGGGCTCTGGCAGATCCCTGGACTCTATGGCCGGCAGGTACTTGGTCGGGATGTTCCAACCGGCGTCAGCGCCTCCCTCGCGGCTCGTACTCTCAGCCATGCTTACCTCCCTCTATGTCCCTTTCCCTGATGCCTGATCCTTGATGCGGAGCATAGTGCCATAAAGCGGAGCCTGGCGCGAGCCACCAGGCAGCGGCGAAGAAGCATCCTCGTCGAGTATCCTCTTGCCTTCAGGTCATAAGTCGATGATATGCCAGAATAGTATGCCGAAGCATCCATCTGGTATTGGACATACTCCGCAACAGCAGCCAGAATAGCGAACGAGGGAGAGCTATAAACAGGAGACAGGGTGCCCGCCACGGTGTGCATCGGGGTAGGGTATCGCTATGGTCGTCGAGAAGCCGGCTCGAGAGGCAGGAGAAGAAGCAACGCATGGCACACCAAACGCCAGGAGACGCCGCCGGTTACCGGCGCGACGATGCCGACCCGCCGTACCTGTACCCGGACTACGTGGCGACGCGGCTCAGGGCGCCGAAGAAGCCGCTCATCATCCTCCCCGAGACCCTCTCGGGCACGACCGGGCCGGCCTATGGACGTGTCCCGTTAGAAGAGTCGGACAACGACCTGACCCGTCAGCACGGGGGCGAACCTCTGGGGGAGAGGATCATCGTTACGGGACGCGTCCTCGACGGCGACGGACGCCCGGTGCGTAGCAGCCTGGTCGAGATCTGGCAGGCCAACGCCGCAGGACGCTACACACACCATCTGGACCAGCACCCCGCTCCGCTGGACCCGAACTTCTCGGGGGCGGGTAGATGCCTAACGGATGGCGAGGGCAGGTACAGGTTCGTAACGGTAAAGCCTGGGGCTTATCCTTGGAAGAATCACGACAACGCCTGGCGCCCGGCGCACATACACTTCTCTCTGTTCGGACCGGCGTTCAGGAGTCGCCTCATAACCCAGATGTACTTCCCGGGCGACCCGCTCTTCGAGCAGGACCCCATCTTCCGGTCGGTGCGGGATAGAGAGGCTCGACAGCGTATGATCTCGGCCTTCGACCTCGAAACTACGCAGCCCGAATGGGCCCTGGGCTACCGCTTCGACATCGTGCTGGAAGGAAGGGAAGCCACCCCGATGGAGAACCACTGATGAACCCGGAGCCAACACCTTCCCAGACTATAGGCCCCTTCTTCCACGACGCGCTCCTCGACAGGAACTACTCTGAACTGGTCTCGCCCGACCACCCCGAGGCAATAAAGATAAAGGGAACCATCTACGATGGGGCTGGCGAGGTCGTGCCCGACGCTTTGGTCGAGATCTGGCAGGCCAACAGGACGGGTCGCTACGACCATCCTACCGACGACAGGGCTGACCTGCCCTTCGACGAAGATTTCTCGGGTTTCGGACGCTCGGGCACGGATAGAGGCGGCGAGTTTTCCTTCTTGACGGTCAAGCCAGGGCCCGTTGCCGGCCTGGACGGCCAGCTTCAGGCGCCGCACGTTATGGTCTCCGTCTTCGCCCGCGGTCTCTTGAAGCGCCTGGTGACCCGCATCTACTTCCCCGACGAGGAACAGGCCAATGCTGTCGACCCCGTTCTCTCTTCCATCGAGGACCACGAGCTTCGGAGAACCCTCATAGCCTGTGATGGGGGGGACACTCTGCGTTTCGATATCCACTTGCAGGGCGACGGGCAGACCGCTTACTTCGCGTTCTAGAGATGGCCGGAGAGCTGTTCAGGCCGATCTTCGTCCCCGAGAGGTTTACGGAGGCCGTCTCCGGTAGAGCCTGGATCGGGGCGATGCTAGAGGCTGAGGGCGCTCTCGCTATCGCGCAGGCGCGTTCCGGTCTGATCCCCCGCCAGGCAGCGGAGACCATCGTCTCCTGCTGCGACACTGACCGCTTTGATCCCGAACAGATAGGACGCGAAGGACGCGCCAAGGGCAACCCCGTCCCGCCACTAGTCCGGGATCTCACCAGAGCTGTCTCAGAAGTCTCCAAAGACGCCGCCGGCCACGTCCACAAGGGGGCCACGAGCCAGGACATAATGGATACGGCCGCGATGCTCGTGTGCCGTAGTGCTCTGGACCTGGTACTCGTCGAGATAGGTGGGATCTCGGCGGCCTGCGCCCGTCTCGCCGATACGTATAGAGACACCATGATGCCTGGACGCACGTTGCTCCAGCAGGCGCTCCCGACGACCTTCGGCAAAAAGACCGCCGGCTGGTTGGTCTCGGTGCTCGAGGTTGGAACACGGCTGCGTGAGATACGCCGGTCTGGGCTTGCCGTGCAGTTGGGTGGGGCGGCTGGGACGCTGGCCTCGCTCGGTCCGGCGGGAACGAAGGTTCTCGGCGAGTTCGCGCGGGAGCTGGATCTCGTGGAGCCCGTAATTCCGTGGCACACGGACAGGGTCAGGATCTCGGAGATCGGAAGCGCCCTCTCGCTCGTCGCCGGTGTGCTGGGCAAGATCTCACAGGACGTCATCCTGATGGCCCAGACGGAGATCGGAGAAGTCGCCGAACCCGCGGGAGAGGGAAGGGGAGGCTCTTCGACGCTCCCCCACAAGCGAAACCCCATACTCTCCGTGACCGCCGCCGCGAACGCCAGAAGGGTACTCGACCTCTCGCATACGCTGCAGGCTGCTATGGTGGGCGAGCACGAGCGGGCCGTGGGCGCGTGGCACTCCGAGTGGGAGGCCCTCTCTGACGCCCTCGCCTTGGCAGGTGGGGCCGCCGCCGCGGTCAGGGAGGTAACCGAAAGAATGGAAGTCTATCCGGAGAAGATGCTGGAGAACCTGAACGCCACCGGAGGCCTGCTCCTCGCCGAGAACGTCGCCACCGTAGCGGCGGAGCATCTCGGGCGTTTAGAGGCGCACGACCTCGTCGAGGAAGCCTCGCACCGGGCCCTCGAAAGCGGAGGGCCTCTACGCGAGGAGCTACTATCCGAACCCAGGCTCGGCGAGGTCCTCTCCGAGGAGGAGATAGACGCGGCCTTGGATCCGGCACACTATCTCGGGTCTGCGGGGAAGTTCGTGGACCGGGCTCTGAAACTATATCGTGAAGGAGAGATCCAGTGACCCAAGAAGCCGTAGTGGACCTGAACTACGTCCTCGAAGGACCGGAGGACGCGCCGGTCCTCGTCTTGTCCAACTCTTTGGGCTCTACGCTCGGGATGTGGGACGACCAGGCGCCCTTTCTCCGCGAGCGTTTTCGTCTCTTGCGCTACGACCAACGCGGGCATGGTGGTTCGCCCGTCCCGTCCGGTCCCTACAGGATAGAAGACCTCGGGAGAGACGCGCTGGCGCTGCTGGACAGGTTGGAGATCGAAAGCGCTTCGTTCTGCGGCCTCTCTATCGGTGGGCTCGTCGGCATGTGGCTGGCGAGCGAAGCACCCGAGCGCGTCCAGCGTCTGGTGCTGTGTTGCACAGCAGCCCGATTCGACCCCGAGATGTACGACGCCCGCGCCAGCAAGGTCAGGGCCGAGGGTGTCGGTTCTATTGCCGACGTGGTGCTCGAGCGCTGGTTCACGCCCGAGTTCCGCGCGGCTCGTCCAGAGACCGTGGAGTCGGCGGGGAGCATGTTGCGCGGCACGCCGGTGGAGGGATACGCGGCTTGTTGCGAGGCCCTCAGGGACGCCGACGTGCGGGACAGGCTCGAAAGTATCCGGGCTCCCACGCTCGTTATAGCGGGCGCGGAAGACCCTGCGGCGACCGTGGATCAGGCAGAGGAGATCCGCGACTCGATCCCGGAGGCGCGCCTCGTCGTGGTCGAAGCGGCGCACCTGGCGAACATCGAGCAGCCCGAAACTGTGACGCGGGAGATCCTGGAACATCTCGAGCTGGTCACAGGGGACACAAGATGACCCCGGAAGACTCTGCCTACGATCGCGGTATGAAAGTCCGTCGCGAGGTCCTTGGCGACGAGCACGTAGACCGGACTATCGGGCGCACGACGGAGTTCACCGCGGACTTCCAGGCCTTCATAACCAGGTACGCCTGGGGGGAGATCTGGTCCCGCCCCGGCCTGGATCGCAAGACGCGAAGCTGCATCACCCTCACCGCGCTCGTCGCGCTGGGCCGCCTCGACGAGCTGGAACTGCACGTGCGTGCCGCCGTTCGAAACGGCCTGACGGAACGGGAGATAGGAGAGGTCTTCCTCCAGAGCGCCGTCTACTGCGGGGTGCCCGCGGCCAACTCCGCCTTCGCCGTTGCCGGGCGTGTCCTCTCCGAGAGTGAGGAGTAGGTGCGCACGCAGGTAGGGATCGTCGGGGGTGGCCCCGCGGGGCTGCTGCTCTCGCACCTGTTGCACCTGCAGGGGATCGAATCCGTCGTGCTCGAACGCCGCAGCCGCGAAGACCTGGAGACGACGGTCAGGGCCGGCGTGCTGGAGCACGGCACGGCCGGGTTGCTAAATGAGGTTGGGGTCGGGGAGAGGATGGAGCGGGAAGGCTCCGTCCACCACGGGATCGAACTTCGATTCGACGGACGCGGGCACCGCATCGACTTCGCTGACCTGACGGACGGACTTTCCATCACCATCTACGGCCAGCAGGAAGTCGTCAAGGACCTGATCCGCGCCAGGCTCGAAGCGGACGGAAGGATCCTGTTCGAGGCCGGCGCCGAAAGCGTAGAAGACCCGGACACCGACTCGCCGAAGATCCGCTTCCTCCAGGATGGCCAGCGAGAGGAGATCTCCTGCGACTACGTCGCCGGCTGCGACGGCTCTTTCGGGGTCTGCAGGAGCGGGATCCCTGAGGACGCGCGCACGGAGTACACCAGGACATATCCCTTTGGGTGGTTCGGCATCCTCGTCGAGGGACCGCCATCGACGGAGGAGTTGATCTACACCCTCCACGACCGCGGCTTCGCCCTGGTCAGCACCCGCTCCCCAGAGGTCCAGCGCCTCTACTTCCAGTGCGACCCGCAAGACGACGTCGAGGAGTGGCCAGACGAGAGGATCTGGGACGAGCTCTCCACTAGGCTAGCCACCCACGATGGCTGGGAGCTGGCCGGCGGAGAGATCTTCCAGAAGGACATCGTGCATATGCGCTCCTTCGTCTGCGAGCCGATGCAGCACGGCAGGCTCTTTCTCGCCGGAGACGCCGCGCACATCGTCCCGCCCACAGGAGCAAAGGGTATGAACCTGGCCGTCGCAGATATCCGGGTCCTGGCCCACGCCCTGACGGAATTCTACAGATCCGGAGATAAGCGGCTCCTCGATGCGTACTCCGAGACCTGCCTGCGCCGCGTCTGGAGGGCGCAGCGGTTCTCCTGGTGGATGACCTCCATGCTGCACCGCTTCGACAGGAGCGACGCTTTCCAGCTCAAGGTGCAGCAGGCCGAGCTAGACTACGTCACGACCTCGCGGGCCGCGGCCATTACCATCGCCGAGAACTACGTCGGAGCGGCCCTGGGTACCTCCCACCCTCTATAATGGGCGGCGTGTCGAGAGGGAGGATCAGCGGCAAGACCAGGCTGCTGGCCCTCATCGGGCATCCCGTAGGCCACAGCCTGAGCCCGGCGATGCACAACGCGTCCTTCGTAGCGGACGGCCTCGACTTCGTCTACGTGTGCCTGGATGTACATCCCCACGAACTACCGGCGGCGGTGAGGGGCCTGGCGGCCTTAAAGCTCAGGGGCTTCAACATCACGATGCCGCACAAGCGGGCCATGATCCCACTGGTGGACGAGCTGGACGAGAGCGCACGCGTCTCTGGTGCCGTCAACACCGTGGTGATCGGAGACTCCGCGTTGCGCGGTTTCAACACGGACGGGGGAGGGATGGTGATGGCCTGCCAGGAGGCCGGGATAGAACTCTCCGGCAGGAGCGTCCTGCTCCTCGGCGCCGGGGGTACCGCCGCCGCCATCGCGGTCGCCTTTGGTAGAGCCGGAGCCGGTGAGCTTCACATCGCCAACCGGAGCGTGGAGCGCGCCGCGCACCTGCGAGACAAGCTGCACAGGACGGGTATGAAAGGACTCGCGGTCCATCACCTCGACGCGCTCCCCGATGCGGAGATCGTCATCAACACCACCCCTTTGGGGATGAAGGAGGGCGACCCTATCCCAGTGCCACCCGATTACGTGCGGGAGGGAAGGGTGTTCTGCGACGCGGTCTACCGTCCAGGGACCGAGACTCCGCTCATCCGGCTTGCCCGCGAGCGGGGCGTCCCCGTCGTCGCCGGCGGCAGGATGTTGCTCTACCAGGGTGTGCTGGCGCAGAAGCTCTGGACCGGACGCGAGCCGAACGTGAAGGCCATGGATCTGGCCATCTCCTGATGTAGGGCGGGTTTGAACCCGGGCGGGTTTGAAACCCGCCCCTACATCTAACCTTCGTTTTCCAACGCGGCCCTAACCAATCTGCGGTCATGCTCCCAGGCGAAGTCGAGATCGTCGATGTCTTCGGCCGAGACCCAGCGTATTCCGGCCACGTCGTCTGCGGGGCTCGGCTCGCCGTCCACCAGACGCGCCAAGAAGCTGATAGCGAGTACCCAGATCCCATCAGGCCCGTAGGTGTGCGTAGCCAGCAAGACCGGCTTCTCTTCGACCTCGACCTCGACCCCGAGTTCTTCGCGCACCTCCCGCTCTATCCCCCTGACAGGATGCTCCCCGACCTCCACGAAACCACCAGGTACGTCCACCCTCCCCTTCTCCGGCTCTCCGGCCCGCACGGTGACTAGGGCCTTGCCGTCCCGCACGATGGCAACCCCGACAGCGGGGGCCGAGTTACGGTACCAGGACCGGCCGCACTCGGGACACGTCACGCCGCCGCTCGGACGTGGATCTCCTAGGGGCGCACCGTCCGCGGGGCAGAAGCGAAAGGGCTCAGTGTTGGAGAAGGGCAGGTCTTTGCGGATCACACGCGGACTCTTACGAGCTCTTCGGCCACGCCGGCGAGCTGATCTACTGTTCTTACCACCTCGACACGGTCGCAGAGAGGTTCGTAGAGGGGCATGTCGCAGGAGCCCAAAGACCAGCCCCATTTTGGCTCGGGGGTGATCCAGACCGTCTGCCTGACGTGCTGCGTGATCTCCTCCAGCGCCGCCGCGTTGGGCGGTTTGCCGTTGTTGCGCCCGTCGCCCAGTATCACGAGAGTAGTGCGGTGGTTCAGCGACGGGAGGTACTTGTTCCTGAATTGTTCGGCCGCCTTGCCGAAGTCGCTGTTCACGTCGGCGTCCAGCACACGCCCCGAGAATACCTGATCCACCGCCCGGTCCATGCTGCTTTCCTCGAAGAACTGCGTGACCTCAGCCACATCCGCCACGAACACGAAAGTCCGTACCTTGGAGAACAGGCTCTGCATCTGGTAGACCATGTGCAGCCAGAACCGGCTCATGTTCCGCGTGCTCATGCTAACGTCGCACAACATTACGACCCGTGGGCGTTTCTCGTGGTGGCGACGCAGGACGGGGTCGAAGGGGATGCCCTCGTAGCGGATGTTGCGGCGCAGGGTGTGGGGGACGCTTATGTGTCCCGTGCGATCCTGTTTGAGGCGGCGGGTCTTCGCGCCGTGGATCTGGCGTGCGATGCGGCGGATGGCGGCCTCGGTTTCCCTTTGTTCGGCGGGGGAGTAGTCGAAGATCTTACGTAGAGAGCGGCGCATCAGGGCGGAGTCGTCCTTCTTCTTTTCGAGCATCTTCTGGCGTTCCATCATCTGCTCGATGAGCTGCGGGAGGCCGCGCAGTATCTCCTCGCTCTGCTCCTCGAGCTGACGGATGAGCGACTCGTCCACCTCCAGGTCGTGCAGGTGGTCGAGGAGCCCTCGAAAGTCCGCGGCAGAGACATCTAGTGGCAGTTCCTGGGCGCCGTCGCCGTGGGTGACCAGGTCGCCGGGGCTGAACATGCCGCGGGCCCGGCGCAGCTTTAGCTGGTGCGTGATGCGCTGCAGCGCCTGATCTAGGGCTCCGGGTTTGCGGTTCAGGATCAACTCTTGGGAGAACATCGAGAGGCGCATCTTGTCCGCCTCGCCGTGGATGTCCTCCGAGGGACGCATCTTGTCCTCGTCGAAGTGGCGGCGGAACTCGGTGTTCTCGGTGTCCTCGTGGCTGTGCTCCTCCGAGTCAGGCGCCTCACCTTCGGCATCCTCGCCGAACTCCATGCTCGTCGGCTGGCCGTGGTCATGGTCGTGGCTGTTCACGTCGAGATTCGCCGTCCGCTTCTGCGTTGTCGGTCGCAAACTGAAGTACAGGTCGAAGAGTCGGTCGAAGGTCTCGATGTCGTCGAGGTTCTTGATCAGGGTGGTCCTAAGCGTGTCGCGCACCACCCCGCGCTCTCCCAGCCCGGTCTGCTCCAGAGCGTGCAACGCATCCAGGCTCTCCGCTGGAGATACCCTGACCTGGTGACGCCTCAACACCTGCACGAAGTCGTTTATTACGGTGTCCATGGGCTATTAATGCGTGTGCTTGTGGGTGCTGCGGTGCATCTCGTACATCGCCTCGTGCGGGTTCTCGCCAGTAGGTTCTTTCTGGCCGAGGTCTTTACGCTCGGGGCCTCCGCCGACGTGCGCAAGCACCTTCTCGGCGTCGCGGTCGTACTTGACGATCACGCTGAGGGTCTCCTCGATCAGGTCTTTGTCGATACCAGGCGCACCCAGCACCACCAGCGAGCGCGCCCAATCGAGCGACTCACCTATGCTCGGCGACTTGCGCAGGTCGAGGGTTCTTATGGACTGAATCGTCTCCACGAGTTCCTTCGCCAGCTCTTCCCCTATGCTAGGAGCCTTGATCCTTATGATCTCTAGCTCCACCTCGGGGCTCGGGTAGTCGATCTGCAGGTGCAGACAACGACGCTTGAGGGCCTCACTCAGTTCCCTAGTGCGGTTCGAGGTAAGGATGACCACGGGCGCGTGCTCCGCCTCGACCGTCCCGATCTCGGGTATGGAGACCTGGTAGTCGGAGAGGAACTCCAGCAGGAACGCCTCGAACTCCTCGTCGGCCCGGTCGATCTCGTCTAGCAAGAGCACCGGCGGCTTCTCTGAGGTTATGGCCTGCAGAATGGGCCGCTCCACAAGGAAGTTCTCGGAGAAGAACACGTCCTCCTGCTCGCGCAGCTTTGCGGCGGCCTCTCGCAGGCCCTCTGTCGGACCGAGGACTTCTCCGATCTTCTCCCGCAGTACCTGCGTGTACAGGAGCTGCTTGCCGTACTCCCACTCGTAAAGTGCCTTGGCCTCATCCAGTCCCTCGTAGCATTGTAGGCGGATGAGCGCCCGTTCCGTGGCCGCTGCGAGCGACTTCGCAAGCTCGGTCTTGCCGACGCCAGCGGGACCTTCTACGAGGACCGGCTTGTCCAGCTTTATGGCCAGGTACACCACCGTCGCCAGGCGCCGGTCGCAGACGTATTCCTGCTCCGCGAGTCGCTCCCTGACCTCTTCGATGCTCTCGAACAAAATGCTCCCTTTCGCGAAGATTGGATCTCTTCTTAATATATCGTCTCAAATAGCGGGAGCGGGCATCCGCCCGCTCCCGGTTCTCTCGACGCCTATCTCTGACGGAACGGCGTCCTATTCGTACTGGCGGCCGATGCCGACCCCGGTCTCCGACCCGCGCGCCCCGTAGCCCGCGGTGCGGCGTCCCATCTCAGGGGCGATGCCCCAGATGCTCTGCCTGTGGCCGTTGGAGGTCTTGACGTCCATGGGGTCGTACATGCAGTCGCGCAGGATCTCCTTCGCTCCCTCGACGGTGAGGTCGCGCGGGTTACCCGGCGTGCAGAGGTCGTTCATCATGTGCTCGGCCATCTTCTGCAGCTCGTCGTCGTCCGACTGGATGGACGCGTTGGTCTTGCCCTCGTAGTGGCCCTTGCCCATCCTGGTCTTCGGGTACTCCCCGACCTCGCCCCAGTTCTCCGGGCAGCCGCAGTCCTTGACGAGGCGTATGACTTCCTCGATGGCCGCGTCGGCCGCCTGCCAGGTCGTCATGTTGCGCGTATCCACGCCCATCGCGCCAGCGATATCCGCGTACCTCTCGGGCGCCGCAGGCTGGTTGAACGTCCACACCCTCGGCAATCCGACACCGTTGTTCAGTCCGTGGTGAATGTCGTAGTAGGCGCAGACCGCGTGCGAGAGCGAGTGCAAGATGCCGAGCAGGCCGGTGGAGAACGCCTGGGCCGCCGTGTACTGCGCCCAGACCATCCCCTCCATCGCCTTGTAGTTGTTCGGGTTGTAGGTCGCCTCGCGCAGGTTCTCCTGGGTGAGCTTGATCGCGGCGAGCGCAACCGGTGTCGTGGAGAGGTGTTGCACGCGCCCGACGTAGCACTCGGAAGCGTGGGCCATCGTGTCGAAGCCCGTGTATGCCACGTACTGCGGCGGCTGCGTCATACACAAAACAGGGTCGTTGATCGCCAGCGTCGTAATGGCCGCCCGGTCGAACCCGACCCACTTGTGCGGCGCATCCGGCGAAGATAGGTCCGTAATGACGTAGGCCGGCGTCGTCTCCGAGCCCGTCCCGACGGTGGTGTTGATCGCGATGTGCGCCGGGTTATCCAGCGTCTCCGAAGCGTTCACCTCCTGGAACTCGTTGACGTTCCTGCCGTCGTGCGCCGCCACGATCCTCGCGCCCTTGGTCGTGTCGTGAGAGGACCCGCCGCCGATGGAGACGAACCCGTCGCACTCACCCTCGGAAAACGCCTCGTAGGCGTCCATGACGTTGTAGTCCTTGGGGTTCGACTCGACCTTGTCGTAGACGGTCACCGAGACGCCAGCGTTCTCGAAGTTGGTCTTGCACTCATCGATGATGCCCGTTCCCTCGAGACCCGAGGTAACGAAAAGGACATGGTTGAGTCCCATCGCCGCCGCCTCCGGACCGGCGTTCTCGTACGCCCCAGCACCGAGAAGCGACCTCGGCTGCTTGAAAAACTCCTTGATGGGAAACTCGTACATTCGTGAGGTGTCCACTAACCTCGCTCCTTTCCCTCTGTGTCCAGGCAAGCTGACCAATAAGCCGGACGCAAGCCCCTGAATATACGCTCCTGCAAATCTTTGTAGTTCGAACTATCACCTCTCTCGAAAGCTGTTACTACAATGTAACAGTTATCCCTCGCCTGGCGCAACACTAAACCCGCCAGGGACAGCGCGGGCTCGGCAAGTCGAACGGGCTTTATATCACGACGGCCTGTTCCGGCGCTTCGATAACCGGCCCGCTGCTGGTCTTGACACAACAATACTTTGATACTACAAATCCTAGTATGAGGCGTTTATCACGATCCAGTGCCGGGACGCTGTACCACCAGATCCTGCTCGGGCTTACGGAGCGGATCGAGTCTGGTGAGATCGGGGTCGGGGACAAGTTGCCTAGTGAGGCTGACCTGGTCTCGGACTTCGGGGTAAGCCGGACGACGGCGCGGCGGGCGTTGGACGAGCTGAGGCGTCAGGGGCTGGTGCGGAGGGAACCGGGTCGGGGGACTTTTTTGGCTAGCCCGCGGCTGCGGTCCAACCTGGCGTATTTGCACAGTTTCACCGAGGAGATCGAACGTTGGGGATACGCGCCGGGAGCGAGGCTCGTCTCGCGGGAGGAGCGGGCGGCGGACGAAGAGGTCGCGGCGCGGTTGGAGATCGGGGTGGGGGAGAGAGTGTTGTTCGTGAGAAGGTTGAGGCTCGCTGACGAGCGACCGATCTTCGTGTGCGACTCGCACCTGCCTGTTGGGCGCTTCCCCGCGCTGAAGGATGCCGATTACGGGACCATCTCCTTGAGCAGGCTCTTCGAGGAGAGCACGGGGCGTAAGGTCGAGTACTCCAGGCAGTGGATCGGGGCGGCGACTGCAACACCGGACGTGGCAGCCTTGCTCGAGATACCTACCGGGGTTCCTGTGCTGAAGGTACGCCGTATCACCCTCGTCACGGGCGATGCCCCCATCGAGCTAGTCGAGGCGCACTTCCATCCCGAGCGTTACCAGCACTACAACGAACTCTCCACCCGGCCCCTAGAAGTGCCGGTATGAAGCCTGGTCCTTAGCAGCTAGCCCGATCCGTAAGAGGCGGCCAGCGCGGCGACGCGGCCCGAGATCAGGGCTCCCATCTCCTCGAGCAACGCTTCGTCTTCCTGCGTGAAGGCTCCCACGGTATCCGAGTCGATATCGAACTCGCCGACTATCTTGCCGGCGTCACGAATAAGTACGACCAGCTCGGAGCGGGTGTGGACCGAACACGCCAGGTAGTTCTCGACCTCGCGCACGTCCTCGACGACCTGGTTACGGTCTTCGGAGACCGCGGTGCCGCAGACGCCCTCCCCGATACCGATGCGCGAGTGGTCAACCGGCGCCGTGCGGGGACCGAGCACGAGGGTATCCCCCACCAGCAGATAGATGCCGCTCCAGTCCCACACAGGATGGGCCTCGTGCACCCGCCGCACGACCTCGTCCAATATCTCCCCATCCGGCGCGTCCGAGGCCAGAAGCGCCCCCACCTCGGATCTCAAATCCTCGCGAAGCCCCGTCTTCTCACCCATCGATGGAATCCTTCCGTACATGGAACGTCTCCCACCAATGATAACGCCGCCCCCAGAAGAAATCCGTGAAGACCCTACCCCAGGGATTCGACGCCGCATCTATGCCTGTAGGGGCGCTTCGCGTGTAGGGGCGCTTCGCGAAGCGCCCCTGGCCGGTGAAGAACACCGATTCTTCCACACGGGCACAGTGCCACCACCTACCGGAGCCAGGTACACCCGCCAGAGGTCCAGCAGACTGTTGCCGAGCTGTTACTACAATGTTACAGTTCTCTGCCATGGCGGCGGGAAGTAGATGGGCGGAAAGCGCCCTTGAAATGCACGAAAAAGGCCATCGTGCTAGACTGCGCGCACTTCCTGCTAGAAAGGGGCAAGGGGAGTAAAACCGCTGAGTATCGGGGGATTGAGGCGGCGATTGTAAATACGTTGACAGCGGCCTGGGGAAAGCCGGTAGAACGTGCATTTCGGGCGGGTCGTACAGGCGCTGAGTCCATGTTCGGGAAAGGAGAGAGGGTTGCGTAGGATCCAGATGACGGTAGACGGGAACGCCCACGTAGCTGAGGTGGAACCGAGGTTGCTGTTGCTACATCATCTCAGGGAGAACCTTGGGATCGGGGGCGTGCATGCCGGGTGCAACACGACCAGTTGCGGGGCCTGCACGATCCACATCGACGGAGAGTCGGTCAAGTCGTGCACGATCCTTGCGGTGCAGGCCGACGGGCACGAGATCACCACCGTCAGGGGCATCACGGAGAACGGTGTGTGGCATCCGATGCAGCAGGCTTTCCACGAGGCGCACGGTCTGCAGTGCGGCTACTGCACGCCCGGCATGATCATGGCCTCCATCAGCCTTCTGAAGGAGAACCCGGACGCGACGGAGCAGGAGATAAGAGAGGGTCTCGAAGGGAACCTGTGCCGCTGCACGGGCTACGAGAACATAGTGAAGGCCGTCCAGCTCGTCCAGCAGCACGAGGACGAGATGGCCCAGCACGCGGCGTCTTAGAGGAGGAAAGAGAGTGACCCAAGCACCGGAGAAGTTCGTCGGAGGCGGCTTACGGCGCAAGGAGGATCCTGCCTTGGTGACCGGGCGGGCCAACTGGACGGACAACATCACGCTGCCGGGGATGCTGCACGCAGTATTCATGCGCAGCCCCTACGCGCACGCGAAGATCACATCGATCGACGTCTCTGCCGCCAGGGAGCAGCCCGGCGTCGTCGCCGTCTTTTCGGGCGCAGACCTCGACGACGAATACGAGAAGCACCCGCGGGAGAACCCTGCTGCAGTCACCGGCTACGACCTGAGCCTCCACGATCGCAGGCAGGGCCACACCGTCACGGGCGAGACGGAGGAATCCTCCGAGGATGTCAAGCGCACGTTCGTGGCCTGGATCGTCCACGAAGAGCTCAAGATACCGCACCACGACCCTGTGGCCCACCACGAGGTCAACTTCGCCGGGGAGCCCGTGGCCGTAGTTCTGGCGACCGACCGCTACAAGGCCCAGGACGCCATCGAGTTCATCGAGGTCGAATACGAGCCGATGGACGTAGTGACAGACCTCGAGGAGGCCGTGGCCGAGGGCTCGCCGCTGGCCCACGCGGACTTCGGGACGAACGAGGCTTACACCTGGGACCTGGACAGCGGGGACATCGATGAGGCCTTCAGCAAGGCCGACGTCACCGTAAAGGGCCGCTACCTGCAGCCGCGGCTGATCCCCAACGCCATAGAGACGCGCGGTGTGGTCGCGAACCCCGACCCGGTAAACGGCGGGTTCACCTTGTACACCTCGACGCAGGTGCCGCACATCACCAAGGCCGTTCTCTCCTCCTACTGCGGAGTACCGGAGCAGCGCTTGCGGGTAGTCGCGCCCGACGTGGGCGGGGGTTTCGGCTCCAAGCTCAACGTCTACTCCGAGGAGGTCATCACCCTCGTTCTGGCGCGCAAGTTGGGCGTGCCGATCAAGTGGATCGAAGACCGCTCCGAGAACTACCTGGCTACCATCCACGGCCGCGGGCAGGTGCAGGACATCGAGGTCGCCGCCGACTCGGAGGGCAAGATACTCGGCATGAAGGTCAGGTTGCTCGCCGACATGGGCGCATATCTGCACCTGAATACGGCCGGTATACCGCTGCTCGGCGCGTTCATGTACCCTGGCGTCTATACCTTCCCCGCGTACTCGTTCGAGTGTACCGGCGTCTACACCAACAAGACTCCCACCGACGCCTACCGCGGCGCCGGTAGGCCTGAGGCCGCCTACGCCGTCGAGCGCATGATGGAAGCCCTCGCCGCCGAGGTAGGGATCGACCCCGCCGAGGTGCGCCGCCGCAACTTCTACGAGCCCTTCGACGAGCCTACGGAAACGCCCGCCGGGATACAGTACGACTCCGGCAACTACCAGCTTGTGCTAGACCGGGTGCTCGAGCTGGCCGACTACGATGCGCTGCGGGAGGAACAACGCCAAAGGCGCGAGTCGGACGATACCGTACAGCTCGGCATCGGGTTCTCAACCTACACCGAGATCTGCGGCCTCGCCCCCTCGCAGGTGCTCTCGGCCCTCGGGGCCGGAGGTGCCGGCTGGGAGATGGCTAAGGTCCAGATGCTCGCCTCGGGCAACGTCGAGGTGATCACGGGCACGACGCCCCACGGACAGGGACACGTAACGAGCTGGTCCCAGATCGCCGCCGACGTCCTTGGCGTCACGCCGGAGGACGTGGAGGTCCTGCACGGCGATACGGCGATAGCCCCCTACGGGCGTGACACCTACGGCTCGCGGAGCCTCCCCGTCGGCGGCGTCGCCGTCCACCTGGCGGCCCAGAAGGTCGTCGAGAAGGCCAAGAAGATCGCGGCCCACATGCTCGAGGCCGCCGAGGACGACATAGAGTTCGAGGGCGGTACTTTCAGCGTCGCCGGCTCGCCCGACCAGAACGTCACCATGACCGACGTCGCGGGGGCCGCGTACCTGGCGCACAACCTGCCCGAGGGTATGCAGCCCGTCCTCTCCGAGGAGTACTTCTTCGATCCGCCCAACTTCACCTTCCCGTTCGGGGCGCACATCTGCGTCACCGAGGTGGATACGGAGACCGGGTTCGTGAAGATCAGGGACTACTTCGGTGTCGACGACTGCGGGCCAGTCATCAACCCGACCATCGTCGACGGGCAGCTCCACGGCGGAATAGCTCAGGGCGTAGCCCAGGCCCTCTACGAGGAGGCGGTCTACGACGAGGAAGGCAACCTGACGACGGGCTCGATGGTCGACTACCTGATCCCCGGCGCGCCGGAACTCCCGAACTACACCCTGGAGCGGACGGTCACGCCGTCCACCTCGAACGAGATGGGCGTGAAGGGCGTCGGCGAGGCGGGGACCATAGGGGCGCCTCCCGCGGTAATAAACTCCATCGTGGACGCGCTCTCGCCCTACGGTATCGAGCATGTAGACATGCCGGCCTCGCCCTGGAAGGTATGGCAGGCGATCCAGGACGCGCAGGGGCAGCAAGCAGGCACGCGCGACGCCGACCTCTCCGGCCGGCCGTCCCAGGCGCCTGACAGCACCGACACGGAAGGAGGTAGTGGCTCGTGATCCCCCTTGCCTTCGACTACGAGGTCGCCGAATCCGTCGACCACGCCATCGAGTTGCTCGGACAACACGGTGACGAGGCCAAGCTCCTCGCCGGCGGCCACAGCCTGCTCCCCATAATGAAGCTCAGGCTCGCCGCCCCAACGGTCCTCGTTGATCTCGGTCGCCTAGGCGACCTGAACTACGTCAGCGACAAGGGCGATCACCTCGCCATCGGCGCGATGACCCGCCACACCGACATGGAACGCGACGCCACCCTGAAGGAGCACTGCGGCCTCATCGCCTACACGGCGTCGCTCGTCGGCGACCCGCAGGTCAGGCACCGCGGCACCATCGGCGGTTCTATAAGCCACGGCGACGCAGCCTCGGACCTGCCTTCGGCGCTACTCGCCCTCGACGCGACCTTCGTCGTAAAGGGCCCTGACGGTGAGCGGACCGTGGCCGCGGGAGACTTCTTCGAGGACTACCTGCAGACCACCCTCGCCCCCGACGAGGTGCTCTCTGAGATAAGGGTTCCGAAGCTCGGCGGCGCGGGCTGGTCTTACAAGAAGTTCAACCGCCGGGCCCAGGACTGGGCCGTCGTCGGGGTGGCAGCCGTCGTCGAGCAGTCGAACGGTTCGATCGGCTCGGCCCGCATCGGGCTTACCAACATGGGCTCGACGCCCTTGAGGGCGACCGCCGCAGAGAACGCGCTCTCCGGCGCTGACCCGTCCTCGGTCGCCGAGGCTACCAGCTCTGCCGACGAGGGCACGAGTCCTACCTCGGACATCGCGGCCTCCGACGAATACAGGCGCCACCTGGCGCGCGTCCTCAGCAGACGGGCCGTCGAGGAGGCGCTAAGCCGTTGAACCTTGCGTCCGGTGGACGCCGGGGGGCCTTGCCCTCCGGCGTTTCTCATTTTCATGAGCTGGGAGTGCGGCTGCGCGAGCACGATTATTTGGCGGACGAGGGGTTGTCCACCGCGATCTTCCTCTCCCTCAAGCTCGGAAGGCCGCTGTTCTTAGAAGGCGAGGCAGGCGTCGGCAAGACCGAGGTCGCCAAAGTTCTCTCCCGCATCCTTAAGACCCCTCTCATCCGCCTGCAGTGCTACGAGGGCATAGACATCTACCAGGCCGTCTACGAGTGGGATTACGCGCGCCAGCTCCTCCACATCCGCGCCGCCGAAGCCTTTGGGGGCGAAGATCGGGAACGCGTCGAGCGCGACCTCTACGACCGCGAGTTCCTGGTAAGTCGTCCACTGTTGCAGGCGCTGGAGCATCGGGGGCCGATGCCGCCCGTGTTGCTCATAGACGAGGTGGACCGCTCCGACGACGAGTTCGAGGCGTTCTTGTTGGAGATCCTCTCTGACTTCGCCGTCACCATCCCCGAGCTCGGCACCGTCATAGCCGAACGCCCGCCCGTGGCCATCCTGACCTCTAACCGCACCAGAGAGGTTCACGACGCCCTCAAGCGCCGCTGCCTCTACCACTACATCGAGCACCCCAGCTTCGAGCGGGAGGTCGAGATCGTACGCCTCAGGGTCCCTGACGCCGAGGAGAGACTGGCCCGCCAGGTCGCCGCGGCGACGGAGAAGATGCGCACTATGGACCTCTACAAACCACCCGGCGTAGCCGAGACCCTCGACTGGACCGAGGCGCTCGTCGCCCTCGGCGCCAGAGAGCTCGACGAGCAACTCGTCGAAGCGACCCTTGGCTCCGTCCTCAAGTACCGCGAGGATCAGCAGCGGGCCGCCAACTCGGGCCTCGCCGCGCTCGTCAGCGGGGTGGGCGGAGCAGGGAGAGATGCCTGAGGGGGTCCAGGCCCCGCCGATGCTCGACGCGGCGGTCGCCTTCGGGCGGGTGCTGAGGGGGGCTGGGCTGCGCGTCGGAACCGACCGTCTCGTGGAATTCGCCCGCGCCGTCGAGGAGATGGACCCCTCCCGCCGCGACGACGTGTACTGGTCGGGCAGGATCACGCTGACCTCCCGCCCCGAGGATATAGAGATCTACGACCGCGCCTTCGAACTGTTCTGGGAGACCGGGGGCGGCGCCAGACCACGGTCACGCCCTAAGGTACGCCTCTCCGTGCCGCAGCCCGACCGCTCCGTCATGCCCCCCAAGAAGACCGTAGAGAAGAACGAATCCGGCGAGGAGGCCGTCAGGCTCCGCTACAGCCCGGTCGAGGTGCTGCGTCGCAAGGACTTCGCCCTCTACTCGCCGGAAGAGTTCGCTGAGCTCCAACGCCTGCTGGCTGACCTCAGGCTCTCCGGGGCGCTCAGAAAGAGCCGGCGCCTGGAACCCGCTCCGCGCGGACGACACGACCCCCGCCGCACGCTTCGGGGAGCCATGCGGACCGGCGGCGAAGCCGTGAGGCACCGTTTCCGCAAGGCGAGGGTGCAGCCGCGGCGCGTCGTGTTGCTCTGCGACGTCTCCGGCTCCATGGCCCCTTACAGCCGCGCGCTACTGCGCTTCCTGCACGCGAGCGTCGTCGCAGGGGGGCGGCTCGAGGCGTTCTCCGTAGGAACCCGGCTCACCAGGATCACCCGCGAGCTCGCGACCCGCGATCCGGACAGGGCGCTCAGGCAGACGGCGGGCGCGGTAAGTGACATCTCTGGCGGAACGCGGCTTGGGGATGCGATCAAGGAGTTCGTCGACCGCTGGGGGCAGCGGGGCATGGCGCGCGGGGCCGTAGTCGTGATTTTCTCCGACGGCTGGGACAGGGGAGATGTATCCGTGCTGGCCGAGCAGATGCAGCGCCTTAGTCGCCTGGCCTACAGGGTCGTCTGGGTCAACCCCCTCAAGGCCGCCCCCGGCTACAAACCGCTGGCGGCAGGGATGGCCGCCGCGCTCCCGCACGTGGACGTCTTCCTCTCGGGCCACAATTTCGAGTCCCTAGAAGAGCTCGCCCGCGCCGTCGCCGCCGCCACGGAGCGTGAAAGATAGAATGAAGGCTTCAGGTCACAGGCGTCAGGCATCAGCAAAGACCTGAAACCTGATGCCTGTAGCCTAGAAAAGGAGGCACTCGTTGAACCCCGTCATTGACAAAGTTGCGCAGTGGTGCGAAGAAGGAAAATCGGCCGCGCTTGCTACGGTGGTAAAGGTGGAGAGGTCTGGGCCGCTTGGGCCAGGGACATCGATGGCCGTCTCCGAGGACGGGCAGGTGGTCGGGTCCGTGAGCGGGGGCTGCGTGGAGCCCGCGGTCTACGAGGAGGCCATGAACGCCATAGAGGGCGGCGAGCCCAGGCTCCTCTCCTACGGCATCTCCGATGACGAGGCTTTCGGAGTCGGGTTGACGTGCGGTGGGACCATCCACATCTTCGTCGAGCGTGTGGACTGGTAGTGGCGGATCTACTCTCCCGCTGGCACGCGGCACTCTCCGAGCAGTCTCCCGTGGCTGTGGCGACGGTTATACAGGGGCCGGAGGGGTGCCTGGGTGGCAAGATCCTCGTTTCCCCGGAAGACCATACTGGTACGGCGGGAAACGCCGAGTTGGACAAGGCCGTCGTGGAAGCGGCGCGTGGCTTGCTCGAGGGTGGGCGTACGGAGACGGTCCACCTCGGTCCGCGCGGCCAGCGCAGGATGGAGGACGTCGCCGTCTTCATCCAGTCTTTCGCCCCGCCGCCGAGGATGTACGTCTTCGGCGCCATAGACTTCGCTTCGGCCGTCGCGAGGGCCGGGAAGTTCATGGGCTACCGGGTGATCGTCTGCGACGCCCGCGCCGTCTTCGCCACCCGCGAACGGTTCCCCTCGGCGGATGAGATCGTCGTCGCCTGGCCCGATGAATACCTGAAGACGGCCGAGGTCGACGGCCGGAGCGTCATCGCCGTCCTTACCCACGACCCCAAGTTCGACGTGCCCGTACTCAAGGAGGCCTTGAGTACGCCGGCGGGCTACATCGGGGCTATGGGGAGCCGCAGGACGCACGACAACCGGACGGCCCGCCTAAAGGAGGAGGGCGTAACGGACGAGCAACTCGCGCGCATCAGCAGTCCCGTCGGCCTGGATATCGGGGCGCGCACCCCCGAGGAGACGGCAGTAGCGATCGCGGCCGAGATCGTCGCGCTGAGGACCGGTCATTCCGGCGGACGCCTCGCCGAAAGATCCGGCCCCATCCACTCGGCCGCGCCAGACACCAGAACCAGGGACGGAGTAAGATAGTTCGCCAAGGGGTACGTGGTCCGGTCCTCCGGCCGGACGAAAGGGGAACTCCAACGTCGTTGGAGAGAGAGGAGAGGCGCGTGCAGGTTCCGGCACGTTTCGATTATGAGGTCGCTGGCAGCGTGGGGGAAGCGGTCGAGCTTCTGGAGCGGTACGGCGAGGGGGCGCGCCTGATCGCCGGTGGCCACAGCCTCATCCCCATGATGAAGTTGCGGCTCGCCGCACCCGAGGTACTCGTAGACATCAGCGGGCTGGAGAGCGAGCTGCGCTACATAGAGGATGAGGGTGGAGCACTTAGGATCGGGGCGCTAACCAGGCACCGCGAGGTGCTCGATTCTCCCGTCGTAAGGGAGCGGTACGCGCTCCTGGCAGACGCGGAGAGGCTGATCGCCGACCCCCTCGTCAGGAACATGGGGACGATCGGTGGGGACCTCGCCAATGCGGACCCGGCGGAGGATCTCCCGGCGGCCTTCGTCGCCCTCGATAGCGAGGTCCTGGTCCGAGGTCCCGACGGTGGGCGTACCGTGCACATCGACGATCTGTACGTCGGCCCCTACGAGACCTCCCTCGATCACGGCGAGGTTCTTACGGAGATCTGGGTGCCGCGCACTCCAGAAGGGAGCGCCTACTCCAAGGTCAAGCGGAAGACCGGAGACTACGCCGCCGCCGCGATCGGCGTCGCCCTGAGCATGGAAGGCGAGGAGATAGTGAGCATCCGCATCGGACTGTGCGGCGTGGGAAGCCGAACCCTGCGGGCCAGCGGTGCGGAAGAAGCGCTCACAGGGGAACGCCCCGGGTCCGAAGCGTACAGGAGGGCGGGGGAGATCGCCGCCGAAGAGTGCGATCCCATAGATGATGCCAGGGGCTCCGTGGAGTACAAGCGCGACCTGGTCAGGGTACTCCTGGGACGTACGGTCGACAAGGCGGTAGAGCGCGCGGCCGGGCGGGAGGTATAGAGGTGAGGATTAACGTCAGCGTAAACGGCGCAATGCTGGAGGCCGAGGTCGAGCCGCGCCTGCTGCTCGTCCACTTCATAAGGGAGACCCTGGGGCTTACGGGGACCCACTGGGGGTGCGACACCTCCAACTGCGGGGCCTGCACGGTGCTCCTGGACGGGGAACCCGTCAAGAGCTGCACGGTGCTGACCGTCAGGGCCGACTCCCACGAGGTGACGACCATCGAGGGGATCTGGAGCGGGACGGATCTCACGCCCGTTCAGGAGGGCTTTCACGTCGAACACGGACTGCAGTGCGGCTTCTGTACGCCTGGCATGATCCTGACCGCAACTGAGTTCCTGGAGCGCAATTCCGACCCGACGGAGGCGGAGATCAGGGAGGCCATCTCGGGCAACCTCTGCCGCTGCACGGGGTACGAGAACATCGTCAAGGCGGTCCAGTGGGCCGCGAGAAACAGTAGTGCACAGGAGGTCGGTGCGTAATGGCCACGATGCAGGGACATACCCTCGGCGACCGGATGCCTCGCAAGGAGGACGGACGCTTTATCAGGGGCAAGGGGAACTACGTCGACGACGTAAGGCTTTCCGGGATGCTACATTCGGCCCTCCTGCGCAGCCCATACGCCCACGCCAGGATAAACAGCGTAGACACGAGCGCCGCGCTCGAGCTCTCCGGCGTCCACGCGGTCATAACGGGCGATGACCTCGCCGAGCAAGGCCTGGCCTGGATGCCCACCCTCGCCGGAGACACCCAGGCCGTGCTCGCCACCGATAAGGTGCGCTTCCAGGGGCAGGAGGTCGCCTTCGTGGTGGCAGATAGCACCTACATCGCACAGGACGCCCTCGAACTCATCGACGTCGACTACGAGCCCCTCGACCCCGTTATAGATTCCAGGAAGGCGCTGGATGAGGGCGTGCCCGTCATCCGCGACGACAAGGAAGGCAAGGACGACAACTCCATCTTCTTCTGGGATGCGGGGGACAAGGGGGCGACGGGTAAGGCGTTCGAGGAGGCTGAGGTAAAGGTCCGCCAGGAGATGTACTACCCGCGCATCCACCCCGCCCCGATGGAGACCTGCGGGGCCGTCGCCGACTACGACGTCTCGACCGGCGAGATGACCATCCATTTGACCTCGCAGGCCCCGCACGCCCACAGGACGCTCTTCGCCATCGTCTCGGGGCTGCCGGAACACCAGATCCGGATAATCTCCCCCGACATCGGCGGCGGTTTCGGGAACAAGGTCCCCATCTACCCTGGTTACGTGTGCGCCGCCGTCGCCTCACTCGTTTTGGGAAGGCCCGTCAAGTGGATGGAGACGCGTTCGGAGAACCTGATGAACTCGAGCTTCGCGCGCGACTACCACATGGTCGGCGAGCTCGCGGCCACCAGCGAAGGTAAGATCCTCGGCGCCCGCTCGAGCGTTCTCGCGAACCACGGGGCATTCGATGCCCACGCCCAGCCGGGAGAGCAGTATCCTACGGGCTTCTTCCCCATCTTCACCAGCTGCTACGACGTGCCCGCCGCCTACGCCGAGGCGACCGGGGTGTACACCAACAGGGCCCCTGGCGGCATCGCCTACCGCTGCTCGTTCCGGGTGACTGAGGCCATCTACCTCATGGAGCGCACGATGGACGTGCTCGCTGACGAGCTCGGGATGGACCCTGTGGAGCTCAGGCGCAAGAACTTCGTCACAAAGGAGCAGATGCCCTACGTCTCCGTCATGGGCTGGGAGTACGACGGCGGCGACTACGAGGGCGCCTTGCAGGAGGCATTGCGGATCGCCGGCTACGAGGAGCTTCTGGAAGAGCAGAAGCAGGCCCGTGAAGAGGGTAGGATCATGGGCATAGGGCTCTCCACGTTCACGGAGATCGTTGGCGCCGGGCCTGGCAAGAAGTGCCACATAGCGGGCATCGAGATGTTCGACGCCGCGGAGCTCAGGATCCACCCCACGGGCAAGGCGATCCTCAAGCTCGGGGTCAAGTCGCAGGGGCAGGGCCACGAGACGACCTTCGCCCAGATCGTGGCCGGAGAGCTCGGCATCCCCGCGGAGAACATCGAGGTTCGAGAGGGCGACACGGATAACACGCCCTTCGGGCTCGGCACCTACGGCAGCCGCTCCACGCCCGTTTGCGGCGCGGCTACTGCGGTCGTTACCCGCAAGGTGCGCGAGAAGGCGAAGAAGATAGCGGCCCACCTCCTCGAAGCCGCCGAAGGGGACGTCGAGTACGAGGACGGTCGCTTCTTCGTCAAGGGATCGCCGGATCAGGCGAAGACCATGGACGAGGTCGCCTTCGCCGCTTACACGAACGTCCCGGAAGGAGAGGAGGCCGGCCTCGAGGCCGTCACCTACTACGACCCGCCGGAGATGACCTATCCGTTCGGTGCGTACATCTGTGTGGTGGAGATAGACAGGGGTACCGGGCAGGTCGAAGTGAAGCGCTTTATCGCGGTGGACGACTGCGGGGTCAGGATCAACCCTACGATCGTAGACGGACAGGTGCACGGCGGTCTCGCGCAGGGTATCGGCACGGCCCTTATGGAAGTCATCGACTTCGACGAAGAGGGCAACCACCTGAACAGCAGCTTTATGGACTACCTGATCCCCACATCCATGGAGGTACCCAACTACGAACTCGGCGAGTTCGTGACCCCGTCGACGCACCACCCGCTCGGGGCCCGCGGCGTGGCCGAGTCCCCGACCGTCGGCTCGCCCCCCGCCGTGGTCAACGCCGTGGTCGACGCGCTCTCGCCCTTCGGGGTACGCAACGTGGATATGCCCCTGACGCCGAACAAGATCTGGCAGCTAATGCGCGAGCACGGGGTGGAGGCCTGAGGCTGATGCTCCGTCAGGACCCGAACTCCCTCGCCCGTCGCGCCGAGTCACTGAGACGGGCGGGAGAGCTTGCGGGCGGGGAACGTCCGTTCGCCCTGGTCACGGTCGTCCGCACCGAGCCGTCTACTTCGGCGCGCATAGGCGACCGCGCGATCGTCTTCGCAGACGGGAGCCTCGACGGGTGGGTCGGCGGCGGGTGCATCGGGCCCACAGCCCGCAAGGAAGCCCTCGCCGCCCTGGAGGAAGGTGTGCCGCGGCTCGTACGCGTCACCCCCGACACGGCGGCAGCCCAGCCCGGGGTGCGCATGGCCCGCATGACGTGCGCCAGCGAAGGCACCGCAGACCTCTACGTGGAGCCCTTTCTCCCCCGCCCAACCCTCATCGTCGCCGGTGACTCCCCGGTCGTGGCAACGCTCACCGCTATTGCGCCGCCTTTAGGCTTCAGGTTGCTCACGATGGATGCAACCACGAGGTTGACCCCGGGAGAAGTCCCTTATCCACAGGATTCGTGGATGGTCGTCGCCACCTTCGGCGAGTTCGACGAGGACGCCGTCGAAGCGGGGGTAAGGCTGGGCTTGCCTTACGTAGGGCTGGTCGCGAGCGCTGAGAGGGCCGAGCAGGTGCTCTCGGGGTTGCGGACGCGTGGGCTCGAGGAGGGAGAGCTTGCGGTGGTGCGCTCCCCTGCCGGGCTGCCGCTGGGCACGAGCGGCCAAGAAGGCATCTCCCTCTCCGTCATGGCGGAGATCTCCTCGCTGCGCGCCGAGTCGCGTCCGAGCTTCTCGGGGGTCCAGGAGAGAGAGTCGACCGGGGAACTCGACACGGCCGTGGACCCGGTCTGCGGGATGGCGGTCGAGGCGGCTACTGCCGGGCACGTCGTCGAGCACGGAGGCACCCTCTACTACTTCTGCTGCGCCGGATGCAGGGGAGCCTTCGAGCAGGAGCCGGAGAAGTACGCGGCCGGGGTCTCCTTACGATGAGCGTGGTCGGCGTGGTGCTCGGCGCGGGGAGATCCAGCCGTTTCGGCCCCCCAAAACAGCTTCTGCCTTTCGGGGATACCACCCTTCTCGGCCAGGCCGTCAGGAACGCCAACGCCTCATCACTAGACAGGACCGTCGTGGTGCTTGGCCGCGCCTCGGACGAGTTGCGTGGTGCCATCGACTTCGGCCGCGCGGAGGTGGTGGAGAATACGGTCTACGGCACGGGATGCGCCTCTTCGTTGCTGGCGGGTCTCGACGCCGCCGGAGACGATTGCGAAGCCCTCTTTCTGCTCCTCGGCGACCAGCCTGGCGTGCTGCCCGGGTTCATAGACCTGGCGCTCGCAGAATGGAGAGACGAAAGGCCGTGGGCTGCGGTCTGCTCCTACAGGGGCCGCCTCGGCCATCCTTTCGTCCTCTCCCTGGATGCGTTCGGGGATCTAAGAGGTCTGCACGGGGACAAAGCGGTCTGGAAGCTCATCGAGGCGTACCCGGACAGGATTCGAGAGATCGAACTCGACGCCGAGCTGCCTCCTGACGTGGATACCCCGGAGGACTACGAGCGGGCGCTCCACCACCACCAGGAAGCGTCTTAGCCGCGGTGCGACGACCGTCGGGGGTATCGGCGATCGTGTTGGCCGCGGGGGGCGGGAGCCGGTTCGGGGGCGGGAAACTGCTCGCCGAACTCGGAGGACGGCCGATCATAGAAGCGGTCTTCGACAACCTGCGCGGAGCGCCCGTCGACGAGATGATCGCCATCGTCGGCGCGGACGCACAGAGACTGCGCGAGGTCTGCGAACGGTACGGCGTCAGGACCGTCACCAACGAGGAGTGGGAGCGAGGCCAGTCCACGTCGGTCCTCGCCGGACTGCGGGCGTGTGGTGGAGAAGCCGCGGTGGTCTTGCTCGGGGACCAGCCGTTCATCGGGGCTGAGGCCGTCGAGCGGCTCGTGGCTGCTTTCGCGGAGGGAGCAAAGGTTGCGGTCGCCACCTACGGAGGGAAGCGGCGCAATCCCGTGCTGTTCTCGCGGGAGGTGTGGCCGCTGCTCGAGGCGGAGTTGGCGGGGGATGAAGGGGCGCGTTCTGTCCTGCGGCGGCATCCCGAACTGGTGGTCGAGGTGCCTTGTGAAGGAGTGGGAGACCCCGCGGATGTCGACACGAGGGAGGATCTGAGGCGTCTTGAGGAGATGCGCGGGCCTGTGGGCGACTATAAGATGGCGGGAGGATAGAAAACGGTAACCGAAAGACGTACGATAACGGTTCCTTAGGAGGAGGTACGATGAAGATCAACAACGAGTTCACGGTGGCGGCCCCCATCCAGCAGGCCTGGGACACCATGCTCAACCTGGAGAGGATCGCGCCCTGCCTGCCGGGGGCGGCCATCCAGGAGGAGAAGGACGAAGGCGAGTACGACGGCACGATGAAGGTGAAGATCGGCCCGATCACGGCCAACTACAAGGGCACCGTGAAATTCGAGGAGGTTGACGAGGGTAACCACCGCGCCGTCCTCCAGGCTACAGGCCGCGACGCGCGCGGCCAGGGTACGGCCTCGGCGACCATCGTCTCGACCTTGCAGGAAGTGGGCGACGGCACCAAGGTCAGCGTCGAGACGGATATGAAACTCACCGGACGCGCGGCCCAGTTCGGACGGGGCATCGCCCAGGACGTGGCGACGAAGATGCTGGACCAGTTCGCCTCCTGCCTGGAGGAGGAGATCACAGGCGGACCCGAAGCAGGGGCCGCAGCCGCAGAAGGAGAAGCAGCGGAACCGACCGGCGAGGAGAATGGCTCGCGTGACGGCTCGCAGCAGGAAGAAGCTCCTCCTGCCGCCGCAGCCGGCGGCACGGCTGGCAGGGTCATAAGCAGCGAAGACCCGACCGTCATGGCGGGCGGCACGGTCGAAGGAGCCGTCGTCGCAGGCCCCGGCTCAGCGGAAGCCTCCTCGGACGCCCCGAGCGCCGGGACCGAACAGCCCTCCGCACAGCAGGCCCCCCGCCAAGAGCGCGATGAGCCTGAGGCGTTCGACGTCGGTGCGGCGAGCCAGGAGGCGATCCTCAAACGGGCCAAACCCGTGCTCATCGGCGCCGGCGTGCTCCTGGTCCTGATCTGGCTTCTCCGCCGCCGCCGACGGCGCTAAGAGTTGGCTTTTAGCAGTTAGCCTTCGCTCGACTGACGGTGCCACACGAAGTTGATCGTCGTCTGGCGAAGCCAGGCGGCGTGCTGACATGCTGCCAGGTTCGCGGTAAACCGCGAACCTGGCCTACCTACGGGCATCTTTGAGGATCTCGAAGACCTCTTCGATCAGGGCCTCGCGTTTGTCGGGGGGGAGGTCGCGGGGATGGATGGTTTGTTTGTCGGACTGGAGGTTGCGCAGGCTCGCCTCTTCGGCCAGATAGCGGTCTATAAGGCGGACTATGGCGTCAACCTTCTCCCGGGGCAGTCCGTCGCCGCCGCGGGTCAGTCTGCTCCACATGTCTAACGTCCCTTCCGTGAAGGTGGGCGGTGTCGCGGCAGATTATATCGTCGGGGCACTTTCAAGCCCGCCTGAAGGCCGTGCGGCGTGGAAAAGTGCGGTCTTCCGAGGGTATGAAGCCTTTTCCCTGGCGCCAGGCGTGGGCCGTTATATGGATCTCCCGATCTCCTATCTCGACGACGTTGAAACTCGATGCGCGTCCGGAACGAAGACGGTTCGAGATGGTCCCCGCGGTCGAGATGACCAGACCGCGGGCGCCCCTCTCGATGGTGTGGATGGCGTCCTGGTGGTCGTGCCCGCAGAGGATCAACTCGGTACCGAGGTCGGCGAAGGCGTGGAGGGCTTGCTCCGTGTTGGCGAGGCCGTGGCGGCCGGACAACTCGCCCCTAATGGGGTTGTGGTGCATCATCACGATGCGGGCCGAGGTGGAGGCGGCGTGCTCGAAGATCTCCCTCACACGCATCACGTCGGCGTGTCTGACCTGGCCTATAACGCCGAGGTCCCGCAAGCGGCGGGTGATCGAACCCCGCGTGATGCCGTGGGCCGTGTTTACACCCGCGATGACAACCCCGGGTACCTCCAGAGAAGGACTCAGGTCTTCCGAGATGTGCCTGACGTACCTGGAGTACTTGAACTTGTGGGCCTGCTCCCTGAAGAGACCGGCGAAGCCGAGGTTGCGGGCCACGGCCCCGAGCCAGCGGATGTCGTGGTTGCCGGGGATGACAGCGTAGGGTGCTATCTCCCCGAGGGAATCCAAATAGGCACGGGCGTTCGAAAACTCCCTGTTCGTGCAGCGTTGGGTCAGGTCGCCGGAGACGGCCACGGCGTCTGGTTGGATCTCTGCAATGTACTCTCTCAGGGCGTCGAGGCGTTCGGCGACCGCGGGACGCCCGAAGTGTAGATCCGAAATGTGCACAACGGTGGCCACGAACAGCGATTCTACCCAAACGCACCCCGGCTACAAACCCTTCCCTGCCTCTACTCCAGAGGGTAGGATCTCCATCTACTCGATGCTCTGCAGGAAATCCGCAAGGACACCGTTGAACTTCTTGGGGGCTTCGAGGTTCGACAGGTGGCCGACCCGGGGAATGGTCACGTGGCGGGCTTCGGGTATCTTCGCGGCCATGGCGCCCATGACCTCGGGGGAGGAGATGCCATCCTCCTCCCCCCCGACGACCAGGGTCGGGACGCCGATCTTCCCGAGGAGCGGGGTAGAGTCCGGACGCTCCCGCATGGCGCCGAGGGCGGCGACGACGCCGTCGGGGGAGTTCTCGAAGATCATGGCCCGCACGTTCTCCACAAGCTCCTCGTCGTTCTTTAAGGTGTCTGGGGCGAGGAGGCGTTCCATCTGGAGTTCTACGAGGACCCCGACTCCCTCCTCGGCGACCCTGAGGGCCGTCTCGTTGCGGGTCTCCCTCATCTCCTCGGAGTCGGGTTCGGCACGGGTGTTGGCGAGGATCAGGGCTGTAACCCTCTCGGGGAAGAGCCTCATGCACTCGAAGGCGACGTAGCCGCCCATGGAGACGCCGCCGAGGACCACGCGATCCAGATGCAGCCTGTCGAGGAGGCTGCGCACTCCTTCCGCATAGTAGTGGACGTCGGGCTGGGCCGGAGTACGGGGGGAACGCCCGAATCCAGGGTAATCCGGCGCGACGACGCGGTGGCTCCCCGAGAATGTCCTCATCTGGGACTCGAACATCCTCCCGTTGAGCGGGAAAGCGTGGAGCAGGACGAGGGGATCACCCTCCCCGAGGTCCCTGTACGACATCGCTACGCCGGAAGTCCTGTGATCCACTACGCTCTCCTTTGGTTAGCTGGTCAGCACGCTCAGGCTTCGCCTTTCGCTTGTCAGCAATTCAGCATTTCAGCTTTGGTCTAGCAGTAACTCACCTCCGGCGAGACCATCGCCGCCACCGATGGTAGCGTTTCGGGCCGGGGATTTCCGACTCCACTCTTTCCCTGATGCCTGTAACCTGACACCTATGGGCTACCATATCCCCCAACGGGTACCGAGTGAGGGGTAACTAGCATGTGGAAGAACCTGTCGAGCGTGATGGAAGGGGAGATCGTACGTCTGGAGCCGCTGACGCGCGGTCATGAGAAGGGGCTCTTCACGGCCGCACGAGACGAGAGGGTCTGGCGTTGGATGCCCTACGATCCTAGTGGGTCCCGCGAGAGTTTTCGCGCCTGGCTCGAGGATGCCCTGGCTGCTTCTTCGGCAGGGACGGAGGCCGCTTTCGCCACCGTGGACGTGGCCACAGGGAAGCTTATAGGCAGCACCCGTTATCTCGCCCTTCGTCCCGAGCACCGGGGGCTGGAGATAGGGTGGACCTGGCTCGCGCCCTCATGCTGGCAGACGGGCGCCAACGTCGAGGCCAAGCTCCTGATGCTGGAACACGCCTTCGAGCGCTTGGGGTGCCTGCGCGTCGAGTTCAAGACCGACTCCCGCAACGAGCACTCGCGCGCGGCCCTGGCGGCCCTCCCGGCTCGGTTCGAGGGCATCTTCCGCAAGCACATGCTCGTGCGTGGCGGCGAACGTCGCGACTCCGCCTACTACAGCATCGTCGACGACGAGTGGCCAGAGGTCAGAGAAAACCTCGGCCGACGCATCGACGCTATCCGAAAAGAGGAGACCAGATGAACGAAGGCGACACAGCGGCACGGCGACGCAGGACGACGGTCGCCGAGGCCATGGGGCGGTTGCCTGGACCCGGGGGGGAGCGGTTCGCACAGGTACTCGAGCACGGGAGCATGGAGGTCGAGATCTACGCGCCCCGCGGCACCGACCCGCAGACGCCGCACACCCGCGACGAACTGTACGTGGTCGCTGGCGGAAGCGGTACGTTCGTCAACGGGCCGGAGCGCCATCCCTTCGGCCCCGGCGACGTCTTGTTCGTGCCTGCCGGCGTCGAGCACCGCTTCGAAGATTTCACGGACGACCTTGCAGTATGGGTCGTCTTCTACGGCCCGGAAGGTGGTGAGGCCGGATGACCATGCGTCTGCACGACTACCTGCCTTCGGGGAACGGCTACAAGGTAAGGCTGTTGATGGCGCAGCTCGGCATCCCTTTCGAGCGGATCGAGTACGACATAACCAAGGGTGAGACGCGAACGCCAGAGTTCCTCGATGACGTCAACGCCAACGGGCGCATTCCCGTGCTGGAGACCGAAACGGGAGAGTTCCTGCCGGAATCCAATGCGATACTGATCTACCTTGCCGAAGGCACCCCGTTTCTGCCGGACGGCCGGTTTGACAGGGCGCAGGCGCTGAGGTGGATGTTCTTCGAGCAGTACAACCACGAGCCGAACATCGCCGTGGCCCGCGCCTGGCTCCACGTCTTCGACACGGAGATGACCGAAGAACGCCTGGGTGCCCTCGAGGTCAAACAAGAGCTCGGCTACGACGCGCTCGGGGTCATGGAGGAGCACCTGGGAGGCAGGCGGTTCTTCGTCGGGGGGCGTTACTCGGTAGCGGACATCGCCCTCTACGCCTACACCCACGTCGCGGACGAGGGGGGCTTCGATCTCGAAGGCTTCCCGGCGGTCCGCGCGTGGCTGGAGCGCGTCTCGGCGCAGCCTGGATACATACCGATAACCCAAGACTGAAATACACCGTTCGGCTATCTGGAGAGGAGTTCGCATGACGACCGAACTACGAACCTCGCACCCCTACCACATGCACGAGGCGATCCTGTCCCAACCCGAGGCGCTGATCCGGGTCGTCGAGCGCAACGAAAGCGCGATCGACGAGTTCGCGACCCGAGTATCTCTCGGCGAGAGGGTCTTCCTGGCGGGTATCGGAACCTCACACCATGCATCCATAGTCGGAGAGCACCTGATGCGAGCCTACGGCGGCGGGCCGGACGTCAGGGCGGTCCACTCCTTCGACCTCGCGCTCTACGGGCCGGAGTTGCGCCAGGAGGACTGCGTCGTCGCTGTGAGCCACCGTGGGGCCAAACGCTACACGGCCCTCGCGCTCGAGCAAGGCAGGGACAAGGGCTGCCCGACAGCCCTCATAACAGGCGAAGCAGGCTCCGGTGAGGGGCGGGCCGACGCCGTGTTCCGGACGGTGGCGCAGGAGAGGTCTCCCGCCCACACCGTCAGCTACACGACAGCTGTGGCCGTGCTCGCGCTTCTCGCCGGCAGGGTCGGATACCACAGGACCGGCTCGACCATGCTGGCCGCCGGGCTCTTGCAGGAAGAGGTCCCGGCTGTACTGCGGGCGGCGCTGGCTACAGAAGAACTTGTGGCTGCGCTCGCACGCGAGCATGTCGGACGGCGTAGGATCTGGCTCCTCGGTGGCGGGCCGAGCGCGGTAACGGCTAAAGAGACGGCGCTAAAGATCAAGGAGACCTCCTACCTCCAAGCCGAGGGTATGCCGACGGAGACGATGCTGCACGGCCCCTTCCAGTGTGTCGAGGCTGAAGACCTGTTCGTCCTCATAGCCCCTTCGGGCGCCTCCAGGGAACGTACCCTGGAGGTGGCGGAGCTGGTAGAGGAAGTCGGGGCTCCGTACGTGATCTTCGGCGACGACACGACCGAGGCCCGTCCGGCCGCCGCGGGCGTGCTGCGGGTACCCGAAGTACCCGAGCCGTTCAGCGCCCTTACCTGTCTCGTGCCGTTACAGCTTTTTGCCTACTATCTCGCGCTCGCGCGCGGGACCAACCCCGATAGTTTCAGGGGAGACGACCCGCGCTTCGCAAGGGCCGACGTCTCGGGTCGATTGTAGGTAGACTAGGCGCCTGTGCGTCTGATCTACACCCTTCTGCTCGTCGCTGTCACGGCCGTGTGGGGCTGGACGTTCGTCGTGGTTCAGGATGCGATCTCCGTCTACGGCGTAATCCCGTTCCTGGCGGCCCGCTTCGCCCTGGCCGGGGCCGCGCTGGCCCCGATCTACGCGACGAGGCTCACGCGCCGGTCGCTGATCGTCGGTGGCGGTATCGGCGTGGTGCTCGCCGCGGGTTATCTCTTTCAGACCACGGGGCTGCTCTTCACGACGCCGACAAACTCGGGCCTCATCACGGGTCTCTTCGTCGTCTTCGCGCCGCTCGCCGACCGGCTCCTGTTCGGGGCCAACGTCTCGCGGCAGGTAATGCTGGCCGTCGCTTTGAGCCTGCTCGGGATGGTCTTGCTCGCCGGAGGCGGGCCCGAGGGCGCGAACTGGGGAGACCTCCTGACGCTCCTGTGTGCGGCGGCGCTCGGTCTGCACATCGCGCTCCTCTCCCGCTATGCCGCTTCCTACGATGCGGGCGCGCTTACGCTGGCCCAGATCCTCTCCATAGCGCTGCTCTTCGTCATCGTGTGGCCATTCTTCGGTCCTGTCTCTTTGCCGACGCCAGGAGTATGGGTCGCGCTGCTCGTGACCGGACTCTTGGCATCGGCCGGTGCTTTCCTGGTGCAGACTACGGTGCAGCAGCACATCTCGGCGGCGCGGACCGCGATCATCCTGACCATGGAACCCGTCTTCGCCGCGCTCTTTGGGTACTGGCTCGCGGGGGACAGGCTCGTGGCGGTCCAGATCCTCGGCGCGCTCATGATCCTCTCCGCCCTCGTGATCGGGGAGGTAGTGCCGGTGCTACAGCGGCGCAAAAACCCCGTCCACCACGATTGAGGATCGCCCGCTGGTTCGGCTCTGTTCCCAGAAAGACCTGCTGCCTGTAGCCTGAAACCTGAAGCCTCCCAAGCGGTACACTTGATGCGGGTCTGAAATCTGAGGAGGTTCGAGTGGCACGCACAGTGAAAGTCCCTGAGTACGAGATACAGGACGACGTTCGCGTAGACCCGAGCCGGACGGCCTTGATCATAGGGGACATGCAGAACGATTTTGTGAAGGAGTCAGGCACGCTGGTCGTTCCCAGCGCCGAAGGGACGATACCGGCGATACGTAATCTGCTGGAGCTGGCGCGAGAATCCGACATGAGGGTGGTCTTCGTCCAGGACACCCACAACGACGGCGACCCGGAGTGGGAGATCTGGGGCGAGCACTGCCGCGAAGGGAGCTGGGGCTGGCAGGTGGTCGACGAGCTCGCTCCCGGCGAAGACGAGGCGACCTTACGCAAGCCACGCTACGACGCCTTCTACGGCACGGAGCTGGAGCACCTGCTGCGCATGTGGGACGTGGATACGCTCATCATCTGTGGCACGGTCGCCAACATCTGTGTCCATTACACGGCGTCCAGCGCGGCCATGAGGTGGTTCGAAGTCATAGTTCCCAGGGACTGCATCTCCAGCTTCAACGACTTCGACATGGAGGCCTCCCTGAGCCAGACAGCTACTCTGCTCGGAGAGGTTACGAGCAGCGATCGGATCAAGATAGGTACGCCTGAGACCGTGGAATTCTACATGAGCAAGTTGGAAGAGGCGGCTACCCGCGAACGGGGTGGGAGTTAAGGAGACCACGCCAACCCCTTTCTCGGCCAGGATCACCAGGAGCGGAAAACAGAGAGGCTGCTACGCTAGATTAGAGCGCCCCAACACCGGGTAAAGTGTGCTGACATCTAAGAAAGCGAATGAATGGGAGAAAGGCATGGCTACTGCGGAACGGCGGGCGACTGTTGTGTGGAGGGGGGATCTGTTCAAAGGTTCGGGCACATTCGACCTGGCGAGCAGTGAGGCGGCCCGCGATCTGCCGGTCACCTGGGCTTCGCGTACGGAACATCACGACGGCAAGACCAGCCCCGAGGAACTCATCACGGCTGCGCACGCAAGCTGCTACGCGATGGCTCTCTCAAACGTGCTCGCCCAGATGGGCAACGAACCCGAGGAGCTCAACATCAGTGCTGTATGCACCTTCGATGTCGACCAGGTGAAGGTTACCAAGATGGTCCTCGACGTACGCGGACGGGTCCCTGGCCTCGACGCTGAAGAATTCCAGAACGCCGCAGAGCAGGGCGAGCAGGGCTGTCCCATCTCTAACGCCCTCCGCGGCAATGTAGACATCCAGCTAAACGCCAGCCTGGCCTAGCGGCCCTCCACTGGAGGACAATGCGGGTGCAGGTGTCCGACAGCGTGCTCAGGGCTTGAGACGGGCCATAGAGTAAGCGTCTACGTACTCGCCATCCCTGAAGGCGAAACGGCGGTGTGTACCCTCCACCTCGAACGCGAACTTCTCGTAGAGGGCGATACCTGCGGTGTTGTCCGCGTAGACGCGCAGCTCGATGCGCGTGAGGCCCAGCCAGTTGTCCGCGAGGTCCAACGCCGCCTCCATCAGCGCCGTCCCGACGCCCCTGCCCTGCCAGTCGTCGCGTACGACCATCCCGATGCTGCCGGCATGACGCATACGCCACCGGGTGGGGAAGGTGTGAAGCGAGATCTCTCCGACCACTTCGCCCTCTACGCAGGCCACCAGAGAATACAACCCCTCCGGCGGTTCCGATAGACGCTCGCGCCACGTCTCGGCCCGCGGAAACGGCATCTGCAAGGTGCCCGCTATCGCCCGCTGGCCGCTAAAGATGCGGTGCATCGCCTCGTAGTCCTCGGGCTCCGAGTGACGGACGGTTATCTCCATGTACGTCCTCCGTTTGCGTACCCTTACGGGGCAAGACAAGAGCCCCCGCCGGTATGGGCGGGGGCTAGGTTCACACCTCGTCTCCGAGACTACGTGGTGCGTGGTTCTTCGGCCGGGGTGGACTCCTGGATCTCCTGTTCTATGTTCGAGATGCCGGTGAGGGAGCGGACGTAGATCTCGTCGTAATCGGTCTGGAGGCCCTGCTCGCGTTCGCGCTCGGCGCCGCCGCCGCCCAGGAGCGTGCCCAGGATGCAGCCCAGGACGCCCAGAGGGACCGAGAACAGCGCCGGGTACACAAACGGGAAGATTGGGTCTATGGGTATGATCGGGGTCAACGGAGGCTCCGGGTTCGGCCCGGTCATCACGTTCGGGCTGAGTATGATCAGGATTATGCACGAGAACAGGCCGACCAGGATGCCCATAACCGCCCCGGTGGTGTTGAATCGCTTCCAGAAGATCGTCAGCAGGATAACCGGCACGTTGGCGCTCGCGGCGACCGCGAAGGCGAGCGCGACCAGGAACGCCACGTTGAGGCTCGCAGCCGGTATCGCCAGGAGTATCGCCGCCACTGAGATCCCCACGGCCGTGAAGCGCGCCGCACGGAACTGCTCCTGCTCGGAAGCGTTGCCGCCCCGGATCACGTTCGAGTAGAAGTCATGGGCGAAGGCGCTGGAGGCCGCCACGACGAGCCCGGCCACCACGGCCACGATGGTGGCGAAGGCGACAGCCGAGATAAAGGCGAAGAAGATGGGACCGCCGAGCACCTCGGCGAGCTGCGGAGCGGCCGTGTTCCCCGCCGGGTTCTGTGCCGCGATGGCGTCCTGGCCGACGAAGAGCGCCGCACCGTAGCCCAGGACAGGTGTAAGCAGGTAGAACAGGCCGATGATCCAGGTCGCCGTGACGATCGAGGACCGGGCCGTCTTGGCGTCAGGGACGGTGAGGAACCGGATCAAGATGTGCGGCAGGCCCGCCGTACCGAGCACGAGGGCGATATTGAGCGAGATCACGTCGAGCCCGGCGACGAGCCCGGCCGGCGGCGGCGGCACCACCATCTCGGGGCCTATCTGCGATTCGACCTCGTTGAAGAGGTTCACCGGGTTGAAGCCGATGCTGGGCTGAGCGAGCACCAAGAGAGATAGGGTCAGGGTGCCGGCGATGAGGAGGACGGCCTTGACTATCTGGATCCAGGTCGTCGCCACCATGCCGCCGGCCACGATGTAGACCGTCATCAGGATGCCGATGACGATGACTGAGAGCGTGTAGTTTATGCCGAGCAGCAGCTCGATAAGCGCCCCCGCGCCGTTGAGCTGGGCGATCATGTAGAACATGCTGATCGCTATGGTCGAGAGCGCGGCAGCCGAACGCACGCTCGACTTGTTGAACCGGCTCGCCAGCATGTCTGCGAACGTGTACTTGCCCAGGTTTCTCAAAGGCTCGGCCACCAGCAGCAGCACCACCAGGTAAGCCACCAGGAAACCTATCGAGAGGTAGAAACCCGAGAAGCCGGTGAGCGAGATGGCACCCGCGATCCCCAGGAAAGACGCCGCCGAGAGGTAGTCGCCCGAGATGGCGAGGCCGTTCTGCCAACCCTTGATCGCGCCGCCCGCCACGTAGTGGTCGCTGGTGGACTTGTTCTGGCGCGACGCCCAGACGGTGATGCCGAGCGTCAGCGCGATGATCAATACGAAGAAGATGATGGATATTACCCGGTCGCTCACTCCGACCCCCCCGTTCCGCCGGTCCCACCGGCCTCATCGCCCTCCGCAGCCTCGTGCCTGGCCCGGTCCACCAGATCGTCCCACCTGTTGGCCCGGCTGACGTAGAGGTGCATGAGTATCCAGGTCATCGCGAATTGCGCGAAGGCGTAGATCCAGGCCAGGTTTATCGCCCCGATGACGTTCACGTCCAACACCGTGGTGAACGCCGTCAGAAACGGCAGACCGAAGTAGAAGACCAGGAAAAAGATCGTCGCCGGTAAGATGAATGCTTTTCGCTTCTGCGTTAGCTCCTTGAACGCCGACGTCCGCTCGATGCGGACCCATTCTTCGTGCCTCTCCACGAAACCCCTTTCACGAGATTTTCCCTGCCTTCTTGCGGCGCACTATATTGCATGCCTTATACACGGTCAAACATGCATGAACAAAAAGTTGCAAACCCTCTTTGGACAGGTCTGTGGACGCCGTGGTCAGAAGATTCGTGAATGGTAGGCGCAGCAAGACCCTCCCTCGGGAAGGAGGAGTCATGCCGCGCCAGAGACGCTCGCTTAAGCTTTCTCTATGCTCACCGCGCAGGCTTTGAGTTCGGCCGTTCCGGACTGTGGGTCTATGGCGTTGATTGTCAAGACGTTGGTGGGGACCTGATCCGGGAAGCTGTAGCCCATGAATAGAAGTCCTGGCCTCACCCTGTCGGTGACGCGGGCTTTCACCGCTTCGACTGTCCCGCGCCGGGAGCTGACCCGCACCATGTCGCTGTCCTCGATGCCGTTCTCGGCGGCGTCTTCCTCGCAGATCTCCAGCAGCTCTTCTGGGTCTTTGACCTTCTTGTAGTCCTGGGTCATGGTGCCCGTGTTGTGGAAGGCGAGGCGGCGGCCGGTCGTCAACTGGAAGGGGTACTCCTCGTCGGGCATCTCCACTGGCCCCTTGTGGTCCACAGGGGTGAAGGGGGCCCGATTCTCGACCTCCTCGGCCCGGAGATGGGCGTGCAGGAATTTGGTGCCCACACGGGGCTTCTCCACCACGTCGGTGGTGATCGCCTCGCCCTCGGCGTTCTCGGCGCCCTTGGTGCTGGCGGCCAACTGCTCCTTGGGGGTGTTGTCGGAAATCTCCTCGAAGCTACCGTCGAGGCAGGGCCACTGGATACCACCGTGCTCATCGAGTCGCTCGTAGCTCATACCGGAGAACTTGGGAGCTAGCTTGCGTACCTCGTTCCAGACGTCCTCCGCCGTCTCGAAGCTCCAGTCGTAGCCCATGCGGTTGGCGATGTCCTGCACGATCCACTCATCCGCGCGTGCCTCGCCGGGTGGGTCTACCACCCTGTGGACCCGCTGCACCCGACGCTCACTGTTGACTACCGTGCCCTCGGTCTCGGCCCAACTCGCGGCCGCCGGCAGGACAACGTCCGCCATACTGGCCGTCTTGGTCATCATGATGTCTTGCACCACGAGCAGGTCTAGGCCGCCGAAGAGCCTGTCATGGTAGTGTTCGTCGGCGTCGGACTGTGCCGGGTTCTCCCCGATAACGTACATGCAGCGGATCTCTCCGCGTTCCACGGCGTCCATCATCGCGGGCTGGTGCTTGCCGACCTTCTGGGGCAGCGGCGACCCCCATACCTCCTCGAAGAGCTCGTTGGCCTCGGGATCATTCCAGTGCCAGCCTCCGACCATCTTGTCCGGCAGGGCCCCCATGTCGCCGCCGCCCTGAACGTTGTTCTGGCCTCGCAGCGGGTTCAGGCCGCTACCGTACTTGCCGACGTGGCCGGTCAGAAGCCCCAGCCCGATGAGCGCGAACACACCATCGGCGCCATTGTGGTGCTCGGTGATACCCAGGGTCCAGTTGAGGATAGCCTTGTCCGCCGTGGCGTACATACGGGCGACCTCGCGGATGTCATCGGCGGGGACGCCCGTGATCTGCTCGGCGTACTCCGGCGTGTAGCCTGAGACCTTATCCCTGTAAGCCTCGAAGTCTTTCGTGGCCCGCTCGATGAACTCCTTGTCGTGGAGGTCTTCGTCGATGATCACGTTCGCCATCGCATTAGCCAGGGCGATATCCGTGCCCACGTTGAGGCCGAGCCACTTCTCGGCCTTCTTGGTCTGGTCTATCTTTCTCGGGTCGACGACGATCATCTTGGCACCGTTCTTTATGCCGCGGCGCATGTGGTTGTAGATGATGGGGTGGCACTCCATGGTGTTGGAGCCCCAGCAGATTATGAGGTCGGTATTCTCGAACTCTTCGTAAGAGGTGGTTGCTCCGCCCGCTCCAAACGTTGCCACCAGACCGGTGACGCTGGCGGCGTGTCAAGCACGGTTACATGAGTCTATGTTGCTGTTCCCGAGGACCTGGCGCACGAACCTGCTCGCCAAGTAATTGAGCTCGTTGGTCGAGCGTGAGGAGCTAAAGAGCCCGAAAGCGTAGGGGCCGTGCTCTTCTTTGATCTCGCTCATCTTGCTGGCGACCAGGTCCAGCGCCTCATCCCAGGAAGCTGGGACGAGCTCGCCGTCCTTGCGGACGAGCGGCGTGGTAAGCCGCTTCTCGCTGTAGAGGTGGCGCCAGCCCTCGCGGCCTTTGATGCAGGCCTCGCCCTTGCTGCTCGGGTTCTCTTTGTCCCCGGCGACTTTGGTGATGACTCCACCTTCGACCTTGACGGACAACCCGCAGCCGACGCCACAGAAGCCGCAGATCGTGGTCAGCTCGCGCGCGCCGTTGGCTTTGCCGTTCTCGTGTACTTTCTCCGCCGTGGCCATAACCCTCGTCCCACCCTTCTTGTAGCGAAGTTGCTCTAGTCCTTGCATTCTAACTTCGACGGCTGGTTTTGCCCAACACGGCCCTGGTTGACACCCGCAAAGCATCAACGTAACATCCGCGGTCACGGATACATCGGGGATCGAAACAAAGAAGGGGGCAGTCATCAACGGGTTCTTGTCGAGGGAGAGGATCATCGCCGGGCCTGGTTTCAACAGGTGGCTTATACCGCCGGCGGCGCTCATGGTGCATTTGAGCATAGGCGAGGTCTATGCTTTCAGCGTGTTCAAGAACCCGCTGGTGGAGCGGTTCGGGGTGGGCCTGACGCCGATCGCGATCATCTTCAGCATCAGCATCGTGATGCTGGGTCTATCGGCCGCGGTGTTCGGCACGTGGGTGGAGCGCGCGGGGCCGCGCGCGGCGATGTTCACCGCCGCCCTGTGCTGGTCTAGTGGGTTCGCCATCGGGGCGCTTGGGGTGGCGACCTCGCAGTTGTGGCTCGTCTATCTCGGATACGGGGTAGTGGGCGGCATCGGGCTCGGGATCGGCTATATCTCGCCGGTCTCGACGTTGATCAAATGGTTCCCCGACCGGCCTGGTCTGGCCACCGGCCTCGCGATCATGGGCTTTGGGGGAGGCGCGCTGATCGCCTCACCGCTCTCCAGCACGTTGCTCGAAACCTTCGCCAGCAACCCTGTGGATGCGATCGTGCCCTCGTTCCTGACGCTGGGGGCCGTGTATCTGGTCTCGATGATGATCGGCGCTTTCGTGGTGCGCCTGCCCGCCGAGGGTTGGCAGCCCGAAGGCTGGACTCCCCCCACCGAGGAGGAGACCGGCGACCTGCAGACCACCGCCGACGTGTCGGCCAGCAACTCGATCCGCACGCCGCAGTTCTGGCTGTTATGGACGGTGCTCTTCTGCAACGTGACGGCGGGGATCGGCCTCCTTGAGCAGGCTTCGCCGATGATCCAGGACTACTTCTCCGTCGAGGCTGCGGCAGCGGCTGGGTTCGTAGGACTCTTGTCGCTGGCCAACATGGCCGGACGGATAACCTGGTCCTCGACCTCAGACTACATCGGACGCAAGCCCACGTACATAATGTACCTTGGAGTGGGCGCGGTGCTCTACTTCGTTCTGGCCGCCTTCGGGGCTTCGTCGCTCGTGCTGTTCCTGCTGGTAACCGTGGTGATCCTGAGCTTCTACGGCGGCGGGTTCGCCACGATACCAGCCTACCTCAAGGACATGTTCGGGGTCGTGGAGGTGGGGGCCATCCACGGCAGGCTCCTGACGGCGTGGTCGGCTGCCGGAATCGCGGGGCCGCTGATCATCAACGCCATCGCCGACTACCAGATTGCCGCCGGACGCACCGGAGCGGATCTGTACACGCTCTCCCTGTTCATTATGGTCGGTGTTCTGGTCGTGGGATTCGTCGCCAACCTGCTGGTCCGACCCGTAGATCCGAGATTCCACATGGAGCCCGGGCGGGAAGAGGAGCAGGAGAAGGAGTCCACCGCCTCCGGCCAGGCCGCCGGCAGCGAATCGTAGGAGGAGAACGCCATGAGCGAACAAGCACAGCAGGAGAGCGGAGGGCGATCCTCCTCCTCGAGCACGGTCCTGGTCGTCGTGCTGTGGGCCCTGGTCCTGATACCGCTCCTGTGGGGCGTCTACCAGACGCTCACGGCGGTAGTTACCCTGTTCACGGGGGGATAGTTTGTCGGGCGTTTCTCGCGCCCGGCTTTTCTATGGCTTTATCCTCTCGCTTCCCGCGTAGACGTTGAATCTGCTTCCGCGCAGGAAGCCGACCAGCGTCATGCCGAACTCCCTGGCGACGTCGACGGCGAGGCTGCTCGGGGCAGAGATGGCGCACACGATGGGGGCACCGGCGGCCAGGGACTTCTGCAGGATCTCGAAGCTGCTCCGGCCGCTGACCATGACGATGTGATCCGTGAGCGGCAGCCGGCCTTCCAGTAGCGCCCACCCCACGAGCTTGTCCGTCGCGTTGTGCCTTCCTACGTCTTCCCGCAGCGCGACGAGCTCACCCTCCTCGTCGAAGAGGGCCGCGGCGTGCAGGCCGCCCGTCGCGTCGAAGAGCCCCTGCGCCTCCCGCAGCTTCTCAGGCAGGGTATAGATAGTCTCAGCCGAAACTTCGGGTCCGGCAGTCATCACCGGGCATCCGCGCAGTTCCAACTGCTCCAGAGAGGCCTTGCCGCACACGCCGCAGGCGCTCGTGGTGTAGAAGTGCCTCTCCAGAGGACGCAGGTCGAACTCGCGCCCGCCGCGCAACTCGACGTTTACGATGTTGTATCTTTGCTCGGCGTCGAGGTCGGCGTCTACGCAGTAGCTGATCTTCTTTACGTCCTCGGGAGAGTCGATGATGCCTTCCCCGTACAGGAACCCAGCAGCGAGCTCGAAGTCTGCTCCCGGGGTGCGCATGGTGACGGCGACGGTCTGCGTCGTCTGCCCGGCGAGGAGCCTTATCTCCATCGGCTCTTCTGTGGCGAGCGTGTCGGGCCGCACGCGCACCCGACCGTCCTCCACGACCCTTACGCGCGTCTTCGTCTTGCTCCCGCGCCTGACTCTGCCCGAGGTCTTCTCCAGCATCGGTCTCTCCTGGTCTGGTCTTCCCCAGAGTGTATCAGCGGCAGCGTGTTAGCATGCATAGACGATGAACGATCGGATCGGGCAACCAGATTGAGACTGATGGGCCTCCCCAACGTGGCCCGCTACCCCGAGGCGACCGTACTCAGGGACGAGACGAGCATCCTCATCCACTTCGGCGGCCCCTTCGGGCAGCAGAAGATGAGCGTCCCACTCCAGTACGTTGGCGGGGATGCGGAAACGGCCGAACTGCGCCTGCTCGCGCGGCTACAGCAGATCGGCTACAGCGTCAGGCGTGGGGACTGGGACCTCTCAGACCCTTGATCGCAGGACAAAGAAGGGGTGTGTTCAGATAGACGACTCGGTATTCTTCCGCGCCCACTCTCTTACCCTGCGAAGCCAGTCCGTGCTACCTAGCGACGTGCTCTCTTCGACGAAGAGCGTAAGAACGTCGCTTGTGAGCGACGGCAATGCTAGGCCCTCCCCGGCTTCGACGTATTCTCCCTCTTCCAGCAAGAAGATGGCGGCACGGGTTCCATCGTAGCGCCAGACCTCGTGGACGCCCAAACGAGCGTAGATCGGGAACTTGTCGAGAGAGGGGCTCGTGATGTCCACTTCGACGACCAGGTCTGGTGGTGGGTCCACAGATAGGTCTATCCTGGGCTTGCCGCGGATGCGCTCCTCGTTCCTGATGTAGAAGCTGGCGTCGGGCTCGAAACCTCGCCCGATATCGCCGCGCCTATAGGTCGTAGAGCCCACGCCATACGCGTTGACGCGCATCTCTTCTGCCAGCACCGCGACGAGCAGCGCGACGAAGTAAGCCACACTCTCGTGCTCCGAAGAGGGGCTCATGATCTCCAAGTCTCCCCGGTCGTAGGCTAACCGCGGTACCCTGCTGTCTCCTCGCTCATCAAGCAACCGTTCATAGGTTTCCCAACTTATGTTGCGAAGGAGAACCCTCTGTTCTGCCCGACTCTTGACCGTCTCCATCCCACAACCTTTTCGGATCGTTCGCGAAGAAAGTATAGCGTCACGTTCCGGTGAAGATAGGAAGAGGGGCCGGAGAGTTCCGGCCCCTCGAAATCGCCCTCGTTGTCAGTGGTGCTAGGCGTTGATATAGCCGTTCGGGTTGAGGACGTACTTCTTGGCCGCGCCCTTGTCGAAGTCCTTGTAGCCTTCTGGGGCCTCATCGAGGGTGACGACCGTAGCGTTGACAGCGTCGGCGATGTGGGCCTTGTCGTGCAGGATGCTCATCATCAGGCCGCGGTTGTACTTCTTGACCGGGCACTGTCCGGTGAAGAAGGCGTGGCTCTTGGCCCAACCGAGTCCGAACCGGATCTTGAGCGTACCCTCCTGGGCCTCGGGATCGGCCGCGCCTGGGTCGCCGGTAACGTACAGGCCGGGTATGCCGAGTGAGCCGCCGGCCCGCGTGACGGTCTGGACGGCGTTTAGCACGGTGGCCGGAGCTTCCTCGGCGCCCCGACCGTGTCCCGTCGCCTCGAAACCGACGGCGTCAACGGCGCAGTCGACCTCGGGCTCGCCGACGATCTCGGCGATCTGATCATGCAGCTCCGCATCCTCGCCGACGTTGACGGTCTCACACCCAAAGGAGCGAGCCTGCGCGAGCCGTTCGTCGTTGAGGTCGCCGACGATGACGACGGCCGCGCCGAGTAGCTGCGCCGAGTAGGCAGCCGCGAGTCCGACGGGACCGGCGCCCGCGACGTAGACCGTAGAGCCTGTGGTCGTGCCGGCGGTGTAGGCGCCGTGGTAGCCGGTCGGGAAGATGTCCGAGAGCATGGTGAGGTCGGTGATCTTCTCTAGCGCCCGATCCCTGTCAGGGAACTTGAGCAGGTTGAAGTCGGCGAAAGGCACCAACACGTACTCGGCCTGCCCGCCGACCCAGCCACCCATGTCCACGTATCCGTAGGCTGAGCCAGCGCGAGCCGGGTTGACATTGAGGCACACGCCGGTCTTGCCTTCGTTGCAGTTGCGGCAGCGGCCGCAGGCGATGTTGAAAGGCACAGAGCAGATGTCGCCTTCGTTGATAAACTGGACGTCGTTGCCCTTCTCGACGACCTCGCCCGTGATCTCATGCCCCAGAGTCTGTCCTACAGGGGCCGTCGTCCGTCCGCGCACCATGTGCTGGTCCGAGCCACAGATGTTGGTGGCCACGATCCTGAGTATGACGGCGTGCGGGGCTTCGACGGTCATCCCCATCGCGCCCGCAACCTCTTCCGGGACCTCGAGCTTCGGGTACTCGATGTCCTCTACCGCTACCTCGCCGGGTCCTTTGTAGACTACTACCCTGTTGTCAGCCATAAGCTGAAACCTCTCCTTTCCCTATAGCCGGAGACGATCTAATGCAATAATTCCTATTCCCGCTCGACCGCGCCGCCAAACTTACCCTTGCCGGCGTGGGGACGCATCTCAGATATCCAGGCAAACTCCTTTCCCCCGGAAACCACTCCAAGTAACGTACCAGATGTAGTGTATCAGTGCAAGAAAGTGACTATATGTACGTCTAGCCGGCCCACCTGCACAACCGGTGGGGTCTTGGTTTCGTGAGGGGGTGAATAAGGTTAGAATCCGAAGGACGAATCTGGACAATTACATCTTTGGCATAGAAGGGGTTAGGTATGCTCTTCAAGCTCACGGAGAAAGACGGTCTCTGGAAGAAGATCCGGAACCACGTCGGCACGACGGTCGAGCACCCCGTAAGCCCGACGACCCGCGCCATCCGCTCGCGCATCTCCGATGAGGGTGTACGGAAGACCGTCAGCGTCTGTCCCTACTGCGCCGTGGGCTGCTCGACGCTCGTCTACCACAGGGACGGACGCATCGTGGACATCGAGGGGAACCCCGACAGCCCCATAAACGCCGGCACCCTCTGTCCGAAGGGCTCGGCCACCTTCGGGCTGCACGTCTCGCCTTACCGCTGGACGAAGGTCCGCTACCGCAGGCCATACTCGGGCGAGTGGGAGGACCTCTCGCTCGAGGAGGCGCTCGACATGATCGCCGAGAGGGTCAAGAAGACCAGGGAGGAGACCTGGGAAGAGAAGAACGCGGAGGGTAAGAAGCTCAACCGCTCCATGGCCCTGGCCTCCATCGGCGGGGCCACGATAGACAACGAGGAGAACTACCTAATAACCAAGCTCTTCCACTCTTTGGGGTTCGTAAGGATTACGAACCAGGCGCGAATATGACACAGCTCCACGGTGCCCGGTCTGGGCATCACGTACGGTAGGGGCGGGGCCACCACCAACCTGCAGGACTTGCAGAATTCCGACTGCATCTTGATCGAAGGCTCCAACATGGCGGAGGCCCACCCCGTCGGCTTCAGGCACCCCATGATCGCCAAGAAGAAGGGTGCGAAGCTCATCCACGTCGACCCGCGCTTCACGCGCACCTCGGCGATGTGCGACATCTACGCCCCCATCCGGCCCGGCACCGATATCGCGTTCTTGGGTGGCCTCATAAACTACGTCCTGGAGAACGAGCGGTACTTCGAGGAGTACGTAAAGGTCTACACCAACGCTGCGACGATCATCTCCGAGGACTTCGAGGAGGCTGGCGCCTCGGGACTGTTCTCCGGCTGGGATGGGGAAAATAGGCAGTACGACCCGTCGAGTTGGCGCTATGAGGGGATGCCGATAGACTACGCCTCCGTCGGTGGAAGCCAGGGCAGGGTCGTCGGCGAGGCTGGTGAGGGCGAGAGTGGGACGATGCGCCCTGGCATGCCTCGTCCGACCGACATGACGCTCCAGGACCCTCGCTGCGTGTTCCAGATCCTCAAGCGACACTTCGCCAAATACACGCCTGAGATGGTCGAGCGCGTAACCGGGTGCCCGAAGGAGGCGTTCCTGGAGGTAGCGAAGACCCTGTCCGATAACTCGGGGCGCGAGAAGACCTCGTCACTCTGCTACGCCGTTGGCTGGACGCAGCATTCCAAGGGCGTGCAGGTTATCCGCGCGGCATCGATTCTGTGGCTCCTTCTGGGGAACATCGGGCGACCCGGCGGCGGTATCATGGCGCTGCGGGGCCACGCGACCATACAGGGCTCCACCGACATCGCCACCCTCTACGACGTCCTTCCCGGATACCTGCCGATGCCGGACGTGGCCAAAAACCACGATACGTGGCGCGACTACGTGGAGGACGAGACCGCCGAGACAGGCTGGTGGAGCAACTTCCCGAGGTACGCTGTCAGCCTGATGAAGGCCTGGTACGGCGAAAAGTTCGATACCGAGAAAGGCCGCCTGTTCGACCACTTTCCACGTATCTCGGGCGATCATTCCTACTACCCTACGATCATGGACATGAAAGACGGCAGCGTCAAGGGAGCCTTCGTCTTCGGGCAGAACTTCGCGGTCGGAGGGCCACACGTCAAGATGGCCCAGGACGGCTTGAGGAACCTGGACTGGCTCGTGGTCCTGGATGCCTACGAGATAGAGACCGCCACCGCCTGGAAGATGGACGGCGTTAACCCTGAGGAGTGTCCCACAGAGGTCTTCTTCATTCCCTCGGCGCTGGTGGCCGAGAAGGACGGCTCCTTCACCCAGACCCAACGAATGCTCCAGTGGCACGACAAGGCCGTGGACCCACCAGGGGACGCGAGGAGCGACGCCTGGTTCGTCTTCCACCTGGGACGCCGGATGAAGGAGATCTACAAGAGCTCGAGGAAGCACCGCGACAGGCCCATAAAGGCGCTGACCTGGGACTATCCCACGGAGGGGGACCATGATGAGCCGCACATCGAGAGCATCCTGAAGGAGATCAGCGGCTACGAGGTCGAGACCGGTGAACCTGTAGGCGGGTTCGCCGAGCTCGAGGACGACGGTTCGACGGCTTGCGGGGGTTGGATCTACTCCGGCGTCTACGCCGGTGGTGAGAACAAGGCCCGCGACCGCAGGCCAGGCGACAACCCGAACCACGAGTGGGGCTGGGCGTGGCCGATGAACCGCCGTATTCTCTACAACCGGGCCTCGGCCGACCCTGAAGGAAAACCCTGGAGCGAACGCAAGAAGTACATCTGGTGGGACGAGGAGCGGGGCGAGTGGACCGGTGACGACGTACCTGACTTCCAGGCTGACAAGCCACCTTCGTACCGGCCGGAGGAGGATGCGGGAGGGGTGGACGCCATCCCCGGCGACGGGCCTTTCATCATGAACGGCGACGGGAAAGGCTGGCTGTTCGCCCCCGTAGGCCTCGCTGACGGGCCGCTGCCGGTTCATTACGAGCCGGTCGAGTCTCCGGTCCCGAACCTGCTCTACGACAATGTCCAGTACGATCCCCTCGTCAAGACCCCCGATCGGCTTGACAACCCTTACAACCCGCCGCAGGACCCAAGGTTTCCCTACGTGGTGACGACCTACCGGCTCACCGAGCATCACACCAGCGGGGCGATGAGTCGTTGGATCCCCTGGCTCTCCGAGCTTCAGCCCGAGTTGTTCTGCGAGATCAGCCCCGAGCTGGCCGCAGAGAAGGGCGTCGAGAACACCGGCTGGGTGACTATCTGGACGAGCCGCGGCAGTATCCACTGCAAGGCCCTCATCACCGAGCGCATCCCGGTTCACAAGTTCGAGGGGAAGGACCTGCATACCATCGGCCTGCCCTACCACTGGGGGCCGAACGGGCTCGTAAATGGCGACGTGGTGAACGACCTGATCCCCGTCTCCCTCGAACCCAACGTCGCCATCCACGAGGCGAAGGCCTTCACCGCCAACCTCGCAGCGGGAAGGGTGTAGACGGGTGGGCGCGAAGCAGAGGGCTCTGGTAGGGGCCGTTAGCGGGCTAGGGGCCACGCTCGTCCTGTCTGGACTGCGCGAGGCCTGGTCGAAGATCGGCCTCGTCTTCGAGACCGCCCCGATGCAGGTCGTCGAACGCGCCGAAGAACTCGGAGTGGTCGGGGATCTCTCGCCGTGGGGCCGGCGCCTTCTGACCGCCTTCGCGCACTTCGCCTACGGCGTCGGGACGGGGATGGCCTTCGGCCTCCTGCGCAGGGAGAGTGGCGGTCCTGGAGAAGAGTCCTCCGTGGGTTCGGCACTCGGGGTGTTGGCCTGGGGCGTGGGGTGGGCGAGCTGGCTGCCGCTCACCGGCGTCCACCGGGCCCCCTGGACCCAGAAGACGCCGAAAGTCCTGCTGCCCGTAATAGACCACGCCGTTTTCGGTGCGGCCTGGGGACTCCTCTACTGGGCGCTCCGCAGAGGGCGCGCGTGAGCGTCGAGGAGCGACGCGGCAGGGAGATGATGCAGCAGGAGCTAATGGACATCGGGGTCTGGCTCGTCGAACATCCCGAGTCGGCTACAAGGAACCTTCAGCCCATAAGGAGCACAAGGGCCCTCCAGCCGGGGGTCTACTACAACATGGGCACGGGGATGGTCGACAGGATCTACACCCCTCAGCGCGTGGCCCTTGGGCACAAGATGTTCCGCATAAGCAGAGATCCGGCAACGCCTGCGGAGGAGATCCGGCGCAAGGCGCTAGAAGGGAAGGGCTAGTGGCGACAGGGTTCCTGACCGATACGACGGTCTGTATAGGGTGCAAGGCCTGCGAGGTCGCCTGCAAGCAGTGGAACCAGCTCCCTGCCGATGGCTACGAGCTGACGGGCGACTCCTACGACAACACAAAGCAGCTCTCGGGCACCACCTGGCGCCACGTCGCGTTCATAGAGAACCCGAAGAAGCGCCGTTTGACCGGCGATGTAGACCTCGTAGCGCTCGCCGAGGACGTGACGGAGCCGCTGCCCGGCGGGGCCGAGCTCGACGCGCTGGGACGCTGGGCTTTCATGAGCGACGTGTGCAAGCACTGCGTCGAGGCGCCCTGCCAGCAGTCCTGCCCGACAGGTGCCATCATCCGCAACGAGTTCGATAACGTCTACATCCAACCCGACGTCTGCAACGGCTGCGGCTACTGCGTCCCGGCCTGTCCCTACGGCGTCATAACCCAGGTCCCACACGACGGCCGCGCCTTCAAGTGCACCCTCTGCTACGACCGCCAGCGCGACGGCCTCGAGCCGGCCTGCGCCAAGGCCTGCCCGACCAACTCCATCATGTTCGGCGAGGTCGAGGAACTGAAGGCTACCGCCGAGGAGCGCGTACAGGAGCTCCACGACAAAGGCTACAGCCGGGCCTACGTCTACGGCACGCCGGAGGTGGGAGGGACCGGCGGTATCGGGGGTAACCACTCGAAATTCATACTCATGGACGAGCCGGAAACCTACAACCTTCCCCGTCATCCCTACCTGCCGCAGGAGAAGGTCAAGGGAGGAACCATATCCAGCATGGTTGCCGGGGTGGTGCTCGGCGCGGTCGTGGCATTGGCGTTCAGGGACCAGGGGAGATAGGTGAGCGAGACGACGCAGGATCAGGTGCAGCGGAGCAACGGGAAGCCAGGGACCTCGCACCATCCAGCTACTGACCCTGAGCGCAATGACAAGGGCTACTACGGCGTCCCGCCCATAAAGCACGCCCACTGGACGTGGCAGATTCCGGTCTACTTCTGGATCGGCGGGATCGGGGCAGGCGTCCACCTGTTCTCCACCATCGCCCAGATCCTTGGCCATAAAGACGAGGCTCTCATCCGGGCGAGCCGCTACACGGTACTCGGCACCATGATCCTGAGCCCTGTGCTCTTGATCTGGGACCTCGGAAGGCCCGAGCGCTTCTACAACATGCTCCGCGTCCTCAAGCTCCGCTCCCCGATGTCCACCCAGAGCTGGTCGGTCTTCGCTTTCGGCACCTTGAGCGGCCTGATCTCCGCGCGCCAGGCGGCCGATGACGGCCTGCTCGGAGACGACAACCCCCTGGTCAGGCTGGTAAAGCTCATCCCAGCACGCTTCCTCACTGTCCTGGCGATGCCCGTCGGGCTCAACGTCGGCTCGAACACGGGAAACCTGATCTCCGCCACCTCCGTCCCGCTCTGGGCCCGCAATTGGCTGTTCATGGGCCCGACGTTCCTGGCCTCAGGACTCTCCACAGCCCTCTCGTGGCTCTCGCTCATCCTCCACCTGACGCATTCTGGGGAGAAGAAAACCCTGCATACGCTCCATCGCGCCGAGAAGGCGACTATCGTCATAGAGGCGGGCCTCATAGCCGCCTCCCTGATCCGGATGAGCAAGTGGAGCAAACCCCTCTTCTCCAGAGAGGTCGCCCCACTCTTCGTCGGCGGCACCCTCGTAGGCGGCATACTCGCGCCGATGGCCCTGCTCTTCGGCAAGGAGAGCCGCCCGAAGAGTATCCTCGCTTCCGTGCTCGCGCTCGCGGGTGGCCTCGCCTTCCGCTTTGCCATAATAAAGGGAGGCCGCATCAGCGCAGACGACCCAGAAGCCTACTTCACCTTCGCCAGCGGCGAGAGCGCCCCTCAGCCGGAAGATAGGGTTTAGGACGGCGCTAGTGCCGAGAGGATCGGGGCGGCGTTGGACGAGGCGCCGATCCCAAGACGGATATAATCGCGGGAGAACGCGACGAAAGGAAGTTCCATGCAAGAGACCTACGAGGCTATCTTGCGCGGCGACCATCTGGAGTGGAGCGGGGAAGATCGTCCGGACCTCGGTTCCCACGACCGGCCGGTCGCGGTGCGCGTAACGATTCTTGGTGAAGCGGCTCCGGTGGGCGATAGTCGACTGATGGCGGAGGCTCTCGACCGGCTGTCCGCCATGCAGGCGCTTCCGAGCCTGACCGACCCGGCAGCCTGGGAACGCGAGGTACGGCGAGAGCGTCCCCTGCCGGACAGAGAAGGGTAATGCTACTTGACAGCAACGTCATCATCTATGCGGCCAAACCGGAACACGAAGGATTGCGTCGCCTGATCGCGGAACACGCACCCGCCGTATCCGCCGTTAGCTACGTCGAGGTGCTCGGCTATCATCAGTTGACCGGACAGGAGAAGCGCTACTTCAAAGAGTTTTTCGCGGCAGCTCCCGTCCTGGGCATAGACTCGACGGTCTTGGAACAGGCGGTGCGGCTGCGCCAACTCAGAAAGATGACGTTGGGCGACGCCCTCGTGGCTGGCACGGCCTTGGCGCACAGTCTCACGCTCGTCACGAGAAACACAGGTGACTTCCGTTGGATAACTGACCTCTCCGTGCTAGATCCCTTCGAGAACAACCCCGGCCAGCAGCCTACCTGATGGCGGCGACCCAGAAGCCCACTTCACCCTCGCTAGCGGCGAGAGCGCCACACAGCCCGAGGACAGGATCTAGGATCTTCGGCGTTTCCGCTCATACTTCCTCCTGGATCCGGCCCGGCAGAATGTGGTTCTGATAGATGCGCTCGGATCGGCGACCCAGGTAATTCCAGAGCAAGAAGCCGGTCTCGTTCGATGTGTACCATTGCGTGCCATCGAAGTACTCCATGAACTAGCGGTAAGGTTTATTGCCTGCGCGTAGCTCCCGGATACGCATATCGGGACTGAGAAGGTCTCGCGTCATCCCGAGCGCCTGTTCTACCAGTTCCTCAGTGTCGTAGAGTTCCGAATCGTAGAGATCATCAAAGTGGACATGCACTCCATGAGTGAGGAGCATGAGTTCTTCTGGATAAGCCTCTACCTCCACGTCGAACCCATCCTCGTTTCGTCTGGGCAATACCAGAGCAGTGCGGCTTCGAAGGTTATCTATTTCCAGCCGGCCCACATCAGGGTAGCCTTCCAGGATCACTTCAGCTTTTCTTGTAAGGATCGAGCGCAGGTCTGTTGCCGGAGACACGAGTATCTACAGGTCAGCCGCCTGCGTACTCATCATCCGAAACGGGCTCCAGCCAGTCTGTGCCGCCGTCTGTCGTGGTGGCGACGTTGATGGCCATGTGGACCATGTACGTTTCGGGGGTGGCACCGTGCCAGTGCTTCTCGTCTGGGGCGAAATAGACGACGCCCCCGGCCTCGACCTCGACGGGCGGCTCGCCTTCTTTCGCCGCTCGGCAGGTACCCGTGATTATGTAGAGGATCTGACCCTCAGGATGGGTGTGCCAGTGCGTGCGTGCGCCAGGTTCGAAGAGAACGCGGTTCACGGCCACGTCGGGAGATGAACCGGTAGGCGCAGCATCCCTCCAAACTGTGCCGGTGAACCACTCCTCGGGCCCCGGTCCGGTCTGCATGTCTTTCGCTGTCACGACTTTCAAGTGAGCCTCCCTTCGGTCGGTCTCAGGCTTCAGGCATCAGGTCACAGGTTTCAGGTCTTTCCTGATACCTGATACCTGATGCCTTTTCATGCCAGCCGATATTCGAGTGTCCCATACAGGTACGGTTCGGCGTTGTTTTCGGGGATGGTTCTCTCCACCTTCAGCAGAGCTTTGCGGCCTCGGATCTCGAGGCTCGAGATATGGTTGTGGAACCAGGGCGCTTCGTGTACGAGATGCCAGCGCACGTCCGGCTGCTTGACGCCGGCCAGCCGGGAGATCGCCTCGCCGACGCGCCTGCCACGCTCGGTCCACCCAAAGCGCATAGCGAGGCGTTCGGGGAGGCCTAGCGGGTTCCGCAGGGGGGAGCTCGCTGACTGGTAGACGGGGGTCTTTACGCCGTCGCCGAAGTCCACCTTCGCCAGGTAGCCGTGGTGCACGTCTCCTGAGAGGACCGTTACTGAGGCGGGCGGGCCGCCGTTCGAGCGTTCGCCCGAGGCGACGGAGCGTAGCAGGTGCGCGAGGTCGGTGAAGGACTTATTGAAGGCCGGCCAGTGTTCGAGGTCGACGAGTTGTCGGATCGACTCCCCGAACCTGGCCGCGGGGCTGCCCCAGGCGCCGGCGCAGACGGACTCGCTCGCGGCCTCGAGGTGGTGAAGACCTGGGCCAAGGAGGAAAGGGAGCGAGGTGCCGAAGAGGAGGTGGTCGAAGTCGCCGGTGGCTTGCTCGGCGATCCAGGCCCACTCCTCATCGTCGAGCATGGAGCGGTGACCCTCCTTCAGTACTCGACCTGCCCGCGAGTCCATCATGATGAGACGGACCCTGCCGAAGTCGCGGTGGTAGCTCCAGCGCGTACCGGAGATCTCGCGGTCAGCCCTGTAGGCGAACTCGCGCACCACGCGGGTAGGGTTCTCGGCCTCCTGTACCTTCTCGAAGAGCTCGTTTTCCTCCAGCTCTCGCGGGGAGAGGTTGCCGAGGTGCTGGTAGACCCAGTAGGACATGAAAGCCCCAATGATGCGCTCCTCCCACCACGGCTTGCTGCGCATCTGCCGGACCCAGGTCTCCGAGATGTTCCAGTCGTCGTTGACATCGTGGTCGTCGAAGATCATCGTCGTCGGCACGGTCGAGAGGAGCCACCTGGTGACGGGGTCCCTCCAGGCGTCCCAGTACAGGCGCGTGTACTCTTCGAAGTCGGCGACCTGCTCGCCGGGCGGCTCGTTCGTGTCGCGCCGCGAGCGGATGAAATCGAGGGCACCCTGGGAGACCTCGTCGGCGTAGATCTGATCCCCCAAGAGTAGCAGCGCGTCGGGCCATCTCTCGTGGGGATCGCGCATCATGCGCAGGGCCAGAGCCTGCAGGGCATCCCGCGCGAAGCCGTCTTTGTGCGCGTCGGCGGCGAGAGTGAACGGGGATTCGTGCGGTACAGAGACGCGGCAAGATCCGTAGGAGAGGTTCAACTCCCCGTCGGGCGAGATCGTCCTGATTACAGAAGGCGGGAAGTCGCTTTCGTCGTCAGGCCAGGCCTTCGCGCCGTCGAGGGAGACCTCGTACTCGTAGGTCTCCCCCGGTTCTAGGTCCGTGAGGCGGACCAGAGCATAGTGGTGGCCCTCGATCTCGAAGGTGCGTGCCGGGTGGCCGAGGACCTCGACCTCACAGGCGGCGTCGGTCTCGATCCAGATGGTCGCGTCCGTCTCTCCAGCGTAGCGCAGCAGCGGACCGAGATTCAGTTCAGGAGCCATGCCAGGATTCTACCCGCAGCAGGCTCTCTTACGCCAGGGTCAGGCCTGCCATAACGGGGATCAGCAGTACGATCAGGATCAGACCGATAATGTCGAAGACTAGGCCAGAGCGAACCATCTTGGTTATGGGTATCATCCCTGAGCCGTAGACGACGGCGTTCTGCGGCGTGCTGACCGGCATCATGAAGCCGAAGGAGGCCCCGAAGACAGCGGCTAGGGCTGGTACCAGGGGGTCCAGGCCAGCGGCCGAGGCTATCGGGATCACGATGGGCACGACAATAGTAGCGCTCGCCGTGTTGGAGGTAGTCTCGGAGATGAGGATGGCGATGATCGCGGAGACCGCAGAGACCGCAAGCAGGCTCGTGAAGCCGAGGGCATCAGCTATGCTGGTGCCGAGGGTCTCCGCGAGGCCGGTGTCCGCGAGCAATGTCCCCAGTGCGATGCCGCAGCCGAAGAGGAGTATCGTCCCCCAGTCTATCTTCGCCGCCTCATTCCAGTTCATGGTGAAGCGTCGTTCGGACCAGTTTAATGGAAGGAGGAACAGGAGCGCCGCGCCGATGATCGCGACCGTACCTTCGTCGAGCCTGCTGTAGAGCACGCTGTAGACGAGCGACTCGTTGCCGAAGATCACCGCCGAGAGGCCTGGCAGGACCCAGAGGCTGACGGCGACAGCGAAGGCTATAAGGGTGTTGCGCTCGCCAGTCGTGAAGGGGCCGAGCTTGCTCCGCTCCTCCGCTATGTACTCTTCTGCGCCGCTGATCCTACGCACCTCGGGGCGGTTGAGCAGGATCAGGATAGTGCAGAGCGCGATGAACATGAGTAAACAGATCGGGAAAGCGGTCACGACCCAGCTGAAGAAGGTAATCCTGACGTCGGTCGCCTGCTCGATAAAGGCGATCCCGATAAGGTTGGGAGGGGTCCCGATAGGCGTGAGTAGCCCTCCGACACCTGCTGCGTATGAGATCATGAGCATGAGCGCTGTACCGAATCGGAGGCGGCTTACGTCCCTGTCTGTGTCTGACTGGTCACTCACCATGCCGCCGAGGGCGCCCATCATGCCGAGCCCTATCGGCAAGAGCATGGCAGCGGTCGTGGTGTTGGAGATGAAGGCGCTTATGCTGGCCGCGATTACGCCGAAGGCGATGATTATGCCATAGGTCGAGCGCCCCACCCCTGGCAGCGAGAGCACGAGGAACGCGAACCTCCTGTCGAGGCCGTGGGTGATCATGGCCTGGGCCAGAACGAAGGCCCCGATGAACAGGAAAATGACGGGGTCGGCGAAGCCGGCGAAGACGATGTCGCCAGGCGCGTCCTCGGCGTTAGGGCCCACGCTAGGGACGTTGAAGAGCACGCAGAGGGCGAGCGCCAGGACCGCCGTGACCGGGATTGGGATGGCCTCTGAGAGCCAGTAGATGATGGCGAAGGTGAGAACGGCGGTGAGCGTATGCTGATCTCTCGGCAGCGGCAGCGGCAAGAAGTACATGATCAGGAAAGCGACGGGCCCGAGGAAGAGCCCCGTGGTCTGACGTATCCGCTCGAACCGCTCTTCGGCCGGGGTGAGCACTTCACGCTGCTCTGCTAGCGTCTTGTAGGTGCCGCTCGGCCTTACGTCCTCGCTCAAGATCCCTCCTCCACTAACACTTCTCCTAGCCGGAAGTATAGCGACTGATGTAACGTCTTACCCGCACGCCTGGCCCGGCGCGGTGCCCTGGGTCAGGTAGTCCATCACACCCTCTAGCGAGCCGCTCCTTTCGAGCGCGGCCCGCTGCAACTCTGCCCCTGTGCCGAGCTCGACGATCTCGAGCACACCGCCCAACTCTTCCTCGCAGCCGAGGTCCCTCGCGACGGGCCGCAACTCCTCGACCAGCCAACGGGCCATGGAACGGGCCGGTATCGCCCTGCCCGCAACGAAGTCGTAGAAATCAGCGTCCATCCCGTAGCGCACGGCGCGCCACTTGTTCTCCGCGTTGTACAGAGCGTCCTCCGGAGGCTGCTCGTGCATACCTGCCCTCGCTACGAGGCACTGGACGAGCGCGGCGAGGGCTACCGTGTAGGATGCGTCCGTCTGTACGTCCGGCGCGCGCAACTCCACGGTGCCGAACTTCTGGTGCGGACGCGCATCCCACCAGCACCAGGAGTAGTCGGGGATGCTCCCCGAGGCGACGAGGGCATCGATGTGATCCTCGAAGTCCTCCCAGTTCCGGAAGGTTGGCGGTAGACCGGAGCGGGGAAACATCTCGAAGATCTTGATCCGGGTCGAGGCAAGGCCGGTGTCAGAACCGCGCCAGAAAGGCGAGTTGGCCGAGAGCGCCACGAGGAGCGGTACGTATCTGGCGAGCGTATTGACGGCCAGGATCGCAGCATCCCCGTCGGGGACGGCGACGTGGATGTGCAGACCGTAGATAGCCTGTGTCCTCGCAACCCAGCCCATCTCATCTATGACCCGGCGGTTGTGATCCCCACCCGTGAGCGGTTGCTCCGTCGGCTCGGAGAAAGGATGGGCGCCCGCCGCTACGATCTCGACCCCACGGCTGCGCGCGAGGTCACGCACCTCCCTGCGCAACCCCGGCAACTCGCGCGCGAGGTCAGCGGCCGACGCGAAGATGGGAGAGAGCATCTCCACACAAGACCGCGAGAGCTCCGAGGTGATGAGCCGCGAGCCATCCCCCGCGGCGAGCACCTCCTCGACCGCCGGGGTCAGCCCGCGGGTCGTCGGGTCGACCAGCTGAAACTCCTCCTCGACCCCGACCGTATAGGGCGCCGTCGCGCCGAATCCACCATCCATCTGCGTACATTAGCATTTCAGCACGCTCAGGCTTACGCCTTCGCTAGTCAGCATTTCAGCTTTTTGGTGTCGGTTCGCCGCCCGTGCTCGACCCCGAATCGTTCGCTGCGATAAAGAGCCTTTCCATAAACCTTCCCTCCGCCATCCCAGACCTAGCCAACAAGCTGACAAGCGAGGGCCTTTAGGCCCGAAGCGTACTGAAGTGCTTACAATTGTGGGTTTAGGAAGGGTAGCCCTTCCTAAACCCGCTACGGCTAAGGGCTAGCTGGATGCGGTGGGAGCTTTCGAGGTCGCGGACGGCGTCGAACAGTTTGCCTTCGGGGACGGTGGCGTGCCAGCGCTCTGTCTTGTAGCCGTAGCGGCGTTTTAGCTCGCGCACCGAGTCGCCCGTGTAGCGGAGGGCGAAGACGAGCTTGCGGGTCTCGTCGGGCTTGCGCGGCAGGAGCCTGTGGCGTCCCTCGGTCCACCAGGAGATCTCAGGCATAGGTTCGCCGGAGATCAGGATCAGCCGCGCCTCCCACTCGACCCTGAGGACGCCCATCTGGAACGTACCGGGGAGCACACTCAGTGGTCCCAGGGAGAATTCGTCGTCTTTGTGGAACCCGAAGGTGCTTCCGAGTCGTTCCCTGAGCTTCGCGCCGTGCAGCCGCTCGTAGCGGGAGCGCAAGGCGAGCAGCTGCTCGTCCGAGTATGCTCTCAGTCCCCCTGCGGTCGGACGCTGCGGGTCCAGGCCACCCCTGCTGAGGATCGCCGAGAAGGCTCTGTACGACCTCAGGCTCCTGAGTAGCCAGATCAGATACCCCCCGATGGCGACGGCGACGCCGAGGAGCATCGTCACGTCGAACACAGCCCACGGTATTGTCGCGCTGGCACCACGCATACGGGAGTCCGAGGAGAATTGATAGAACACGATGACGGCGGTGGTAATGGCGATAAAGGAGGTGAAGCCGACCAGAGTAAAAGCCGCGAACCTTCGGATGGGTGCGGCGCATGACGAGGCCAGGCCCTCCCACGCCACCCGTTCTTCTTCGATCTCGAACGACGCTGTCACCAGCTTCTCCACGCCGTCCAGTATACCCCCATCCCAACGGTCGAGAATGGGTTTGAGATCACGCCGATAGTGGACCCCAACCGCACTGTTGTTCATTACAATATAGGGGTGAGCATGAAAGTATACAGGGTGGGCCGTCGGAGTCCGGACGGTAAGAGGCGGGGTAGAGTACTCAGGCCATTGCTCCTGACCCTGCTGGCAGTCATCGCCCTCGTGCTCGTCTACCTGATCTTTCCGTTCAGCGGGCAGCGGGTGGTCTTGCTGGGGAGCGACGCGCGGGCCGGGGAGGCCTCTCGCTCGGACACCATAGTGGTCACCAAGGCGGGAAGCGGTATGCTCGCCGTGCCGCGAGACACGCTCGTCGACATCCCCGGTGTCGGGGAGGATAAGATCAACGCCGCATTCGCCAGCGGAGGACCGGAGTTGACCGTCGAGACGCTCGAGAACCTGACCGGCGTACGGATGAACGACTACGTCATCGTACACTTCGGCGGGGTCGAGGAGATCGTCGACGCTCTGGGTGGGATCACGCTCGAAGTAGACAAACCTATAAGGGTCGGCATCGATGGACGCCGGGTCTACATACCGGCAGGCACCCAGACCCTGGACGGGGCGCAGGCGCTCGCCTACGTCCGCTACAGGGGCGGCCCGACGGCGGATATAGGGAGGATAGGCCGCCAGCAGAAGTTCCTGCGAGAGCTGGCACGCCAATCCACCTCGCCCACCAAACTGCCGCGCCTCCCCGCCACAGCATGGGCGACGTGGCGCAACATCGACACGAACATGAGCCTTCTCGAAGCCGCCCGTTTCGCCGTCCGCACCCGCCTCTCGGGAATCGGGGACGCCGAACTCTACCCGGGCACCCCTCAGTACATCGGCGGAATCTCCTACTGGGTCCCGGACAAACAGGCCGGGGATGAGGTCGTGTCGGAGACGATCGAATGACAGGTATCAGGCTACAGGCATCAGGTTTCAGGTAGGTCCGTCCACGCGACGCGGGTGAAGAACACGCCGTTCGTATCGACCCCCTCGGCTTCGCCGGCGACGGTGTAGCCCCAGACGCGCAGGGTCTTCCCGACCGGCTCGGCTTTGGGTGATGCTCGTCGAGAACTGCCGTAGGAGCAAAGGATCAAACGTCCTCCCGGCCATAAGTACTCACGCAAAAGACGCTCTACCATCTCGCGCCTTCGACCGGGAGGCGCGTACTCAAGCTCGGTGCGGACGAAGTCGAAGCGGAAGGGCGCTCGCCAGTCCATAGCGTTACCAACGAAGATGCGGTCCGACCAGTGCGGGAGGCGCTGGCGGGCGAGCGTGGCCAGAGATCCGATGAGATCGAGGCCATAAGGTTCGATCCTGTATCCTTCTTCCCTGGCCCACGTGGCCAGGCTCTCCATCAACAGCCCGTTGGCGCAGCCGACGTCGAGGAAGGTTCCGTCACGGTCTACCGCCGAGACGATAGGACGCCTTGCTCTCTCCCATCGACCTTCATCGCCACCAAACCCAGATCCTCCGCGAGGATCACCCGCCTCGAGGTAAGAACGCTCCAGCAAAGCACGAGTCTTCTCGAAATAATCGTCGTCGCGCGGCAATTCCGCGGCCCTCACTCTTGCTGATGCCTGATACCTGTAACCTGAAACCTTCTCAAGCCGCCTGCTCTCTGGCGAGCTTGCTCTGCCTATCGATGAGACGGTCTAGCCAGGCTACGCGGGGGTCGCCTTCGGTCGTGCGGCCCGCGTTCACGTACCAGTTGAGGGCTTCGCGGTGGTTGCCGAGACGGCGGTTCAGCTCCCCGACGAGGTATGTAGTGACCGAGAGCTCGCGTCCGACGAGGTCATCCTCCTGCAGGGAACGCATAAAGTGACGCATGGCCCTAAGCTGAAAGGTGCTCTCGAACGGACGTTCCTTCTCTTTGCGGCAGACCCAGGAGGCGCGCAGGCACAGGTCGCCGAGCTCGCGGGAGGTCAGGCTCCGCTCCTTGCCGCAGACCTCGGCCGCGTGAAAGCCGAGCCAAGGCGGCTGGCCCTTGCGGAAGACCTTCAGCAGGCCGTCCTCTTTCAGGCGCTCCTCTATGCCGTAGCGTTCGTCGAAGGTCAGGTCGAGTTCGTCGAAGGCCTCGCCCGCCGCGAACGAGCACGCCGGGCACATCGTCACGGCGCTGCGGATCAAACGCGCCCCGTCAGAGGGGCGGCCGGGGATCTTGGGGCAGAGGTCGGCCTCCCTGCCGACGGTGATGTAGGTGCTCGCGTAGGTGGACCTGAACACGTGGCCGCAGACGGGACAGACGACGTAAGGTCTGCCCGTCTCACCCACAGGCATCCCCCACCTCCCGCGGTCCGGCGGCCCGCGTTTCTGAGTCCCTAGTGGGGCCTGGATCTGGGATCAAAGCGTCCTCGATTCTACCATAGCCGCCCGCTCCGCCGGTATAATTGCCTGCACAGAGACCGGCCGGAGGGAGGCACCCGTATGGAGCAGCGCAAGAGCGAGGCCGAGGTCGCCCTGGAGCTGATGCGGCTCGTCCTGGAACACGCCGGAAGCAGGCGACTCTCCCCGACCCGTACCCTGGCCCTCTACCACCTCTGCAAGGAGGCCGTCGCCTACTCCCCGGAAGACCGCGTAACCGCAGACTACCTAGAAGAAAACCTCAAGAAGTTGCTTCAGTAGCATCGGGTGTCGGCTGCTTCAAGAGAACAAGGAGGTTCCGTCGTGGCGCGATTGTATGTGGCCGGAGGAAATGCTGTGTCCGTGATAGAGGATGGTCGCGTCGAGACCGGGTTGGAAGGTCTTGGCGCCCGGTGCCTGGCTTTGGATCCCGAAGATCCGGACACCCTCTACGTCGGCACCTCTGATGAGGGTATCTTCAAGAGCGAGGACGGAGGAGCGGCGTGGGAGAAGCTCTCCGGGATCGAACATCCCAGGGTCACCGCCGTCGCCGTCTCGCCCATCGACGGAGCCGTGTACGCGGGGACGGAGCCTTCTGCCCTGTTCGTAAGCCGTGACGGCGGGGCATCCTGGCGCGAGCTGGAGGGCATGAGGAATCTCCCCTCCGCGCCCACCTGGAGCTTCCCACCCCGTCCCTGGACCTCCCACGTCCGTGCGATCGCGCCCTCCTATGCAGACCCGAACCTCGTCGTGGTCGGCATAGAGCTTGGCGGGGTGCTGAGGAGCGCCGACGGCGGCGAGACCTGGCAGGACCAGAGGCCTGGCGCCCAGCCTGACTGCCACTCTCTGTTCGCCCATCCTGGAGCCCCCGAGCTCCTGTACGAGGCCGGGGGCGGCGGGTTCGCCCAGAGTACGGACTTTGGGGAGAGCTGGGAGGGCGCGGACGGGGGGATGGGCCTGCACTACGTGTGGGGACTTGCCGCTGACGCGGAAGACCCCGCGCTCGTCTACGCCTCAGCGGCCTCGGGACCGTACCGGGCGCACGGCAGAGGGTCCTCGAATGCGACCATCTACCGCAGGTCGGGCAATGAGCGGTGGCAGCCGGTACTCGAAGGCCAGGCTGAATTCCCCTATGCGCTTTGCCAGGACCCACAGGCACCAGGGACGTTGTACGCTGGCTTCGGAGACGGCACGATATTGCGCGGTGTGAATGCTGGAGAGAGTTGGGAGGAGGTCGCCCGGGTGGCCCAGGGACTAGAGGCGCTGGCCGCAGTGTCCGCGTAGGGATCATCGGGTAGCCCCAAGCCTTGCATCGCGATCTCCGCCCTAGAGCCGGCGACGAATTTGTGTGCCGTGTGTGGCGGCACATCGCGTAACTCTATATGATGCTGTGAACGATCCACCGAACAGGCAAGGAGTCGGCCGCCCGTCGAAGCTCGAACGAGGAGCGGTCTTCTGCAAAAGGAGGTCCCGTGCGGATAAGATCGAGTTTCGTCTGTGTAGCCGTGATCCTGGCTCTCGCGGCCGTGGCCGGCTGCGGCGGTCAGGGAGGTGGCGGGGGTGGTGACGCCGGTGGTGGCGGCGCTGACGTGCGTCCTGCCCTCGTGCTCGACATCGGGGGTCTGGGAGACCAGAGCTTCAACGACTCGGCCTACGCCGGGCTCCAGAGGGCCAAGAAGGACCTCGACGTGCAGACCGAGACCCTCGAGTCGAACGCCGCGACCGACTACGTAAACAACATCACCCAGCTCGCCGACGCCGGCTACAACCCCGTGTTCGCCGTCGGGTTCCTCATGACGGACGCGGTCAATGAGATCGCGCCCCAGTACCCCGATACCGACTTCGCCATCGTGGACTCGGTAGTCGAGCCCAAGAACGCGGTAAGCCTGGTCTTCAGGGAGCAGGAGGGCAGCTACCTTGCCGGTGTGGTCGCGGGGCTCATGACCCAGGAGAAGACGGATTACACCAACCCCGACGACAAGGTCGTGGGCTTCCTCGGCGGGCAGGAGTCTGATCTCATCGCCAGGTTCCAGGCCGGTTACGAGGCCGGCGTGGAGTCGGTCTGCCCCGACTGCGAAGTCATCGTGCAGTACGCGGGCTCGACCCCGGACGCGTTCAACGATCCGGCGAAGGGCAAAGAGATAAGCCTCCAGCAGATAAACGAGGGCGCCGACATCATCTACCACGCCTCCGGAGGAACGGGCGCGGGCCTGTTCGACGCGGCCAAGGACAAGGGCATCTTCGCCATCGGCGTGGACTCCGACCAGGCCAAGCTCGTCCCCGACGCGCCCATCCTCACCTCTGTGCTCAAACGCGTAGATAACGCGGTCTACCAGGCCATCCAGGACGCCGCCGACGGTAATTTCCCGGGCGGAGAGGTGATCGACCTCGGCCTGAAGGAGAAGGGCCTTAGCCTCGCCCCGTTCGGACGCTTCGAAGGCGACGTACCGCAGGAGGTAAAGGACGAGGTGAAGAAAGCACAGCAGGGCATCATAAGCGGCGACATAAAGGTCCCCGACACCCCGCAGCAGTAGGAACCCCGGTTGGCCGAGGGGCGGACAGGGGAGGGGAAGGCCGGGGCCACTCGGGAGGTCCCGGTCGTACTCGAGATGCGTAATGTCACCAAGACGTTCGGTTCCGTCAGGGCCAACGACGACGTCTCCATCACGCTGCGCCGGGGTGAGATCCTTGGCCTCCTCGGCGAGAACGGGGCGGGCAAGTCGACCCTCATGAAGATCCTCTACGGTCTGTACTCCCCGGATTCCGGCTCCGTCTTCGTGGACGGTGAGGAGGCACAGATACACGACCCCAAGGACGCCGTATCCCACGGCATCGGGATGGTCCACCAGCACTTCACCCTGATACCACCCCTCACCGTGGCCGAGAACATCGTCCTCGGCGCCGAGCCACGCAAGGGTGCCACCCTCGACCTTGCCAGGGCCATAACGGACACGGAGGAGCTCTCCGAGCGCTACGGCCTGCGGGTCGACCCCAGGGCGCGGGTCGCCGACCTCTCGGTGGGACAGAGGCAGCGGGTGGAGATCCTCAAGGCCCTCTACCGTGACGCCCGCATCTTGATCCTCGACGAACCGACCGCCGTTCTGACGCCCCAGGAGACGGAAGACCTGTTCTCCGTTCTGGGGGAACTGGTCGCGGTCGGGCTCTCCATCATCCTCATCACGCACAAGCTCGGCGAACTCATAGGCGTCGCCGACCGCATCACCATCATCAGGGACGGCAAAGTGGTGGAGACGGTCGACGCCTCGGGGACGGACGAGGGCGAACTGGCCCGCCTGATGGTCGGCCGCGAGGTCCTGCTGCGCGTGGAGAAGGGGGCGTCGGAGGTGGGGGAGACGCGCCTCTCGGCCGAAAACCTCGTGGTCCGCTCCGGTACCGGGTCGAAGGCGGTCGACGGGGTGAGCCTCGAGGTACGGGCGGGGGAGATCCTGGGCGTCGCCGGTGTCGACGGCAACGGTCAGACCGAGCTGGCCGAAGCCCTCGCCGGGGTCAGGCCCTCCGAGAACGGCAGGGTCGGCATCGACGGCGAGGACGTGACGAAGCTGGGCGCCGAGGCCCGCCAGCATCTGGGCCTCGCCTACGTGCCCGAGGACAGGGGGCACAAGGGGCTCGTGCAGGACTTCGCCCTCTACGAGAACAACGCCTTGAAGACCTACGACGAGCCGCCCTTCTCCAGGTGGGGTTGGATCTTCCCCGGGGCCATGCGCCGCGCCGCCGCCACCGCCCTGCGCGCTTACGACGTGAGGCCGCCCGATCCCGAAGCCCGCGCTGGCTCCCTCTCCGGCGGCAACCAGCAGAAGGCCATCCTAGCCCGCGAGCTCACCGGCGACCCTGGCGTTATCATCGCCGCCCAGCCGACCCGCGGAGTGGACGTGGGCGCCATAGAGTTCATCCACGGGCGTCTGCTGGAGCAGCGGGCGCAGGGCAAGGCCATCTTGCTCATCTCCCTGGAGCTGGAGGAGGTCCGCTCCCTGTCCGACCGCATCGTCGTGCTCTACGCGGGTAGGATAGTAGGCGAGGTCGGTCCCGAAGCGACCGACGAGGAACTGGGCCTCCTCATGGCCGGGCGTGGGACGGAGCGGACCGCGTGATCCTCCGCCAATGAGCGAAGACCGGACACCACAAGGCCCCGACCAAGAGGCAACCCGCGGCTCGACGCTGCGCCGGGCCCTCGTAAACGCCGGAGGTGCGCTGGTCTTCCCCCTGTTCGCCATCCTCATCTCCTTCCTCATAGGGGCGGTGATCGTGCTGGCGACCGGCCACAATCCCCTGGCGGCCTACGCGGCGCTCGTGCGGGGCGCAGTCGGCTCCCCTACCGCCATCGGCCTGACGCTACTCGGCGCGACGCCCCTGATCTTCACGGGCCTCGCCGTAGCCGTGGCCTTCCGCGCCGGCCTGTTCAACATCGGGGGGGAAGGCCAGCTCTACATCGGCGCCATAACCGCGGCCTGGCTCGGGGTGTCCCTCGGCTTTCTCGGTCCGATCGGGATGGTCCTGGTCCTGCTTGCCTGCGTCCTGACTGGCTTCTTGTGGGGTGCCATACCCGGCTTCCTCAAGGCGCGCTTCGGGGCGCACGAGGTCATCACCACGATCATGCTGAATTACATCGGCATCAACCTGGCGTACTACTTCGCCCTCAAGCCCCTGCGGACCAAGGGGCTCGTCCCCGGCACCGACGCCATAGACATCGCCGCCCGCATCCCGTTTATCGGGCTTGGCCTCGGGAGGGCGAACTACGGGTTCCTCATCGCACTGCTCGCGGCGGTGGTGGCCTATTTGCTCCTTTGGCGCACGCGGCGGGGGTTCCAGATCCGGGCCGTCGGCCTCTCCCCGGGGGCGGCGAGCTACGCCGGCATGGGCATAGGCACGAACGTCGTCCTGGCCCTCGCCATCGGTGGAGCCTTCGCGGCCGTCGGAGGAGGCGTGGAGGTCCTCGGTGTCTACGGCAAGATGACCGTCCCGTTCGTGACCAACCTCGGATACAACGGCATTGGGGTGGCGCTCCTTGGACGCAACCACCCGATCGGGGTGGTCCTTGGTGCCCTGCTCTTCGGGGGGCTCTACGCTGGCGCCCAGGAGATGCAGTTCGCCACCGACGTGCCGCTGCAGCTGGCCAACGTGTTGCTAGCCGTGATCCTGCTGCTCGTCACGGCCACGAAGCTCGTAGAGCTGGTGCTCGGCAAGCGCGCCCGCGCCCTAGCCGGCACCCACCTCGATGAGGGCCTGGGCCGGTAGTGGGCGAGATCTTCGGCGCACCGGGAGAGCTGCTTGCTTCGACCATTCGCTTCGCGACGCCGCTCGTCCTCGCCGCCCTCGGCGGCATGTTCAGCGAGAGGAGCGGGGTCGTCAACATCGGGCTCGAAGGCCTCATGCTCATCAGCGCCTTCGCCGGCGTTGTGGGGGCCTCTCTCTCCGGAAACGCCTTCGTGGGGTTGGGTTTCGCCCTCGCGGCCGGGCTCGCCTTCGCCCTGATCCACGCGCTCATGTGCGTGACCTTCGAGGCCGACCAGATCATCTCAGGCACCGCCATCAACCTGCTGGCCCTCGGCGGCACGGCCTTCTTGCTCGTCATCATCTTCGGCACCGGCGGAACTTCGCCGCGCGTCGAGGGCTTCGAGGAACTGCCCCTTCCGCTCCTCAGCGATATCCCCGTTATCGGACCTGCCCTCTTCTCCCAGAGCCTGCTGGTCTACCTGATGTACCTCCTCGTCCCCGTTACCTACTTCGTGCTCTTCCGCACACCCTTCGGCCTGCGTCTGAGGGCGACGGGCGAGGTGCCCGAGGCGGTCGACACCGCGGGCGTCAGCGTGACCAGGATGCGCTACTACGGCGTCGCGTTGTCCGGGCTTCTGGCCGCCCTTGGCGGCGTCTACCTCTCGATGGGCCTCCTCTCCGCCTTTACGGAGAACATGACCAACGGGCGCGGCTTTATCGCCCTGGCAGCGCTCATCTTCGGCCGTTGGAACCCGATCGGCGCCGCAGGCGCCGCCCTGCTCTTCGGCTTCGCCCAGGCCGTAACCATCCAGGCGCCCCAGGATCTGATCCCGCAAGAATTCCTACAGATGTTGCCCTACATCCTCACCATCGTCGTCCTCGCCGGCTTCGGCGGCCGCGCTATCGCCCCCGCCGCCATCGGAAAGCCCTACAGGAAAGAGTAGCCGCCTAGAACCCGACCTTCCTGTCCCGTTCCGGTCTCTCCGGAAGTGTCCCCGTAGGCCCGTCCGCGGATCCCTCATCCAGATATTCGACACCACCCATGAGCATCTGCGGCCTTACCTCGAGACCGGCGGCGAGCTTGCGAATGGTGGAGGGATAGGCCCCCCTCCGCCCCGTCTCCAACTTGGAGATCGTGTCCCGCGCCACCCCACTCCTCTCTGCCAACTCCTCCTGACTCATCACAGCCCCCTGCCGGATGCGCCGCAAACGCGGAAGGTCCATGCTCCTTACCTCCAAAACACTGCAAACAACTTGCACAAAGCCTACAACAATGTTACGCTAGCTGGAGTATAGCGTGTTGGCGAAAGTAGAGGGAGTTTGGTGATGAGTTCGGATCCCAGGTTGGTCGTTCCCTACGTTACGGAGCAGAGTCCGCGAGGGGAGCGGACGATGGACATCTATTCGCGGCTGCTCAAGGACAGGATCGTCTTCCTCGGCACTCCGGTCGACGATCAGGTGGCGAACGTGATCATGGCGCAGCTCTTGCATCTGGATGCAGAAGACCCGGAGCAGGACATCCATCTGTACATAAACTCCCCTGGTGGAAGTGGTTCGGCGATGCTGGCGATGTACGACACGATGCAGTTCGTCAACGCCGACGTCGCGACGACCGCCCTGGGGATGGCTGCGTCGGCGGGGGCTTTCCTGCTCGCGGCCGGTGCGAAGGGCAAGAGGAGCGCGCTACCCAACACGCGTATCCTGATACACCAGCCATCCATACAGGGGCTAGGCGGGCAGGCTTCGGACGTGGAGATACACGCCAGGGAGATCATGAACCAGAAGCGGCGCGTGAACGCCATACTCTCCGAGCGTACCGGCCAGGACTACGAGAAGATAGAGCGCGACACCGACCGCGACTACATACTCAGTTCCGAGGCTGCAGTGGAGTACGGTGTCATCGACAGGGTCATAAGCCGTCCGGAAGAACGCGGCGCCGCTGTCGGTAACTAAGAGAGGGACACCGATGGACGTCCTGATCCTGGGTGGCACCGGGTTTCTCGGGCGCCACCTCCTCGAGGAATTGCTCCGGGCCTGGCGCGGTGTCACCCTGTAGAATGCGGGTTGCGAGATGAGATGAACCTCACGCACGAGTACATGCATCACAGGACGGGTTACAGGCTCGGGGCCGGATGCTGCTGGATCAGGATCTACAAAGGCGCCGAGTGCGACGCTCCCGTGGTCGTGTGCGAGGAGCTCCCCAGGGTCGGAGGCGCCACTACGGGGGAGGTGTCGGGTTATCTGGCCGCCGAGGTGGTCAGGGAGCATTTCTCCGGTGGTCTGCCGGATCTACCCCGTCCAATGCTCTGGGTCGAACACCGCCCTGCCCGCAGGCGCGGGCCTGGCAGGTACTTCCTGCACACCTTCCCCTCCTACCGTCCCAGGACCGTGGGCGCGGGCTTCGTGCGGCGCGTCACCCTTGGAACGTCGCGTCGCGAGCCGCTGGATCCTGCAGAGGTAGCCGTCCTCATTCGAGAGGTATAGGAGGCGAGTTGGGCGAAGAGAAAGGCACGACCGAGTACGCCATAAAGCAAGTCGGAGACCGCTACTATCCCGTTATCATCGATAGCGATGCAGGGGGTCACTACGAGATAAAGAATCCTCTGACCGGCGGCGTCCTGAGCTACAAGAACCCCGAAGCCGCAGAGAAATACATACAGCGCGCCCGCGAAAAACGGTAAAGAACCATTCGCGTAAGGACCGTTCGCGAACGGCCCCTACATCTTGTGCCGACTCACGCAACCAATACAACGGTTTGCCCTGGATCGAGAAGATATTGATGTACCCCGAGAACCTGTTCTAACATCCCATAACGTCTACAACTCGCAGCCGTGCGTGAAAGGGGAGCGCGTACAGTGTCAAGATCGAAGACGAGCGAGGATGTGCCGGTACGCGCCTACCACCTTGAGACACCCCCTGTAGGGGCGGTTCGCGAACCGCCCTCACGCGAACCGCCCTCACGCGAACCGCCCTTACGCAAATGGTCCCCGCGTTCCCCGTTGCATAGCAGGGCGCTCCTTGTTCTGCTGGCGATCATGCTGCTCGGTGCTTTGTTGCGGTTCTCCGGCCTCGGCTTCCAGTCGCTCTGGAGCGATGAGCTGGCGAGCTGGGACATCAGCACCAGGGAGACGATCTTCCAGGTCATCGGGAGCGTGCAAAGCGACCATCCTCCCCTTTACTACCTGATCCTCCGCTTCTCGCAGTGGATCTTCGGCGATTCTGAGTGGGCTTTGAGGTTTCCTTCTGCCGTAGCGGGGTGGCTGTGTATACCGGCGATCTACTTCCTCGGAAAGAGGCTCTACTCGGAGCGCGAGGGGATCATGGCGGCGCTGTTCCTCGCGGTATTCTGGGCCCCTGTCTATTACAGTCAGGAAGCACGCGTCTACTCGATGCTGATCCTGCTCTCCATCCTCACCACCTGCTTCTGGTGGGGAGTCATGCTAGGCCTGCGCTACCGCCGGGAACTGCCGGTAAGAGACGCCGCCCTTTACGTCGTCAGCGCCGTACTGTGCGCTTACGTGCACTACTTCGGGCTGATCCTGGTCGTGCTGCAGGGCGCAGCGCTGGCGGCGCTCGCGCACGGCACGCTGCGGAAGGCTATTCTCCTTTACGTCCCCATAGCTATCGCCTATCTGCCCTGGCTGCCTGGCATGGTCCACCAGTCTCCGTACGGCGACCAGAACGGAATCCAAATGGGGGAGGCTACCCTCCGGATCCCGCCCGACTACTTCCAGTTTCTGTTCGGCCGCTCCGGGCTACTCTCGTTCGCCGCGTGGACGTTGCTCGCGTTCCTCCTCATCCGCGGTTGGGACGACCTGAGGGGCCGCAGGAAGAGAGGCGTAGTCCCACCGGGTTTGCTGCTCGTAGCGTGGGCGCTGGGGCCGTTCGCCGTGGCCTCCGTGGCATCGCAGTCTATGCTCACGAACGAGAACCTCCTTGTCTCACTACCCGCCGTCTACCTCCTCCTCGCACGCTCCCTAACCCGCACGTTCTCGGGCAGGGCGGCGGCGGTCTTCCAGGGAACCGTGGCCGTCGGGCTGGCCGCGGTGGGCCTCGCGTACCTGCTCTTCTCGATGGACTACTACACCACCCCGACCAAGGAACAGTTCCGCGAGGCCGCCCTCTACGTCGTCGGCCACCAAGACAAGGACACCCTGATCGTCCGCTGCGACACCGCCGACAGGCTCGACTACTACCTGAGGACCACGGATACGGGTGAGAGAGACGACGTACAAGCCTGTAAGTCCAGTGACTTCCCGAAGGTAGAGAACAGGGTGAATGAGGGAGACTACAAGGAGGTCTTCCATTTCGTCTCGCACGAAGATCCGGACCAGCAGATGGTCTCCAAGTTCCAGAGGAGCTTCCAGCCGGTCCGCTACGAACGGTTCGACGGCGCCGCCGTGGTCGTCTACAAGGTCAGGCAGTCCGCACCGGCGGGCTTCCCGCAACCCGAGCCCCCCGACGTGCCGCGACCCGAGCCTCCTGGTAACCTCCCGAAACAAGAATGACCCCGGACCGACAGGAGACCATGGAGCGTAAAGAGAGCAGGGTGGGCCTGAATGGCGTCCTGGCAGCCGTCCTCACCCCGATGGACAAGGACCTGAACCCGGACCATCAGGCCTTCGCCGCCCACTGTCACAGGTTGCTCGCGGCGGGTTGCCACGGGCTTTCTGTCTTCGGCACTACGGGTGAGGCAAATTCCCTATCCGTGGACGAGCGGCTCGCGGCGCTCCAAGCGCTGGTCGAAAGCGGTGTCCCCCCAGAGAAGTTACTGCCAGGGACCGGGTCCTGCGCCATCACCGACACCGTACGGCTGAGCCGCGCGGCGCTCGAGGCCGGGACCGCGGGTGCGCTCGTGCTGCCGCCGTTCTACTACAAGGGCGTGGGGGATGATGGTCTGTTCCGCTTCTTCGCCGAAGTCGTCGAGCGCGTCGGCGACGATCGTCTGAGTCTCTATCTCTACCACATCCCGCAGATGACAGGAGTAGACCTCGGGCTGCCCCTGATCTCACGCCTCATCGACGCCTACCCCAGCATAGTAGTCGGTACGAAAGACAGCTCCGGCGACAGGGGACGCATCATGACCCTCTGCCGGGAATTCCCGGGCTTCTCAGTCCTCGCTGGTACGGAGACCCTCCTTCTAGAAACGCTGCGTAGCGGCGGGGAAGGCTGCATCTCCGCAACCGTCAACGTCACCTCCCGCCTCGCCCGCAGCGTACACGACGCGCACGCAGCAGGCAAAGCCGACGAGGCGGAAGCCTTGCAAGAGCGCCTCACGCAACTGCGCGCATCCATCGAAGCATATCCTGTGATACCCGCTCTCAAAGTCATCATGGCGGATATGACTAACGACAAAGCGTGGCGCAACCTCCGTCCGCCTCTCTCCGAGCTGGACGAAAAACAGACGAAACACGTCCTCTCTGAGGTGCCCCTCGCCGAGCTGTTGTGAAAATGCTGTGCGGAAGGCCCAAGGCCTTCCGCACAGCAAGGCTACAGGACTTCTGTGGGAACAGGCATGGAGACCAGAAGGCGATTCAAAACGAGCGAGTCATTCGCCCGCAATACCTGAAGCCTGAAACCTGTAGCCTTCTCTTCAGGCAGAGAATAACTCCTCGAAACCCGCCTCGTCGAGCACGGGAACTCCAAGTTCCTTTGCCCTCTCCAGCTTCGAGCCTGCGTCTTCGCCGGCGAGTACGTAGTCTGTGTTCTTGCTGACGGAGGAGGTGAAGGTGCCCCCGGCCGCTTCGAGACGGCCCACGTAGTAGTTGCGGGGACGATCCAGGGTTCCTGTTATGACGATGCGCTTGCCCGAGAGCGGACCTTCCGCGGGGCCACCCTCTTCGCGCCCGAAGTTGAGGCCCCGCTCCAAAAGACGTCCTACGAGGTCGCTGTTGTCTTCGAGGTCGAAGTACTCCACGACGGCGCGGGCGACGACCTCTCCGACGCCGGCGATCTCCGTAAGCCGTTCGACTTCGACGCCGCGCATTAGGTCCTCTCCACCGAAACGCGCGGCGATAAGACCGGCCGTAACCGCCCCTACGTGCCTTATACCGAGGGCATAGAGGACGAGGGAGAACGGCCTTTCCTTGCTCTTCTCGATGGCCCGGATCAGGTTCTCCGCGCTCTTCTCCCCGAAGCCTTCGAGGGGGACGAGCTGTTCGGCCTTCAGGTCGTAGACGTCGGCAGCGTCGCTTATGAAGCCAAGGTCGAACAGACGGGTGGCGAGTTTTTCGCCAAGGCCGTCGATATCCATGGCGGACTTCGAGGACCAGTGGATGATGTGCTCCAGAGCTTGCGCTGGGCAACGGGCGTTGACGCAGCGGGTAACGGCCTCTCCCTCGGGACGAGAGACCGGCTCGTCGCAGACAGGACAGTTGGCGGGCATCTCGAAGGCGTACTCGTCGCCTTTGCGTTCCTCTGTGATGGCTCTGACGACCTGCGGGATCACGTCCCCAGCCCTTTCGACGACGACCGTGTCGCCGATCAGGATGCCCCTCTCCTTGACGTAGTCCTCGTTGTGGAGCGTCGCCCGGGAGATAACGACCCCACCGACGTTTACGGGCTCCAGCACCGCCTGCGGCGTCAGCGCGCCGGTCCTGCCGACTTTGACCACGATGTCGAGCAGCCTCGTGCGCCCTGCGAGCGGCTCGAACTTGTAGGCGATTGCCCACCGTGGCGAGCGGGCTACGGAGCCGAGGGCGAGTTGCTGCTCGCGCGAGTCGACCTTTACAACGACGCCGTCGATCTGGTAGCCGATGGACTCCCGCTCTTTCGCCCACCGTTCGCACTCCTCGATCACGGTGTCTATGTCCCGGTGGACTTCGTAGGGATTGACGCGCAGCCCGTAGGCCTTGAGCGCGGCGAGCATCTCCGAGTGGCTCTCGAAGATCTCACCCCCCTCCCCGACGCCGTAGAGCAGTACGGTTAGGGGCCTTCGGGCCGTGATCTTGGGGTCGAGCTGCCTGATGGAGCCGGCCGCCAGGTTGCGCGGGTTGGCGTACGGTTTCTTACCCTCCGCTTCGAGCTCCCTGTTCAACTTCTCGAAGTCGGCGATGGGGACGTACGCTTCACCGCGCGGCTCGAGCACCTCGGGCGGATCGTCGTCGAGGCGGTCGGGGACCGAACGTATCGTCCTCAGCTGCGCCGTGACGTCCTCACCGACTACACCGTTGCCGCGCGTGGCGCCCCTGACCAGGCGCTCGTTCTCGTAGCGCAGCGAGACTGCCAGGCCGTCTATCTTCAGCTCCGTCACGTAGCGCGGGGTCTCGTCCTCGCCGAGCAGGCGCCGTACGCGGGCGTCCCACTCTCTCAAATCTTCTATCTTGCGGGCGTTCGCGAGGGAGAGCATGGGGACGGAGTGCCTGACCTCCTCGAACCCCTCGATGGGCTCACCACCGACGCGCTGGGTGGGTGAATCAGGGGTGATGAGCTCGGGATGCTCGTCCTCCAGGGCTTCCAGCTCCCTGTAGAGGGCGTCGTACTCGGCGTCGGAGATCTCCGGCGCGTCATCGACGTGGTAGCGGCGGTTGTGGTAACGGACCTGCTCGCGCAGATCCTCTACCCTATCCCGAACTTCTGCGCCTCCGGCCACGCAAGAATTATACGCAGCTACGCACCCGCTCCCAAGGGAAGCTTGGTTCCACCTCTCCTTTGTCTAGGTTTGGCCTTCGTAGTGCTCGTGGATGGCTTCGTCGAATGCTCCCGAAAGTTCCTCCATCTGGGGTGCCGACTCTATGGTCCTCGCGGTGTAGGGGACAGAGACGCGTTGGTCTTCGGCGTCTACCTCTATCCTCTCGGCCGGGATGGGGTGTCCCCTGACGACGACGTACTTCAGCACGTCGCTCGGGGCGTCGTAGACGGTGTCTTCGATCTTCCCGGCCTCCTCCCCCGAGGCGTCGATGACCTTGTAGCCCTCCAGCTGCGTGTAGGGGTTATCTGGGCGATGGTTTGCTCTCTCCATATTTCATCCTCCGGTGGCGCGCATAAGAGTATGTGCGTATGATACTTCGGCGTGGGCGACAGAACAGATCGAGGCCGGAACGCCCGGAGCCTGAAGGCTTTCTCGATCTTGCTCCTTGCCCTCTTGGTGGCTTCGCTGCTGTTCGTGCACACGGCTTCATACGAACCTGCTGTCTCCTACATCCTGCTCTATTTCGTCTCCTCCGTGGGCATCATCACCGCGGCGGTCGTGGTTCCGCTGCTGCCGGAGAAGCAGTTCACCGCCGGTTTCTGCGGCTCGATCTACGCCCTGTACGCCGCCGTCGTCGCCATGATGGTCTTCTTTTCGGGTGGGACATCGAGCGAGCTTTACGTCATGTTCTTCCCGCTGCTTCTGGCCTCGGCGCTGCACGGGTCGTGGAGGCTGGTGCTCGCGGTCCTCGCCGCCGTCCTTTTCTGCCACGCCCTGGCGATGTTGCCGGGTCTTCTCGAGAGAGGGACGGGCCAGGAGATTGCCTCGCTCGTCTTCTACAGGCTCGCCGCCATGGGCCTGAGTGGCCTGTTCTTGATCTACGTGGCAAGGAGCTTGCTCCCTGCCGGTCTCGAGGAGGGCTACGCGACGGATGAAGACGGGTCCATACTGCTCGAGCGGATCGAGGAAGAGCTCGCAACGCGCGGGGAGGCGCCCGTCGCCGTGGTACTCGTCGATCCGGGAGCCGAGATGGAGGCCATGGACCTCCTCCTTGAGCGGGTGTGGTCGCGCATCGGGGAACCCGTATTGCTAGGCGAGGGTAACCTCTTCGGGGTGGTCGTAAGCGGGGTAGACGATGGAGAGGTGGAGAGTGCGGCGCGGCGCGCCCTGGCCGCCGCAAGCTCCCTCGGTGCGCAAGACACCAGGGCAGGCGCGGCGATCTACCCGCGCGACGCCCGTTCCGCAGAAGATCTCCTGATCGCCGCAGGACGGGCGCTCGAAGCCGCTTTCGAAGTAGAGTCATCCGGCGTCATAGTCCTGGCCGGCTCCGCCAGCATTTCGGCACGCTCAGGCCGATAAGGCCCGAAGCGTGCCGAAATGCTGGCGAAGGCAGCGGGCTGAAACCCCCGGCGGGGGTTTCACGTACCGATGATATAATCCACGACGGACTTTGCAGGCGTAACGATTGCCGGGGGTTGGCGGCACAGATGGGACGATTTACGAGGGCTATTCGCGGTTTCTTCGGGAGGTTTCTCTCCGGGGTCGAGCAGCGCAACCCGGAGATACTGCTGGAGAACGCCGTCCAGGACGAGCTCGAAAACCTGAAGAAACTCCAGGTCGCTGCGGCCCGCACGATGGCCTACGAGAAGATGCTCGCCAACGACGCCGTCGCAAAGCAGAAGACCCTCGCCGTCAAGGAACGCCAGGCCCGCGAGCTCGCCGGCAGGGGACAGCGGGAAGCCGCGATCGAGGTTGTCCAGCAGAAGCAGGAAGCGCAGGCGAGCCTCACGGATATCGAGGCGCGTCTGGAAGATGCCCGCAAGAACTCCCAGGAGTTGGAGCAGGCGTTCCGCGACCAGGAGCGCCGCTACAACAACGTGGTGCGCGAACGTGCGGCCCTGATGGAGGAGCATCAGCGCTCCCGCGCCCTGAGGACCGCCAACGAAGCCCGCTCCAACATCTCACTCTCCGACTCATCCCGCGACCTGGAGAAGGCGCGGCAGTCCATCCGCCAGTCCTCCTACGAGGCGGAGGCCATAGGCGAGCTCGGCACCAGCGAGACCGAGCGCCAGATAGCGGCGGCCGAGATAGACATAAAGCGGCTCGACGCCGAGCGGGAACTCGAGATGATGGAGGTCCAGATGGGCCTGCGCGAGCCCGAACCGATAGAGGCCGCGCCGACCGAGGAGACAGCGAGTCCTAAGGCCGAAGAGACCGGGGAGGAACCGCGTGGACAGTAGAAAGAACCTCTCGCGGCGGCTGATGGTACGCCTGGCGCCTTTCGCTACCTTCGCAGGTCTCGGAACCTTCGCGGCCCTCGAAGCATCTTATGTCCTCGCCGGCCTGCTTGGCATCGGGGCCTTTGTCACGGGCCGTAAGCTCCTCGACAGGCGCGAGAACGCGCGTAAGGAGCTTTTGAGCAGGGTCAGGCGCAACAGGTCGGAGCTCGGCCGGGTGGCCAGGGAGGATCGCATCGCGGCGTCGCAGATGAAGCGGCTGGTCGCCCTGCAAGACGGGCTGCTGGAGAGCTGGGAGCTTCTCCCCGCGGAGTGCAGGCCGCTACTGGACGAGGACATCTTCACCATCGTCGGCGAGATCGAGGGCGCGGCGCGTCTGGCGCGCCGGAGGGCTGCGCTGAGGAGGCATCTGGAGAGCGTAGACCGGGATTCCATCCACGGCCGTATCCAGGAGTTGCAGAATGATCTCACGCGTCTGGAGCCGGAATCGCCCATGCGGGCGCCGTTCGAGAGTGCGCTCCAGGGGCGCCGCGGGGAACTCGCAGGCTACCACGATGTGCTCGGCGGCATCAGCATGATCAACGCCCAGCTCGAGAGCGCCGAGAGCTTGCTGGGTAATCTGCGTGGAGAATTGTTGGCCCTCGACGACAGCATCGTCTCTGGGTCTGGGGACCCTGGCCTCGCGCGGCTCAAAGAGCGGATCGCTCTTTTCCGCCACGGGCTCGATGAGGTGACGCGGCGCGTCGAGAGCCTACCCGCTACGGAAAGGATATCGACGAGATGAACGAGGATCGCAACACAGCCCGGCAGAGCTTCTTCTCCAGGGTTTTCACAGGGAATGCCGAGGACGAGGGGACCTCTTTCTACTCCTCCGAGGAGATCGGCATGCCGGGGACCGAAGAGTCGGAGGGACTGGCGACGCACGGATTCACCGTCGAGCGGGCCGCCGAGGTCATCAGGAACCTCCCTCCAGAGGTGCCGAGGCCGGCCGCCGTGCGCATCGTGCGTGGGACGCTCGAGGCGGCCGGTATCGACATCGCCGAGCTGGAGTCTTCGACCAAGGCCAGGGAGTCCAGGCTCAACTCCGAGATAGACTTGAGCGAGAACCGTATACAGCAGTTCAAGGACGAGACCGAAGAGGTGATCCGGAACCTCGAAGACCAGATACGCAAGGCGCGCGAGGCCAGAGACTTCGGCGTCTCAGAAGAGGAGAGGAAGATCTCCTCCGCAGAGTCCGGCCTCGATAACATAGATTTGGTGCGCGACTTCTTCGGCCTGCCACAGGAAGAGACGGACGAACCGCCCGCCGCCGGTGAAGAGACGCAGGTCATCGAGGGCGTGGAAGAGGAGGACGACGACACCCGGGTTCTCCGCCGTCCAGGCCCGCTCTCGGACTCTGAGGACTACCTGGAACCCGGGGACAAAAAGTAACAGTGAGCATCCCGCGCCGCCTGGGGCGCCTCGCCCAGGGTTTCGTCTCCAGCTTGCAGGAAGATGAGCGTTTCCGCGAAAGGCTCCGTACGGGGCGCGAGCGTAGCGAGGCCTTGAGAGGAGCCTTCGAAGCGGCCTGGAAAGGTGCCTCAGAGGAGTGGCGCAAAGCGGAGGAGCGCCGCGCCGCACAAGAGGCGACCGCAGATCAGACCTGGGGATGGCGGTCCGCGACCACCACGTTCACCCCCAGGAAATACCCGCCCAACCTCCTGGCCGCCTACGACAGGCTCGGCCTCGTCCCCAGCGCTTCCATGGAAGAAGTAGACAGGAAACGCAGAGAGCTGGTCAAGCGCTTCCACCCGGATCGTTTCTCCGACCCGGAGAAGCGCCTCCGCGCCGAACGCGTAACGGCGGAGATCAACGCCGCCCACGACGCCATAGAGCGGCATGAGGAAGGCTAGCCTTCCTCATGCCGCTCATTTCAGCAAGTCAGCACGCTCCAGCCTGCGGCTGTCGCTCGTCAGCATTTCAGCTTATCGCGGACGAGAATCCTGGCTGACGTGCTGAAGTGCTGACTCGCTCTTAAACCAGTTCGCCGCGTACTATAAGGCGATTCTCGAACGTCGGTATGGGGGTGCAGCTCTGTAGCGAGACTACGGTCTTGCCCTCTACTGGGTAGGTCGTCCAGTAGTCGTTTGGCTCGACGGTCATGAGGTCGTAGACCCTGAACGTGTACTCTTGGCCTTCCTTGTCTTCGACGACGATCTTATCGCCCGGTTTCATCTTGTTGAGTTTGTAGAAGACGTAGGGCACTCTAGTCCGCGGAAAGCCGAGGGCGTGCCCCGTGATGAACGTGTTCGAGCCCGCTATCCAGGGCAGTCCGCTGCCGCGCAGGCGTAGTATGCCCTCCCTGTCGAGCTCGGCCTGTTTGGAACCCGTCGGCACGGCCACATCCTTCAGGTCGAGCCTCGGCACCGTGATCTTCATGGCCGCCGATGTGTTCTCTCCGCCCGAGGTAACCCGGGGAGCCTTCTCTGGAACCTCGAGCCCGGAGGAGTTCTCTCCGAGCAGCGTGCCTGTGTTCTCGACCTCGGCCGTGCGGAGCTTCGCCGAGGCCGTCTCCTTCTCCGGCAGGATGGGGAAGGCCAGGAGGAAAAGCAAGACCGCCAGCGAGACGAGCAAGACCGAAGCTTTTCGAGTGTTTGTCACCCTCGGGCAGTATACCAAGCAGCACCGATTTGCCGTTAGAATGATGGGTGTGAGGATAGACGACCTGATCGAAGCTTTCGCGGCCCATCTCGCGGACGACCCCGGCACGAGCCCTCGCACGGCCGAGTTCTACGTTGCCGACCTTCGCGAGTTCGCCCGCTTCCTCCAGGAGAGAGACGTTAGCAGGATCGAGTACGTGGGCGTCGGCGCCGTTATGGAGTTCCGCAACGATCTCCTCGAGGGCGACCGCAAGCGCTTTACCGTGTACCGCAAGGACGCCGCCGTAAGGAGGTTCCTCGATTGGGCCCGTACCTCCACGGACGCCGACATAGACATCGACCCTATCGAACCGATGCACCAACCTCTCGACCAGCGCATAGTCTTCCTGGAAGAAGACGAGGTGGACCAGCTACTCTCCTTCCCCCTGAACACCCGCGACGCGGCCCGCGACGCCGCGGTCATGAGGCTGATGCTCGACACGGGGGTTACGGTGAGCGAGATCCGTGCCCTCCTCAAGAGCGACGTCGACCTCGAAGCCGCCCAGGTACACCTCGGCGGTCCCGGTTCCCACCTCGCCCCTCGCGTGCGGCGCCTCTCGGAAGAGACCGTAGAGGCCATCCGCCGCTACCTCGGCATGCGTGAGGACCAGACACCGGAGCTCATCGTCGCCCGCGCGGCCCGTCCCGTCACGACCTCCAAGACGTTGCAGAATGCCATCTGGAAACGCTGCGATCAGGTCGGGATGTGGCGCGTCTCTCCCATGAACCTCCGCCACACATTCGCCATAAGGTTGCTGCGCAGGGGCGCCGGCCTGGGCGAGCTGAAGGAGGCCCTCGGCGTCCGCGATACGTCCAACATAGGCGTATACAGGAAGTTCGTCTGATCCCAGCCGCTCCCCGTGTAACCGCCGGTAGCGGTCCCGTATCTAATGTAGTGGTGAAGACGACAAACCATGAGACTACGTTTGTGGACCGGAGGTTGGATCACAGGCAGGTTTGCGCCGGTCTGCAGAGTGGCATATAAGCCACATCACAAAGGCACTGCTATTTGCGGGAGATGCGAAGGATGGCATCCGAAGGTTCGAATACGCAACAGGCGCAGCAGGGTGGACAGTCGCCCGAGTCTCAGCAAGACGCCCGGTATGAGCAGAACCTGACGGAACAGGAACAGGCAGAGATGCGCCAGGAGATGGCGGACATAGAGGACAACGCTCCTGTTCGGAAGAACGATCCCCGTACCTCCGTCCAGAAAACCGAAGAGTACCGCTTCGCGAGCAACATACCCGGCGACCAGACGATCCCAGAGAAGGAGTACGCAGACTACACGCTCGAGTACGACGAGGACGACGCCGTGATGAGCGGCAAGATCCCCGACGTGCTGCTCGACGTGCCCGTGATCAAGGTCGATGAGATCAACTTCGAGCTCAACGACCTGCGGGCGAAGGTCAACCTCTTCGCAAAGGTGCTGGATCTGGTCGAGCTGTCTGTGGGCGTCGACGCCTACCTCGGCAGGGTCAAGCTCGTGATAAAGGGCGTCGAAGCCCAGGCGCTCCTGAAGGTCAGGCTCGACAACGTGACCGCCATCATCGACAGGGTCCTTACGACGATAGACCGCAACCCGCAGATAGTCGAGAAGCTGGTCGAGAGCGTCGGCTCCGCCGTGGAAGACGTAGGCTCCGGCGCTGGCTCGGCCCTGGAGGACGTTGGCGAGGGCGCCGGCGAGCTTGTAGGCGATGGCCTCAACTCGGCAGTCGAGGACATTGGCTCCGGTGCAGGAGACCTGGTAGGCGAAGGGGCCAACCAGGCGGTCGCGGATATTGGCTCGGGGGCCGGCTCCGCAGTAGAAGACGTCGGGGAGGGAGCCGGTTCCGCAGTAGAAGATGTAGGCCAGGGCGCGGGTTCCGCGGTCGAGGATGTCGGCTCGGGTGCCGGTTCGGCCGTAGAAGATGTAGGCTCCGGAGCGGGCTCCGCAGTAGAAGACGTCGGTTCGGGCGCCGGTTCGGCCGTGGAGGACGTGGGTGAAGGTGCGGGTTCTGCTGTCGAGGACGTGGGTGAAGGTGCCGGTGAGGCCGTCGAGAGTACAGGTTCGGCAGTCGAAGACGTAGGTCAGGGCGCGGGATCTGCGGTCGAGGATGTCGGGGAAGGAGCCGGAGAAGCCGTAGAGAGTACCGGAGAGGCCGTGGAGGATGTAGGCTCCGGAGCGGGCGAGGCGGTCGAGAGTACGGGCGAAGCTGTGGAGGATGTTGGAGAAGGAGCCGGAGAGGCTACGCAACAGGTAGGCGAGGGTGCTGGCCAGGCTGCTGGAGAAGTGGGTGAAGGCGCTGGCCAGGCTGCCCAGGAAGCCGGCAAGGGTGCAGGCCAGGCTGCTCAGGAGGTTGGCGAGGGTGCGAGCGAGGCAGCCCAGGGAGTCGGAGATACGGCCGGCCAGGCGGCCGAAGGCGTGGGCGATGTTGCCGGGCAGGCCACGGAGCGAGCGGACGAGGCAGCGCAGGGAGCCCAGGATTCAGGAGATGCCGCGGGCGACGAAGGAGATCGGACCCAACCCGACGGTGTGAGCGGCGAGAATGCCAACGGAGATAGCCTTACCACGCAACGCACGGTCGATGAGTCGGGGGACATCATCGAGACCACCATGAACGAGAACGGCGAGATAGTAGGAGAAGAACCCGTCGGCAACGTCGGTGATCTGCCGGTCGAGGATGAGTACGTGGACGAAGAAGGCAGGATCGTGAGCCGGGTGAGAGACGAGTCCGGCAATGCTTTCGAGCGGCTGGCCGATGACGAAGGTAACATGGTCGGCGCGAGGACTGTTTGAGAGGTAGGGAAGCAAGGTCAAGAACGAGGGAGAAAGGGAGGATAGCTAGTGACCGAGAGACAAACGGAGGCGTTGGAGAGACTAAATCAGGGCATTCAGGAGTCCAGGCGCGAAGTCCAGCAGCGGACGATGAACCTGGCTCAGGAGTACTTCGGTGATTCGGCCGAGATGCTCAAACAGAACATAAGGGAGAACCGTGCCACGCTGGAGGGCCTGCCCGACCAGATCCCGGGTGGTCGAGAGGAAGCGTTCCAGGCATTTTTCCAGCAGTTGATGGACAACTACGGGTCCATGGAGGAGTGCATCAACGAGGCGCAGCAAAACGTCGCCAACCTGGACACGGATCAGATCAGGCGCCAGGGCGAGGTCGAGGCCACGGACGCAGCCCGCCGCGAGGCAACGGAGCGGGGAGTAGACCTCACGAAGGTCGAGGGCACGGGCAGTGACGGACGTATCATCGTCAGCGATGTGGTGGAGGCGGCCGAGGCGATGGAAGACGAGGCCGGGGCCGCTAGCGAGGCCGCGCAAGGTGTGCAGGATGCGACTGGACAAGCTGCCGGGCAGGCCCAGCAGGTAGCAGGGCAGGCCACAGATCAGGCCGGTCAGGTGGCAAACCAGGCCCAGGACGCGGCCAGTCAGGCGACAGATCAAGCCGGTCAGGCTGTCCAGGGCGTGCAGGATACGGTAGGCGGGCTCACCGGCGGGCAGGAGCAAGGCGGAGGTCCTCTGGGCGGAGTCACAGATCAGGTCGGTCAGGTAGCAGGCCAGGCCCAGGACGCAGCAGGAGGGGCAGTACAGCAGGCCCAGGACACGGCAGGCCAGGCCACCGATCAGGTCGGTCAGGTGGCGAACCAGACTCAGGATGCCGCGGGAGGAGTAACCCAGCAGGCCGCCGGGGGAGACGAGGGACCGAAGGCCACAAACGCCGCCAGGCGTAGAGCGGAGCAGATGGGCCTTGACCTCTCTACGATCAAAGGCACGGGCTCGGGGGGGCTCATAACTATCAAGGATGTGACGGGTTCCTGAAGCCATGAAGAAGGAAGGGACCGGCGAGCCACAGAACCCGGACATCGCGCTCGATGCCGGCGTCAAGATGCGCGAGTTGCGCTTCGACAAGGTGCCTGACCCTGGGGTGTGTTTCAGGGGGAACACCAGGCGTGACTCCGTGTGGCAGAGCAGGCGAAAGAACTTTCCGGATGAGGTGAGTGAGGGCGTCGTCTATCGCGACGCCGGAGTCCGATTGCGGATCGCCAGCGAGATAGTCGGTAGCGACCCCGATTATCAGAATAATTCGGATAGCGAAAGGGTAAAGACAGATCTGGAGCCTTGGGAACGAAGGACCAGGGAACAAGTAACCAAGAGCAGAGAGGAAACAGAGTGAGCGAAGGAACGCAGAACCCCCAGACGCAGGAGCAGGAGTACCTGCAACAGGCCCAGGACTTCTACGGGCAGTCGATGGGCAGGTTGAAGGGCCAGATACAGAGCGACGGCGCCCAACTCGAAGGCATAATGCAGCAGCTTCCCGAGGAGTCGCAGGCTCAGATCCAGGAGATGACCGACTCCTACGCCCAGTTCGAGGGCTCCATAGACCAGGCGGCCCAGGATGCAGGAGTACAGGACGCGGTAGATCAAACCGCTCAACAGGAGAGGCAGTCCTACGATGAAGCCGCTGGACAGGTAGTCGAACAGGCGCAGGACACTGCAGGCCAGGTGGCGGGTCAGGTCCAGGACACCGCAGGCCAGGCCACCGATCAGGCCGGACAGGCTGTTGAGGGAGTGCAGGATACCGTTGGCGGGCTTACCGATCAGGTACAAGACGCCGCCGGACAGGCAACTGATCAGGTCGGCCAGGTCGCGGATCAGGCCCAAGGTGCCGTGGGTGACGCGGCGGACCAGGCGCAGGACATGGCGGGCCAGATGGCCAGTAGCCTGCCCGAGGGCTACGAGGCGTTGGGCCAGCCGTTCACCGACGATCAGGGCAACACGATCCTGCAGGGCCAGGACGAAGAGGGCAACACCGCGATCGTCCGGCGTGGGACCGACGAGGTGGGCAACACCGTCGACTCGATCTTCGATGCGCAGGGCGAACTCCTGGACGAGAACATCGTGGAAGAGGCCGCCGAAGAGGAGGGCGAAGAACCCGAGGACGTGGCGGGCCAGATGGCCAGTAGCCTGCCTGAAGGCTACGAGGCGCTGGGCCAGCCGTTCATGGACGATCAGGGCAACACGATCCTGCAGGGCCAGGACGAAGAAGGCAACACCGTGATCGTCCGGCGTGGGACCGACGAAGAAGGCAACACCATCGACTCGATCTTCAGCGCGCAGGGCGAACTCCTGGACGAGGAGGTCGTAGAGGAACCCGCCGAAGACGAGGAGCCTGAAGACGAGGAGCCCGTCGATGAAGCCACCCAGATGGCGGAGAGCCTGCCCGAGGGCTATACGCGGGTGGGCGAGCCGACGACCGACGAAGAAGGCCGCACGGTCCTGACCGGCGAAGACGAGCAGGGCAACACCGTGACCATCCGGCGCGAGATCGACGACGCGGGCAACGTCGTCGACCGGGTCTACGACTCGGAAGGCAACCTGCTGGACGAGAGAATCGTCGAAAATCCCGCTCCTCCTAGCTCCTCGACCACGACGACCCGGCCCTCCGAGCAGGAGGACAGCTCCGAAGACTCTTCGTGGCAGGACAGTGATACGACGACGGTCGAGGAGAAAAAGGGCACGGACGGCCTACTGGGCGGAGGCCTTCTCAGACTGGACCTCCTCGCACCCCCCGAGAGCACCACGACCACCGTGGAGTCAAGCGACTCCGAGGATTACGACGAGTCCTCATCAGAGTCGTCATCACAGGGAGGCGAATCCGAGCAGACCGAGCAGGGAGAAGAGGCCGAAGAGGAAGGCGGTGGAGGACCGCTGGATCAGGTCCAGGACACTGTCGGTGGCCTCACCGGCGGCGGTGGAGGACCGCTGGATCAGGTGCAAGACACCGTTGGCGGCGTGACCGAGGGCCTGCCCGTAGTTGGAGGAGATGGCGAAGGCGGAGGGCCTGTTGACCAGGTTCAGGATACCGTGGGTGGACTGACCGGTGGCGAAGGTGGCGGACCCGTGGATCAGGTCCAGGACACTGTCGGCGGACTCACCGGCGGACTAACCGGCGGTGGTGGCGGAGATGACGACGATGAGGAAGGCGAAGATAAGGAAAACAAAGAAGGGGGCGGCCTCCTAGGCGGCGGTCTCTTGTAGCAACGAGGTCGGGCGGGACTGAACAGACTCAGCCCCGCCGCTTACTACCGAGAATCAACAAGAAGGGAGAAGAAGTGACGGACCAGGGACCGAATCTTCAGCAACAGATGCAACAGCAGGCCATGGAGAATGCTCAAGACTTCTACGGAAAGTCGCTGGGCAGGATCAAGAGCCAGGCTCAGAATTACCGTGAACAGTTGGAGCAGTACGCTCAGCAGCTTCCCGAAGGCGACGCACAGGCCCAGGTCCAGGAGATGATCGACTCCTACTCGGAGATCGAGGGTTCCATGGATCAAGCGGCCCAGGATGCGGGTGTCGAGGAAGCAATGGAGCAGGCTTCCCAGCAGACCCTGGAGCAGATGCAGCAGGTCGCTGGTCAGGCTGCGCAGCAGGCTCAGGACACCGCCGGACAGGTGGCGGGACAGGCCCAGGAGGCTGCAGGTCAGGCGACGGATCAGGCCGGACAAGTGGCAGGTCAGGTGACGGACCAGGCCGGACAGGTTACCCAGCAGGCACAGGACACTGCGGGTCAGGCGGCAGGACAAGTTCAGGACACCGTGGGAGGACTCACCGGGGGAGGCCAGCAGGACGACCAGGGAGGCGGAGGTCCTCTGGGAGGAGTCACCGATCAGGTAGGGCAGGCCGCCCAGGGCGTGCAGGACACGGCTGGACAGGCCGCTGGCCAGGCCCAGCAGGCGGCGGGACAGGCGACGGATCAGGCGGGGCAGGTGGCCGGGCAGGCCCAGGACGCCGCCGGGCAGGCAGCCCAGCAGGGGCAGCAAGCGGCTCAGCAGGCCGGCGGAGGAGGCCAGCAGCCGAACGCCACGCAGGCTGCGCAGCAGAAGGCCCAGAAGCTTGGCGTCGACCTCAACCAGGTTCAGGGAACCGGCGCCGAAGGCCGCATCACTGTGCGGGACGTCACCGGCGCTTCGAACCAGTAGTAAAGCGCCAGGCGAGGCCATAGAAGGAAAGGAGTAGTTATGAACGACGAGAAGGCCAAAGGCAAGGACGGCGGAGGACCTCTGGATGGAGTCACGGATCAGGTCGGGCAGGTGACCGACCAGGCAGGAGAGGTTGCGGGACAGGCGCCGGAGGTCGCCGGAGGAGTGGCCAAGCAGGCCCAGGACACCGTGGGCGGTCTGACCGGCGGGCTCACCGGCGGCGGTGGCGGAGATGAAGAGGAAGAAGGAGGTCAGCAGGGCGAAGGCGAGGACCAGGGCGGCTGAGGCCAGTAGCAGCCGAACGCCACGCGGGCCGTCCAGCAGAAGGCTCAGGAGCTGGGTGTGGACCTCTCGCAGGTGCAGGGTTCCGGGGCTGAAGGGCATATTACCGTCAGGGACGTGATCGGCGCCTCGAATCAGTAGTCGCGAGCCCTGGAGAGCCGTCGAAAGAAAGGAGTAGCTGTGGACGACAAGGCCAAAGGCAAGGCCAAAGAAGCCTGGGGCGCCTTGACCGGCGACGAGGCTAGGAAGGAAGAAGGCAGGGCGCAGCAGAGGAAGGCTGACGCCGAGGAAGAAACGGCCCGGCGGCAGCGGACCAGCGAGGCGAAGAAAGAGGCCCGCCAGGCAGAGAGGAAGCGAGACAGCCAGAAGGTCAAGGACGAAGGTCTGTTGGGCGGCGTTACGGATTCCTTGTCCGGGCGCAATAAGGGCTCCAGGTAGGTCCTAAGGCCGAGAACGCTTGATACGAGAGCCGGGCGTGGGCCCGGCTCTTCGTTTTCCGACTACATTGACATCGCTGCGGAGGAGTTGAAAGCGCATGAGCAGACGGAGGAGACGGAGGGGACCTGGTAGCGCAAAGGGCCGGAACCGCGGTGGTCCGAGGCGAAGAATCCTCATAACCTCGGCGAGCCCTACCGGAGAGGTCAAAGGTCCAGGCACCACCATCCAGGCATTCGTGGAGGCCATGGATGGCAGCTACCTGTCCAGGCACGACATAGACGTGTACCTCGACGGGCAGCCGATGAGGTTCAGCTATGGGCGCTCCAGCGGCCGCCTGACAGGCTCCACCGGGAGCCTGTCCTCTGGCACTCACACGGTCGAGATAGAGGCCTACACCGAGGACGATAACGGAAACAGCAAGACGGGCAGGAAGAGATGGACCTTCAAGATAAAGAAATGAGGAGCATGAGGTTAGGCTGGTTCGGGGGCGAACGCCGTGCCGGGTATCCGGTTCGCATGCCTGGCTTCTCTTCGCCTTTGAGGAATCAGGCCACTCCTGCTTCGCCTATTCGTTTTGTGGTCTGATGATCGCTCTTGGGGAGGAGCGGTGGAGCTGATCAACTACCAGCTCCGGCTACTACATTGACATCGCTGCGGGGGAGTTGAAAGCGCGTGAGCAGACGGAGAAGACGGAGGGGACGTGGCAGCAGAAGGCCAGGGGGCCGCGGTGGTTCGAGGCGCACGATCATCATAACCTCGGTCGGCCCCACCGGAGTCGTCAATAGCCCTAACCCCACCATACGGGCCATCGTAGAGGATAGGTACGGCGTCCTCCTTTCCAGACATGACATAGACGTGTACCTCGACGGGCAGCCGATGAGGTTCGACTTTGGGGAGTCTAGCGGCCGCCTGACGTGTCCTACAGGGAACCTCTCCTCCGGCCCTCACACGGTCGAGATAGAGGCCACCATCGAAACCAACTACGGATCGAGGACCGGCAGGAAGCGTTGGACCTTCAACGTAAGGAATTAAGTGGTAGGCCGGTTCGCAACTGGCTGCTCTAGTCTTGCTTTTTGGTTCACGGTTTCGTGATGGTCCCTGGAGAGGAGCACAATGGCCAGTGGTATAAACAGCGATAAGTCCAGGGTACGCGAGTTCAAAGAACAACTCGTCAAGGCGGCCAGGATGTACGCCATGTGCCAGAAGGCCGGGGTGCCTGAACCCATGGACGTAACGGGGATGGCGGTTGGTGCGTTCGAGGACATGCCGCTCAGGGAAGCCCTCGTTTTCGTGCGGACCAATGAGCAGAACATCAGAGACCTCGCCTGGGCTTTCGAGAACTCCGGCTCTGCCGAGGAGTTCGAGCAGAGGGTAAAGGAGATCAAAGACCTCCCGACCGGTCGCCAACCAGGATAGCCAGGAAGATGAAAATGACGTTTGCAAAGCCTACTGGTTACCTGGTGCGAGAGCTATGAGCATACGCGATCAAGAGCGGCGTCAGAAGGAATCGGAGCGTAGGATCAGCGAGCGGATGCGCCTGGCAGATAAACAAATTCTCGGGAACATCCTCGCGCGGCAAAACGAAGCCGACCGCCGGGCTCGGGAGGTCGTAACGAGGATCGAGAAGGGTGGCGCCGACCCACGTCCCCTACCAAGTTTGAGGGAAAACTCCCTTGCGTCGATGGAATCCACGCCTTCGATGGAGTCATCGCCCTCTATGAGGTCTATCGAGTCAGCGGAGACGGTGAGCGGGGTAACGGGCGAATCGGAAGCCAGCGGGATGTAGGAGGACATGCCTCTCGAAGGGACCATTCCCTACGACCCCGCGAGATAGCCGAAAGGCTCCATCTCTCAGAGACCACGGTCAAGCGACACCTCTCCAACGTCTACGAGAAGCTGGGCGTCCGTTCCAGGGGCGAGGCGACGCGGAAGGAGCTCTCGGAAGGTTGGATCTCCGCCTGGGACGTCTCCAGAGAAGACTAGCGTCCTCGACGAACGTACTCCGCGAAGCGACGGACGGGGAAGCTTGCATCATTCGGACCATTTATCAGCCGAACGCCACAAGTTTGCCGTCGACACGTGTACACTAGCTGAGACGCGGCTGCCCAAGCGGTCGTCCAGGCCAGTATAGTGGACCTACGTCTGTGCTCCTTTCCGGCGGATGTTTCTCCGCGGAAGAGGAGCAAGCAAAATGCGAATCCTGATAGCCAACACGCCGCTGATGTACAGGGAGTCTCTTGCCCTTGCGGTCCACCGTCACAACCCCGAATTCGAGGTGATGATCGCCGACCCCGCCTCTATGGACGGGGAGGCCGAGCGCTTCGGGCCGCACGCGCTCGTCCGCGACGACGACGGGATCGAGGCAGCATCGCCCGATGGCGTGATGTGCTGGGTCGGCATCATCATCGACGACCACCTCAAGGCACGCATCAGCATAGACGGGAAGGTCTCGGAGATCCACGAGGTAGGCCTGAACGAACTGCTTGCCGTCCTCGACGAGGCCGCGAAGTTCGTATCCGGGAACGGCATCCGCTAACGGCGCGGATAAGAGGCCTCCCTAGTCTATGTCATCGGTGACTTCGCTAACGGTGATCCACTCCTCCTGGAGGGCCTTCCTGGTCGCCTCCGCGCGGGAGGACACCTCCATCTTGGAGTAGGTGTTCGCGAGGTGGCGCCTGACCGTAGCCTCGGCGAGGTGGAGCTTTTCGGCTATCTCGCGGTTGGAGAGGCCACGGGCGGCCAACAGCAGGATCTCCAGCTCTCGGACGGAGAGCACGCCCCCCGATCCCTTCCTGGCCTCCTCGAGCATTCCCCTCGGCATGCCCACAACCACGTTCTCGCCCTTCGGGTCGAAGACCGCCGCGCGGATCGCGCCGATCAGGTGCTGGGTCGAGGCGCTCTTGATGAGGTAGGCGCTCGCCCCGAGGTTCATGAGCTCCCGCAGGTAGCGAGGGCTCTCGAACATCGTGACGATGACCACCTTGGGCGGAGGCGAGACGGCGCGCATCCTGGCCAGGAAGTCCTTCGCCCTCTCGAACGGGATCTGCACCTGCATGAGGACGACGTCGGGCCTCATCCTCTCGGCCAGGGCCACGGCCTCCTCGCCGTTGGGTGTGCTGCCGACCACCTCCATGCCCCCGTAGGAGGCGAGGAGGCCAGCGAGCCCCTCCCGGAACATGGTGTGGTCGTCGGCAAGGAGCACCTTGATCGGATCGGCCGGCAAGCTGCATCCCTTCCTCGTAAGATACGAACCAGTGGTCGATATTCTAACGTAGCAGGGCGGATCACTCCAACAGTAGGCGCCCCTGGCCACGGAGCGGAGTTTCCTACACCTTCCGATCCGTTTCGTGCATACATTTATGCATTTATCCTCGGCTGCGTTCTATACGAGTGTTCCTGCACGGCGTCAGCGTGTACCTTGAGGTGCCTACGTCCGGTGCGAGACCCCGACGACCGGTGTCCCGGTAGCGAGAGAGAGGATGGTCGGATGATCGACAACGCGATCGAAGGGGGGACCGGTGCGAGAACGAGGTTCGAAACGTCCTGGTTGATAGTGAGGGACGACCTGGGGGCTGGAGGTGGCCCGCCGGAGGTCCTCACGCTCGGAAGCGAGGTCGACGAGAGGATCCTGCCCGTCTTCAGTTTCGAGGAGGAGGCGCTGCTCTTCTTGCGCTTCTGTGGCTTCGGGGGCGGGTGGCACGCTAGCAAGAACAGGATTGCGGACCTCGCGTCGGTTCTCTCTGACGCCTGCCCGGACGTCCGGCGCGTCGCCCTAGATCCGATCCCCGAGATCGGCCCCCATGGGCCGCACGACCTCGTCTGCCTGTCGCGAAAGGAGTTCGTCGGGCTGCTGGCCGCCGGGCGATGATGCTGCGCACGGCCCCCGTGCCGCCGCCTGCGCAGGGTCAGCCTGACACCCGCGGGCCGGACGGAACCGAAGCCGAACGGCGCCAGTCTTCCCAAAGCGAGCCCCACATGAGCCCCGTAGAGCGACGCGAACAGGCAAGATAATCGGAAAGGACCACATTTCTTGAATCACGATGAGCTGTTTACGGCCAGTGCGGCAGACGGTGGAACATCGCGACCTCCGGACGAATGGACCTCGTCCCGGTCTGGCACCAACCCCTACGCCGATCTGAAGCGGATCGTCAAGAACAACGGGCTGCTGGATAGCCAACCCGCCTACTTCGGCGGCAAGATAGTCCTGAACCTCTGCCTGCTCGCAGCGGGCCTAGCCCTGCTACCTATCCTCGGTAGCACCTGGCTCCAGCTCGCGAACGCCGTTTACCTGGCCATCGTGTTCGTCCAGATCAGCTTTCTTGCCCACGACTTCGGGCACCGGCAGTTCACTTTCCGCGCCCCCTGGAAGAACACCTGGGCGACCCTCGTCCTCGGCAACCTGCTGCTCGGCATGAGCCGCCAGTGGTGGATAGAAAAGCACAACGAGCATCACGCCCACCCGAACCAGATGGACGTGGACCCCGACGTGGACGTCCCGCTGCTCGCCTTCGAGGAGGAACAGGCCTTCGAAAAGCGAGGGCTCGCCCGGTTCGTCGTGAAGTACCAGGCTGCCCTGATCTTCCCGCTTTCGCTGCTGCAGTCACTCAGCATGCTCCGCAGCAGCGTCGAGTACCTGGCGAGCAAGAAAGCGCGGCGACCGCTGACCGAAACCTTTCTCATCGTGGTCCACTTCGCACTGTACTTCGGCCTGCTGTTTTTCTTTCTTGAACCGCTGCAAGCCGTGCTGTTCGTCGCCGTCCATCGCGGGTTGTTCGGTCTGTTCATGGTCTCGGTCTTCGCGCCCAACCACAAGGCCATGCCCCTTCTGGAGCAAGACAGCGCAACGGACTTCCTTCGCCGCCAGGTACTGACCAGCCGCAACGTGGTAGCCCACCCGATCACCGACTTCTGGTACGGGGGCCTCAACTTCCAGATCGAGCACCACCTCTTCCCGAGGATGCCCCGCAACAAGCTCAAAGAGGCGCAGCAGATCATCAAAGGCTTCTGCCGACAGCACGACATCTCCTACTACGAGACGACCGTTCTTCAATCCTACCGCGAGATCCTGCAGCACCTGCACGAGGTCGGCGCCCCCCTCCGCAAAGGGGGAAAGACGTAGGGGGGACTCGGGGAGGGGTTGCGGCCGGCACAGGAAGGGTCACCCTCGGCGACACCCGTCTAGAGAGGGACCTTTCTCTTTGAATCCGAGCCCTTGGGAAGCGCCCACGCACTCCTGACATACATGCGATCCGAGAACATGCGTTCCTCCTCATGTGGGTCTGGTATGCGCCCTTCCCTCCAGGTGTAGCGGTTGCACAACAACGAGGTTTACAACCCTCCGAGACCTGGCATAGAATGCGCGAAAGAGAGGAGGTCCTGTTCAGTGTTCGAAGCGAGTGACGCCGGTCGGCTCGCATCCTCCGAAGACTCAAAGATGTGGCGATTGTTACTAGCACGGTTGCACCCTGATGCAGGGGGGGACCACGACCTCTTTATATTCGCCTGCGCCATAAGGGAGGAGATGTTCAGCGAAAACCGCGCCGCCAGGACCACCGTAAGCAGCAATGCCGGGGGCGCGCAACGTGCGGCAGCCCCCTTCCTTCAAACGTGGCAGGAGGCGATGGACCACTGGTCCACCAGCAACCACGACGCCCTAAAGAACTTCTGAAGGCGGCATACGGAAGACCCGAGGTCTTCCCCAACCCGCTTTTCTGCTACTGCTGGCTCTGTTGCAGCCTCTGGATCTCGTGCCAGATCAGATCCCCAGCCTCGCGCTGCATCTTGATGGCATCGCCCTGATCGGGGTATTCGAGCTCGAGCAGGTTCTGCACTTTCCTTATGTCGGTCAAGGCGCGACCCAACACCTGTAAAGTGTTCGCCTGCTGCTGATCGCTTTCTGCCATCAAAGCCTCCTCACCACGCATCGCCCTCAGGTACATATTCGTGTATACCCCGCCCGCGGCGAAGACAGACATACGAGTACCTGCGCTGGTCCCTGGCCAAGTTTACTTACAGAGCGGGAGGGGCATGACAGAGGCGTAACGACAGGTCTTGTAGAGGTGAGGGTGTATGGCATCCAGAGGGTCCGAACGGCAACGTGAAGAGCGTCCGGCGGTGGAGAGCGAAGGGCGTACGAGCCGGGACGAAGATTACACCGTTCGCTCCGTGCAAGAGTCTGGGGAGAGTGCGGGCGCCCCCGACGTACAACTCGACGTTCCGGATCTCAGGGTGGAGGAGGTCGACCTCGAGGTCGAGGACCTGCGGGCCAGGGTATCTCTACAGGCAGAGCTCGCTGATCTGGTGAACATTAACGTCGGACTCGACGTAGAGCTCGGAGAGGTAAAGTTGCAGGTCAAAGGCGTGGAGGCCCAGGCCCAATTGAAGGCCAGCCTGGACAACGTGCGGACGATCTTCAGCGAGGTACTGGCGTCCCTTCAGCACAACCCGCAGTTCTTCCGCCAGGCCTTGGGACCTACGGACCAGGCAGACGAAGCCCCGGAGGAGACCGGAGAGTTTTTCGCCCTACGCTTCGGCGGAGATGAAGGACTACAGGGCGTGGGCCCAGGACCGACGAACGCCGCCAGGAGGAAGGCCGAGGAGCTCGGGGTGGACCTCACTGACCTCGAAGGTACGGGTTTGGGCGGACGCATCGTCGTCAGCGACGTCACACAGGCCGCCAGGGAGTACAATCAGGGGGAGCAGAAGGAGTAGTCCCATGGCCAACAGGTTTTTCAAGCAGACCTCGGCAGAGTTCATCTCGGATCTCCTCTCTGACGCGCGGGTGAAGCGCGTCAGGGAATACGTGCAGGGCGAGGAGTTCAAAGCCGACCGCGAACGTGTGCGCCGCGACGCCGCCGAGCGCCTGAAGAACATCCGCGAGCGCTACCGCGCCAAACGGCGCGACCCCGAAACCGCCGCCCGCGAGAGAGAGCTCACCCTGCGCCTAGCCGAGGTAGAGGCCGAGTCCGCCGAGCTGCGAATCCAACTCTCCGTGCTGCTAGAGGAAGAGGAAGAGCTCCGGAGATCCCTCGACGAGCTCTAGAACGGTTCTTCGGAAGAAGCACCTAGGCATCAGGCTTCAGCTTTTTGCGGGCTTACCACCTATCCGCCTACGGGACTCGTCGTAAATCCCGCGGACTGGTCCAAACGCAAAGTTGGCGACTCCCAACGCGCAGCTTCGCCCCGCGCAACCATCCTGAAGCCTGATGCCTGATGCCTGATACCTCCTTTTCCACAAGCCTTGCCAGATACTAGTATGCAACAGGATTGTTACCCACTTGTGCTCTGTTGGTAGTTCGTGTAAAAATGGGTGTTCCGCACCCTGGATACCATAGGAGAGGACTTGTTGACCCCTGGAGCCGGACTTTACGACCCCATGTACGAGCACGATGCTTGCGGGCTAGGGTTCGTAGCAAGGCTCGACGGGCGCAGGACACGGGAGACCGTCGAGGAGAGTCTCGAGGTCCTGCACAACCTGGAGCACAGGGGGACGACGGGGAGCGACCCCGAGACGGGCGACGGGGCCGGCATACTCACCCAGATCCCCGACGGATTCTTCCGCAGGGAATGCAAGGAGCTTGGCATCGAGCTTCCCGAGGCGGGACATTACGGGGTGGGGATGCTCTTCGAATCGGGGGAGATCGAGGCGCTCGATTGCGGGGGCCGGCTGGCGGAGATCTGCGCCGAGGAGGGCCAGGATCTCCTCGGTTTCAGGGACGTACCCATCGTGCCCGAGGCGGTCGGTAAGGTCGCCCGCGGCGTCATGCCGCGCATCAGGCAGTTCTTTATAGGGCTCAGCGGCGGAGATGAGGCGGCTTTCGAGCGGAAGCTCTACGTGATCCGGCGTCTGCTGCACAAGGCCGTCGAGGATTCGCACGGGTGCTACGTCGTCAGCCTCTCCGCGAAGACGATCATCTACAAAGGGCTCCTGAAGGGCCAGCAGTTGCCGCGGTTCTATCCCGACCTCGGGGATGCGGCTTTCGCAAGCGCCATAGCCCTCGTGCACGCACGATTCTCGACGAACACTTTAGGCAGCTGGGAGCTCGCGCACCCTTACCGCTACATCGCGCACAACGGCGAGGTCAATACCATAAGAGGCAACATAAACTGGATGCGGGCCCGAGAGAGCCGGCTGCGTTCGGAGCTCTTCGGGGAGGACCTGGAGAAGCTCTCCCCGGTCATCCTGCCCGGCCAGAGCGACTCGGCCTCCTTCGACAACGCCCTAGAGCTGTTGCACCTTGCCGGGCGGAGCCTGCCGCACGCGGTGGCCATGATGATCCCCGAGGCCTGGGAGAACGACGTGTTGATGGACCCTGACAGGCGCGCCTTCTACCAGTACCACAGCGCCCTCATGGAGGCGTGGGATGGCCCTGCTGCGGTCGCCTTCACCGACGGCCGTATCGTCGGCGCCACGCTGGATAGGAACGGCTTGCGTCCTGCGCGGTACTCGGTCACCAAAGACGGCAGGGTCATCATGGCATCAGAGGACGGGGCCTTGAGGGTGCCTGCCGAGGAAGTAGTCGAACGCTGGAGGCTCCAGCCGGGCAAGATGCTCGTCGTCGACACCGAGCGGCACGAGCTGTTGCACGACGAGGACGTAAAGAGGCCGCTCTTCGGGCGGCAGCCGTACAGAGGTTGGCTCGAGGAGGGTGAGATCCACCTCAACCAGCTCCCCGAGCCCGACGCCGACCCGCGTCCCGAGCCGGCCTCGCTCCTGGAGCGCCAGCGGGCCTTCGGATACACCATCGAGGACCAGCGCATACTCCTCGCCCCGATGGCCCAGGACGGTAAGGAGCCTGATGGTTCGATGGGCACGGACACGCCCCTTGCCGTGCTCTCCGAGAGGCCGCAGCTCCTGTTTTCGTACTTCAAGCAGCACTTTGCGCAGGTCACCAATCCTCCGATAGACCCCTTGCGCGAGGAGCTGGTCATGTCGCTCAAGATGAGTCTCGGGCCCGAGCAGAACCTCTTCGACGAGACGGAGCAGCACTGCAGGCGGGTGCTCATCGACCAGCCGATCCTCACGGCTGCGGAAATGGAGAAGATCCGGGCCCTTGGCGATGAGCGGGCGAGCTCCACGACGCTCCCTACACTCTTTCCCGTCTCGGCCGGCGAGGAGGGGATGGAGGAGGCCCTGGGCAGGCTTTGCGAGAAGGCCGAGAGCGCGGTCAAGGCAGGGTCTGCGGTCCTGGTCCTGAGCGACAGGGGCGTGAACGAGACGCAGGCCCCGATACCCAGCCTCCTCTCGACCGCGAGCGTTCACCACCACCTGGTGCGGGCAGGTATAAGGACGGCCACCACCCTCGTCGTCGAGACCGCTGAGGCGCGTGAGGTCCACCACTTCGCCCTCCTCGTCGGATACGGCGCGACCGCCGTCAACCCTTACCTCGCCTTCGAGACGATAGAAGATCTCGCAGGCTCGCACCTCATGGAGGGCGTCGGCCCCGAGGTGGCGGCGAGAAACTACGTCAAGGCCGTGGGTAAGGGTCTGCTCAAGGTCATCTCCAAGATGGGCATCTCCACGCTCTTCTCCTACTGCGGGGCCCAGATCTTCGAGGCCGTTGGCCTGAACCAGACGCTCATAGACAGGTGCTTTACGGGCACCGCCTCTCGCGTTGGCGGCGTCGGGTTGGACGCTTTGGCGCGCGAGACCCTGGAACGGCACAGGAGTGCCTTCTCGGCTGCCTGGGACAACGCGGGGGAGCTCGAGGTCGGGGGCGAGTACCAGCTCAGGGCGCAGGGCCAGTACCACCAGTGGAACCAGACGAGCATCCCTCCCCTCCAGCGCGCCGTAAAGACCGGGAGCTTCGAGACCTTCAAGGAGTTTACCCGTCACTTCGATGAGGACGGCGCCCGCTTCGCTACATTGCGCGGCCTCTTCGGGTTCGAGGAGAGTCCCGTCCCGATAGAGGAGGTCGAGCCTGCTAGCGAGATCGTCAAGCGCTTCACCACGGGCGCGATGTCTTTGGGCTCCCTCTCCAAGGAGGCGCACGAGACCCTCGCCATCGCGATGAACCGCATAGGCGGCAAGTCCAACACCGGTGAGGGTGGCGAAGATCCCAGGCGCTTTACGCCGGACGAGAACGGCGACAGCCGTCGGAGCGCCATAAAGCAGGTTGCGAGCGGCCGCTTCGGCGTCACGACGGAGTACCTGGTCAACGCGGACCAGCTACAGATCAAGATGGCGCAGGGCTCCAAGCCCGGCGAGGGCGGCCAGTTGCCAGGGGGCAAGATCAGCGAGTACATAGCGAAGATAAGGTACTCCACGCCGGGAGTTGGCCTCATCTCGCCTCCGCCCCACCACGACATCTACTCCATAGAGGACCTCGCCCAGCTCATCCACGACCTGAAGAATGCGAACCCACGGGCCAGGGTAAGCGTGAAGCTCGTCGCCGAGGTCGGGGTCGGGACGGTCGCGGCGGGCGTGGCCAAAGCGAAGGCCGACCATATAACCATCTCGGGCCACGACGGCGGGACGGGGGCCTCCCCGCTCTCTTCCATAAAGCACGCGGGTCTGCCGTGGGAGCTCGGGATCGCCGAGGCCCAGCAGGTGCTCGTCGAGAACGGGCTGCGGGGGCGTGTGATCCTGCAGACCGACGGCCAGCTCAAGACGGGCCGCGACGTCACCGTGGCGGCGCTCCTCGGGGCCGAGGACTTCGCTTTCTCGACGGCGCCGCTCGTGGCCACGGGCTGCATCATGATGCGCGTATGCCACCTGAACACGTGCCCGGTGGGTATCGCGACCCAGGATCCCGAGCTCAGAAAGCGCTTTACCGGTACGCCCGAGCACGTTATCAACTACTTCTTCTTCATCGCCGAAGAGGTAAGGGAGTACATGGCGAAGATAGGCTTCAGGACATTCGAGGAGATGATCGGCCGCGCCGACAAACTCAAGATGCGTGGGGCCATCGAGCACTGGAAGGCCCGCGGCGTGGATCTCAGGGCGTTGCTCCACCGCGTAGAGGCACCGGAAGGAGAGGAGATCCACCACTCCGACAACCAGGATCACGGGCTGGAGAAAGCGCTGGACAACGAGTTGATCGAGAAGTGCCTGCCGGCCCTCGAAAACGGCAAAAGGATCCGCTTCGAGCAACCCATAACGAACACCAACCGCACGGTCGGCGGGATGCTCTCGGGAGAAGTGGCCAGGCGTTACGGCAACGAGGGCCTGCCCGACGGCACGGTGCGCCTAGACTTTCACGGCGTCGCGGGCCAGTCCTTCGGGGCGTGGCTCGCCCGCGGCCTTACCTTCACCCTCGAAGGCACGACCAACGACTACGTCGGCAAGGGACTCTCCGGAGGTAGGCTCGCCGTCTTCCCCTCCAGGCTCGCGGCCTACAAGCCGACCAGGAGCGTCGTCGTCGGCAACGTGGCGCTCTATGGGGCGACGGGCGGAGAGGCGTACTTCAGAGGCTTCGCGGGCGAGCGCTTCGCCGTCAGGAACTCCGGCGCCCACGCGGTAGTCCAGGGTGTGGGCGACCATGCCTGCGAGTACATGACCGGCGGGGTCGTCGTGGTGATCGGCGAGACGGGGCGCAACTTCGCCGCCGGCATGAGCGGCGGCGTGGCGTTCGTGCTCGACGAGGCTGGGCGCTTCGAATCCCTGTGCAACATGGACATGGTCGGTCTCGAGACCGTCGAGAGCGAGGAGGACATCGAACTCTTGCACGGGATGGTCGAGCGGCACCTGGAGTGGACCGGGAGCGACCGGGCGCGGCGCGTGCTCGACGACTGGGACGAGGTTCTTCCCCAGTTCGTCAAGGTTATGCCCCACGACCTCAAGCGGGTCCTGAAGGAGCGCCAGGAGACCGAGCTGGAGGTTGCAAGCTAGAGGCGGAACGTAGGGGCGGGTTTGAAACCCGCCCGTCTATTCAAACCCGCCCCTACGAATGGTTGTGGAGGTACGCGAGCTAATGGGAGATCCCAAAGGATTCCTCAAAATAGGACGCAAGCCGACCCCCAAGCGAACCGTGGAGGAGCGCGTCCAGGACTACCGCTACGTCTACGAGCCGATGCCCGACGATGAGCTCAAAGGCCAGGCCTCGCGCTGCATGGACTGCGGCGTTCCTTTCTGCAACACGGGCTGCCCCCTGGGCAACCTGATCCCCGACTGGAACGACCTCGTCTACCGCGAGAACTGGAAACAGGCCATAGACCGCCTGCACCAGACCAACAACTTCCCCGAGTTCACGGGGATGCTCTGCCCGGCCCCGTGCGAGGCCGCGTGCGTCCTCGCTATCAACGACAAGTCCGTGACGATAAAGGAGATAGAACTCTCCATCATCAACAGGGCCTTCGAGGAGGGATGGGTCGTCCCCAGGCCGACACCGCCGGAGAAACGTACAGGCAGGAAGGTCGCCATCGTCGGTAGCGGGCCCGCCGGGCTCGCCGCGGCGCAGCAGCTCAACTGGGCCGGGCACACGGCCGTCGTATTCGAGAAGGACGATAGGATCGGTGGCCTCCTCAGATACGGCATTCCCGACTACAAGATCGAAAAGTGGGTCGTCGACCGCCGCATCGCTATCATGGAAGAGGAGGGCGTCGAGTTCCGCACCAACGCCCACGTCGGCGAGAACCCGACCACGGAGGAACTCAAGAGCGAGTTCGACGCCGTAGTCCTCGCCGTCGGCGCCCTGCAGGGACGCGACCTCGACGTGCCTGGCCGCGAGCTCGGCGGCATCCATCTCGCGATGGACTACCTGGTGCAGCAGAACAGGAGGGTGGCAGGCCTCCCGACCAACGTGGAGATCTCGATCTCAGCCGTCGGCAAGAACGTCGTAATCTTGGGCGGTGGCGACACGAGCGCGGACTGCCTGGGCAACGCCCACCGCGAGGGCTGCGCCTCGGTCAAAGTCCTGACCCACGGACCCCGTCCGCCCGACACCCCTGACGACCTCACCTGGCCCGACTGGCCCTTTATCCTGCACACCTACCCGGCCCACGAGGAGGGCGGCGAGCGCGGCTTCTCCGTCGCCGTCAAAGGCTTCTCCGGATCCAACGGCCACGTCGAAAAGATGCACGCCGTCGAGACCGAGCGCAGGTCGGATGGCAGGACCGTCCCCAGAGACGGCACGGACTTCGAGATAGAGACCGATCTCGTGCTGCTCGCCATCGGCTTCACGGGACCCGTGCGCGACCGCTTCCTCCAGGACATGGACCTCGGCTACACCGAGCGCGGCGCGATCCACTCGGAGAACGGTTTCGGTACGAAAGAGGCCAAGGTCTTCGTCGCCGGCGATGCCAGGCTGGGAGCCGACCTGATCGTCACGGCCATCGCCGAGGGCCGCAAGGCCGCCCGGCAGACAGACCAGTTCCTGATGGGCCGTAGTCTGTTGCCGGGCTAGCACTTCAGGTTTCAGGCATCGGGTATCGTACGTAATCTAGTAGATCGCCTCCGGTTAGATGTCCGGAGCACCTGGAGCAGTGGATTCCCGCTTTCGCGGGAATGACGCTCTGATGCTGAGGATTGCGCTCGCACAGAGGGTTGTACTCCGCAGAAGTACTCATGCGCATTGCGTATTGGCCAATACCTGAAACCTGATGCCTGTAGCCTGTAACCTATTCGACACTCGTTAGATCACAGCGGTTGCCGTATAACCAGAGCAGTTTTCCAGGATCGACGGGAGGTGGGATCCATACAGTTTTCGGTTGAGGCGGCGCGGGAGTTGTTGCTCGCCGCGCAGGGACTGGACTCTGCGCCGCAGCGAGCCACGAAGGACGACGTTCGGGAGACCGTCCGGCGGATGGGAGTGTTGCAGATCGATTCTATCTCCGTCGTCGCGCGCAGCCCTTACCTGGTGCTGTGGAGCAGGCTAGGCACCTACGATCCGCGGTGGCTGGAGGAGCTTCTGGCTGAGGGGGCGCTGTTCGAGTACTGGTCGCATGCGGCTTGCTTTATCCCAATCGAGGACTACGGTCTGTACCGCCGGCTCATGATCGAGGGCGGGGAGAAGACCAGGACCTGGATGCGGGCCCATCACGAAGAGATCGAGCACGTGATGGGGCACATAAATGAGAAAGGTCCCGTGCGCGCTGCGGAGTTCGCGCGCACAGATGGTAAGGCCGGAGGCTGGTGGGAGTGGAAGCCCGAGAAGCGGGCGCTGGAGCACCTGTTCGCCGCGGGGGAACTCATGATCTCCCGCCGCGAGAACTTCCACCGCGTCTACGACTTGCGCGAGCGCGTACTGGCCAACGCGCTGCCAGACTGGGAAGATGCCCTCGCGCCGAACGAACAGGAGGTGCGGCGGGCGCTGGCTCTCAAGGCGGTGCGTGCGCTCGGAGTCGCCCCGGCCCGCTGGGTCCCTGACTATTTCCGCATGCCCAAGAAGGGTGTCGCCAGGCTACTCGAAGAGCTCGCCGACGAAGGTGAACTCGTCCGTGCCAGGATCGAGGATCTCGACGAGCCCGCCTACGTGCACCCGGATAACGCTGGGCCGGCCGAGAGGATCCTATCCGGTGGGTTGCGGTCTTCCGTCACGACCTTGCTATCCCCGTTCGATCCTGTGGTCTGGGATCGCGCGCGGGCTCTCGAGCTCTTCGACTTCGAGTACAAGATCGAGGTCTACACCCCGGCAGCCCGCCGCAGGTACGGTTACTATTCCCTTCCCATACTCCACAACGGCGCCCTCGTTGGCAGGCTCGACGCCAAGGCCCACCGCAAGCAGGGCACCTTCGAGGTCAAGACTATACACCTCGAGCCGGACACGCCGGTGAACGACGATCTCGTCTCCGGTCTCGCCGGCGCTCTGCGTGATTGCGCCGGTTGGCATAAGACGCCGGAGGTGCTTGTCCGCTGGTCGGATCCCTCGGAACTCACAGAGACGCTCCGGCTCGCGCTCGATGAGAGCACAGTACCGCCTACCCCGGGCACCGCAAAGACAATCTAGCCACGACCAAGTTTGCCAACTCGTCTTCGGGGCAGGCGGAATCTAAGTGTGGGAACCAGGCCGTCTGTGCGTACACTCGTATTACATTTGATAGCGTAATCCTGGAAAGGGGACGTATGGACAACGGAGTCAATCCCATCCCGGAGGGTTTTCACACCGTGACGCCGTACATGACGATCAAGGATGCAGCGAGCGCCATCGAGTTCTACAAAGAAGCGTTCGGAGCGACGGAGATATTTCGCTGGGCGGACCCGGACGGGCGCGTCCGGCACGCGGAGGTCGTGATCGGCGACTCTCCGATCATGCTCACCGATGAAGCTCCGGAGTTCGGTATGGTCGGCCCGCAATCGCTCGGTGGCTCACCGGTACACGTGTTCCTCTACGTCGAAGATGTGGACGAGCTATTCGCCCGGGCCATCGCGGCGGGGGCGACAGAGTTGATGCCGGTGGAGAATAGCGAAGACGGCGACCGCCGCGGTGGGGTGACGGACCCCTTCGGACACGTCTGGTACATCGGCACGCACATGGAGGGCATCTCCCGCGAGGATCTCCAGAGACGGTACGACGCCATGGCAGACCGGTAGCCGTCCGTCTGCGGGTGCGGAACAAGAGATCGAAGGAAAGTGAGTAACGCGGACACGACGCCTGCCAGGTGGTCGCGAGCGATACTCGCTGGCCAGACATCTGGTCGAATTGTCTGCTGATCGGCCAACCGAAGAGTGGGCTGCTCCCAACGTCAACGCGACCGGACGAGCGTCTCGACGCCGTCCAGGATGCGCTGCAGTCCGAACTCGAACGCGTACTCAGGGTCGTAGGCGGACCCATAGGCGTCCGCGGCGGCCGACCCCACCCTCGACGCCGTCGGGTAGAGATTCGGATCGAAGACCTTCTCGAGGAGCGGCTCGTTTGCCAGCCACCACTCATTGTCGGTCTTGCCTGTGCGCTTCTCCGCTTCGGTCACCTCAACAGATCGCCGCGCTGCGCCCTGGGCGTGCTCCAGGACGAGGATCAGCACCGAGTCCATCTCGACCTCGGTCAGCCCTATGCCATCCACCGCCCGAAGCTCGCGGTCGTACTTGGCGATCACGTTCGGCCCTAGAGGAGGCCGGCTAGTAGCGACTACCTGCAGCATCCACGGGTGCCGATGATATAGTGCCCAGTTATCGCGCGCGATCCGCTCTAACCCAGCCCTCCATCCCGGCTCTACATCCCCAGATTCCGCTACCTCGCCCACCACCGTATCTAGCATGACGTCGATAAGCTCTGCCTTGCCAGGTACGTAGGTGTAGAGGGACATCGTGCCTATCCCCAGCCTGTCAGCCACGCGCCGCATGGATAACGCCCCAAGCCCCTCGGCATCGGCGACCTCGATGGCCGCGCCCACGATCCGGCCCACGCTCAGCCCAGGCTTCGGTCCCCTACTCGGCTTCTTCCCGATCCCCCATAACAGCGCCATGGTACGCTTCGCGTCCCCGCTACCACTGTACTCCAGCACCACTTCACACAACCTTCCCTTGTAAATCCGTACGGCGTACAGTATAGTGCATACGACTACGTACTACGTACGGAGAAAGGTGTCGCCGTGAAGCTGAACCATCTCAACCTGACGGTTACGGACGTTCCTGCGGCCCGTGATTTCCTGGAGAGGTACTTCGGTTTGCGTAGGATGGGAGGGAACGCCGGCATGACCTTCCTGACGGACGATGGCGGATTCGTGCTGACGTTGATGAAAGCCCGTAGATCTACTGGAAACGCCTATCCCGGTAACTTCCACATTGGTTTCTTCGTGGAGGGTGGCGAGATCGTGGACGAGATCAATCGCCGCTTGAAGGAAGACGGGTTCGATGTGGCGCCGCCTGAGCAGCATCATGCCTATACGTTCTACGTCGAGGCGCCGGGCGGGTTCACGGTCGAGCTCGGCTCTTGACCTGATCCGAATCGAATTATGGAGGTGCTTGTGGAATCAGCGAGGTTCGCGGTCTTTGCGGAGGGGCTTGAGAAGCGTTATGGGAAGGTGAAAGCCCTGGACGGCCTGGATCTCCGGATACCGGGAGGCGAGGTGTGTGGCTTGCTCGGGCCGAACGGAGCTGGGAAGACCACGGCCGTGCGTATCCTTTCGACGTTGCTCAGGCCAGACGGCGGCCGGGCTGAGGTAGCGGGTTTCGACGTGGTGCGCCAGGCCGGGCAGGTCCGATACAGCATAGGTCTGGCCGGGCAACAGGCGGCGGTGGATGAGATCCTCACCGGCCGCCAGAACCTGGAGACCTTCGGTCGGCTCTACCACCTTGGTGTGCGGGAGGCCCGCAGGAGGGCGGACGATCTCCTGGAGCGTTTCGGGCTCGCGGATGCGGCCGGCAAGCAGGCGAAGAATTATTCGGGGGGTATGCGCCGGCGATTGGACCTCGCCGCCAGCTTCATCCTCTCCCCGCCGGTGCTGTTCCTCGATGAGCCGACTACCGGTCTCGATCCGCGAGGCCGCAACGAGGTGTGGGAGGCCGTCCGTTCGCTGGTCACCGGGGGCACCACCGTACTCCTGACCACCCAGTACCTGGACGAGGCCGACCAGCTAGCCGACCGGATCTGCGTCATAGACGCCGGGCGGGCCATAGCGGAGGGCACGCCGGAAGATCTCAAATCCAGGGTCGGCGGTGACCGCATCGACGTCGTAGTGCGCAGCGCCGGCGAGTTGCCCGTGGCGGCGGGCCTCGTCGGCAGGGTGTGCGGTGCGGAACCGGAAGTAGATCGAGAATCCCGCCGGGTCAGCGCCCCGGTGACGGATCGGTTGTCCGCCCTGACCGGGACGGTGCGGGCGCTGGACGACGCGGGCGTGGATGCCGAGGATATCGGGCTGCGCCGGCCTACGTTGGACGACGTGTTCCTACGCCTCACGGGGCACCGCGCCGGTGAGAAGGTAGAAGAGGTGGCAGCATGACGCATCCGACCCCGGCGATACCGCGTACGATGCCGGATCGCCTGAGGTGGGCCATAGCTGACGCCTGGACCGTCGCCCGCCGAGACCTGATCCACTGGTTCCGCCAGCCCTTCGGCATCATCGTTACGCTGCTGTTTCCCGTGATGCTAGTGCTGATGTTCGGCTACCTCTTCGGCGGCGCGATGTCGCTGCCGGGCGGGAACGCCGCGGGCGGCGGGGACTACCGCGAGTTCCTGATGCCAGGCATGTTCGCCATGACCATGGCATTCGGCCTGGAAGCGACTATGGTTTCCGTCGCGACCGACGCGGCCAGGGGCGTCACCGACAGGTTCCGTTCCATGCCGATGGCCCCCTCGGCTGTGGTCCTCGGCCGCAGCATCGCCGACATGCTGGGCTCCGCGCTCGGTCTCTCCATCATGGTCGCCTGCGGCCTCGTGGTCGGCTGGCGGTGGCATGAGGGCATCGGCCAGGCGCTGCTCGCCGTGGGGCTGCTGCTCCTGCTGCGGTTCTCTTTGCTCTGGGTCGGGATCTTCCTGGGTCTCATGGTCAAGAGCCCTGAGGCCGTAGCAGCGGTGCAGATCCTGGTGTGGCCCGTCCTCTTCCTCTCCAACACCTTTGTGGCGCCCGAGACGATGCCAGGCTGGCTCGGCGCTATCTCCGAATGGAACCCCCTGTCAGCCACCGTCGCCGCCACCCGTGAGCTGTTCGGCAACCCCGGCTGGGGCGGAGAGACCTGGATCTCGCGGAACTCACTGCTCATGGCAATCTTGTGGCCGATGCTGATCTTCGCGGTCTTCTTCCCACTCTCAGTCCGATGCTACCTGCGTCTGAGCCGCTGACGAGCCTCCAGGGAACCGGCGCTCTCCTTACGCTACCTTTGCGTTCCAGTCGATGTGGTAGTCGTGCATCCACGTGAGGGAATCACCGTTGGCAACGCGCTTGAGGATCAGGGGCATCATCAGGTCGCGCAGCACCCTGCCGACGGGACCGGCGGCTTTGCTGTTGCTCGTCCTCGCCCCGTGCGCGACGATGCGCTCCACCCTGGCCCTGCGTAGTAGCTCGTAGGCGGCGAAGGCCTGCCCGGTGTCCGGCAGGTCGCGCAGGCACCTGGCGAGCACGACGGCATCCTCGATAGCCATGGACGCGCCCTGTCCCGAGGAAGGGGCAGTGGCGTGCGCCGCGTCCCCGATGATGACCATGGATCCCCTGTACCAGGTCGGTACGGAAGGGAGATCATAAGTGGCCCATCCGGCGAGTTTTCCGGGGGTGGAACGGACGATCTCGACGGCCGGCGAGTCATCCCCGGCGAAGAGGTCTATCAACATCTCCCTCCACTGCTCGGTGGCGATTTCGGCGAGCTCCGCGCCAGTGGGCTCGTCGGCGCGGGGAGGGTTGGCAAACCACCAGATCTCGCCTGATGGATGAACCGCGTAGCCGAAGAACGCCCGCTTGCCGAAGACCATCCGGAACGTGCCGGGTTCGGCCTGGACAGTCACGTCGCGGGCGTATCCGCCGATGTTGAGCACCGGAACGTAGCGGGCACCTGGCGCCGACGGATCGATGATGCGGCGGGTGCGGGAGTGGATACCGTCGGCCCCGATCAGGAGGTCTCCCTCCGCCTCGGTGCCATCCTCGAACCGCGCCACGACGCCGCCAGGCGTATTCTCGGCATCCACGAGCCGCTTGCCGTACTCGACGCGGGCGCCGCGCCTGACCGCCTCGTCGCGCAGCGCCCTGTAGAGGTCGGCCCGCTTGAGGGTCTGGCTGACTGTGCCGTCGGGTAGGGTACCGCCGTTGGGAACATCGCCGAGACGCTTGCCGCTCCCACTCTGGATCGTCATGCGCGGCGTGGGGAAGCCCTCTGATAGCACAAGGTGGTGGGCATCGATCGTGCGCAGGGCGTCCAGGCCGTTGCTGGCGAAGGTAAGGAACGCACCGGCGTCGTCCGCTCCGCCCGCATACGCCTCGTAGACAACGGAGTCTATACCTGCTTGCCTTAGCGCCATCGCGGCGACAGGCCCGGCGACACCTCCGCCGACGATCAGGGCTTTCTTTGCGCGGGTCATGCGTCCTCCTTTCCTGGCGCGAAGATGCGCCAGAGCCTGTCGGTGACCGCCCAGAGCAGGAACGTCGCCGCGTTGTTGCCTATGGGACGAACGCGGCAGTTGTGGAAAGCGGCAAAGCGCCATTTGGAGCCTTCGCGCACGGCGACGAGGGTCTGGATCGAATCCCGTTCCGGCGAAGGCTTCGTCTTGCCGCGCATGATCGTGCCTCCGGTCGCGTGGACGAGGGCCACGTCGGGGCTCGGGAATTTGATGCTCAGGATGCGTCCTGTAAGGCGCGTTCCCTTGAGGAACTTGTCGAAGAGTCGCTGGTGCGTAGCGGAGATCTCCCGGCGTCCTGTGGTGCGCGTCCCGTCAAAGGCTACGTAGTCGGCGTACTCCGTGAACCGGAAGCCGTAAGCTTCGCCGTCTCCCTTGCGCCAGTCCTCGAGTAGATCCTCGAAGAGCGCGCGTATCTTCGCTTCGTCGGTCTGGTAGTTCGTGGTGGTTTCGTGTTTCATCGGGTCGAAAGGTCCTTTCTGGTTGTGGCCATAGGCGAATGCGCGCCGGCCATTCCTACCGCGGAGCTTCGACCTGTTATCCTTGAGGTTGCATGTCTCGGGTAACGGTCTCGCCCTGCGCGGGCCTATTTACTCGGGGATTCCGACCCCCGGTATCAGGTGTTGCAGCACCCACCGGGGGTCTTCTCTGATCAGATCACGGCTCGACCTCCTCCACCCGGAAAACCGGACAGCGAGACGCCAATGCTTCGAACTCTTCCGGAGTGCCGGAGATGCCGTAGAGGTGCCGAAAAAACCGGACCCCTTGGGGCACCTCGCGCGGGAATTCCCGCAAGACGGGGGGACGCTCCTGGAGCGGCAACTCCACAAGGTTTACCCGCGCTTGATCTCGGCCTCGCGCCAGGATCCCCCACCCCGCAACCCGCGCGTTCTTCACCCAGTCCGCTCCTTCGAGACCGGCGATGATGTAGCGTTCGCCTCTCACCGTCAGCGGTGAAACAGGGGTCGTACGCAGCCGGCCGCTCTTGCGGCCTGGCACCGACAGCAGCCGCATTGTGCCGATCACCACCCCACGACGCTGCAAGGCCACGATCAGTGGATTCGCGAGCTCGAGCCATCGGGGTAATCTGGCTCTCTCAGGCATCGTTCTCCACTCCACGCTCCGAAAGAAGGGAGCGCCACTCCGACAGACCGCCCAGCTTTCCGGCCTCGATCTCCTCCACGATCCCACGCACCCATCCCAGTTCGGCCTCTCGCAATATCAGCTCGTGCTCCGACTCTACGACGAATAGGCGGGGTAGGTTCCACTGCTCCATGGCAGCGTCAAGACGGGATCTCATCTCCCCATTCTCTCTTTCCAGACGCCGCACCCGCTCCTTCAGAAGCGCAACAGCCTCCTCGGGAGGAAGCGCCGCCAAAAACGAGAGTCCTGCCGCGAACTGCGTATACTCCTTGATCGGCTCCCTCAAGAGCTCGCGCAGCCAGGTAAGGAACTCCTCACGCCCAGCACTAGTGAGCGCGTAGACCGTTCGCTCGGGTCGCCGCCCCTCGCGTACCGTCTCCCTCGGCACTATGAGCCCCTCCCGTTCCAACGCCCCTACTACCGAGTAAAGAGAGCTGTACCTGAGCCGTACCGATTCGTGCTTGCCCCGCTCGCGCATCAACGTGACCATCTCATAAGCGTGCATCGGCCGCTCGTAGAGGAGCGCCATCACCGCCAGAGCCAGCGGATTGGATACCTTCCTCTTCGACGCCACCAGGGCTCCTTTAGTCGATATAAACTAGTCGAGATCGACTATATACTCAGTATGGCCTGATGTCAAGTTGGAAGGTTTCAGGCTTCAGCTCTTTGATTTCGAGGCCGCTTGAACGAGACTGTGTTCGGGTTACACGTGCTGAGACCCTTCCCTTACACGTCATTCCCCGCAAGGGGAATCCAGTCAGAGGGGGCCAAGCCCAATAGCGGATTCTCATCGGGCAGTTGGAATTTACCCGGACTTGTCATGACTTCCTGAAACCTGATGCCTGAAGCCTGATGCCTATTTTCTCGCCAGCACGATGAGGTGATCGCTCGTCGAGGTGAATGGTTCACCCTCGAAGCCGCCGTAGACTGCCTCCACCTCGAAGCCGGTTAGCCGCAGCATGAGATCCAGCTCACCGTGTCCCACGACGCGGATGGTGAGGTCGTGGGCCCTCCGACTCTCCAGCACGCCAGAGAGCCCGTATCGTTCGTAGAAAAGCCGCAAATGCATGAGCTGAGAGGCCGCGTCGTAGTGGGAGACGGAGAAACGGTCGAGCCAACCGTCTGGCAGCATGCGTGTGAAGTCGTGGCGCAGCGCCGGGCCGCCTGGTGGGTCCACCAGTTCTTCCGGTGAGAACGCCGAGACTTCTATGCCGAGCAGCCCGCCTGGCACGAGGTGTTCGTTGGCGTTGCGCAGGAATGCCAGTGCGTCGTCCACGCTCCTCAGGCAAAGGAACGAGTTGAAGGCGCAGATGGCGAGTCCGTAGCGTCGCCCTGGTTCCACACTGCGCATGTCGCCCTCGATCCACCCGACGCTCTCGCTCTTTTCCTCGCCTCGTTGGACCATCCGGCCGGAGAGCTCGATAGAGGTAACATCGTGGCCCGTTGCGGCGAGCGGGGCTGCGATGCGACCCGTACCGGCTCCCCACTCCACTACGGGTCCGGCCTCGCGTTCGGCGAGGGAGAACCAGAAAGGGAGATCGTAGTCGTGGGTGTATTCGAGGTCGTAGAGGTCGGATAAGGCATCGTATTCAGGCACGGGATCTCCCTCCACTCATCCTCCTGGCGGGTCGAACTGAACGGCCAGGTTCTCGGCCCAGGTGAGGTTCGCCTCGCGTGTCCGGCCGGCGTTGTGCGGCGTGTGGACGACGTTGTGGCGGCCGAGCAGCGGGTCGTCGAGAGGAAGCGGCTCTACGTCCCACACGTCGGCGGCCAGAGCCAGCTCATCGGCCAGCACGCGCCCGCGGAGAGTCGGCATGTCGCAGACGGCCGCCCTGGTGACCAGGACGACCAGACAGCCGCGGGGCAAGGCCAGAAGATGCTCACGCTTTACGAGGCCGCGTGTCTCTTCCGTCAGCGGCACCATCGGGGCGAAGATATCGGCGTCGTGATAGAGGCCGTCGAGACGAAGCTCGCGGCGCGCGCCGGCCCGATGGAAGCACGGCTCGTTGGCGAACGGGTCCCAGGCGGCCACGTCAGCACCTAGCGTGTGGACAAAGCTGGCGTAGCGGCTGGCGATGTTGCCCGCGCCGACGATCCGGATGCGCTTACCCTTCACAGTGCCGTTGGCGAAGTTCGCGTCGTCGCCGAACTGCTGGCCGTGCGCGCCAGGCTTGCCGGCCCCACCGGGCGGAGCGTAGTCCCACGGCTGCTGGTCGGTTACGATGGCGCGGTGCAGTTGCGGGATGCGGCGCAGACCGCAGAGGGTGAGCGCGAGGGCGAACTCGGCGACGCTCTGCCCCCAGAAGCCTTCGCTGGGTTGCACGTAGGCGCGTACGCTCGCAGCCGCCAGCGCGTCGCTGGCCTCGGTGGACGGTTCGGGGGAGAAGGCGGCCTCCCGCAGAGTCGGCATCCGCGCCACGCACGCCACCGTCAATGGTACGTTCAGGGCGACGATGCGGGTGATGCCGGCCGGATCGTCCACGATCTCACTGACAGTACGCCGATCGTCCGGGGCGAGCCGAAGAAACTCGGTCTGACCCTGCGCTTCCCACAACGTGCGGAAGTGATCAGCAGCCCAGGGCCACGTCCCGTCGAAGTCGGGGTGAACGACGATGACGCTACGCTGCGATTGTCCGGAAGTCATGCTCGCATTCTAGAGCGTTTGAATCAGGAATCGAGAATTGTTTCTCACGTAACCCTCTCCGAATTCCAACTTCACAATTCTCGGTTCCTGTGGCGGGATATAATGCGTCTGGCATCCTAGTCCCGGAGGTTCTGGATGAGCATCATCTTGTTGATAGTCATCATCGTGATCGTGGTGGTACTCGTGATCTACGCCATCGCCACCTACAACGGGCTCGTGCGGCGACGTAATGAGGTGGAGGAGTCCTACAGGCAGATAGACGTCCAGCTAAAGCGGCGATACGACCTGATCCCGAACCTCCTCGAAGGCGTGAAGAAGTACTTCCGCCAGGAGCAGGAGGTACTCACGCAGATCACGCAGGCCCGCTCCCAGGCCATGCAGCCCCAGTCGCCAGGCCAGCAGGCCCAGTCCGAGGCCCGTCTTTCCGGGGCCATCGGGAACCTGTTCGCCGTTGCCGAGAACTATCCGGATCTCCGCTCCAATACGGTCTTGATCGACTTCCAGGAGGAACTCTCGTCGACGGAGAACAAGATCTCCTTCGCGAGACAGCACTACAACGACTCGGTCCAGTCCTACAACACCAAGATCCAGAGCTTCCCCGCGGTCATCTTCTCCCGTGCCATGGGCTTTACCGAGCAGGAATACTTCGAGGCCCAGGGTCCCGAGCGGGAATCCGTGACGGTCTCCTACGACTAGGCCTATGGATCAGCGGGACCTGGGTACCTTCAGGGAGCGCATCGCCCGCAACAGGCGCAACAGCCTGCTGCTCATAGCCGCCTTCCTCGCCTTCGTCACCATCTTCGGCTACATAATCGGGTACGCCTGGCTCGGGGACCCCACACGCGCCCTCTTCGGCCTCGCCCTGGCCCTGGTAGTGGGCGTCGTCTCCGGGCTCATAAGCTACTTCGCCGGCGACAAGATGGTCCTCGCCGCGTCGAGGGCCAGGGAGATAACACACGATGATGCGCCCGTACTCTTCAACGTGGTCGAGGAGATGTCCATAGCCTCGGGCCTCCCGATGCCCAAGGTCTACATCGTCGACGACTCCGCCCCGAACGCCTTCGCCACGGGCCGCGATCCCGAGCACGCCACCGTCGCCGTCACCAGCGGCCTCCTCGAGAAGCTCGACCGCGACGAGCTCCAGGGCGTCATGGCGCACGAGATGTCCCACGTCGCCAACTTCGACATCCGCTACTCCATGCTGGTCGGCATCCTGGTCGGCACCACGGTCCTCATCTCCGATTTCTTCCTGCGCGGGCTCTGGTTCGGTGGGGGCAGGGGAGGAGGGCGCCGGGGCGGAGACGGTGGCGGGCAGTTGCAGATCATCATGATGCTCGTCGCAATCGTCCTCGCCATCCTCGCCCCACTGTTCGCCCGTCTCTTGCAGCTTTCCATAAGCCGCCAGCGCGAGTTCCTCGCCGACGCCACCGCCGTCAGGCTCTCCCGCAATCCCAAGGGACTGGCTGACGCTCTGCAGAAGATCAGTGGCGACAGGGAGGTCCTCGAGGTAGCCAACCGCGCGACGGCCCACCTCTACATCGTCAACCCCATAAAGAGGTTCGAGAAGCGGTCCAAGGGCCTCTTTTCCACCCATCCGCCGATAGAGGAGAGGATCATGATCCTACGCGCCATGGAGTCGGGCGGAGTAGCCGAGACCAGCGGGCAAACCTCGACGGAGACCACTTAAAGCGTTACAATATCCGCCGTTGCATTGCCGGATGGTGTAACGGCAGCACGAGTGACTCTGAATCACTTAGTCCTGGTTCGAATCCAGGTCCGGCAGCTTCCCGACCTTCCTGCAAAACTGGCAGAGTTGAAGAGACGACAGGAGCCCAAGAACCTTGGTCTCTAAGTCCGTTGCGATAGGCTCGAAGAAGAGATGAACAGTATCATTCCTCGGATCGCTCCCCCTTGATCCGCCCACGCTAGAGCTCTACATCGTCTCAGCCGCCTTGTCTTGGCGTATATACTGAAGTCCGGAAGGCGAGTAGAAACAGCATGGGTATCTATGCCCGTTTGTCAGGGGAGGGGCATAAGATAGTTCCGCGCACGCTGGCCGATACCCATAGAATGAAAGTGAGGATGGCACGGCAATCTACGAAGGTAGCAGGGTCTACCGGGCAGGCAGGACGGCACCAGACCTGCGGCGGTACAACCGCGCCCTGGTTCTGGGTCTGATCCGCGAACTCGGGCCTGTCTCCAGGGCGGAGCTGGGCCGTGAGGGACGGTTGAGCATGCCGGCCGTGATGGAGATCACGGACGTTCTGATAGGCGAAGGGCTCATCAGGGAGATCGGGAGGGGGCCTTCTACGGGGGGGCGTCCGCCCCTGCTCGTCGAGCTGGTCCCCGACGCATACTGCGCGATCGGGGTCGAGGTCGGAGCGCGAACCCTCACAACCTTGGTAACGGACCTGAACGCGAAGGTCGAGTTCAGGTCGCAGTCCCCCTCGCTGATGAAAGATGGTCCCGGAAGGCTACTGGAGCAGCTGAAGACGAACCTCAAAGAGGCGTTCGAGCATGTCCCAAGCGGCACCGGGCGGCACCTCGGTATCGGGCTCGCGCTTCCGGCTCCGATCCTCTTGTCGGAAGGCGTTTTCTTCAGCCCACCGAGCTTCCCGGGATGGGGAAGACTCCAGCTCGCGGACATGGTGGCCGAGGACTATGGATTCCAAGTCCTGGTAGATAACGACGCCAACGCCGCCGCCCTCGGCGAGCACCTCTTCGGTGCGGGGCGGGGGGCGGAGAACATGATCTACGTCATAATGAACCGGGGCGTCGGGGGCGCGGTGATCGTGGAGGGAGGACTGTACCGCGGGGCGAACGGCGGGGCCGGGGAGATAGGACACACCCTCGTGGATCTGGAAGGGCCGAAGTGCGGGTGTGGCAGGCATGGATGCCTGGAGGCTTTCGCAGGAAGGGCGGCCATAGCTGCTCGGGCGAGGCGGGCACTCAAGCTCGCCGGCAGCAGGGAAATGGCCGGACGCGACCCGGACCTGGTCAAGATCGATGATGTGATCGAAGCGGCCGTGGCAGGCGACGAGCTGGCGGTCGAGATCCTGCGTGAGACCGGCGAGTATACGGGTATGGGTATCTCGAACATGGTGAACTTTATGGACCCGGAACTGGTTGTGGTGGGAGGAGCTACCATGAAGGCCGGCGACTTGATCCTGCAGCCCGCCAGCGAGGTGGTGCGACGACGTGCGTTGCCAGGGATGGCAGACAGGGTGAAGATAGTCGCCGGAGAACTCGGCCAGAACGCCAGCGCAGTAGGAGCCGCGGCGTTGGTGCTCCGGAACCTGTTCGCTATCGCCCCGACAGGGCGCACCAGGAAACGATAAGGCGGCCGATACGAGACTCTGAAAAAACAGCACCTTCCAAGAGCGCTAGAACTCGCCCAAGCCAATGGCATCGAATCTACAGGACAGCGTCGCTTCGATCCTCTCCAGTACGAAAATCTGCTGCTCTCTGTACCTAATGTAGCATCCAAATCGAGGGTCTAGAGCGGCGTAGTCCCGGCACCGATTCTATCCTCGTCCCCTGTTTCCACCGACGTTGTTCTTCCAAGGCAGGAGGATAAGTGATGGAAACCAGGCTCCGTACTTGACACGAACTACACAAAAGAAGTATAAGTAGGCAAATGTTAGTTAGGATGGTTTGTTAAGTCTTGGGGAAGGTGGTGTCCGGTTCTCTACGGGCATTCGGGAAAGGGGAGAGGTTGACGCAGAAAACGTCGTTACTCGCGGTGATAGTGTTGCTGGTGGCGTTCGGCGCGGCTGTCCTGGCGCTCTTTCTTACTACGGGGCGTGTGGCGGACGCCGCTTCGCAGGCCCCGGCGGCCCCTGACGGTTCCCAAACGCTGCACCGTTACGCCGAGGACACATGGGCTTCGTTCGTTGCGATGACTGACCCGAACACCGGTCTTCCCGCCGACACGCTCAGGGAGGATGGCGAGCGGAGCGTGAAGACATCCACCACCAACATCGGCGCCTACATTTGGAGCACGGTCGTCGCCGAGGAGCTCGGCATCATCGGTCACGACGAGGCCGTCGCCCGGCTCGACAGGACCATCACGACCCTGGAGGGGATGGAGCGTCACGAGCCGAGCGGGCAGTTCTACAACTGGTACGACATTCGCAACGGAGACAAGCTCACCCAGTGGCCGGAGACGGGCCTGCCTTTGAGGCCCTGGCTGTCCTCCGTGGACAACGGCTGGCTGGCGGTCGGGTTGCAGCTCGTTCGCAACACCACGATCGATCCCGAACTGTCGAGCAGGGCCGGGGCCATCTACGATAGCATGGACTTCGGCTTCTACTACAGGCCGGAAGCCAACCGTATCCTGTTCCACTACGCGCCCCCCACGGAAACGGACCCTGAATCGACGCCGTGCTGCTACGACACGATAGTCAGCGAGAGCCGGATCGCGAGCTACATCGGTATCGGGAAGGGTGAGATCCCCCAACGCCACTACTTCGGTGCTTATCGGGCCTTCCCGAACACTTGCAATTGGAGCTTCCAGGAGACCAGGCCGGTCGGATACCACCGCACCTACTACGGCGTGGATGTGTTCGAAGGCGCCTACGAATACAACGGTTGGCGCATCGTCCCGAGTTGGGGCGGGAGCATGTTCGAGGCTCTGATGCCGGCTTTGTTCGTCCCCGAGGAGCAGTGGGCTCCGAACAGCTGGGCGATCAACCACCCGCTGACGGTGCGGGCACAGATCCACCACGGGCTCGAAGAGGCCAGGTACGGCTACTGGGGCTTCTCACCCTCCAACGTCCCCGAGGGCGGTTACTCGGTCTACGGGGTCGACGCGGTCGGAATGGACCCGAACGGCAACCCGTCGAACAACGATAGGACCCTGGTGGATCACGGCTTCGCAGGCTGTCCGGACCGCGAGCCCGAGCCGGATCCGGCGCCCTCGGAGTACACCAACGGCGTGGTGACCCCGCACGCGGCGTTCCTGGCGCTCCGCTATGCCCCGGATAAGACACTCAAGAACCTCGCCAAGCTCGAGCGCGACTTCGACGTCTATTCAGAGTGGGGCTTCCGCGACTCGGTGAACGTCGATACGGGTGTAGCGTCCTCTTACTACCTCTCTCTCGATCAGGGGATGATCATGGCTTCTATAGGAAACGCTCTTGCGCATGACATGCTCAGGCGCGCCTTCGTCACGCCCGAGTTCGAGCGGACCCTCAAGCCCGTGATGGGCGTCGAGGAGTTCAACGCCGCTCCACGCCATCGGAGGTGACGCTTGCCGCACGGCAAGGAAGATAGCAGCTTCATCCACCGCGCTACGCAGGATGCATAACTTGCTCGAGCAAGTAGATGAGGGGAGACGAGAAGTTGCCTGGCTTGTGTTGACTGTAACGATAGAGAAGTGCTATGTTGCGCATCAATAGTTAGGGTGGATACATAAGTCAACAGGGCTCGGGGAAGGAGGGGAAGATGCGGCAGCGAACACTCTTGCCGTTCAGGACCGTGCTTCTCGTCTACCTGGGGGTGCTCGCGCTCTCTTTCGTGTGGGATGCGGCGCCCCGTAGGGTAGTTCCGCAGTTCAGGGTTCTGGTGGCATCGATGAGGCGATGGTGCGTGTCGCCGGATGGTCAGACCTCGGGCAATGACGACGGGTAACTCAGAACGGGAAAGGAGAATGCTCGTGGATGCACGAAGAGGGCTCAACCGGCGCGACTTTCTGCGCCTCGCGGCGGGGACGGCGGTAGCTGCGTCGGTGCCGGCGACGCTTGGGACACGCGCCGCGGAGGGCGCGAGAAGAACCCAAGGGGGCATCCAGCCGGACAAGATCGGGATCCAGCTATACACGGTCCGCGACCAGATGGAGGCGGACTTCGAGGGGACGCTCGCCAGGATCGCCGGGATCGGCTACGCGGAGGTGGAGCTCGCCGGGCTGTTCGGGAGAACGTCCGAGCAGGCGCGCGCGACCCTGGACAGCGTGGGACTCCGGGCCGTCTCTAGTCACAATGGCGTCGATCAGATGAATAGCGACCCGGAAGGGGTCTTCGGCGGGGCGGTGACCCTCGGCCAGCGCTGGGTGGTCCATCCGTTCTTCCAGTCGGCCTCACTCGAGGACTATCGCCGGCTCGCCGAGGATCTCAACACGGCCGGCGCTACCGCCCGCAAGTACGGGCTGCGCGTCGGCTATCACAACCACGCCCAGGAGTTCGAGATCATAGAGGGGACGTTCCCCATGGCCGTCCTTATCGAGGAGACCGATCCTGACCTGGTCGACCTCCAGCTCGACCTCTACTGGGCCATGGAGGGCTACTATACTTACGGCAACCCCGAAGCCCTGCCCCTCGCGCTGTTCGAGCGCGCCACCGGACGCTTTACGTCCTTCCACGTCAAGGACGGCTTCCCCTCCGAAGAGGGGGTCAGGTTCGCCGACGTTGGCGAAGGAGAGATCGACTTCGGTCCCATCTTCGCCGCCAGAAAGCGCTCCGGTGTCAAGCACTACTTTGTGGAGCGGGACGATGCCATGAGCGACTCCGAAGGCTCGCTCGGCAGCGCCGAGGATAGCTACAACAACCTCGTGGCCAGGTACGGCACCGGGATGTAGAGGCGCGTCAAGGAGGTATCTCGAGGAAGAAAGGGAACGCATCTTCGCGCAGCGTAGAGGCTCGGTTTGCCGTTTGTCGGCACCAATTGCGAAAGGTCTAGAGAAGGTGGAAGAGACGAAGCTTGACGGGTCAGAGGGCCTGTGTGGGATGCGGAGGTTATCGTTCGGGAAGACGGCGTTTTTCGTCCTCCTTGCGGTGTTGATTGCCGCGGCATTTTCGCTTTACTGGATGCGAGGGGTGGAGGCGCAAACGACTCCGGACTTCAAGGTCCTCGTCTTCTCCAAGACGGCGAGCTTCCGGCACGACTCCATCGATGAAGGCATCGCGGCGATCCAGACCCTCGGCCAGCAGAACAACTTCCAGGTCGACGCCACGGAGGACGCCACCCAGTTCACGGACGCGAACCTGGCCAACTATGAGGCCGTGATCTTCCTCTCCACCACCGGCGACGTTCTGAACGCCGAGCAGCAGGCGGCATTCGAACGATACATCGCCAACGGCGGCGGTTACGCTGGCATCCATGCCGCCGCCGACACCGAGTACGACTGGGCCTGGTACGGTGAGATGCTGGGCGGCGCGTACTTCCGCAGCCACCCGGCCAACCAGACCGCCACGGTCAACGTCGAGGACACCACCAATCCCTCCACGGCGCACCTGCCGGCGAACTGGAGCCGCCTCGACGAGTGGTACAACTACAGGACCAACCCGCGCGGCGACGTACACGTCCTGGCGACGCTTGACGAGAACAGCTACTCGCCGGGCGACGGTGCGATGGGCGCGGATCATCCCATAGCCTGGTGCACCAACTACGGCGGTGGCCGGAGCTGGTACACGGGCATGGGTCACACCCAGGAAAGCTACTCCGAGTCCGACTTCACCCAGCATCTACTGGGCGGCATCAGGTGGGCCGCCGGGGCGGTACAGGCAGACTGCGGCGAGCCGCGCGAGGCCCCTCCTGGCGACAGTGACTTCCAGCAGGTTACGCTCGCCAAGGGCGGAGACGTCCTCGGCGAGCCGATGGCCATAGCCGTGCTGCCAGACCGCCGCGTGCTGAGCACCGCCCGCGACGGCAGCGTGTACCTGACCAGGCCGGACAGCACGACCACGCTCGCGGCCGACGTGCCGGTCTACAACCACGATGAGGACGGCCTGCAAGGCATCGCCCTCGACCCGAATTTCGCGGAGAACAACTGGGTGTACCTCTACTACGCCCCGCCGCTCGACACCCCGGCGGGCGACGCGCCGGCCGAGGGCACGGCGGCGGACTTCGAGCCGTTCGAGGGTCACAACCAGCTCTCACGGTTCAAGCTGGTCGGCGACACCCTCGACCTGTCCAGCGAACAGCAGATCCTCCAGGTCTCCGCGGATCGCGGCATCTGTTGCCACGCGGGCGGTGAGATCGACTTCGACTCGCAGGGCAACCTCTATCTGTCCACAGGCGACGACAGTAACCCGTTCGAGTCTCAGGGCTACACGCCCATAGACGAACGGGCCACGCGCAACCCGGCCTTCGACGCCCAGCGCACCTCGGCCAACACCAACGATTTGCGCGGGAAGGTGCTCAGGATCTCGGTGCAGGCCGACGGTTCGTACACCATCCCTGGGGGCAACCTCTTCGACGAGGCCGAGGACACGCAGGACAAGACGCGGCCCGAGATCTACGCGATGGGCTTCCGCAACCCGTTCCGGTTCGCCGTCGACCAGGCGACAGGGAATATCCTGCTCGGCGAATACGGCCCCGACGCGGGGGCGGCGGACCCGAACCGCGGCCCGGGAGGTATCGTCGAGTTCAACCTGATCAAAGGCCCCGGCAACTACGGCTGGCCGTACTGCCACGGCGACAACGTACCCTACAGGGACTACGACTTCGCTACCGGGACGTCGGGACCCGAGTTCGACTGTGATGCGCCGGTCAACGAGTCGCCGAACAATACGGGGCTCACGCAACTTCCTCCGGTCGAGACGGCCTGGATCTCCTACGATAACTGCTCCCTTCCGGAGCTCGGGTGCGGCAGCGAGTCGCCGATGGGCGGCCCTACGTACAACTTCGACCCGAACCTCGCGTCCGACACCAAATTCCCCGAGTACTACGACGGCAAGAAGTTCATCTACGAGTGGGGACGGGGTTGGATCAAGACCGTAACCGAGGACCCGGACGGCTCGCGCGGCGATATCGTGCCGTTCTTCGACTCCATTACCCTCACCCGGCCGATGAGCGTCGAGTTCGGCCCCGAGGGCTCGCTGTACGTGCTCGACTACGGCGGCGGGTTCTTCGGTGGCGACGCCAACTCTGCCCTTTACCGCATCGACTACGTGCAGGGCAATCGCGCCCCCATAGCCGAGGCCAGCGCCACGCCCAACTCGGGTCCCGCACCCCTGAACGTGCAGTTCTCATCCGGGGGCTCGCGCGAACTGGACGAAGGCGACAGCATCGTCTCCTACCAGTGGGACTTCCAGGACGACGGAACAGTAGACTCGACCGAGCAGAACCCGACGTTCTCCTACGACCAGAACGGCACCTTCACCGCCCGGCTGACAGTTACCGACACCACGGGCAAGACAGGGACCGCTACAGAGACCATAACGGTAGGCAACTCGCGGCCCGAGGTCACCATCGAGACCCCGCCTGACGGCAGCTTCTTCTCCTTCGGTGGCCAGATCAGCTACCAGGTCACCGTGAACGATCCCGAGGACGGAACGAACATCTGCACCTCGGATGTGCAGATAACCACCTCGCTCGGCCACAACGAGCACTCGCACCAGGACCAGACCTTCACCGGATGTGAGGGCACCATCAACGTCCCGGCGCGTTGGGAGGACCAGAGTGAGAGCATCTTCTACATCGTCAACGCCAGCTACACGGACGCAGGGGGGACGACGGGAGCAGGACCCTTGACGGGGACCGACCAGGTCATCCTGCAACCCAAGACACTGCAGGCTGAGCACTACTCCTCGCAGCAGGGCACGCAGACCGTCGCCCAGAGCCAGGCTCACGGCGGCAACCGCGTCGGCTTCATAGAAGCCGGCGACTACATCGCCTTCGAGCCGATCAACCTGCTCAACATGACAGCGGTGAAGCTGCGTGCCTCCTCCGGCGGCTCAGGCGGCAACGTCGAGTTCCGCTGGAACGCCCCTGACGGCCCTGTGCTTGCCACGGCCAGCATACCCAACACGGGCGGCTGGGATAACTACCAGGACATTGCCGCCGTTACCCTTCAGAATGTCCCACAGGGGACAGGCACGCTCTACCTGACTTTCACGGGCGGCTTCGACGTTGACGATATTACGTTCATCGGCAAGGGCGTCGACGTCAACGGTCCGCCCACCATCGACGACATCTCGGCCTCGCCTTCCATAGGACCGGCGCCGCTGGACGTGAACTTTACGAGCAGCGCGACCGAACCTGACGGTGAGCAGATCTCCTACCAGTGGGACTTCGGTGACGGCAGCCCCACCTCGAACGAGCAGAACCCGTCCCACACCTACGCGGAATCCGGCTTCTACACGGCGACCCTCACGGTCTCAGATCCGGGTGGCCGCACGGACACGCGGACCGTCAGAGTCAGCGCGGTCACGCCCTGCGGCGTCGCCCGCTCTGACGAGTTCGACGGAACCGCGCTCGACGAGCAGCGGTGGGATGTGATCCGGGACGCCGGAAACTACACCGTCGAAAACGGTCAGTTGGGCCTGCCAATAATGCAGGGGGGTATCTACGGGAACACCGAGGACGCCACCCCCGCGGATGCCGCCAAGAACGTTGTCGTCCAGCAGGCCCCTGTTGGCGAGTGGACGGCGACGGCGAAGGTCACCGCCGAGGTCAGCGAGCAGTTCCACCAGGCTGGCCTGCGTCTGTATAGCGACGACAGCAACTGGGCTTCGGTACACCTGATCTCGATCGGCGGCGGCTCGCGCGACCTCGAATTCATCTACGAGAACAACGACAACGCCCGCAACGAGGCCGCTGACAAGATCAGCGTGCCGGCCGACTTCCCGAGCACCTACTACGTGAGGCTCACCTCCGACGGCACAAACCTCACGGCTTCGTACTCGACGGACGGCCAGAACTTCACGCCGGTCGGACGTCCGGCGCCGATGAGCAGCTTCGCCAACCCGCAGATCGGACCGACGGCGCTCTCCGGCCCCGCAACGACGGTGGTGCCCACGGCTTACTTCGATTACATACGGGTCGAACCTGATTCCTCTGGCGGAACGGCCAACCCCAACGATGAGTTCAACGGCTCCGCCCTCGACAAGTGCCGGTGGTCCCAGATAGTGCGCGAAGACCCGGCCGGCTACAGCGTGGAAGGCGGCGCGCTCAACATCGACACGGGTCTCAACACGGACATGTCCAACGCCACCACCAACGCTGAGAACCTGATCCTCCAGCCCATGCCCGGCGGAGCCTGGGAGGCGACCACCAAGCTCACCCTGAACCTCGAAAAGACCTACGAACAGGCCGGGCTCATGGTCTACGGTAACGATCAGAACTTCATCAAGCTCTCCTACATCAAGGTGCCAGACGGGACCAACATCGAGTTCATCAAACAGGCCAACGGCTCCACGATAGACGGCGGAGCCCAGGACCGCTCGGAAAACTTTGGGGCCACCGGACCAGGCACGGTGTACCTCAAGCTGTTCAGCGACGGCACCGACCTGCGGGCGGCCTATAGCCTGGACGGCGTTAGCTGGACAAACGTCGGGCGGGCCCGCTCTCTCGGCGACGTCCCGACCCCATACGTCGGCATGGCCGCCTACAACGGCGACGGCACCAATAACCAGGCGAGCTTCGACTACTTCAACCTTGGCTCCGATATCCCGTTCTCGGCCTCGGCCAGCGCCGACACGACCTCAGGCAGGGCGCCGCTTACGGTGAACTTCACCGGTAGCTCCTCCGGCGGCGAGGGCGTTACCTACGACTGGGACTTCCAGAGCGACGGCACGAACGACGCCAACACCAAAGACGCTACGTACACCTACACCGAGCAAGGCAACTACACGGCCAAGCTGACGGCCACCGACGCTTCGGGCGAGACCACCACCGACACGGTGGACATCACGGTAGACTCGCCGGCGGCGCCCTGCGACACGCCGTACACGCCGGAGGCTGGCTACAAGATGCTCTTCGACGGCACCGACGCCTCGCTGCAAAACTGGACCCAGTCCGGCGGCGGAGGCTTCGACCGTGACGGCTGCGTCATCAAGTCCTTCGGCAACTTCGGCCTCCTGTACTACTCTGCCGAGGAGTTCCAGGCGCCCTACTCGCTCAAGCTGGAGTGGATGAAACCTGGCGACGACAACTCCGGCGTCTTCGTCGGCTTCCCCGATGACGGCGCGAACACCGTCAACACGGCCATCACCCAGGGCGAGGAGGTCCAGATAGACTCCACCGACGACCCCGACTCCACCACGGGTGCCATCTACAACGAGCAGGCGGCCGATGCGGCGGCCCGCGACGGGGCCCTCAATCCCGACGGCGAGTGGAACGAGTACGAGATCAGGGTCGAAACGGACAGGATTATCGTGTTCCTCAACGGCACCAAGATCAACGAGTGGGTGGATGACGACCCGAACGTAGATCTCGCCCAGGGCTACATCGGCATCCAGAACCACGGCGTGGGCGACGACGTGTTCTTCCGCAACATCCGCATTCGTGAAGGCGCAGCAAATACCCCGCCAACAGCCACGAACGACAGCGCCAGGACCAAGGCCGGCAGGTCCGTGGCGATCAACGTCCTCGCCAACGACACCGACGCGGAGGGCGATTCCCTCGCGGTGGCCGGCGCTTCCGATCCGGCGCATGGCACCACCAGCGTGCAGGCCAACGGCACCGTCCTTTACACGCCCGACAAGCGCTTCAAAGGCACGGACACCTTTACCTACACGGCTACGGACGGCCAGGCCGAGAGCGCCCCGGCGACGGTGACCATCCAGGTGACGGCGAGCAAACCGAAGGGGGGTTGAGCGCCGGAAAACACCAAGCCCGATGAAGGCGGAGGAGCGCAACAGGCGCTCCTCCGCCGGTCCGGAGTGAGAACGTGAGGGGAAAACGGTAGTGGGAGTATAGTGAAAGGGTAGAGTGGGTTCGATAAGCGCGCCTCTTACTCGGCGCGGACGGCCGGAGCCGTTACAATGGAGTGCGCCGGGAATTGGGGAAAGGGGTGATCCGTATTTCTTCTGAACGCGTCGGTGTCTGGCTGATCGGGGCGCGCGGGTCGGTGGCGACCACCACGATCTCTGGTGCGGCCGCTCTTGTAGCGGGGCTGGTCAAACCGACGGGTCTCGTCACCGCCCTGGAGCCTCTGACGCACGCCCCTCTACCGCGTTTCGGAGACCTCGTCTTCGGCGGACACGAGCTGACGGAGACCTCGCTGCTCAAGCGGGCCGAGTTGCTAGCCGGCGAAGGTGTGCTCCCCTCCTCGCTGCCGGCGGCGGTCGCCGAAAGTCTCAGGGAGGCCGACGCCAACATCCGGCCCGGTGTCTCGATGGAAGCTCCGTCGAAGAGTCCAAGGGAGACCATCCACAGCATCCAGGAGGACCTGCACGGATTCCGTTCGGATCATGAACTCTCGAGGGTGGTCGTCATCAACGTCTCTTCGACTGAACCGCCTGCGGACCCTATCCCGGCCCACTCGGATCTCGGCTCGTTGCGCGAGGCGCTGGAACGAGGGCGCACGATGCTTCCCGTAAGCTCCCTGTACGCCTACGCGGCGATAGACGCGGGATGCTCTTTCGTAGAATTCACCCCTTCGACAGGGGCGCGGCTCCCGGCGATGGAGGAACTGGCCCGGGAGCGCGGCGTCCCACACGCTGGCGGGGACGGTAAGACCGGGGAGACGCTCGTCAAGAGCGCCCTGGCCCCGATGTTCGCCGACCGTGCCCTGCGGGTGCGTTCCTGGACGGGGATGAACATGCTCGGGGGAGGCGACGGTGCCGCCCTGACCGACCCGGATCGGGCAAAGAGTAAGCTGGAGTCGAAGGGACGCGGTCTCGAGGCGATACTCGGCTATGACGTCGAGTCCCCCGTTAGGATCGACTACGTGCGCGACCTGGGGGAGTGGAAGACGGCCTGGGATCGCATCTCCTTCGAGGGTTTCCTGGGGGCGCGGATGCAGATGCACTTTATCTGGGAGGGTTGCGACTCCGCCCTCGCCGCCCCTTTGGTCCTCGATCTTGCGCGCCTCGTCTCCTGCGCGCACGCCTGCGGGCAGAAGGGTGCCCTGGCCCCGCTCGCTTTCTTCTTCAAGGACCCGATCGGCACCGAGGAACACCGCCTCGATCGTCAGTTCGCGATGCTGTGCGACTGGGTCGGCGGTCTCGACAGATGAAGCTCCCGAAGGCCTCCGACGTCGCGGACCTGGTGCGCCTGCCTTCGGTTTTGAGCGTGCCCGGCGATGTCCTTCTGGGCGCAGCGACATCGGGCAGTAGGGAGCGACCGGCGAAGATCGCGGTCCTTACCTCGGCGTCTTCGTGCCTCTACCTGGCCGGCATGGCCCTGAACGACTACGCCGATCGGAAAACGGACGCGGCTGAACGTCCCAAACGGCCCATCCCGTCAGGGCGCGTGAGCCCGCGATTCGCCCTCCGGCTGGCCGCCGGGTTGACCCTGGCAGGGCTGGGATTGGCGTACGCGGCGGGAGGACGGCGTTCGCTGGGCGTAGCTCTTCCCCTTGCCGCCACGGTGTGGGCCTACGACCTGGCGGCCAAGAAGACCTCCTGGGGGCCTGTGGCGATGGCGGGGTGCCGTTCCCTCGACGTTCTGATGGGCGCCACAGACATCCGGAGGTCCCTTCCGGCCGTGGGCGTCATAGGAGCTCACACGTTCCTCATCACGACGGTCAGCCGTAAAGAGGCCCAGGGCGGTACGAAAGGACTCGCACTCGGCGCCCTCGCCGGCACCGCTGCCGTGACCGCCGGGGCAGCCGGGATCTCCCTCGGAGAGTCCGGAGCCGGCGCTTTCGGATGGACGCGCCGGGTCGCAGCACTGGCGTTAGTGTGCGCCCACGCGGCCAGCATCGGTAAAGCCGAGCTGGGAGCACTCAAGACCCCGAACGCCTCGAACCTCCAGAGGATCGTCGGAGCCGGCGTGCTGGGACTCATGCCGCTCGAGGCAGGGATGCTGGCCGGAGCGGGGGCACTCGGGAGGGCGGCCGTTCTCGCCGCCGGCTGGCCTCTCGCCCGCGAGCTCGCGCGGAAGAGGCCGGTAACTTGAACCTGCACTACGCATACAATACCAACGGGCTCGCGGATCACCGGCTGGAGGACGCGCTCGTCTTTCTCGCCGACTGCGGATACGAGGGTGTGGCTTTGACCCTGGACCATCACCACCTGGATCCGTTCTCTCGGAACTTGCACCGCCGGCTGGACGTTATCCGGGGTCGTCTAGAACGACTGGGACTCGCGGTCGTCGTCGAGACCGGCGCACGGTTCCTGCTCGACCCCCGGCGCAAGCATGAACCGACTCTGCTGTCCGGTAAGGGCAGAGATCTGCGCCTCGACTTCCTTCGTCGCGCCGTGGAGATCGCCGCCACGCTGGACGCGGAGGCCTTATCGTTCTGGTCCGGGGTGAGACCGCCGGATGCGGGACCGGAGGTTGCCTGGGGACGCCTGGTTGATGGATGCGCCGCGTTGCTTGAGACGGCCGAAGAGCGTGGTGTTGTCCTGGGGTTCGAGCCGGAGCCCGGTCACCTGGTGGACCGACTGGACCGTTACGACGACCTCGTCGCCGCGCTCGGTAACCCCGAGCGGTTCGGGTTGACGCTCGACGTGGGGCACTGCCTCTGCGTGGGGGAGGAGCCCGTTCCGGACCGCATCCGCGAGAAGGGGGAGCGGCTGGTCAACGTGCATATCGAGGACATGCGTCGGGGCGTGCACGAACACCTCGACTTTGGCTGGGGCGACGTGGAATTCTCCCCGATCCTGGAGACTCTCTCGGAGATCGACTATCGGGGACTCGTTTCGGTGGAGCTCTCCAGGCACAGTCACGCTGCGCACGTCACGGTACCACGGGCCATCGGGTTCTTGAGAGATGCCGAACGAAAGGAGGTGTCCGTATGAGTTCTTCCGCTGTTGAATACCTGTGGGCCTCCATCCGCGGGAGAGCGTCGGCCGGGGGCGTCCGCTGGTTGGAGGAGAGTGTCGAGGCCGTCGTCGGAGAGCCGGGCGCCATAGCGGCTGTGTTCCCGGCGGTCGGCCGGAAGGTGGGCCGGGTTCCGCTGGACCCGGAGATGGATCCTGACGATCTGCACGCCTGGAGGCTGGATGATGCGGGACGCGCGTTGTTGCTCGTGGCGCTCGGAGCTAGGGTCGGGGGAGAACTGGATGAGCTCTATCGCTACGGCGACGCCGACGAGCGTCGCGGGGTGTTGCGGGCGCTGCCCCTTCTGCCGGTGGGGGACTCGGCCGTGCCGTTGGTCGAAGACGCCCTGCGGACGAACGACCTCAGGCTGATAGCTGCGGCTTTGGGTCCCTACGCCTTCGAGCACCTCGATGATGCGGCGCTCGCACAGGGGATCCTCAAGTGCGTGTTCCTGGAGGTCCCGATCTCACCCTTAGAAGGCCTCGACGCACGTGCGACCCCCGAGATGGCGCGCATGCTCGCGGACTACGTCCACGAGAGGGTGGCGGCGGGTCGCGACGTTCCGGCCGAGGTCTGGCTGATCATCGAGCGCTTCCCGCCCCCGAAGGAGCTGGACGCCATCATCGCCGAATTGGGCCACCCCGTGGACGAGCGGCGGCAGGCCGCCGAGCGGGCGCTGGCCCACAGTCGAGCCTCAAGGAGCCGAGATGCGAATCTTTGATCCACACGTTCACATGACCTCGCGCACCACCGACGACTACGAGGCGATGGCCGCCGCGGGCATAAGGGCCATCGTGGAGCCCGCGTTCTGGCTCGGACAGCCCCGAACGTCTGTGGACTCGTTCGTCGATTACTTCAACGGCCTTCTCGGCTGGGAGCGCTTCCGGGCCAGCCAGTTCGGCATCCGCCACCACTGCGCCATCGGCCTCAACCCCAAGGAGGCCAACGACGACCGGCTCCGGGAAGAGGTCCTCGAGATCTTGCCCCGCTACCTGGCCAAGGACGGGGTCGTGGCGGTAGGGGAGATCGGGTTCGACTCGATGACGACCGAGGAGGAAGAGGCGATCGAGGCGCAGCTGGACCTCGCGCAGGAGCACGAACTGCCCGTGCTCGTACACACCCCGCACCGGGATAAGCTCGCAGGGACGAGGCGGACGCTGGAGATAGTCGAACACTCCGGGATCCCTCCGGGGCGGATTCTCATCGACCACAACAACGAGCTCACGGTGGGTGTCGTCGCCCGGACCGGCTGCTGGATGGGCTTCACCATCTACCCGTTCACCAAGATGGACGAGCACAGGATGGTCCGCATCCTCGAGGAACACGGCACGGAACGAGTCCTGATCAACTCCGCCGCAGACTGGGGTATAAGCGATCCCCTAAAGGTGGTAAAGACGGTGAACGTTATGTCCGAGGCGGGCTTCGGCGAGGAGGAGATAGACCGGGTCGTCTGGCAAAACCCGGTTGAGTTCTTCGGCCAGAGCGAAAGGCTCATAATCGACGAGGTCGAGGCTGACCGTCGGGCGACCTTCGAAGGGAACTCCGTGCTGCGGGGCGAACGTCCGGCGGGCTGATGCGCTTTCGACACCGAGCCGGCAGCGTCGTCCACCTCGCCTACTGCAGCAACGTGCATCCTGCAGAGGACGTAAACGGTGTAATCTCCCAACTGAGTCGCTTCGCCGCGCCGCTCAGAGAGACCCTGGATGTGCCCCGGCTGGGCGTGGGACTCTGGCTCGCCGCGCCCGTTGCCACCGCCCTGCTCGAGAATACATCGTCCCTCGACAGACTCCGTTCCACGCTCGGCGAGCACGACCTCGAGGTCGTAACCTTCAACGGTTTTCCCTACAGGGCCTTTCACGCTCCCGTGGTCAAGCGAGACGTCTACGTCCCTGACTGGACGGACCCCGCCCGCGCCGACTACACGCTCGATCTGGCCCGGCTTTTGGCGCTGCTGCTCCCCGACGACGTGGAAGAGGGCAGTATCTCGACCCTTCCACTGGGGTGGCGCACGAACTGGTCGGAACGCTCGAGCGAGGAGGCGCGCCACGCCCTCGAACGGGTGACCGCGGGTCTGGAGAAGCTCGCCGGGGAGACCGGACAGAAGGTGCGGCTGGCCCTGGAACCGGAGCCGGTGTGCGTCGTCGAGACGGTCGAGGGGGCCATCGAAACGCTGGATGGCCTGGACCCGCAGTGGATCGGGGTTTGCCTGGATGCCTGCCACCTGGCGGTCCAGTTCGAGGATCCCGAATCCTCCCTCGCCGCCCTGCGCGAAGCGTCCATCCCGATCTTCAAAGCCCAGATCTCGAGCGCCCTACACGTATCTCATCCCGGAGATCCCAAGACCATAAACAAGCTGGCCGGCTTCGCCGAGCCCCGTTTCTTGCACCAGACGCGGGAACGAACCCCCGAAGGTGTCGTGGGCGTAGACGACCTCGACGATGCGCTGGCAGGCAGGCTGCCCCAGAAGGACGAGTGGCGGGTCCACTTCCACGTGCCGGTCCACCACTCCGGGGACGATACTACCCAGCGCGAGCTGGCCACGGCCCTGCGCGCGCTGCTCGGAGGAGAATCGCCGGCCACCACGCACCTGGAAGTGGAGACGTACACGTGGTCGGTCCTGCCACCCGGCGACCGGCCGGAGGATGATCCCGGGCTCGTGAGAGGCCTGGCCCAGGAACTCTCCTGGACCCGTGACCGCCTTCTGGAGCTCGACCTGGAGGAGGTGGGCTGATGGACCGAAAGAGCCTCATCGTGCTCGACGTGGTGGGGCTTACGCCCCGCCTGCTGGAGCACATGCCGCGCCTCTCGGTGCTCGCTCGCACCGGTTTTCGTGCCGAGCTGGAGACCGTGTTCCCGGCGGTTACGTGTTCGGTGCAGTCGAGCTTTCTCACCGGTCTCATGCCCTCAGAGCACGGCATCGTGGGGAACGGATGGTACTTTCGGGACCTGGGCGAGATCTATTTCTGGAGGCAGCACAACGCTCTGGTGCGGGGCGAGAAGATGTGGGAGGCCGCCCGGCGAACCTTCCCCGATTACAAAGTTGCCAATCTCTGCTGGTGGTACGCGATGGGGGCGACCACGGACATCACGCTCACCCCCAGGCCCGTCTACCACGCCGACGGACGCAAATCCCCCGACTGTTACGCCTTTCCCGGAAGCCTCCATGAGAGGCTGACAGCCGATCTGGGACGTTTTCCCCTGTTCCAGTACTGGGGGCCGGGGGCCAGCATCGCGTCGTCGGAGTGGATCGCCGCCGCTGCAGAGAAGGTACTGGTCGAGGAGGACCCCGACCTTACCCTCGTCTATTTGCCGCACCTGGACTACGACCTCCAGCGCTTCGGTCCCGATTCCCCACAGGCCGTGGCCGCCGCCAGGGAGATAGACCGCGTCGCGGGTCGGTTGAGCGACTTCGCCCTGGAGAGGGACAGAACGGTCGTGGTGCTCTCCGAGTACGGCATCACGGCGGCCAGCCGCCATGTCGAGGTGAACCGCCATCTCCGGCGTGCCGGCCTTCTGAACGTCTACACGCAGGACGGGATGGAGTACCTGGATCCCTGGACCTCCGGGGCATTCGCGGTGGCCGATCACCAGGTGGCCCACGTCTACGTGCGGGATCCCGGCATGGTCTCGAAGGTAAAGGCCCTGATCGAGTCGCTCGGCGGCGTGGACGTGGTGTTGGACGAAGAAGGCAAGAAAGCGGCCCGTCTGAATCACGAACGGGCCGGCGAGCTGGTCGCGGTGGCCGAGCCCGGCGCCTGGTTCACCCACTACTACTGGCTGGAGGACGACCGTGCCCCCGACTTCGCCCGGACGGTAGAGATCCACCGCAAGCCCGGCTTCGACCCGGCCGAACTCTTCCTGGACCCGGAAGATCGCTGGGTGAAGGCACGCGCCGCCCTCGCCCTCGGACGCAAGCGATTGGGGTTCCGCTACGTGATGGACGTCGTCCCCCTCGACCCTACGCACGTGCAGGGAACCCACGGACGTTTGCCCGACAACCCCCAGGATGGGCCCGTCTTGCTGTGCTCCGATGCGAACCTGGGCCGCGACCGCATTGCCGCGACAGACGTTCGGCGGTTACTATTGACCCTGGGGGGCGTAACGACATGACCCACAAACGCAGTACCTCCACCGAGGGTTCAGAGCGAGGAGAGGAGTGTGAAGCGGCAGGGGCGAGAGCTCGAAGAAACGATGGTCGGCGGGGTAGAGAGCACCAATCTTCGGTGCTCAGGAAGGAGTACAAGATGTTCGGACCGAGGGTGATGGGCAGGGTCCTGACGCTGGTGGTGTGCGCGGTGACGGTGGTATTCGTGGCCGCCTGCGGCGGTGGTAGCCAGGGCGGGGGTGGTGGAGGCGGGGGCGGCGAGGGGCCGTTCACCATCGGTATCTCCAACGGCTTCATCAGCAGCGAGTGGCGAACGCAGATGATCGACGACCTGCAAACGGTCAACGATGAGTACAAGAAGGCGGGACTCACCGAGGATTTGGTGATAGAGAGCGCGGACACCGATCCGCAGGGCCAGATCCAGCAGATGAGAAACCTCCTCAACCGCGGGGTGGACGCCATCATCGTCAACCCCAACGATGCGACCGCCCTCGACCAGGTGATCGGCCAGGCCGAGCAAGCGGGGATCCCGGTGATCGCGGTCGACCAGGAGATCGCGGCCCCCGGGGTCACGAACGTCGTGATCGACCAGGGCGAATGGGCGAGCATGGGCGCCGAGTGGTTGGTGGAGGAGCTCGGTGGCGAGGGCGACGTGGTGGTGATCAACGGTATCGCAGGTCACCCGGCCAACGAGGCCCGATACGACGCCGTGAAAGAGGTATTCGCGGATAACCCTGGCATCGAGGTGGTCCAGGAGGCCAACGCGGACTGGGACCAGGCGACGGCCCAGCAGGAGATGTCGAACATCATCGCTTCGCAGCCGAACATCGACGGCGTCTGGACGCAGGACGGCATGGCGCGCGGCGTGCTGCAGGCCGTACAGGCCGACAACCCAGCTCAGTACCCGGTGATCTCCGGCGAGGCGCGCTCTGGTTACATGAGGCTGTGGGAAGAGACGCGCCAGCAGAACCCGGACTTCGCCTCCTACGGCCCGATCAACCCACCCGGTGTCGGCGCTAGCGGGCTGCGCGTTGCGGTCGAGCTCTTGCAGGGCAAGGAGATCAAACAAAGCGAACTCCAGGGCGAGGCCGGCAACACCCTGTACGTGCCGATCCCCGGGGTCGTGACCAATCAGAACCTGGAAAAGGAGCTCCAGGCGATCGACATCGAGGGCGAGTACGTGCTCGACGGCATCATCAGCCGCAAACAGGCGCAGGCCTTCTTCGAGTAAGAGATGGCTGACGTCTCCCTCTCGGCCCAGCACCTCGTCAAGCGCTACGGCGGCGTGGTCGCACTCGCCGACGGCAGCCTGGACGTGACGTCCGGCGAGGTGCTGGCCCTGATGGGGGCCAACGGCAGCGGCAAGAGCACGATCGGCAAGATCATCACCGGGGCGGTCGTCCCCGATGGTGGACAGGTACTCCTGGACGGCGAGGAGGTGCGCTTCTCTTCGCCCCAGGCGGCCCGCAGGGCGGGTATCTCCGCCGTCTATCAGGAGCTCAGCCTGGTCCCTGACATGACGGTCGCCGAGAACGTGTGGCTCGCCAACGAGCCGGTAGCCCTGGGACGTGTCAGGAGGAAGGAGCGCAAGGAGCGCACCGCGCGCCTGCTCTCCCTCTTCGAGGGCTCTTTAGGTCCCTCGGTCGGTCCCGACTCGTTCGTATCGGCCCTCTCGCCCAGCGACCGACAGATCGTGGAGATCCTCAAGGCCTTGAGCCGTGAGCCGCGCATCATGATCCTGGATGAGGCCACCGCGAGCCTGGGGGCGCGACAGGTCGAACATCTCTTCGAACTCGTCGGCGAGTGGAAAGCCCAGGGGATGGCCCTCATCTTCATCTCGCACCGCATGGAGGAGATCTTCCAGATAGCCGACAAGGCGGCCGTGCTCCGGAGTGGCAAGACCGTCGGCACCGCGGACCTGAAGGAGACGAGCGAGGAAGAGCTGGTGGGGCTCATGATCGAGGGCGGCGGCGCTCCGCGACACGTCGAGAAACCCGCGGAAGCCGCCGCCGAGAGAGCCGTGCTGCTGGAGACCGAGGATCTGCGTTCATCGGTGCTGGACGGAGTAAGCTTGAAGCTCGGGGAGGGTGAGATCCTGGGACTCGGTGGCCTGCAGGGACAGGGGCAGCCGGACCTCCTGCTCGCCCTTTTCGGGGCCGTAGCGCACTCGGGGACAGTCCGGCTCGCGGGTGAGAACGTCCGCTTCTCTCACCCTCGGCAGGCGATGCGGAAGGGCCTCGCTTTCGTCCCCGGCGACCGGGGCGGAGAGGGCCTCCTGCCGATACGCTCCATTCTGGAAAATCTCCTCCTGCCCTCCTGGTCGCGCTACGGGGCATTCCTGAACGTGCGGCGGGCGCGGAAGGACTCCGAGGACGTTTCGAAGGATCTGAGGCTCAAGATGGGTTCGCTGGAGGACCCGGTAAGCTCGCTGAGCGGCGGCAACGCGCAGAAGGTGGTCCTCGGCAAGTGGCTGATGCGGGACCCGAAGGTGCTCCTGCTCGACGACCCGACGAAGGGGGTTGATGTGGGCGCCAAGGGAGAGTTCTACAAGATACTCTCCGACCTGCAAGAAAGAGGGGTGGCGATCCTGCTCCACAGCAGCGACGACGAAGAGCTCTTGGGCTTGTGCGACCGGGTACTCGTGATGCGCGACGGTGCGGTGCGGAGGGAGCTCTCCGGCGACGATCTGAACAAGTCGGCCCTCGTCTCAGCCAGCGTGGGAACGAGTCCCTCCGACAGCCCACCTTCCGGCGGAGCGGCATGAGCGCGGCCTCCTTGGGAGTACGGCTACGCCGGGTGGCGCTTAGGCAGTCGTACGCATTTGCGCTGGTGCTACTCGTGGTTACCGTGGCGATCAACTACTATCTGCAGCCAAACTTCTTCCAACCCGGATTGCTGAGCGGGAATCTGTTGCTCTTCGCGCCGCTCATGCTCGTAGCCGCTGGGCAGACGGTCGTCGTGATCGGGGGCGGCATCGACCTCTCTTTGGGCGCGATCGCCTCGATGGCCAACGTAATCATCGTCTCCCTCATGGCCCAAGAGCCTTCTTCGTCCAGAATCCTGCTGGCGCTGGGCGCGGGGCTCGGGGCCGGTATCCTGGCCGGCGCGCTCAACGGCTTCTGCGTAGCCGTGCTGCGCTTCCAGCCCATAGTGACGACCTTCGCGACGAGCTTCATCTTCTCCGGGCTGGCGCTCTACGTGCTCCCCGAGCCGGGTGGCATCATACCGCCGGGCTTGCAGGGCTTCTACTATTCCAACCCCCTTGGTCTGCCGATGGTGCTGTGGGTGGTAGTCGTCGTGTTGCTGTTGTGGAACCTTCTGCGGGCCACACGCTACGGGCCTTACCTGTACGCGACGGGGGGGAGGGACCTCTCGGCGTTCGTCAGCGGGGTGCCGGTCTCGTCGGTGCGCTTCCTGTCGTACTGTATCGCTGGGCTGATGGCGGCCCTAGCAGCGCTCGCGCTGGCTCTCAGCACCGGGACGGGGAACCCGATCGGAGGAACGGATCTCATGTTGCAGTCCATCGTGGCGGTCGTGCTCGGGGGGACGCGTCTCAGCGGCGGGCAGGGCGGGGTAGTCGGCTCGATTATCGGGGTGGTGATCCTGAGCCTCATCCAGAGCATCGTCTCCTTCTCGCCCGCGCCCTCCTCGTGGCAGACCCTGATCAACGGCCTGATCGTGGTGGCGGCCCTCGCCGGTCCCGGCCTTTTCGCCCTCCTCAGGCGTGGGGTAAGGACGTGAAGCGGATCGGGCTGAACCCTATCGTCATCGCCCTGATCCTGGCGGTGACCCTGTTCGCGGTGGGCGGGATCGTGCAGCCTGGCTTCGCTTCCTACGGACAGGCGATGAACATCTTGAGGCTCGCGGCTTTCCTGGGGATAGTGGCGGCGGGGCAGACGCTGGTCATAATCAGCGGCGGCGAGGGGATCGACCTGTCCGTCGGGGCCGTGATAACGCTAGGCGCCATACTCGTCTTCAGGATAGGGGACGGCCAGAACGACCAGGCCCTACTCGCGCTCGCCATCGCGCTCGGTGTGGGGCTCCTGATCGGGGCCACGAACGGGCTCGGGATAACGCTCCTTGGTATCCCGCCGCTGGTGATGACCCTCGGCATGACCGGGGTGGTGCAGGGCCTGATCCTGGTCATAACCGGGGGCAGGGTCGAGGGCGGGGCGGCCCCCGCTCTCACCGGGCTCGTCACCAACCCCCTGATCCTGGGCATCCCGGGCGTGATCTTCCTGTGGCTCCTCTTGGGAGCCCTGATGTGGGCGCTCCTCCGGCGCACCGCCTACGGCCGGAGGCTCTTCGCGGTCGGCACCAACCGCGTCACCGCGAAGCTCTCCGGGGTGCGGGTGCCATCGGTTCTGGTGCTGACGTACGCCCTTAGCGGGATGCTCGCCGCCCTGGGCGGGGTCGTCCTGCTCGGCTACACCGAACAGGTCTTCCTCAATCTCGGGGACCCTTACACCTTGCCTTCGGTGGCCGCCGTGGTCGTGGGGGGAACGCTCCTCGCCGGCGGGGTGGGCAGCTACTTCGGGACGATGGCCGGGGCCCTGGTACTGACGCTCCTCACCAGTCTGCTCACCGCCCTGGATCTCCCTGAGTCGATGCGCCTGATCGTCTACGGTGCCACCCTGCTCCTCCTGCTCTCCCTCTACGGCCGCCAGAAAGCGCTCAGGCAGTAGGAGTCATGCGCCAGGACAATAGTCCCCTACGCATAGGTCTTCTCGGCAGCGGCTTTATCGCGGGCTTCCACCTCCAGGCGCTCCTCGGCGTACGCGATGCCGAGGTGAGTGGGGTATTCAGCCCTACCCTCGCCAACCGCGAGGCGCTGGCGAGGAGGGCGAACGAGATGGGTCTCGGACCGAGCCGGGCTTACGGCTCGGTGGATGAGCTCCTCGCCTCGGGTGAGGTGGACGCCGTCTGGATCCTGGGCCCAAACGACACCCGCCTCGACCACATGCGCGCCATCAGTAGGGCCGTGGAGGATGGAGTACCTCTCCTGGGTGTTGCTTGCGAGAAACCCCTGGGGCGTAACCTCGTGGAGGCCCGCGAGATGCTGCGGCTCGCGGAGGAGGCGAACCTCAACCATGGCTACCTGGAGAACCAGGTCTTCTCCACGGCCGTGCAGCGGGGGAAGGAGGTGATCTGGCGCCGCGGCGTTCCCGCTGCGGGCAGGCCGTACCTCGCCCGCGCCTCCGAGGAGCACAGCGGGCCCCACGCCCCCTGGTTCTGGCTCGGCGAGAGGCAAGGCGGGGGCGTTCTCTCGGACATGATGTGTCACAGCGTAGAGGTGGCCCGCTACCTGCTCACCGAGCCCGGCAAGGGACGTGAGAGCCTCGAGCTCAAGAGCGCCAACGCCACGGTCGCCAACCTCAAGTGGACCCGCCCGAGGTACGCAGAGCAGCTTAGGCGGGAGATGGGGTCCGAGATCGACTACATCAATCATCCGGCCGAGGATTTCGCGCGGGGAACCCTGACCCTGGAGGATGAGGCTGGCGAGAAGGTCATGATAGAGGCCACCACCTCCTGGTCTTACGTGGGTTCTGGGCTGCGCATACAGCTCGAGCTGCTCGGGCCCGAGTACGCCATGGAGTTCAGCACCCTCAACACCGGCCTCAAGGTCTTCCTTTCGCGGAACGTTACCGGAGCCCAGGGCGAGGACCTCGTCGAGAAGCAGAGCGCCGAACAGGGCCTGATGCCGATCCTCGAAGATGAGGCCGCTACCTACGGCTACACCCTCGAAGACCGGCACATGGTCGGGGCGTTCCGTGAGGGCGAGGAGCCGCTGGAGACCTTCCGCGACGGAGTAGCCGTGGTGGAGATGCTCATGGCGCTCTACCGCTCGGCCGAGACCGGCAGTACCGTATATCTGCCCGATGACGAACTCGAAACCTACGTCCCACCGGTTGCTCGCGGGGAGTACCGTGGTTGACGGAGGAGCCGGGCTCGCTACCCGACGCTGAGTTCCCGAGTTCCCGAAAACGCGCAGCGCCAGGATCTCGGCGACCACGGCGATCACGATCCGCACCCCGAAAAGCGCGAACACGCCGCCAGATTGCCACAATATGGTAGCCAGGGCAGGTCCTATCGCCTCTCCGACGCTCTGGGAGGTGTCGAGCACCCCGAGTCGGCGGCCGCTCTTGTGCGGGATTTTGGAAGCGATGCTGGCTATTGTCGAGGCCCAGGCCGGGCGGAAGGCGCCTTTCCCGGAGTCGTCGAAAGCGCGGGCCACCGCCAGCCCGACAAAGTTCGGGAAAGCTACGTACAAGCAGGATGAGCCGATGTTGGCGGCGGAGCGCCAGGCGATGCCGAAGATCCGGCCGTAGCGGTCGATCAGCCACCCGAAAAGCGGCCCTCCAACGAGGAAAAACGCCGCCGAGAAGCTGTAGATGAGACCCGCTTCGGCCTCGCTCAAGCCCGCGTACTGGGTAGCCAGGATCGGGAAGAGCCCGTGGACCATGTAGGCGCTGGTCGCAACCATCATCCCGACCGAAGCCGGACCGGCGAGCTCCCGCAAAGTGGCTAAAGTGTCCCCAATCCACTTAGTTCTTCTAACATCATCTTTCGTGCCGGGCTCCACCGTCTGGGGCTCCGGCTCGGTGGCGGGACTCGAACCCGGCTCCTCGCTCAGCCCGAACCACGCCGCGGCCATCGGCAGCAGGGACATGCAGAGCACCATGACGAAGAGCGGCTGGTAGGATCCGCCGGAAGCGGCAATGATGAGGCCGGCCAGGCCTGCTCCGGCGACGCCACCGACGTGTTTGGCACTGGCGTATGAACCGTAGGCGGTACCCACGCGGCTCGCGGCGTCACGCGCTATCACGCCGAGCGACGCCACGTCTCTACCGGCGGCACTCGCTCCCTGCAACAGCCGCACGGCCATCAGCCCGACGAAGCCGCCCGCGAACAGCAGCATAGCCGCCGAAAGCGTCCGGGCGAAGATGCCGAGAAGGTACACCCTGCGGACGCCGATGCGGTCGGCCAGCCATCCCGCCACTGGTTTGAGTGGCAGCACGCACAAGGTGCGGATGCTCACGAGGATCCCGATCAAGAACAAGGGCAACCCGAGCTTATGCGCGTACAGGGGCATCGCGAAGCTGACCATTCCGAACGTCAGTCGCCCGAGAAACCCCTCCGCAAGCACCGTAGCCAACGCGAGGCGCGCGTTCCTGGCCCTCACCGGAAGGCCCCTAACGCGCGCTCTATCTCAGAGCGCAACGCCGGTGCGGCAGCAGGGAAACCCCGGTATCCGGGAAGCGGGTTGGCATCTATGATGACCGGCTCCCCGTCCTCGAAGCGAAGATCCACGCCGAACAGGCGCAGATCCAGGGACTCCCCCACGGCGTGGATCATCTCCTCCGTTCGTGCATCGAGCGTCACGGCTTCTATCTCGTTTGCGGCGTAGCTTTCAGGACCGAACTTCTTGAAACCGGCGAATATCCGTTCACCGGCGACGTAGACTTTCACGTCGCACGCCGCGCCGCCGATCCTGCGCTGGAGAAGACGGGTGCCGTCATCCACGACGTACGAGTCGTCGTCATCGAGAGTCGCCCCGGCATCGAGCGCCGCTGAAAACTCGCGATAGAAGGCGACGCCGCGACCGTGCACGCCGCGGGTCGGTTTGGTGACCCATGATCCGCCCGTGCCAGACGGTCACTCTCTTCGCCGTAGGCAAGAGCGGCGGCGATCACACGCGCCAGCGCCTCCGAGCGTATGCCTGCCGCCAGACACGCGCTGGCCGGTCCTACCAGGCGGTCATCGGCGGCCAGCTTGCGCCGGGGATCGCGGGCGACGCGCACAACAGCGTCGTCCAGCGCGGGGTCGGCGTAGAGGTCGAGTATCGAGCTGGACCGGCGGGTTGGTATCGGCACGGAGCCGCGACGCGCGGAGAGGTAGGCTTCGAGGGATTGTTGCGCTTCTCACGACCACGGAGACTGCAGCGCGAATCCCCTCTTGGGTCATCGCTTCGTCAATGGTCTCGCAGCCCGCGTGCCATCCGAGGTAGGCGGCCGTGGCATGGTCGGCGTTGAAGACCCATGGCTTCTCTACTATCCGGTCCTCGAATGCGCGGACCAACTCCAATCCAGGGATGGATCCATCGAGCGGGGCGCCGGGGACGAGCGAAGCCTCGTCCCCGTAACACTCATCCACGCTGTTCGCGTCGTAGCGGACGCCTGAGGGCGTGATCTCACGGTCTTGCACGGCGCCTCAAGACAGCAGATAGCCGCGGCACTTTACATCACCGAGTACACTGTCCAGGATCATCTCTCCAACATCTTCGACAAGGTCGGAGTACGAGGCCGAGAGGCCCTCATAAAGCGCCTCTTCTTCGATAACCTCTACCCGACTCTGATACCGCCAGAGCTTCGACAAATGCCTGTTCTTTGATGACCTCTGCTTGGCGCCCGCCCATAAGATGTGCAAGTGCTCACCCCGAGGGATAGATGTCCTTGATGGGCCAACTGTGTCATTGCCAAGACTCGAGTTCCCAGAGCTGATCTAGCCCGAATTCTGCGGAACAACTCTCGAATGCTTCTCCGGCATCGAAGTTCCCGCTATACGCGGGGTACTTTTTGATGAGGTATGCCCCCAGATATCGGCAAGAGTCGGCAGAAGCTATGCGACGGACCGCGTTACCCTTGCTCAATACCGTCGGGAGCCGCCACCTCGAAGAAGCAGTGTGGCCTCTCGCCACGCTCGCCACGCTCGCAGCGCTCCCGAACCGGCACGCCCGCAACCTCGGCGACAAGAGCCTCGGCCATGCGGCAAACCTCAGGATGCTCCGGCGTCACGGCGGCCAGCGGGCAGCTGTAGCCCCGAATGACAAATGTTCCGTCCCGCTCCTCGACTTCCGCCAGTCCGCCCAGCTCGTTGAGCACGCCAGCGGCCACCTCGAGTCGCGCGCGTGTGCCGTCCGCCGGTGCAGTCTTGCCATCAGCCAGGCGACGAGCTACCGACCTTAGTAGCGCCTCCGACTCCTCGGGCCCAAGCCGCTCGGCCAGAATATCCAGGAGCCGGCCGAGCACCGGTTCGTAAGCCTTCGGGAACAGCTCCTCGGCCTCCGATGTCAGCTCGTAGACGTAGGCCGGCTTTCCGCCACCGCTGCCACGGCGTACCGATCCCCGCTGCCGAGCGATCCCGTCGCGCTCCAGAACGGCCAGGTGCGCGCGGACGCCGTTGTCCGTGAGGCCCAGCGCCCGGGCGAGCTCCTCGACAGTGCGCCCCGAGCGCCTGAGCAGCACGACGATCCGGCCCCGCGTACTCTGGAAGAACTTCGCGTCCCAGTTCGTAGCCAATCTGATCCCTTCGTTCGTCAGCCTCAGTATAGCAAGTAAATCAAATTTCCGTAGTAAATCAAGTTTATACTTGACATAATGTAGATATAGCGTGTAGACTGCGGTGCAGGCGAGGAAGCGACCTTCAGGGAGGTACATGATGGAACAATCGGCGCCCAGCTCTGTACTTGCGGATGGCAGCGGGGTGACACTTGGGAGCAGGGGTGCTGTCCGCAAAGTTCACGGCGATCGCCAATGCGCTCGTATTCGCGGCCGCGGGCTAAGTTAGCGAGCAGGAGGATGGTGTGATCATGTCAGGCACCCAACGGGTTGCCAGGGCGAACCTTCCCACCCGTTACGGCACCTTCGAGATGTTCGTGTACGACACCCCCGAGCAAAAGGAACATGTGGCGCTCACCCTGGGAGGGATCGGTGATGGCAGGCCGGTCTTGGTCCGCGTGCACTCGGAATGTTTGACGGGCGATGTTTTCGGGTCGTCTCGATGTGATTGCGGAGAACAACTTGCCGACAGTCTGCGGTTCTTGCAGGAGCAGGGCCGCGGCGTCTTGCTCTACCTGCGGCAGGAGGGGCGCGGCATCGGCCTTACCAGAAAGGTTCTTGCCTACGCGCTCCAGGAGCGGGGCCTCGACACGGTCGAGGCGAACCTTGCCTTGGGGTTGCCAGAGGACATGCGCGACTACCGGGTCGCAGCCGGGATGCTGCTCGACCTCGGCGTGCGACGGGCCCGCCTGCTGACCAACAACCCGGCAAAGATCGAAGGCCTCGAGCGTTACGGCGTCAAAGTCGTGGAGCGCATACCGCTGGGGATCTCGCCGAACCCCTCGAATCTCGGGTATCTGCGAACGAAGCGGGAGAAGATGGGCCACCTTTTCTCGATGACCGTGCCGCTCGAAGTCGCGTGTGAAGGTTCGCCCTAGAGAAAGCGGCGTGGTGAAAGGAGTTATCGAGTGCGTTATGGCATCGTGATGTCCAACCTGGATGATTACGCCGACCCGCGAGTGGTGGTCAGCCTGGCTCGGGCGGCCGAGGAGGCCGGCTGGGAGGGTTTCTTCGTGTGGGATCACCTCGGCTTCGTGTGGGGCACACCGTCGAGTGATCCGTGGGTTGTTCTGTCCGCCGCAGCCGTTTCCACCACCCGTCTCAAGCTGGGAACCGCAATTACTCCGCTGGCGCGCCGTCGTCCGCATGTGGTGGCCAATGCTCTGGCGAGCCTTGATCTCCTCAGCGGTGGGCGCGTCGTATTCGGGGCTGGACTCGGGGGGGTTGCGGAGGAGTTCACCGCCTTCGGCGAGCCTGGCGACGCGAAGGAGCGTGCTCGAATGCTCGACGAGGGGCTCACGGTTCTGGATGGGCTCTGGTCGGGCGAGCCGCTCACACACCGCGGGCAACACTACGACGTCGAGAAGGTGTCCCTGGCGCCGCTGCAGCGTCCGCGCATACCGATCTGGATCGGCGGCGAGGGTGCGCCGGCCCTTCGACGCGCCGCCCGTTGGGACGGTTGGCTCGCGCCTGCCACGAGACCCGACGGGACGCCGATCATGGACAAGGACCCTCGGCGCATCGCCGAAATGGTGGCGGAGATCCAACATCACAGGAGGGCGGACACGCCCTTCGAGGTGGCTGTAGACGGGTACTCCGAGCCCGGTGATGCCGCGCTGCCGCGCGCCTATGAGACGGCCGGAGCGACCTGGTGGTTGGAGAGCATCCACGGTATGCGCGGCCCGCTGGAGGAGATGATGGCCCGGGTAGAAGCAGGGCCAGCAGAACAAGGAGGAGAAGATGCGAGCGATAGCCGAAGATGAGTTTGGAGGGCCCGTAGCCCTGATGACCCTTCCAGTTCCTGAGATCGGGACAGGCGAGGTACTGATCCACATCCGGGCCGCCGGAGTGAACCCCTTCGACTGGAAGGTTGCAGACGGGGCTCTTACGGACGAGAAGGAACATCGCTTCCCCCTGATACTCGGCTTCGATGCTGCGGGTGTGGTCGAGCGGGTCGGTTCCGACGTGAGGGGGCTCTCCGAAGGAGACGAGGTGTACGGGTATCTCTCCAAGCCGGTGATGGGTGAGGGCGCCTACGCGGAGTATGTCAGTGCCCCTGCGACCATCGTTGCCAGGAAGCCGCAAACAGTTGCTTTCGCAGAAGCCGCGGCGTTGCCGATGCCGGGGCTCACTGCCATGGATCTCGTAAACGCGGTGGACCTCGAGGAGGGCGAGACAGTCTTGATCGTAGGGGCCACCGGCGGCGTCGGCTCCTATGCGATCCAGCTGGCCGCCCGGCGTGACGCCCGAGTTATCGCTACCGCCCGTCGGGAGAACGAGATGTTCGCGCGGGAGCTGGGAGCGGCGCAGACGATCGACCACGCCAGTGAGGATCTCGTAGAGTCCGTGCGAGCAGCCTATCCCGACGGCATCGATGCCGTTATCGATGTAATAAGCGAGGGTGAGTCTCTCGACCGCATAGCGGGGCTACTAAAGCAGGGCGGGCGCCTCGCGTCGTCGGTGTTCACGGCCGACATAGAAGGGCTAGCACGCCGCAGCATCCAGGCGACGAACGTAAGCATGCAGCCCGATGCCCGGCGGCTGGAGGAGCTGTCACGGATGGTCGATGCCGGGGAGGTTTCCGTGAGACTCGAGCGCACCTTCCCGCTAGAGAGGGCCCCCGAGGCGCTGGAAGAAAGCAGGACAGGGCACGTGCGGGGCAAGATCGTACTTCTCGTCGACTGAAGGGAGCCAACACACAATGCAAACCAGGGCTTCTTCGAGAGAAATGCCCGCAACGCCCGAACAATTGGCTGCGCGAGCAGGAAGGGTCCTGCGCCTGAACGATATGGGAGATTGGACCCGTGCCGCTCCCAACCTTTATCCTCACCAGTGGAGCTGGGACAGTGCGTTCATCGCCATTGGTCTCGCCCACCTCGACACCCGTCGCGCCGCGAAGGAACTGCTTGCCCTCTTTTCCCACCAGTGGAGGACCGGCAAGATCCCCCACATCGTCTTCAACCCAGAGGCCCCGCCGGAGAGCTACTTCCCGGGAGCGGAGCACTGGGCCTGCGCTTCGACCTCCTCCGACGCTCCGCCAGCGCCGCCCTACACCAGCTGCCTGTGTCAACCTCCGGTCCACGCCATCGCCGCCCTGCGTGTCTGGGAGGTGGCCCAGAGAAACGGGGGAGAGGAGGCCATAGCCGCGCAGGCTTTCCTGCAAGAGGCCTACCCCAGTCTTCTGCGCTGGCACCGTTACCTCTTGACTTACAGGGATCCCGAGGGTTCCGGCCTCGTCACCATCTACCACCCGTGGGAGAGCGGCACCGACAACTCTCCCCGTTGGGACACGGCCCTCGCAGCGGTGGAGGTCGGCGACCTGCCGCCTTACCCCCGGCATGACCTTCAGCACGTCGCGAACCGTTCCCAGAGGCCCACCGATGCGGATTACGATCGCTACCTGTGGCTGGTAAAGCTGATAAAGAATGCCGGCTGCGACGAGATGAGCATCTACCGCTACCACCCGTTCCTGGTCAAGGATGTGCTCTTCAGTGCGATCCTGATGGCGGCCAACGAAGCGTTGCTGGAGATCGCTGAACTGGTTGGGGCGCAAGATGAAAACCGCACCTTGATCGCCGACTGGATCGACCGGGGACGCCGGGGACTCCAGACGTGCCGGGACCCTGAATTCGGACTTTGCCTCGATCGTGACCTGCGGGCCGGAAAACCGTTGCGGGTTCGCACCGTGGCCGGCTTCGCCTCCCTGATAGCGGGGCGGCAGAGTCCCGAACAGGTCGACGCCCTCATCGCCACTCTCGACTCACCTGCGTTCCTGGGACATCCCTGGCTACGCTGGCCCGTGCCGCCGAGCACTAGTCCCTTTCAGGAGGGATTTCACCGGCGCAGTTACTGGCGGGGGCCGACCTGGCCGGTAGTCAACTGGCTCCTGTGGTGGTCGCTTCTCCGAGCCGGCAAAGCAGAGCGGGCCGAGGGGCTTCGGCATGCGTCCTTACAGCAGATCTTTAGTAGCGGTTTTGGCGAGTATTTCGATCCCTTCACCGGCGAACATCTCGGCGCTACCGACCAGTCGTGGACCGCGGCCGTCGCCCTGGACTGGTTGGCAAATGAACCCCGGCGAGGAGAGAGAAAGGTGGCGTAGGAAATCAGATCTCGTTGTCCTTCAACTCCTTCAAGGGATATCGAGTCTCCCGCCACTCGATCCCCCCGTTGATGATCGTGGTGGATGCGGACCTGAGCATAGCGTAGATGAAGACGCAGATACCGAAGGGATGAAGGACAGCGTACCACCACGGCGTTTCGTTCCCAAAGTGTCTGGATCGGTAAGCGTACAGGAGGAAGGTCGAGAGGATGTTTAATCTGCAGAGCGTTCCCGTCGTATTGCGCGAGAGGAGCCCGAAGACAGGGAGCACGTTGGTAAGCGAAAGCATCAGCACACCGGCCGCCGTCGCACCGATCCTGTAGTCGAGCCCGGAGAACATGCTCTTGCTCAGCCCCCGCGCGGCATCAGGCAGGGTCTGGTGCCACTCGACGCTGATGAGTCCAGCCCCGTAAGCCACTCCCTGCCTGAAACCATGCCTCTTGAGAAGCTTGGCCAGCTTCATGTCGTCGTCGGGACGCATGCGGATGGCGCGGTGGGTTCCGCTCCTCTCGTAGGCATCTTTTCTGATGAGATTGAAGGCCCCAACACCCACGTGCTCCTGTGCCTGGGGATCGCCCACCCGCCAGGGCCGCTGGGTCATCTCGAAAACGAGGGTGAAGGCCGCGACAAAGCTCCGGAGCAGAACGCTCCTGCACACGATCTCGGGCGGCAGGGTCAGGTGATCCAATCCTTTACTGGTCGCGTAGCGGACAGCTCTATCAGCGCAGTCGGGAGCGAAAATTACATCTGCATCGGTGAACAGAAGCCATTCTCCTTGGGCCTGGGCGGCACCGGCATAGAGGGCGTGGGTCTTTCCCAGCCACCCTTCCGGCAATGACTCCACGTTCAAGACCCGAAGTTTGTTCGAATATCTCGTCGCCAGCTCTTCCAGGATCTCACCGGTACGATCAGTGGAACGGTCGTTTACGGCTATGATCTCCAAGGTTCCTGAATGATCTTGGGCCAACATGGATTTTACGCCTTCGCCCACCGACCGCTCCTCGTCGCGGGCGGCCAGAATGATCGAAAGCGCTGGGTCGTGGTCGAGGCGATCCGTCTCCGAGATGTCTTCGAGCACTGGTATTTTCCTGATGCCAAGCAGCCACTGCAGGCTCAAAGCCAGCCAGACCAGAGAGCCAAGGGATTCGAGAAACCTTAGTGTGATCGCGAGATTGGTTCTGCGGCCTACAAAGTTGCTCACGAGGCACACTCTTGCACACCTGCTGCGAGACTACCAGGGCCAGAGAGCCCGATACACGGGTCACAACAGGCTTATCTTCCGAGCACGACCCGGACTATCGCTACAGCGCCCGGCGACTCGCGCACCTGGCACTCGTATACTGGTGTGGTAGGAGCCCAGACGAGGAGATCTAGAGGTGGGACCCGCCCCGATCCGCAAGGCGCAACTTCTGCACGGACCACTCCCGCCCACATGAAACCGGGAACGTGGCACGCAGGAAAGGAGCGCTTCGATGGACACGCCGCACGACGGCATCATAAGACCAAACAGGCTGCTACTGGCGACCGATGGTTCGGAAGACGCAGTGCTCGCCGCAAGGGTCGCTGCCGACCTCTCCCGTAGGACGGGGGCGCTGTTGCACGTCGTCCACGCCTGGTATCATCTCGTAAAGGGCCTTACCTACCCGACGCTGGTCTGGGCCGACTACTCCGATCTCTACGAGCGGGAGGCCAGCAAGATCCTCGAGACCCAGGTGGATGAGATCGAAGCCGCGGATTGCGCCGTCGCCCAGTCACATCTCCTTCACGGCCCACCGATAGACGCCATCCTCGATCTCTGCGAAGAGATCCGGCCCGGTCTTCTGGTCATGGGCAGCCGCGGCCTCGGGCCGGTCAGGCGTATGCTCGTCGGTAGCGTCTCAGAGGGTGTCGTCCACCACGCGAGGTGCCCCGTGCTCGTCGTCCGTGGGGACGAGGGGGGCTGGCCTCCCGAAAGGATCGTCGCGGGCGACGACGGCTCGAAGAGCGCCGGGCTTGCGGCGGAGCTTGCGGGAGGCATAGGCGCCGTCTGTGGGGCCGAAGGCGTGCTGGTAAGGGCCTACAGGAACCCTCCCCGCCCGATAGGAGGCTGGAGCGCCGAGGATCGTCGCAAGCTTGGAGAGGCCAGGTCGAAGGAAGAAGAGGGCCTGAACGAGCGGGCCGAGACGCTCGGAGCGGTCATGGGCAGACGCCCTGAGGTACGGTTGGTCGATGCGGACGCCACGCTCGCCCTGCTGCGAATGGCCGAGGCGGGGGAGCGCAAGACACTGCTCGCCACGGGATGCCGCGGGCTCGGGGCGGTGGGCCGCGCGCGGTTAGGCAGCGTCTCCACCAAGGTGCTCAGAGCAGCGAGATGCCCGGTCCTGATCTACTCGAAGGGGCCATAGGCTCCGGCGGAGGTCGAAAGCGTTCTTGATCGGAGACGCTCAAGGGAGGTAATCATCGTTATGAGAACAGGGGGTGGGGAGCGGGATGGCGGGCCTGCGCCGCTCCGGGACGTACGGGTCCTCACGCTGGCGGTTAATCTGCCGGGTCCTGCGGCGGCGTCCCGGCTTTGCGCTATGGGGGCGTCCGTGATCAAGGTCGAGCCGCCTGGCGGGGACCCGCTGGCCCGGATGTGCCCCTGCTACTACGAGGACCTGAGCGCCGGCCAGGAGGTCGTGCGTCTCGACCTGACGGACCAGCGGGACCGCGCTTCGCTGGACGGGTGGCTGAGGGGGACGGATCTGCTGCTGACGGCGAGTCGGCCCGCGGCGCTGGGGCGGCTCGGGCTCTCGTGGCCCGAGCTTCACGCCGGTTTCCCGCACCTGTGCCAGGTCGCGATCGTCGGGCATCCCCCTCCAGAGGAGGATGCGCCGGGCCACGATCTGACCTACCAGGCGCGCTTCGGGACGCTGTCACCGCCCGAGATGCCGCCCGTTCTGGTGGCCGATCTGGCGGGGGCAGAGCAGGCCGTGAGCTCGGCCCTCTCGCTGCTGTTCGCCAGAGAGCGGGGACAAGGCGTGGGGTACGAGCAGGTGTCCCTCTCGGAGGCGGCGCGGTCTCTTGCCGAGCCGTTACGCCAGGGGCTCACGGCGTCAGGCGGCGTCCTTGGTGGTGGCTTTCCCGGCTACGGATTGTACCGTGCGCGTGAGGGACACGTGGCGCTGGCCGCCCTCGAGCCACACTTCTGGGAGCGGTTGTTGCAGGAGCTCGAGGTGAGAGGCGACCGCCAGGACCTGGAGAGGATCTTCGAAACGAAGACCGCTGAGCAGTGGGAGGAGTGGGCGACGGAACGCGATCTTCCGCTCGCTGCGGTGAGGCACCTGGGCCATGATGAGGGGAACAGAGAAGACGAAACCATGTTCGCCTCGGAGAGAAGGCGAGCTTCTACGAGAGGAGATGGCAGACCATGACACAGATGAGAGAGCCCGTAATCCTCGAGGCGGTGCGCACCCCGTTCGCCAAAGCCGGCGGGGCTTTCCGCGAGGTACGTCCCGACGCCCTTCTGGCGCATACCCTCGACGGGCTCCTGGAGCGGGCAGGGCTGGACGCGGAGAAGGTCGAGGACGTCGTGAACGGCACCGTCACCCAGGCTGGCGAACAGGGTGCGAACATCGGCCGGCTCGGCGTGTTGCTCGCAGGCTTTCCCGTGACTGTCCCGGCCGTCAGCCTCAACCGCATGTGCGGCTCCAGCCAGCAGGCGGTCCACTTCGTCTCGCAGGCCGTGGCTGCGGGCGACATAAGCTACGCCATCGCCTCGGGTGCGGAGAGCATGACGCGGGCGCCGATGTTCAGCGACACCGGTAACGGCGAGACGGGCTTCGAGGTGAACCCGGATCTCCTGGAGAGGCAGGACCTCGTTCACCAGGGCGAGAGCGCCGAACGCATAGCCCAGAAGTGGGAGATATCGCGCGAGGACCTGGACGCCTTCGCCACCGAGAGCCATCGGCGCGCGAGCGCAGCGGCCCATGAGGGCAGGAACAAGGAGATCCTGCCCACCTCTGGTCTCGACTCCGATGGTAACGAGATAGAGCTCACGACGGACGAGGGCATTCGCCATAACATAGATGCCGGGAAGATGGCGAGTCTGAAGACCGTCTTCAGGCCCGAGGGGGAGGGGATAGTAACCGCGGGCAACTCTTCCCAGCTCACCGACGGCGCCTCTGCCGTGCTCGTTGGGGACCGCGAGGTGGCGGAGGCCGACGGCTTCACCCCACGGGCGCGCTTCTTGGCCCGCGTCGCCATCGGCGAGGATCCGGTAATGCAGTTGACCGGCGTCATCCCGGCCACACGCCTGGTGCTCAAAAAGGCCGGGCTGAGCATCGACGAAATGGACTGGATCGAGATCAACGAAGCCTTCGCATCGGTCGTTCTCTCCTGGGCCGACGAGCTCAGACCCGACATGGCTAAGGTAAACCCCTGGGGCGGAGCCATAGCCCACGGCCATCCTCTGGGCGCCACAGGCGCCGGCCTGATGGCGAAGATGCTCGCCGGCCTCGAAGCCACCGACGGACAGTTCGGTCTCCAGGTCATGTGCATCGGCCACGGCATGTCCACCGCCACCGTTATTGAACGGGAGTAGGGAATAGGGAGTGGGGAGTAGGGAAAGGGAGGGAGTTGGTGGGGGAAGACGGGCTTGTGCGGTCTTATCGGGATCTGTGGGTGTGGAAGGAGGGGATGGACCTGGCGGAGATGTGCTACGGGGTGACGAAGGCGTTTCCCAGGGAGGAGGTCTATGGGATGACCTCGCAGATCCGACGGGCGGCGACGGCGATTCCGGCCAACATAGCGGAGGGCCACGGTAGAGAGAATTCGGGAGAGTTTATCCAGTTCCTACGGATATCCCAGGGCTCACTCAAAGAGCTGGAAACCCACCTGCTACTGGCATCCAGATTGGAGTTGGCAAAGGACCAGGAGATAGCCCCCGTCCTCGAACGGTGCGAGACGGTAGGAAAAATGCTCCGGGCCCTGATCCGCTCGATCCAAAAGAGACAGAAAGCAAAGAGTGGACGGTCATGACCCTACTCCCTACCCCCATTTCCCCACTCCCCGGAGCGAAGCCCGAGCAGTGCTGCGGGCTGATCGAACGCGAAAAGATCAACTCCATGTTCGCCCCCCCGACGGTCTGGATCTCTTTCCTGCGGCACGAGGCCTTCGAGGAGCACGACCTCGCCAGCCTCGAGAAGGTGTAGTATGGCGCCTCGATCATGCCCGTGCCCGTGCTCCGGGAGCTGCGCGAACGGCTCCCCAACCCCAGGCTCTACAACTGCTACGGCCAGAGCGAGATATCCCCGTTAGCAACAGCCCTGCGGCCCGAGGAGCTCAAAGAGGATAGATTGGCCTCCGTCGGGCGTCCTGTCCTGCTCATCGAGACGCGGGTCGTCGACCCCGAGATGAACGACGTCCCGCCCGGCGAGCGTGGCGAGATAGTTCACCGCTCTCCGCACCTGATGGTCGGTTACTGGGAGAAGCCGGAGGAGACCGATGAAGCCTTCGAGGGCGGCTGGTTCCACTCCGGAGACCTCGGCTATTTCGACGAGGAGGGCTACCTCTACGTCGTTGACCGGGTCAAGGACGTCATAAATACCGGCGGCATACAGGTCTCAGGGAGCGAGGTGGAGGACGCCCTCTTCGACCACCAGGCGGTCTCCGAGGTCGCCGTCATAGGTCTTCCTGACGAGAAGTGGATCGAAGCCGTCAGCGCCGTGGTCGTTCCCAAAGAAGACGCCGAAACGGAGAACCTGCGTGAGGAACTGAAGGAACACGCCACAGAGAAGCTGGCGGACTTCAAGCGCCCCAAGCACATCTTCTTCGTGGAGGACCTGCCGCGCAACGCCGCGGGCAAGATCCTCAAGCGCGAACTGCGGACTCGCTTCGCCGCTGAGAGGGGGGAGTAGGGGCGGAAGCGGAACGGTGAACTCGATACCCGCCGGCGAAAACCGGCCATCGGGGGAGACCGGCCCGCTCACTCCTTTTCCCTCGTGAGTCTGCGTCCGGACTCGTCGCACGCGTCCGGTGTCTCCATCCTCTCCCCGCGCAGGAACGCGGCGCGCGCGATCACGAAGGTCGAGATGGGGGTGGTGACGAGCAGGAACACTCCTATGAGGATCGCCCTGTAGATGATCGCCGGGTCGCCCGTCACGGCCGATGAGGCGCACAGCGAGACCACGCCGAGGAACACGGACTTGCTCATCGCGTGCAGCTTGGTGTAGGTGTCGGGCATCCGGATCGCCCCGTAGACCCCGACCGTCATTACGAAGACACCCAGGATGACCAGGGCGTCGGCCACATAGGGGACGGCGGACGTGAACGCAGAGGCCACTAGAAGATCTTCCTTTCCCCGTAGTAGCGGCCCAGGATGAGGGTGGCCATAAAGGCCAGCAGGGAGAGGATGAGCGCCGCGTCCATGTAGTACGAGGAGCGGTTCGCGTCGGCGTAGAGGACGAGCAGCGCAGCCAGGATCAGGGTCAGCATGTCGAGCGCCAGGATGCGCGCGGCCGTCGAGCGCAGTCGGATGACCGCCGCCGCGCTAACCACGAGCAAGACGGTCATCCACACGAAAGCCAGGTAGAAGACTATCTCGTGCATCGAAACCTCCTTACGGGAACACCTTGCTCTGGTACCGCCGATAGAAGTCCTCCTGTTGCTCGCGGAAGGCTTCGGGGTCGCCAGCGTCCAGTACGTGGATCAGGGCGACCCCCCGCTCCGGGTCCACGTCCACGAAGTAGGACCCCGGCGGGAGCCCCGTGACCAGCGTCCAGATCGCCACCCCGAACGGCGTCCGGTCGCCCACCGGCACGGCCACGATGCCAGGCCTCACAAGAGACCTGAGGTGGAGCGTCACCAGCGCGACCTCCCAGGTGCCCACCACTATGTCCCGGAAGACCACGGCGGCGAAAGGCACGAAGGCCACCGCGCGCCGGAGCAAGCCGGGCGCCGGGCCTGTGCCGAAGACGAACCGCCGGGACGCGAAGACCAGGACGGCGGAGAGGGCCGCGCCGAAGATGAGGTCCCAGGGATGGAAGCTCGCCAGCGCGAGCGCGTAGACAAGGGTGAGGGCCGCAATCGCCGCGACGTAACGTATCATCCGGAACCTCCAGTTAAAGCGGCAGCCGACTGCTCGCTCAGGTAGACCAGCGGCTCGGGCCAGAGCCCCAGGAGCACCACGAGGGCCGCCAGGGCGACCAAGAGGACGCGCGCCGCCAATGGGCTGGGCTTGCCGGCATCTCCAGGAGCTGGCTTCATGAAGCGGCGCTGGTAGACCTGGAACGCGTACAGGAAAGACAGCGCGCCGCCGAGGAAGACTAGTGCGACGAGGACCAGGCTCACGGCGAGTGAGCCCTCGGCGATGGCCGCCTTGAATACCGCTATCTTCCCGACGAAGCCGGCGGCCGGGGGCACGCCAGCAACGCTGAAGGCCCCGACGGCGAAGGCCCCGCCGACCAGCGGCCCACGAAGACCTGCGGCGAGGAAGACCACCCCCTTGTTGAGGGAGTTCACGACCGAGTACAGGACTGCCGCCGTGTACCCTACCGGTCCGCCAAGGCCGAGGGCCAGGAGGATGTAGCCGACCTGCCCTATGGCAGAGTAGGCCATGACCTCTGAGGTGTCGCGGCGCGAGATCGCCTGCAACGCCCCGTAGATTATGCTCGCCGTCCCGAGGACGAGCACCGCGGACGACCCGATCTCCAGCTCCCTGGGCAGGAGACCGCCGCCGAAGCGCAAAAGCCCGTAGCTGCCGATGTTCGCCAATGCCCCCGAGAGTATGGCGGCCACGGGCGCGTGGGAGCCCACGTAGACCGCGGGCAGCCAGAAGTGGAACGGGAAGAGCCCCAGCTTCAGGGAGAATGCAGCGAAGATCGCCGCCCCGATAACGATCACCGAGCGGGGCTCCAGCACGTCCGTCCTTTCGGCGATGGTCTGCATGTCCAGGCTGCCGGTGACACTGTAGAGCGATGCGATCCCGATCAGGAAGATCACCGAACCCAGCAGGTTGACCACGGCGAAGATGAAGGCGGCCCTCACCTGGTAATCCTTCTCCCGGTAGCTGGTCAGGATGAAAGAGGCGGTCATAGAGATCTCGAAGAACACGTAGAAGTTGAACGCGTCCCCGGTTAGGAACAGCCCGTTCAGGCCGGCGGCCACGAGCAGCACCAGCGCCGGGAAGGCGCGCCAGCGCACCCCCAGGATGACCTCGTAGAGCAAAGAGACCAGGACCACCCCCACGGAGACCAGGGCGAAGGTTACGCCCAGAGGATCGGCCCTCAGCGAGATCCCGACTCCCTCCGGCCAGCCGCCCGCGACCACGTCGACCGGTCCCTCGCGAACCACCACGAACGCCAACCACACGAGCGAGACGAAACTCGCCCCGAGGCCCGCCGCAGCGAGCAGGCCGACCCACCGGCGTCGGCCATCAAGGAGGGCTAGCACTGCCGCGAGCGCCCAGGGTATCCCGGCCGGGAGAACGAGGAGAGTCTGGCTCGCAGAGGTCACCGCGCCTGCCTCTCTTGCGTCCCGTCTTGCCGCTCGGCGTCCTGCTCCTCCTCGGGCACTTCTTCCCTCTCGGGATCCTCCGCGCGTTCCAGGATCTCGGCCTCGCGCATCTCGGCGTCGGCGATCTCTTCCGTGTCCACGGTGCGGTGCGCGGTGTAGAGGCGGTAGACCATCGCCAGGAGCAATGCGGCGACGCCGAAGCCTATGACGAGGGCGGTCAGGGCCATCGCCTGCACCAGCGGGTCACTGACGGAGCCGGCTCCCTGCAGGGGATGGATCGGGGCCTCGCCGCGCGTCAGCCCGGCGGAGATTATGAACAGGACCGCCGAGTTGGAGATGAGGACTATACCGACGACCACCCGCACGAGATCGCGCTGGAGGAGGAGAAACGTCCCTGAGGCGAAGACGACCGAGACCGCGAGCGCGGCGGAGAGGATCACGGGCTCTCATCTCCCCGCGAGGCGTCCCCTGCAGCTTCGCCGGCGCGGGCGAAGAACGAGACGACCCCGACAGAGAAGCCGAAGACCAGCAGAAAGACCCCGATGTCGAAGAGGACCGCACTCATCAGCTCGATGGTTCCCAGGTGGATGGGCTCCGTGCCCGACGGCGGGTAGTGGGTCAGGACCGCGTCCCCCAGCAACAGCGGAACACTGGCGACGCCGAGGGCTAAGAGCAGTCCCGAAAACGCGATCGTCGTCGCGTGCCGCACGGCTGGGAGCCTCTTTGCCTCCTCGTGCCCGAAGGCTAGGTAACGGAGCAGTACCCCCAGGGCGCCCACCACCCCGGCGGAGAAGCCATCGCCGGTCTGGACGAAACCCTTGACGAGGATGGCTGCGGCGACGACGAACGTGGGCAGATAGAGCAGCCTCGCCACCTCTTGCGTTACGGCGCGTGCGGCCGGCCGCGCGGACCCGCTCGTGCCCGGCGGACCGCTATCGGTCGGGAGGGATTCCGGCCTCATCCCTCCTAGGAGGGTCGCCACCCCCAGGAGGACGATGGCCACGACGGAGATCTCGCCCAGGGTGTCCAGCCCGCGGAAGTCCGCCAGCGTGGCCGTGACCACGTTCTTGGCGTGCGCCTGCGGGGCGAGCCGCACGTGTTCTTCGGCTACGGTCGTGCCGGCCGGCGGCTGCGAGAGAGCTCCCCAGACGACCACGAAGGCGAAGGCGCCCGCGACTACCGAGACGAAGATCTTGCGGCCCCTCCTCAGAAGCGGTAATTCCGCCTGGCGGTGCAGGATGCGGTAGGGGATCAACTTGAGGGTGGCGACGACGAGCAGCGTGAGCATGGTCTCTACAAGAACCGCGACGAGCGCCACGTTCGGCGCCCCGTAGAAAGCATAAGCGACCGCCAGCGCGAAGCCCGCGCTGGAGAGCACGAGAACCAGGGTAACGTGCCGCCGCGTGAAGGTCGTCGTCAGGGAGGCTGCCACCACCGCCAACATCACCAGCATTAGCGGCGTCTCCCCGGCCCGGAACTCTCCGACCCGGTACGCGCCGGCCGTGGGCGTTGCCAGCACGGCCGCGCCCACGAGCATGGCCGTCGGCAACAGCACGAAAGCGACCCGGCCTCTCAGGTTACGGATCTCCAGCCGGTGGAGGAGATCAGAGAGCCGGTTGAGCCCGCGAACGCTCAGACGATACAACCGCTCGGGCCCCGCCAGCTTCCCGAGGTCGCTGAACCCGAGCGCGGCCCTCGACCATACAGGGCGCGAGGCTATCGCTGCCGCGCCCAGAATGTAGGCCGCCAGGGCCATCACATACTCGGGGAGAATCTCCGCATGGTACCTGGCATCCAACGGCGTAGGAGCCGTGAAGGAAACCTCACCTGCCGCCTCGGCCAGCTTCTCGAACGGCCCCGCGAACAGACCTCCGAGCAGCCCGATCGCTCCCAGCGCCACGACCGGCGTCACGAGCAGCCGGGGTAAGGGGCGGGGCGAGACGGAGGAGGCATGGGGCTCTCCGAGGAAGAGTCCGCCCCAGAAGCGCCAGGTGTAGGCCAGCGTCGCAGCCGCCGAGACGACTGCGATGGTGGCGAAGAGGAGACCGCGTTCGAGGGCAGCGGTGAAGAAGAACTCATCGGCAAAGAATCCCAAAGTCAGGGGGAGCGAGGTGAGCGTGGCCGCCGCGAGCCCCGACGACACCGCAAGCAGCGGCATGGGCCTCAGCAATCCTCCGAGCTTGCTCAGACGGTCTTGGCCGGTGGCCTCTGAGACCGTTCCCGCGGTGAGGAACAGGGCGCTCTTGGCGATGGCGTGGGCGATCACGTAGTAGGCCGCGCCTCCGGTACCGTACTCTCCACCGAGGCCGTACATGGTGACCACGAACCCGTACTGGGCGATGGTGGAGTAGGCGAGGAGCTGCTTGAGGACATCCCGCGTGAGCGCCAGGACGCCGCCAACGGCCATGGAGGCTATGCCGACGACCAGGAGCGTGTCGAGGACAAGGTCGCTACTCTGGAGCAGCGGGTACACACGTCCGATCAGCAACACCCCCGCGGCCACCATCGCCGCCGAGTGCAAATATGCGGAGACGGGTGTCGGGGCAGCCATGGCTCGCGGCAGCCAGAAGTGCAAGGGGACCTGCGCGCTCTTGGCGAGCCCGGCTACTACGATGAGCAGGCCCGAGCCTGTGAGAAGCGGTCCAGGCTCGACGCGTCGGGCGAGCTCCGGGATGGAGAAAGTGTCGTGGGCGGCGTAGAGGAGGAGAGCCCCGATGAGGAGCAGCACCGCCGTTACCCCGGTGACTAGCAGCGCCATCAGCGCCGAGGCCCGCGACTCTTCCTTGTGGGCGTCGTAGCCGATCAGGTAGTAGGACGCGATGGCCGTGAGGTCCCAGAAGAGGAAGATGAGGATCAGGTCTTGCGCCATCGCGAGGCCTACCATAGAGCCCATGAACAGCAGGACGAAGAAGTAGAAGCGCACGGCGTCGGACTCGGGGCGGCCCTCGTGCTCCAGGTGCAACGGCAGGTAGCGCGAGGAGTACGCGAGGACGAGGAAGCCGATGCCGGTCGCGAGCAAGGCGTACATGGCGGCGAGCCCGTCGAGCGAGAGGGCGATGCGCAGATCCCAGCTCGGCACCCAGGCCAGATCCACGCTGCCGCCGGCGGACCACCCCCAGAGCACCGAGAGGGCGGCGAGGGCGGCGAAGGCCGCCCCGACCGGGGCCGAGTAAGCGGCCCTAATCGCCCCTACCCCGGCCACGATGGGGGCCGCGAGGAGGGCGAGCGTCACAGGCAGGAGAACGGCGAGCGTCGTCAACACCGTTCTATCCCCTTGCCCCTCCCCGATCGGGGCGCCCGAAATGGTTCTTGCATGCCATCTCGGGAGATATATCCCCCCGTCGCAGGCGACCTACGCCTGCTACCCTGGACGCAGCCCAACCGGCGACGCCGCAACCTGAGGCCGGGATCCCCAACAAGACGGCCGGGTTTCGGACATCCTTTGGTGGGGTCTCGTGTACGGCGAGCGGCCGGCGCGAGAGCTAGGGCGGGGGGGCTATTGCTCGTCGGTCTCTACACGCTGTTGTGAGCTGAGTGCAGAGTTCTATTCGGTGTCGAGACGCGCCCCTATCTCCTCGAGACCCCGCTCGGAGAGGTACGACTCCACTAGAGGAAAGACGCTCCGTTCCTCCAGCTGTGTGTGGGCCTCAAGGTCCTCCTCGAGCCTGCGTAGCGTTCCGCGCTAACCTCACGCCGAGGTCGACGTCGCCAACGCTGTAGATGTCGGCGACTACGACGCTTACCCCGATTACCGTCCGCAGTCCGTTGAGGCAGTCGACCGGAGATCGTCGAGATCGGGACCTCTCTTGGTGTTCCATACGAAGACACCTGCATCTGCACAGCGTGCTGGTGCGCTTACCGGGAAGCGAGTGGGAGACGCCCAAGCACTTCCGCTTCCAGCGACGGATACACCAGCTCCTTGGAGATGACCAACTCCTCGACCTCGGCCGTGGCGTCGGCCCTCGTGTCTTCGATCCTGGAAAGGAACTCGTGAGGATCACGGAGAGGAGCGCGAAAGCGAAACAGGGTGGTATGCACCAGGTCCGCCTCGTTGCGGGTCTCGGGGGGCAAGCGAAGGCGGTCGCGGATGCGGTTCACCGGTTCGCTCGGCCGGGCGAGGGCGATCACCGCGGAGTCGGTGGCCACGACGTGTTCGTAGGTGATCCGAAAAGCCGTGCTCTCAGCCGCGATATGTCTGAGTTGCGTCATCCACTCCTCTGCGTGGCGCTCCCAGAGGGAATCTTTGTCAACCGGATAGCTCTCATGCACGGCGAGCAGCCAGGCGAGGCTCACGTGGAGGGTCTTAGGAGGACACGCCAGCAGGTTGGGCTCTGCCTGGTAGAGGCTCCGCTGCATTTTCTCCAGCGCTGACCTGGAAGGGGGGTCCAGTTCGATGTGGACGTTGTAGCCCCTAGAAGGTTGTGCCCACAGCGGACTGACCCGTATCTCGTTGCGCGCCACCTTTTCCCGGTGTGCCTCCCGTAGCTGCATGGCTCGCTGTTCGTCCGAGCTACGCAAGAACACCGCTCCTCTCGACGCTAGCCCTTGAAGTTCAGTTCCTATTGTGCATGGAGCTTGGCAGATGCGCCAACCTCCTACGGTTGTCGCTAGAGGGCTTCCTCAAACGGGAAGAGCCCACGCTGCGAAGCCTGCGTCAGCCGCGGTTGCCGCAGAGAGTACTCGCTAACCTTGGGTGCCTTCAGACATCCGCCCTTGCCGAGAGCTTCCACCAAGTCGAACAGCTTCATGTGAGGCCTCGCATACGATGCCCTCCGACGTTACCTGCGACGCGCCGGCGCTTCTACGGGTGAACTGCTGCGACTCGCCAGGCGGCTGAGGGTTGGGGGACCCATGGCCGACGCTCTGGAGGGCTGACGAATTGATGTGCCTGTCGGTATTCTTGAACCTGTCTTCGATGAACTCTCCAAGTTCCTCGTACAGCGGACGGCCGTAGAGAAAGGGATTGGTTTGCTCGTTCAAACGTGCAATTTGCACGTTTGAACGTGCAGGAAGACGGTGTAAGCTAAGAGTAGGAGGTGACCGAATGGCCGAGAGAAAGACGAAGCTCAAACCCAGCCGCAGGCCCAGGCCCGAGGACTATCGAGGTGCGACGCGCCGTGCGCAAGAGGTTCACGATCGTCTCGAGGCCCAGGGTTATAGGTTCCCCGACTCCACGGAGATCATCCGTCAGGATCGCGACACGCGCGTTTGACCGAGCCGGTCAGCAACTCTGAGCCACCGCCATCGCTGGTCCTAGACACCAGTGTTGCGGTCAAATGATATCTGCCAGAGGATCTACACGATGAAGCGATCTCTCTCTTGCGGCAGGCGGAAGCCGGTGATGTTGAGCTCCTTGCCCCTGGCACTGTCCAGCCCGAGTTCTTCAACGCCCTATGGTGGCAGCATCGCCGCGAAGACCTACCGCAAGATAGCGTGCGCAATCTCTGGGAGCAGATTGCTCTGGATCCCGTCGTACTGTACGCGCCCGAGGATCTGATGGCGCGTGCCGTCGAGATCGCACTCGAGACGCAAGCGATCATCTACGATGCCCTCTTCCTGGCCCTCGCCGAAAACTTCGAAACAGTCGTCGTGACCGCCGACGACAAGCTACTGAAATCTCTGGAAGGCACCGCCCACTCACGCCTGGCGCATCCTCTGACTGATGTTGCTCACCTCATTGCCGATACGGGTTGAGGTCGGTGAGCGCGAAGGGTTTTCTCCAACAGGTACTGGTGCCTCTGTGGCGGATCTCGCCGAGTCAGGCGTTATACGATCGCGCGCTCGATCTCCAGGCACGCTATCGCTTCGGCTTCTACGACGCGCTGATCATCGCAGCCGCCCTCGACGCGGGCTGCACCCGGCTCTACAGCGAGGCCTTGAAAGACGGGCAGCAGATCGAAGGGCTCACCATCGAAAACCCTTTCTGAGTTGTGAAGTTGGAATTAGGAATTGGGAGTAGGCGTGGCATCGCGAGGTCGAGAGAGGCCGCGCTTGAATTCCTCCACGACCTCGCTGGTAGAGGAGATCATGTTCGTCAGGGCTTGCGGTGGCCTGTGCGTAATGCTTGGAGCAGCCACCCCGCCGAAGTGGGATCACTTCCTCGGACCTCTCAGCGTTCTGAGAAAGTCGGCATTGGGCTGGTAGCCACCACGATTCGGGCTCCAAAAGCCCCAAAATCGGCGTGTTTGGTGCTCAGTCCGGAGCCAAAGCGGGTACCGGGGCCGCTTTCGACACGCCGAGGGTTTCTCGGAGGTTCGCACAGGTTCATCGGTGGTTCATCGCAGCTGATTACCCTATCATTCGTTCATCATAGTACGACCGCAGGAGGAAGCGGGTCGGAAAGGAGGATTCATGGGAGCCACTGACGTCGTACAGGGATACTTCGATGCGTGGAACCGGCACGATCCGGAGGCGATCGCCGCCACCTTCGTCCAGGGAGGCACCTACACTGATCCCAACGTCCCCGAAGGGCTTAGCGGGCGAGCCATAGCCGAGTACGCGAGCGGCCTCTTCGCAGCCTTCCCCGATCTATTGTTCGACCTGGACAGCCACAGCTCCACTGACGACGGAGTCGTAGCCGCTCGGTGGGTGATGCGTGGAACCAATACCGGCCCCTTGAGGGAAAACCCTCCGACCAGAGGCACCGTCGCCCTACCTGGAGCCGACTTCATCGCGGTGGAGGGAGACAAAGTCCGCTCGGTGCAAGGATACTTCGACCGTAGCACTTTCGTGGAGCAGCTAGGGTTGCAAGTCATCGTGCAGCCCCGCTCCGTCGGGCCGTTTTCCTTCGGTTCCAGCGTCCGCGCCCAGTCGGGTAAGCGCACCAAGCCGGGTGCCTTCAGTCTCACCTGGATCCAGGTCCGTTCGGAGGAGGAAGCCCAGGAGGTCCGAAACTTCAGCCGGCCGCAGCGACGGGGATGGTCGAAGTGCCCGGCTTTATCGCCTGGATAGGTGTCACGATCGCCGAACGGCTGTTCACGATCACTGCTTGGGAAGACTCCGAGAGCCCGCAGCAACTTAGGCACAGCGGGCCGCACGAGGAAGCCGTCGAGCGGTTCTTCAGCACGGACTTCGCTACCAGTGTGCTGACGAGCGTGTGGAAACCAGATCGCATCAACGCGCTGTGGGTGAGGTGTGAAGCATGCGGGCGCCTGGAGGACTACGAGCTCTCTGGTGGGACGAGTCAGTGCGGGGAACCGCTGCCTGAACCACCGCCGTATTGGTGAGAAGGGGTTAAGCCTAGACTATTCATCGGTGTGCGCGGAGGTGCCCTACAGCATCACTTAGGCTTCTTGGCCGCCGGTCCCGGCAGATCTTCCTCTCCTAACGCTTGGAGGATACGCTGCCAAATTCCCTGCTTCGCCCACAGCTCGTGGCGTCGGTAGGCGCTCTCCCACTTGCCATACTCCTCGGGCATCTCTCGCCACGATGATCTCGTCCTCTACACTCCGGCCCATGAGCGAGAGTTCCGGACTTGAGGACCCCTGGCCTTGAAGTCGTCACCGTGGGTTACGGTACAATCGCTCTCGAGCGATGATGCTAGCGTCATTCACAGATCTATCGACCAGCCAAACGGCACTGTTCCGATGATGGCGCTACCCCCGGTGATAGGGGTGATCCTGATCCTCGTTGGGATCACACTTTTCATCGTAGACCTGAGCGTAACCAACCATGGACTGCTCACCGCAGGGGGCATCGTGACGCTACCCGCCAGAGAGTGAGGCGGTGGTAGGGGTGCGGCGCAAGGTGAGGGTGGTAGGTTTCGGCAAGGGAGGAGTAATGCACGGAGTGCCAGTCGAGTTGCCCGGTCGTGGCAGAGATAGAGAAGTGTGAATTCCTAAGCTAGATGGCACGGGGAGGGGAAGTGCGCGGAGCAGAGCTCTGCTTTCTGAGCGCCAAGGAGTTGGGACGTCTTATCCGCGAGCGCGAAGTGTCGGCCGAAGAAACGTTGGTGGCGTGCCTGGATCAGGTCGAGCGTACCAACCCGCGCGTAAACGCTTTCGTCACGCTCGTCTCGGAACGGGCCATGCGAGACGCGCGCGCCGCCGACGAGCGCCTCCGGGAGGCGATTGCGCTTGGGGAGGATGTCGGCCCGCTCCATGGCTTGCCGGTGGCGCACAAGGACCTGGCGCTGACCAGGGGAATCCGCACCACGTTCGGCTCGCTTATCTACGAAGACTATGTCCCCGAGGAGGACGACCTCATCGTCGAGCGCCTGCGACGCGCCGGTGCCATAACGGTAGGTAAGACCAACACACCGGAGTTCGGCGCGGGCTCCCAGACCTACAACGAAGTATTCGGCGAGACGCTCAACCCGTACGACACCACCAAGACGTGCGGCGGCTCCAGCGGCGGCGCGGCGGTGGCCCTCGCCTGCGGGATGGTGCCCATCGCGGATGGGAGCGATATGGGGGGCTCCTTGCGCAACCCCGCCTCCTTCTGCAACGTCGTTGGCTTCAGGCCGTCTCTCGGCAGGGTGCCCTCCTGGCCTCCTACACAGGCGGCCTGGTCCTCGCTCTCCACGGAGGGCCCGATGGCGCGTACGGTACGGGACGTCGCCCTGATGCTGGCCGTGATCTCCGGCCCGGACCCGCGCTCGCCCCTCGCCGTCTCTGTACCGGGGGAGGACTTCTTCGGGCTCCTGGAGCGAGACCTCTCGGGTACGCGTGTGGCCTGGAGCCGCGACCTTGGCGGGTTACCGGTAGACGCGCGGGTGAGTGCCGTCCTGGACGGACAGCGCCACGTCTTCGAGGACATGGGATGTCTGGTGGAGGACGATGAGCCAGATTTCACGGGCGCCGACGAGGTCTTCAAAGCTCTGCGCGCCTGGCACTTCGAGCGCGACTACGGGGAGCTGCTCGAGGAGCATCGGGGCCGCATGAAGGACACCGTGGTCTGGAACATCGAACAGGGGGTAGGCCTGAGCGGTCCGGATGTGGAACGCGCCGAGCGCGGGCGGACCGAACTCTATCACCGCGTGCGGACTTTCATGGAAGGCTACGATTTCCTCGTGGCGCCCGTGAGCCAGGTCCCGCCCTTCGACGTGAAGCAGCGCTACGTAACGGAGATAAACGGTGTGGAGATGGAGACTTACATCGATTGGATGAAGAGTTGTTACTACGTGAGTGTTACGGGGCTGCCCGCTATCTCGGTGCCCTGCGGTTTCACGCCGGAGGGACTGCCCGTAGGGATCCAGATCGTGGGCCGCCCCAGGGATGACCTCGGCGTCCTCCAACTCGCTTATACCTTCGAGCAGGTTACTGGCTTCGGAAAGCGCCGCCCTTCGGGCTTGCCACAGAGGGTACTCTAGTGGATCTGGAGACAGTCTCCTACGGCGTGAGCGGCCCGCTGACGCCGGTCGAGATCCTCATCGATCGTTGGGGAGTGTCCCACGTCTATGCTGCATCCCCCTACGACGCCTTTTTCGCCCAGGGTTGGTGCGCCGCCCGCGATCGCCTGTGGCAGATAGACCTGTGGAGGCGGAGGGGCCTCGGGCTGCTCTCCGAGGTCTTCGGTTCTTCCTTCGTCGAGAAGGACAGGGCGGCCCGTCTCTTCCTGTATCGCGGAGAGATGCGCTCCGAGTGGCTGGCTTACGGGTCGGATACCAAGCGGGTGGCGACGGCGTTCGTCTCCGGCGTAAACGAGTACGTGAGGCTCGCGCGCGAGGATCCGGCTCTCCTGCCCGAAGAGTTCCGTCTGATGGGTTATCTGCCGTCCTTCTGGTCGCCCGAGGACGTCGCCCGCATAAGGAGCCACGGCCTCTTCCAGAACCTCGCGAGCGAGGTCGAGCGTGCGCGCGTCCTTAGAGAGTTCGGGCCCGAGGTGGAGGCCCTGCGCAAACCCCTCGAGCCGCCGCGCGACTTCTCCGTCTCTGAGGGGTTGGATCTCTCCCTGATCCCCACGGACATTCTGCGCGTCTACGAGCTGGCTACGGAGCCCGTCGAGTTCGCGGGCGGGCAGTCCCCACAGGCGAAGGGTTTGGAGGGCTCGAACAACTGGGCGATCTCGCCGGGGCGTACGGTGACGGGCCGCCCCATCCTGGCAAACGATCCGCACCGCGCCCAGTCCGTGCCCTCCCTCCGCTACGCGATACACCTCTCCTCCTCAGGCATGGACGTCATAGGAGCGGGAGAGCCGGCCCTGCCAGGTGTTTCCATCGGCCACAACGGCAACATAGCCTTTGGTTTCACGATCTTCTCCATAGACCAGGAGGACCTCTACGTCTATGAGACCAACCCGGATGATCCTTCCGAGTACCGTTACGAGGGGCGTTGGGAGCCGATGGAGGTGGAGCACCAGTTCATCCCGGTGAAGGACGGAGACTCTGTCGAGGCAAGACTCAAGTTTACCCGTCACGGGCCCGTCATCTACGAAGATATCCAGAAGAACGTCGCCTTCGCGGTGAGGGCTGCGTGGCTGGAGCCTGGCACGGCCCCCTACCTCGGCAGCGTGGATTACATGCGCGCCAATGACTGGGACACATTCCTGGCAGCGATGAACCGCTGGGGAGCGCCTGGCGAGAATCAGGTCTATGCTGACATGCGGGGCAACATCGGATGGAAGCCGGCCGGCCTCGTTCCGAGGAGGCCCAACTGGGACGGACTCTTGCCGGTTCCCGGCGACGGCCGCTACGAGTGGGACGGGTTCCTCGACGCCGACGAACTGCCGGCCGAGTTCAATCCTCTCCGGGGCTGGGTCGCGAGCGCCAACGAGATGAACCTCCCCGAGGGCTATCCCTACGAGGAGAAGAAGATCGGCTTCGAATGGTACGCCCCTTACCGCTACGAGCGGATAGCCGAAGTCCTCCGCAAGAACCCGAGCTTCGGCCTCGAAGACTCGGTGAAACTCCAGACCGACTACCTCTCCGTGCCAGCCCGCCGGATCGTCGCCCGGCTACGAAGACTGCCCTCGTCGGATCCCAATATAAAGCAGGACTTGGAGATGCTGACCGGTTGGGACTGCGGCCTGTATGCCGACTCTGCCCCCGCAGCACTTTTCGAGGTTTGGTACTGCCTGCATCTGCGCCAGGCTCTCCTGAAAAGAGGCATGGAAGGCTTCGTCCAGCCTAGACGACTGGACGAGGCGGTATCCATGGTGATGCCGGTCGAGGATCAAGCGGGGGACGCCAGAATGGTCCTGGAGACCCTGGAGCTGCTCGATATGAGGCTAGGTCAGGGGGAAGTAGACGAGGTATTGGCCTCGACCTTGAAGGAAGCCACGGAGCACCTGGAAGGACTTCTGGGAGTGGATCGGGCCGATTGGGAGTGGGGCAAGTTGCACCAGGTCTATATGGTCCATCCTCTGTCTCCGCTAGTGGATAGGCCGACGCGGGAGCGACTGGATATGGGCCCGTTCCCGCGCGGAGGCAGTGGCGACACTGTGGGCAACGCTGCATACCACCTGGAGAATCTCCGGCAGACCGGCGGCTCCTCGTGGCGCGTGGTGGTGGATGTTGGGGAGTGGGACGACTCCCTCTTTATCAACTCGCCGGGGCAATCCGGCGATCCCGCGAGCCCGCACTACTCGGATCTCTTCCTTCCGTGGGCCCGAGACGAGGCCGTACCGTTGCTGTACAGCAGACCAAAGGTCGAGGCCGCTGCGGAAAGACGGATCGTGCTCGAGCCAGCAGGACAGTAGGCGCGCCCCTCGTAGTCTTCTTGAGCAGGGAGCAATCGAAAGATGCTAGCATGATTGAATTGTGAAGTGTGAATCTCGAATTGGGAAATAGTGTCGAGTAAGCGACCAGTTCCTAATTCCCAACTCCCAGTTCCCAATTCTTCCGGGACGCCTTACCTGCTGATCGACGGTGCGCAGATGGAGAGAAACATACAGAAGATGGCAGATGTTGCCAGGTGGAACGGGGTTGATCTGAGACCCCACGTGAAGACGCATAAGATTCCTGGTATAGCGAGGGAACAGATGGAGGCCGGGGCCTCGGGCATCACGGTGGCCAAGTTCTCCGAGGCTGAGGTCATGGCGGATGGTGGGATCGAGGATATCTTCATCGCCTACCCGCTGGTGACGGAAGCGAAGATCCGGCAGGCGATCCGGCTTGCCAAGAGCGTGAGACTCATCGTCGGGGTAGATAGCCTGGAAGGGGCCGGAAGGCTCTCTGCGGTGGCGCAAGATCAGACCCTCGAGGTCAGGCTCGAGGTTGATACAGGGCTCAGGCGCACCGGGGTTCCTCTAGATGAGGCCGTCAGGCTGGCGGGTGAGATCGAGGCCATGGGCAACCTGGACCTGACCGGGATCTACACTTACCGCGGCGCCGTTCTGGGCGGTTCGAAGACGCTGGAGCTCGAGAAGGCCGGCCTCGAAGAGGGGCAACTCATGGTCTCCCTGGCGGATATGCTGAGGCAGCGGGGCATAAGGGTTGACGACGTCAGCGTGGGATCTACTCCGACGGCGGAGTATGTGGCGAGGGTGGATGGGGTTACGGAGATACGGCCCGGCACCTACGTGTTCTACGACAGGATGCAGGCCCGACTCGGTGCATGCTCTCTCGACGAATGCGCGGCCGTCGTAGTCTGCACGGTGGTGAGCAGGCCTACCAGGGACCTGGCCGTCATCGACGGCGGGAGCAAGACCTTCGCCACCGATGTAGGACCCGGCGCAGAGCCCCTGAACCTGGAGGGGTACGGCCATGTGGTCGGGTACCCTGATGCTGTGCTGGAAAGGCTCACGGAGGAGCATGGGATGCTCTCTGTAGGCGAGGATTGCGACCTCGAGGTAGGCGACACGTTGCAGATAATCCCCAACCACATCTGCAGCACGGTGAATCTGCACGATCAGGTATACCTGGTCGGAGAGGATGGCGGCGTGGAGGAGACGCGGGTGGCCGCCCGCGGTAAGGTCAGGTAGGAGGCGACTGTGTTGGACCTCGTAGTCGTGAACGGACGTCTCGTGACAAGAAGGAGTTCGCCTTGAGCTTCGCGAGTAACATCGGCGGAGAAGAGCTGGGGCAGGAGACCTCGATGACGAAGGTCGGTATAGCCGCCTTTATCGGCGCCATGGTCGAATGGTACGACTACTTCCTATACGGGCTTGCAGCGAGCGTCGTCTTCACCCAGCTGTTCTTTCCGCTCGAGAATCGTCTCTTCGGCACCCTGGCGGCCTTCGCCACTTTCGGTGTTGGTTTCCTCTTCCGCCCCCTGGGGGGCGCCATCTTCGGGCACTACGGCGACAAGCTGGGGCGGAAGGCCATACTCGTCCTCACCCTCCTCCTCATGGGTCTCGCCACCTTCCTGATAGGCGTCTTGCCGACCTTCCACTCAATAGGGATCCTTGCCCCTATATTGCTCGTCGTATTGCGCGCCCTGCAGGGCGTCGCCGTCGGTGGTGAGTGGGGAGGTGCTGCGCTGCTGGTGGTGGAGCACGCCCCCGGGGGGAGGCGCGGTTTCTACGGCAGCTGGCCTCAGATGGGATCGTCGGCCGGGCTCCTGATCGCGACGGGGCTCTTCACGGCCGTGTCGTCGTTGCCGGAGGAGCAGTTCCTCTCCTGGGGATGGCGGATTCCTTTCCTACTCAGCATCGTGCTAGTGGCAGTGGGGCTGGTTATACGCCTGAAGATAGCCGAGACGCCGGCGTTCGAGCGGGTAAAGGAGACGGGCACCGAGGCCCGGATGCCCCTCGTCGAAGCGGTTCGCACCTATCCCAAGAGCCTGCTGCTGGTCATAGGCATGCGCGTCGCCGAGAACGCCTGCGGCTACATCTTTACTGTCTTCGTTCTCTCTTACGTCACCCAGGAGTTGGGATTGCCCAACAGCGCGGCCTACGCCGGGGTCATGATCGCCGCGGGGGTACAGTTCTTGATCACACCGATCTACGGTGCTATCTCGGACCGTATCGGCCGGCGGCCGGTGTACATGTTTGGCGCGGGGTTCCTGATCCTCTTCGCCTTCCCGTTTTTCTGGCTCGCCAACACGGAGTCGCCCATCCTGATCCGGCTCGCCATAGTGTTGGCCTACGCGGTCGGCAACGGCGCGATGTTCGCAACCCAACCGGCCTTCTTCTCGGAGCTCTTCGGCACCAACGTCCGTTACAGCGGGGTCTCCCTGGGCTACCAGTTCTCGGCGGTATTCGCGGGCGGCCTCGCGCCGTTCATCGCCACCGCGCTGCTCGCCTGGGCCGGCAGCTACTGGCCCGTCGCGCTCTACGTGATGGCTGCGGCCCTCATCAGCTTCGTCTCGGTCTACCTTGCCACCGAATCTTTCCGGGAGGATCTCACCGAAGAGCTCACAAGGGACCCCGCGGACCAAACCGGCGGGACCGGCCAGACGACCTAGTCAAGTAGCAAGCGATCTAGCAAGAAGGGAGAAACGATGAGAAAGACCGTTATGGCCGAGAAGGGGCCGGCACCCGCCGGACCGTACTCCCACGCCGTGGTCGCGGACAACTTCGTGTTCATCTCGGGGCAGGGTCCTGTGAACCCGGAGACGAGCACCATGCCTGACGCCTTCACGGACCAGGTACGCCAGACCTTCGAGAACGTAAGGACGATCCTCGAGGCCGCCGGCTCGAGCCTCGACAACGTGGTGAAGGTCAACGCTTACGTGACCGACCTCACCCGGTTCGCCGAGTTCAACGAGGTGTACAAAGAGTTCTTCGAGAATGACCCCCCGGCCCGGACCACCGTAGGAACAAACCTGCTCGGCATGCAGGTAGAGGTAGATTGCATAGCCGTGGTCGAATAGTTCGGGCCGTCAGCACCACACAAATCCAGTGGCCACACCCCCGATTCCCGAAGCCGCCGTTTGCCTGTAGGGGCGGGTTTCAAACCCGCCCACATGCGAACCGCGTTCAGGTAACGAGAGCCCGATCAATCCAATCCAGGGCGTCCAACCGGCAGAAGCCGTAATGGTAGAAGTCGAGGCGCCCCAGGCCGCCTTCGCGGGCGAGGGCGACCTTCGCGGCAAGGTTCTCTGGCGACCGGCAGTCCGGCGGCATAGGACGGAGCACGAGACCGAGGCGTGAGGCGTCGGAGACAAGAGTCTGGTAAGCGTCGAGATCGAAATCAAGCCTGCCGGGGTCGGCGGCGTATCCGGTCACCGCGACGGTGTCGCACACATCTGCAAGCGCGGCGTGGTCGATCCCCATCTGCCACCCGATGGCAGGCGCGGCATCGCCTTCGGGATGGCCGGTCGCGAAACCCTTCTCCGCCCCGCAGAGATCCAGGACCGCGAAGTCGGCGCCTCCGCTTGAGGCCGCCGTAGCCACCTCGTCTACGAGCGAGGTCACCGTCTCGGTCCTCGTGTCGAGATACCCTAGCATCTCCTCGCCGCCGAAGGGTTCGAGATCCTCGCGCCCTAGCACTTCGGAGTCCTCACCGCCCCCGCACGAAAAGCGACGCTCCAGCTCGTCACGTACAGACCGATGAACCATTGCTGCATCGACTCCTCTGCGGCGGCCTGCCTCGAGGCAGTGCTCACAGAAGCACATCCCGAGCAGGTAGACGCCGACAGCCCCGAGTTCCTCGAAGTAGCGTTCGTGATGATAACCGTGCCCAAGGCCGTGGAAGTGGAGCGACTCCGAGAGGATGGTAGAGACATCGTAGCGGGCGATGTCCGAGGCGAGCGTACGCGCGTACATTCGCACATCGGGGTTAGAAGGGCACAGGTCGGTAAGGTAGCGATCTCCGAAAGCGTTCTGCGTAGCGCACTCGGGGTGCGAGAAGCCCAATCGGTCGTTGTGCAGGAATACAGCCCAGGCGTTTACACGCATACCCCGCTCGCCGGCGGCCTCGCACAACTCGCCGAGTGGGTCCCCGGAGCGGGCGAGCGCGCTGACGTGGGGCTGTAGACGCCCGTAGCGGGCGACGTCCGGCGGGAAGAAGACGGCGCCACCCTCCAGATAGCGCACTTTGCGGACGGGGTTATGAGGAAAGATGTCCCTGGCATCGTGGTAGGCGACGGCCATCGTTAGCCCGTCTATCCCTGCCCTGTTCCGGACGTTGTCCAGCACCGTAGCTGTGCCTTCGTCGCGAAGGTCGGTGGCGAAGGCGAGCATCGACGTCTCCATAGGGGCAACAGATTATCCATCCGGGGGCTTGCGATCAAGGCGCCGAAGCCTGGTCGCCTTGACCTTCGATCATCTCTTGCATCATCTGCAGGTTGCCGGCGGTGAGCCCCCCGTCGACGGGGAGTACGGCGCCTGTGATCCAGGCCGCCTCATCCGAGGCCAGAAACAGGGCGGCCCCGGCTACGTCCTCGGGCTCGCCGACGCGGCCCAGCGGATACCACCTGGTGAGGCGCTCGAAGACATCGGGGTTCGCCTCCCTTCGCTGGTCCCAGGCGGGCGTTCTCAAGGTGCCTGGGGCGATGGCGTTCACGCGAATCCCGGAAGGTCCGTAGCGGACAGCGAGGCTCCTCGTCAGGTTTAGGAGACCGGCCTTGGCCGCGCTGTAGGCCTCGTTGCCGTAGTAGCCCAGGGCGTTCACCGAGCTGATGTTTAGAATGACCCCAGATCCTTGCGCCACCATGTCAGGGAGCACGGCTTGCGAACACAGAAAAGAACTCTTCAGGGTGATGGCCATGTCCGCATCCCAGGTCATCTCGCCGAGGCTGAGGAAGTCGGCGTCGGTAGCCTTCGCCGCGTTGTTGATCAGTACGTCTACCGGTCCGAACGCTTCTCGGGTCGCCACGACCATGTCTTTGACCTCGGACGCCACTGCTACATCCGTCGTTTGCGCCAGGGAGTCGCCACCCGCATCGCAAATCTCCTCCACAACCGCAACCGTGCGTCCCCTCGCTATGTCTGCGACCACGACGGCGGCACCCTCCTCAGCGAAACAGTGCGCCAGTACGCGACCCAGTCCCGATCCGGCCCCCGTTACGATGACAACCTTCTCTTCGAACCGCATCCTTACCTCCAGATCCCTGCCTCCATCATCAATTCAGGCGAAACGGTCGACACTCGATCCCGCAGGGTGGCGAACGACCGACGAAGAGCCCGAGGTGACGGAATCATAATGGAATGATAAAGAAGAGGATCAGGAGCTACTGCCGAGAGGCTGTGGTCCGCGAAGAGGGGTAAGATTCTCACCCACGGGCACCAGGATTCGGGCAAAGCAGAGGGCCGGTACACCTCGAAGGATGCCCCGGCCCCTTGGTGTGGTGCCAGAACCCTTCCTAGACCGCGCCTTCCTGGACCTCGGTTATCTCGTCCGCAACCAGACCGTGCGCCTCGCGGTGTACGGCTTCGGCCGCTTCCCTGTTGGGAGCTTCTACAAGGCAGAAAACCTCGCCCGTTCCCTCGTTGAACCAGTACCTATGGTATTTTACCCCGTACTCGGCCTGGATCTCCTCGTCTTTTCTGTGGGCGTCGGCTACTGCTTCAGCGGTCAACCCCTCCACATGCCTGTGGTGGTCCATGAAAAATGGCATTGTGCCAGACCTCCTTTCCCGGGACGCTCCCCAACGGAGCGCCTTGCGTACATTGTAGCCAACGCTGTGAGCGTTGCGCTACCTCCGAACGTAGGAGGGTGGGATGATGCCGGGAATGATCTGTCGTACTGCAAACTTTGCCCACTTAGCGTATAAAGGGTCTGTGAGATCACGTGCGCAGGAAGGAACACCAAGCGATGTACGGTGAGAACGCGCCGCCTTCCTGGGCGCGGTTGCCAGGCGCGCGCTGCCGGGCGGTCGAGCACCTTACGAAGCTTGATGGGCTAAAGGAGTTCGAACTTTTCGAAGGGCTGGAAGAGCGATTCTTCCAGGATCTCACGATAGCGGCCGAGGTACTAGAGCTCGCCGCCGACACCGCCCTTTACAGGGAGGGCGAGCCTTCGGGGGCCGTTTACTTCGTCGGCGAGGGGCGGGTAAAGCTCTACCGTACATCGGGCGGCCCGAAGGTGCGGGATCAGATCCTCGGCGTGGTCGGCGAAGGCTCCGTGCTCGGCCTGGGGGCGGCCATCGAAGGCAGGACCCAGACCCAGGGTGCCACCGCCCTTACCGACTGCGTGCTCTACGCCGTCTTTCGCGACGACCTGTTCGGGATCATGGGCCGCTTCCCCGACGGCGCCGTCAGGCTCTCCAGGGCGCTGGCGGCGAGGACCCGCGAACTGGAGGACCTCGTCGGCGACCTGGTCTTCCGCAGCGCCCCACAGAGGGTGGCAAGGATGCTACTGAACCTCGCCACAGAGGAGGGCCGCGTAACCAAGAGGGGCGTCGTCTTCGCGCCATCTCTGAGCAGGCAGGAGATGGCCGAAGCGACGGGCATCTCGCGCGAGGCCCTCTCCCGCGCCCTCTCCCGACTGGCCAAAGAGGGCATTCTCGACCTGGGCGGTAAGACCATAACCATACTCATGCCCGCCGAGCTCCGCGCCCGCAGCTGAGAACGGCTCGCAACAAGCGCGGTTTTTGATCAAGGTCACACGACCGTATGACCCTAATCATGGGCTGCGATGACGCCGGTCAACGGCGGGTGTTGGGGGTGGGAGCCGGCTGGTATAAAGCCGGTACGAGATCCAGAGAGGAGGCCCTTGTGACGTATGTGATCGTGGAGCCGTGTATCGGCACCAAGGACCAGAGTTGCGTCGAGGTCTGCCCGGTCGACTGCATCTACGACGCCGGCGACCACTTCATGATCAACCCCGAAGAGTGCATCGATTGCGGCGCCTGCGAACCGGAGTGCCCGGTCGAGGCCATCTACCCCGAAGACGAAGTCCCCGACGACATGGAGAGCTACACCACCAAGGCCGCCGACTACTTCGAGTAGAAGGAGCATTTCAGCCGGTCAGCACGCCTGCTTCGCAGGCTTGTCAGCATCTCAGCCAGTCGTCCCGGTGCGCCACCCCGAGCGTAAGACCCGACCGCCGCGGGCAGCGGTACGCTTTGCGCGGAGAGGCGAGGCTGCGGAAGGAAAAGCTGAAATGCTGACAAGCGGAGCCCGGCGCAAGCCGGGTGCAGCATGCTGACACGCTGGCTGACGCTCGGAAGGGAGTACGTGTACCAGAGTCCGTGGTGCGCCTTCCGCGTGGACGAGGTGGAGATACCGGGCGGGGCGCAGATCGAGTACGGCGTCCTGGAGAGCGGCGGGTACGCTGCGGTGGCACCGGTCACGGACAGGGGAGACGTTGTGCTCGTGCGCCAGTGGAGGCAGCCGCTAGGGGCCTTCACGCTGGAGCTTCCTAGCGGCGGGGTCGATGCCGGAGAGAAGCCCGAGGTGGCGGCCAGTAGGGAGCTCTTCGAGGAGACGGGCTATAGGGCCGAGGGGTTGGAGCACCTGGTCTCCGTACACACCAGCCCGGGGCGGAGCACGGAGGTCTGCCACCTTTTCGGGTGCGTGGCGGTGAGGGACGAGCGTGGCCCGCGTCCCGAGCCTACAGAGTTCATAAGCGTGGTGGAGTTGCCGCTTGGGGAGGCTTTGCAGATGGTCTCTGAAGGTGGGATCACCGACGCCGCCACCGTCCTTGGGTTGCTCTGGAGTACGGCTGGTGGTGCTTCCCGAGGTAGGTTACACTAGGGGCAACAGCAAGACCGGGGAGCCGTGAGGCTGAGAGGGCACCCAAGTGCCGACCCGCTGAACCTGATCCGGGTAATGCCGGTGCAGGGAGGTCTCGGAGTCTCTTGTCGGCGCATCCCCGTAGACCGGAAGGAGGATGCGCAGTTGAACGCCTTCAGAGACACCAGGGTACTGACCGAGGCGGCGCTGGCCGTCGCCCTGTCTTTCGTTCTCGGACTCATCGTACTCTTCAAGATGCCGTATGGCGGCTCCGTCTCCCTGGAGATGATCCCCCTGATACTCCTCGCCCTCAGGCAGGGCTGGAAGGTTGGCGTGGTCGCAGGAGCAATCTACGGTCTTCTAGATCTCGCCATCGATTTTTACGTAGTACATCCTGTGCAGTTCATCCTCGACTACCCTCTGGCCTTCGGTGCCCTTGGCCTCGCAGGACTCTTCAAGCCAACGGTGCGGGGCGCCGTCCTCGGCACCACGGTGGCCGTTCTGGCGCGCTTCGCGTGCCACTTTCTCTCCGGCGTGGTCTTCTTCGCCTCCGTCGCTCCCGAGGGCTGGAACCCGTACCTCTACTCGGCGGCGTACAACGCCGCGTACCTTGTCCCCAGCCTGGGCATCGCACTCGTGGTCACGGTAGTGTTGCTGAAGGCTCTGGAAAGAGCGCAGCCTTCGCCAAGACAGCTTTACTACCAGGGTTCGAAAACCTCATAGCGTGCTGGCCGCAATCTTCCTGAACGGCTCTCCTGAATCGTCCGATCTGCTCAGGCGCGTCGCCGGACGCGCGGACCTCATAGTCGCCGCTGACGGTGGGGCCCGTTACGCGCTCGAGGCCGGGGTCGTGCCCGATCTCGTCGTCGGGGATATGGACTCGTTGGGAGAAGACCTGGCGCTAGAAGTCGAAAGGCGTGGTGCCTCCCTGGAGCGCCATCAGGCGAGGAAAGACAAGATGGACGGCCAGCTCGCCGTACTGGCCGCCAGGGAGCGGGGTGCGACCGCTGCCGACCTCCTCTGCGCCGGGGGCGGGAGGTTAGGAGCCCTCTTCGCGGTCCCACACATCCTGCTCGCCGCCGAGCGCATCGGCCTGCGCTCCACGGTCGTGGCCGACCGGGTAAGGATGTTCGTGGTCGAAGCCGGCTGCAGGACGGTAGAAGGAGAGCCGCAGGACAGCATCTCGATCTTTCCTCTGTCCGGTCCTGCCGCAGGCGTCACCCTGGAAGGTATGGAGTATCCGCTGGAGAACGCCAGGATGGAGCCCGGAGACACCCTCGGGTTCCACAACGAGTTGCTCGGCAGAAGTGCCAGCGTGAGCGTAGAAGAAGGCCCACTCCTCATAGTGCATGAGACCGAAAATCCCGTGACAGGCCATACGGACTCCCGCGCGCTAACGTCCTAAGATAACGGTCGTCTATGCCCGGCGCTTTTCGACCCGAGACGGTACTTGGCAGGGTAGAGCACCGTCCCTACCCCGTCCCTCCCGGTCCGTGGTTGCTCGGGATGAGTTGGCGGGACCTGCTCTTCATGCACTGGCCCGTCGGGGTTGAAGATCTCAGGCCCCTAGTGCCGCCGATCCTTAGCATCGACACCTTCGAAGGCAGCGCCTGGCTAGGCGTCGTGCCCTTCGACATGGCCGGCGTAAGGCCCCACTTCCTGCCCGCTGTCCCCGGGCTCTCTCATTTCCCCGAGATAAACGTCCGCACTTACGTGAGGGCGGAGGGTAGGCCAGGCATCTGGTTCTTCTCCCTGGACGCCCACAGCCGCGTGGCCGTCCGCCTTGCCCGCGCCACATTTCACCTTCCCTACTTCGACGCCGAGATGTCCTGCCGCGCCTCCGGCGACGAGGTCTTCTACAGAAGCCTGAGGACGCACAGGGGCGCGCCGCCGGCCGAGTTCGCGGCCCGCTACAGTCCTGTGGGGGAACCCTTCGAGAGCGAGCGGGGGTCCATCGAGGACTTTCTGACCGAGCGCTACTGCCTGTACAGCACGGACGGGAGGGGCAACGTCCGCCGCGGGGAAGTCCACCACCATCTCTGGCCCCTCCAGCCCGCCGAGGCCGAGATTGGCACGCTAGAGATGACCCAGCAGATAGGCCTGAAACCGCCCGAGACCGCCCCGGTCCTTCACTTCTCCAAGCGTCTGGACGTTCTCGCGTGGCTACCGCGAAAGATAGGCTCGTAAGCGGGGGCGGTTTGCGTGGTACAGGCTGTTCGCGTTTTTGGACGGGTTTCAAACCTGCCCCTACGGCGTGCGGTCTTCGCGGACCGTATACTTGGTGCGTGGTGGGTGGAACCGACATCTTCGCTGTGGGTGTGCCTTGAAGGCGGATCTCGTCTCTGGACTCTTGCCCGTCAGGGAAGACGGCCGCATGCTCCTGCTCCAGCGCCCTACTGGTACCTGGGAGCCGCCGGCCGGACGTCTTCAGCCGGGCGAGTGCTTCGAAGTAGGGGCCGTCCGCGAGCTCTACGAAGAGACCGGTATGTTGGTCTCTCCCCAATGCATCATCGCCACCTGGGTCGGCGAGGCGCCGAGCGGTAGACGTCTGGCCTCCGTCACCTACGCGGGAAAGAGTGATGGAGCAGGAGTCCGCCTCTCCGACGAGCATCTCGACCACAGGTGGGTAACCCTCGGGGAGTGGATGTCCTTGCCGAGTTGGTGGAGCCACGATAACATCCGGCGCATTGCACGGCCCGTAGGGGCGGTTCGCATGGTAAGGGCGGTTCGCGAACCGCCCCTACCGCCCTTACGCGGGGACACTGGCGTGGTCCCTGCTAACCTCGGAGCCGGGACCGTACTCGTGGATCTTGGCGGCATCGAGCCTCGGGCGCTACTGCTCAGGCGCCGCAAACCGCCCGTTGGGCTCTGGGAGAATCCCGGCGGCATGCTCGAAGATGGCGAGGATTTCGAAGCCTGCGCCAGCCGCGAGCTCTACGAAGAGACCGGCGTGCCGGCCCGGATCGAAGACCCCTGGTGGGCCAGGGTCGAGCCCTGGCGCAACCCCGAAGATCCTGAGCTCTACGCCGGCGTGGGCTTTCTGGCGAGGCATCGGGGTGGAGAGATCGACCCTGAGGCCGCGGCCCACGACGCCTCTCGGTGGGTCACGGAAACCGAGTGGCGGTCGCTGCGTACCTGGTATACGAAGAGTGAATCAGACGTGCTCTGGAGTGCCGTCAGGGGGATGCAGCGATAGACGAACAGGAGAACCGTACCGAAATTGGCCAGGAGCCTCGCGGTTCGAGAAGGGCCGGCCTGATGCGGCTCGTGGGAATAGTCCTGCTCGTGGCCGCTGTGCTGTTCTGGGTTGCGGCCCCGGCCGTGCTGCTGACCCCGCTCTCCACGGCGCAGAAGGCCTGGACGGGTTCGGCCTTCCTGATCTTGGGAGAGGTGGCGTTCTGGGTCGCCGCCGTGGTGCTCGGCCGGGAGGTGTTCCGGCGCTACAGGAGATATCTCGATCCCCGCGGCTGGTTGGGCGAGAAGCGTCATTGAACGAGTTCGAGGTTATACGCAGGATCTCGGCCCTCCTGCCTCCCGCGCCCCCCGAGGTGCTCGTGCCCCTCGGGGATGACTGCGCCGTTCTGGAGATCGGGGACAGTACCTGGGTAGCCGCCTCCGATATGCTCGTCTCGGGCCACCACTTCAAAGATTGGGCCACACCCGAGGACGTCGGCTACAAGGCCGTCGCGGTCAACGCTTCGGACGTGGCGTCCATGGGGGGAACCCCGAGGTTCGTACTGGCATCGGGAGGAGCACCCGGTCCGGAGACCGCGCTCCGCTGCTCTCAGGGTATCCTGGAAGCCTGCGAGAGGTTCGGTATCTATCCGCTCGGGGGTGATACGACCCGCGCGGATGCCCTCACGGTGGACGTTGCCATCCTTGGGGAGCTCGCCACACGGCCGGTACTGCGCTCGGGAGCGAACCCCGGCGACCTCCTTGCGGTAACGGGCGATCTCGGCGCCTCGGCGGCCGGGCTACTCGCCCTCGAACGGGGCATGACCGGCCCGGAGCGTCTCATTCGCAGGTGCCTGCGGCCCGAACCGAGGTTAGGCGCCGGGCGCGCCGCAGCCAGGCTCAGCGCCACCGCCATGATAGACCTCTCCGATGGGCTGGCTTCGGACGTACGCCATCTGTGCGACCGGAGTGGGGTGGGATGCATGGTGGATTTGGATCTCCTGCCCGTCAAAGACGATACCAGAGAGCTCGCACGATCCCTCGAACGCGACCCCGAGATCCTCGCTGCTACAGGAGGCGAAGATTACGAGCTCTTGATCTCTGCCCCCGCTCCTGTCCTGGACGCACTGGCAAGAGACCTCGAAGTCCCCGTCACTCGGATCGGGCAGATCACCCAGTCCGATGTCGTTTTCACGCGCAAGAGCGAGCCGGTCGAAGCCTTATCCGGCTGGAACCATTTTACCTGAAACTCGTTACCTGTTACCTGACACCTCTGCCTCCAGCGCCCGCTCGACTCGCCCCAACTCCTCCCTGATCCGTCCGAGCAGTTCGGGGACCTGCGAGAGATCTACCGATGCACCGACGTCCTCCAACCGCGCGCAGAGACCGGACATTCCCTTTGCGCCCATGCTGCCAGATCCGCCCTTGAGCGCGTGCGCCGCCCGTTCTACAGCAGGCGCATCGCCCTTCTGCAAAGCCTCTTCTACCGCCTCGAGTCGCGAGCGCGCATCCTTCAGAAACATGCCGGTGAGCTCGGCCACAATGTCCGGCTCGTCTTCACCCTGCAGCCTGCGCAGCCGCGCGAGTACCTCCCGGTCGACAGAAGCCTCCATGTGCGTCGTGCCAAGGTCAGCGGGCACCGATCTCTCGAGTACGGCGTCCACGTCCTCAGTCTCCATCACCACCTCCAGCGCTACAAACCCATCGTCTACCTCTTGAGTACGTTGTGGACTACTGCACGGATGACCCGCAGGCCGAAACGAGAGAAAGTGTGCCCTGTCACTTACACCAGATACGACAGCGGGTTGCACGCTGCGGCTAGCGCCTCCGCTTGTCAGCCCGGCGCCTGACGGCGCCTTCTCAGCAACTAAGCCAAGGCTTGTTGTGCACCCGCAAGCTGAAATGCTGACAAGCGGAAGGCGATGCCTGGAGCGTGCTGAGATGCTAACAGGCGAAGCAAGACGCTCTACGCACGCGGCAGACACACGGTGAAGGTCGACCCTTCTCCGGGGGTGCTCCGGACGGTGACCCGGCCGCCGTGGTTCTCGGCCACATGCCTCACTATGGAGAGACCCAGCCCCGTTCCGCCGGTAGCCTTGGAGCGGGCCTTATCCACGCGGTAGAAACGCTCGAAGATGCGTGGGATCTTCCCTTCAGGTATGCCGATGCCGGTGTCGGAGATGCGGATCGTTATCTCCGAATCTTCGGAACCCCCGACCACCTCGACCCTGCCCCCAGGCGGCGTGTACTTCACCGCATTATCTACAAGATTAGTGAACATAGAAGTCAGTTGAGTCTCGTCGCCGTAGACGGTGTACTCGGCTGCCTTGCCGAAGCGTTTCCACTGGAGGGTGATATCTTTCTTTCGGGCGACGCGTCTCATGCGGGCGAGTACGGTCATCAGGACGCTGCGCACGTCGACGAGGGTAGGGTAATCGATGGATTCCTGGCTTTCGAGGCGTGTCAGGTCGAGGAGGTCCGTAATGAGGTCGGCGAGCCGTTCGGTCTCTTTTTTGAGTTGCGCGGCGAACAGGCGCGCCTGGACGGGATCTTGGTCGAGGGTCTCTTCGAGGCTCTCTGCCAGCAGCTTCAAGCTCGTGGCCGGGGTCTTGAGCTCGTGGGAGACGTTGGCGACGAAATCGCGCCGGATCTTGTTGACCCTCTGGAGCTCATCGGGGCTTACGTGAGGGGCGCCGTTCTGTCTCTGCAGCGCCACCTTCTACTCGCGGAGTTCTGAGAGAGGTTCGGCGGGTTGCCTTGGCCTCGGCTCGAAACGGTAGCCGAGGCCTCGGGCCGTGTGGATGTATTCGTAGGAGGACTTCTCCTCCAGCGCGGCCCGGATCCTACGTATGTGCACGTCTATCGTACGCGAGGAACCGACGCCGGCATGTCCCCAGACCTCCTTGGCCAGTTCTTCGCGGCTCCTGAGCTCGCCCGGAGTTGAGGCGAGGGCGGCGAGTAGCTCGAACTCTTTCAGGCGCAACTCGAGCGACCCTCCCCCGGCGCGGGCCGTGAAGTTCTTCGTGTCCAGTTGCAGGTCCCCGGCCTCGATTATCTTGCCCCGCCCGCCCGTATCGCTACGTTTCAGGTTCGCGTTTATGCGGGCGACCAGCTCCTTCATGCCGAAAGGCTTCGTCACGTAGTCGTCGGCGCCGGCCTCGAACCCGCGGACTTTGTCCTCTTCCGCGTCCTTGGCCGTGATCATCACGATCATCACGCTCTGGTCGCGCTCCCGAATCCTCTCGCAGACTTCTATTCCCGACTCGCCTGGGAGCATGATGTCGAGCAGGATCAGATCGGGCCTCAGCTTCCTCGCAAACCTCAAGGCGTCGGCGCCGCTGGTCGCCTGGCTAACCCCGAAGCCATTTCGGGAGAGGTTGTAGGCAAGGGTGCCCATGATCACCTCGTCGTCCTCGACTATCAGGATCTCCGCTGTTGTGGTTATCAAGGCATCTTCTCCTGTTGGATCCGGCCGACGGCTACGGCCAGTATAGATGCTGCTCTCACAAGGTTCATTCTTTTAACCTAGCTTTAACGGAGGCGCCCGGCACCGGGGGCGCTAGGGTCGTCGCTCGTCTTCCTGCCTGTTTGGTGGGGGCGGATGATTCTGTCCGCTGATGCGGAGTTCTGGGTCAGTGCGGCCAGCATGGCGGTCCTTCCCCTGCTGGCCCATCCTTTGACCGTACCGTCGGGGACGCCTAGCGCCTCGGAGATCTCAGCGCAGGAGAGGCCCTCCATGTGACGCATGACCATGGCCGCGCGGTGCTCGGCCCTTACGCTGCCGAGGGCTACCTGGATCTCTTCCCGGCGTTCCGCGTCGAGCGCGGCCTCCTCGGGATCTCCGTCGCCGTCCGAAGATATGGAGAGATGAGCCAGCTCCTCCTCGACCTCGCGCGTCCTGCGGCGCGACTCTTTGCGTCGGAAGGTCAGGCAGGTGTTGACCGTGACCCTGTAGAGCCAGGTCGAAAAGGCGCTCTCTCCCCTGAAGCTCTTCATGTTCGCCCAGACCCTGACCCAGACCTCCTGGCTCGCGTCCTGGGCCTCCTGGCCCCCCAGCATGCGAAGCGTCACCCCGCGCACGAGGGCCGAGTGGGCGCTGACCAGCTTCGAGAACGCGTCGACGTCGCCGCGGGAGGCGCGGTAGATCAACGTCCGCTCTTCGGCGCTCATCGGAGATTTCCCTCTGTCGAAGCACAGCGAAGACAGCCGGAATGCAAAACTGGAATCTCGCACGGCTCTTGCGGAGCTATAGGATCGACCATTACTGCCAGCACAAAGAAACGTTCACGACAGGTCTCCATTGCCCTCCACGGCTTTCAGGACCTCCCGCAGCAGCCCGCCGGCGAGTTCCTCGCCACCAGGATTCACTATCCAGTTGATCCCGCTTCCTCCCGGTATCGCTGCGCTTTGCACCCTGGCGCAGATTACATACGTCTCGAGCTTCGCATCCTCGCCGTAGTGGCGGGTGAGATGGTTCAGCAGCGTGCTCACCGAGCCGTTGAACAAGGACAGATCCAGAGCCATGCGTACCTCCGTTTCCCTCTTGTGGTCAACCTAATAGTACCTTGATAACCATCCGCGCCACCACCACGAAAGCGAGATGCTGCTCGGGGAAGAAGGACACGCCCGCCACCGCTACAATGCAATCTCGAAGAGATTGGAGGAGGGGTGGACTTGGAGACGAGCGTAAAGACCCTCAGGGTGCACACCGAGCGTACCTTCGCGATCGCCCGCAGCTCGGCGGATACCTTCGAGCGTGTGATCTTCGAGTTGTCGGAAGACGGCGTCACGGGCAGGGGCGAAGCGGCGCCCACAAGCTATTACGGCCAGGACGCCCGGGGGGTGGCGACAGCCCTACAGAGCGTCGAGGTCTGGGACCCATGGGACATCGAGGGCACACTCGCGCACAACGGCGCGATGCCCCCTTCCGCGCTGACGGCCCTCGACAACGCCATGCACGACCTCGCGGCCAGGAGGCTCGGCGTGCCGGTCTACCGTTTGCTCGGGCTCGCCAGACCCGTACCCGTCTCGGCGTACACTTTAGGCATAGCAGACAGGGAGACGACCGTCGCCCGCGCGCAGGGGCTGAGGAAACACCGGATACTGAAGGTAAAGGTCGGCGGGTGGAGCGACATCGAGACGCTCAGGGCCGTGAGGGAGTCATCGGAGGCCGACCTCTGGGTGGACGCCAACGAGGCCTTCTCCCCCGAGGAGGCTTTGGAGGTCGTGACGGGGCTGAGAGAGATAGGTGTCGGCATGATCGAACAACCCGTCCCCGCCTCGGCCGGTTCGGTAGCCTTTCAGAAGGTGACGGAGGCGGCGCACCCCGTACCGGTGATTGCGGACGAGAGTGCCATCGAGGCCAGGGATGTGCCTGGCCTCGCGGGGTGTGTCAGCGGGGTCAACGTCAAGCTCGCCAAGTGCGGTGGGATCCGGCGCGCGCTGGAGATGATCCACGCTGCCCGCGCCCACGGGATGCTCGTAATGCTCGGCTGCATGGTCGAGACCTCGCTCGGCATCTCGGCTGCGGCCCAGATCTCCGGCCTCGTCGACTTCGTCGACCTCGATGGCGCGATGCTCCTCGCCGACGATCCCTACTCGGGACCGGTCTACGACAACGGCCGCATCCTGCTGCCCGAGGAGCCCGGCCTCGGGGTGGAGCCGCGATGATCCGTAGCGCGGCTCCGGAGCGACGGTACGCGATCCTGGCAGAGGGCCGGTTCGCCGACAGCTCCGCCAAGACGGCGCACGGCCTGATCCGCTACGGCAAGGACGAGGTCGCCTGTGTTATGGACTCGACGCTTGCGGGGGAGCGCGTGGCCGGCGTCTTGCCTGGCCTCGGGCGTGACGCGCCAATTGTCGGGACGCTCCAAGGGGCGTTGGAGCTCTCGCCGACCTCCGTGCTGGTCGGACTCGCCCCCGCGGGCGGGAGGCTCCCGGAAGAGTGGATGGAGACCCTGCGCGTTGCGGCGGAAGCCGGCCTCGAGATCGTCAGCGGCCTCCACCAGCGGCTCGCGCCCGAGTTCCCCGGCAGGCCCGTCTGGGACGTCCGCGAGCCGCCCGAGGGCATCCCGCTCTTCTCGGGGGAGGGTTTCGAGGTCGGGCCGAAGGTCGCGCTCACCGTAGGGACGGACAGCGCCATCGGCAAGATGACGGCGACCCTGGAGATCGAGCGCTCCGCCAGGGAGGCCGGCCTCTCACCCGAGTTCGTCCCCACGGGACAGACCGGCGTGATCATCGCTGGGTGGGGCATCTGCGTCGACGCCGTGGTCTCGGATTTCGTCGCGGGCGCCTCCGAACAGCTGGTGCTCGAGGCGGCCAGCACCTCGCCCGACCTAATCCTCGTCGAGGGCCAGGGCTCCCTCGGTCATCCGGCGTACTCGGGCGTGACGCTCGGCCTCATGCACGGCTCGTGCCCAGACTGCCTGATCCTGTGCGCGGGCGATCCGCACGAGGAGGTATTCAGGGACGTCCCTCGCCCTTCCCCCGCCCACGTGTCCCGCCTCTACGAGGAGGTCGCATCCCTCATCAAGCCGGCGCCCGTAGTCGCCGTCAGCCTCAACACCAGAGGTCTCGACGAAGAGGAGGCCGATGACCTCATCGCCGCCGTTGCCGACGAGACAGGACTCCCCACCGCCGACCCCTTCAGAGGATCTGCCGCCCCCATCCTCCAAGCAGTGCTCGAAGCGTCGAAGAGCAAACCCTCGGGAAACATGTAGGGACGGTTCGCGAACCGTCCAAATACGAACCGCAGCGAAGAGCGAAAAGCTGACAAGCTGAAGCCCCGAGCGTGCTGAAATGCTGAGCTGCTGGCTTATGTTAATATTTCGGCGTGGCACGATGCTTGACGCTCAACGCGAGCTATGAGCCCGTGGCCCTGGTGACGGTCAAGAGGGCTATAGTCCTCGTCGTCTCCGAAAAGGCCGAGATCGTCGAGGCGAACCTGGACCGCCGGTTCCGCTCCGAGAGGGCCGAGTACCCTTACCCGCTCGTGATCCGGCTCGTCAAGTACGTCGAGATACCCCGCCGCCTGCGCAAGCACGTGACGAACGCGATCCTCTTCGCCCGCGATAACTACCGTTGCCAGTACTGCTCGAGGCACCGCAACGCCCTCGGTCGCCGCGACCGCCTCACCCGCGACCACGTCAAGCCGCTCTCTCGCGGCGGCGCGAACACCTGGGACAACGTCGTGACCGCATGCACCAAGTGCAACGCCAGGAAGGGCAACCGCCTGCCCATGGAATGCGGCATGTACCCCAAGAGCACGCCGAAAGAACCGCGCTACGTGGTTATGGTGTGGTACTCGCGCGACCTCAACGAAGTCCAGCGCCGCTACGTAGATCAATTCTACGGAGGAAGCCTTACGGCTTCCTAGGCTTCAGGTATCAGGAATTGTCGGCCTAGCTCCGTGACGATGACGCAGCGTTGCGGTTGGGACGTGCTTTGATCGTTCGGGCCAATGCAGAATCACGAGCCGCCGAGCGGAAACCTGAAGCCTGAAGCCTGATACCTGATACCTATGAGATATAATTCCCTCCGTCCACCGAACATAGACGGGATTTCTTTGGACCACAACGATTTCGCGGAGAGGGTAGAACGCATAGTCGGGAACGTCGAGCTTGCTGTATCTGGCAAGCGCGATGGTGTCTTCCTGGCCGTGGTGGCCATGCTTGCGGGCGGGCATGTTCTCATAGAGGATGTACCCGGTGTGGGCAAGACGCTTCTGGCGAAGTCGCTCGCCCGTTCGCTGAGGGCCGAGTTTCGCAGGATACAGTTCACTCCCGATCTCTTGCCGGCCGACGTGACGGGTCTCAACGTCTACAACCAGGGCGAGGGGGATTTCGAGTTCTGGGCAGGGCCCGTCTTCGCGAACGTGGTGCTCGCGGATGAGATCAACCGCGCCAGCCCCAAGACCCAGAGCGCGCTCTTGGAGGCGATGGAGGAGGGCTCGGTCACGGTGGACGGGGTGACGCGTCACCTCTCGCAGCCCTTCTGCGTGGTGGCCACCCAGAACCCCGTCGAGCACGAAGGTACCTATCCGCTGCCGCACGCGGAGCTCGACCGGTTCATGATCAAGATGCAGGTCGGCTACCCCGATGAGGACGCGGAGACCGAGATGCTCAAGCTCTCCCAGGACCCCGTCGCCGACCTTGCTCCCGTGGTCGGGGTCGAGGAGTTTCTGGAGATGCGCAGGCTCGTCGAGGATATCTATACGAGCGAGGCCGTACTCAGGTACGTCGTCTCCGTGACCTCGGCGACCCGGGAACGCGAGGACGTCTATCTCGGCGCCTCCCCACGGGCGAGCAGGATGCTACTGGCCGCCTCGCGGGCTCGGGCGGCGGCGAACGGGCGCTCCTACTGCGCGCCCGACGACGTCAAGGCGATGGCATCCAGCGTGCTCTCGCACAGGATCATACCCTCGGCCACCAGCTCCGAGGACGGCATCGGGCCCGACAACGCCACCCGTGAGATCGTGCAGGATATCCTGCGCTCGGTCCCGGTGACCGAGGCGGTGTAAGGGCACTTGCCCGGGAGGGGTGCCTCGCGGCTCTCCGTAAGGCCCACGGCCCGCGGCTGGCAGGCGCTCTTTGCCGGCGTCGTCACGTTGGTCGTGGCGCGTCTTATCGGCACCACCCAGTTCCACCAGCTTGCTTACGCGCTCCTGGCCCTGACGCTCGCATCCCTCGTCCTCGGGGTGGTTGGTACCAGGGGTCTCCGTTACTCGCGCGCACTGCCTCCCGGTATCCGTATCACGGCCGGCAGCCCCGCGCAGTTACGGCTTCTGCTGGAGCGCTCGCGGTTCGGCGCGCCGAAGGCGAGTGTGGTCGACCGGCTCCCCGGACCGCGCAGCTTCGATTTTTCGGCGACGAGGGAGAGGAGCAGGATCGAGGTCCCCCTAACCTTCGCGCGCAGGGGCGTCTACACGCTGGGCCCCGCAGAGGTCAGGGTGGCGGACCCCTTCGGATTACTCCGGTTCGCCAGGAGGGACCGGGAGACGACCGAGGTGGTCGTCTACCCGCAGGTCTACGAACTTCGGGGCTTTCCCTTGCGGGGCGGGAACGTGGAGGCCGGCACCACGGGGTCCCGCGGCCGGCGGGGCGAGGAGTTCGCGAACCTGAGGGAGTACCGTAGGGGCGACGACAGGCGTCACATCCACTGGAAGAGTCTGGCACGCACAGGGGAGCTTTTCGTCAAGGAGTTCTCCCTGCAGGCCCCGAGGCGCCACACAGTGGCCCTGGATCTGCGTAGGGAGGGGCTGAGGAGCCAGGAGAACGAGATCGAGGACGCCGTCTCGGTGGCGGCCTCGGTTCTCACGCACCTTGCCGGGGAGGGGCTGCCTTTCAGGCTGCTCGATACCGGCAGTAGTGGCACAGACACCGGTTTTGGATCCGACGATGATTCCTACTGGGGGGCGATGAGGCGCCTCGCGACGGCGCGCGCCGATGGGAGCCGTTACCTGGGAGAGACCGTGCTCGGGGAGCGGGGGGGACTAGGGGAGGGCGTAGTCCTCGTCTCGCGCACCCGCGACGACGAGTTGCCGCATTGCGTCCGTAAGCTCAGGGAGGCCGGTCTCTTTGTGATCGTGGTCGCCCTCGCCACCCACACCTACAGGACGCCCCCTGTGCCGGGGAGCGCCGCACAGGGCCGTGAGGCGGAGTTTCTCAGGAGCGTGGGCACCATGGAAGCGGCCGGGGCCACGGTGCGCGTCGTTAGCCACCCTGCGGGGGTGGCGGGACTCTCGGGCTCCAGGGGGGTCGAGGCCGTGCGATGAACGGATTGGCGACGAGATTGTGGCTCTACGGCGCGGCGCTCGCGACGGGCAGCGCCTTCAGCGTCCTGTTCACGGGCGAGACTTACGACGGTGCCGATGGGGGTTTCGGCGCGCTCTCCGTGGTCACGGTCATGGCCGGGCACAAGGCCTTGTTGCCCATGCTCTTCGCTGCGGCCGTAGCGGCGCTCGTCGGCTCGGCGGGCAGGTGGCGGTTCGTGCTTCTCCTCCCTGCCATAGCGGCGTATACGGTGGTCGCGGTGTACGGCACGGATCTCTTCTCGGTCTCGGACTGGCAGGGGTCATTCAGGATCATAGGGGGCGATGTCTACGGTGCGGCGAACACCATGTACGTCCAGCCCGTACCCTACGATCTCGCCCCAGGACTCTTCGTAGTGCTCGTACCCCTGGTCATGATCCTGGTGGCCTTCGCAACCTCCGCCACCCTCTACGAGGAGAGCCCCGTTATCTCCGTGGCCGTTCTGGGACTGACCATAGGTGTTCTCTCGACCATCAGCTTCGAGGATGGGGCGGGGCCTTTCTTCGCCGTTTTCCTGGTCTGCGCCGTGGGACTCTTTCTCTCCACGGGCGTGACAGGACCGGATGGTCCCGGCCGTCCTGCTGTCGTGGCAGGGGCTGTCGTGGTCGCGCTGGTGCTCCTCGTGCCGAGGATGCCCTTATCCGACGAGACGGTCAGCGCCGGACTGATAGATTGGACGCGCATAGGGACGGGCGGTACCTCCAGGCTCGGCGTACAGGCCGATGTGGGAGATTACCTTACGGCCGGGAGAGAGGCCGAGCTCCTGCGCATCCGAAGCTCCAAGCCGCTCCTGTGGCGCGGCGGAACGATGGATTACTTCGACGGCGTCCGGTGGTCGGACACCACGCAGCCGGCGGCCGACGACGGCGAGGAGATAGCGCCGGATGTCGAGACCCGTCCCGTGCTGCAGAGGGTGCAGGTTCTCAACGCCCAGACGGACCTGGTCTTCGGTGGGTACAAGATAGTGCGTACCTCCGAGTATCGGGCGAGCCCGAACTCCGACGGCTCGTGGTCGACGGACGAACCCTTCGAAGAGGGCGACTTCTACGAGGTGTTCTCGGAGATCCCCCAGCCAACCGGGGCGCAGCTCAGGGGCGCGGGCAGCGACTACCCGTCCTCGGTGGAGGAGAAGTTCCTCCAGCTTCCCGAAGACACCCCGCCCGTGGTCAGCGAAACGGCGCAGAAGATCCAACGCCGATACGACCCCGCGACGCCTTACGACAGGGCGCGCGCGATCGAACAGTACCTGATCTACGACGGCGGATTTACCTACAACCTCGACGTGAGCTACCGCAGGGCGGACAAGGCGGTAGAGGAGTTCCTGGGTGAGGGCAAGGAAGGCTTCTGTACCCAGTTCTCGACCTCTATGGCCCTCCTCCTGCGCGACATGAACGTGCCCTCGCGGGTCGTCTACGGGTCCACCTCTGGCGAAGAGGTGAGCCAGGGAGAATACCTGGTAAGGGGAAGCAACATGCACACCTGGGTAGAGGCCTACTTCCCCGGTGTCGGCTGGTACCCTTTCAACCCGACGCCGGGTTTCTCCATGCCGGACGCGATGGAGGCCAACGCCCCGCGGCCCGAGCTTCCGCTGGCCAGCGGGATACAGGCCGCCGAGAACAGCCAGGACAGGAGCCAGCTCGCGCAAAACAGGGCGCAGCAGCAGTCCAGGCAGCGGAACCAGGACCAAGTAGATCAAGGTGCCACCACGGGCCGCTCCGGGGAGAACACCATTCCTGTGTGGCCTCTGTTCGTTCTCGTGCCCCCTCTGATCGTGGCTGCCGTACCGGCCTCCAAGAGGATGCTCCTCGCCCGCGGCAGGCCCGAGGATCTCTACAGGGACCTCATAGGCAGGCTGCGCGACGTGCTGCCGCCGAACAGGAGCATCGTGGCCGATTCGCCCGCGCTGACCCCCACCGAGCGGGTACTTCTCCTCGCCGGAGCCGCAGGCGTGGAGGAGGCACCGATGCGCAGATTCGCCCTGACCTACTCGGATCACCTCTACTCCGCGGACGGTGGAAGGGATCATGTAGTCTCCGCTTACCGGGACGCCATGCGAGCCTACGAGCGCCTGCCGCGCTGGAGAAGGGTGCTCGGAGCCGTCAACCCATCGTCGCTGCTCGCCAGGTCGAGGAAGTACATCTCGGCCAGGAGGGCGCGCCTCGACAAGGTGGTGCGTGGAAGGCTTCATTGGACCTTGCGAAAGCGGCGTTGAAGTATACGGTAGGGGGTGTAATAATTTGCGTAACCAAAAGCAGACTACAGCACGGGAGGTGCTGATGGAGCAGAAGCAAGCGACCATAGTCAACATCACCGACAACGCCGCCGAGAAGGTCAAGACCCTCATGGCCCAGGAAGGCGAGGAAGACCTCGCGCTGCGCATCGGCGTGAGGCCAGGAGGCTGCTCCGGTTTCCAGTACAGCATCTACTTCGACGACGAGATCGCCGACGACGACGAGGTCTTCGAGGCCAAGGGCGTCAGGATGCTCATCGACGCCATGAGCGTTCCTTACATCATGGGCTCGGAGTTCGACTACGTAGACGGCCTCATGGGCGCCGGTTTCGCCGTCAACAACCCCAACGTCCAGGGCGGCTGCGGCTGCGGCAGCTCTTTCACCTGCTAGACCGCGAGCTCATGGAGAAACAGGGAGCCCGGAGCACGAAGTTCCGGGCTCTTTCTTTGCCCTACAGAACAATCCTGCCCATCGAACCATCAAGACGGTAAACTTCGCTTCCTGGTCCTGAAACCTGATACGGAATCCGCAGGAGCTGTTCCGCGTTGTGCAACCTCCTGGTAGGCGCGATTCCTACTGCGGTGCTCCCAGCTTAGCTGTCATTCCCGCGAATGCGGGAATCCATCGCGGAGAGCGCTCTGCACCTACTACCGGAAGCGATCTACCGTCTGACGTATGAAACCTTGATTTCAGCAACGCTTGGCCATGTAGATGTCGGGCTTGCCCCAGCCGTTGGCGTCCGGCATCGCGCCGATTATGGAGAAGCCCAGTTCGAGGTAGAACTCGTAAGGGTGCCCGTGCAGATTCTCTATGTTTGCCAGGTGTCCGAGGACGTCGGGGTAGAGGTCCACGCCGGAGAGGGTAGTCATGCCCGTTTCATCATCGGTGCCGAGCCAGAGCGTCAGGGCGTCGCGCTCAGCGACGCGGGCCTCCAGGTCGACGACTAGCGCGCTGCCTATACCTTTACGTTGAAAGTCGGGGCGAACTACCAGCGGATGCAGTTCCCACACCTTGCCGTCGTAGGCGGGTATGCCACCGATCCAACCCAGAAGCGTCCCGTCCTCCTCCAGGGCTGCCCGGCAGATCCGGCCCTCCTCCAGGGCTCCCCGCATCTCCTGGAGAGCCTCTTCTTCCGTCGGCCAGGCACCGGGCCAGTCTTCCCTGAATCCCTCGACCAGGAGGTTAGCCGCCTGCCTGATGGTCTCCTCGTCAGCGGTGGCGAGGTCGAAGATAGAGTACCGCGGCGGTCCCTCGCTCACCGAGCTTTTGCTCCGAGGAAGCCACCCGCTTTTAGCGGAGTGGAGGAATCGGAGCCGCACGACAGATGATTCATGGGAAAACCTCCGCGGTCGTGTACACTCGTCACTATGGTGACAAAGTGAGGCTTACGGTGATGGTGAAGTTGCTCCCTTCGGGATCTCAGCGCGAGGCCTTAAAGGCGACGCTGCGCCGCGTGAACGAGGCGTGCGATTACGCCTCCGGGGTTGCCTGGGACAAGGGTACGTACGCCAACAAGTACCGGCTTCAGCAGGTGGCCTACCACGACATCAAGGAGCGCTTTGGTCTTACCGCGCAGGTGGTGATACGCTTGCTCGCCAAGGTTGCGGATGCCTACAAGCTCGATAGGCGCACTAAGCGAACGTTTAGGCCGCTCGGTGCGATTGCCTACGACGATCGTATCCTGCGCTGGTACAGCGGAGCTAACGAGGTGTCGATCTGGACCACCGAGGGCCGACAGCGCATCGGGTTTGTTTGCGACGAGCGCACCCGCGCACTGCTCGCCTCCCGACGCGGCGAGTCCGATCTCGTCTACCGCGGCGGCAAGTGGTATCTGCTCGCGACCGTTGAGGTTGAGGAGCCGCCGCCCGCTACGCCGGAGGACTGGCTCGGCGTAGATCTCGGCGTGGCCGACATCGCCTCCGATTCGGACGGGGAGATCCATACCTCCGAGCGCGTCGAAAAGTCGCGCAAGCGCTACGAGCGCATCCGCGCAAAGCTGCAAAAGGCGGGTACTAAATCGGCAAAGCGCCACCTCAAAAAGCTCTCCGGCAAGGAGCGCCGGTTCAAGCGCGACACGAACCACGTTCTCAGCAAGCGCATCGTCGATAAGGCGAAACGGTCCGACCGAGGCGTAGCCCTCGAAGATCTCAAAGGCATCCGGCAGCGTACCGGCAAGCGGCTCAGGAGATCGCAGCGTGGTCGGCACGGCAAGTGGGCCTTCGGGCAGCTTCGCGGCTTCCTCGAATACAAAGTCCGGCTTGCCGGTATCCCGCTCGTGTGCGTCGATCCGGCCTACACCTCGCAAGCCTGCAACGAGTGCGGGTACTGCGATAAGGCCAATCGACGAAGCCAGGCCGAGTTTATCTGTAAGGGCTGTGGACACGTTGCCCACGCCGATACCAACGCTGCGCGCAACATCCGCAGCAGGGCATCCGTCATGGTGCCTATCGTCTCGGATACCGGCGGTGCTACTCATGCATCCTCGGGTTCGTCCAGGGACAAGCCTGCCGCTTTAGCGGTGGGTTCATGACGAGTCTTCCCGCAGCCGCTCCAGGGCGAGCATGATGGCCGCAACCCCACTGGAGCTGACTATCTTACCCGAACGGACGAGGTTCAAGAGTTCTTCCACTGGCACGCGAACCACCTCGACGAGCTCGTGTTCGTCGGGGTCGGGCACCGTGCTCTCCCCGACGCCGCAGGCCAGGAAGAGATAGGCCCGGTTGTCCTTGAGGCTGGGGGATGAGGCTACGGAGCCCAACTGTTCCCACTCGCCGCCCGTATAGCCCGTCTCCTCGGAGAGCTCGCGGCGGGCCGCTTCCTCCGGTCTCTCGCCGGCTTCGACGAGCCCTGCGGGCAGGCCGAGCTCCATTGTTTCGAGCGGCGGGCGGTACTGGTTGACGAGGACGACCTCGCCGCCCGCGGTGAGCGGGAAGATAATCGCGGCGTCGGGGCGTTCGATGACGTAGTAGGGGTCTTTGATCCCACCATCAGGGAGCCGCAGCCGGTCTGAGCGTAACGAGAAGTAAGGGGTCTCCATAAGCCTCTCGCTGCGGAGGCGCTTCCACCCTCCGCCCTCAGCCAACGCCGGCCTCGTCGATGGTGTCTGGGGTGCGGCCGGCGAGTATTCGCGGAAGGTCCCTGGTAAAAGCGCTGCGGGCGACGACGCGGTCGCAGCCTGCCTCCCGCGCTGCGACGGCCAGGTCTTTCTGGACGTGGGAGAGAAAGCCGACCGTAGGGACATCGCGTGTCGCCTCCTCGGACTTTACGGTCTGCAACAGCGCCAGCGGTTCGAAGCGGGCGGAGTTGAGGTCGAGGATGAGGAGGTCGGGTGGGGTCTTGCGCAGAGTCTCGAGCAGCTTCTTTGGGCTCCGGGGGAACGCCGCCTCGATGCCGAGCGTCGAGGCGGTCTCGGAGATCTTGCTCCTGAACAAAAGGTCTTCTACGGTCGCGAGGACTCGTCTCGTCACGTTGGCCTCCGTACTCTAGGGTTGGGTAAGCTCGCACATTCTACCCGCGGGCGGTGCGGTATCCTATACGGGTGAGAAGATTGAAGGAGCTTCGCGCCGGGCTGAGGCGCACAGGGCAGACACTTTCCAACTTTACGCCTTTCTTGAGGCCTCGCCGGGGCGGGCTTGTACTGGCGCTCGGAGTATTGCTATTGGAGACGGTGACGAGCCTAGCTCAGCCATGGCCGCTCGCCCTGATCATCGACTACGTGCTGACCGACAACAAGCCGCTACCTGACGCGGTGCCTGCTCTCCTAGAGGACAAGGCGATACTGCTCGCCGGGATAGCATTCCTCATCGTTTTGATCTTCACCGTGACGAGGAGCGTCGCCTCATTCAGGCGCTACCTGCTCCAGAAGCTCGGGCAGGAGACCGTCTTCGACATGCGCGAGGCCCTCTACGCGAAGGTCCACGCCCTCGGGCTCGACTACCACGGCAAGAAGCGCACGGGGGACACCATAACCCGCGTCACCAGCGACGTGAAAGAGGTACGCACCATGCTGGTCGACTCGGTGGTCGAGGTGTTCTCCTCGGTCATGATCCTGCTCGGTATGTTGGTCGTCATGCTCTGGCTCGACTGGCAGCTTACGCTGCTAGCGCTCGTGACCGTGCCCTTCCTGTTCCTCGCCGTCAAGCGCTACAGGCAGGCGCTCGTGCAGCGGATGCGCATAGTCAGGACGAGGGAAGGCGCGATCGCCAGCGTTATGCAGGAGGCCATAATCGGTATTAGGGCCGTCAAGCTCTTCGCCCGCGAGGAAGACGAGATGGGGCGCTTCAGGAAGGAGAGCAGGGAGTCACTCAAGGCCAGCGTGGACAGCGCGATGATAGAGGCCAAGTTCAGCACCGTACTCGGGATCGTCGGAGGCCTCGGCACGGCGCTGGTGGTCTACTTCGGGGCGAGGCAGGTCCTGTCCGGCGCCCTCTCCTTGGGCGACCTTACCGTCTTCGTGGCCTACCTCGCCCTGTTTCTTTCGCCCCTGTGGGCCCTGAGCCGGCAGGTGAACCAGATCGGTACGTCGCTCGTCTCGGGCGAGCGCATAATAGAGCTATTGAACGCGGAGCCGACCGTGAAGGATTTGCCAGGAGCCCGTCCTGCGCCAGAGTTCGACGGCAGGGTGATCTTCGAGGGCGTGCGCTTCGCCTATGAGGACGAGGCTGGAGAGGTACTGCGGGGCGTGGACTTCGACGTCGAAGCGGGGAGCCGGGTCGCGCTCGTCGGGGTGAGCGGCGCGGGCAAGACCACTGTCACCAGCCTGATCGCCCGCCTCTACGACCCGCAGGAGGGAAGGGTCCTCATCGACGGGGAAGACGTAAAGGACTTCACCCTCAAGTCCTTGCGCGACTCCGTGACCTTCGTGCCGCAGGACCCCCTGCTCTTCAGGGCGACGGTCGCCGAGAACATTGCCTACGGGCGGCCAGGGGCGGGCAGGGAGGAGATCGAAGCCATAGCCGAACTAGCGGGGGCAGACGAGTTTATCCGGGAGCTGCCGGAAGGCTACGACACCGTGCTCTCCGAGCGCGGCGAGAGTCTGAGCGGTGGGCAGAGGCAGCGCATCTCCATCGCGCGGGCCATGCTCAGGGATACTCCTATCCTGATCCTCGACGAACCCCAGGCCGGGCTTGACGCCGAGGCCGCCTCTGCAGTAGAGGAGAGTTGGAGGATTCTTACAGAAGGGCGCACCACCTTCGTGATCGCCCACGAGCTCAGGCTGGTCAGGAGCGTAGATTCGATCTTCGTGATCGAAGACGGCAGCGTCGCCGAGACGGGCACCCACGAAGACCTGATCTCCTCGGACGGTCTCTACGCGAGGCTCTACTCCCTGCAAGAGCGCGATCCCGTGCAGCCGTAGAGGGGGTGAACCCTTGAGAGAGCTACTTATCCTCAGCGTGGTCCTGACTGCCGTGGCGGTCGCTATCTACATCTCATTCGCGTAGCGACGCGGTAGCCGCCTGGGTCGTTGGGGGTTCATACGACGTCCTCGATCAGGTCACCTAAGATCGGGAAGGCGGCCAGTTACGTTTCCCGGGCTGACCCCACACGTAGCTTCTGTATCACCTGCGCGAGCGCGTCCTCGTCTCCGACGTTGCCGGGGAAGACCACGTAAGGCAGCCCGGGGTAGTCACTGTCTTCGGGCAGGATCCAGGCCGATACAATCCCCGGCAGCATCTGGCCGGCGACCTCCGCACGCCGCACGCCCAGGCCCTCGGTGACCACATCGCTCGAAGTTATGCCGCCTTTCGCCACCACGAACCCCAGCTCTAGCTCCCGGTCCACGCTCCGCATCACATCCACCAGCGCGGCAGAGACGGCGCTCCCGACCTCGAGCCCAGAGAGGTCTTGGGAGGCGTGTACGACTTCGCGGCTCGTATACACGACCACGTCGGACCTGGTGAGCATCTCGTTGACTAGATCGACTACCCGGTCTAGCTCCCCGTCCTCCCCTCGGGATCGAGTATCCGGGTCACGGACAACTCCACGGTGCGCAGCCCGTCCAGCTTCTTTGCCGCTCGTAGCTGCCGGGTCGTCTGGTGCACGTGCGAGCCAACGAGGACGAGACCGTGACCTCTACCGGTGTTTGCGTGGTAGAGGTCTCGCGCCTCTAGCGGTGGTCTCTCGGGGATGCCGCCCCTCGCTCGCACGAACGAAGGCCCGGTACGGTACAGGAAAGACTTGCCGGTCGCTTCCGCTTCGAGCAGCCCCAGCACGAAGACCTCGAGGTCCGCGTATTCGGCGGCGTTGACCACGATGGGTTGCCCGTCCCTGGCGCTCCTGAGCAGGGCTGTGATCCTTTCCGGGCCACCCTCCCTGATATCCGCGATGCCGATACGTAGCACGCTCTCTGCGGGGGTCCTGCCACCCGTCTTCTCCTCGATCCAGCGGGCGAGGTTCGAGGACGAGTAGCCGAAGGTTGAATCGGTCTCGAATTCGGTGAGGGCCGCGGGGACCAGCTCTCCGCCTTGCCTCACCCACTGCACGTCGTCGAGGGTCACGCGGCCCGCCTCGAAAAAGCACGGACAGACGATGACGCCGTCGAAGTCTACTCCCAGCTCCCTTTGAAGCGTGTCGGTCTCGGCCGGGTAATGCCCCCGCAGGGTCGAATCGCTTCGGCTCACGACGACGAACCGGGTGTCCGAATCGGAGGCCGCGCGTCTCAGGCGACGCCCGATCTTCTCGTTCAACGCGGCGGCATCGGGCTCGTCGAGGCTGCGCGAGTTCGTCAGGACGTACACGACCGGGTTGGGCTGCTCCAGCGCCCAGCGAAGCTCCGAGTACGACCACGCGGTGAGGACGGGGACGTCGTGCACGGTCTGGGTGCCCGTGGGATCGTCGTCCAGCACGATCACGCGCCAGCCGCTTGCGAGTACCCGCTCCCGGATCTTCCCCAGGGCGTCGGTAACCTCCAGTGCGGGTGCCTGGGAGGCCAGATATTCCTCCGCGCCTATCGGGGCGTCAGGCTCGAAAGGACGCGTCATTGCACTCTCCACATCCGCCCGCCTTTGACGGCTGTCACTACCCTGGCCTCCGCCGAGTCCACGAGTCGCTCTGTACGTTCTCTCAAAGCCGTTGCCGTACCCCTTCTGGCTCGAATAACCTACCCGTCCTGCAACCAGTAGAGTAACAGCGCTGTCACGGCCTGCTACTCAGGTGGCCGCAATCCTCGATAACGTCCGTGCGGGGCCGAAGGCAAAGCGCCCTGGTGCGGCATCCAGCGCCGACCCGTGAAAGGCCATTCGAAGGCGATACATACCGCTGCGGGTCTACGGATCGCCGGTACGCCGTAGACGTCTATCGAGCATGTCGAGCACGCGTTGCCAGGAATCCTCGTTGGCAGCGGCGTTGCCCCCGAGATTTCCGCCGTTATAGTAGGTTCCTGGGGTGGTCGGGAGGTAGGGGGGCTGGATCCCGTGCCCGGCGTCGGGGTAGTGACGAAACTCGTCGTTGTAGGGCCGTTCGTAGCGTCCGAGACGCTCCATAGCGACCTGTGAGAGCTGGGTGGAGGGCCACACCTGGTCGGCATCGCCGGAGATGAGGAGGACGGGACCGTTGGTGCGTTCGACGGGTATCACGGCTCTTTCGAACTGGTCCGGCTTCGCCTGCAAGATATCGAAGGGGTTGGGGATCCAGGGTAGCGGTTTGCCGCGGAAGGTCCACGCCGGTTCGGGACCCGTCGGAGACGGGAACACGAGTCCGCTTCCGACGTAGCTCACAACGGCCTGGAGATCGGGGTAGTGCGCCCCGAGGAGCAGGGCCAGCTCCCCACCGCGCGAGGTGCCGATTACCCCGAGCCTGTCGCCACGCACCGACGGGTGGTCCTGCAACCAACCTATGGCGTCCCCGAAGTACTCGAGAGGGATTCTTGCGAGCCTGTACGGTAGCGAACCCATGTAGAAGTAAGCGAGCGCAAGCGCGGCGAACCCGTGGCTCGCCAGGAGCGCCGCCTCCCGCATTGCGTAGGGAGCCAATCCTCCATCGGATCCGCCAATCACCAGGACGCCAGGTACGGGCCCACCGGTAGCGGGCCGGAAGAACCTGCCGTAGAGCCCGCGCTCTCGGACGTTGGTGCCGGCAATCTCGTCGGTAAGCAGGGTCCTGGAGACTTCGACGTGAGCTGTCTCCCCGCCCGTCTCCGCGGTGATAAACAGGGGCTGTGGACGCAAAGAGATGGCGTAAGAGGTCCCACTACCGTAGGCCGACCACACGAGGCCCATCGGGTCCGTCCCCGTGTAGCTGCCTTCTACCGGGGGTTGCCTGGAGACATCCACCGTCCCCAGGACGTCGGCCCGAAACACGGCCATCGACCTCCACTCCACGTCGTAGGCGTCGACGAACCGCGCGCGCAGGGTTACGCGTTGCCAGGGTGAAAGATCCTTCAGCGTAATGGCGAACGGTTCGTCGGCCCTGACGGTGCTGGGGGTAACCCGAATCTTACCGGCAAGGTTCGGGTCACCGCACGCGGTAAACAATCCTCCGCAAGCCGTCGCTGCTGCGCCTGATGCGGCGACGCGCAAAAAGTCCCGACGCGTGTAGCGCCGCTGGGGATAGGTCGCCTTGCCACTCATGCTTCTGGGGTAAAGCCTTCTGCGGTGCATCCGCGGCCGGAGACCCTTCGCCCAACTTCCTCCTGCTCAAACCCTCCCTGTAGTCTACCGTAGGAAGCATCGAGGAGGCAGAGTGGTGGCCTAGTAGAGCAGACGTTTGTCCAGCACGTTGAGCAGCTCCTCGCTGGCGAGGTAACGGCGCAGGTTCTCGCAGAACAGGTCCGTCTGGGCGGCGTTGATCAGGTCGGGCACGACATCCGTCGTGTGGGCGCTGACGATCACGTTGTCGAGCTGCCACAGGGGGCTCTCCTCGGGCAGAGGCTCGACCTCGAACACGTCGAGCGCCGCCCCGGAGAGGTGGCCGCTCTGAAGCGCCTCGACGAGCGCCGTCTCGTCGACCACGGAACCCCTTCCCACGTTGGCGAAGTACGCCCCCTGCTTGATCGCGGCTATCGCCCCGGCGTCGAGCAAGCGCCGCGTCTCGGGGGTGCCTGGAAGCGTAGCGGCGACATAATCAGCCTCGCCCAGAGCACTGCCGAGCTCCGCCGTAGGGTACAGCTCGTCGGCGTAGTCCCAGGCTTCGTCGTCCTCGCGTACCGTGCGCTTGACCCCGACTATGCGCATGCCGAAGGGCCGAGCCCGCCCCGATATGGCGCGACCGATGCTCCCCATACCGACCACGCAAAGCGTCTTGTTCTCGAGGGTCCCCACCGTCCCCTGCCGCCAGATCTTCCCTGCCTTGTCGCGTCGCAAATGGTCGAGCTCCTTGGCGTGCTGGAGCATCGCCATGAGCACGAACTCGGCGAGCGGACCCGAGTAGATGCCGCTGGCCGTCGTCACTACGACATCCGTCTCCCCAAGCCCGGCTTTCTGCGCAACCTCTCCCGCTCCCGCCATGCTTCCCTGCACCCACCGGAGTTTGGGGGCGACCTCGACGAGATCCTCGACATGACCGCGGGGGAAGTCGTAGAGGACTTCGGCCTCCTCGAGCATCGCCAGAAATTCCTCCTCGGCTTCAGGCGTTCTCTCCCACTCTGCCGGCCCCGCGTGGTCCCCGGGCCACCGCGGAGGCGGGACCAGATCCTCCCTGTAGAGGACCCGCAACCGCTCGTCCATCTCCCCAATGCGACGGACGTACTCTTCCTCGAAGTAACTGGCTATCACGATCGTGGTCACGGTGCCTCCTGTCTTAGGTATCAGGTTTCGGGTATCAGGTTACAGGTTTTCTCGGTATCGGGGTGCCTGCGGGTTGCGTGCTACTCTTTTCCTTGTGGATGAGCTGCTGGATATTCTGGACGAGTCAGGGTTGCCTACAGGGGAGGTCGTTCCGAAGGGCGAGGCGCACCGCCTTGGTCTGTGGCACCGATGCTTTCACTGTTGGATCTGCGGATCCGACCCCGGGGGGTCCTACCTGCTCCTCCAGCGGCGCGCCGCCACCAAAGATACCTGGCCCGGCTACCTCGACGTCACCGCCGCGGGGCATCTTGCCTCGGGGGAGGAGACGATAGACGGTCTGCGGGAGGTCGAGGAAGAGCTCGGCTTGCGGATAGAACCCGAGACGCTCGTCCCGCTCGGAACCCGCAGGGTGGAGCAGGAGATACCCGACGGCTGCGACAGGGAGCTTCATGAGGTCTTCCTCGTGTGCGACGCCACACCTCCAGGGGACCTTCGTCTCCAGAAGGAGGAGGTCGAGGCCGTGTTCCGGCTCGACCTCGACAGAGTGGAAGCACTCTACGAGATGGGTTCGGCGCCCGCCCGCGAGTATGCTGAGGGCAGAACCTCTGCAAGGCGGATACACCTCACCGAGTTCGTCCCGAAAGAAGAAGGTTACCTGCGCAGGGTGGCCGGAGCGGCACGTCAGCTCCTGTCGGGCACAACGCCGGACCCTATCTTCTAAGGCGATTCGCAAGGCATCGACCTATTACGAATCACGAGTTAGGCCACTGTAGAAGACAACAGGCTGACTAGCCGGAGGTGGCCTGGCCGATGGACACTCTACAGGCACGAACACCGGCAGGCACGAACGCGACAGGCGCGATATATTTAGTGTATGAGGGTTGCGCTGGCCCAGATCAACACCACCGTCGGGGATATCTGGGGGAACGTCGAGAAGATGGCCGACGCCCTGGAGCGGGCGACCGATTCGGGCGCCGAGCTCGTTGCGTACCCCGAACTGACCATCCCCGGCTATCCGCCCGAGGACCTTCTCATGCGCCAGAGCTTTATCGAGGAGAACGTGAGGGCGCTCCACGAGTTCGCCGGGCGGGTTCCCGAGAACGTGGTGGCCGCCGCGGGCTTCGTCGATCTGGACGCCGACCTGTACAACGCCTGCGCCCTGGTATCCGGCGGTGGGGTGCTGTACAGCTACCACAAGCACTACCTGCCGAACTACAGTGTCTTCGACGAGAACCGCTACTTCAGGGAGGGCACTGGAGCCCCGATCCTCGATCTGGGCGACGCCCTCGTCGGGGTGAGCGTTTGCGAGGACATCTGGTACCCTGGTGGCCCGGCCCGCGATCAGGCCCTCGGCGGGGCCAGCGTCCTACTCAACATCTCGGCCTCCCCTTACCACAGGCAGAAGGGTGCCGCCAGGGAAAGGATGTTGGGCGTGCGGGCTTCGGACTACGGTTGCTACGTGCTCTTCTGCAACCTCACGGGCGGCCAGGACGAGCTCGTCTTCGACGGCCACTCGGTCGTCTTCGACCCCGAGGGCAGGCTCGTGGCGCGGGCCGGCCAGTTCAGGGAAGACCTGCTGATCGTAGACCTGTACCCGGATCGCTCGCTCATGCAACGCCTCCATGACCCCAGGCCCCGCAAGGAGAACAGCGAGCATACGCCCGAGATCGTAAAGGTTCCTCGACACGAACCGCCCGCCGCGGAACCGGCCGAACCCAGGATCGAACCTTCCCTACCGGAGGAGGGCGAGGTGCTCGAAGCCCTCGTGCTTGGCCTCGGGGACTACTTCCGCAAGAACGGGTTCTCCCGGGCCGTGCTCGGCCTCTCGGGAGGCATAGATTCTTCCCTGGCTGCCGCCGTCGCTGTCGAGGCCCTGGGTCCTCAGAACGTAACGGGCGTCCTCATGCCGAGCCGTTACACCTCGGAAGGTAGCAATACCGACGCCGCTGCGCTCGCCAAGAACCTCGGCATCGACACCCAGACCATCCCCATCGGTCCGGCCTTCGACGCCTACAGGGAGATGATGGAGGGCGCCTTCAAGGGGCTCCCCGAGGACGTGACGGAGGAGAACCTGCAGAGCCGCATCAGGGGTAACATCCTGATGGCCCTCTCCAACAAGTTCGGTTGGATCGTCCTTTCTACGGGCAACAAGAGCGAGATGAGCGTGGGTTACTCCACCCTCTACGGTGACTCCGCTGGTGGTTTCGCGGTCATAAAGGATGTGCCGAAGAATCTCGTCTACAGGGTGGCGCGGCACTTCAACGAGAGGAAGAACCGCGAGGTCATCCCCGACTCGGTCCTCAACAAAGAGCCCACAGCCGAGCTGCGTGAGGACCAGCGCGACACGGACTCCCTGCCGCCCTACGAGGTCCTGGATCCCATCCTCGAAGCCTACATCGAGGAGGACAGGGGGGTGGCCGAGATCGTGGCCTCGGGTTTCGACGAGGACGATGTGCGTCGCATCGTGCAACTCGTGGACAGGGCCGAGTACAAACGCCGCCAGGCCCCGACGGGCATAAAGGTCACAGGAAGGGCCTTCGGCCGCGACAGGCGCATGCCTATCACCAACCGCTACTTCGAACGCAACGACAAAGAATAGCTGTCTACCTTCCCCTGTCGCATACCTGCCCGAATTCTCCGAGCGGGCGGCTCGATAGTGAGACGGGCCTCTTCCCGTGACCCACTCAACGGACTACGGCGGGCCAGCTCAGGCCCGGTACGAGACGCTTTCCGCACCCGCCATACGCGCGCAGTGGGCACAGCAGTAGAAAGAGCCGCCCGCCTCGATGCCGTGCCCGATCACCTTGACTTTGCAGTACTCGCAGACCGGGGCGAGCGCGTGGATGGCACACTCGAAGCTGTCGAAGGTGTGCGATTCCCCATCGGGCGTGCTTACCTGAAAGGCCTTATCGTACTCGTTTCCGCAGACCTCGCACTGGGCCATATCCATCTTCCCCTTCTCGAAGCAGAAAGATTCCCTGTTTCGAAAACAGATATCCGGGACCTAGTCGGGACAAACGCCGAAAAATCACTCATTTGAGGGTTGTACTGCACACGCTCCGAGATGTAGGGTGGTCCCATAAGTAAATGGGGCGGGCCTCTCACCCTGCTCCGGGAAAAGGAGGTTGCGCATGAAGCGCATCATCGTGTTGTCGACCATAGCCGCGCTCATGTTGGGTGTCCTGGCGGCTGGGGTGGTGTATGCCAGCAACGAGGACGCCGGGGCGAAGAAGTGCTCGGAGGCCACGCTTCACGGGACGTATCTGTTCGCCTTTAATGGGGTTGAAATCAAGAGCAATGATGAGCAGGTCCCTTTCGCCATTGCAGGAAATGCCGTCTTTGACGGCAACGGTAAGATGAAAGGCGTCGATTCCTCTAACTTTAACGGGGAGGTTACTCGTAAGGAGCCCGACTCCGCCACGTACACCGTCAAGGCGGACTGCACAGGCACCGTCACCTTTCGGGATGATTCGCAGATCGATGTGTTCATCGCCCCCGATGGCAGTATGTTTACGTTCGTCCAGATCAAGCCCTCCAAGCTTGTGGGAGCGGGGTTTGAACCGCGGGGAACAGCCAAGCGCGTCGGAGACTAACTCAGACATCTAATAGTCCACTTGAGGAATGCCCTCGTATATACGGGTAAGCGCCTTTTCGGGGCTCGGGAAAGGAAGAATCGGATTGTTGGGACAATCGCCGAGCCCCTAATACAGAGGCGGACCTCTCGGATCTCTATACCTCTTCAGTACGATTCGAAAACATCACACTCTCTCCTCTTGCCTTATTATCAGCAGGCGATGAATTCTAGGAAGGTTGGCCGGAATTCATCTTCCACGCACTTTGTGAGTAAGGGCAAAGAGGAAGGTCCGGGACCCCGTGGTGGCCCCCGGCCGCGCTCACTGCGCTAGGGGCTAGGGATCTAATCCAAGTGCGTCGAACGCCTCCTCTACCGAGCGCACCTCATCCTCTGAGAGCCGCCCGCTTGTCCTAGAGGGATGTTCATCCAACACGGCGTAGGAGAACACCGTATTCCAGGCCGCTTCGCTAAGCACGATTTCGTGCTCGGAAAGTACCCTCTTTATGTGCCCCTCCTGTTCTTGGAGTATCTTGTCTGTCTCTTTGTCTGCCTCCTCTTCGCTGTGGTGAAACTCCTCGACCCGGACGATATACATCTTGGGAACCCCCAGGAGGATCCCAGTGGAGATCAGGAAGGTATTGTCCGGATCCTCCTCGGCTTCGCTAGGCGCGGGGAAGACCTCGAACTCGCCCACCTCCATCGCCTTGTCGAACAACTCGTCCCGAACGGAGCTCTTGTCCATCTCTCTCCTCATGAATAGAGGGCCGGGATACCCTGAAGGATACCCCGGCCATAATTCTTGCCTCGGTACTTACAGTTGGCCCAACATCTCAAACAGGCCGACTTCGTACCTCTCTACGACCTCTATCGCGTCGCCGGTGACCTCCGCTGTCTCGCTGCGCGTACGGTCTCCGACTTCCTCGCTGGCCTGCATGGCTTGCTCACTCTCCCAAAAGGTGATGCCGATCAGCTTGCCGCTCTGGCGGTCCTCGAGGGTGATGAACCCCTTGAACCCATCCTGTTGCCGCAATAGGGGCAGGACGTGCTCCCTGATCTCCCGCAGTACTTCATCTATTTCGTGTGGGGGTCCCTCCAACGTACTCATCCTCGCGTGCAAGGTCGCATACCTCCTATCTCCCGCCTACAGGGCCTGTCGGACGCTCCCTTTCCACTGTAAGCATAATGCCACCCCAAGCCCCACGCGAACATAGAACGGGGGAAGTTCATGCGGGAAGGGCATAGACCCACCCCTATAATGTACGGGCGAAGGTGGCGAATGAGACTATCCCGCCAGCTTCGGAGCCCCTGGACCCGTCCATTGTCCCTAGGGCCTTGACGCCTCCGCTATCATGAGGCGTTCGAGGGGTGGAGGAGAACGGTAGGAGGCCCATGAACCTGGAGGCGGCGATGGTCGTGAGGGCGGTGGGTGGTGCGCTGCTCATAGCCATCGTCGCGGCCATTATTGTCACCCTTGTCAGCCTCGCAATGTTCCTCAGAGAGCCGATCTATGAGCCAACCGCCCGGGTGTGGGTGGAAAGAGACCTAAGGATCGGGCCCCCCGCTCCAGGGCCGGACACGAGGCTAAGCGAAACTACCCCGGCGATGGTCCGCCTGGCGGCCAGTCGCCCCGTGGCCAATGAGACCAGGCAAAGCCTCGGGCTGCAAGCGAGTTCCGCTAAGCTACTGGATAACCTGGAAATACGTCGGGTTCCGGACACGACCTTCATGGACCTGACATACCGAGGTGCCGACCGAAAGATGGCCACCCAGACGGTCAACACCTTCGCCAGGGTTGCGTCCGAACGCCTCTCCGAGGCGGTCGGCAAGAACCTCTCGGCCGTCGTCTGGGAGGAGGCCCGAGTGCCCCCGGCCGTGCCGGAGCCCAAACCCCTAAGAAACGGGCTGCTTACGCTGGTTGGGGTGTGGGCGCTGTACGCGGGGCTTACCATTGCCACGCTGGTCGTCTTGAGGCGGTAGCAAGGAAGCGGAGCGGATCCTCGAGCTGCAGGACCTCTGCTGTCGCTCGGAAGCCGCCCTCTACGACGACTGTTCCAAGCCGCCGCGGAGCCAAACCCTATGGGAGCTGCTCGAAGAGTACACCGCCCCTACCGCAGACGGGCCATTATGTGGGCGTCCACGTATTCGCCGTTGCGATAGGCGAATCGTCTGTGGGTTCCCTCTATCTCGAACCCGAACTTCTCGTAGAGGGCTATAGCGGGCGCATTATCCGCGTACACGCGAAGGTCCAACCTCGTGAGATTCAACCAGTTGTCTGCGAGGTCGAGGCAAGCCTCCATCAACGCGGTGCCGACGCCCCTACCCTGCCAATCATCCCGCACTGCTATACCGAAGTGTCCCGAGTGTCGAGTCCTTGGATTCAAGTAGACGCTGAGTGCCAGATGGCCGACGACCTCACCGTGTACGCGGGCTACCAAGGCGAAGTTGTCGTCTCGTTCTCTAACCAGCTCTTCACGCCATGCCTGCTCTGAAGAGTACGGAATCCCGAGCGTTTCGGCCATCGCCCGTGGGGAGGAGTAGACGAGGTGCACGGCTTTGTAATCTTCCGGTTCGCAGCGCCGGATGGCCAGGTCACGCAAGCCGACTCTCCTCCTTCTTCCCCGATGGCGTCTCTTCGCACGCGCCCTCGAGCCCCCTATTCTCACACGCAGAGCCGAGATTCTGAAGTGCTCGTAGCGTCTGCAAAGAGGTTCAGACCGCTCTCCGAACAGATCGGAGAGGTTCTGCCGGGGTAAATCCGTCTCGCGGCGTGCTCGCGGCGATTGTGTAATAAACTCGGGCGGTGGCATCAGAGACCTTTAGGATAAAGGAGAGATCCGTGGATCAGCGCAATCTGGGTGGCGAAGGGCTCGTCGTATCGGAGCTCGGGCTTGGGTGCATGGGGATGAGCGAGTTCTACGGCGCGGGGGACGAGGAGGAGTCCACGGCGACCATCCACCGCGCGATAGAACTGGGCATCACCTTCCTGGATACGGCGGACATGTACGGCCCGTTCACCAACGAGAGGCTCGTCGGCAAAGCCATAGCCGGCCGCAGGGACGAGGTCGTGCTCGCCACCAAATTCGGCAACGTGCGCGGCGAAGACGGGAGCTTCCGCGGCGTGAGCGGTACGCCCGACTACGTGAGGGAGGCCTGCGACGCGTCGCTCTCGCGCCTCGGGGTCGACCACATAGACCTCTACTACCAGCATCGCGTGGACTCGGAGACACCCATCGAGGAGACGGTCGGCGCGATGAAGGAGCTCGTAGAGGCCGGCAAGGTCAGGTACCTTGGGCTCTCCGAGGCGGGGACGGAGACCATCAGGAAGGCCAACGCCGTGCACCCCATCAGCGCCCTCCAGTCGGAGTATTCGCTCTTTACCCGCGACGTGGAGGACGAGATCCTACCGACCGTCCGAGAACTGGGCATCGGGTTCGTCCCCTATAGCCCTCTCGGGCGAGGCTTCCTCACCGGACGCTGGAGGAGCATCGAGGACATGCCGGAAGACGACACCCGCAGCGCCCGTTTCCCACGCTTCGCCGAGGAGAACTTCAAGAAGAATCTGGAGTTGGCGGATAGGGTGCGCGAGGTCGCCGAAGGCAAGGGGATCACCCCGGGGCAACTGGCACTCGCGTGGCTGCTCGCCCAGGGAGACGACATCGTCCCCATCCCGGGGACCAAGCGCCGCGAGTACCTCGAAGAGAACGCCGGCGCCGCCGGTGTAACGCTCACCGAGGACGACCTCGCCAGCATCGAGGAGGCCATGCCTCGCGGATCAGCCGCCGGCGAGCGCTACACCGAAGAGCAGATGCGGGCCGTAGGCCGCTAGGAGGAGCCGATGACCGATGTCGAGCATATCTCGCGCAAGGGGACGGGTGTGCCCGTAAGCTGGTTCCCCATCCCCGAAGAGTCCGAGCTTCCCGATGACCTGCGGGGGCTTTTCAGGAAGGCCAGGGAGATGGTCGGGTTCGTCCCCAACGTCTTCAGGGCTTACAGCTATCGTCCCGAGAGGCTCTCCGCCTGGTTCGCCCACTACCGCCAGCTCCACGAGCCGACCCCGAACCTGGACGCGGCGGAGAGGGAGATGATCGCCGTGGCCGTCTCCATGGCGAACGGTTGCCTCTACTGCCTGGTCGCCCACGGCGCCGCCCTTCGCCAGGCGCTTGGTGACCCCATCCTCGCCGACCGCATCACCCTGGATCACAGGAGGGCCGGCCTCGACGAGCGACGCACGGCCATCCTGGACTTCGCCGTCAAGGTCACCGAGCGCCCGCTGGATTGCGATCCGGGAGACCTCGAACGCCTCAGGGGCTACGGGCTGACCGAGGAGGAAGTCTGGGACGTGGTCGAGATCGCAAGCATGTATAACTTCACCAACCGCATGTCGCTGGCGTGCGGCATGATCCCCAACGAGGAATACCACGCGCTGGCAAGATAGAATCTCGGGAGGTACACCCCAGTGCTGCAGGTGATCTCGGTTCTCGGTGCGCTGGCTATCCTCGGCGCCTTCGCCGCCAACCTGTTTGGCTGGATACAGCCCTCTAACCTCTGGTACTCGGTGGCCAACTTCCTGGGCTCGGCCGTGCTGACGGTGATCGCCGTCATAGACCAGCAACTCGGCTTCATCCTCCTTGAAGGCACCTGGGCCCTGGTGAGTCTGTGGGGTATCTACAACGCCCTGCGCGGAAGACAAGTGCCACCAGGCGCGCACTAGAGAGGGACTGCCGCCTGTAGCAGCACAGGTGCCTTGATGCGGCGTGCGACTCGGGGGCGCGCCAGGAGGCATCGGTACTTGACTAGGGGTTGTAAATTTTGTTATATAAAACTTCATAGTAGTAAGCGAAGGGTCGCCTCCGCCTCGCAGATTGAGGCGTCCGCGCAACATACGGAGGTAACCATGCTCAAGCGGGTCGTCGTCTTTGGTCTCGTCTTTGGCTTCGCTGTACTCATACAGCCGCTGACCGCAAGCCCCTCTCCCTCCGCTGGGGTCGATGACGGCAGGCCGTCCAGGGTCTTGATCGTGGTGATCGACGCGTTTCGTCCGGATTACATCGAACGCTTCGACATGCAGAACGTCAAGGCTCTGATGAACCGGGGGACGAGCTTCCCGAACGGCATCGTCGGCCACATGGCGGCCGAGACCGTCATATCCCACAGCGTAATGACTAACGGTCTGTTTCCCAAGAACATGGGCTGGTCCAACGAGGTCTACCGGGACGTTAATAACACCCTCGGCCAGGGTGCCGGCGCGTATTACGTGACCAGCAGCTTGTCCTGCGACCAGTTCAGGGCCTTGAGCGCGGCGGGCGGTTACCCGAGGCTCTCCGACTACCTCGATCGCGCATACCCCGGGGGCAAGTTCTTCGCCATCGGCCAGAAGCCGACCGCGACCTGCACCGCGGGACAGCCGGCGGACCCCGACGACAGCATCATCACCTTCTCGGGGCGCTCGTACGACTGCGATGGTGACACCATCAGCGACAGGACCTGGCGCGGGCCGACCGGAGTAAACGTTCCAACCTACATTTCGCAGCCGGAGTGCGGACGCTACTACGTGGACTCCGACAGGAACCTAACCTACGGTACCGGGACGACTCCGCCGGCTTGGATGTATCCGCTCGACGGCAACCGGTTTGTCCCCGGCTACGACCCTGCGCACCTCGGAGGCGACATGTGGACGGCGGACGCAGCAGTCGAAGTCATGCGGCAGGAGTCCGACTGGCGCGGCATGCTCGTGAGCCTGGGGGACGTGGACAAGGCGGGACACATGTGGGGGCCTGACGACGCCGGCTCGACGGGCAGCACGGACGAGCAGGCGCACCTGGAATTCGCGGCAAAGACCGCGGATGCACAGGTCGGCAAGATCATGGCCACCCTCGAAGAGCAGGGCGTGGACGACGAGACCCTGGTCGTGCTCACCACCGACCATGCGGTGCAGCAGGCCGAACGTTACCATGGCGTGAACGAGGCGGGTAGATCGGATTTCAACTGGTACTACGGTAAAGATTCGGACGAGACCTATCTCCAACCAAGCCCCGCCATACAGCCGATGATCGCCACCGGCAACATAGACTTCATGTATCAGGATGGACACATCGCAGCGTACCTGCACGACCGGTCTACGGAAGACCTCGAACAAGCGGCGCAGGTCATGAGGACGCTGCCGAGCGTGGTGGCCACCTACTACCGGGAAGGGTCACACTACGAGGTCGCCTGGGCCGGCGGGAAGATGACCCTTGCCGAGCGGAGGTGGTGGACGCAGCATCAGAGACTCGTCGACACGATGGCGGCGCCCTATGGTCCCGACGTCGTGGGGCTTCTGCGGGATCGAACGTCCTACGGCGTGGCCGGGGATCACGGCGGTCACCAGAGAGAGATCCAACGCATCCCGATCATCCTCGCCGGTCCCGGCGTCGAGCCAGGCGCCACGCCGAAGCAGGAAGCCAGGCTGGTGGACCTCCTGCCCACGACCCTCGACTTGATGAGCGTGCAGCAGGATCCCGCGCATCCTCTCGACGGAACCGTTCTACCAGTCCACCAGCGCGAAGGGGAATGACCGACGGACCGCGGGTGTCCGCACCGGCAGGAAGCCGACCGCGAGACGGTGAAAGGGTGCCCGAGGCCTACGCGGATAGCTGTCCGGTGGCGGCTTCCGTAAAGGGGAGCATCGAGATCTCCAGCGAGTTGGACCTCACGGCCGCCTGCTAGCTTACGGAAGCGTACTGGCGGAAGATCAAACCGAGGAGCTCTTCTCCGAAGTCCGAGGCCGTGCTGACGTCTTCGGCTTCGATCTCGACGTTGTTCAGGTACTGGAGACGGAGCACGTCTCCTCCTACGGGGTGGGCTTCGGGGATGACCCCGCCGAAGAACACCCCCAGCTTCTCCAGCCCGGCCGCGGATCTCTGCGTGGAGGGATCGGAGAGCGGAAGATCCACATAGACGCAATCCACGCGGTGCAGGCTGAGATCTCGCAGGTGTTTGTAGACAAGCTCCTCGAGGTCGGCCCCTGGCTCCTCGACCCGCAGGAAGGCGAGGTTGTGGTCCTGACGTACCTCGACGCTCAGGCGGGAGGACCGTAGCGTCGGGCCGGGTACCTCGCCGATCACCCGTCGCAGCCCATTGTGCTCGACGACGCGCCTGACCCCTTCCAGGTAAGGCGCGGGAGGGTAGATCTCCCGCTCCGGTTCGTCGCTGGCGCGCATGTAGAACAGGGCGACGGACCCACGACGATCTGCCCTCTCATCGCCGATCTGCTTGTACGAGACGGAGGCGGGGATGTAGCCGAGCAAGAACCCTGTCTCCCTCGCGCCGAGATGTAGGTTGCCTCTCTGGCTGAACGGATGGACGGCGGTCGCCTCGCTGTAGAGCCCGTACATGCCGGCGTCAGCGGCCCACCGTGCCATAAAGGTCTTCATCTTCGGGAAGAGATGGTGCCCACGGAACCGCGGGTCCACGACCGCCTGCCCGGACTCCCCAACGGGCGAGCCGGGGCGTTCCACGATTATAGCCAGATGCCCCACGAACTCGCCCCCAGGCGTTACCGCAACACAGGAGATCATAAGCCCCTGCTCCTGAAGCTCCCTGATCCTGTCGGGAAAGTAGATGTAGTCCCAGTCGTAGCTGTACCCATAAGAGCGATAGACGCAGCGCGAGAGCTCGAAGGATTCCTCGGGACGCATCATGCGAATCTCCAGAGGGACGTCCTCATGCGCGGCGGTCGCTTCTACGGTTCTGTGGTGCTCTTCTTCGGGTAGGTGGTCCCTTACGTCGGTCACTGGGAGGTGCTTGAGGAGCTCGACCCTGTTGCCGCTTCGGCCGAGGTTTACAAAGCGGGTCTCGTCGAAGGACCGGTGCAGTACCTCCAGCACGGTCCGATCCTCCCCGTCCTGCAGGCTCTTGTAGTCGAAAGGTAGCCCCTGGTCCTCGATGGCCACGACCACCTGTCCCGGTTTGCGCAGGACCTCCACGTCGAAGGAACCCTGCTCTTCGAGCCCGAAGGCGTGCTCGATGACGTTCAGGCAGACCAGTTCGACGGCCCGGTCCACAGGCTCGGCGTCCTTCAGGCCGAGCCGAAAGACGATCTCATTCACGAACTCGATCACGGGTGGTATGAACCCGGCGTCTGCGGAGATAGTGAGGCGCGCGATCGGTTCTTCCGGCGTTGCTTTCGTCTCGGTCATAAACAATCCTTCTTCGACACTGCCCTTCGCATCAGGAATGGATTCTCTCAGGTATCGTTGGCGTCGACCATACAGGCGGCTCGCACGTACATCGGACTGACAAGCTGAAGTCCTCTGGCTTGCATTGAGAAAAGTTAAGTGAGATCGTTGACAAGTTCTGGATGGCAGAGTAGAGTTCTAATGATGTTGTTGTCGCGCAAAGGACTGAAGGATTGATGCACAACCGTATTACGAACATAGGTAATCCGGTGTTCGGGGGAGAGGTGCGTCCCGAGGTCCGCGAGGTCGCGATGAGAACGTGAGCTTCTAGCTCAACCACACTTCTCAGGAGAGGCCCCCGGACCGAGCGGTCCGGGGGCCTAAAGCTTTGCTCCGAGAGCTGGCGACGGTCTTCTCCGGCTTCCGATCCCAACACGGACGGTATCTGCCCTTCCAGGGCGCGCAGAAGAGAAGAGAGAAGGAGACAGTAGAGATGTTCAACGACTGGCAGTACGTGTTGGCACAGGACCGGGCAGCCCGTGAGCAAGACCTCGCCGAAAGGATAGCCGAGCGCAGAAGGTACGCGCGGGCCCCCGGAAAGCCCTCCCTGAGGGCCAGGATGGCGCGCAGGCTCTTCGAGTTGGCGATAGCCGCCGAGAGCGAGGAGACCTGGCGCATCGTCTGGGAGAGGTTGGAGGCCAGGGGGCGCCTGTAGAGCGGGCGCCCCTCCCGGCAAAACATCTACAGGAGGTGTGGTTGTGAAGGCATTGGAGTTAAGAGGAGTAGAGAAGAGTTTCAAGAAGCGGCGTGGGGAGGTGGTACGCGCCCTCGACTCGGTCTCGCTCTCGGTCGGCAAGGGGGAGGTAGTCGGGATCCTCGGGCCCAACGGGAGCGGGAAGAGCACGCTGGTGCGGGTTATCTCCACGCTCGTCCTCCCTGACAGGGGGGAGGTCGAGGTCTTCGGTGTCGACGCTACACGCCATCCCAAACAGGTGCAGCGCAGCATGAACCGGGTCAGCGTCGAGGCTAGCTTCTTCAAGAAGCTCTCGGCCATGGAGAATCTGCTCTACGGGGCCAAGCTCTACGGCGTCACTAGCGCCGAGGCGCGGCCCAGGATAAAGGAGATCCTCGACAACATCGGCTTCGCCCGCAAGCGGGCCACCGAGCCGATGGAGCACCTGAGCCGTGGGATGCAGCAGAAGATCGCGCTCGCCAGGGCGCTGCTCACCAGCCCCGTCGTGATGCTCCTCGACGAGCCGACTACGGGTCTCGACCCCAGGAGCAAGAAGGACGTGCAGGGGTTCATTCGCAGGATACGCGACGCCCACGACTCCTCGATCCTGCTCTGCACGCACGACATGGGCGAGGCCGAGGAGCTCTGCGACCGCGTCGGAATCATGATGGACGGGAAGATACTGGCCCTCGAAGAATCAGAAGAGCTCAAACGCCGCTACGCCGGCGAAGCCAACGGGCACTCACCCACCATGGAGGAGACGTTTATGGCCGCGACGGGCTACTCCGTCGAAGAGGCCAGTGCAGAAGGAGACTAGGATGCACAACACGCTCAAGCCCCGATGGCTGATCGAGGTGATCGCCGTCTGGGGCTATGTACAACGCAATTACTTCCTCACCAAGCGCTACTTTATGTGGGAGTTGGTGTGGCTGACGTTCACCACCGTCAACGCCATGTCCATCACCTTTATAGGTGCTGGTGTCGAAATGGTCGGCGGCGGTGAAGGGACAGACACCGAGCGTCTGATGACCTTCCTGCTCGTCGGCGCGCTGATCTGGAGCTACCTCTCGATGATCTTCGACGTGCTCTCGGAGACGGTGCAGTGGGAGCGGTGGGAGGGAACCATAGAGTACACGTTCATGAGCCCGACGAGCCGGGTCACCCACTTGCTCGGCATGGGCGTTTACGCCGTCGTCTACGGCATCGCCCGCACCGCGGTGGTCCTCGGCGTCGCCATGCTCGCCTTCGACCTCGACCTCTCGCAGGCCAACTACTGGGCCGCCCTGGTCGTACTCGCCGTGTGCAGCATCTCGCTCGTTGGCTTCGGGGTGGTAGCCGCCGTGATGCCGCTGCTCTCGCCGGAGAAGGGCCAGCAGGTGACGTATATAGTCTCGGCCCTCCTGCTCCTCGTCTCGGGTGTCTACTACCCCGTCAAGGTGCTCCCTGATTGGATGCAGGTGATAGCGCAGTACTCGCCGGTCACGTACGCGCTCGAAGGATCCCGCGCCGCGCTCCAGGACGGTGTCGGTCTCTCGCAACTGTGGGGTAGCATCTGGCCGCTACTCATAATGGGCGTGGTCTTCGTGCCGATGGGACTCTTCGTCTTCCACCTCGGCGAGAGCTACGCCAAGCGGACCGGAAAGCTAAAGAGGAGCGGGTGAGATAGGCATCAGGTTACAGGCTTCAGGTGTCAGGTAATTGCTGGCGGCTGATGCCTGTAGCCTTATTCCAATCCCTCGTAGATCTCCGCCAGGGATAGGTCTGTCTCCGGGCAGGGGATGGAGAAGCGTCCCTCGTCTACGAGATCGCCGCGGCGCCATATGCCGGCCTCGCTGCGGATGTGATTTTCGACCCATCTTCGATCTTGGGAAACGATCAGGTACGCTCTGAGGCCGGGCATGCGCTTGTAGGCCGCGAGCTTCTCGCGTCGGTCTGTCGTCTCGGTGCTTGGCGACACTACCTCTACCACAAGACAAGGGTCGTCCTCGATGAGCGGGTCATCCCCCTCGGGACCACAGGCTACCATCACGTCCGGATAGTAGATGACATCGTCCGCGACGCGCAGCTTGACGCTCTCCGAATACACCCGACAAGGACCGCCGCGTGCGGCCACCCAGAGAGGGCCAGAGATATTTACGATGATCCTGTTGTGCCGCTTGGTAGCGCCGACCATCGCGAAGATCTCGCCGCCGACGTATTCGTGGCGGACCGTGGCGGACTCTTCGAGCGCCAGGTACTCGTCGATTGTAAGAGAATCGTACGGTTTGACGCGCTCTACCATGCAACGAGTATAGCGCACGGCCTCGACGAGCCAACCACCTAAAGGGAAGGACCGATGTCTAGAGTTTGCCTTGCCGACCGACCGGCCGGTGGGGCGTCATCACGGACATCGGCTGCCTGGGTTGTTGTACTTCTCGTTCTGGCGCCAGCGGTAGAACTCGCCGCGGCTCATGGCCGGCTTGCCGGGATGGGTCGCGGCGTGGACCTCCAGGTAGCGGTCGTAGGCGTTCTCGCCCGAGATCTCCTTGAGGTAGTCCCAGATGGAGCGTAGGGTGCTTGTCACGCGTTCCTAACGTGCCCCGACGGGCTCGCGTTCGATCTCACGTCCCTCGGAGTCAAGGCCGGACTCTTCGTAGGGCGCTTCGCTCAGTTCTGGTTCCTTGCTGCCGAAGATGAGGCCGAACCAGATGCGTGAGGCGTCGGCGATGACGACAATGATCATGACCGCGAAGAGGATGGTGAGTATTCCGTCCACGGTCGTGTTCACCAGGATCTGGCGGGCGTCGTCCAGGCTCTCGGCCCTCAGGGCTAGCATCACGTCGTTCAGCTGTCCGGCCTCTATGGATTGGGCGGCCGCGGCCCGCTGGGCGAAGAAGCCGATCGCCGGGTCGGAGGAGAAGATCTTCTGCCAGCTGGCCGTGAGCGTCACCGCCGCGTCCCACGCGAGGGGCAACGCCGTAACCCAGGCGTACTTCAGCTTGCCCATCTTTATGAGGATGGTCGTACCCACGGTCAGGGCGACCGCGGCGAGGAGCTGGTTGGCGATGCCGAACAGCGGGAAGAGCTGGTTGATGCCGCCGAGGGGATCGTTCACGCCGGCGTACAGGAAGTAACCCCACCCAGCGACTATGAGGGCGCTTGCGATCAGGTTGCCGGGCAGCCAGGAGGGACGGGCGAAGGGCCTGTACACGTTGCCGATGAGGTCCTGGATCATGAACCGCCCGACGCGGGTCCCCGCATCGACAGTGGTCAGTATGAACAGGGCCTCGAACATGATGGCGAAGTGGTACCAGAAGGCCTGCAACGCGGTCCCGCCGATGACGCCGGAGAAGATCGCCGAGATCCCGACGGCGAGCGTCGGAGCGCCGCCGGTGCGGCCGATGATCGACTCCTCGCCGACGGCGTCTGCCGTGCCCTGGAGCGTTTCGGGGCTTACGGAGAACCCGAAGCCGTTGACGGCCTGGGAGGCCGACTGGACGGTGTCGCCCAGGAGTGCCGGGTTGGCGTTCATCGCGAAGTACACGCCAGGGTCGAGGGTGACGGCGGCGATCATTGCCATCACGGCCACGAAAGACTCCGTGAGCATCGCGCCGTACCCGATAACCTGCACCTGCGACTCTTTCTGGATCAGCTTGGGCGTGGTGCCCGAGGCGACGAGCGAGTGGAAGCCCGACAGAGCGCCGCAGGCGATGGTGATAAAGACGAACGGGAAGAGGGCCCCTGCGAAGACCGGCCCCTGGCCGTTGAACGCGAATTCTGTGAACTGGGGCATCTGCATCGGTGGCAGGGTGATGGCGATGCCGACGGCGAGAAGGGCTATGGTTCCTATCTTCATGAACGTCGAGAGGTAGTCACGAGGGGCCAGCAAGAGCCACACCGGCAGTACGGAGGCGATGAAACCGTAGGCTATGAGGGCGAAGGTGATCTGGTTCGGGGTAAAGGTCCAGGCCTCGGCGTACTGGGAGGACTCGGAGATCCAACCCCCCCCGAAGATCGCGAGTATGAGCAGGGCGACCCCGATAATGGAGACCTCGAGCACCCGCCCAGGCCGCAGAAAGCGCAGGTAGATGCCCATAAGGATAGCTATGGGGAGCGTCATCGCGAGGGAGAAAGACCCCCAGGGTGACTCGGCGAGGGCGAGTACGACGACGAGCGCGAGTACGGCGAGCAGTATAACCATGATGGAGAGCACCGCGATCAGGGCCGCGACCCCTCCTATAGGTCCGATCTCTTCCCTGGCCATCTGCCCAAGCGATTTGCCGTTCCTCCTCATGGAGAAGAACAGCGTCGTCATATCCTGCACGGCGCCCGCGAGGATGACGCCGACGATGATCCAGATGGTCCCTGGCAGGAAGCCCATCTGGGCCGCCAGCACGGGACCGACGAGCGGACCCGCACCGGCAATTGCCGCGAAGTGGTGCCCGAAGAGCACCCTCCGGTCCATCGGCTCGAAGTCCCGGCCATTGTTGAGCCTCTCCGCAGGCGTAGCCCTTGAATCATCCGTCCCCAGCACCCTGTCCCTGATAAAGCGCGCGTAGAAGCGGTAGGCGATAGCGTAGGAGGCCAGAGCTGCGAACAGCATCCATCCCGCGTTTATCGTCTCGCCGCGGGAGAGGGCAAGAACCCCCCAGCATACGGCTCCGACGATGGCTATCCCGACCCAGATGGCGTATCCGCCAAGACGGTTCATATCTTCGTCACCTCTTCCCCAAGGCTCGCAAGAACGAGCCCATGCTAGCACAACGTCCGAGCGTATTGAATCCGCCGGAGCAGGGCTCTAGAAGCGGGGCGAAAGCAGGCGCGGTGCCGTCAGGCATACCGCGAAAACCAGGACGGCGCAGATGATCGTGGGGTAGACGAAAACCGCAAGCGGAGTGGCCTCGGAGGCCAGTCCGAATACCGTCTTCAGGGCGTCGTTCATGTAGGCGAAGGGGACGAAATCCCGCAGAAAGGCGAGGACACCGTCAGGGTTCTGGTTGCGGAAGAACCCGGAGACGTAGATCAGGGGAAAGAGGATCGCCGTCGCGTACAACAACACGTCCGCGGGCGAAGATGTGAAGTTCGCTATAAACACCCCGATGCTATTCGCCGCGACGAGCGTCGCGAACACGGAGAAGGTGGCCGCAAGCACCCATGCGGGCGGAGCCGGGTTGAGAACGTAGACGATCAGGAGCGCGGGCGAGAGCTGGATGAAATCCAGGACCGCGTTCACTGCCAGTATCTGGAAGACCAGTTTTCGCGGTGACAGGGGGGTGAGTGCCACGCGCGCCAGGATGCCGTCGTTCAGGTCGCTTGTGAGGGTCTCTCCGGCGCCAAACGTGCCAGCCATTATGGCCACGATACCAATGACAGCCGCGGCGTACTGCCCCGGAATTCCGCTCGCCGCAACGGGGACGATCAGGGCGAGTGGATACAGGAACTTCAGACCGAGGGCGAATCTCCGCCCGAAGAACAGCGCGACGTCTTTCTTCCAATAGGTGTCAGGGAGATCAAACCTCATCCCTGAGCGCCTCCCCGGTAAGCTCTACGAACACGTCCTCCAGGTTTGGCCGCTGCACAGAGAGGTTCACGATGTCCCCGCCCGAGCGGACTATACCTGCCACGACGTCGGCGACTATGCCAGGACGTTCCTCACAGTGGAAGATCAGATCCCTTCCCTCGGGAACGACGCGCTCTACACCGCCGACTTCAGCTATAGAGCTGTACTCCACAGGATTGCGCAGCGTCGCCACGATGCGCCTGATACCCTCGACGCGGGAGATGAGATCTTCCGGCGTTCCCTCGGCGACGACCTCTCCGCGGTGCAGAAAGGCCGCCCTGTCGCAAAGAGCCTCGACCTCGTCGACCTGGTTACTCGCGAGCAGAACCGCCACACCAGAGCCTGCGAGGTCCCTGATCCTGCCCTGGTAGGCGAGCTGCGAGGTGTAGTCGAGCCCGAGCGAGGGCTCATCGAGCAGCAGCATCTCCGGTCCGTGCGCCAACGCCTCGATCAGCGCGAGTTTCTTTCCCATACCGTACGAATACGTCTTGACCCTATCATCCGCATACTCCGCAAGATCGAAGTATTCGAAGAGCTCCGCGATCGCGCCCTCGGCTTTGGCCTCCTCCATCCCGTAGGCGCGGGCAAAAAAGTACGCGTTCGCCCGGCCCGTGAGGTCGTCGTAGTGCGTCGGACGGTCCACCATGAGACCCATGCGGGCCCTGACCTCCCGTTTCGCTTTCAGACCGTCAGCCCCGCCCACGAAGAAGCTGCCCGAGTCGGGCGCGATGGCGGTAGATAGAACTCGCAAGAGAGTGCTCTTGCCCGAGCCGTTCGGTCCCATGAGACCGAAGACCTCACCGCGCTCCACGCGCAAACTTACGTCCGAGACCCCGCGTCCGCTGCTCTTGTAGAGGCGGCTGATGTTTTTCGCCTCCAGGGCTGGCGGGGTGCTCTCTGCGCTGGACTTCATTGCATGAGAATTGTAGCGCCCATCCCGCAGGACGGTTGTGGTGCGCATCACCCCGCGTTTGCGCCGTCGTGGAGTATGGTAAGTACGGACGATTCTTAGACAGGAGGGCAGATGGCCGACGATACGACCGTGGCGGTTCTGGGGACCGGGATCATGGGCGCCGCGATGGCGCGCAACCTCCTCGCATCCGGCATGAAAGTCCGCGCCTGGAACCGCTCGCGCGAGAAGGCCGAACCGCTGGAGAAAGATGGCGCAGAAATCGCCGATAGCCCTGGGGACGCCGCCCGAAGCGCGGACTTCCTCCTGACCGTGCTCGCCGATACGGACGCTGTAGAGGAAGCCGTGGGCGGAGATGTTCTCCCTCAGCTGGCCGAAGAGGGCGTGTGGCTGCAGATGAGTACGGTGGGGGAGGGCGGCAACGAGCGTCTCCTCAGGCTGGCTGCGGAGAGTGGCGTCGCCTACGTGGACGCGCCGGTCCTCGGGACCAAACAGCCTGCGGAACAGGGACAGCTCGTGGTGCTCGCTTCGGGGCCCGAGGAGGTCAGGGAGCGGAGCGAGCAGGTCTTCAGCGCCCTCGGAAGCAAGACCGTGTGGCTCGGCGAGGCCGGCGAAGGAAGTCGTCTCAAGCTCGTGGTCAACAACTGGATCGTGGGCATACTCGGTGTGCTGGCCGAGACCGTCGCGTTCGCAGAGGCAACCGGAGTCGACCCCGCGAAGTTCCTCGAGACCATTGAGGGCGGTCCGCTCGGCCTGCCCTACGCCCAGATAAAGGGCAGCATGATGGTCGACGAAGACTTCCCGACCAGCTTCTCTGCCAAACTCGCGCGCAAGGATGCCGGCCTCGTCCTGGATGCCGCCGAGGCCCACGACCTGCGGATGTCGATCTCCGAGGCCGTCGCGGCCCGCTTCGACGAGGCCATAAGGGCAGGCCACGGCGAGGAAGACATGGCCGCCGTCTACCGGACGACGCAGGTATAATCCTTCCGCAAACCAACCGAGGAGTGCGCACATGGCGGAGACCAAAGAGATCACCTGGGATCCCGAAGCCGACCGCAGGATAAAGCGCAGCCCGTTCCTCATGCGCCGCTTTATCCGCAAGCGCATCGAGGACCGCGTAGCCTCCCGAGGCCGCACCCACGTCACAGAAGCCGACGTAGACGAGAGCGCCAGCATGTACCGTCAATACCGTTTCAAATAACACCAACACCCTGTAGGGGCGGGTTTCAAACCCGCCCGGAACACGGTTCGCGAACCGCCCAATCGCGAACCGCCCCAAAAAATATCCGGGCCGGAGAGCCGTTCTTTTGGCGAACGACCACCGACCCGGTCCGCGGACCTGTAGGGGCCCGCAGATGGTTGTTGACTAGCTAGTCCACTGGACCCTTTCCTCCTAGTCGAGGTGCAACAACCAGGGTCATGGTACCATCACTCGCGATCCTGGCGCTACAACTTTCGGGCCATTTCGCGCACCTGTACGAATGAGCTATCCCCCGCGGTGGGTCTACAACCGGCCGGCCTCGATAATGCGTCCGAGGAACTGGCGGGTGCGGGGGTGTTCGGGGGCGGTGAAGATCCTCTCGGGCTTACCCTGTTCGAGGATTCGACCGGCTTCGAGAAAGCAGACGCGGTCCGCTATGTCGCGGGCGAAGCCCATCTCGTGGGTCGCGATCAGCATGGTCATCCCTTCACGGGCGAGTTCCTTGATAACCGCGAGGACGTCGGTGACCAGTTCGGGGTCGAGGGCGCTTGTGACCTCGTCGAGGAGCATGAGGTGGGGGTGCATGGCGAGCGCCCTTACTATGGCGACCCGCTGCTGCTGGCCGCCGGAGAGCCTGTCGGGGTACTCGTCTTGCTTGTCCAGGAGCCCGAAACGTTCCAGGAGCGAGCGGGCATTCTTCTCGGCCTCGGCGCGGTCCGTGCCTAGGACCTCGCGCGGGGCGAGGGTGATGTTGCGCAGGACCGTCATGTGTGGAAAGAGGTTGAAGGACTGGTAGACGATGCCTAGGCGGCGCCGGATACGGTTCGCGTCGACGCCCTGGGTGGTGATCTCCTCCCCATCTACGACGACCCGGCCGGAATCTATCGGCTCGACCAGGTTGACGCACCTGAGCAGCGTGGACTTGCCCGAGCCCGAGGCCCCGATCAGGCATACCACCTCGTGCGGCTCGACCGTCAGGTCTATCCCTTTCAGGACTTCGTCCTCCCCGAAGGACTTGTAGACATCTTCCAGGATGAGGGCGGGACGATCGTTCATGCCAGGGCTCCTGCCTCTCTGCGGCGTTTGTCGCGGGCGATCAGGCGGTCCGTAAAGCGGGCGAGGGGGATGGTGATCAGGACGAAAAGAAACGCGGCGACCACGTAGCTCGCGTAGTTGAACTCCGAGGCGCCGTAGATCTGGGCCGCCCGCGCGGCCTCGATAGAGCCGAGCACCGAGACGAGCGCCGTGTCCTTCTGCAACCCTATAAAGTCGTTCAAGAGGGGTGGGATCACCCGCCTTATCGCCTGTGGCAGGACCACGAACCTCAGGGACTGCCAGCGCGTGAGACCCAGAGAGCGGGCCGCCGCATTCTGGCTCTCGTGCACGGAATCGATACCGGCCCGGTAGACCTCGGCGACGTAGGCCGAGTAGACGAGGACGAGCGAGATCACACCGTAGGCCACGTCTGGGAGGTAGGAGATGAAGCCGAGGTCGAGACCGGGCACGCCGAACCCGATCATGTACAGAACCAGGATCAAGGGCACACCCCTGAAGAGGTCCGTGTACGCCACCGCGACCAACCTGAAAGGGAAGAACACGGGCCCCGGTATCCCCCTGACCACGGCTATGACGAGGGCCAGGATCAAAATAAAGACTTCGGAGACCATGAAGATCTGCACGTTTAGCCAGAAAGCTCCGAGGACCGAAGGCAGGCCTTCGGAGCCGACGAGCGATTGCCAGAGATGCTGAGGGCTGAGAAACCGCTCGGCCACGACCTCGCTCCCCGGCGCAAGCACCACGACCACAGCAATGATCGCGAAGAACAGCACGGTGCTAGCGCTAGAGACGAGCACCCCCCGGTTCCCGAGTGCCCGCGATCCCCGGCCCGGGTCCCGTGGCGCGGACGGTCCTGGGGCGGCGGGACCTCCCTGCGTCACGCTACTTCTTCAGGGTGGGAACGTCCAGGTACTGCTGCAGGTGCTTCTTCTGGAGCTTCTCGAGGGTCCCATCGTTCTTCATCTCGCCGAGGACCTCGTTCACGCAGCCGACGAGCTGGTTGCCCTGCTCGAAGAGCATCCCGAACTGCTCGTTGCGCGGGTACTTCCCGATTACGGTCGAGCCGTCTATCTCGAAGTCGCGCAGGTAGACCGTGGTCACCAGGTCGGTGACGAAGACGTCGATCTGGCCGCTCTCCAGGGCCGACTTCGCGTCGTTGGTGGAGTCGTAAACCTTGGGATCCTCGGTCGGCTCTATCGTTTCGTTGACGAAATCGAGCGCCGTAGTGCCGACCTGGGCCCCGATTGTATAGTCCTTGAGGTCGGAGACGCTTTTCGCTTCGGCGGCCGGCGAGTTCTTCATTACGAGCACGCCCTGGGCGTTGTCGAAGTAGCCTTCTGAGAAGTCGACGGCCTGCTCGCGCTTTTTGGTAATAGTGATCTCGTTGATGTCGAAGTCGAAGTCTTTGGCGCCGGGGGCGTAGGACTTGTTGAAAGGCTCGACGGTCCACTTGATCGGGAGGTCCATGCGATTCGCGATCTCACTCGCTACGTCGCCCTCGTACCCCGAGTAGTCGTTGGGGTTTCCTGTAAACCACGGCGGGTAGGCCGGCTTGTCCGTTGCGACCGTCAGCCGGCCCTTCTCGAAGAGCGGCGGGTTGGCCAGTTCGCACTTATCCGTGGGACCAGACTCCGCCGAAGGTCCGCCGCAGCCTACGAGCAGCAGAGCCACAAAGAGAAGCCCGATCAGGATAACTCGCTCTCTCACACGCTTCTCCGATCCACTCTCCACACCAAGGCCGATGACCGGCTCGAAGGGACCCTGACCATCGTATACCCCGCAGGAAGTATAGAAGCGCCGGGGGAGCGTTGCAATCGAATCCTCCACATCAGTCGGAGATCTTCGCCGTACGAATGTTGGTATTCTGGTTGCGCCGGGGCCGTTCGGGGAACACTTTGGAGAACTTGGTCGAAGGAGGAGAGTGAGAGATGAGCGAGTCAGGGCAGCAGCGCAACGAAAGCCCGCTACTGAGCGATCGCGGGGCCACGACCATAAGCGGCACCGTAGTCTCCACCATAGCCGGCATGGCGGCGCAGGAGGTGGAGGGCGTCCACATGGGCGGGGGAGCCTCGAGAACCGCCGGCGGAGTACTGGGGAGCCTCACGGGTTCGGAGGGCAGGACCAGCGGGATCTCCGTCGAGGTCGGAAGGACAGAGGCAGCCATAGACCTCAAGATGGGCGTCGCATACAACAAGAACATCCTCCAGACCGTCGAGGAGGTGCGGCGTAGGATCACGGACCGCGTCCAGACCATGACGGGGCTCAGGATCAAGGAGCTCAACGCCACGATAACGGACATCACCTTCCCCGAGAAGGAAGTGCGTCGCCGCATCGGGTCGCGGAGCGAAACGACGGAGCGCGACGCCTCCGCGGACGAGACCGCAATCGCCCCCGCGCCGCCGGCCACATCAGACAGCGAGCCGGAGCCCGGTACCAGCGAGCCCGATACCGCGCAGGTAGAGACCGGCAGCCAACCCGAGACCACCCCAGAGACAGACGCAGGCGCGGAGGATAGTCCCGAAGAGACCGCAGAGCCGCGTTCTAACGACGCGAGGACAGAGGAACAGTCGACGGGCGAAACGTCTGAAGAGGCCCAGACGCGCGCGGAGACCGAAACTTCCGAGCCTGAGGAAACGACGGCCGAGGCCAGGAGAAGGCGCCGCGCGGAGGAGCGAGCGAGGCGGCGCACCGAAGACAGCTAGGAACGTCGCAATTAGTGGGATCGTAGCGAATCTATTGGAGGGCGAGCAGGATGGATCGGACAACCTACTCTCCGCGGATAACCCGGCTCTCCTGGGGTCGCCTGGAGACCGAGAGTGGTGTCTTCAAGGACGTAAGGCTCTACCCCGGAGGCGTGGAAGAGTGGGACTGGAACGAGACGGGTACGAGCCACGATCCCGGCATACAGCCGGCCGACGTGGAGAGGCTGCTGGAACGGGGCTCGACCGTGGTGATCCTCTCCAGGGGCTTCCACGAACGTCTCGGCGTCGCGCCCGAGACCCTCAGGATGCTGGAAGAAAGGGAGATCCCCGCCCACGTCGTACAGACCGAAGAAGCCGCCCGCCTCTACGAAGAGTTGCGGGAGACCGAGCAGGTGGGAGCGCTCATCCACTCCACCTGCTGAACAAGTCGACCGGTCATCCCGAAGTACGGTGCGAAGCGGCAAAGAACCGCGCAGGGGGAAGTCGTTCGTCGCGACCGGACACCAAAATGGAAGAGTGTAAAGATCTGCGCTCCTTCAGCGCCGAAATGCCCCGCGACCCTCTCGCACCTGAAGCAGATTCCCATCCGGATCCTGGAACCTCGCTGCGTAACCCCAGGGGAACTCAAGGATCTCGGGTGGCTCGAAGTTCACTCCGCGCGACGTCAGCGTCTCGAACGCCATCCGGCAATTCTCCACCTCGATGGTATAAACCGCGGAACCCAGCTCGGCCATGGCGGGTGTGCCTGGCCACAGAACGAGCTCGAAGTCCTGCCCCTTGACGCCGACGGTCAGGAATCGCGGTCCGTCGGGTGTTGGGTAGTCACCCCGCTTCTCGAGACCGATGACATTCGTGTAGAAGTCGAGCGCCTTGTCCTGATCGCTCACCAACAGCGCCACGTAAACCACTTTCTTCAGCATCGTCGTTCCTCCGTTCGGATCATCGCTTCAGCGAACTTCGTTTACTATCTCTCTATAGGAAGACACCCGGCGGCGCGGAAACGTGACGTCTCTGATGACGTCACATTCAGCGCCCGGGAGGGGTCTACATGTCGATGGACGGGCGCGACTGGCTGACACAACGATTCCAAGAGCACCGGCCCCGGCTTAGGGCCGTCGCCTACCGGATGCTGGGCTCCACGAGCGAGGCCGACGACGCCGTACAGGAGGCGTGGATCAGGCTCAGCCGCTCGAACGCCGGCGAGATCGACAACCTCGAAGCCTGGCTTATCACCGTAGTCGGACGCGTGGCGCTCAACATGCTCCGCTCACGCAAGAGGCGAGGCGAGGAGCCGCTCGACGCACACCTGCCGGACCCTATCGTCGACCGCGCAGGCGGCATCGACCCCGAGCACGAGGCGCTGCTAGCCGACTCCGTAGGCCTCGCGCTGCTCGTCGTGCTCGAAGCGCTAACGCCGGCAGAGCGGCTCGCCTACGTCCTCCACGACATGTTCTCGGTTCCCTTCGACCAGATCGGCGCCATCCTCGAGCGCTCGCCCGAGGCGGCGCGCCAACTCGCCAGCCGCGGACGCCGCCGCATCCGCTCTGCGCACACGACCCCCCACCACACCGACGCGGCCGCACACCAAGAAGAAGTCGTTGAAGCCTTCCTCGCCGCAGCGCGCGATGGAGACTTCGACGCCCTCCTCGCCGTGCTCGATCCCGACATCGTGGAGCGTGTGGACACGGGCAGCGGGACCATCGTCGAGGTTCGCGGCGCCTTGAACGTCGCCCGTAGAGCGATGGCCGCCGCCTCGCAGAGAGACGACCTCGTCGGGAGGCTCGCGCTTATCAACGGCGCCCCCGGCTGGGTCTCGCTGCTCGACGGAGAACTCTACGCGATCGCCGCCCTCACGCTGCACAACGGGCGGATCACGACGATGGACATCCTTCTCGACCCCGCACGCCTCGCCCGCCTCGACCCCACAGACTTCCCCACAGACTTCGACTCCCGACTATGAGTCGGGGGTCGAATCGACCAAATAGCCCGAGCCGAGTGTGGAGCCCTTCTGAGGCGCTCTGCCCGGTCCTATGGGCCAGGACACTCCCTGTGTTGGACGGGGGCTATGCGGACTTCAGAGAATGCCTCTTCGGGGAGGTTGAGTGAATGGAGGGTCACCCAAACTCCGGATGTATCCCGGGGCAGTCGTCGTGCTCTGCTCAGGGCGCAGACGCCGTGTGTTGCAATATGGCGGGCACGACAACGTCCCACAGAGCCCGAGGGGGCACCTCGTGCCCCACCCGCTCAAGAGCGAGCAGCTCGGCGCCAGGAACCTCCTTCGCCAGCGCAACCGCGTTCCCGTAGGGATACATGGGGTCCTCGGTGCCGTGTATGACGAGCGTCGGGACGCTCACCTCCCCGAGACGCTCCCTCCAACGATCTCCCGAGTCGATGACAGCATGGTTGCTAATACTCGAGGCGAAGTTGGTCGTGCGATCGAAGGAGCGGGCCGCGATCTCACGTATGGCTGCCTCGTCGAAGGGGCGAGAGCCCGCAAACGGACGCTCCCCCTCGACTATGAAGTCGATCACGGCCTCCCGATCTGACCAGTCGGGCTCAGAGGCCTCTTGCGCGAAAAAGGCTTGGAGCTTCTCCGACATTTCGGGAAGGTCGGGATCGCTTGGCCCAGCGGTGGGGCTCGTCGAGATCAGGGTTAGCGATGCGACCCGATCGGGATTCTCTAGCGCCACGAGCTGACCGATCCATCCCCCCATCGACATACCTACCAGATGGGCGCTCTCCAGGCCGAAGGCGTCGAGCAGGCCTAAGGCGTCCTCTGCTAGGTCGCGCAGTGAATAGGGCGCAGCACCCGGCTCGTAGCTGACCGATCGGCCGGTGTCGCGGTGGTCGTAGCGGATGACGAACCGGGAGCCAACCATGAGACGCTCGCAGAAGGCGTCCTCCCACCAGTCCATCGAGGATGCCCCTCCCATGATGAGAAGGATAGGGGGGTCGGCCCTATCGCCGAAGATCTGGACGCAGAGGTCGACCCCGTTTGCCCGGATGATCCTCTCGCCTTGCTCCATAGGCCGAATCTCGGGATCCTGGGTGGGCGGCTGCTCTGGAGCCTGGACGTCGTCGCCATTCGTCATAACGGTTCGCTCCTTCCTTAGTGATTGCAGGATCATCTGGTCGGAGCATACGACAATAGTCTAAAGATCCACTATCGATGCGAGATTTCTGGAAGGTAGGGGTGGATTGGCGGAGATTCTAAGACCATGGCACTCCATGAGAGTATGCCGACACGCCTCAGCCGTCTAACCTCCGAGGATGGCTCTTAGGGGAAATTCGCGTGAACGACGTTCTCGGAGGTTCGGCTTAGGTTCGGCGGGTGAGTGCCCCGCTTGCCAACCTGGTCGTCGGCTTCATCGCCTGCGGCCAACATGCTTACGACACAGGCTTCAACCTCGTCGAAGTTCAGTCCGCCTACGCTCTCGCTAAACAGGACTCTAAGCTTCCCTTTTTACTAAGCGACCGCGGCGTGCCTGCCTCGCCCGACTAGACTAGAAGACGAGCGTCATCATAGGTTGACAGCATAGCACTCGTCAACTATTATTGACGCATGAGTAGAGATCTTGGCGCGCGGATGCAAGGGCCGCAGGACCCGCGGGAAGGTCTCGAGGCGGTGGTCGCGCTCAGGCGCCTGCTCGAGGCGCTGGAGGCGACGCAGGTGGAGAACGCCCTCGTTGCGGGATGGTCGTGGGCGAGGATCGCCGAGGTTCTGGGCGTCAGCAAGCAGGCCGTGCACAAGAAGCACGCCAGGAGGATCAGGGACAAGTACCCTGGCGATGGGCCGGGGAGTAAGGGGAAGGGCGCGTGATGTTCAACCGTTTCTCCAGGGATGCCCGGCGGTGCGTCGAAGCCGCGCTGGAGGAGGCCAGGCTGCTGGGCCACGATTCGGTGGGCGACGAGGACCTCTTGTTGGGCGTGCTCAGCGGCGGAGAAGGGGCGGCCGCGGAGGCGCTCTCTTCTTCGGGGGTGGCCTTGGAAGCGGCGCGCGAGGAGTGCGAGGGGTTGTTCGCCGATGCTTTGGCTTCGGTCGGGATCTCTTTCGAGGAGATCCGGCGCGGCGCGGGCGAACGCTTCGAGATGCGCCTGCCCAACGATCGCCGGATACCCTTCTCGCCCCGCGCCAAGAAGGCGTTGGAAAGGGCGTTGCGCGAGGCCATAAGGCTCGGTGACAACAGGATCATGGGCGAGCATGTCCTACTGGGCACCTTGCGCGACGAGAACGGTACGGCCGCGCGGGTGCTCGCGAACCTGGGGGTCACCGTCGTAGCGCTCGAGAACCGCCTGGACCGACTGCGTGGGCGAGCGGCCTCGCGATGAAACGCGGCGGGGAGTCCCGGACCCGGCGTTTCTCGCGCCGTGCGCGCCCTGCCACCAGTCCCCCCGAGCCGCCGCTGCCGGCCGTCGCCGGAGGTCGGGTGCCCTTCCGCGCGCGGTACTTGGCCTCGGCGCTCATCACCCTGTTCGTGCCTTCCATGCTGCGGCAAGCGCGACGCCAGGCCGCCGGCGACCGCCGCGCGGCGCGCGCCGTCTGCGATCCCGCCGCGTACGGCCAAAAGATGCGCTACTCGTTGCCCTTCGCCGGGGAGTGGTACGTCTACAACGGCGGCGTAAGCGAAGCGACGTCCCATTCTTGGAACATCGTTGCCCAGCGCTACGCTTATGACTTCGTGGTCGCCGACGAGGCCCTGCGGCGCTGGCGCGAGGGAACCCGCGGCGAACGCCACGAGGACTACCTCTGCTACGGCGCGCCCGTCCTGGCCCCGGGCGACGGGGTGGTTGTACGGGTGCGCGACGGCGTGCGCGACGCGCCCGGGGTGGGGACGGGATGGGTAGACCCCTTCGCCGCCGACTTCCGCGGCAACTTCGTCGTCGTCCGCCACGCCGTGGACGAATACTCCTTCCTGGCACACCTGATCCCCCGCAGCGTACCGGTGAAGGAGGGCGAGCGGGTCGAAAGGGGGCAGCGTATCGGTCTGTGCGGCAACTCTGGGCACTCCACCGAGCCCCACATGCACTTCCACGTCCAAGACCGTGCGGACTTCTTCGAGGCGGCCGGCTTGCCCGTCGCGTTCGACGGCGTGTCGGTCGACGGCGAAGCGCCTGCCTCGGGGCGCTACCCGGAGCGCGGCACGCGCGTCCGGCAAGAAGTCTGGCCCTGATCCGTAACGAGCCCGCTCGTTGGGCCGATCCCTTCGGCCGAAGACTCCGGGCCTACCATCCGGCGAGGAGGAGGCGGCTAAGAGTACGACGGTGAAGGCGGCATGAACGCGTTGCGAGAGTTCCGGAAGCGGTTCCACGCCTGTCTCCGGCGCCGCGGCGACGCCCTCTTCGAGCTGACCGACGCGGTCCTGACCGCCGGAAGTGTACCTTCGCCCCCCACCTTAGCCTCGCCCCCGCGCACCGAAGGGGCTGGTGCAGTCTCTACGCGGCGCTCAACAAGGAGTGGATCGACGCCGAAGCCCTCGAGGAGTTGCTGGCGCTCCGGCATCGGGACGGCGAGGAAACGCGGGTCTACGCCGTGGACGTCTCGCCTTGGCCCAGGTGCGACGCGGAGACCAGCCCCGGACGCTGCTACCTCTACCATCCTTCGCGTCACTCGGCGGGGCAGCCCATCGTGGCGGGCTGGGCCTACCAGCTCGTCGCGGGGCTCTCCTTCGAGCGCGACTCCTGGGTGAGGCCGGTGGACGCCAGGCGCGTCCCTCCCGAGCAGGACGCCAACGAGGTCGCGGCCGAGCAGCTACGGGGGCTCGTGAGTCGTCTGCCCCGCAATGAGGCGGCGCCTTTGTTCGTGTTCGACGCCGGCTACGACCCGGTGAGGCTGCAGCGGGGGCTCGAAGGGTGTCGCACCCAGATCCTGGTCAGGTTGCACTCCGGCCGCACCTTCTACGCGGAGCCCGAGCCCCCATCGAAACGGCCCGTGGGCAGACCCTTCCGGCACGGCAGGAAGGTCTCCTGCAAGGACCCGCGAACGTGGCCCGCGCCGACCGCAGAACACGACGAAGGCACCAACGATTACGGGTCGGTGCGCGTCAGGGCTTGGTCGGGGCTGCACCCCAAGACTAGGAGGGCGGGCCAGCGCTACGGCAGCGAGAGCGCCGCCGTGGCGGTGGGCACGGTGGTCCTCGTGGAGGTCGAGCGGTTGCCGCGCGGGGAGAGGCGCCGAAAGCCGAAGGTCTTGTGGCTTTGGTGGCACGGCGAGGGCGAACCGGACCTGGACCTTCTTTGGTAGGCGTACTGTCGCCGCTTCGACGTCGAGCACTTCGTGTAGTTCCTGAAGGGGGCCCTCGGGTGGATCACGCCTCGCGTGAGGCACCCCGAACAGGCCGACCGATGGACGTGGCTGATGCTCGCGGCCTACGCGCAGCTCTCGCTTGCCCGGCGCATCGTCGTAGACCGGCGACTGCCGTGGGAGCGCCCGTTGCCTGCTGGATCGCTTACCCCGACGAGGGTCCTGAGGAATTTCGCTGCACTTCTGCCCATGTTGGGCACGCCGGCCGAAGCGCCGAAACCCCGTGGTCGCTCGCCCGGGCGTCCGAAGGGCAGCCTCTCCGGGCCGGCCAAGCGCTACCCGGCCGTGAAAAAGGCGGCGTAGAAGCCATCAATCCCCCGGACATCGGCGGGTTCCGAGCCCGGCGGCTCTTCCTTTGTTTAAAGGCAAGCTAAGCGCGATGACGCGTAATCACGGATCGCGCTTAGAGTCGAACAACATCTCCATGTTTAGCGCTCCGCGCTCATGCGTCGTAGGCATCGTTGTAGTCCCACCACCCGTAGGGCGCCGTCTGCGGGTAGTCCTCGGGCGAGTCCTCCCAGTTCTCCTGGCGGCCGAGCGGGGCCATGTCCAGGTAGCTCCAAGTGGTGCCCATGGCTTCGTCGCCGCGGCTGTCGATGAAATAGGTGCGGTAGATCTGGTTACCCTCGCGGATGAACGCGTTGTGCCCGTGCCATTCGTCGACGCCGAAGTCTTTGTCCCAGTCGTCGGTGACCGTGTACCAGGGGATGTGCTCCCACCCGTGGCGCTCCTTCAACTTCTGGAGCTCGGCTTGCGGTGCGCGCGAGGCGAACGCGAGCGTCACATCCCGCGCGTTCAGGTGGGCGGGGTGGGCAACCTGGTCCGCGAGGAAGGAGCAGCCCGCGCACGCCCGCTCGGGGTATGCGTCGCCACGCTCCGGGTTCGCGTAGGTGGTGACCTCCGGGCCGTAGAAGGCGCGGTAGACGATCAGCTGACGGCGGCCCTCGAACAGGTCGGCAAGTGTGGCCGGTCCGTTCTGGCCCTCGAAGCTGTACTCCTTTTCGACCACCATCCACGGCATCCGGCGGCGCTCGGCCGCGAGCGCGTCACGGGCTCGGGTATGCTCCTTCTCCTTGACGAGCAGTTCCTCGCGGGCGGTCTTCCACTCCTCGGGGGAGACGACGGGGGGTGTTTTCACTTTGCTCCTTCCTCCTTCAGGTCCTCGTCGACGACGTTCATGAAGCGGCCCCAGATGGCCGGCTGGCGATCCATCCACTCTGCCACCTCGTGGTGCACGTCGCGCTCGAAAATGTTTGGTCACGGCCAAACCTGGACGCTCCTATCCCTGTCGAGATGTCTGTTGTAAGGTTCATGCCCACAACTCCTTGACCAGGATCTCTCATATCAAACCTACCCCACCTATGACCGAAACACTACTGCCAATTCGAAGGCCAGCTACTTCTTCTGCGCCCAAAACGGCCCTAGCGCGTTCCGAGAACGCCCCGCTGTGTCGAACATGGCTCGAGAAGCAGGTTCAATGCAAGAAAACGAATGTCGTGGAGTTGGCGTTTCACGAAGTTCACGTGCCGCATGTACTCGACCGGGAGTATCCTTGTTGCATGAACGAAGAACAGAGAATACTTAGGGTTGGGGTGCTGGGCGCGGGGCAGATCTCGCAGGCGGCTCACTTCGAGGCCTGCCGCAAGGCGAACAACGCCGCGCTCTACGCCATCTGCGACGTGGCCGAGGATCTGCTGGAGAGGATGTTCGCCGTGCATGCTCCGAGGAAGGCCTACGCGGACTACGACGCGATGCTCGCCGACCCGGGCGTGGACGCTATCATCATCGCTATCGCCGACCAGTTTCACGCACCCATGGCCCTCAGGGCCCTAGAGGCCGGCAAGCACGTCCTGGTGGAGAAGCCGATGGGCGTGACCGTCGAGGAGTCCGAGGACCTGTGCGACGCCGCCAGGACGACCGGGCTCGTCGTGCAGGTCGGCACCGAGAAGCGCTTCGACGAGGGGATCGCCTTCGCCCGCGAGTTTATCCGCGAAGAGATGGGCGAGATGCTCGCTCTGAAGGCCTGGTATTGCGACTCGACCCACCGCTACACCATGACCGACGCCCTCCAGCCTGTGATCGAGGCGAGCGAGAGGGCGAGGAGGCCGGAGGGAGACCCCAAGGCGGACCTGAGGCGCTACAACGTCCTTGGGCACGGGAGCCACCTGCTCGACACCGCCCGCTTCCTGGGCGGAGAGATAGACGCCGTCCGCACCCGGCTCGTCGAGAAGTTCGGGGCGTACTGCTGGTTCTCGGAGGTCGGGTTCGCGGACGGAAGCGTTGGTCACCTCGACCTGACCATAAAGGTACGCATGGACTGGCACGAGGGCTTCCAGGTCTACGGCGAGCACGGCAGCGTGGTAGGGCGGACGTACAACCCCTGGTACTACAAGTCCAGCGACGTGGAGTGCTTCTCGGAGAAGGACGGCACTTACCGCAGGCCCTTAGGCGCGGACGGCCACTTATTCAGGCGACAGGTCGAGGGGTTCGCCGACGCGATACTCGACGGCGCCCCGATGCGCGGAGCGAACGCGGAGGACGGGCTCGCGGCGGTGCGCGGGATGGTCGCGATGGCCCGCTCGGCACAGACCGGCGAGGCCGTGAGACTCTCCGATGTCGAGGGTGGCGTCTGAGGTGAGGCTCGGGATCTTCGCCAAGACCTTCGCGCGTTCGTCACCCGAGGGCGCCTTCGACGCCCTGGCAAGTTACGGCCTCCACGGGACGCAATTCAACATGTCGGTGGCGGGCCTGCCCTCCATGCCCGACGAGATAGATCCTGCTCTTGCGGATCGGGTGAGAGAGGCCGCCGCCGATCACAACATCGCATTGGTCGCCGTCTCCGGTACCTTCAACATGATCCATCCTGACGTGGGCGTGCGACGGGATGGGCTGCGCCGTCTCGGTGTGCTGGCCGGCGCCTGCGAGCGGCTCGGTACCTCCACAGTGACGCTGTGCACCGGCACCCGCGACCCGGAAGACATGTGGCGCCGCCACCCGGACAACGCGAGACCAGAGGCCTGGCGAGACCTTCTCGCCACGATGCAGGAGGCGCTCGAGACGGCAGAGGAGCACAGCGTCACCCTGGCCTTCGAGCCGGAGACGGGCAACGTCGTAGATTCGGCCGAGAAGGGGAGGCGACTCTTGGACGAGATGCGCTCGCCGCGTCTCAAGGTGGTCATGGACGCAGCGAACCTCTTCGATGCCGAAGACCCCGCGCGCCGGCTCTCACGCTCGGAGGAGATCCTGGATGAGGCCTTCGGCCTCCTCGGCGGGGACCTCGTCCTGGCCCACGCCAAGGACGTCAAGCGGTCGGGAGAGGTGGTCGCCGCGGGCAAGGGCAACTTGGACTACGACCTCTACCTGAGGTACCTGAGCGAGGCCGGCTACGCTGGTTCCCTCGTCCTGCACGGCCTGGCCGAGGAGGAGGTGGCCGGCAGCCTCGCCTTCCTCCGACGGAAACTGGCCAAGGTCGGAATAGGCGAGGACTAGGGAGACGCGTAGACCGGACCGACGACTGGGAACGGTTAGAGCTGCATTGCGCTTGGAAGTAGCGGGGGGAGTACGAGCGGATCCGGCCGCTTGTCCTCTTCGGGAGCTGGTGCCCGACGCGTCTATCCTCGTTGCTTATCCGGTAGCCCCGTCGTCTTGGTAGGCTGGCTTGGCGCCTGCTATCCATCGTTCGAAAGTGCGACTCCCTTGGGTGCTCGACGCGGGACCGACTGGTGGAAGCGAAAAAAGCCGTCCGGATCGTACTTTCTCTTGATCTCCATCAGCCGATCGAGGTTCCCGCCGTGGTAGGCGCCGGTCCAGCCTTCGAGGTCGGGGTCGGGCCAGTTCGGGTACACGCCCCCGGATCCCCACGGATGCGCGAGATCCCACGACCGACCCGGCCAGCGCCGCGCTTCATCGGTTTTGGCGGCGGACGCGTCGGGATCCGTGACGGCCACGTGTTGGATCAGGAAGAGCTCGTCGCGGTGGGCGAAGGCGGTGGCCTCCTCCGGCACGCGGTTGTATGCGCCGCCCCACGGCGTGAAGTCCAGCTCGCGCGACTCGCCCGCGACCCGCCCCTCCGAGAAGTTCTCTATCAGGGCTTCGACGGTTTCTCGGGGCAGCGGGCGTCGGAAGAACTCCGACTTGCTGTGGAGGTACCCTTGCGGCTCATCGGGGCCCTCCCCGAGCTGGTCGTCCTCGCCGGCCATCTCATCGCCGAGCTCGGCCAGGTAACGCTTGACGTCCCGGTAGCGCATGTGCCGCAGGAACGCCCGCCCCGGGTCCGCGCCGGCCTGGGCGACGAAGTCCTCGAGTAAATCCTCCGTGTCGGACGCGGCGCCGAGCATGGCCCCGAACGCGTTGACGACCGGCGGGCGGTCGGGATTTCCCGGGGCCACCAGGAGCAGGCTGGCGGCCATCTCGTCGGGTGCGGTGGGCGCCCAATGCTGCCAGGCGTCGACGACCGCAGCCGCGTGGAGGTGCGGCCAGGTCAGGTGGAAGGCCGTGGCTGCCGGTGCCGGCACGGACTCGAAGACGAGAGAAGTCACCACGCCGAAGTTGCCGCCGCCCGAGCCACGCAAGGCCCAGAACAGGTCCGGCTCGCGGTCCTCGTCACACCCGACGACGCGGCCGTCCGCCAGCACCACCCGCGCGGCGAGCAGGCTGTCGGAGGTGAGCCCGTGCTTGCGGCCGAGGATCCCAAGTCCTCCGCCCAGGGTGAGGCCAGCGCTCCCCAGCCGGGGGCAGCGCCCGTCACCACCCGTCGCCTCCGTCCCGGCACCGCGGCGGACACGTATCCGAAGCGCTCACCCGCGTGCCTGCTGGAGCAGCCCGAAGACGTTGCCGTCCGGGTCCCGGACCTGCGCGTAGACGCCGTAGGGGGATTCTTCGGGCTCCTGCTCGAGCTCCACCCCCTTCGACTTGAGGGTCTCCACGGTGCCCGCCATGTCGTCCACAGCGAAGATCTTGCGGCTCCAGCCGCCGATCTTCTCCGGACTCCACGAGCCGAAACCGTGCGCCAGGACGATCACGGTCTCCGAACCCTCCGGCGCCACCTCGACCCAACGGTGGCCCTCTTCGTCCACGGGCTCGTCGGCGCGCTTCTCGAAACCGAGTTTGCCGACGTAGAAGTCGACGGCCCTGTCCAGGTCCTGCACGTACATGTCCGCCGAGTAGAGCCTAACGATGCTCATGGTCAACCTCCCGCGAGAAGTTTCGCTGTCCGCAAGGGATAGTAGTGTTGGGCGTACGAACGCACAAGTACTTACTTTGAAGTGCCATCATGTATGCGGGACGGGGACTGTCGTTTTCAAGCGACAGAGGAAGTCCCGCAGCACCTCCTTCATGTTAGATAGGTTGTGTTGGACTAACGTGAGCCCTATACTTACGGCATTGTGCTTCGGCATACATCCGGAGGCGTTAGCAACCTGAACTATCACCTTGTGTGGTGCCCAAAATACCGTATACCCGTACTGGTTGAGCAAGTCGCTACCGACCTCGATGGCCTCCTTAGACAGAAGGCTGCGCAGCTTGAGGTTGAGGTCAAACACCTCCTCGTGAAGCCCGACCACGTACACCTGTTCGTGAAGGCCCCGCCAGAGATCTCCCCGGCTAAGCTGGCGCACCAGTTCAAGGGCTACACCTCTCGTGTGCTGCGGGAGCGCTACGGGCATCTCAGAAGCCGCATGCCGTCCCTGTGGAGCCGCTCGTACTACGTGGGTGCTGCTGGACACGTATCCGATAAGACGATAGCCAACTACATCGCTGCCCAGCAGACCCGCAGCGGGTGAATGCGTAAAGCGTTCAAGTACCGACTGTACCCGAACCGCTCTCAGACAGAAGCTCTGGATGCGATGCTGGGCACCCACCGCAGACTGTATAACCTGGCGCTGCGGGATCGGCGGGACAGCTACGAGGGCGAAGGGCGCAGCGTCTCCTACGGCGAACAGTCGGCCCGCTATAAAGAGAGTCGAAAGGTGCTTCCGAGCTTGTGTGCCCTCAACTTCTCCTCTGCTCAGGCTACGCTCAGGCGACTGGATAAGGCCTTCAAGGCGTTCTTTCGCCGGGTTAAGGCGGGGCAGTGTCCGGGCTATCCCCGATTCAAGGGTGAGGACCGATTCAGGAGCGTGGAGTTCCCCTCCTACGGCGACGGGTGCAAGCTGAAGGACAACGGCCGGCTGTATCTCCAGCGCATCGGCCACATCAAGGTCAAGTTGCATCGGGCCATCGAGGGAACGATCTAGAGCGTTTGTGTCAAGAAGTCGTGTGGCAAGTGGTACGCGATTATCTCGTGCGACCTCGGAGATGAGCCCGAACCAGTCGAAGGAGGCCCGGAAGTTGGAATAGACCTCGGTCTGAAGAGCTTTCTGGTCACCTCGGAGGGCTCGTCGGTAGATCCTCCGCGCTACTACCGGAAGGCGCAGAAGAAGCTCAAGAGAGCACAGCGAACACTGGCACGGAAGAAGAAGGGTTCGAGCCGCCGGAGCAAGGCCCGCGAGCGCGTAGCTCGGCTGCACGAGAAGACAGCGAACCAACGACGCGACTTCCACCACAAGGAAGCCCGCAAGCTGGTGGATGCCCACGGCCTCATCGCCCACGAAGCTCTTAACGTTAAGGGCCTGGCCAGAACCTGCCTGGCTAGGTCCGTGCACGACGCCGGTTGGGCTCAGTTCGTGAACATCCTCGTACCTAGAGCGGAAGAAGCTGGGGTGCGAGTCGTAGCGGTCAACCCGGCCAACACTACGCAAGCGTGTAGCTGGTGCGGTGCGAAGCCGAAGAGGAAGAAGACGCTCTCTGAGAGGCTGCACACCTGCACCTCGTGCGGCTACGTGGCCGACCGGGACGTGAACGCCGCAGAGAACATCCTGGCGCTCGGACGGAGCGCTCAGGCGCCAACGCAGCGGGTCGCCGCAAGCGTTGCCTGAGAAGCTGCCTGCTTTAGCTGGCAGAGTCGTCACACTGACCCGAAGGTGACCGACGAGGACGGTGAAGACAAAGGAGAGCGCCCACTCGCACTGCGTGCTCGACCCCGGATCGGCCGCGCGGCCGGCTTTCCCGGCGAGGTCCAGCAGCTCGTCGACCGACCAATGGTCGTCCACGAACCGGCCGTGCTTCGCCGCGAGCACCCGATCCGCCGTGCCGATCAGGAAGTCCGCGGGAAGATCCAGGTGCCCCTCGCCCCCGCCCGCCATTGAGGCCCCCACGGTAAGGCGACCGCCGCCGGCGAAGCATTGGGCCGGCGGTTACCGGCAAAGCCGGCAATGCAGAGAGAACGCCGTCGGCTGCTTTGTTACAGGAAGGAGAGATCCAGGCTGCTAGGCAGCGAGTCGGGGAGTAAAACCCCAAGGGCGCCGGCGATCTTCGAGAGCGTGGAGAGCTTCACGTCCTTGAACTGGTGTGTCTCCGACAGCCACACCGTCTGCGACATCGGCCCGGTCGCTACTAGCCCCGGTCGACCCGTAGTTCGCCTATCTGGTGGTCCACCTTGTCGAGGGCCTCGCCTATCCTGGCCTCCAGCCGCGCCCTGAGATGGTAGGCGAGGTTGCGCGACCGTCCCCTCGCCTCCTCAAGTAGCACGCGCGCATTCTGGAGCTCCGCCATCTGCCGGTCGCTGGGGTCCCGTTCCCCTCCGTAGGTCACTCGACCATTCTACTCGGAGTGGCGAGGCCTCCAACCTGCGCTTTTCCACGCTACCGCGATCTTCCGACCTACGGCGTTCTAGGGAGTTGGTGAGGGTAAGTCCTGGATCCGCTGGGCGGGAGCGAGGCCCAGAACCAATCGCGCAATAGCTTCAACCCCACCCCGATCACCGTCCCCGCCACGACCGTCGCCATCGACGTGGCCACCAACGCGAAAACCATCTCCTACCCTGCCTTGGCAAGATCTTTGAGGGCGTCTAGGTTCTTGACCACGATGCGCCGATCCTCCGGCGATAAAGACCAGTCCGCTGGAGGCCAGTCTTCGCTCGCATACCCGCTGACGATGGCTCCCCAACCCCGTATCTCTTTTTCGGAGCACTCGCCAACGCCTCGACGGGCTTCGAACGTGCGTACGGTCTCTTTCATCCCACTAGCCTCTCCGGCCTCTGGAGCGTGTCCTGCTGCGCACCGTCGAAGTCATCCCCTGAGAAGAACGACTCAGGCTCCACAGGGAGGACCAAACTAGCCTCGGCACCGGGGTAGCTGTTCCGCACTAGGCTAATCGCCCGTTGGATACTCTGTGCACGGACCGAAACCCGGAAGCTTGCGGCGCCGCTGAGAACCTCGATTACGACCTGAATCAGCGTGTCCCTGCTTTCTCCCGGCCACCCGGGCCTTGACGGCAACTGCTATTGTTTTTGGCATCCCCCTCCGGGGATAGCTCGCGCAACAAGTAAAGAGTGTAGCAAGGATGCGGAGCGCTTTGTGCGCGGGGACTTGCACACTTCGGGCCATTTTTCGCCCTTGGAACCCTCTACGAGAGTACTCCAGGGCTGTGTGCGGCAAGAAGGTAGTCTTCTGGTGCCCACCTTCTCCTTTCCCGGTCCCCACACGGGACTACCCCACGGGGGGGTACCGGATGCCTTCGAGAGCAAGCGATCCGATTCTTCTGCTCACGACGCTCTATTCATCGAGGAAGATGGAGAAGGACGGCGTAGTCGAGTCGAGCTGGGAGACCTCAACGGGTGGGCCCGCGCGCCGGAAGTACGCCATCACGAACCCCGGCGAGGCCCGCCTGGGCCTCTGGGCGGAGTCCCTGGGGCAATACCAGCAGACCATGAACACCTTCTTTGGGCTCTACGCGGGCACGGCGCCGCACGCGGACGAATACGGAAACGACTAACCCGGACTCTATCGCTGCTGCGCGTCGCTGCTGCGTGTCGCGTGTAGATAGGCCAAACACGGCGCGATCGGCCGCGCGATCTCCCCGAAAGGGAGGGCCGGTGACCCCACCCGCGGGCGACGAGGGATCCGGCCGACGGCCAGCCGCCGCTAGGGTTCCTACCTTCCACCCCACCGAAGCGGGCGCTAGTTTGCGCACTACACGTTTCGGCCCATCTTGTCGCGATTCGCCCAAATCCCGGTGGTGAGGGTGTACAGTTGATTCGATACGCTATTTGTTCGTCGGGCGGCTTCCGCGCACGGGTTCGCGAAGGCCGTTCCTCGAAGAAGGAGGGCACATATCGTGCGAATCCTGGTGACCGTCAAACAGCGCATGTACCGCGAGTCGCTCGCGCTCAGCCTCCACCGCAATCTACCGCACTTCGAGGTGATGATCGCCCCCGATGCGTCCCTGGACGGGCAGGCTGGTGGCTTCAGGCCGCACCTGCTCGTTCGGAACGACACCGACGGGGTGGACATGGACCTCATGGGGGACATCCGGTGCTGGATCGAGATACTCTACTCCGACGGCATGGACGCCAGGGTCAGCCTCGACGACGAGGTCTGGAACATCACGGACATCTCGACGGAGGACCTGCTAGAGATAGCGGACCGAACGGAAGAGCTGATGCTCGACGGGACCCCGATCGGCTGAGCCGGGCTCGCTTCGGCGTCTCGGATTCGGCGTACCGGGATCTCTCTAGTTTCTTCTTCGTCGGTGGTGTCGGTTATGGTGATCCACTCTGCCTGGAGCGCCTTTCTCGCGGTCTCGAACCTGGAGCCAACCCCCATCTTCTGGTAGATGTTGGCGAGGTGCCGCTTGACGATCCCCTCCGCAAGGTGGACTCTTGATGCTATCTGCTGGTTGGAAAGGCCGCGGGATGCAAGGAGTTCCGCTAATGGTTCGTAAGATCGTCCGCCCGAAACGGCTCCCGGCGCTTCGATCGTCCTGCCGACCCCGCGGTACGCTGGGTGACGAGTTTCAGGATTGTGCCGTGGCCGATGTTCCTGTCCACGATGTTGGTGGTGAACCGCCCGGTGTAGTCTGCGTCCAATGTGATCTGCAGACGATCCTCGTAGGGAGGCGCGCCCTGCGCGCCTCCCTACCCTGGTAGAGGATCCCGGCTGCCACGACGAACGTGGCGAAGAAAGACAACACTCGCGCCAGCACCGCGATATCCAGGGATGTTGAACATTATTTCCAAGAACTTCAGCGCAATTGGGACAAGAAAAGGACCGGGACTTTCGCCCCGGCCCTCGGTATTTTCCTCTTCAGAGCTCCCTTTAGGAGTTGGCCCTTATCTTGCGGTCGATCTGCTCGATGAGGGTCTCGCGGTTCTTGTTCTGCTTCTCGAACTCACGGACCTTCTTGAGCTCGGCAGTGGGGAGTCCTTCGATCCTCCTGGAGATCTCATCGACCGTCAACTCGTCGTAGTTGGTGGTCTTGAGAGCGCCGAAGACCGCAGTCCTGATCTCGGCCTTCTTGGTGGCCTTCTCGGTCTGCTTTAGGACTTCCTCGGCCTGCTCGGCGGCCTCCTCGGCTACCCTCAAGCCCTGCCGGGCTACCTGCTCGGTGGCCTCCAGGCCCTGCTGGGCTGCCCTCTGGGTCGTCTTTATGCCCTCACGCATGTACGCGAAGGGGGAGAAGAAGTCCCTGTAAGCACCCGCCCAGTTCTGGGTGAGCGACCGAAGGCTCTCCTGCTGCTTGTATACGCTCCGCGCGAAGGTCTCGGCGGTCTTCACGTTGTGCTCGGTCTGCTCGCGCAGCGCCTCCACGGCATCACCCGTCCAGCCCTGCACGAACTGGGCATTGCGCTGCTGAAGCTGGAGCAGCTTCACGCTGCCCGCGAACCACTCCTGGGTCGCCCTGGCATTCTGCTCCTGCAACCTCATGAACTCGAAGCCGCCTTCGACAAGCCCGATGGTGCGCCGCTGGGCGGCCGCGAAGTTCTCGGCGAGAGCCTCGTAGGAGTCACGCTGAACCTCCGCAATCTTGCGGGTGGTGCGCGTCGTCTTTTCTGTATTTCTCGTGGTCTGCACTTCATGCCTCCAAAGTAGATTCTTACTGCCTCTATGTTCTTATCACACATATACCCGAACTGCATCTTCTCAAACGATGGACGAGGCGACCGGACGAGCGCTCTGCGCGCATCTAGGGCCGTTTGTCCCGCGCGGGAATTCTCGCCAGCGAACAAATCGTGGCGCGGATGGCGAGCCCGGTGATACGTAGTAACCGATCCTGGCTGGTCTCTGCGTTCGAGAGGTACTCGGACTACTCGGAGCGTGCGAATCAAGAACGCGCCCGCCGGCGCCTGGGGCGGGCAGGCCAATGAGCACTATCGCGCGAGCGCCAACGCCAGCACAGCGCGCAGGAAGTGAGGCACGGAGCTTGGAGGTTGGCGCCGATTTATCGAGCTCCTCGTGCGACGCTAGCACGTGCGTAGCTAACAGCGCGTCGGCGTCCAGCCACGCGCCGCACCCCGGGTGCCGCCTGACCCGCTCGGCGAGGGCGCCGACCAGATCGTCCAGCACGACGGAAGGCAGGTGCTGCGCATCGAACGCTCGGGGCGCAGAAGCGTCGACGGCTCGAGCGTGGAGGTGGTGGACGGAAACCCGAGCGTGGTGCCGCCCGACCCCCGGACGACGGCCCCGGCGGCTTCCTTTGCGGGCCGCTCGGACGCCCGCAGCGTCGGGGGTGCTGCGCGGGCACGCGAGAGGAGGCGATCGGCGTGAGGCACGAGGAGTTCGCGAAAAGGGCGGGCAGGCGGCTGGAGGCCACGGCGTCCAGGCTCGAGGGCGAGGGCAGGAGGCCCGGCATAGACGGCGGGGTCTCGAAAATCGCGGCGCGGGCCCGGGAGCTCAGGGTGGCGGCGCTCCTGGTGGACGAGGAGGCCGCGGCCGTTGGCCGGAAGGAGCGCGAGGCCCCTAGGAGAAGATCGCCGAGAACCTCTCCCTGGAGGCACAGGGTTGATCGCTTCGGAAGAGATCCCGAGCCCCCTCGGTGTAGACGGACGCCACGAAGGGTATTGACAGCTAGCAAGTACCCGAACCCAAAGCACGGGAGGCAAAGTCGAATGGACGATCAACAGCGACAGCGAATAGACGGGGTAGCCCAGGAGTTCACCGACGCCCTCGTGGCAGCGTATAGGACAACCTCAGATGGCACTGCGGCGGCACAGCACCTTGGTGCCCAGCAGGTCGAGTACTTCTTCAACACCGTGATGAACAACCTTCGCACTCAATCCGAGGGCACGTTGCAGATAACACAGCAGTTGGCCGCCCAGCAGGAGCTTGCGCGAGAGGCCACGCAAGAACTCACGCGGGCCTCTACGGACAACTACATGGATTTCCTCGACTCCGTGTTCTCCTTCTACCACGGGGGCACCACGAGGACCCAGAGGCGCACCGAGGAAACCCAAAGGCGAGTCGAGGAAGCCGAGGCACGCGCTGTGGAGGCCGAGACACGTGCCGAGGAAGCCGAAAGCGGCAGGAGCGAAGCCGAGAGACAGACCGAGGAGGCCGAGAAAGGCACTGTGGTAGCCGAGGCACGCGCTCAGGAAGCCGAAAAGAGCGCCAGGGCAGCCAAGAGACGAGCCCAAAAGGCCGAAAGAAGCGCCAGGGAGGCCGAGAGCCTAGTCGAGGAGGCCGAGGGGCGCACCTTGGAAGCCGAGAGGCGTGCCGAGGAGGCCGAAAACCTCAAGAGCGAGGCCGAGAGCCAGGGAGGCGACCAAGAAGAGGATGAGGCCAATGCGGACGCCATTCGCCGCCCGCAGAGCCAGTGGGTAAAGACTTCAGGGAGGCTGAGGTGCCGCGGGCGGAACACTACATTTCGGAGGCGGTCCTCCAGGAGAAGGTAGGGTCAAGCTACCCACCAACGACGCGCAGGGAACAGAGCAAACCGCCTCACTAACCGTAGGAAGCGTGGCTGTAATCAGGCACGGCGGAAGCAAGCCTATGAGTATTGCTCGAACGGAAACTCCCGCCACCGGGTTGAATGGGCGTTCAATCGCCTTCCAGGATGCCCGGCCTACGGATCGTACGCTACTTGCTACCGTACAGAGAACCCAGAATAGTATCTTCACCCGCACATAGACGAACGCAGGTCGCGCAGCGACATTACAGGCCACTACGTCACCGCCTCACCCCCAGTTACGCGGTCGGCAAGTCGCGCCGTGAAAAGCACTAGATTCGGCAAACCTGGCTCCCGTCTCCGCCCGTTCTCCAACATCACATAACATCTCGCGTATTTCCTCAACCGAGTGGTCCCCTTCGGCCTTGAGCTTGCGGGCGAGTTTGGCCCTGTTCTCGTCCAATGCCCTGGGTCTTCCGCCGTACCTGCCCCTCGCCCTCGCCGACTCCAGCCCTGCCATCGTCCTCTCGCGGATAATCTCCCTCTCGAACTCCGCCAAAGCCCCGAAGATGTGAAAGATGAGCCCCCCGCCCGCAGTCGTGGTGTCCAGCGACTCCTTCAGGCTCCTAAAACCCACGCCCCTTCCTTCCAGCTCCCCAACCAGATCAATCAACTCCCGCAAAGATCTGCCCAGCCGGTCCAGCCGTGCCACCACCAGGACATCGCCCTCGCGGCAGTACTCGAACGCCTGCCGCAAGGCTCCCCTCTCGGTTTCTCGGCTGGAGATCTTTTCTTCAAAGACCCGTTCGCATCCGTCTGCCGAGAGCGCGTCGCGCTGCGGCTCCAGCCTCTGGTCCTGCCGCTACACCCTGGCGTATCCCACCCTCATGGGACTATTGTCCCAAAAACCCCATCACGAGCACAAACCGGGACTTCGCAATCGGGATTGGTTTTGGGGACACGCCAACGAGGTTTCGGGACGTGATAATGGGACAGAGCGACTCCGTCCCGTTATCGAGCCAGCGTGTTGAATAGCGGAAGATCCTGGCATCGTCCTCGGCGATGGCCCGCGTCTGCGGTGGGCGGGATCGCGCAGCGGTCTGGCCGGTGGCCGAAGTGCCGCCGCTTGCGCCGGCTTCTTCGGCCACCTACATCCGAAGGCGAGCAGCTGCTTCACGTTCTGCCCCGCGGCGATCAGCAGTGCCTCGGCGTTGGTCTTCTCCAACGTCCTCGTCCTGAACCGGCGCATCCCGTGCCAGAGCTTGCCCTCGGCGAACAATGGCTCGATCCACACCTTGCGCTTGCGTATCGCCTTGAGGTACGGCTCCGTCTCCATGTACGCCCTGATCAGGTCTATGTGCTCGTCCCCGGGTCCGCGCCTGAGGGAACGGCCGTTCTTGTTGGTGGTGCACTGCGGCTTGAGGTCGCAGGCGGCGCAGACCGAACCCTTCGCCCGGTAGGTGACGATCCTGCCCCATTTGCGGTTGCCCTCCGCATCGTCCAGGGCCCTCAGGGTTTCCCCGGCCGGGCACAGGTAGATGTCCTCCTCGGTGTCGTAGGCGAAGACGCTCTTGGGGAAGAAGCCGCCCCGTCCTCCGGCCTCGTGCAGGCCTATGTAGGCGCGGATGCCCGCCTCCTCCACGGCCCTTATGTTCTCGATGCTCCCGTACTTGCCGTCCCCGGTGACGTGGTGGGGCCTAAGCTTCCACCTGGAGCAGGTGCGCCAGAGCAGGTCGAGCATGGGACGGTTTTGGCTAACCTCGCCGGGGGTGACCAGCACGGAGAGGACGACGCGCGCCTCCTGGAAGGCCTGTCGGTGGGCAAGGGCTGCATCCGCTACGGGCGCCCGGAGCAGATGGACCCGGGTGTCGTGCGCGCGCTGCTGGCCGGTCCGCCGCTGACACGGAGCCTATCTGCTAGCGCGGACTGCCAGCGAGCCCCGCGAGGGCAGGGCGCGTATTTCAACAGGCTGGAGCGTTTACGGGATAGGATAAAGCTGGAGACAGCTGCTGAGAACATAGTCTCTTCCGACCCGCTGGGACGTGGCAACGACCTTATACCCCGCCACGTGAGGATCTTGACGGAAAGGACCGTTTGGGGCTGGCCTCTATGGCACGCCAGGTAGCCTACGAGGCCAGGACAATCGTGGCGCTCGTTACCTCGCATCCGGGCGTTGTTCCTGCTTGACGACCAGCTCTCTCACGTGCAGCCGCTTGATCTCCGGCTCCTCGATGTCGAGGCGTTGTATGTGCGAATTCCCGAGAACATACTACACAGGCGCACCGCATAGAAGACTCTTGATACCGTCAGGCTTGGCCGGTAGGTGCGTGACTCCTGGTTCGGGTGTACGATACTGGAGTTGCGTTGCGTAGGTGAAGAAGGGCGAGTCATGCGAGTCGTCGAAGCTTCTGCCGTTGTGCCGTTAAGCCCAGAGGAGGCATGGGACTTGCTCATCGGCGACCAGATGCACCGACTCGTTGGGATGCCGGAGATCTCGGTGGTCGCCGTCGAAGACTTTCGGGTGCGGCCCGACGGAACGGCCCGCTACGTCGTGGCCAACAAGGCGGGCCCGTCCAAGACCTGGCATACGGCCGACTTCACGGTCTACGAGCGTCCGCACCGGTCGGTCAACCGGGTCCTGGACAGCCCCTTCGGCGGCACTTTCTACGGCACGTACGAACCCGCAGGCGGGGGTACGCGCGTGCACTGGCGCTGGGAGGTCGAAGCCCAGAACACGCTTACAGGACTGCTGCTGCCTCTGGTTCACCCGCTCCTCGCACGATCCATGCAGCAAGACCTGGATGCCCTCGCAAAGAGGTTCGGTCCCCAAGCAGATCAGGAGCGCCGGCCGGCGGCTTCCCCGGCGGTCCCAGGCATTATCGTTCTGGTAGCGGCATCCGTACTTGTGATCTACTTTCTCCGGCGGCGAAGCAGAACACGCCGTAGGTAACTCTTTCGATGACTTCGAGAGAATGACCTTCCGAAAGACCCGTACATCGGACAACCGGTTGTCTGGAAATACACCTAGAGCATAACTTGGTGTCCTTCTGGCCGAGAGAAGGCACATTCCCGTCGAGGCCCCGGCATCATATCCGATCTCGGACGGCAGGCTCCATCTCAGACGTTTGCCGGTTGGGAATGGGGGGTGTTCTCGTAGACTCCTGATACGGCCTTCTGGCCGGTCCGAAGTGGCGGAAAAGGGAGATAGACCGATGGGCAAGAGGGAGTCTTACGAGCCGGGGACGTTCTGCTGGGTGGATCTTGCGACCTCGGACGCTGAGGGTGCGAAGTTCTTCTACGGTGGTCTGTTTGGCTGGGAGATCAGGAACGACGAGATCCCCGGCGGCATCTACTCGGAGCACGGCGATGCGATAGGTGCGATCGGCCAGCAGGACGAGCACCCACCGCACTGGAACAACTACGTCTCCGTAACGAGCGCCGATGAGACCGTCGCAAGGGCGAAGCGACTGGGCGCCAGGGTACTCGAGGAGCCATTCGACGTGGCCGGATTCGGCCGCCTGGCCGTGTTCGCCGACCCCGCCGGCGCGGTGCTCTGCGTCTGGGAGCCGCGGTCGCACATCGGCGCGGCACGGGTGAACGACGTAGGCTGTATGGGCTGGAACGAGCTCCAGACCAGCGACCCCGAGGCGGCGGGGAATTTCTACGGCGGGCTCTTCGGTTGGGAGGCCGAACCGATCGAGGACGATGGAAATGTCGTCTACACCACGATCAAGAACGCTGGCAACCAGAATGGCGGTTTCATGCCGATGACGGAGCAGCACGGCGACGCACCTTCCTTCTGGCTCCCCTACTTCACGGTCTCTTCGCGTGACGCCACCATGGAGAGGGCGCGCGAGCTTGGCGGTACCGTATTTGCCGGGCCGTTGGATCTCCCCTCCGGCAAGATCGCAGTCCTCGGCGATCCCCAGGGCGCCGCGTTCGCCATCTTCGAGGGCGAGACCGACGATTAGAGGCGCGCAGTAGTACGGGCGCTGCGCTGCGCGCTGAAACTTACCAGCAGCGACAAGCGCAGGCGTATAATGCGGCCGTGATCGTGGACAGCGCCATTTACGTGAACGGCCACCGTACCGCCGAGCCGGTCACCCTCGAGGAGACCTATGAGGCCGTCCGGAACCGGCGCGGTGTGGCGTGGATCGGCCTCTACAGGCCGACGGAAGAGGAGTTCTCGTCGGTGGCCGGGGAGTTCGGCCTGCACGGGCTGGCGGTCGAGGATGCGACGGACGCCCACCAGAGGCCCAAGCTGGAGCGCTACGGGGAGACTCTCTTCGTCGTGCTCAAGCCGGCCCGCTACCTGGACGAGGAGGAGAGGGTCGAGTTCGGCGAAGTCCACCTCTTTGTGGGAGAAGACTTTGTGGTGAGCGTGCGCCACGGTGAGGCGCCGGACCTGGGCGGAGTACGCAAGCAACTGGAGGCCGACCCCGAGCACCTGCGCCGTGGACCAGAGGCGATCCTGCACGCCATAATGGACCGTGTCGTAGACGACTATGGACCCGTAGTCGACGGCCTCGAGAACGACATCGAGGAGATAGAAGCCGAGGTCTTCGGGGGCAATCCCAGCGTGTCGCGCAGGATCTACGAGCTCTCGCGCGAGGTGATCGAGTTCCAGAGGGCGACTGAACCGCTCGGCGGTGTGCTCGGGGACATGATGCGGGACGAGACCATAGACGTCGATCCGGAGGTACGGAGGCATCTACGCGACGTCCAGGACCACGTCTTGCAGGTTACCGAACGGCTCGCCGGCTTCCGCGAACTGCTGCAGAGCATCCTCAGCGTGAACCTCACCCTGGCCAGCCTGGCCCAGAACGAGCAGGTAAAGAAGATCTCCGCCTGGGCTGCCATACTGTTCGCGCCCACGCTAATAGGGACGATCTACGGTATGAACTTCGACTACATGCCCGAATTGCGCTGGCCGTTCGGCTACCCGTTCGCCCTAATGCTCATGGCTCTCACTTCCCTCATGCTCTACCTCATCTTCAAACGCCGCGGCTGGATGTAGTCCAGCCTCCAAAATAGTCCAATTGGGGGATGCATCTTCTACTCTTGCAAGTTAGGCTGTCTTCGTTGTGTGGACCGGCCGGGAGGAATTATCCTACCGGCTCGCAACCTTGGGAAGGGAGCAGATTATGGAAACGGTGATCCAGGGTTCGACGCTACAGACCTTGCGGGCCGGCCTGCGCGGCAGCGCCCACGCGCCTGGAGAGGAAGGTTACGAGGAGGCGAGCCGGGCGTGGAACCTGGCCGCCTTTCAGAAGCCTGCACTGGTAATCGTAGCCGGAGGAGCGGCCGACGTTATGGCGGCCGTGCGATTCGCCCGCGAAGGGGGATCGGGCGTCGGGGTGATGGCGACGGGCCACGGAGTCGGCGCGGCTTGCGACGGGGGGGTCCTGATCAACACCTCGCGCATGAGAGGCGTCAGGGTAGACCCCGTGGCGAGGACAGCGCGGGTCGAGGCCGGTGCGCTGTGGACAGACCTGATCCACGAGTCCCAGGTTCACGGCCTGGCCGGTCTCCTGGGTTCCACTTCCCAAGTGGGTATCGTCGGTTACACGATGGGTGGTGGCTTCGGGTGGCTCGGACGCAAGTATGGCTTCAATGCCGCGAGCGTGAGGGAGGCGGACGTAGTCACCGCAGACGGCGATCTGTTGCGCGTGAGCCCCGAGGAGCATCCCGATCTGTTCTGGGGTCTTGGGGGCGGAGGCGGCAACTTTGGAATCGTCACCTCCCTGAAGTTCGACCTCTACCCCGTTGGGATGCTCTACGGCGGCAACCTCATCTACCCTGTAGAGAAGGCGCCAGAGGTGCTGGATGCCTACGCCCGCTGGAGTGCTGACCTCCCCGATGAGATGACTTCGGGGGTGGCGTTCCTGAATGTCCCTCCACTGCCCGCGCTCCCCGAGCCACTGCGCGGCAAGTCTGTAATAGCGCTGCGCGGTTGTTACTGCGGGGAGACGCCCGGTGATGGCGAGGAGCTGGTGCGTCCCATGCGCGAGGAGCTCGGCGAGCCGATCATGGACACTTTCGGGATGATGCCCTACGCGGCGATGGACTCCATAAGCATGGACCCGGTCGACCCGATGGGGGTCCGCCAGCACTCCGAGATGCTGGGGGATCTCTCGCCCGAGGCTATCCAAACGCTTGTAGAGATAGCAGGCGCTGGTTCTGGCTCGCCCCTGATCGTGCTGGAGCTCAGGCAGCTCGGCGGCGCACTGACACGCAACGCCGAACACTTGAGCACCATGGGCAAGGGCGACTCCAAGTTCATTATGAACGGGGTCGGGGCGGCCTTCACGCCGGAGATGGCTGAAGGGGTCGTGGCTTACCTCGCCCGCGTGACCGACGCGACCCGTCCCTTCCAGACCGGCGACACCTACGTCAACTTCATGGAGCTCGATGACGCCAGCGCCGAGAGAGTGAAGGCCGCCTACGCGCCAGAAGACTTCGAGCGCCTAGTCGCCCTCAAAGACCGCTACGACCCACACAACGACTTCCGCTTCAACCGCAACATCGCTCCCTCCAAAGCGGGTTGAGGAAGGGTTGAGCCCTTCCTCAACCCGCGCTGGTCAGCAAGTCAGCACGGCGGCTTTGCCGCCTCGTCAGCCAGTCAGTCAAGGCTTGGACAGCGCAGGCTGAAATGCTGACTTGCTCGCTGTGCATAAGGGTTGAACCCTTATGCACAGCGCTGTAGACCATGGACCCTTGGCGTGAGATATTTGGAGCACTCTCTTGGGAAGGGATTTCGGCCGAGCGAAGGAGGGCTTATGACCGCAGAAGCCAACGGCGCTGGTAGTCCGCATCTGCGGCGTGAGTTGCGCCTGTGGGAGGCGGTCGGCATCTCCCTGGCCCTTATGGCACCTTCGATGGCGGCCAACATCAACCCGCAGGGAACCGCCGACACCGGCGTCGGACGCGCCGTTCCGCTCGCGTTCGCGCTGGCGACGATCGGGGTGCTCCTGATCGCCTGGACCTTCGTCCGGTTGACCCAGCGCTTCAACCACGCTGGCAGCGTGTACGGCTTCGTCGGGGCGACGCTTGGCCCCAGGGCCGGCGTCATCTCGGGGTGGGCGCTGATGGGCACGTACACCTTCTATGGTGTGGTGACGTCTACCGCGGCCGGCATCTTCGGCGCGGAATTCTTGGACGCCCTGGGTATCTGGACGGACCAGCCGGGATGGGCGCCGTTCATGGTCGGTGCGATCGCCCTCGCCGGCGTGTGGGCGCTCGCGGCATCGAACATCCGTGGGGGTACCAGGGTACTCCTGGTGATCGAGGGTACGACGGTCGCGCTCATCCTCATCGTCAGCGTCGTTATCCTGATCCGGCTCGCGACAGGTACGGCCCCGAATGGCAACACCCTGGACTTCTCGGTGTTCTCGGTACCTGGTGGTATAGGTACATCGGCGCTCTTCCTCGGTGTGGTGTTCGGGTTCCTCTCCTTCGCCGGGTTCGAGGCTGCCGCGACGCTCGGCGAGGAGGCTCAGGAGCCCCGCCGCAACATACCGCGTGCGATCCTTGGCGTCGCCATCTTCGGCGGCCTGTACTACGTCTTCGTCACCGCCATCGAGGTGATGGGCTTCGGAACAGATAAAGAGGGCGTCGAGGACTTTATCGCGTCAGGCTCGCTGCTCGGCGACCTCGGCAGCCAGTTCGTCGCTGGGTGGGTCGGAGAGCTCATCACCATCGGCGCCGCGATCAGCGCCTTCGGCTGCGCGCTGGCCTGCATAGTTGGGGCAGCCCGCCTGCTGTACGCGCTCTCGCGAGACGAGGTCGGCCCCGCTTCGCTCGGCGCGGTCTCCCCCAGGAGCGGCGTCCCGGCGCGGTCTACGGCCACCGTCTCCATCGGTGCTTGCGTTATCATCGCGCTCGGCTGGCTGGTGTTCGGCGTCGCCCCCTTCGACCTGTTCGTGGCCTCGGGCACGATAGGCACCCTGATCCTACTCCTCGTGTACGCGCTCGCGACCATGGGGGCGGCGAAGCTGCTTTTCCTCTCGGGCGAGCGGCAGGTCGCCGCGTGGGAGGTCGTGGTGCCTTTCCTGGCGCTCGTCGTCATCGGCTATACGCTCCTCCGCAACGTCTACCCTTACCCCACAGACGCCGGGGCATGGTACCCGATCATCGCCACGCTATGGGTCGTCGCCGGAATTCTCCTTACGTTTGTCCGCTACGCCGCGACGCAGCGGGCCGGCGAGAGACTGATGGCCGAGGAGGGCCTCGCCGCAAGGACCGGCTCCCGGACGGAGGGCGACAGGTAAGGGTAAGCACGCTCCGCCCTTCGGGCTTCGCTTGTCAGCCAGTCAGCACGCTCCGGCTGACGCCTCCGCTTGTCAGCATTTCAGCCTGTTGGCTCATTGTTGTCGGTGCTCTAGAACGTGTGGCTCTGGCATGAGATATTGAACATGCCCCTGGGGGAAGGTAGTCAGCGAATGTTGGAGGGTGAGATGCAAGCCGAGCGCGAAGCGCAGGAGAGAGTGGCGCGACCATTGCCTGAGGATACTTTGTGGGTCCGGTTCGTGTTTGTAGACCACGCCGGCATCCCCAAGGCCAAGGCTGTCCACAGGGACGGCTTTGAAGGGAGGGCGAGGGCCGGGGTAGGGCTCGCTAAGGGAGTCCTGGCGCTCGATCCGAGCGGGGCGTTGCATCCGGAGTCGGGCTTGAGCCCGGTAGGAGAGTGCCGGTTGGTTCCGGATCTCTCGACACTCACCCCGCTGCCCTTCGCCCGCGGACAGGCGATGGTCACCGTCGACATGACGGAGCCGGACGCGAGCACGCCCTGGGAGGGCTGCCCGCGTAGCGCCCTCAAGCGGGTGCTCGAACGGCTCTCGGATAGAGGCTACAGGACGCTCGCCTCCAACGAGGCCGAGTTCTACGTCTGGGATGCCGAGGGTCCGCTGGATAAGACCCCGTACGCGGGGAGCTACGCGCTGACCCCGGCGGCGGACTTCGTCGCGGAGCTGGCACGGACTTTGGAGGAGATGGGTATCCGGCCTGAGCAGTGCCACGCCGAGGTGGGGCAGGGAAACCTCGAGCTCTCCGTGGGGGAGGATGAAGCTTTGGTTGCTGCGGACAAGCGTGTTATGGTGCTGGAGGCGATCAGGGGCGTAGCCTACCGGATGGGGCTAGGGACCACTATGGCCCCGAAGCCGTACCTGGAAGGGGCAGGCAACGGTCATCACCTGCACGTGAGCCTCTACGAGGGCGATACCCCGGTGCTCTTCGACGCTTCGGGAGCCCTTAGCAGCCCAGGTTCGGGCTTTGTGGCCGGGATACTGGAGCATATGCCCGCCGTAATGGCGTTCACCGCACCGTCGCCCAACTCCTACCAGCGCCTCGCCCCCGGCATGTGGGCCTCGGCTTACGCCGCCTTCGGCCTGGATAACAGGGAGGCCGCCGTGCGGCTGGCCTCCCCCGTGGCCGGTAGGGAGTCCGCGACCGCCAACGTCGAGATCAAGCCGGTCGACGTCACGTCGAACCCCTATCTGGCCCTGGCTGCGGTCCTTGCCGCCGGGATGGATGGTATGGATCGTGGTCTCGACCCCGGGGAGCCGACGATGGTCGACCCAGCCACGCTCAGTGACGAGGAGCGTGCCTCCAGGGGTATCCTGCCACTCCCCACATCCCCGGACGAGGCCCTGGACGCGCTGGAAGAAGATCGTGTCCTAATAGAGTCGCTGGGCGAACCACTCGTGCGCACCCACATAGCCGTGGCGCGGGCGCAGGCCAGAATAGCCAGAGAGCTTCCACCGGAAGAAGTAGCATCCACGGCCGCAATGCTCTACTAGAAAGGCCACAGGCTACAGGTTTCAGGCATCAGCAAATACCTGTAACCTGAAACCTGTAGCCTGATGCCTATACAAAGGAGGTGTAGCCTGATGTCGGGCCGAAAGTGGCCTGCCGACGATACCAGCGTGCCTGTTGACCTTCTCAGGATGCTTCTATGTTCGCTAGAAGCGGAGCTTCCGCGAGCTCTCGAACTGCGCGAGCGGCTGCATACGATTCCTGAGCCGAGCCACGGTGAGCACGCTACCTCCGGTCTCGTTGCGGAAACGCTCGGGACCGAGAGTGTGGAGTCTATCGCCCATACGGGCCTTCTGGCGCGCGTCGGACCACCAGGGAAGGCCGTCGCGGTGCGGGCCGAGCTCGACGCCCTGCCCATCCAGGAGGAGACGGGGGCATCCTTCCCCTCTACCAACGGTTTCATGCACGCCTGCGGCCACGACGTCCACATGGCCGCCCTCGTGGGACTGTTTCGGGCGGCAGGGCGGACCGAAGGATCTCTACGGAAGCCTCTTGCCGCCCTCTTTCAGCCGAGCGAGGAAGCTTACCCTTCGGGGGCGGATCTGGTCGTCAGAGAAGGTGTGTTGGAGGAGACGGGCGCGGTCGTAGCAGCGCACGTCCATCCGGATGTTCCGTGGGGTTCGGTGAGCTTGGAGGCCGGCCCGGTAAACGCTTCCTCGGACAACCTGCGCATAACCGTCGAGGGATCCGGCGGCCACGGAGCCTATCCCCACCGCACGCACGATCCCGTACTCACCCTCGCTCACTCGATCGTAGCGTTGCAGTCGCTGGTGAGCCGCAGGTTGGATCCGACGCACGCCGCGGTCTTCAGCGTCGGTTGGATCCGCGCGGGCTCTGCCGAGAACGTCATTCCGGGCGTCGCCGAGGCCGGCGGCACGCTGCGTGCCCTGGATCCCGAGGATCGCGAACCGCTGCGAAAGATAGTCCGCGAGATCGTGGAGAACACGGCCAGGGCGCACGGCTGCACCGCCAGGATAGAGGTGACCGAGGGAGAGCCAGCGACGGTCAACGACCCTGCCCTGGCCGATACTGCGCACTCGCTGCTCACCGAGGCCGGGTTCGAGCCCGCGCCGCCGATGAGATCCTGTGGATCCGACGACTTCGGCTTCTACGGCCAGAAGTCACCAACGCTCATGCTGTTCGTAGGGATCAAAGACGGTCCTGACACCCCGAACGTACCGCTCCATCATCCACGGTTCTTGCCGCCTGGAGAAGCGGTCGGAGCAGTCGCCCGCGCCCAGGCCGCCGCCTTCACGGCCGCCGCGACTTCCCTTGACCAGGTCCTCCCCGGATCGAACGGCGGATAAGAGATGTTTTGAACGGAGGTGGCGCATGGAAGCTCTAGACTTCACACAGCTCCCTGTCGTGGACAACCACTGCCACGGCATAATGCGGGACCAGGACTTCGAGGACGTTACGGGCTGGCGACAGGCCTTCACCGAGTCCAAGGATCCCGGCATGGCGCGAGAGCACGTCGCGAGCACGGCCTTCTACCAGCGCCTCATCCGGACACTCGCCGACTTTCTCGACTGCGAGCCGGAAGAGGAAGCCGTCTTCTCAGCCAGGACCGCAAGGGACGGACGGGAGCTAACAGGCGCGTTGTTGCGCGCCGCGAACGTCGACACCCTCCTCCTTGACACGGGTTTCCCTCCACCCGAAGAGGTGCTGCCTGTACCAGAGCTGGGAGATCTCGGAGGCTGCCGCACGGAGCCGATGCTGAGGCTCGAGATCCTGATGGAGGGTCTTCTCGCGGAGCACGATTCTCTGGAGGACGTCAAAGAGGCGCTTGCTGCCGAGCTGGACGACGTGCGAGGCCGGGACTACGTGGCACTCAAGAGCATCGCCGCCTATAGGACGGGCCTCGACATTCGGGAGTGGCCCAGCGAGGAGGCTGAAATGTCATGGCAAGAATACAGGCGGGCCGCCGGGGCGGGTCCCGCGCGCCTCGTCCACAAGCCGCTTTTGGACACGCTCTTGCACGTCGCTTTTGCTCAGGCGGCCCGGCAGGAGGTTCCGGTCCAGTTCCATGTGGGCTACGGCGATACCGACACCGACCTCCTGCTCGGCAATCCTCTCTACCTGCGCCCGGTGCTTCAGCGGCCGGACTATCGTGGCATGCCCGTCGTGCTGCTACACGAGTGTTACCCTTACACCAGGCAGGGCGGCTACCTGGCCGCCGTCTACCAGAACGTCTACCTCGACCTCTCCTACGGCATCCCGTTGCTCGGCAACGGCGAGATGCTCTCCTTCACCAGGCAGGCGCTCGGCGTCGCCCCGAGCTCCAAGCTGATGTACAGCTCGGACGGCATAGGCGTGCCCGAACTACATTGGATCAGCGCCATAGACGGCAGGCGTGTGATCGGTGAGGCCCTCGGAGAGATGGTGGTGCAGGGAGATCTCGTCCTGCCCGAGGCCGAGGCTGTAGGTGAAGGTGTGCTTCGCGGGAACGCGGCTCGCCTCTACAGACTCAAAGCTGACAAGCGAAGCCCGAAGGGCTGAGCGTGCTAGAAAGGTGCGTGAACGGGCCAAAGCGGCTATCCTACCCGCCAGGGGTATAGTCGAGGCCCGTAATCTAAAGTGGAGGGCGTGCATTGTACCGACAGGCACGGCTACTTGGTGTGCTGCTGATTTTGCAGTTCCTCGCGATGGTGGGGATCGGCGTCTGGTTGTTCAGCAGGTTCGACTGGGACCGGGCTCTGAGGATTACCAGCGGGTCGGGCAAGATCAACGTCCAGACCGTCGAGGGGCCGTGGTTGGAGCCACTAGTGCAGGCGCTCTTGTTCGCCGTCTACTTTCTCGGGCCCGGGATCCTGTTGCTTCTCGCCGGCCTCGGATTCGTGCTGCTCAGGCGCCGGGGATGGATGCTGGCCTCGGTCGCGCAGGCCCTGATCATGCTTTCCTGCTTGTTCTTTTACGGCGACTCGCGTCCGTGGTTCGCCTACCCCCTCATCGCCTACAGCATCCTGATGATCCTGCTCCTCAACTCCCGGAGCGTGCGGGCCGCGGTTCGATCCAGACGGTCGGCCCCGGTGGGAACCCGATCGGAGGTCGCGCATGGCGAATGAGGGGAGCGTGGACGCGAGGACCGCCGAGGAGTTGCTGCGCCGCTTCGAGCCCGTGATCCGGTTCACCAAAGGTGAATGGTTCTACCCGATGGACTCCGAGCCCTACGTCGACGCCTGCAGCCTCTGGGTCGCGCGCCCCAATGAGGACGCCGTCTGCGTGGTGCCGGCCGGAGAGCTCACCCTGGAGAGACTCGCCCAGCAGCCGGAGGACACCACCGGCGCCGTGCATTACCTCAAGATCCCCAACCCCAAGGAAAGCGAGAACGGGAGTCGCCGTGCGCGCCGCTCGCACACCAACCCCGATTGGCCGAAGGAGACTTTCCGGGCCGGCAGGGGCCGCCTCGCGCGCGTCGGCTACATCTCGCGGTTGGCGGACGCGCTCTTCTCCCTGGCGTTGCTGGCCAGGGGGAGGGTCCCCGGCGGGGACGTGGAGGGGGGACGCGTCCTGTACGGCCGCTTCATGGAGGAGGGACAACGCTTCACGTACCACGGTAATGTGGTTCGCCAGGACGGTTGGATCGTGTTGCGGTACTGGCTCTTCTACGCTTTCAATGACTGGAGGAGCAACGTCTTCGGCGCCAACGACCACGAGGCCGACTGGGAGAAGATCTTCATCTACCTCTCGGAGTCGGAGTCCGGCGAGGTAAGGCCCGAGTGGGTGGCCTACGCCGCGCACGAGGAGACCGGCGACGACCTGAGGCGCCGGTGGGACGATCCGGAGCTGGAGAAGATCGGCGAGCATCCCGTGGCGTACGTCTGCGCCGGCTCTCACGCGACCCGCTACTTCCGGGGCGAGTACCTGACCGAGCTGGCTTTCCCCCTGCCGCGCTTCCTCTCCGCGGTCAGGAGGATCGCGCGTCGCTTCTGGTACGTAACGCTGCGCCAGTACGCCGACGAGGACTACAGGGAGAAGCCCTACGAACAATTCACCATCCCCTTCGTGGATTACGGCCGCGGGGACGGGTGGTCGGTCGGACCAGGGCAGGACAGGGAGTGGGACCCCCCGCGCCTCATGAACCCGGTGCCATCGTGGGTCTCCGGGTACCGGGGGCTGTGGGGACTGTACACCCGGGATCCCTTCGAGGGCGAGGACGCCCCGGCGGGGCCGATGTACAACCGCGACAAGACCATCAGCCGCGAGTGGTTCGACCCCGTGGGCTGGGCCGGCCTCGACAAGGTGCCGACCCGGGCGGAAGAGCTCGAGGTCATAACCGGGCGCCAGGCGGAGATCGAAGAGCGTCAAGAATTCCTCCGCTCCGAACTGCGGGAGAAGAGCAGCCGGCTGAAGACGCTCGGCATGGACGCCGAGGCCACGCGAGATCAATCCCACCTGACCAAGCTCCACGAGAACCAGACGCGGCACATCGAAGATCTATCCAACGAAGTCGAGACGCTGCGCGAGCAACTGTCCGACGACGAAGTCCTCGCCGAGTCCCTGAAGTCTCACGCCGAAAGCCTGAGAGGCGGCGAGCGTCCCCCCGCGCACGCCCACATAATGCACGCCACGCACCCCGTCTCGGAGGCGGAGACCCACGCTGGGAGGGTGGCGCAACTGTGGGCCTCGATCAGCATCGCCCTGGTGCTCGTGACGCTCATCCTCATCATCGCCTACGAGAGATCACACCTCCTCTCCGCGCTCGTCTTCGCCATCGCCGTGTTCGCGTTCATCGAGGCCGGCTTCAGGAGGCGACTGGCCAGGTTCATAGTGAGCGTCAACGTCGCGCTGGCGGTAGTAGGCGCCCTCGTACTCCTCGAACACTACTTCTGGAGCGTCATCGTCCTCACGGTCCTCGGCATCGGGTTCTACATCCTGTGGGAGAACCTGCGGGAGCTCGGACGGTAGCACCCGAAACCGGACGGGAGAACCAGGGCGGCCCGAATATAGTTCAGGCGTCGAGCACTACGTCAGATAGGGTACTGCTGATCCGTAGAGATTCATACGGAGTTCTTCTAAGCCAACTTAGACTTAGTCCATGACTTAGTTTATTATCGTAAGAGATGAACACATCGAAAGGCGTGATACGTAATGACCAAGACGGTAAACATCCACGAAGCCAAGACGCATCTCTCGCGATTGCTCGAACGGGTGAGCGAGGGAGAGGAGGTCGTGATCTCGAAGGCCGGCAGGCCGGTGGCGCGGCTGGTCCCTGCGGGGGAGAAGCCTGAGCGGCGTGAGCCCGGCAGCGCGTCGGGGCGGGTGGTGTTAGGCGAGAAATTTGATGCGCCTCTGCCCGAGGAGGTTCTGGAAGCCTTCGAGCGGTGAGGGCGTTGCTCGATACGCACGCTTTCCTATGGTGGATCTCCGACGACCCCAGGCTCTCCGAGAAGGCAAGGGAGATCATCGCTGATGGTCACAACGATCTGTTCTACTCGGCGGCGAGTGGGTGGGAGATCTCCATCAAGGCCGGACTTGGCAGGCTGGAGGTACCTGAGAACTTACAGCGATTCATCGCTGACCAGCTCTCCCGCAATGCTATCCAGGTGCTGCCCATCTACCTCAGCCACGCGCTGCACACCGGTACGCTGCCGGTCCACCATCGGGACCCCTTCGACCGCATCCTCGTCTCACAGGCCATCCTCGAAGAGATGCCTCTGCTCAGTGCTGACTCCCATCTCTCACGCTATCTTGTCGAGGTCGTCTGGTAGGATCGACTCAGTAGATCAAGTAGGAATACGTGCGTCTTCGGACAGGGAATCACACCGCGAACCCCTGAAGCCTGAAACCTGTTGCCTGAAGCCTTACACGACCTCGAAGTTGGCCATCATCATCATGTCCTCGTGCTCTAAGTTGTGGCAGTGGAAGACGTAGCGGCCCCGGTAGCCGTCGAAACGGACGAGCACGCGCGCCTCCTCGCCCGAGGTCAGGTCCACGGTGTCTTTCCAGCCGGCGTCTGTGGGCAAAGGCCTCCTGCCGTTGCGGGAGAGCACCTTGAAGTGTACGAGGTGAAGGTGGATCGGGTGCGCCGCAGGGGCCGCTCTCAGGTGCCAGACTTCGGTGGACCCTAACTCCGGCTTGGCGGCCATACGCCCAGGATCGAACGGCTCGCCGTTGATGCCCCACATCGTCCTGCCCCCGTCGGCAACCCGGGTGAAGCGGAACTCGCGCGTGCGACGGGCGTTGGATTCTTCCAGCGCGTCGAACTCCGTCGTGGTCGAAAGTCGTCGCAGGACCGTGGCGTCGTCCCTCTCTTTGCGGGTCACGCGGAAGCGCATCACATTTGCGGTCTCGCCTTCACCTATGCGGTTCTTTAGCGTGATCTCATCGCCGACGTTGTACTTCGAGAAATCTACGACCACGTCGAAGCGCTCGGCCTGCGCGATGCGTATGGTACGGTGCACGACCGGCGCGCCGAGCAGACCCCCGTCGCTGCCGATCTGAATGAAGGGAGTGTTTCCCGACTCCAGGGCGAGCTCGTAGCGGCGGGCGTTCGAGGCGTTGAGGATGCGGAACCTGTACTTCGTATTGGAGACTTCCAAGACCGGCCACGGCGCACCATTGACCAGGATCGTATCCCCGAGGACCCCGTCCATGTAGGCGTCCTCGACCCCTGGATTGTCTCGCAGTGACGAATCCAGGGACGGGTATAGAAACGAGCCGTCCTCATCGAAGGAGCGGTCACAGATCATGAGCGGAACGTCCTTCTCGCCCTTTGGAAGGGGCAGGGCGTCCTCCTCGTCGTCGCGGATGATGTGAAGTCCCGCCAAACCGCGCCAGACCTGCGGTCCCGTGAAGTCCATGCGGTGGTCGTGGTACCAGAGGGTTGCCGCCCGCTGCTCCTGCGGGTAGACGTAGTCTTTGGAGTGCCGTGAACCTCCCACGCCCATCGAGCCATGACCGTGCATCGAATGATCGTGGGCCATCCCTTTCGGCATGATGAGGTCGGTCGGGTAGCCGTCGCTCTCCGGTGGTGTCCTACCGCCGTGCAGGTGCGTGGAGACCGGTACGGGCAGCTCGTTCGTCTGGCGAACCACTATCCTACGTCCGCTGCGGGACTCTATCGTGGGACCGGGGAACATCCCTTCGTAACCCCAGACCTCCGTCTCCAGGCCGGGCAGTATCTCCATCCTGCCAACCTTCTGGGTGATCTCGTAGTAGCCGGCGCCTGCATCGGTGCGTACGGGCTCGAGCACCGGTGGTAAGGGCAGCGGCACCCCGAAAGGCTCTGGCAACTTCACCCTGCTCGGCAACAGCGTCCCCGTCGAGCCTTCGCCAGAGCAAGCGGACGCGCTGAAAGGAAGGGCGACACCTATTCCTGCAATCAGCCCGAGCCTCAAGAACTCCCGGCGCGAGATCGGCATCCGCCACTCACCTCCTGATACGTCCGGCCACGGCGGTCCATGCCCGCCGTGCCATGAACAGGCCGACCAGGAGGATCAGCAACGCGTTCACCGGGTGCACGGCCGCCGCCGGCACGGCGACGTTGGCGAAAGCATATTGCGCGCCGATCAGAAACAGGAGGGCCAACGGCAACAGCCTCAAGCTCCAGGACAGCCGGCCGATGAAAGCCGTGGGGAGCATCAACAGGGGCAGCGGCTCCAGGAAATGAACGAAGGTCAGGTGCCAGGACCAATCGGCACCGAACGCGCCCATGCCGGCGAAGAACACTTGGGTCAGGACGCAGGCGACAAAGACCGAGGAGAGCACGGCGTAGAAGTTACGGGCGATCCTGACCGGAAGGGATAGCCTGGCCGTCTTCGCCTTTCCCTTGAGCGGTGCCGCGATCGTATCGGTTCGCGCTGGACTACCTGGCTTCTCCAAAAGGCGGGTCATCGCGGGTTCCTCCTCGCCGGTTGCTTATGCTTCACCCCGAAGGTACGGCCCAACCGGTAGCAGTGGCATCGGCCGAAAGGAGGATTCGGGTGGTTCAAAGGGGTTCATTCAGGGAAAATTGGCGCCCGACTTTGCCGCACCTAACCTGAGGTCGCCGACCCGAACACCGGGCGTGACCCGTTTCGGGACGCAGCACGTTCCTGCGGTGGATCAGGCAGCCCCGCGCGACGGCGCGAGCGCTACTAACCCGAAGAAAGGCTAACGGATCAAGCCGAGTTCCCGCGCCGCGGCGAGCGCCTCGGTGCGGTTCCTCGCGCCGAGCTTGCGGTAGATGTTGCCGGTGTGGCTCTTGACGGTACCAACGGAGACGAAGAGATCGCCGGCCACCTCGGAGTTGGTCTTTCCCGAGGCGAGGAGGCCCAGCACCTCGAGTTCGCGCTCGCTCAGAGGGTCCTCCAGCCGCCGTGACGCCCCGTTGCCGCCCGACTGCTGGGGCGGTGACCCGTGGTCCCCGTCCGGCAACTCTGGCCTGTCGTGCCCGATCAAGGCGTAGGTCAAGACGCCATTGTCCATTCGCATCTCCAGGTGACCTTTGCGGGCCAGGTCATCCAGCAGCTTCGACGCTTCGTCCACAGTGAGCGAGGTCCGCATCGCGGCCGTGGCGGGTGTGAGCCCGTCCCGTTCCTCCAGGGCGCCGAGAAGCTCCTTCTCTTTTCCTCTGGTGCTGTTTCCGACGCGGCGCGACGCCTCGTGCGCCGCTATTGCGCGGTTGATCTGCCTCAAGAGGAGCACGGGGGCACCGACGCCGATGCCAAAGACGGCCAACCAGACTACGCCCACGTCGGCCAGCCCCCTGTCTATGACGAACCCCACTGAGAAGAGCAGGATGAAGATGCACCACAAACCGACGCCGAGCACCGCCAGAATACGGGTTAGCACGGCGCGGGCTCCTCTTCCGCCCGATGTCGGGTACCGTTGCCTGCGCGATCCATCCGAGTACTCTCTCTCGTCGTGCTTCTGCCCTCGCGACCGTGACCCTGCCTATGAGTATACGCACGGGTGCGACCCAACGATTCATGCCACGTCAGGGCGAACGACGGCACGACGCGGTCCCTCTATACGGATGCGGTATCAGTACCCACAAAGAACCCCGGCGCCCCACTCGCGGGACCGGGGTTCTCAGGCTATCGGATTACCTGAAGCCTGACGCCTGTAGCCCGAAACCTACTTCTGTTCGAAGTCCTCTCCGGGGGCGCCGCAGACGGGGCACTCCTCGGGGGGCTGGACGCCCTGCAATTCCTCGCCGCAGGTGGTGCAGACCATCGTTACGGTCATCGGCGGGTGCGGGGCCTCACCGTCTTCGGCTTCTATTCTCTCTCCCGTGTCCTTTGCGAGGTCGGAGATGGAGACCTTGCCCGTAATGACGTCCTCCATCGTGGTGCGCGCTCCTGAGAGCGAGACCTCGACGAGGGCGAGGTCTATTTGCGTCGTGCCGCGCTCGCGGGCGAGCTTCTCGGTCATGTTGCGGGAGATGTTGCGCATAAAGCCTTTGGGCGCACGCTCGAGGCGCTCTATGGCGTCGGCGGTCCAGGTGAACTCTGTGGAGCCGCCCTCGGGGACGCTGGCGCCGGCCTTCTGGAAGGCGCTGTGGTCGATGGGACACTTCGCGCCCGTGGTCTCCTGCACCTGCTGTTTGGCGTGGCTGACGGGGCAGCCGCCGGACTTTACGTCGGGGGCTTCGCGGCCGGTCTCCTCGCGGTACTGCTGCTCGACGTATTCGCGCGTGATCGTGGTGTAGCCCTTCTTGAGCGCGCTCTTCTCGACGCGCGCCTTGACGCGGCGCCTCTCCTGCCACTCTTCGAGGGAGTCGAGCAGGGCCGAGGCGTCGTCGGTCCAGTGCAACTCGCGGCCGTCGTAGACCTCAGAGCGGTTCAGGTTCTCGTCCTCCGCGGTCGTTGCTATCTCGGCGTCCACGGCGTGGAAGTGGGTCGGGCCCGAGCCGCAGACGGGGCACCTGGCCGGTTTGCCCTTCGCAACGTAGCGGCAGACGTCGCATTCGAAGCGGTCCTGGCCCTGGGCTGAGCGCCGGATCTCGTCCTGAACCTCAGCGCTGACGCCCTCTATGTCGCCCTGGTCCTCGCTCTTGCCGAAGCCGCCGCGACCAGCCTCGAAGATCTCCTGCTTCGCCGCAGCGTCACTCCCGTTCGCGCCGTTCTTGTGGCCGTTAGCTTCGCTGCCGTTGGCCTTGTCGGCGGTACGCTCGTCGAAGTCTTTGAAGAGGGAGTCTATTGGCTTGTCCTCGCCCATCGCCTCTGCCTCGCGCATCTGGTCCCCGATGGCGCGCATCGACTCCATCGCGCCGGGGGGGAGGATGCTCTTTATGACCTCGTCGATGACGCCCGTGGTTATGACCGTGTAGCCCTTCTCTATGGCGTAACGGATGATGGCGCCCGTCGCCATGCCGACGACGAAGCCTGGGATGCGGTCGAGGCGCTCCAGAGCCTCCTTCGTCCACGTCATGTGCTCTTCTGCGGTGTAGAGGTCGGGGGCCTGGTACTCGAAGTTGGTTATGAGGACGTTCGTCGGCAGGTAGCGCATCATGTTCTCGGTGTTGCCGCCGATGTCCATCTCGTCGTCCGAGTGGTAGCCGATGCGGCCCATGACGACCATAGTCGGGTTTACCTCGTTTACGTACTTCAGCGTCTGCTCGAACGGCTTGCCGGCGAGGAGCGTCGTCTTCAACTCAACGCCCTCGTCCTCGGCGATCTTCCTGGCGATCTCCAGGTGGGCCGTGTAGATCTTGGCCAACCCAGAGTCGATGATCTCCTCGTGCAGCTTCTCCTGCTCTTTGAACCTGAACACTTTCTGGGCCTTGCTGCTAAGAACACCGGCTATGGAGTGGAACATCGCGTAGTGGAAGTAAGGGTCGAAGACGCTTATGGCCTCGACGGTCCCGCCAAATTCCCGCGCAAGCTCGATCGCCCGCTTGAGGCCGCCGAGCGACTTGGCCGAGCCGTCCACGGCGACGACGATGTGCTCGAAGGGGCTACGATCCAGATCCTTGACGATCAGGGTGTCCGCCTTCTCCAGGCGCCTGACGACGCGCTCGGTAACGGTGCCTAGCACCGTGTCCTTGACGGCAGCCATGCCCATCGCGCCGATGACGACGAGGTCGAAGTCGTTCTGGTTGACGTCCTCGACGATGACCTTGAAGTTCTTGCCTTCGAGCGAGCGCCTCACGAGCTCGACGTCGTACTTCTCGCACAGTGGCTCCAGCACGTCGATGTAGGAGTCGGTGATGATCTCGAGTCCCTTGGTAATGAGCTGGTCGTGGATCTTGCGCTGGCGCTTCATCTCGTCCTCGTCGCGGAACTCCTCGGGGAGCCCGCTCTCCATCTGACGGAAGCGGACGTCGTGCATCTTGGCGGCGTAGGCGTGACAACCGGCGACCCTACCTCCGAACTGCCGCGCCACGTCGACGCCGATGACGCACGCCTGGTTGGAGTAGTCCGAATTGTCTACCGGGACGTAGATCTCTTTGTACATATACCCCGTTCTCCTAGCTTCGCAGGACGCCAAGAAATCTCTAGTTCCGACGTGCGCAAAGAACGGTCCTTCTCCGCGCCAACGTAGCTTACCGTTTAGCCCTATACACCGCAAATAAAAGCGTTCACACGAATGGCGCGAAAGCGAGGGATCGGGCCGATTTTCGAGGGCCTTCGTCCTGTAGCGCTGGAGAGCGCGGCGAAACGAATGGTGCCATGTTGCTCTTGGTCCGTAGAATGTACCTGGAACGGCTGGCCCGAAGACCAGCCATTGAGAGGAAAGGAGGCCACATCGCCATGAAGAGCGAAGCCACGACGGTCGAGGAGTACCTCGCGGACGTTCCCGAGGAGCGGCGCCCGGCGCTCGAAACCTTGCGAACCCTGTGCCTCGACGAGTTGGCTGGATACGAGGAGAGGATGCAGTACGGGATGCCGTCCTACTCGCGGGACGGCAGCGCCGTCGAGGTCGCTTTCGCTAGCCAGAAGAACTACATCTCGTTGTACGTGCGGGAGAGCGTGATAAGAGCCAACACGAATCTCCTCGACGGGCTCTCCGTGGGTAAGGGTTGTGTCCGTTTCAAGCACCCGGAGCAGATCGACCCCACAGTCGTCCGTCCTCTGCTTTCCGGCGCTGCCGCCGATACGGGCCGATCTGCCAGGTAGCGGATCCACGGTTGCCCTTACTTGTTTCACCTCCCTGAAGAACAAGGGAGCAGATTGCGCGCGGCGTCCTGGAGAGTGAGGTAGAGGTGACGACTCTGCCAGCTAGCGCAGGCAGCTTCTCAGGACACGCACGCGCCAATGCGCCACGTTTCGTCCTGAAGGCTCCGTCCGAGCCTCAGTATGTTCAGCGCGGCATTAACGTCCCGGTCGGCTACGTATCCGCAAGGGCATACGTGTACCCGCTCCGAGAGCGCCTTCTTGATCTCCGGGAGAGCACCACACGCGCTACACGCTTGAGTAGTGTTCCGAGGGTCTACCGCGACAACTCTCGTACCGGCTTCTTCCGCTTTGTACGAAAGTATGTTCAGGAAGGAAGCCCATCCCGCGTCATGCGTAGCCTTGGCAAGCCGGGTCCGGGCGATGCCCTTGATGTTGAGGCTGTAGCTACCTCGCTAGTCAGTACCGGAAGACCATATTTCGGACACCAAACGAGATGATAATTGAGGTTAGAGACGCTGCCAGATGTAGTCCGACTCCATACAGGGAACATACCGGACTGTTATACAGAAGACAATTATCTAACAATACGGAAGGGAGGTGCGCGTGGCGGGGACTGTCGTCTTTAGGCGACAGTCCCCGTCACGTGATTTCTATGGATAGAGAGACAGCGGGGCAGAACGTGACGGCCGAGGATCACGAAGGATATGCTGACGGCGCAGCCTTCGTCGAAGGGCGGTTCGTGCCCATCGCGGAGGCGCGGGTCCCGATTCTGGACTGGGGGTTTCTGCGCTCGGATGCGACCTATGACGTGGCCCACGTCTGGCGCGGCAGTTTCTTCCGCCTGGAGGACCACCTCGATCGCTTCGAGCGCTCGATGGAAAGTCTGCGTCTGAGTCCGCCTTACGATCGGAATGAGATCCGGGAGATCCTCATCGAGTGCGTGCGCCTGAGCGGGCTGCGAGACGCCTACGCCGAGGTCATCTGCACCCGTGGGATCCCCAGACCAGGCTCGCGCGATCTGCGTGATTGCGAGAACCGCTTCTACGCCTTCGTTGTACCGTTCATCTGGATCGCAGATCCGGAAAAACAGGAGCAAGGACTGCACGCCGTGATCGGCAGTAAGCAGCGCATAGCACCAGAGTCGGTGGACCCGACCGTCAAGAACTATCACTGGCTCGACCTCGAAACCGGGCTTCTCGAATCCTACGAGCGCGGTGGGGAGACGGTGATGCTGATCGATGCCGAGGACAACATCGTCGAAGGCCCCGGTTTCAACGTATTCGCCGTACACAATGGCACCATCTCCACCCCTGACCGCGGGGTCCTGGAAGGTATCACCCGCAAGACAATCATCGAACTCGCCGCCGAACACGGCATCCCATTAGAGACGCGCGCCGTCCCGGCCGACGGGCTCAGGCAAGCGGACGAGGTCTTCCTATCGAGCACCGCCGGCGGGATCATCCCGGTCGCGATGGTGGACGGCGAGGCCGTGGGCAACGGGGAGCCAGGTCCCCTTACCAGGCAAATACGCGAAGCGTACTGGGAGCTGCACGACGACCCACGCTTCTCCCTGCCTGTCCGCTACAGTTGAACTACCTCGCCGGCAGAACCGTCCACGGTGATCCGCCTTCCTGTTTCGATGAGCTCTGTGGCATCAGGTACTCCGACGACTGCAGGGATGCCGTATTCGCGGGCGACGATGGCGCCGTGGGACATCGGTCCGCCCATCTCCATGACGAGGCCGCCTGCGGTGAGGAAGAGGGGCGTCCAACCTGGGTCTGTCGAGGGTGCTACCAGGATCTCACCCGGCTCCAGGTCGGCCTCACCCGGGTCCAGGATCACACGCGCTTTCTGCGTCACCACCCCGCCCGAAGCCGGCGTGCCGCGCAGGACACCATCCGCCCGGGCTGTGTTTTGCGCTACGGCAGCCGGCTCGGCACCGTCGGAGAGCAGGAGGCGCGGCACGTGTCTGCGACCTAACTCCTGTTCGTAGACGGCGCGGCGGTCGCGAACCAGAGGGCTGAGGTCTTCGCCTGCCAGGGCCGCCCACGCCTCTGGCACGGATATGAAGAAGATGTCCCCGGCGCTCCGCAGTCGCCCGGCCTCCGCCAGCTCTGCACCGACGGTCCACAGCAGCTCTCTGGCACGCGCCATGAGCAGAACTATGCAGAACTTGGGCATCTCCCGCAGTCCTGATAGCTCTCTGGCACGATCCAGCAGGAACCGGACAAGCGCCCCGCGAAGACGGCCCTCTCTGGTGGCGCGACTGGTCAACTCGTCGACCATCTGTTCGGCCTCGCGTGTCGCCCGTGCGAACTGTACGTCGGGGGCTGCATCCGGGTCGTCGAGGCGCAGGTAGTTCGCCAGCACGGAGAGAATGTACGTCGGGTCCTCCGCCCATCGGGGCAGGCCGAGGTCGATCTCCGCCACCCCGCGATGCCCGTATAGGCGCAGGAAATCTGCCAGTCTCGTCTGGAGTTTCGGTGGCAGGGAGCCGCCGAGATAGTCTTCTGCCAGGCGCGCCGGAGGGGTTTCACGCAACATACGGGCGGTGTCAGGGTCTGCACGCGCATCTTTGGCGAGCGCCCAGAGTGCCAGGTCCATCTCCGTCGTCGGGTTGTGCGGGAGCGCGCGCATCGCCACCCGTCTTTCGTCGTCGGTGGCGAGTCCTCCCAGTAGCTTTCCGGCGAGGGCGTTGGCAGCGAGGCCGGTGGCAAAGACCGGAGGTACGCTGGGCAGCAGGTCCGGCGGACCTTCGAGCAGCAGGCGCTCGGCGGCTGCGAGGCACTCGGCGGCATCGGGGGGCACGTCCTCCGCCACGCGGAACTGCGCCTCGACACGCGCCGCACGGTCCCTCGCCTTCTCCGGCCTCGCGAGCGCCTCTACGACGCGCAGCGGGATGCGTCCTCGCACGAAAACGGTGAGGATGGTGTCGAGGACGGGCCGAACGGGTGTCGGTACCGGGGCGAGGCGAGGATCTGTCGCCAGGTGCCTGACGATATCGACCGTCCGTGCCTCCATGTTCCGCATCACCCACTCGAAGAGCCCGCGTCCTTGCTTGCTGCGCAGCACGGGCGTTATGTCTACGAAGATGCGTCCAGCGGACTCGGTGAAGAAGGCCGCGCCTCTGTAGGGGTTATGCGGTGGATGGCCTGCAAGCGTGGCCAGCGCCGAGGTTATGAGACGGAACGTCTGGATGCCCATCGGGGTCAGCGGGCGGTAGACGCCCTGGGCGACGCTGAAGGAGAAGTACACGCGCAGGTCCTCGTCGTTCGTCGGGGCTCCCTCCGGCAGGGGGAAGAGGGTCGTGATCGGACGCGCCTGCAGAAGCCAGATCCCACCGTCATCATCGATCGCCCACTCCGTGTCCTGTGGCATCCCATAGTGCTCCTCGACCCGCTCCCCCAGCCTCGCCAGCGCCAGAACCTGACCGTCCGAGAGGGAAGTCCCGTCTTCACCCGCATCGAGTTCGACCCGCTCGGTGCCGCCGTCCGAGCCGGCCATGATGGCGACACGCTTGTCTCCCAGGCGGCGCTCGACTATCTCTCCGGTTGCGGTGTTCACGACGAAGTGGTCGGGATTGACCATCCCCGAGACGACAGCCTCTCCGAGGCCCGGGCTGGCGTCTATGACCGCCTGACGGCGCCTCCCCGTGACCGGGTTCGCGGTAAACAGCACGCCGGCGACCGACGCGTCGACCATCCGCTGCACGGCGACGGCAAGGCGCACGCTGTGCGGGTCGATCCCATTCGTAGCCCGGTAGCTGACGGCGCGGTCCGTCCACAGCGAGGCCCAGCAGCGCTGCACCGCATCGAGCACGGACTCGACGCCGACCACGTTCAGATACGTGTCCTGCTGGCCTGCGAAGCTCGCCTGTGGCAGGTCCTCGGCCGTTGCCGAGGAACGGACGGCCACGGGAACGGGCTCGCCGTCTCCCAAGCCCTCATATGCCTCCGCAATGGCCTGTCTGAGAAAATCAGGAACACTTACATCCGAGAGGTGGGATCGCGCCTCCCCGGCGAGACCGGCCAGTCGCGCCGTGTCCTCGGGCTGCGTCCCGGCCAGCGCGTGGAGCGTGGACTCCAGCCCCGCGTCTGCCGCCACCAGTTCGTATGCCGTCGTGGTAACACAGAATCCGGCCGGCACGGGAAATCCAGCCCGGACCAGCTCGCCGAGGTTCGCCGCCTTACCGCCCGCTACTGCCAGCGCATCCCTGTCTATCGCGGTGAAGGGTAGTGTAAGCCTGGGGTCACCGTTCTCCGGCTCGTTCATCCGTCTCTCCTTCTAGGACTTGGACTCTAGATTTTTCCTTACCTCTCGGTCGATCCGGCGACCCATTCACCCTTTGTCCTCCTTCCCTTCGAGACCCCGCAAGAAGATGCCGACCGCGGCCTCTATGTGCTCCTCGTCGGTGAGGCCGTCTTCCCTTATGGCCGGGAAGAACATCTTGCCCCCAGCCTGGGGGAGTAGCATCCCTATAAACGCCCTGGCGCTGGCGCGCACGTCGTGCGGCCTGAGCCTGCCCAGCTCGACCTGGCGCGCCATGTAACTCTTCAAGAACCCGAGCACCTTCTTGATCACCGCGTTGCCGAACACCTCCGAGACCTCAGGCCGCCTCATAGCCTCCCCAACGAGCAGTCGCGCCATCCTCTGGGTAGCGCGGTCGTCGAACGTCGAAAGGTACCTCCTGGCGATGTTCGGCAACACCTCTTCCGGTGGAAGGTCGAGAAGCCTCGCAGGATCCCGCACCGCACGCAAAACGGGGATCCTGGACCCCAATACCTCCCTGAAAAGAGCCTCCTTGTCGGGGAAATACCAGTAGATGAGCGCCGGCGACTGCAGACTGGCCGCCCGCGCAATGCTCTTGATCGTCGCCCCCTCGTAGCCCTTCGCAGAGAACTCCTCGAAAGCCGCCTCCAGGATCTGCGCCCGCCGGTCCGACCCCTCAGCCAAGATACCCCTTCATTGATCGTTTAATCAATCACCTTACTCTTGATAGAACGTTCAGTCAAGAGCCGGTGAAACGAGAAATAGTTTCGGACGTATACGTCATCGAAGACGTAGTCGACAGCGAGGAGAAGTAATGCGCAATCCAATACTGGCTGCCATCCTCAGCCTCATCGTTGCTGGGCTTGGCCAGATCTACAACGGCCAGATCGGCAAAGGTGTGATCTTCATCGTTATCCAGCTCATAAACGGCGCGCTGACAGCCGTTCTGATCGGCTGGTTCCTACTCCCCATCGTGGGTTTGTGGGCCATGATCGACGCGTACATGATCGCGAAGCACAACAACGAGCGGTACGGCTTCAGGTAATATCCGTCCCATGGACAGACAAGACTTGCTAACACTAGTGAGCGCCGTCACGGCTATAGAAGAGGCGGCTGCGGCCGTCGCCCGCGAGGTCGAACGCGACCGGCTGCGTGAGACCTCCCTGGCCCGTCTCTCCACGGTCGAGGCCGAACTCAACAGGAGTCAGCTCGCGCTGGAGAAGATCATCCAGGAAGAGACAGCTTAAAGGCTTCAGGTTTCAGGTAGGGCTTTCTGTGGATGCGGTTCTCGCGCGACAGCGTATCGCCCGCACCCCCTGTAGCCTGAGGCCTGAAACCTAATTCGCACATCCCTCGGTGCTGACGGGGGTGGTACGGTCTGCGGCCACCTTGAGGTGACGGTGGACTATTCGGGAGGGGATCCCGTAGCCCGAGTTGTCCGAGCCGGTGCGGCTGGCGAAGATGGTCGAGACGACCCGTCCGTACTCGTTGACGGCGGGGCCGCCCGAGTTGCCGGGCCTCACGTATACGCGGAAGCTGGTGACGACACGCTCCACCGGGCCGTTGTCGTAGGCGTCGCCGGAGATGACGCGTTGCGTCTGCCCCGTGCGGGCAGGCTCGATGTCGAGTGGACCGTTCTCGGGGAACCCGATCACGGCGACGTCCTTGCCTGGCTTGGGTGGTGCAAGGCGTAGCGGCGTCAGGCCGAGACCGTTTACGCGCAGGATGGCTATGTCGTTCTTCTCGTCGAAGACGACGACCTTTGCGGGAAGACGCCTTCCCGTCTCCCCGACCTCCACGTGCGTCGCCGTCTGCCCGGCGACTACGTGGGCGTTGGTGACGACCAGGTCCCGGCCAGCGACCCAGCCCGAGCCCTCTACACCGTAGCCGCAGGCTCTGCTCGTCACTCGCAGCGTACGCGCGCTCGCTTCTTGCACGTCGGGATCTCCGACGATGCTACCTTCGGGGGCCGCCACCTCTGGTTCGGGGCCCCGGATCTGGGGCAGCGGCTCCAGCTCGGCGACGGCCTGCGTGAGGAGCCCTGAGGGCATACGTTCGTCGAGGGCCTGCAGGATCCTGGAGTTCTCCACCGCAGGGTGAAGCCCCGCGAGGGGGGGCGACTGGAGGGCAAAGACGCCGACGGCCCACACCAGCACGAGGGAGAGCGCGAACCCTAGCACCGCACCGCCGAATCCGTCCAGCGTCTCGGAAGTCGGGCTGGAGAGACGGTTCCTGATCGAACCTCCTATCGTCCTGGCGATGACCTCCCCGAGTACGGCGAAGGCGAGGATGCTCCCGAGGGTAATACCCGCGCTGTAGATAGGGTGCCCGTCCTCGGGCATGAGGGACGATGCGATCCTCGACCCCGCCGAGACGCCGACGACCACGCCAACCAGCGAGAAGACGCCTGCCAGAAAGCCCGTCCTCGCGCCGCGTAGTATCACGGCGACCACGAAAACCGCGATAAACACGTCCAGAACGTTGAGGCCGGCGGGCTCCATTGACAGATTCTACCGCCAGTGCAAGCCTCTTGCCGCCCGTGCTCGTGCTCGCTGGCCGTTCTCGTCCGGTGAGACGGCATCCTGGCAGGAGTGTTACGACGAGGTCCGGTAGGAGAAATCACGTTCGCGGCTTACCCCGCGACTTTGTGATCGGGCGGCCACGGTATAATCTCTCCACCATGAACGTGGCGGAATTCTTACCCGATGTGCGGGCGGTCCTCGAGGAGAGGAACGAACCACCTTACCGCATCCGCCAGGTCTACAAAGCCCTCACAGGTTCCCTCGTCCGGGACTGGAAAGAAGCCACGAACCTGCCTAGAGAGTTGCAGGCGGCGCTCTCCGAGGAGGCTCCGGCGGCCGCCTTGACCCTGGAGCGCGTATCCCTGGCTTCCGACGGTACGAGAAAGTATCTGTTCTACACCCGCGATAGTCACGCTATAGAGACGGTCATGATCCCCGAGAAGGCCAGGCGCACGGTATGTATCTCCACGCAGGTGGGATGCCCGATGGGCTGCACGTTCTGCGCCACGGGGCTCTTGGGAATCAAGAGGAACCTGAAGGCGCGTGAGATCGCCGAGCAGGTCTTCGTCTGCGCCCGCGATATCGCGCCGGAGAGGGTGACCAACATCGTGGTCATGGGAATGGGCGAGCCGATGCTCAACTACGACTCGACGCTCGGGGCGCTAAGAGTCCTCAACGACCCTGAGGGCTTCGGGTTGGCGGCGAGGCATATTGCGGTCTCGACGAGTGGTTTAGTAGAGAAGATCCGTCGTTTCGCAGACGAGCCCGAGCAGTTCCACCTGGCGATCTCACTGCACACCCCGTTCGGGGACGAGCGGCGTGAGATCATGCCGGTAGCAGCCCGCCATACCATCCCCGAGCTGATGGCTGCCGCCCGTTACTTCGTATCACGGACGCGCCGCAAGCTCTTCTTCGAGTACACGCTGCTCGCCGGCGTCAACGACCAGCCGCGCCACGTCGAGGCCCTGGCGGAACTTCTCGACCACCCGCTCTACCACCTGAATTTGCTCCGCTTCAACTGGACGGATACCGGCTTTTCGGCCACCTCCAAAGCGGAGGCCAAGAGGTTCCTCGGGTACGCCAGGGATCTCGGCCTCTCGGCGACGCTTCGTCCGAGCCGCGGCCAGGACATAGATGCCGCCTGCGGCCAGCTCGCTGCGAAGGATTTGCGCGGGAGTCCCGCCGCTCCCATCGCCTGACTCGTGAAGGGCGAACCCGCAGAGAGGCTCGACCCGCGGGCGATCACCCTTTGGAGGATAACGGGCGCCCTCAACATGCTGCCGCTCCTGGTCGGAGCCGGTTTCGCCGCCCTGGCCTTGTCGCGCTCCGGCGTGTCACGCCTTTTCGAGGTTCTACCCGTGCTCGCGGTTCTTGTACTGGCCGGAGTGGTCGTCGGGGTGATGCCCGGGTTGCGGTGGAGGAGGTGGCGTTACGAGATCCGGCCCGACGAGGTGGACTTGCAGCGTGGGATCTTCTGGATCAGCCGCACGCTCGTGCCGCTGGCCCGCATCCAGCACGTGGACACCAGGCAGGGACCACTGCAGCGCCGGTTCGGGCTCTCGACCGTGGTCCTTTACACCGCGGCTGGGCCGAACCAGATCCCCGAGCTCTCGACCCCTGTCGCCGAGAGGGCGAGGGACCGCATCGCCGAGTTGACCAGGGAGCAGGATGAACTCTGAGAAGCGACTCCACCCCGTGGCCATGCTCGTCGGGGCCATAAAGACGCTCCGGCGCTGGATCAGCGGGCTCGTCTTCCCCGGCGTAGTCCTCCTCGTGAGCCAGGGATTCAGCCTGTGGACGGTGACACTCTTCCTGCTCGGCTTCATCGTCGTGGCGGCGCTGGCGGCGCTCTGGGGATTTCTCTCCTGGCGGGCGACGACCTACGCGGTCACCGGCAACTCGTTCCGTTTGCGCCAGGGCGTACTCCAGAAGAACGAAAGGACCATCCCGCTTGAGCACGTACAGTCGGTGGATACCGTGCAGGGTATCATCCAGCGCGCCTTCGGCGTCTATGAGGTCAGGATCGAGACGGCGGGCGGAGGCGCGAGCGAGCCCGACGCCTCCCTCGCTGCGCTGGACCGGGATACGGCACAGGCGCTGAGGCGTGAGATCGAAGGTTCCAGGAGGGGGAGTCTCGAGGAGACCACAGGTCCGACGATCCTCAGGCGGCTCTCGACGCGCGAGTTGCTGTTCGCCGGGGCCACGAGCGGGCAGATCGGGGTCGCCTTCTCCGTGCTCGCCATCGGATTTCAGTTCCTGGACAACTTCTTCCCGGAAGATTACGTCCGGCGCCTCGTCGAGACCCTCGCGCCGAACTGGCTCATGGTGGTCCTGATCCTGGTGCCCACGGGCTTGCTCCTGGCCTGGCTGCTTGCGATAGCCGGGACCGTCCTCGCCTACACTGGTTTCACGCTCTCCCGCGAGGGAGATTTCCTTTACATCAAGCGCGGGCTTCTGGAGCGTCGCGAGGCGACCATACCCCTCTCCCGCATACAGGCCGTTCGTGTCTCGGAGGGCCTTCTACGCCAGCCTTTCGGCCTCTCTTCCCTGCGGGTGGAGAGCGCCGGTTATGGCGAGGACGCTGGTGTCTCGACGATGCTCTTCCCTCTCTTGCCCCGTGATGAGGTAGAGGAGCTCCTGGCCGCTGCGGCACCAGAGTTCGCCGGCGCTCCAGCCATAGAGCCGCTGCCGCGCCGCGCCCTCCCGCGTTACGTATTCAGGGCCACGGTCCTTTATACGATCATCGCCCTGGCCGCCGCGCTGGTCTCCTTCTTCGTCTTCCAGTCCGCCCTAGGCCTCCTCGGACTCTTCCTGATACCACCCGCCGCCGCGTACGGATGGCTATGTTACCGGGACGCCGGTTGGGCGTTCGAAGGGGACCGGCTGGTCGTTCGCCACCGGAGCCTGGGCCGCAAGACGGCCATCGCGCCGCGAGGTCACCTGCAGTCGCGTGGGATGGTAAGCAGTCCCTTCCAGCGGCGTGTGCGGCTCGCTACCTTCCTTGCCGAGGTCGCCTCCGGATCGGGCGGCTCGGTCCTTCGGGTCAAGGACCTCGACGGAGGAGCCGCCAAGGCGCTGGTGGATGATCTTGGCCCTGAAGTCCGCCTCGAAGGAGCGTAAGATTACGCGCTACCGGCGGTGATGGCGCCGGGCGCCGGCATCATGGGGGTATTCACGCGCCTGACGATGCTCTTGCCCACTTCGTCTTCTTCCAGCATCCAGACCTCATCGACGAGGGCCGATTCCTGCACTTCGGCGACGTGGGAGATTATGAAGATCTGGCCGAACGAGCGCTTGAGACGCTCGAGCGCGAGTAGCACGTTGTTGCGCCGTCCGGCGTCGAGACTCCCGAAGACCTCGTCGAGGACGAGGAACCCTAGAGTGTTGCCGCCGCGGGAGGCCACGATCCGCGAGAGCGCCACCCTCGCGGAGAGGCTCGCGACGTCGGATTCGCCCCCCGAGAAGCGTTCGATGGCGTAGGAGTCATCGAAGCGGTCGAGGAGCTTCACCCGGTAGTTGTCGTCGAACTCCATCCGCTCGTAGCGGCCGTCTGTGAGCTCTCGCACCAGGTCGGATGCCTCGACCTCGAGCATCGGTCGCGCCCTCGCCGTCAGGCTGCGGAAGAACGCCGTGAAAAGTCCGTCCATCTCGTCCATTCGCGAGGCTGCGGCCGCCTTCTCGTTGGCCAGCTTTCTGTCTTCATCGAGGCGCCCCAGCTCGGCCTTCGTCCTCTCGATGCGAAAATCTGCGTCTTTCCATTCACCCCCGAGTCCCTCCCGCGCATCCCGCAAGCTCGATAGCCGCTCCTCGGCCGCCGTCACGCGCTCCACGGATGCCTCGTAGGCCGACTCGTCGAACTTCAGGGCGGAGATCTCACGCCGCAACTTCTCCGCCGCAGTCTCCGCTTTCTCTCCCAGCTCGCTGGCTGCTTGCAACGATCTCTCGACCTCTGGCCGCGTCGAGAGGCGCCGCTCCAGCTCCTCGACCCTGCCGAGCGCCCGCTCCAGCCAGTCCTTCTCCTCCCGTTTCAACCTGTGAGCTTCGGCGTCGTAGGAGACCCCAGAGAGACCTTCGAGCTCCTCGGAGAGCTCCTCGAGGCGCTCTGCGAGTCTGGAGTGCTCGGTGGCGAGGCTCTTTACCTGCGGGCGGGCGTCGCGCAACTCCCTCAGCCGGTCGCAGCGGACGCGGGATGCTTCGAGGTCGGCGTCGCCGGGGGCCTCCGTGCCCGTGATACGGGCCTCGATCTCCTCCAGGCTGGATCCGGCCTTCCCGAGCGCTTCGAGACGGGCGGCGACGCCGTCCTCGGAGCGGACCTTCATCTCGCGCAACTCGCGCCAGCGGTTCAGGTTCGAAGTTACTCGCTCCAGCTTCTCGCCGGTCCTTTCAGCCGAGACGGATAGCTTTTCGGCCTCTTCGGACTCCCGGTCGGCGCGGCGACGGATCGCGGCCGCCTGCCTCTTCAAAGTGTGTGAGATCTCCGTCTGCTCCCCACTCTCGAACTCCCTGTGGCAGGTGGGACAGTGCTCTTCCGCGCCGCTGTCGATGGCCTCCCTGGCCTTGTCCACGTTCTTGGCCTCCCGCTCGTCGGCGTTGGCCCTTCCCCTGTGATGCGCCGCGAGCTCCCGCAGCTTGTCCTCCTCGTCGCGCAGCTCCCGCTCCGCCTGCTCCAGGTCCTCGCCGCCCGAAAGGTCCTCGAGGTCCTCCGCGAGCCCGGCGGCTTCTTCCCGCGCCGCCCGATACGACTCGTCGGCCTCGCGGACGGACTTCTCGGAAGCCTTATAGGCCTCGTGGTCCTCAGCGAGCCTCCGTAGCTCCTCGTGGCGGGCCTCCGCCCTCTCCAACTCTCCCGCGGCGCGTTCTAGTACAGTGAGTGTCTCGGAGAGCAACTCTTGTCCGTCCAAGTCGAAGAGATCTTGGAAGCCTGGTAGGACCTCGTCCTTATGACCGTCCAGCGCCTCTAGTTCGTCCGAGACCTCGCCTTCTATATCCGAGATGCGCCGTTGTGCCTTCAGGTGCTCCTTGCGATCGCGGTCGCGCTGCTCGGAGCGCCGGCGGTCCTCGTCTAGCTGCTCCAGCTCCGCCGTCACCTCCGGCAGCCTGGCGGTCTGGGGCTGAAGTCGACCCAGCTCCTCCTGTGCTGCGGCTAGGTCGGCGAGGTCTTTTTCGGCCTCCGTGCGGCGGTCTTCGGCGCGACGCCTGTCAGCCTCTGCCTCGCGCAGGTCGGACGTGAGGCGCGAGTGTTCGCGGTATGTGCCCTCAAGGGCGGCGCGAGCTTGGCGAGCAGACTCGAGATCCTCCTCGGCGGCGTCGCGCTCTTCTGTGACCTTCTCCAGTTCGGTTTCCAGGCGCTCGCACTCCTTGCTGGCGTTCTCCAGTTCGGTCTGCAGGGAGTCGAGGTCGGCTTCTGCGAGACGTCCTTCGAGGAGCCTCGCTTCGGAGCGGAGGGTGTTGCGGTCCTCGCGCAAGAATGACTGGGCGGTCTCGACGCTGCTGATGCCAAGGAGCCTGGAGATCTTACGCACCCTGCTTATGCCCTCGTCGTGGGCGAAGAAACGAAGCTCCTTCTGGCGGGCGTAGAAAGTGGCCTCGAAAGCCGTCCTGTCCATCCCCAGCAGGTTCTCCTCGACCCAGCGTGTCACGTCGGCGGTCCCGCTGACCACGGTTCTGACCTGGGCGTCCAGCGCCTCGGCGCTCGTCGAGCCGCTCTTGAGTCGCCGCCGCACGGTAAACGAGCCGCCGTCGGTAGCCAGGGTGACCTCCACTGTAGTGGGGTCCTTCGTCGAGCCTCCGCTCCAGGGAATAGACTCGTTGGCGAAACGCGGTCCGCCGCCACGGGAGCCGAAGAAGGCCCACAGGATGCTCTCGAAGAGGGTCGACTTGCCTGCGCCGTTTGCGCCGACGATCCCGATCGCACCCTCCGGCGGATAGAGTTCGATGGGCTCCCTGAGTTGCTTGTAGTTCTCTATGAAGAGGCGTTCCAGGATCACGCGGCGCTCTCCGGCTCCTCGCTCGCCGCCCGCGTCAGGTACGCGCGCCCCTTCTCCAGAAACTCTTCCGCGAACTTCGCCTCCAGCTCTCCGCGCTCCTTACGCTCAGAGACGAACGCCGCGAACTCCTCGTTCAGTGGTCCGAAGACGGCGGCCTGGGAGCCGTTCCTCTCCAGGTCCTCGGGTCGTTCCTCGGCGTGGACTTCCAAGGAGAAGTTCAGGCACCGGCGTTGCAGATCTCTCAACAGTTCCCGGTCCATGCCGCTGGCCACCCCGCGCCTCACGTCATAGGCCCTGAGGCGCACGATCGCCCCGTCGAGGTCGACCCCGGAGGTACGATCCAGCACCGCCTCCGTCAGCTCTGCGGCATCCATCTCTCGGGCGGAGATCTTCTTCAGGTCCAGCATCGGACGCGCCTCTATCTCGACGTGCTCTACGCCCTTGAGGCCGGTCCCATCGAACTCGACGATGGCGAAGCCGGGGCTCGAATCTACCTCCCCGAACCCGAAACGCTCCGTAGCCCCGGCATAGAAGGCGTTCGGTTTGTGCTCGTGGAAGTCGTGGTAGTGGCCGAGGGCAATGTAGTCGAAGCCGCCCTCCAGCATCCCCGGCTGCAGGTTCGCCTCGCCCATCTCGTGCTGGCGCGCCTCGAGTCCTGGCACCAATCCGTGCGTGACGAGTATGTTCACGTCCGCGTCCCGCGCCGGGGTCACAGCCCCCGTCCCGAACACAGCGCCGTGCGGAACGAGTGTTACCCCGACGTTGGCGTCGCCGATATCTTCGTCGTGGTACTCGACATCGAAGCCGTGGGCAGAGATCGCGTTTACCAGGTTCGCGTACTCCAGGGCCGCGGTCGTCGAGCGCAGGCGCGGTGTCTCGTGGTTGCCCGCCGCGACCAGATAGGGTATGTCCTGGCGTGTGATACGGAAGGTTTGTTTCAGGAAGCCGATGATCACATGCGTCGCCGGCCTGACAGAGTCGAAGACGTCACCGGAGTGGACGACGAGGTCCACATCCCGCTCCAGGATGGCGTCCACGGCCCGCCCGTAAGCCTCCTGGACATCGACCTCCCGCTGGTTGCGGCTCGTCTCGGCATGGAGCTTCGCGTACCTGCTGTACCCCAGGTGCGTATCCGAGATGTGGGCTATGCGTACTATGTTTCTGTGGTCCTTCCTATTTCCTGTCTCAGCTATTCTATCTGTATCATTGGCTGATTCACGAGTGAAAGATCAAAGTATCTCGCGTCAGTTCAAGGTAGTCGTATGATTCGAACGCTGTTGTGATCGCTGGTATCTGGGGAAGTTGCGCGACAACCAGGAAGTTTATGCACGAGTAGGCTCGGTGCGCTTGACCTGGCTCAATCGTGTAGCGTAGGAGAGCACGGCGAGCAAATCATCACGTTCCAGATCCTCGTAGTTGGCCAGGATCTCATCGTTTGTCATACCCGCGCTCATCAGCTCCAGCAACATCTCAACGGGATACCTGAGACCCCTGACAACCGGCTTCCCATTACAGATTTGCGGATCTATCGTTATGCGCTCAAGAAGGTTATCCACATCCATACTCCCTAAGTGCCTCCCGCGTACGGACAGTGCGTCTTGCGTTACCGCGAAGCGTTCTCCCACTCCTGTTTCGCGGCAATCTCCGCGAGCAACCACTCGGCCACGGCGTCTTGCTCGTCGGGCAGCCGGGAAGCGGCGTCAAAAGCACTGCTACAAACACTAGGCATTCTGCAGCAGGGACTTCTCGACTGCTAGAGGCAGTTCCACGAGAATGAAGCGCTGCGCTGGATATAGGTAGTCTTCGCCACTCTCGTCTACGATCCGGAGATCTCCGTCCGCTTTGACGTCTTCGTCTGGCAGGACGCGGTAGATCTTGTGCAACTCTAGGGAAGCCGGGTATCCATCATTGTTGACACAGACGGCAAACCTGATGTTGGATACTTTCTCTTCCACGCTCTCAGTCCAGATACCGCTTTCGCTTGATCTCCTTCTTGCCTATACCGTGTGCTTCGTACCAATGAAGCTCGGCTTGCCGGATTCTACCATTGCGCAGTTGCACCAGGGCTACACCTTTGAGCTTTCGCCATCTTCCTCTACCGTAAACTCGACGTAGCCTTGCGATTTTACTGATGCTGCTACCTATTGCTATGGTTTCGATGTCAGAGATCTCTCCGACTATCTCGAAGTCCATCGCGGCCGTGCGAGTCTGTTCTCGTTAGTCCCTCATCCGATCCAGGCCGGAGAGTATCCTAGACGCCTCGCGGCGGCCTGAGCCTGTCCTCGCCGGACGCTTGAGGTTCCAGCGGAAGTTCTTATATGGGTCTGCCGCGCCGTGGCCGGTGCGGTGTGCCGCCTGCACGGCGTCTAGGGCCTCGTAGACCTGCTCTTCAGGCACGCCCGCTATTTCGGATCGGATGGTAGTTATGGCTGGTGGCTTGGCCGTCAGGTTGCGCATGACGGCGAGGACCGAGGACGCCGGGTCACCGCGCCGTTCGCCGAAGATGTCCGTGCCCTGCTTGCCCATGAGGACTGGCGGCCGCGGGAAGCGGCCGAAGACGGGCACGGCGTAGTGCGCGTGCCTGAGAAGGAGCTGGCCTTTTTCGAGCTGGAGCAGCTCTTCGCGGGTCGTTCCCGAGAAGGAGCGGTAGCTCGCGTTGGTAAGCTCCTCGTCGCCGATGCGGCCGTACAGGCTCGTTGCTGCGTTCCCGATCACCTCGTCGTCAACCTTGCTCCTGAACTGCTGCGCCCCGAAGAGCGTGAGGTTGAGGTGCCGTCCGCGGGCGGAGATGTCGACGAGCGTGTTCTTCAGGGACGACGTACGGGAGTTGCCGGAAGGGGCGTATTTGTTTAGCTCGTCGACGAAGATTATGAGCTTGTCCACCCCGAGCCCGCCCGTCTCGGCGAGCTCCCAGATCTTCGATACGACGCTCGTCACGATGAGGTCCTGGGGTACGCCGGTGAGCTGGGAGATGTCTACGACGCGCATCTCGTTGTCCTCGAACGGGCCGTCCGCGCGCGGCAGGCCACCGTGCTCGACTCGCCCGTGCGCCAGGAGGCCTCCACACTTGTTGGGGAGCACCTTGAAGCGGTTTCGGACCTTGGCGATGGTCATGTGGTTGTGGCCGTTCCAGGATGAGACGTTCTTGCCATCCTCGCGGGCAGCCTCGAAGTAGTCTTCGATCTCATCGAGCAACACATAGAAGTCCGCCGTCGTCCTGACGCCCCTGTCGCGTAGCTCCTCTATAAACCCCCTGAACTTGTCGTCCATGTCCGATGGCTCGAAGACGTAGCCGGCGTAGGGCAGCACGTCCCCCAGCTCCCAGATGATCGGGTAGACCCGAGAATCTTCTCCGCGCGCGTTCCTCAAGGTGTTCAGCTTGCGGGCGGGGATCCCCTCGGCGTGCACGATCCGCTCTCCTGACTCCATCCCGTAACGCAACGGGGCGAAGATTCTCAGGTTGTCGAAAGGCTTTGTTTCTATTCCCAGGGATTCGTACATCTCCTTGTCCTCGCGCGGCAGTCCCCGCTGACCGACCTTCGCGTAGCGCTCTGCGAGCTCGGGGTCGTCCTTCGGAGCCTCGACCGGCTTGTCCAGGAAAAGTAGGTCGGCGCCCTTCACGTTGAACATGAGCGCGGCGACCTTCTTGTCTTTGACGGTCTGGAACGTGCTCGCGATGGTAAAGAGGGCGTGGCTGGTCTTGGTGGAGAGTCCACTCATGCCCGTGATGTTCAGATGGCCCGCTTCTGGCCCGAGCAGGTACTCCTCATCCACGTAGAGTGGCGTGCGTTGGGGACGTCCGTTCTCCTCGTTGCCGTTCTCGTGCAGGAGCATCGGGATGTGGTGACCCGAGAAGTCTTCGGTCCCGAGGGCGAACTCGATGGCCGCGTTCGTGGCGAAGAATACAGGCCCGGTGCGTACGGGGCGCTTGGACTTCTTTCGCTCGTCACGGTGTTTGGTAGCTAGGACGCGGGCGCGGAAGACGAGTATCTCCACCCGTTCGGAGAGTGCTTCGAGCGAAGGGTCTCCATCGTAGGCGTAGAAGTCGTCGAGGAAGCTCTGCAGATCGGAGTAGCGGCGCGGGTCGTCGAGGACGGCGACCGCCGTGGCGTCTTCGGACTCGGCGGCGACGATGTGTCCGATGTCGAGGTTCTGGGCCGCTTCGGTCTCCGCTGTCCAGAAGAAGAACTCGTGGGCCGTGGCCGGGCTCTCCTCGCTGGTAACGACCCTGCCTATAGGGCCAGAGATCAGGTCCAGAAAACGATCGTGCAGCATCTAGTTCCTCCCGTTCGATGCGAGTTGGCGCTCCAGCCGCGCGTAGGCCCGCTCCGGGCCCTGCACCAGCGGCTTCAGGATCTTTTCGACGTACTGGATCGGGTAGATCATCGCAGGCCACCTCGAGTCGGGCTTGGCCAGGGGCGCCCGCTCGGCGAGGATCCAACGCGATATCTCGTCGACCTGATCCGGCTCGGTCTCGCGTGGCGCTTCGACGCGCATGAGCGAGCCGAGGGCGTCAGCGCCGCGCTGCGGCGGCCACATCCTGAGGTACCAGGAGGTGCGTTGCTTGCCAGGGTCTAGCCTCACCTGCCAATCCGGGACGAAGCTCGTCGTCCGCATCCCAGGCTCCAGGTCGAGAAGCATCCCGACGTCTTTGCCCACGAACTCGGGACGGGCAACGCTCTTTATGAGGCCGATGGCGCGTCTGTTGGACTCCCGGATGTTCTCGAGCTGCCCGTCGACCGCGATCCAGGCGTCGGCGTCGTCGAGGACCCTGTTGTCACCTTCCCACTGTCTGAGCATGCCTCCCTCCAACCGCTCCCTGAGCCCCCTGACCCTCACGCGTGCCCTCTCCCTCATGCCTACATAATCGGACGGGTCCGCTTCGGCTATATACTCTGCGGAGTCGAGGATGAGGTGGGGGGTGGAGGGGACCTCATTGGGGCCCAGTTCGGAGAATCCTGCCGCGAGAAGCAGGCCCCAGAACGCTTCGACGCCCGCGTCGCCAGCGCTGCGGGGTAGGATCACGGCCTGCACCACCACGGGTGGGCTCTCCAGGGGCATCCGCGAGAACCGCCTGTCGCAGCGGTTGACGATCGTGGCCGCCACCGTGGATACGATCACGGGGGACATCCCTATGCGTCCGATCTCGCGCGAGCTCTGCACCCCATCCAGGAAGTAGCAGAGCCGCGAGATGCCTCTGTGGTCGCCGAGGGCCCTGGATCCCACCGGAGTCTCCAGGTGGTGCGGGCGCCCGGTCGGGAAAGGCTCGTCTTCCTCAGGAGACCCGCCGAACTGCTGGGCCTCCAGATCGCATGACCCCGCTCCCGCAGTCAAGTGGATGCCCTTGCGCCCGGCCCCTTCGATGGCCTGGCTGATCTTGGCTACAAAGTCGTCTACCGCACTCCCCGCCCGCATACGTGGCAGTATACGCGGGCGCGCCGCCGAAGACTATCCTTCTTCGTCAGGTTCAGGTACAGGAAGCTCGAACTGACTCTCGGCGAGCCCGACGGCCGCCGAAAAGCTCCTGCGCTCCTCCGGCGTCTCTGTATAGGCGTCGCGGGCCATCTTGAGGACCTTCTTCGTCTCGCCGCGTTGCTCTGTGGCGTTGGGGATCTCTTTGGAGAATGCGTATGTAAGGTCGTCGCCGATGGCGGAGTAGAAATGAATGTAGATGGTCTTCTGGCGGCCAAGGCCTGTTAGGGCCGCGTCACCGCTGACCTGGGAGACGTTGAGGGCGGTGCCGGCGGAGAGCGGTTCGCCTTCCATCGGGTAGACGCTGAGGGCGAGGCGGACGACGGGGCCGTAGTACGTCTTGTAGAACTCCAGCCGGCGTACGATTCGGGCAGGGCCGCGGACCGCTTCCACCTCCTCCCTCTCGGCGGCGATGACTATGTGTCCTTGCGGGGGACGCATCGACTCGCGGCCCTGCGTGGAGATCACCCGCGCCTGCACGCCTCTGTCCGCGACGGCACTGGCGAGGCTCTTCCTGACGCGCTCGGGGAGATCCAGGCCTTTGCCCCTCTCCTGCGTCAAGCGGCGTACCTCTCGAAGAACCGGGCGAAGTAGGTTATGGCCTCGAAGTAGTCGTCCAGGCGGACCCACTCGTTCGGGGAGTGGAGCCGGCTCCCCGTGTTCGCCACGCTACCGGTCATGATAGTCGGAATCCCGAGGTCGGCGACCAGGAGTGAGGTCGGCCCGCTCCCCCCGATGGTCGGATATACGACGGCCTCCTCGATACCCAGGTCCTGCCACGTCTGGATCGCGGTGTCGACGATGGGCGAGTCGACGGGCGTCTTCGCCGGCTCGACGCCGTGCAGGTTGACCACCTCGATATCCTCGAAGCCGCGCCTCCTGAGGTGGGCCCGGATCAGCTCCAGCACAGGACCGGGGCTCTGGCCGGCGACGAGCCTGAAGTCCATCTTCACGAACGCCTCGGAAGGCACGATGGTCTTGGAGCCCGGACCGGTGTAGCCCGACTGTATGCCCGCGATGTTCGCGGTCGGGCGCAGCAGCATCTCGCGCAGCGCGTCCTGGCCGGAGAGTTCCCGGTCGAGCGACTCCACACCCCAGGACTCCCGCAGCGCATCGTCGTCGAAGGCGATGCGGCTTATGGCTTCTAAGTCCTTCTCCGAGGGTTCTTCGGCGAGGGCGTCGAGGCCGTCGAGTGTGATCTCACCGTTCTCGTCCTTGATGGTCCTCAGGGCCTGGATGAGGCGCCAGACGGGGTTAGGGGCTATGCCGCCGTACATGCTGTGCAGGTCGTGGGAGGCGCCGCTGGCGCGCAGTTCCACGTAGGCCATCCCTTTGGTGCCGCAGAAGATCATGGGCCGCCCCGCCTCGTCTTTCATAGAACCCTCCCAGAGGCAGGCGTCGGCGGAGAGGAGATCTGCGTTGGATCGGACGAAGGGCGCCAGGTTGGGGCTGCCGACCTCTTCTTCGCCCTCGATGAGGAACTTGAGCCTGAAGGGCAGTGAACCATGCTCTTCCATATATAGACGCAACGCCTGTATGCGGGCGAGCACGTCGCCCTTGTCGTCAGCGACGCCTCGGGCGTAGAGGCTACCGTCCCTGATAGCCGGCTCGAACGGGTCGCTCTCCCAGAGATCCAGGGGCTCGGGTGGCTGCACGTCGTAGTGGCCGTAGGAGAGAAGCGTCGCTTCGCCCGAGCCGATCTCCGCGTAGACCACAGGATATCCCTCGGTCTCCATGATGCTGGCCTCGGCGCCGGCCTCCTCCAACTTCCCCGCCACCCACTCTGCGCAGTCGCGGAACTCTCCGCTCTCGTCCTCGCTGGCGGAGATCGAAGGCATCCTAAGGAACTCGTTCAACTCCCCGAGAAGCTCTTCTTTCGAACCGTCCACGCGCTCGCGCAAATCCATCTGTCAGACCTCCTTTGTGGCTGCGACGAGGTTAGCACTTTCGCGCCCGGCCTTCGCGTATCATCCGGCATGGTCCATCCGGGGGGTTGCTGATATATTGGGTCCCGAGGTAAGCCTGTGGAGAAGAGACCGGATCGCGACCTTGAATCCCGCCGCAGAGGCCGCCACGGAAGGTGGGGTTCTGAGGATTTCTTCGGCCTGGACGTAGAGAAGATGAGTCCTAAGGCCCAGGTCAGCGCGAGTCTCGCCGTGCTCATCCCCGTGACCATCGGTCTGGTCGCCTTGTTCACCTTGTTCACCAACTTCTGGTGGCTGGTCTTCATCTTCGGATGGACGATCTTTCCGGCCTTCGCCCTGCTGGTTAGGGGCGTCGCCGGGCTGTCTGAAGGACCCACGCAACGTCCTGTGGCAAGCGTTAAGGAGCGCGAGCTACTCCAGGCTCTGCAGAGTAAGGGCGAACTGACGTCTGCGCAGGCGGCCATGGAGACCTCGCTCACGGTAAACGAGGCGGACGAGATGCTCAAGGATCTCGCCGCCAAGGGCCACCTCGACGTCAGGGTGCGTGGTGGAGGGCTATTCTACGGACTGTGGGAGACCAACTCCGAAGCCGCCAGGAGGAGGCTCGGGGATGAGTAGTCATGTTTCTGTCGCAACACGCTCATGGTATCATTCAGGACCCGGAAGGGGTTTTCGGCGCGTGAGGTCTGGAGTATAGGGTAAACACTGGTTCATGGGAGAACGTAGGATACCTGAAACGCTCGAGGAGGCTTACCGCCTGCGGGATTCGGCCGACTCCTTGCAGGAGAGAGACTTCTACCAGGAGCAGGTCTACCACCTGAGGCGCGAGGAATACCGCTCGCGCGGTATAAGGACGGAGATCTCCTCCCGGCGCCGCGAGCGCCAGAGCGCCATTGAGTTCTCCCGCGAGATGTTCTTTTTGGAGGTCGCCGAGATCTCCCGCCACGGCCCAGGGGCCAGCGAGACCCGCGCCGCCCAGCACGAGGCCCGCAGGTACGCCACGCGCCTCGACACCCACGCCTTCCTGAAGCAGCTCGCCTCACCCCATTCAGGCGCCGTGGAGCTGTACAGGCGCAACTACCTGGAGCTACTCAGGATGGGAAAGTCTCCTTCCGAGGCCTATTACCTCTCGCGGGTTATCGGGCTGGCGGATGAGGGAGAGTTCAGGCATGCGCTCCGGAGTGTGCGCGAGACCGGCTATCCGGCCAGGGGAGGCGTGGCCTACGCCGTGGAGCGGGCGGCGATCCAGATCAGGGATCTGCCCGGTGGCATGATCCTGATCCTCCTCACCTTCTTCGCCTCTTTGTTCGCCTTCGTGTGGGCCACCCAGACCTGGGATAAGGCGGAGGCGGGCACGATCTTCTTCGTCTCTTTGGGCCTTATTGCAGCCGGTGCGCTGATGTTGATCTCCGCGATCTTTATCGTTACCTTTATCAGGTCGATAAACAAGTAGCCCCTGCCCTCGGGGTCGTCAGCCTTGTCGAGATAGATTTTCCTTTGCTCTCCGTCCTCATGGTATCGGAAATACCAATAAGGTCCACGCCCCCGCAGGACTGAAGGTTAACCCTTGCCGAAGCCAGGCAGGGATGTTCATCTGACAGGTATTGTACAGGGTGGGTGTTAGAGGTAACAAAGCCCGTGGTGCTGCACAGGATACTCTGTGGGACAGCTACCATCGGGCATTAGCGGTACTCCGAGCCAGATGGTTTCCTACACGGATGCCTCGTAGCTCTCCCTACTCTCCACCCGCTCTATCCAGACCATTACTCTAGGGTACCTCTCTAAACTAACCTCACCGCTCTTGGCCAACACTTGTAGACGGTGGAGGTTGCCGGCGTGGGCGATGTCTGCCAAGGTGTACTCCCCTACCAGATACTCCCTCCCCGACTCAACCTTTCCCGCCCTCTAGGATGTCCCTGAGTGCCCTTAGACGGCCAGTTACGGTGTGTAACCCAGACCCTGGTGGTTGTGGGTCTTCCAGTAGAGAATCGGCGAGGACGATCTGGGAGGAGGGAAGTTCTAGGTTGACCGGGGACCCCGAAGGATTAAGCTCTTGGGTAGTCGCTTGGGACGATCCAATCAACGATGCGGGAGGATCAGCTTGCCAGCCAACCCAACGGAGCCAAAGACGTACACCATAGACGACACGATACGGTTGCCCGTCCTACTCAGAGACGAGGAGGGTGTGGCCCACGTCAGGGCCATCTTCCGGCGCATGCGTCGACCCGGTAACCTGGGACCCAGGGGTCTCGATCCCGACGACACGCTGGAGCTGCGTGGTAACGGGGGAGGGCAGAAGCAGGCCACGGTGGAGACGATACTGAAGGTGCGAGACGAACACGCGCCAGGCGACTACCTGTGTGTGGCCATCCAGGCCTACGACTCCGAGGGCAACATGGTGATGATAAAGCACCCCAAGCCCACCAAGATCTTCCGCATCGTGGACCTTGGGAACAAGGACGACCACGAGATGGAGTTCCTGGGATGGGGAGGGGGCTAGCCGCCCCCGTTACCCGATCATCTTCCTCGGCTGTTTCCTCGCTCTCCATCAGGGAGGATCATCCGGTATGCCTACCTTCCCGCTTATGGAGTACGGCTCCTGCGGCCGCCCCCGATGAGGTCCGCCACGAAGGGATAGCGGTAGTCCACCCCCTGGTCGACCTTGTATGCGGCGTAGGCCCTGTGAACGAAGGGTACTACCGAGAGGACGATCATCACCGGGATGAGCAGTAAGCCTACGATGATCACCGTCAGGAGACCCGTGATCCTCCAACCTATGGCGAGGATCACCGCCCAGGTCAGCTGGTAGAGCGCCGACTGCGGGGCATGGAAGGATATCCTCTCGGAGCGATCCCGGTAGACGAACCAGATGATCAGGGCCACCACGGGACCCAAGAAGCTCGTCAGCAGGTTGACGAAGACGGTGAGGTGGGCAAGGACCGATCATGTGTTCTGCGAACTTCGCCTTGACACTCTTCTAAGAAGAGTGCATGTGCACGAGTCGGAGCATCAGGCTTGCTCCAAGTATGGCGAGGTCACAGGTGTGAAGCGGCGTTAAGCGTCACGAAGCCTGTTTAAACAGGGTTGACCGAAGGGTCTAACTTAGGTACGGTCTAGGTAGTCAGAGCCGGTGCCCGTATCAGGGAATGGTGGGGAAAGGGAAAAGAGGATATGGGCACCGGTAACATCCCTTTCATACCATAGATAGCCGTACTATTACAGCCTCTCAGCAGTATATGGGTCAAATTGACTGGAAAGGTGTAGGGCAAAGCAAGCATGGACGTGTCTCATCTTCCCCAAAGTGGGAACAACGCCATGTTTGGGGGTCAGTGAGCCTCCGGCAGCTAGTCTGTCTGCCCACCCTTGGGAACTGTATCGGGACGCAACCACAAAGAGACATGCGCAGGCTGCATCGTCTCCCTCACCACCCCTACCAGGTCGTCGCTCAATGCCTCCAGGTCTGTCTCGTCGCGCATGTGGGCAGAGAAGGCTTCCAGGGTCTTTCTGGCGTCGTACTTCCTCCTATAGAAGCGCCTGTCTATGAAGCCCTGGATACGGCGCCTTAGCGGATTGAACAGTGCGGCGATGACCAGGGTAGAGACGACGATGGTTAGTTGCGGCTGCTCTTGTTGACCAGTGAAGGCGCTGAAGAGAGCCTGGGTCGCCGTCACGCCTCCGAAGTACACCAGCGCAAGCATAAGCGTGAGCGAACCGTAGACAAGGGTGCGGTTGATGATCCGGTCTATGTCGTAGAGGCGGTAGCGCAGGATAGCGATGCCAGTGGCGATGGGGATCGAGGGAAGGACAAGCAAGCCCGACAAGGCGACGATCGCCTCGGGCAGTCCGCGGGTGGACTGCCCGAACACAAGGTACCAGACGAGCGTCAGGGCGGCGGCGGCGGCGAACCACTTGATCTGCTGGCGCTCGTCTCCCCTCGCCCGGCGGAAGCGGACCAACACCGAGATCACGGCGCCGAGCCCGGCCAGCAGCATCATCGGTAACGCGATGAAATCGACCAACACTTGCACTACATGGGACGGACTCTCATCGCCGGTCAATAGGGCTGGGCCCCTCTCGGGCCAGAACAGTATCATCGACGACACGACAGTCAGGCCGATGGAGAGGCCGCCGAGCCAGCCTACCGAGCGCCAGCGAGGCGAAGGGGGGTGACCGTCGGGGAACAGCAGTGGCAGGAACACCAGGATCAGGCCGAGCCCGGGGGCCCAGATCCACTGCCCGAGCCAGGACGCTTCCCCTCCCAATGGGACAGCGCTGGGATTGGTGAGGAGCGCATAGATTGCGTACTGGTCTGCGGCGCTCAAGAACCCCTGGAGGAAGCCGACGGCCAAGAAGATCCATCCGATGGGGTTCTCGGGGCGGTGCGAGGCGATGAGGGCACCGACGACGGAGAATGACACCGTCTCGTTGGCGAGGGTGAGTATCGACGGCCCCCAGGCCATGAAGATCTCTGCCAGGGTGCGCCCGTTGAGGAGAGCGAGGATCAGGCTTGCTGCAGCCAGCGCCACGCCCAGCACACACAGCGACCAAGCTATCCAAGCGGCGGAGCGGATGCTCATCCCACCGACTCCTCGTCCCTGTTCCCTTGCCCTTTCTATTTCAATTCCACTCTACAGCACTACCGTCTCCCAAGCGTTACGAGCAGGAGTTCCTAGAAAATATCCGCCTGTACAAGCTACCCACGAGGGCATGGTGGTCCCGGGGATGTGGAGGTGAGGGATAAGAGTCTACTCACCAGCTTCAGTAGTAATGGTGAATACACGTCTGAGAGCCACGAGAATGACTTGTGAGGGCCTCCGCTGCCCCTTCTAATGGTCGAGGTACTTAGGGTACCGGGAATGAGCAGAATCGATCCTCGTGGTCCTTCGTCTACGAGCTTCAATGAATAAGGCTCCAGCCGATGTGCCAGAGCCCTCCGGGTGGCATCATGTGCATGGTGCATAGCCCCGGCTAGAGTAAGGCGAGTTGGCAAAGGGGAGGAGGAAGCTCCTGTGTGCGACGAAGAGAAGAACAAGGCTCTGACCCGCTGGTGGTGGGAGGAGGTGTGGGTCAGGGGCAACGTGGCCGCCATGGACGAGTTCATGGCTCCCAATTACGTTGATCATCCCAACCTTCCTGGGCTACCACCTGGCCCCGAGGGCATGAAGCAGGTGCTCACCTACTACCGCACCGCCTCTCCCGAGCTGCAGGCCACCCTCGAGGACATCTTCGCCGCGGGCGACAGGGTGGCGCTGCGCTGGAGTGCTCGCGGCACCCACCTGGGAGAGTGGTTAGGCCTCCCCCCGACCGGGCACCACTTTACGATGGGCGGGATGACCATCTACCGGCTCGCCGAGGGCAAGGCGGTGGAAGGCTGGAACAGTATCGAGGTGAACCCCACGGAGGAAGAACGGCGGTGGTTGACCGAAGGCGGTGGATGGCCAGGGAGAAGCGGCGAGATCCCCGCCACCGAGGGCGATCCGTCCCCCCCGTTCTGGGAGGTCCTAACCCGCAACCTCACTTGGCGCTCCCGGGTTGCGGAGGCCCAGGAGCAGGAACGCATCGAGCAAGAGCTGCAAGTCGCTCGCCAGATCCAACGGGAGCTCCTTCCCGAGGCGACCCCAGAGCTCGACGGCTGGGAGCTAACGACTTACTACGAGCCGGCTCGGGAGGTGGGAGGAGATTTCTACGACTTTCTCGAGCTCGAGGACGGCAGGCTGGGGTTGGTAGTGGGGGACGCCACGGGCAAGGGCATGCCGGCGGCACTGGTGATGGCTAGCGTCCGCAGCATGCTCAGGGCGGTCGCCAAAGCCTTGGGATCCTCCTCGCCAGGGGATGTATTGGGAAGGGTCAACGACGCCTTGGCCACCGACATCCCGCCCAACATGTTCGTCACCTGCTTCTACGCCGTACTCGACCCCAACATTGGCCATCTTGTCTACGCCAACGCAGGCCACGACCTGCCTTACCTACACCGTAATGGTGACACCGAGGAGCTAAGGGCGAGAGGGATGCCGTTGGGCTTGATGTCCAGCATGGGCTATGAGGAGATGGAGCTCGTCCTGGAAGCCGGCGACCGCGTCCTCTTCTACAGCGATGGGCTGGTAGAGGCCCACGACACCCAGCGTGAGATGTTCGGCTTTCCACGACTTCGTACTCTCATCGCCGAGCACGCTGAGGAGCGGTCGCTAGGGGACTTACTCTTGGAAGAACTCTACTCCTTCGTAGGGGAAGGCTGGGAGCAGGAGGACGACATAACCCTCCTTACGCTGGAGCGTTCCGCATCCCCAAGCTGAGCGTCCGAGAACACCCCTTCGTCTATGAGCTTGGGTGAATAGGGCGGAAGTGAGGGAGGAGAGGTAGAGGATCGAACTTGTGCTCGTCGCTGAGGATGAAGTCCTCGTCCTTAGGTCCACTGCAGCGAACTCTAACTAGCTCTGGTTTGTTAGCAGGTGGTTTTCCCCATCAAATGTTGCGCTTGCCTGCACCTTCATCTTTCAACCCTCCTGTAGTACCCGGTCCTGAGCATGCTATCTGCGTGCGTGGGCTTGATGAAGGAGTTGGGACGGTAATCCTTGCCCGTGTACCTCAGTTCCACGAGCATACCCTCCCTCACGTGCTTGCGCTTGTGATTGGTCTGCGCCAGACCGTTTGAGGAGATGCCCTTCTCACAGAAGAAGCACTTGAGCCTGCTGTTGGCGCTGCAGCTCACGCCTACTCCTTGACCCCCCCTGGTCCTCTCCTCAAGCTCGGTATGCTCGGGGGTGATGACGGTCTGCAACTCATCGTATGGCTTCTGCATCTCTCTCATCTCTCTTCGGTGAGGGTTCTCTCCAGTACTCTATCTCCTCTAGGCCAGGGCGTACTCCTTGAGCGCCTCAAGCACAATCTTTAGCCACAGGCCGTTGTGCTCATGGTCGAGACCGTAGGGGTCAGGTTGCGTGGATGTGGGAGAGCGCTCCATCAAGGTCCATCATGCCATGCCCACTTCTAATTGTAACACAAGTAACACACGGGTATTTGACCTCTTTAACCCTCCAACCTCTGGATCAGCATCTGCTTGCGCCTCATCTCATCCATGGGACCGTAGAGCAATGTATCCATGTACTTCTCCTGCTCCTCACGAACCTCCCTCTTGACGGTGTCGCGTCCAAAGGTGGGTACGATCGGGATCTTCAGATGCAAGACACAGGCTATCTCACCAGCGTCAGTATTGATGGTGAATACACTTTCAGCACCTTCTCAGAGCGACGAGAATGGCTTCTAAGGGCCTCCGCCACCCCTTCTAATGGGGAGGGGTACTCCAGGGGGGTCACAGGGGATTCTCGTGGCTCGTCTTTGACCTTCTTCCAAACCCTAGCATCGACCATCTCATACCGGTGATCCTGAACTACCCACGACGAGGAGAGTCGGGCCGGAGGAAGACTCTGAACCCCGGTCCAACAGGCTAGAGCTATACAGGACCTTGTATCTGGACTGCGGAGAATGTTCCTTCTACGAGGTTCAGTGAATAGGCCTCCGGTCAATGCGCCTAACTCCTCTGGGTGGCATCATGGATGGTGTCGTCCCGTTGGACAAACGCGAGTAGGCAAGGAGGAGGAAGCTCCTGTGTCAGAGACCCAAGAGAAGAACAAGGTCTTGGTGCGCCGCTTCTTGGAGGCGCAGGCTAAGGGTAACCTGAACGTGATAGACGAGGTGCTGACCCCCCACTTTGTCGATCACGATCGGCTTCCCGGCCAAGCGCCTGACCGCGAGGGCTACAAGCGGGCGATCGCCGAGTATCACGCCGCCTTCTCCAACGTCCGTTTCCTCGTCGAAGATCAGGTAGCCGAAAGAGACAAGGTGGTGACCCGCTTCAATGTGCGCGCCACCCACGACCGAAGGGAGCTTATGGGTGTCGCGCCTACCGGCAGGGAGGTGACCTACAAGGCCATGGCCATCCACCGCATAGGGGGGGGCAAGATCGTAGAGGAGTGGGCCGAAGGGTCGAACATCTCAGCTGTGATGGAGCAGCGACTCGTGCAAGAGAGGATTGAGCGCGAGCGCATAGAGCAGGAACTCAGGGTAGCGAGGCGCATCCAGCAGGCCTCACTTCCCAAGGAGACACCCACTCTAGCAGGCTGGCAGGTTTCCCCCTTCTACCAGCCAGCTAGGGAGGTAGGAGGTGACTTCTACGACTTCTTCGAATTAGATGACGGCCGGGTGGGAGTAGTCGTGGGAGACGCAACTAGCAAGGGAATACCAGCGGCTCTATTAGCGGAGGCGACCTCCAACATGCTCAGGGCGGTAGCCCGAGCCTTGGACTCCACTTCGCCTGGGAAGGTACTTGAGCGGGTCAACGAGACCTTGTTGGCTCGCATCCCACCCAACATGTTCGTCACCTGCTTCTACGCCATCCTTGAGCCCGGGAGCGGTAGCCTCACCTATGCCAACGCCGGCCACGACCTACCTTATCTACACCGTAACGGTGACGCCGAGGAGTTGAGGGCAAGAGGAATGCCCCTGGGCCTCATGCCGGGGAGGGGCTATGAGGAGAAGAAGACCATCCTAGAAGCTGGCGAGATGGCCCTCTTCTACAGCGACGGCTTGGTGGAGGCGCACGACCCTAAGGGGGAGATGTTCGGCTTTCCACGACTTCGTGCTCTCATCGCCGAGCACGCTGAGGAGCGGTCGCTAGGGAACTTACTCTTGGAGGAACTCTACTCCTTCGTAGGGGAGGGCTGGGAGCAGGAGGACGACATAACCCTTCTGACGCTGGAGCGCTCCACGACATGACGGTGAATAGGGCGGAGGTGAGGGAGGAGAGGTAGAGGATCGAGCTTGTGCTCGTCGCTGAGGCCGAAGCCCTCGTCCTTACGTCCACCGCAGCAACCTCTAGCCGGAGCACTACGGGAGGACCGGGGCGATCTATTCTTCACTAGTTCTGTAGAGAATAGAGAACTCCCTCTGTATATCGGGCATTATCCAGGTACACCCACAGGTACACCCACAGGTACACCCACAGGTACACCCACAGGTACACCCACAGGTACACCCACAACGAGACACACGAGGATGTCCTCTGGGAGCCTCCGAGAACCACCCCAAGGGGATCCCCAAGGGGATCTCTTCTCCTACCTCCCCTCAAGGTGCTTGGAGGAGGACCGCGGGCCGCTCCCATCACGCTCTGTGTTACTGGCGCCGGTAGATCCTGGCGTCGAGTGGTGTGGGCGGCGATCACGTTGATTTGGTATTGAAAGAGAAGCGTCCATGGTTGAGGTCCTGGAGATAGGAAGGGAGGACACGCATGAAGGAGTACGGGCCGAGGCCTCATTGTGAACGTCACCGCAGGCCGAGCCGTATACAAGAATGCGGAGCGCTCGGAGGCTTCCGGGTGGGGCTTATCGCGACCTTGCTCCGTGAGATACTTGCTTAGGCCGTGAAAGCCCGAGGAGGGGAGACTCTTGACGAGACGGACGCTCCATTTAACGGTGCTAGCTTCGCTAGTGGCGGCGGTGTCGATGGCCTTTGCAGTGGTGGTGTTAGTGGGTGTTAGTGGTCTCGGAGAAGGCGGAGGCTACCTTTCCCGGCAACAACGGCAGGATAGCCTACGCGAGCTACGACGCACCTCTCCCCAAAGGAGACTCCGAGATCTACACTATCAGGGCCGACGGCAGTGGCAAGAGACAACTCACCAACAACGATAGGGAGGACATCGACCCTGCCTACTCACCAGACGGCAAGAAGATAGTCTATGCGAGCGCAGACAAACCCAAAGGAAATTACGAGCTCTACACCATCAACGCCAGCGGGGGAGGGAACTCCCGAGTTACTAACCACGATGCGTACCCCCAGAAGCTCTCCTGGGGTAGTCGTCCGTAGCGGCTTCTCCTCCGGACGAAGCCAGCGCCCTAGAGGTCTAGGAGAGGGTCGGGTGCTCTAGTAGTCCCGGCCCTACCTCTTGCCCTTTTTCACCCGAGTACGTGGAAGGTGAATACTCAGATGTCTCTAGATGCGTCATATCCAGGCTACGTTCGTTCGATCCTCTGGGCAATGCGCCGGGCCAGCTCGGCCTTCTCCTTCTCCGGGACCTTGAGCGCCCATGCCCTCTCCAGCATCAGCGCTCCGAACTGCTGCTCCTCGTAGGGCACACCGGGGGGTAGGGGCACCACGTGCCAGTGGACGTGGGAATTGCCCTGCTTGGAACCCAGCGTCATCATGTACATCCTCTCGGCCCCCACCTCCGCACGCACCGCCTCCGCCACCCTGTGAACGACCCGTTGAAGATCGAGGTACTCCTCCATTGCGAAGTCGCCCGTAGCCTGCTCCCGGTGTTCCTTGGGGCACACCAACGAGTAGCCGTACTGGGTGGGGTTCGTCGTGAGGAAGGCGATTGTTTTCTCATCCTCATAGACGATGGGATGGCCAGGGAAAGCGGGGTCGCCGGCCACTATGGCGCAGACGAAGCAGGGCCCAGTCCGCGTGCGACGATGGTAGGCTCTCAAGTCCGGTTGGTAACGTTCGAACCTTTCCTCCAACAGGCCTACCTTCCTACTCGCTGTGGAACACCTATCACCAACGTACCCGCTGGACTGCTTTCCCTATTCACCTGATCTCGCAGAAGGAGTATTCTGTGAACTTCGCCGGGAAGCTTCCGGGAGGCTGGATAGCTCCACAAGATAAATGGACACTCGCCCGAGCTCAAGGTGTCGCCCTTTCCAACCGCTCGTAGACCTCTCCGAGCTTCAATCCGAAAGTCTGCCTCTCCTTGAGATAACCTTCGGCGAACTCCACCAGATCTTCCAACCTCTCTGAGAGCCTTCCTAGCTTCACTCTTGCGCTTGCGGTAGATGTACCTAACCTTGTCCCTTGCGTCTCTGTATTGCGCTACCCAACGTCCGTCTTTGCGCTGGTACACGCTGCCTTCCGCTGTCATTTACTGTCACTCCCAACGGTCAACGGAGTGGGAATGTTGACTTGTGCAGGGAAAAGGAATTCGTTACCTTTATCAGGTCGATAAACAAGTAGCCCCTTACCTCGGGGCGAGATCATCACATGCGGGGGGCCGATCCACGCGCCGGTGCCAGGGTCCGAGACGCCAACAACCCGGCGGCAACGCCGCGAGCAGAAGCGAAGAGCACTCCGGCGCCGGCGTCTGCTCGTTGCGCTGGCCATCCTGATCGGACTCCTCACGGGACTGCTCTTCTTGGCAAAGAGAGAACCGGTAGCCCGCCTCGAAGTTCCCGCGGTCGAATCGGGCCCCGAGGCCCCAAGCGCAGGATCGCAGACAGGCTCGAAATCTGATCCACGGGCCGCGGCCAAAGACGTAGCCCGCGTAAGGACGGAGCTCACCGAGGAGAAGACGGAGCTCCTGCGGAGCGAGATCAAGCAGATAGCGCAGGCGTATCCCGGTACCTACGGGGTGGTTGTCCTCGACCCCTCCTCGGGCGAGAGGGTGGCGATGGACGCCGACCGGCGCTTCCTGGCGGCCAGCCTCAACAAGCTGCCCGTCCTGATGACGCTCTACAGGGCGGCAGCCAGCGGCGCGGTGGACCTCGACGACAAGATCTCCATGCAGGCCTCCGACGTTCAGGCTTATGGCACGGGTGTGCTCTACGAATATCCCGTCGGGCACACCATAACCCTGCGCGAGTGTGCCAGGCTACTGATCAAAGAGAGCGACAACACGGCCTGGAAGATGCTCGACAGGTACCTGGGGAGGGATTACATCAGGGCCGAGTTGTACCGCGTCGGCGCGCGATCGACGGAGTACTGGTTCCCCAACACCACGACCCCCGAGGACGTCCAGCTCATGCTCGAGAAGATCTCCGATCCCTCCTACACCACCCCCGACCTCTCGGCAGAGATGCTCGACCTTATGACGAACACTTCCTTCGAAGACCGCCTGCCCCAGCCTCTCCCCGAAGGCACGCGAGTCTCGCACAAGATCGGCTACTACGGATCCACCTTCGCCGACGCCGGAATCGTCTTCCCCGAAGGCGCCCGAGAGGCCCGAGACGCCTACTTTATAGTCGTGATGGCGAGCGAAACAGGCTGGTCGTCATCGCGCGAGGCCACGCAGGAGATGTCCCTCGCTACCTACCGCATCCTGTCCGAGTCCGCACAAACGGACACTCCCGGCAAGGACGGAGGATCGTAGAAGTCGATGTCTCCGGCGCCAACCCGAGACGAAACATATGCTGACGTGTAGGGCAATGCGCCGAGTTATCGACCTGCCGCAAACCCGGCAAGCAGCGAGAACGACAAGCTGACATACTGAAGAAGTGCTGACCGGCTGAATTGCCGAAAGTAGAGAGAGGGGGATGTATTCATGAGGTGTCTGCTGGTTGTCTCCGTCGCCATCCTTATTGCGGCCGCAGGCCTTACCCGTTTAGACTCGCCCGCGGAGGCGGCGGGTGGTGACTATGCCAGCGGGTGCGGAGGGGACGAGGTCTTCTTGTACGCCACGGAGAAGCGGATGCTCACCTTGCACAACAACGCTCGTAAGGAATACGGCCTGAAGCCTCTCTGCGTACATCCCGCCCTCCAGAAAGCCGCCCGGGCCCATTCGAAGGACATGATCCAACACCACTACTTCTCTCACTACACCAAGGGGGGCAACGAAGCCCCGTGCAAGCGCATCCAGAGCTTCGGCTACGCCTGGTCTTCCTGCGGTGAGAACATCGGATACGATGCCGACCCGGAGGACATGTTCCGCGCCTGGATGCGGAGTTCCATCCATCGGCGTAACATACTCGATGGGAGGTTTAGCGAGATCGGCATAGGTGCTTACACCGGCGACTATAACGACTCCGAGACTACCATGTATACGGTGGACTTCGGCGCCCCCGCGGATCAGACGCCAGAATAGCCTCGATTATTAAGAAATTTTAAGATAATCGTAGAAGATATTGCCAACGGTGTTGACACTGTGGGCTAAAAGTGAAAAAATGCAATCTGTTAGATGCAGATCCCGAACAGGAGGTAGATTTGAAGAAGGTAATGTTGTTAGCAGCTATGCTGGCCATGGTGTTGGCCGCTGCTGTCCCGGCTCTGGCGCAGTCGGTGACGCAGGTCGGTAGTGGCAATCAAGCTTGCGTCCAGACTGCTGTAAACGCAGAGGTCGGCAAGGTACAGATAAGCCAGTATGGGGACAACGTCAACATCCAGAACATAGCCCAGGAGTGCAACGTCAACGTGGCCCAGGTCGAAGAGGTCGTCGCCAGCGCGTCTGCCGCTCCGGCTGCTGTGCAGTATCAGTATGATCAGCCTGCTGAAGCGCAGTACTCTGCCAGCCCTGAGGCCGAGCTTCCCCCCACGGGTGGTTCGTCGCTCATCGCGCTCGGCGCCGGTGTCCTGCTCGTAGCCGGTGGTCTACTGGCCCGCAGGATCGTCCGCTAAACGACCTGACGAGGTCTAAGCAGGCGGGTCCCTTCGGGGACCCGCTTTTTTCGTGCCTGCTCTGTGCCCGCCCGGCGGCTTGTATTCGGGGGGTGTTGTGGATATCCTCATGAGCGGTGATCAAGTTTTGAGTCGTGTGATCTTCAGACTCTCCGCGGGTTTTCTGGTGGGGGTTTTGGCCCTACTGGCCGTGGTGCTCTACCTGTCGGATTACTACACTGGCGAGCAGCAGCGCCTGGCCGCTGCGGGGGACGTTGCGGGAGCGATGGAGGCGTCGCGGAGGGCGGTTGGCCTGGATCCCTTCGATACAGATGCGCTCCAGGCACAGTCTTATCTGTGGCGGCAGCAGAAAGAGCACGATAGGGCCATCCTTGCTCTCAAGGAGGCGATAGAGAGGGACCCCAACAATTATCTGCCTTATCTTACGCTGGCAAATCTCCGGCTCGGTATGAGAGATCTGGACGCTGCAGTAGAGGGCTACCGTGATGTGCTCGAGCTCAACCCGAATGCCGTCTCGGCCCGCAGTTCTCTCGCGCAGACGCTCGCGAGACAGGGCAAGCTAGAGGAAGCCAAAGTGGAGTATGAGGCGCTCGAGAAGGTGGAGAAGATCACCTACCAGGACCGCTACGATCTTGGCAGGATCCAGGTACGAACCGGCGAGCCGCAAGAAGGTGTGAAGAACATCAGGCGCGCGAGGCGCATGGCGGCCGACGAACTGAAAAGGGCGCGTACCCCCGCGGGAGGGCGGCAATTGTTGGTTTCTATGGACCTGGCCACCGCCGATGCGTTCGTCGTTCAGGGACGGTATGGGCAGGCGCGCAGGATTCTCGCGCAGAGCCCATCCGAGCAAGCTCCGGGACTCCTGGAGTTACTGAACCTGGACCCCGCGGCCTATCGCGAGCAGGTCATCAACAGTGGCATCTACTAGCGGCCAGCGGGACAGGGCTAGGGACGATCCCTCGCTCTCCGAGATCCTCTACGTATTGCAAAGGCGGCGTCTGCTGATCGTCGGAGTCGTGCTGGTACTCGCTGGCATAGCCCTGCTCTTCGGGCTCTTCCGCGAGCCGGTATACACCGCCGAGGCGAGGGTGAGCGTCGGGACGCGGGAGGATCTGGCCAGCGAGGAGGCCAAGCTTGCCTTCCTCGAAGAGGTGCGTGGCGCCGTGGTTACGCAGGAGATGTTGGGTGAGGTGCGGCGCCGGGCCGGCTGGGAGGCCGGCCCGAAGGCGTTCTCCGAACGGCTCGACCCGAGGACGGTCGTCACTGCGGACGGCGGGCCAGGCTTACAGATACGATTCCGCGGCGACGAGCCCGGGCAGGCGGCCCTGGCGGCGAATGCTTACGCCGAGTTGTTCGTCGAGGGGGTCGAGAACCTCGGCGACGGTGTACCGGCTGCGGGTGCCGTCGTAGAGCAGAAAGCACTGTCGGGAGACTACAGTCCCAGGCCCCTGATCTACGCGGCCATCGCCGCCGGGGCAGGCTTGCTGATTGGGGGCGCCGCCGCTCTTATACTAGAGGGGCGGGCCAGCGGCTGGCGGGGCGTACGCGACGCCGAATTGACGCTGAGGGTGCCCGTGCTGGGAACCATACCGGACTACTCTTCGAAGAAAACCGGGGGTTGACGTGAGTCTCGGGGCCATAAGCGACGGTGGTGCCAGGGGGTTGCTCGACCCCGACTCGCCGGTGAGGCGTTACTACGAGGAGCTGGCGGACAATCTCCTTAGAGTGAGGGAGACGGGTAGTATCGTCGTCACCAGTCCAGAGCCTGGTACCGGGCGGACCAGCATCTGCCTCGGCCTCGGAGCCGCCCTTGCCGGCATGGGACGGCGGGCCGCTATCGTGGACTGCAACCTCGAAAACGCTCAGTTGCACAAGATGCTCGGCGAACCGAACTTCGTCGGGCTTACCAGCGGTCTCCACGACAGCAAGCCCCTGGAACACTTTGGGTATGAGGTCATCCCGGGACTTCTGGTCGTCCCGACCGGTCCCGTTCTGGTGGACCCCGCCTCTCTGCTGGAGGACGAGGGGGTCCCGAAGGCAGTACGAGGTTTGCAGGAGGGCCGGGACCTCGTACTGCTCGACGCGCCGGTGGCGGCGCGGGTGCTGCGATCCCCGAACCTCCTTGGCGGCTTTGACGGGGTCTTGCTCGTCGTCCACGCCTCCCGGACCCCCAAGAGCGTCGCCCGAGAGACGACGGACGACCTTCTGGAAGCGGGTGCCAACCTGCTCGGGGTGGTGTTGAACGGATGTTCCTGATGAGCGATCGTCGAGAGGCCCGCCAAGGAGCCACGGAGTGAGAGAAGTCCGGCCCCCCGGCAACGCGAGCGCACGCTTCTCCGGTATGGAACACAAGGGGGAGAGGGACAAGCACCGCCGGCCGGGCCGGCTGCTCACCGTCTTCAAGGGTCTTGTCATGCTGGTGCTCCTGGCAGCAACGGCCTACGGGATGCTGGACACCGGCCTCTACAGGGACGTACTCTGGCTGCCCGTCGCCGCTGGCGTCCTGGTGCTTCTATTCGTAACGCTCTTCGTACGCGGCTTCTACTGGGACCTGCCCACCGTCGGCATCCTGCTGGTCGGGCTGCTCGGTGCGCTCGTCGCCGTAAAAGGCTTCTCCATGGTCTGGACGATAAGCGAGACGGAGACCATCAAGGAGACATTGCGCTCGTCCATGTACCTGGCGGCCTTCCTTATGGCACTGGCCGCGCTCACCTCGGGAAGGCAGGTCGGCTCGCTCATCGACGCCTCGGTCTTGATGGTCGCTGCGGTCGCGGGCTACGGACTCTTGCAGAAGATAAGCCCGATCGAGTACCCGGTCCGCTCCCTGGATAGGGTAAGGATGGACTCGACGCTGGGGTACGCCAACACCACCGCCGTCATCCTGGGAATGGGGGTGGTGCTGGCCCTGGCGCGGATGAGTACGCTGCGCAATTTCGTACTGAGGGGGCTCTACGCCGCCGTCACGCTCTCTTTGTTTATCGCGCTCTATCTTACGGTCTCTCGCGGCGGCATCGGGTCCCTGGGGATAGGACTCATCATCCTGTTCGTCATGACGAGCGGCCGCCTGCGGATGTCCGCCGACCTTCTCCTCCTCTCGTTGCCGGGCGCCTGGCTCTGGTGGCAGATGCAGAGCCTTCCAGGGTTACTCGGGACCGGCGTCTCACGGCAGCAGAAGATCGCCGACGGAACGTTGTTCAGGAACGATCTGATCCTGGCCCTCGTCGTGGCCTTTGTGTTGCAGGCCGCCTACACCATCCTGATGAACCGCTACGAGTCCTCACCGGTTCTCAGGCGGAGACTCGGGATCCTCGTCGTGGCCGGAGGAGTGCTTGCGTTGACCCTTGGCGCTTTCGTGGTCGTCGAGAGATACGGCGGTCCAGGGCAAGCCTATTCGACGCTCCTGGGCAGCGCGAACGAGACAGGAAACGCCGGCCAGAGACTCGCCTCGCTGGATATAAGCTCCAGAGGAGACTACTGGAGGGTCGCCTGGGCGGCGTGGAAGGAGCGCCCCCTCACGGGTACTGGGGCTGGGACTTTCCAGTACACGTGGCTGGAGGACAGACCCGGGCTCAAGGGCGTCAAACAGGCCCACAACGTATATCTCGAGCAGGGCACCGAGACCGGCTTGTTCGCCTTCCTGGCCCTGCTCTCTTTTGTGGCGGTCCTCGTCGGCTACACGGGAAGAGCCGTCTGGCGATCGGGTCCGCAAGGAGATCGCCGGCTCCTTCTGGCCGGACTGGGCTCCGCGCTCATGGTCTACCTCGTCTCCTCGGCGTTCGAGTGGCATTGGTACCTTCCGGCCTCGACGCTATTCTTCTTTATCCTCGCCGCCGTTGCAGTGAAGTTCGCCTCGAGGGAAGACTGGGGCGCCGCCGAGGCTCCCAGCGCCGACAGCGAGGCCGAGGGATAGCATCGGCCGGATGGGCGTTGGCAATCCCGGGTCGGAGAGCAACTGCGTCTTCGCGTCCCTCGCGGTCTTGTTCCGGGTCCTGGCCTTCATCGCGGACGCGCGGGAGGCAGTACGATGATAGGCAGGCCTCTCTCACGGCTGCCAGGGGGTGCCTACGTCGACCTGGAGAAAGGAGACCACAGAAGCTCCGTCTTTCTGGCAGGGAGCGGGCGGAGTGGGACCACGTGGCTCTCGGAGATCATCAACCACCGCAGGGGATATCGCTACGTCTTCGAACCTTTCAACCCCAGAGAGGTCGGCCCTTTCGGGCATTTCAGGACCAAACAGTACCTCAGACCGGACGATAGGAGGGAAGAGTTTCTCGGGCCGGCCCGCCTCGCGCTCACGGGCCGGCTCAGGGATCACTGGACCGACCGCTTCAACGGGCGCATCGTCGCTAGGCGGCGTCTGATCAAGGACATAAGGGCCAACTTGCTCCTCGGCTGGATGCGAGCGCACTTCCCCGGAATGCCGATCGTTCTCTTGCTCAGACACCCCTGCGCCGTCGTGGCATCGAGGCTGGATCTCGGATGGAAGGACAACCTCTCGGAGACGATGGAGCAGAAGGAGTTGGTGGAGGACTACCTCCTGCCCATGGAGACGGAGATCCGGGCCGCCAAAGACGATTTCGAACGCCACCTCTTCCTCTGGTGCATCGACAACTACGTCCCCCTCAAGCAGCTCGGCCCACAGGATGTGCACCTCGCCTTCTACGAGAACCTGCTCGCGCGTCCCCGAGCAGAACTAAAGTGCCTGTTCTCCTTCCTGGACGATGACCTCGACGACCGTCTCTACCGCAGACTGGGACGGCCTTCCCCCCTGAGTCGGAAGAATGGAGCCCGTCCTTCCCTGGAAGGGTGGCGTACCCGCGTGAGCGCCAGCCGGCTGGAGAGAACGGTAGAGATCCTGGGCCTCTTCGGCCTCGACCGCCTCTACGGCGAAGGGACCATGCCAGAACCCTCGGGCGCCCACGCCTTTGCGGACGGGGTGTAGGAGCCTCCCCCTTGCGCAAGCCGCCGGTGGTGATCCTCTCCGGTATAAGGTGGGATTTCCTCTGGCAGAGGCACCAGACGCTCGCCACCCTCTTCGCCGGCGCCGGCTATCTTACCGTCTTCGTCGAGACCACGGGCCTCGCCAATCCCCGCCTGACCGGAGACAGCCTGCGCAGGGTCTTAGGGCGAATCCGTCGCCCGGGCGGCGCGGGAGAGAAGCAGCCATCCGAGAGAGACCTCACCGTGTACGCACCGCTCACCGCCCCGCCGACCTACAGAGCATTCCGGTGGTCGAACACGAAGCTCCTCCTCCCGCGCATCATCCGTGACCTCAGGAAGATAGCAGGCCCACATCCGATCGTAGTGGCCTATCCGCCGACGAGGACGACGCTGGGCCTGATCTCGGGCCTCGACCCGAAGCTCGTGCTCTACGACTGCTCGGACGACTATGAGCATTTCCCCGGAGCTCCGATGGACATCAAAGAGACGGAGCGCGAGCTCCTCCTGCGCGCCGACCTCGTCTCCTGTACCTCGGCGCACCTGCTAGAGAAGGCCAGACGCATCAGGCCCGACGCCTTCCTGAGCGGTCCCGCCGTAGACTACGAGCGGTTCGCGGCACTGCAGGATCCCGGCCCCCATGGAGAGCTACGCACCGTGTGCTTCTTCGGCCACTTGAGCCTGGAGCGCATCGACTTCGATGCCTTGCGGGCTATCTTGGGGGCGGGCTTCGGGTTGCGTATCGTCGGCGCCCTGGGCGGCGTAGAGAAGGGCTTCTTCAGAGTGCCCGGTATCGATGACAGGGGAGAGGCGTCCCACGCCTCTCTGCCTTCCGCCCTAGAGGGTGTCGACGCTTTCGTACTGCCGTACAGGGTCAACGCTCTCACCCGCTCCATCTCGCCGGCCAAGACCTACGAGTGTCTGGCCACGGGCAAGCCCGTCGTGGCCGCACGCCTGCCGGCGATGCGGGACCTCGCCGGGCACGTCTACCTCGCGCAGAGGCCGGAGGACTACGTCTATGTCCTGCGCAACCTGCAGCGTCTCGAGACCGAAGGGAAAAGACGCGCCCGCATCGAACTCGCCCGCAAGAACTCGTGGGAAGCCCGCTTCTCGGAGCTGGAGGAGGTCTTGTGGCGCCACATGTAGGGCATCGTGCTGGCAGGATCGACGTTCTTGGCGTGGGCGTGGACCCGGTTACTGTAGATGGGCTGCACGCGGAGATAGCACGTCTGGTGCGGGCCGGCAAACCCGGCCTCGTCTTGAACGTGAACGCCCACTGCCTGAACCTCTGCTACGAGGATTCTGCACTAAGGGCCTCCCTGAACGGTGCCGACGTCGTCTTCTGCGACGGGGCCGGGGTCATGCTGGCGGCGAGGATGCTCGGGAGGCGCCTCCCGACGCGTATCACCTACGCGGCCTGGATCTGGCGACTGGCCGACTTCGCCGCCGCCGAGGGCTTCTCGCTCTACTTCCTCGGCGCCCGACCCGGCGTCGCGCAGGAGGCCGCGGGGAGGTTGAGGGACCGTTATCCCGGCTTGAGGATCGTCGGCGTCCGTCACGGCTACTTCGACCATTCGGCAGGAAGCGCCGAGAACGAGGCGATACTCGAGGAGATCAACGCCACAGCCCCCGACATCCTGCTGGTCGGGCTCGGGATGCCGCTACAGGAGATCTGGCTGACGCAGAACAGACACAGGCTCATCGCTGGCGTCGCCCTCAGCGGCGGCGCCGTCTTCGACTACGCCTCGATGAGGGTGCGCCGCGGCCCGCGCCTCCTGACCGAGCACGGCTTCGAGTGGCTGGCGCGGCTTCTGGGCGAGCCGCGCCGCCTGTGGCGACGCTACCTCCTGGGCAATCCCCTGTTCCTGTTGCGGGTCTTGAGGCAGGTCCTCGCAAGACCGGCCAGGAAGGGACCTGCGGAGGACCCGGCGCGGGATTAGCGACCCGGAGCCGGTTTGCGTGTCAGGCGCTCGTAAACGGTCTCGGCCCTGGAGATCAAATCCCTACGTCTCGGTTCCTCCAGTTCGTATCCCACTTCGCGCTTGAGCTTCTCTCTGGTGGCGAAGGGGCGAGAGACCTTGTTCTCCAGGGACGCCTCCCCGAACCTCTTCCTGGAATTCTCTTCTATGCGGGCGAACACGCCGTCGACGTTCCGTTCGTCGTGACTGAACGGTGAGAAGGTCGTTCCGAACCGGTCGTTTATGCGCCGGATGACCCCTCCGAAGTCCTCGGTGACCTCTTCGAAGAGTCCGAGTACGTAGGCGTCGCGGTACTCTTCGACGGTCTCGTAGAAGGAGATGTAGTACCTGAGGGCCTGATCGACGGAGATCGGGTCCCGTATGGCGAAAGACAGCACGGCGTCTTTGGGTTTTCGTATCAGAACCAGGGTGGGTATCCGCCACCGTGCGGCCCGGATCACCTGCGCCGGAACGTGTAGGCCGTGGGCGATGCGCACCCGCCCGCTCTGCGCCCTGTTGAAGGCCACCCTGGCAAACGTGTTGGCCGACCTCGGGAATCCTTCTATGACCAGTTGTGTGTCCGGGGTAACGACGCGCGCCTGGTCCTTGCGCGCCAGCCGGTACAGACCGTAGAAGGCTGTAGGGTGTTTTCCAGCGTAGATCTGGAGCCACTTCTCGAACCTGAACACGGCGGGGTGTTCGTCCACGTAGGACCCGAACCGCTCCTCGATGGCTCTCACACCATGCCCTCCGCCTCGACGCCTTCCATCTCACCCTCAATCTTACACACTGTGCGGGAGTTGGTCGGCCTTGCGCGGCGGTATACTCCTCGCACTGAGGACCCCGTGCGGATTTTGAGAGACATTCTGAAGAGACTCCTTGGCTTCAAGCTGCTGCGGCGCTCTACGAGCGTCCTCATCCTCGTGCTAGCTGACGGACTCGCTCTCGCTATGGGGCTGGGAGTAGCCGCCTGGGGAAGGTCGGATCCGGCCATCGGCCTCGCGCCGTTGTTGCTTGCGGCCTGGATCGCGCTCTTTACCTCTTTCCGCCTCTACGACAAGGCGCCCGTAAGGCGCAGCCCCGGAGGACTCCTAGGGGCCGCGATTTGCTGGGCCGGGTTGGTGACTATAGGGGTGACGATCTACCCCGAGACCGGCCTGGGGCTCGGGGAGATATTGTCGGCCGCCGTGCTCGGCTTGTTGTGCTCAGGCGCGCTCAGGTTCCTCTACGAGCGGGCCATAGGTAGGATCTACCGCCGCGGTTTCGGACAGACTCCGGTTCTTCTGGTCGGAGATGACGAAGGCAGGACGCGGTTGCGCCGGATGATGGAGAACGTGCCCGGAGCCTACGCCCTGGCCGGTGAGGTCGACCTCGGAAGCGGGGATGGCGCTTACCTCGCGTCGGTAAGGGAAATGTTGGACCGCACGGAGGCCCGTGGTGTCGTCCTCGTCGGTGCCGAAAGTCTGCCCGACGAGGAACTCCTCGATCTCGTCCACTCAGTGCGGCTACGTGGGGTGCCGCTAAGGGTGGTGCCAGGCGCTTTCACCCTGATGCGGGGCCGTACCATAATCTCGGAAGGCATGGGGCTGCCGCTCCTCGAGGTCCACTACCCGGGGCTGGACAATACCCAGCGGACCCTCAAGCGTGTCCTCGATGTGACGGTCTCCTCTTTCGGGCTCGTGCTCCTCTCGCCCCTCTTTCTGGCTGTGGCCATCGCGATCATGCTCGACTCGCCAGGACCCGTGCTCTTCCGGCAGAAGCGCGTCGGTGCGGACGAGAAGTTCTTCGTCTGCTACATGTTCCGCTCGATGCAGAGGGACGCTGAAGTACGCCAGGCCGTCCTCGAGGATCTCAACGAGCTGAAGGGACCGGCCTTCAAGCTCAGGGAAGATCCCCGCGTGACCAGGGTAGGGCGTTTCTTGCGCCGCTGGAGCATAGACGAATCGCCCCAACTCGTTAACGTCCTCAAGGGAGAGATGAGCCTGGTAGGTCCAAGGCCCCTGCCGGTACGCGACTTCCTGAGGATGGAAGAGTCCCATAAAGGGAGGCTAGGAGCGGTACCTGGGATGACCGGCTACTGGCAGACCAGTGGCCGCTCCGACCTCGCCTTCGAGGAGATGGTGCGCCTGGACCTCTACTACATAGAGAACTGGTCGCTCTCATTCGACCTCAAGATCATCCTGAAGACCCTCGGAGCCGTTCTACGCCGCGAGGGCGCATACTGACGCAGCATGTCAGCACGCTGCCGAAGGAAACGTGCTGACATGCTAATCTTGTCCCGAGCTTAGGGCTACCTGGCCATACGGGGGTACGAGCAGTGAACGTCATACTGGTGATCCTGGACAGCTTGAGGAAAGATCACATCGGAGTCTACGGCAACGATCGGATACAAACCCCCAACCTGGACGCGTTGGCGAAGGAGAGTTTGCGCTTTAGTAGGGCTTACCCGGAGTCGTTGCCGACCTTATGTGCCCGCAGGGCGATCCACACCGGCATGAGGACCTGGCCCTTCAGAAACTTCGTCAGGCTGCCTGGGGAGACTTTCCAACCGGCGGGCTGGCAGCCGATACCGGAGCAGCAGACGACGCTCTCGGAGACCCTATTTGCGTCCGGCTACAGCACCACGATGTTCGCAGATACCCAGCCTTTGTTTCACCCCTCGATGAACTTCCAGCGCGGTTTCGGGGTGTTCGAGTGGCTCCGTGGACAGGAGAGGGACCGCTTTCGTCCCAAACTGGGCGTCCCCGAGGAGCAGATAAGGCAGAGAACGGTCCCGGGCAACGACGCCAACATGGTGGACAAGGTGCGACAGTATCTCGCCAACACGCAGGACCGCAAGACCGAGGAGGACTGGTTCGCCCCGCGACTCTTTACGAGGGGGATGGACTTTCTGGAGCAGGCCGAAGATGGACAGCCGTTCTTGCTGGTTATAGACAGCTTCGACCCACACGAGCCGTGGGATCCACCCGAGGAGTACGTCGAGCCCTACAGCGAAGGCTACGAGGGCAGGGATCCTACCGTGCCCAACTACGGTACCTCGGAGTGGATCGACGAGAAGGAACTGCAGAGGATGAAGGCGCTGTACTCGGGAGAGGTAACGATGGTCGACCGCTGGTTCGGCCGCTTCCTCGACAAGATGGAATCCACGGGCCGCATGGACGACACCCTGCTGCTCGTTCTGGCCGATCACGGTATAGCATTGGGCGAGCACGGCTATACGGGCAAGCCGTACGGGGCTCTCTGGCCGGAGCTGACGGACATACCGTTCTTTATCAGGCATCCCGAGGGCAAGGGAGCGGGACAGACCAGCGACTACTTCGCCTCTACCCACGACGTGGCCCCGACGATACTCGGTGCCCTCGGCCTCCAGCCGTTCACACGGATGGACGGCGAGGACCTGAGCGTTCTGCTCCAAGGCTCGGAGCCCGGGCCACGTACCCACTTCACGCTCGGCTACAACGAGTTCGTGTGGGCCCGCGATGATAGGTACGTCATGTTCGGCGTAAACGACCGCTCCGACCCACGGCTCTACGACCTCAGGAGCGATCCCGGCATGGAAAAGAACGTCGCTGGCGACAATCCCGACGTCGTCGAGCGCATGTTCGAGGATTACGTTTTGGAGGACGCCGGAGGCCCACTCCCTCCTATCTGATCCCCGCAAGTGCTTGGGGCTTTTCGTCAGGCCCAAAACCACTATAATCTGTCGCCGTGACTTCGAGACGAGATTTCGAGAAAGAACAAGAGCGTGTGCGCGGGGAGAAGGTCTCCGAGAAGGAGCCTACCGCAGAGCAGGCAGATGAGCCGATCGGACCCAAAGACGACGACACCTACGTCGCGAAGGTCGCGCGCGGCGCCGGCATAAGCACGGCCGGGCAGGGAGCCGGGCGTGTCATCGGGTACGTGACCCAGGTCGTCATCGCCCGCCTGCTCGGGGCGCAGTTCTACGGTTTCTATACCGCGGGTGTCGCGCTGATCAACGGTTTGCAGATCCTCTCCCGGTTCGGCATGGAGAACGGCGTTGTTCGCTACGTCGCCCATCACAGAGAGCACCAGGACGGGGCGCGGGTACGCGGCACCATAGTGATGGCCTTGCTCTTCCCGATAGCGCTGAGCGTCGTACTCTCCGCCGTATTGTTCTTCGGGGCCGGTTTTCTCGCCGACTCGGGCTGGTTGAAAGAGAACGGGACCATGATGGTGGGCGTGCTGCGCGCCTTCGCTTTCGTGCTCCCTTTCTTCGTGTTCATGAGCATGACCGCGTGGGCCACCCAGGGCTTCCAGACCGTCACGTACGCGGCCTACATCCAGCAACTTATACGTCCGGGGCTTTTCCTGATCTTCGTCGGCGCGTGTTACGTGCTCGGGGCCAGCATCTTCGGCGTGATAGCGGCCTACGCGCTCGCGATGTTCCTCGCCGGTCTCGCCGGGCTCTACTACCTCAGGAAGCTCTTTCCCGACCTCTTCGACCGCAGGGCGCAGACCGCTTTCGAGACGAGGGCCCTCTTCGGCGTCTCCGTACCGATGAGCATCACGCAGGGCGCCCAGTACCTCAACAACTTCTCGGCCATCCTGATCCTGGGCGTCTTCGCCGCCGGGGCTCCGGTCGGTATCTTCAACGCCGCCGCGCGAACGGCCACTTTCCTTACCGCCGTGCGCTTCGCCTTTTCAGGCATCTTCTCCCCGATCATCTCCGGCCTTTACGCGAGGCAGAACATGGAAGAGATGGGCAGGCTCTACAAAGACGTGTCGCGTTGGATCTTCACCGGCGCGTTCGCGCTCTTCCTGGTGATCGTGGTCTTCGGTCCCGAGCTGATGGGGATCTTCGGGGAGGCGTTCGGGGCTGGTGTTACGGCCCTCACTATCGTCGCCGTCGCCCAGCTCTACAGCTCTTCCGTCGGACCTGCGCCGCGAATGCTCGCCATGACCGAGAACCAGAACTACGCCATGATCGCGACCTCCGTAGCCGCCATCACGGGCGTGGTCGTGAGCTTTATCCTCATCCCGCGCTTCGAGGTTCTGGGAGCGGCCCTCGGTATGGCTACCGCTATAGTCGTTGAGAACACGGGAACGATGTCAGCCGTGAAGTGGCGGCTGGGATACTGGCCTTTCAACATCATGTGGCTGAAGCCCCTGGCAGCGGGCGCCATCTCCGCAACAGCGACGTACTTGTTGAAGATCACCCTGCCGCTGGATACGATGTTCGGGTTCCTGCCGGTGCCGGTATCCGTTCCCACGATAATGCTGCTCGGCGGCTTCCTCGGCGTACTCTTCTTCGGACTGCTGTGGTTGTTCGGGTTCTCCGAGACGGACAAGGAGTTTCTAGGCACTTTCCGGAACGCGGCGCAACGGGCCATTCCAAAAAGATTCCAGGGAGGGACCCGATAGTGGACAATGGTGTGGCAAAACCCGTCAAGGTGCTCTACGTCGCCGGGCTCGGGCGGAGCGGCAGCACGATCCTGGCCAACACCCTGGGCCAGGTAGAGGGCTTCTTCTCCGGGGGCGAGTTGAACTTCATCTGGAAGCACGCCCTGATCGAAAACCGACTCTGCGGCTGTGGCAAGCCGACCCAGGAATGCGAGTTCTGGGGACCGGTCTTCGACACGGAGTTCGGCGGCCCGAGCGAAGAGCTCGCCCGCGAGATGACGCGGCTGCAGTACTCCGGCGCCCGTACCCGCCACATCCCCATGATGCTTACAGAGGGCGGAAGGCGGAAGATAAGGGAACGTCTCGGCAAGTTCCTGGACAACACGGGCAGGTTGTACAGGGCCATCCAGACGGTGTCGGACAGCCGCGTGGTCGTCGACACCTCCAAAGAGCCGGTCTACGGTTACGCGCTCGGCATGGCGCCAGGCGTGGACCTTCGCGTCCTGCACCTGATCCGAGACCCCAGGGCCGCGGCCTACTCCTGGGCGAAGAAGAAGCGCCAGCCCGACAGCGCCGAGCGCGAGTTCATGCACCAGAAGTCCCCGACGCAGAGCGCCGTTCTCTGGGACGCCTGGAACGCCGCAATCGAGGCCCTCTGGCGCAAGATGCCAGCCAAATACCTCCGCTTGCGCTACGAGGATTTCATCGCCGACCCTCGACGCAGCTTCGAGGAGATCCTGAAGCTCACGGGTGAGGAAGACGCGGAGTTGCCGCTAGTAGGGGAGCGTGAAGTCAAGCTCGGTATAAGCCACACCGTCTCAGGTAACCCGAACCGCTTCGATACGGGTACCGTCGAGCTACGCCAGGACCGCGCGTGGCAGAAACAGATGAAACCCAGCGACAGGGCTCTCGTTACGGCGCTGACCCTGCCGCTGCTGACACGCTACCACTACTCCGTAAGGTAGAGCCGGAGCGACCCACCCTCGCCAGGGAGCTCTTTACTTACGTCTTGGGCTTCTTGCCGATGCTGACCATCTCGGGCTGCACGCCCTCAGTAGGGCCGTCGCCGAGTTCTTCGTCGCGGTACTGGTAGACGCCGCGGCAGGTGTGGCCGCCGGTGGTCCTCTTCTCGGTGTATGAGAGCTTGACGTTCGGGTTTATGGCGCTGACCATCGCCTTCTCGTACGTCGAGAAAGCGGCGCAGGGCTTCACGTCCCAACCGGGGACGCCTTCGTTGCCCATCCCGCCGAACCAAGGACAGCGGTCAGCGTTTATGACGTACTCGCCCTCTTTCGTCTCGGTCAGCGTGATCTCGATGTCGAAAAAGCGGTTGGCGAGCATGACGACGTCGACGGTGTCCTTCATGGTCTTCACCCCGAGCTGCTCGCGCAGATCGCTACCCTGCTTCTCGCCGATCCGGCTCATGGCGAGCTTGCCCACCTTCTGGCCGTCGTAGCCGAGGTCGTCGGCGGCCCGGATCATCTCGTCCAGGATGACACCCGTCCCCGCTGACGCGGCCTTCCACTTGTACCACGTCGGACCAGGCAGCCCGAGCTTCATCGCCCAACGTGCCAGGAAGAGCGGTAGCTTCGGAAGACCGTACACTCTTAGCCACTTCATAATAGTGAATCCTTTTCTCCGCTTGCTTCGACGGACCACCATTATACTCATCCCACAACTTCGACACTTCGAGATCATACCTGCATCGGGAGAGCACACGCTAACGCCCCATCTTGTCCCCTCCGCCTTCCAGGGCGTAGCCCACCGCCTGATCCAGGGTCATGGATCTCCCCTTCTCCCACTCCTCCCGCCAGGTGGCCTCCTCTAGCCGGGTGCGCGCCGCGTCTATGTGCGGCTCGATCAGCTCACGATCCTCCGGTAGCCAGGGAGCGCCGGGGTCTTCGCGAGACCCCGGCGCCGCGCCCCAGAGCCGCGCTGCCTTGCGGATCTCTCCTTTAGCCGCGGCGACGCCCGCCAGGATGTCCAGGGTATGAATAACGCTCGATGCCTGGGCCCTCTCCTGTAATTCTCGTATGGCCTCCACGCAGAGATCCTCAGCCCGGTCGGGACCGTTCCGGGAAAGCGCCACGAACGCGAGGAGGGCTGATCTCCTCTTGGGTCAGAACGGAGATGACACCCTTAGCTGTGTGGGCGGCAACGACGTATTGTGCGGGGCCAACGGCAACGACCGGCTCACCGGCGGCGCCGGCTCCGACAGCTTCGACGGTGGTTCGGGTACGGACACAGCCGCGGACTTCAACTCAGGGGAGGGAGATTCCAGGACTAACATCTCGTAACCCCTCGATAGAGTAGCGAGCAACAGGAGGAGCCGCCTTACGAGGAGCGGCTCATCCTCACTGTTATATAGTCCCTTCGACGGCGAGCCGCCGGGCGGGAATGGGGCCTTCGGGGTCCGTACCTCTCGCTGTTGCAATGGCACCCAGGAACGTTGTTTCAATCGGGTAAACTGGGTATCAATATTGGGTTAACTCTCCGAACCGCCTTCCAGTTCCTCGCAAAGCTCGCGATGGCGTATCATCTCTCCGGTATATTCAGTTCGGCAGCGAGGAGTCACGAACATTACGCGTACCGGATCTCCATCCGAGAGCAGGCCACCACTCTCCCGGAGGTTGGGAGAGCTACGGGGCGTTCTGTCCGGCCATGTGGAGGCTCTAGTGGAGCGGCTCCTTACCGACCCCCCATCCTACGAAACGGTTGGTTGGGGGAGGGTACTCGATGATCTCGGGGCTCGCTTTGGGAACGTTGCGAAGATTCTGGAAGAGTCCGCGCTCCGGGAGGTGGAGGAGAGCACGCGCCGTTTGCTCGCGGACATTCGCCCCGAGGACCCTTACGTGCCCCACTGGGCCGCCGATTCGGTCCTTGCACGCTGCTGCTACCTCGCGTGCCGCCTGATCGACCCCGATGTAGTCTTCGAGACCGGGGTGGCCTACGGCGTAAGCTCCGCCTTCATACTCAAAGCGCTCGAAGAGAACAGACGCGGCACGCTCTACAGCGTGGACCTGCCGCCCCTGCGTAGGGAGGCCGACAGGTCCTGGGGCGTCACCGTTCCCGACGAGTTGCGGGGCCGTTGGAGGCTTCACCGGGGAACTAGCGCCAGGATTCTGCCCCGGCTTCTCCGAGAGACCCCTAGGGTAGACCTCTTCGTACACGATAGCCTCCACACCCACAGGAACATGCGCCGCGAGTTCGACACCGTATGGCCCTGTCTCCGGAACGGAGGCTTACTCCTGGCCGACGACGTCGAAAGGAACCACGCCTTCGGCCAACTGCGGCAGAAAAGTCCGGCACTCTGGCGCGTTGTCAAGGACAGAGAGGTGTCACCACTCCAAGGCAAAGCCGCACCCGTGGTGTTCGGGATCGCGATAAAATAGCATTTCAGCACGCTCCAGCCTTGGGCTGTCGCTTGTCAGCACTTCAGCTTTTCAGCTTGAGCTTGCCCAAGCCCTGGCTGACATGCTGACAAGGCGCGAAGCGCCGTGCTGACGAGCGAAGGCGAAGCCTGAGCGTGTTGAAGTGCTCTAATACCCTGGCCTCCCCATCCTCTTGTAGGTGATCTGCTTTCCGGCCTCGACGCCGGGCTGGTCGAAGGCGTTGACGCCGTAGAGGGCTCCGGCGATGGCTGTCTGCACTTCGAGCGCCTGTAGCAGGTAGCCGAGGTTCTCTTCGTTCGGCTCGCCGAGTCTTATCGTGCAGTTGGGGCGTCCGGCTTCGGTGAGGGCCCGCCTGGTGGCGTCACACTCGACGTTCAGGAGCTCTGCCATGGTGTGTCCCCCGAGGTATCCGACGCCTTCGAGGTCTCCGTAAGCTTCCGGTATCTCCAGGTCGCGCGGGTGGTATTCGACCTCGACGATCTCGATCACCTTGTCCTGCGGACCCTGCATGTAGAGCTGGACCTGTGAGTGCTGGTCCGTGGTGCCGACCGCGCCGTGGGGCGTCGATCCCTTGCCGTCTTTGCCCAGGGATTCGGCCCAGAGCTGGACGAACCAGGCTGCGAGCCGCTCCAGGGCGTCGGCGTAGGTCATCATGACCCTGACGTTGCGCCCCCTCGCGGTATCCATGAGGTAGTGCATGGCGGCCCCCACGATCGCAGGGTGCTCGGGGCCTCTCTCGTTCACCTCGTCGATACACTGCGAAGCACCGGCGAGTAGCGCGTGCACGTCGAGTCCGGTTACGGCGGCGGGCAACAGCCCGACCGGTGTGAGGACCGAGAATCGACCGCCCACGTCGGGCGGTATGGGGAGCAATCCGAAGTCTTCCCGCTCGGCTATCTGCTTCAGGAACCCTTCTTCGGGGTCCGTCGTGGCGATGGTGCGTTCCTGGAATCCGAAGTCTCCCAAAGTGTCTACAAGCAAACCCCGGATCACGAGGAAGTTCGCCATCGTCTCCGCCGTCGACCCCGACTTGGTAACGACGTTGACCCAGGTTCCTTCGGGGTCTGCGACGTCAAAGATGGCGGAGAGTGTCGCGGGATCGGTGTTCTCCGCGAAGTGCAGCCGCGGTCCTTGCCTGGCTTCGCCCGAGAGCGTGTTGTAGTAGGGATGGCTCAGGGCCTTGTGCAGGGCCATCGGGCCTAGGGCCGAGCCGCCGATGCCGACGTGGATAAAGTCCGTCGCGCCCGAGGCCCGGATCTCCTCGGCTATACGTACCGAAGCCTCGGTGTACTCGCCTGTCTTCGGCAGCCGCATAAATCCGGGCGGGTCCCCGAGAAGTCCGTCCGCCGCCTCACGCAAGCGGGGTCCTAGCCCATCCAGCTCCCCGCCCTGCAGACCACCCTCCACCTCGATGAGGTTCTGGTAGTCGAAGGTGACCTCGGCCATGCCCGGGCTCCTCTCTGTCGCGGCCTCTCTTACGGAGATAGTTTAGAACAGGGTATAATCCCCGGCCATCGTGAACCCATCTTCGGCACCCGCCCCAGAAGTAACGGCCCGCTTGAAGGCCGAGTATCCGGACGCGCGCACAGAGCTCGATTGGTCGAATCCCCTGGAACTACTGGTCGCGACCATCCTCTCCGCCCAGACCACCGACGTGCAGGTCAACCGGGTGACCGAGAATCTCTTTGCGAAGTACCGTACGGCCGAGGACTACGCTGATTCTCCCCCCGACGAGCTCGAAGAGGACATCCGCCCGACCGGCTTCTACCGCAACAAGGCCCGCTCTTTGCGTGGCATGGCCAACGTCCTCGTAGAAGAGCATGGGGGAGAGGTACCCCGCACGATGTCCGAGCTCGTAGCCCTGCCCGGCGTCGGCCGCAAGACGGCCAACGTGGTCCTCGGCAACGCTTTCGGCACGAACGAGGGCGTCGTCGTAGACACCCACGTCCGCCGCGTCTCGAACAGGCTCGGTCTCACGGAGAGTCAGGATCCCGTGAAGATCGAGCAGGATCTCATCGGCCTAGTGCCCGAAGAAGACCGGACCATCTTCTCCCACCTCCTGATCTTGCACGGTCGCCGAACGTGCAAGTCCCGCAAGCCAGACTGCCCGAACTGCTCTCTAAACGATATCTGTCCCTCGGCCGACCTTTAGTACTGAGCGGCTCGCGCCTACGAGATCGGTGCTATGTAGCGCAGCATCACCCAGAAATGGCAGGCGCTTCCCGCCATAACGAAGAGGTGCCACAGCTCGTGGAAACCGAAGATTCCGGGCACCAGGTTGGGACGTTTCAGACCGTAGATCAGGGCTCCGGCGCTATAGACGAGACCGCCGCCGAGGATCCAGGCCGTCCCTCCAGGCGGTATCGCCCGGAAGATCGCGGAGGCGGCGATCACGGCGAGCCACCCCATGGCCAGATAGATCCCCACCGAGAGCCAGCGCGGGGCGTCCATCTACAGAAGCTTGAGCACGACGCCGCACAACGCCAGCGTCCAGATCAGACCCAGCAATCCCGCCCGCCAGCCTCCGTCCAACGCGAGCACGCAGATGGGGGTGTACGTGCCCGCTATGAGAATAAAGATCGTCATGTGGTCCAACCTCCTCAGCCTCGCGATCGCGGGCGGAGAGACCGGCAGCAGGTGGTAAAGGGCGCTCGCCCCGTACAACGCGACGAGGCTGAGACCAAAGATGCCGAAAGCCACGAGTTGGTCCACCCTGCCGGCCGCCTGCCTCAGCAGAACGATCAACGCGACCAGAGCAAGCAAACCCCCAACAAGATGGGTGAGCCCGCTTACGGGTTCTCGTAACTTCCCTTTCACCTCGCCTCATTTCGCTTCCAGCCGGTGACTACACACGAACATTGTGCACACCAGGCGACGCCCGTGCTCCCTCCGTTAGATGTTCTGCCCGCGAGTCGTATAATCTACGCCACACCAACGTATGAGGGGGCATGGCAGAGCGGACGAATGCGCTGGTCTTGAAAACCAGAGGCGGTAGAACGCCCGAAGGTTCGAATCCTTCTGCCCCCGCTCTCCGGCCCTCGGCCCGTGCGTGAGATCGGTTCATCTCGATTCTGTTAAAAATTGTTAAAATAATGGAGACTTTTGCGTTTCGATTCTGTACACTGTGGGTACCTTCTCAACTGGAGAAGATAAGTGCAGGCCACTTAGAGAGATAGAGTAGACAGAAGGAGGACTGGATGAAGAGGGCAATTTTTCTGGCTATGGCCGCTCTCCTGGCCATGCTAATCCTGGTGCCGATGGCAATGGCTCAGGACACCACCATGATGATGGAGGCTACGATGACGGCTCCTCCGGGTGAAGTTCCGGAGAGCGGTGGTCCCGCTATACTTCTGCCGGCGGCGGCGCTGCTTCTCGGGTCGGGCATCCTGACCTACGCGATACTGCGGCGCAGGTAGAGACCAACTAGATGTTTGCGGGCCGGCCCGTTCGCGGGCCGGCCCTTCTGGAGCCGGGGGAGAGCCTGCACTTTCCTGGCTCTCACCTTTGGGGTCGCCGCTGAGTCGGCGGCCTTTGTCATGTCCAAGGATCGGGAGGGATTCGTGATGCGACGCAACCTAGGTTTGGTCGTGGTTGCGACCGCTTTGGTAGCGCTATTCCTTCTAGCCCTAGTTCTCGCCCTGGCACAGGGCAAGCTGCCCGTGCTGGCGCTCGATTTCACGGAGCACCTTTTCGGGATAGTACTCGCCGTGTTCGTCTTCGAGCGGATGCTCGCCTGGCGAGAAGCGCGCCAGTGGCTCGCGGCGAAGGATTGGCTGTATTTGATCCTGCTGGAGACGGTCGATGATTTACTGAAAGGCTTGCTTCCTGCTACGGTTCCCCGAGAAGAGGCGGGAGCCGGCGAGAGAACCGTCGTCTATGAGGTAACCGGAGAGCGGATCCATGTTGGCGAGACCGTTCGCTACAGTCCGCTCCGGCTCCTGGTCAGACCGGGTGAGAAGGATCTGCAGTCCGACATCCTCTGGTACGCCACGGAATCGGGACCGCTACGATACGTGGAGTTGGCCAGCGAGGCTTTGTCTGACGCCCGCTCACAGATCAGGGATACGTTCGGGTCCTCGGCCCGGTTGATGGATGCCGAGATCACGACCATGTTGATAAGCTTCGAACAGGCGGCCATGGCCGCCATAAGGCACCTGGACTCGGCCGTGCACATGCGAAACGAAAAGGCGGAGGATGCGTCGTATCTCGATGGCGAGGCATCGACGCAGCGTACGAGAGAAGCCGATGATGAACTGGCCTTTGTCAGCAGCATCATCGTAGAGTCCGTCGTCGATTCGGCGATGAAGCCGAAGGCCTGGCTCGAGGATCAGAGGCACACCAGGGAGGGCCCATCATCACCCTTCTGGCGTCTCCAGTCGAGTTCTCGGGCCGGCACGGGCCCGAAGAAGCGTACCTGAGACGCTTCCGATACTTTCCGCCTCCAAAGCAGGGGGTGGCTTTGTAAAGAGAGGCACTATACTCCGGTCAGCGGCGCCGTAGCGCACGGCTACGCCAGGCAGGGGTGGTGGCTGGGTCGAGCAGGGAACTGGATTGGATCCTGAGCGGTGGAGCCCTCGCGTTCGTAGTGCTGTTGGGCTTCGTGTCGAGCAGCACTATGGACCTGGCCGAGAGTCTCAAGTGGCTGCTCGGTGGGCTCCTTCTGATAGGGAGCGTCGTTGCCTTTGCGTCGGTAGCCTGGTATCTGGGAAACAGGCCTTCTACCCCTACGGCCAAAGTGCTCGCCTTGCGCTTCGAGGCAGTCCGTTCCATGACCGGTGCCCAGTTCGAGAACTTCACGGCCGACCTCTTCAGGGCCATGGGACATCAAGCGGTGGTGCTCGGGGGAGCAGGGGATCAGGGCGTCGACGTTATCGTGCACCGTCGCGGCGAGCGTGTCGCCGTACAGTGCAAGAATCACAGGAAGCCTGTGGGTAACAGGCCAGTGCAGGAAGTCTATGCCGGAGCCCGGCATCATCGGTGCGTAGAGGCTTGCGTAGTGGCTCCCGCGGGCTACACCAGGGGAGCTATCGCCCTGGCGAGTAGTACGGGCGTCTCGCTCTTCGATGCCGATACCGTGCGCCACTGGATAAGGAAAGCGGACAGGCTCGAGCAGGAGCGTGCGAGCGAGTCAAATACCAGAGACCAAAATACGCCCATCAAGAGAGAGATAGCAGAGGCCAGAAAGAGGGCCGTCTGGCATCCACATCCCGACGACCCACCAAGTGATTAGAGCATTTCAGAATCTATCCATTCGACCGTCGGGGGTATATCTCCACCGACGCAAGTACTGCCCGGGCTCTGCTGCCGGATAGGGACCACGCTCGTAGTCTTCGACGCCGATTAGGCCGTCCGTTGGGTGAGTGCTGAACTCGGCGTACGCAAGCGCCTTGTCTGCCAACCGAACACTGGCATAGTCCCAGGCGTACTGCGGTTCCTTCAGTGAACGTCTGCCCGCGATGATCCTGGCCCCCAGAGGGGTCCGGCAGATGGCCGCCTCGCAGCCCATGTGAAGCTTCCTGTTGCCCACGTAGCCGCGCTCGTCGACATTCTCCAGGGTGAACCGTTCGGGGTCGTCGCCGGTTTCGGGAGGATGCTCGGGTGGATGTGTTGGCGGGTCCTCGGCAGGAGGGAACGCGTCGCCGCGTTCTCGGGAGGCTTCCGATACCATCGCCCACATCAGCCACAGGCCGATGGCTATCACCAGGCTCTCCAACGCGAGCATGAACCACGCGAACCAGATCATCTCGTGTGCCCGAGGGCGCTCGTCTTGCCTGCCGCCGCCATCAACAGCCCGTCCTGCTTGCTATTCTCCACCTTCAGATTCTACTCCTTCGCCGCGCTGCCTTGGCGAGAAGTACAATACTGTCGTAGCGATGAAGAGTTTTGTCGAGTACGAGAGCCGCGGCGCCCTCGTTGACCGGACGACGCAACGGTGGGTTCAGGCGACGGGGCGGCGGGTCGCCCTGGACGAGTGCTCATGGCTGGAAGGACCGGTCGGGGACGTCGATGTGATCGGAGCCGATTTCTTCGCGCGCTTCGCGGATCGTGAAGGCCTAACGGTTGTTGCAGACGGGCCTCCGCGAGGTCTGGTCGAGGACTTCGGGGCTCTCACCGGCCCGGCCTGCGATCCCTCCCAGGTGGATGCGAGGGTTGCAGAGTTCTACGAACAGACCTCCGAGTACGAGTTCGACGTCTGGTCGGAGTGGCGCGGAGGATTCCGGCCCTTTGGCAGTGCGCTGGCTGCGATCTTTAGTCGGCGACTGCAGCAACTAAACGTGCCATTGTCACCCCTGGACACGAGTCAAGGTATCTCGACGGCCGTGATCCGACTCGTCGACTCCGCCGGCGCCGTGACGCAGACCGCGTGGGTCCGGGAGATCGTCGCCAGCGAACGCACGTTGTATGCAGGCAGCTACTCACTTTGCCGGGTGCCCGGGTTCGACGGGCCTTGCGTCAAAGTAGCGTTTCCTCTACCGAACGGAAGCGCCAACGTCATCATGCGACCAGAATCCGCGTCGGATGGTAGCTTTACCGTGAGATCCTCGGGGAGGGGTTTCGGCGACCCAGGGTTCTACTTTTTCGTCCAGGCCGGGCAAGGCCAGGGTTGGTCAAGGTACCTGAAAGCGCTGAAGGAAGATATCCGAGTCTACATCGATCCACGGGGTCACCTCCGTGCCGACCACAATCTCCAGATCTGGGGCGCGACGTTTCTGCGGCTGCACTATCGAATACGGCGGAGCGTCACCTGATATCTGGAACGCGGATGCACAGAGCCAGGCGAGGACGCGAATCCACACCCCACAGCGCCTTTCACGATACAGCAGGTGCCCCCCGTAGTTCGGTGTGCGGAAGGATCGATCCTTCCGCACGCCGCGCTCTCAGATATCCCAGAGTTGTCCTTCTTCCGTGAAGTTGGTTCTGACCGAGAGTCTGGAGACCTTGTAGCCGGTCTCTTCGACGGTGCGTGTGATCTCCTCCTGCTCCGCCTTCCCTCCTTCGAACGAGACGGCAACCACGTTCCCTGCCGGACTGGCCTTAACGCCGGAGACGTAGTCCAGCTCCCTCAATACCTCTTCGATGTCTTCTAGAGCCGCGCCCTCTTTATCCGCCGGCCTGGTTACATAGATATGTACATCTGCCACGGTCGATCCTTTCTCTACACGGTTTGGCCCGGGGCTACATCGACCCGTATGCCCCTGATATACCCGGAAAGATCGCGAAACATCCGCCGCATCGGCCGGAAGACAGATTCTCTGCGATTCTACGAGCGCAGTAGAGCGCTGCATGTAGCCGAGAGCCGCGCGCTCTCGACTCAGAACGGACGGCGGTACCAGCGGTGCGCTCGTGGCCGGCCCACCGAGCTGCTCGGAAGATGCGTTGTCTCGAGTTCTCGGGTGAGTATTTCTCTAGAGTAAGTGCCGCAACGACGGCGCTTCAATGGCGAAGCTTCGCTGTTTGCGGTATCTTATATACTTTCCTGTACGCTTGGTCGACCAAAGAAGGGGGGTGCCCACCTAAGTGAAAAGATTAGAGCAGTCGCTAAACAAGCCGTCCGTGGTGCTGGTCGTAGGAGTAGTCGCGGTGGCCCTGAACGTTCTGTTGTACTTCGGTTACTTCCTGCCCAGGACGACGCCGCTTGTCGAGCAGATCTATTCTATCGGCACCTCACTACCTGAGGCCATTAGTGGGTCAGATTCCGAGACTGGTAATACGTCGGATCTCGAGGCCGGTAGCAATTCGGATCCGAAGGCCGGTGGTACCCTTGACTCCGGGACTGGTAGCGGTTCGGATCCCGAGGCTGGTGGTGCGCTTGATTCCGGGGCAAACGGTACGTCAGGTCCCGAAGCCAATGACGAGGCGGGTTCCGACTCATCTTCCTCCTCAGCTCAAGACTCACCTTCCGGCTCGCCTGCCGGGTCCCCGCAGTCTCAGCAGCAGTCGTCTGGGACGCCTCAGTCACCTGCCGCCGGCTCACCCCCTCCTGAGCTTCCGCCTCTACCCACTCCTTCTCAGCAGCAGTATCAATAAGCCACACCAAGAGGGTCGAGGTCTCTGGCGGCCTCGGCCCAACTTCTTGCCCCTATGATCGTTCGCCACCAACTCCGGCCCTTCCGCGTAGACAACTACGTCGGTGCCGGAGCCTCTGCGAACGACGTCTGGTTTCTGACATACCTGAAGCATTGTTCTTGACGGCTTTATGGGAAATAGGGCATACTTGGTATTCCTGCATAACAAGGGGGGTCAGTAATGAAGAGGCGAATTATCCTGCTGGCGCCGTTGCTGGCTCTGTTTGCGTTTGTCGCGACGACTGAGAAGAGAGTAGAGGCGGCAGACGTAGCCACGCTTGTAGAGGGTGAGAAGTTAGCCACCAAACCTGCGGGTTACAGCATTATTAGTGGCGCGGGATATTCCGGGGGTGCGGCCCTCAAGTTCACCCAGAACAACACCGCTTCCCACACCGTAACCTGTAGCGCTACCTGTGATGTGGTGCTGATGGCTAGCGGTGGGCAGTCAGGTGGCCAGCCGACCCTCCGTGTAAACAACTCACCAGTCCAAGCCTTACGCAGCACTACTGTCATGGCCTACACCTTCGACGTTAACCTGCCTGCCGGACAGCAGAACACGATCAATGTGACGGCTGGCAATACAGGGACCGGACGAAACGCTATCCTAGACGTTGTGACCTTCCCAGCCTCAGATGGTGGAGGTACCGACGCCGACAGGGACGGTGTGCCTGAGCCCCCGGATAACTGCCCGAACGTTTACAACCCGGGGCAGGGAGACAGCGATGGCGACGGCGTGGGCAACGCATGCGATGGCGGTAGCACCCCTCCGCCAACCTGGAACTGTGCGGGCAGACAGATAACACCGAGGGAGGATCTCGATGCCATAATCAACAGCGATGCTTCTGGCAACGCTACCCGCTTCTGTGTCCACGCTGGCACGTATCAGATCTCAGAGCCAGCCATCCTCAAGGCTGGCGACAAGCTCGATGGCGAGCCTGGAACAACGACTGCTGTCGATACCGCCTTAGACCCGGATCCTGTAGTCAAGCTGGAAGGCAGCGGCACGGCGAACCTGCTGCGCGCCAATGGCAACGGCATCTCCATAACTTGGGTTGACCTTAGTCGTGCCAGCGGCACTGGTACCGGCTCTGGTGCTATCACTGCTGGGTCTGCGGGTTCGGACTTCCTAGTGCAGTTCGCGGAAATTCATGACAACGCTTCTCTAGGAATCAGCAACATGCATGGTCGTGTCCTCGACTCCGAGTTCTACTCCAACAGCAATGCTCCGTCCTCGCTCGGCTTCAACGGCTCGGCCGTCAAGGGGATAACCGAGTTCGAAGCAGGACGAGTGTACGTGCACGATGAGCAGGGGAATGGCCTCTGGTGCGATGTTGGCTGCTCCAACGATCCGGCCAGGGCTAATGGCTTCTGGGTATACGACAGCGTGGTGGTCAACAGTAACCGCGCTGGGATCCGCTACGAGAACAGCCCGAACCAGGCCCTGTTCGCGAACAACGAGCTTCACGGCAACGGTAAGACTGAACGGCGTGGTGGTATCGACATTCGCGACTCGCAAAACGCCACGGTGATCAACAACAACTTGGGTCCCGCAACCATCGCCGAGGTGAGCTATCCGGCCAACGGTGATCGGATCGGCATACGCGCCACCGACTCGGGCCGCTCCGACCGTGTAAATCTGTCGAACGTGGACGTGGTCAACAACAAAATGAACAATGATAGCATCGTCACATGCGGTGGCTCGGTTGCGTGTAGCGGCAACACGATGGTCGGAAGTCGCTAGCAGCGCCAACTCCTAAGGAGGAGTAGGGGGAGGAAGAGGTGCTCGCGGTATCGGGCGCTCGTGCGCCACTCTACGGCGCAGATGTTGCCGTGACCGTAGCACTTTGCGGGGCGGCAGTAGGGGGCTTGTTCGGAGGTCTAAGCAAGGTGCAGTGGTTGGTGAGCACACATGCCTCGCCGCCCTGTTCGTCGTCCTGCCTGCCGTTGTAAATCCAGAATCGGATCGGTCCGCAGTCGGATATGATTCCGTGTTGCGATTGAAAGGAGGAGGCGATGAGTGCCGAGGGCTGGCGTGGACGGGTTGGCCGTTTGGACGAGATTGAGATGTCGACATTTCTCGCCGAGGCGCATCTTGCTCGCCTGGCCTGTCTCGATGACGAAGGCTGGCCATACGTGGTGCCCTGTTGGCACGAGTGGGATGGTAGCTCGCTTTGGGTGATCCCCCGCGAGAAGTCCGCCTGGGCCCACTACCTGGCCAATGACTCCCGGTGCGCGATCAGCGTCGATGAAGCAGAGGGACTGCGTAAGGTCGTCGCGCGGTGCACAACCCACATGGTCGAAGAGCCGAATACCGGTGGACAGTGGGTGTCCATCGCCGAGCGTATGAGCACGCGCTACCTGGGCGAGAATGGTCCGAAGTACCTGGAGCCTACGCTGGATAAGCCCCGTTGGCTGGTATGCCGGCTCGACCCGGTGAAGGTGCAGACCTGGCAGGGCGTAGACTGGGCCGCACGATACAAGTGATGAGCACCCCGGATCTGGACGTTCTGAAAATAGCCAGGGAGCTGGTACGCATTCCCAGCCCCAATCCTCCCGGCGACGAGCGCGCCACCGCGGAACTAGTGCGGGACCTGCTTCCGGAGCTGCAACTACAGAGAGCCCGAACCGTCGCCCGCCACCAGTCGAGGCCCAACCTCTTGATCACCCTGGATTTCGGACCCGGAGGGCGGCACCTCGTACTCTCGGGCCACCTGGACACCAAGCCCGTAGCAGACGCCACCTGGAGCGTCGATCCCTTCGGGGCTGACGTCGAGGGAGACCGGCTGTACGGACTTGGCTCTGCGGACATGAAAAGCGCCCTCGCGGCGATGCTGGTGGCGGCTTCGCGCCTGGCCAGCGACGCCCCGTCCCGCGGTCGGCTAAGCCTGCTTTTTACGGCCGACGAGGAAAACGGCTCTGCCTACGGTGCCCACCACGTTGCCCAGAGTGTCCCTCTGCATGCCGACGGCGTCGTCATCGGCGAGCCTGGCGGTATCGACGAGGACTACGACAGGCTGCACCTGGTTAGCCGGGGCATCGCCAGGTTGCGTCTGGTAGCCGGCGGCCGGCAAGGACATTCGAGTCTGTCCGACGAGCTCGGCGTCCGCAACGCCGGGGTGGACGCCGCCCGGCTCGTCACCGAGGTCGCCGATTCCCTGGCTGTGGACACCCCAGAAAACGTGCACGGTCTCAGCGGCTGGACACCGACGGTCAACACCGGAATGGCCTACCGCGGTGGCGTCGGCTTCGGGGTGCTTCCGGGGGTGATGGCCGTAGACACCGAGGTGCGACTGCTTCCCGGAATGCGGCGGGAGGCTGTGACCGAGGCGTTCACCACCCTGGCCGACCGAGTCTCCCAGGAGACCGGTGGTGAGTATCAGCTAGAGTTCGACCAGCCGCCAGGCGATTGGCTACCTGCCACCCTCGTTGCCCCCGGCGATCCACTCGTCGAGGTGGTGCGCGCCGCCTGCCGGGCAGTCTTGGATACCGATCCCACCTTGGCGGTCTTCCCCGGCACCACGGACGCTACCTGGTTCGACGCGCTTCAGGGCCTACCCACCCTGCCGGCCCTCGGACCCGGCCTCCTGCGCCGAGCCCACTCCGCCGACGAGTGGGTCTCGATCACGGCGGTGCAACGGGCGGTCGAGATCTACACCCGCCTCGCCTCGGCCTACTGCTCCGGAGACCCTGTTCCAGCCAAGCACGAGGAGATCCAACGATGACGAGGGGCGGCATCATCGACGCGCACGCGCACGTCTTCCGCCCGGCGTCGATCTACCCGCGAGGCGTCGACGAATTGGCGCAAGCCGACCGTGACGCCCCGGTAGAGGATCTACTCGAGCTCATGGCGGGTGGCGGAGTGGACGGTGCGGTGCTCGTCCCTTTGGATGCCCACGACGACTACATCGCAGGGGTGCTAGCCGATCACCCGAATACCTTCTCCGCCATCGCCGTCGCCGAGCCCGCCGAGCTGCGAGCCGGTGGCGCCCGCGGCGTGGAGAGTCTTCGCGCCAGACGCGATCGCTTCGGCTTCCAGGGGCTGCGTACCCAGTGGTTGGGCAAGCCCGGTCAGCCGGTGACGGAATCTCCCGCGTTCCCGGTCCTGCGTTACCTCGCCGGGCAGAATTTGCTGCTGTGGTCCTACCTGCCCCCTGACCAACTGCCGCTTCTACCCAGAGTCGTCCGCGAGCTGCCGGAGCTGCGGGTGGTGCTCAACCACCTCGGTTTCTGCCCGCACGATATACAGATCGATGAACACCGGCGCCCGCGCTTCGAAAATCCCTTACCCGAGTCGACCGTGCAGCAGGTGCTGCGGCTCAGTGAGGCCGGTGGAATCCATCTTATGGTCTCGGGCCAGTACGCCCTGTCGACGCAGGAACCTCCGTACCCCGACCTTTTTCAGGTGACCCGCCGTTTCGCCGGGGCATACGGACCAGAGCGCCTGATGTGGGCTTCTGACTACCCCTGGACCCGCGATGTGCCTGGTTACGGGACCCTGCTCGACCTGGTCCCTGCGGCCCTGCCCGATCTTGACGCAGAGGGTCTCGCCCACGTGCTCGGCGGCACCGCAAGAAAACTGTTTCCCCAGCTTGCGGGCGAGCCAACCTCAGAGACGACTGCACGCATTCCCTAGCGGCTCCCAGAGGAGGCACATTGTAGCCTGGGCGACTCATCCAGGATGCCTCGCTCTTCCCAGGCCAGCCTGGTGTACGCGAAGCTACGGATTGCCGCTTCCGTTGTTTTCGATTGGCGTGAGGCGGGGATGGTGAGGATGAGCGACAAAGGAGGAGATTCATTGCGCACCCAAGAGACTAGCGAGCGAGCGCTTCCCTCGACGATCGCCAGCTCCATGCCTGTCTCGCGCATACGCGAGATCATGGAGCTGGCATGGGAGGATCCCGAGGTCATCCACCTCGAGGTGGGGGAGCCCGACTTTCCTACCCCTTCGCACATCGTCGACGCTGCCCACGAGGCTGCGCGGGCGGGCCATACTCGCTATGCTCCTAATGCGGGCCTTCCCGAGTTGCGTGAAGCCCTGGCGGACAAGGTCGTCCGGCGCAACGGTTACGAGGCGCGCCCGGAGCAGGTGGTGGTCACGCAGGGGGGCATCCAGGCGCTCTACCTGGTACTTCGAGCCTTGCTCGAACCGGGCGACGAAATACTGTTGCCAGATCCCGCCTGGCCGAACTTTCGCATGATCGCACACCTTCTCGGGGCGCGTGTACTACCGTACCCGCTGGTCGCGCAGGGAGATTTCCTGCCCCGCCCCGAAGACCTTGAGCGCCTGGTGACGCCGCGGACGAGGGCGATCCTGGTCAATAGCCCCTCGAATCCGCTCGGGACTGTTTTGCCCCGCGAACTGGCCCAGACGTTGCTGGCCTTCGCCCGTAGTCGGGGTCTGTGGTTCATCGCCGACGAAGTCTACGACGAGCTCGCATTCGACGATGCCTTTGTCAGCGTCGGGTCGGTGGCCGACCCGGGCGACCGGCTGGTGTCGGTCTACTCCTTCTCCAAGGTCTACGCCATGACCGGCTGGCGCGTAGGCTACCTGGTGGCACCGCCAGATCTGGCCGAACTACTTACGGGGATGCAGGAGCCGATCGTCTCGTGCGTCAACACCCCGGCCCAGCTGGCGGCACTTGCCGCCGTGACCGGCCCCCAACATCTCGTAGGAGAGATGCGCGATGCCTACAGGGAACGCCGTGACGAGCTGCTCGAGATCCTCGATCGCGGTGACCTCGCTTCCAGCCGACCCTCGGGCGCCTTCTACGTGTGGACCGACGTCTCCGAGGCCGGCATGCCCTCGATGGATCTCGCCCGGTCCCTCATCGAGCGCGAGCACGTGGCCGTCGCACCCGGAAGCGCGTTCGGCGAACTCGGTGAAGGTTACGTGCGCCTGTCCCTGGCCTCCTCGAGGAAGGATCTACTCCATGGAGCCTCGCGCCTCGTCCGCTTCGTGTACCATCAGAGGGAGACGCGCAAATGAACGTTCGGAGCACTACCGTACTCGCCTCATAGCTGACAGGAAGTTCGTCACCGGATGGTACGCAGACAAGGCCACGGAGGTCGACCACCGAGCGCTCGCTAAGAGCCTTTGTAGGGAAGGTCTCTGCGGCGGATGGCTTGCGAAAGGAAGCGGCAAGCTGGCATCGGTGGATGATCGCAACAAAACCGCACCGAGAGCTGACAGCGCGAGTTGCGCAAGGTCAATCATTAAGGCGTCATTGACTCTGTAAGGGCCTCTGCAGGAGGATTCCTCGTCTACCTCATACCTACTGTCGGTCCAGCCTATCCTTTACCCCGGTGGCGACGAAACGCAGCGCGCAGAGTTTCAGAGGTCGCTATCAGCCTGCGGGTCGTGTGTTCGCGGGCCTGTCGGTTCATATCTTCGGCCTCGATCGCGGACCTCAACCAATCGTTCTGGAGACTAAGGCCTCGGTCGAGTTCGGGGTGCTCCGTCATCTTGTCCACGAACGCCCTCGGGCTGTCAGCGGCCCTTTCCAGTGGTCCGAGATCCCTAAACTCCTTCTCGCCACCACGAACGAAGTATTGTTCTATGTGCTCATTGACCTGATTGCGCCAACTTATGTAGCCACCTTCCAGGACTTCCCGTGGACCGGGGATGGCGCCGGTGAAGCTATAGCGGACGCCTGTAGCCTTTACCGGATCATAGTAGGCGGGCGTGATGAAGTCTGAGACCATCACATCGTTGACGGTGTAAGAGCACTCATGACTCTCGGGTGGATCGCACACTTCCACCAGGTAGCTCACGCGGCCGGCTCCCTCCTTGGGGTGAGGCCCCGGCACCATACGATCGCCGAACGGGTCCGCAAGCATCTCCAGACACTCGTGGCTAGCGCTCAAGGACCAACTATCGGTGAGAGCGACCAATGCATAAGGTTGACCATAGTGATCTGCATGGTAGCCGAAACCGCTCGCTTCGCCGGTGTCTTCGACCAGGACGATGGGCCAATATCCTACCGGTATGTCGTCGAGGCTAAAGACCGGGTCCACAGTGGCTGGAACACCCCATATCGGACCGAAATCGCGCGTCACTTGTTTGTCCAATGCGGCGGCCACGCGGGTGAACTCACGCGGGGAGATAGAATCGGTCTCACAAACGAGTGCGATATAGATCGGCAGCATTAAGCTTTCCCTCCGGCGTGTGTACCAGCAATTCTGTATTCTCGCACATTGTTAGAGCGAACTGTGAAGGCTACCTCTACTGCAGGTGCTGACCTCCTGTGGCGCACCCATGCGGCATGCTGAACGTGCTACATTGAGTCTGTGGACGAAACCGGTTGGGGAAGGCGGGGTGACGAAGAGGAGGAAGGTCCATGCCATCGGAGGAGAAGAAGGCTCTGGTCCGCCGTTTCTACGAAGCGCACCTCAATGGTGACCTCGACGCGATGCAGGAGATGATGGCCCCGGACTTTGCCGACCGGAGCCTGTTCCCCGGCGAAGAGAGATCCGATCGCGAGGCCTACATACGGGGAATCGCAGAGGATCAGGCCACCATCTCCATCACCCGCTTCACCATTGAGGACCAGATCGCCGAAAGGGACAAGGTCGTCACCAGGTATACGGAGAGAAGCATCCACCGAAGTGAGTTCCTGGGCGTGGCTCCCACCGGCAAGGAGGTGTTCTCTACAGGCATCGATATTCACCGCATTGCGGGGGACAAGATCGCCGAGGAGTGGAGCGAGTCGAACAATGTAAATATAGTGGTGCCGGCTCTCGCGCAGGAGATGCAGCATCGCGAGCGCATAGAGCAGGAGCTACTAGTGGCGCGGCGCATCCAGCAAGCCTCGCTCCCCAAGAAGGTGCCCGAACTGGAGGGTTGGGAGATCTCTCCACAGTACTGGCCAGCTAGGGAGGTCGGCGGAGACTTCTACGACTTTCACCTCCTCCCTGAGGGCCGGCTGGGGCTCGTGGTGGGGGATGCCACGGGCAAGGGTGTACCGGCGGCCCTTGTTATGTCAACGACCTGCGGCATGCTGCGCCTCGCAGCCCAGGGTTCCTCCTCGCCCGGCCAGATGCTCCGGCGAGTCAACGAGGCACTCTTTCCCAACATCCCACCGAACATGTTCGTCACCTGCTTCTATAGCATCCTCGAACCCTCTAGCGGACGGCTCGTATTTGCTAACGCCGGACACCCCTTACCTTACATGCGCCGTGGTGGCGTTGCCGAGGAGCTGAGGGCAAGCGGGATGCCCTTGGGGCTTATGCCTGGGATGGACTACGAGGAGAAGGAGGTAGTGCTGGAAGACGGCGAGGCAGCCCTCTTCTACAGCGACGGGCTGGTGGAATCGCACGATTCTAAAGGCGAGATGTTCGGCTCCCCTAGGCTGCAGGCGCTCATCGCTGAGCACGGTGATGGGGAGAGGTCGCTAGGAGAGTTCCTGTTGGAGAGACTTTACTCCTTCATGGGGGAGGTCTGGGAGCAGGAGGACGACATCACCCTCCTTACCCTACAACGGTCAGCTTCGCGAAGCTGATCTTAAGAGGGTGCCTCTTACCCGCGCCTTTCCGCATGCCGCTTCCACCGAACGCGGTTCGGCCTGAGGTCCGTTGTTACGGTCTCTCTGAGGTCGTACCACCTCCACGGACCAAACCCACGCTTTGTCTCGGTGTTGGTATCTTACTTCTTCTGGGTTGCTTCCCTACGGTTTTCCGCCCCTCGATTGCTGGTGGCACTCCCTCCACCAGATAATCCTAGTAAGCGGAACCCCGCGCCCACGATGCTGGGTTGCGGCCCGGCGAGCTGCTGGCGCTACGCTGGAGCGATCCGGGCCTATAAGCCGGTGCGTTGCGGATAGACAGCCGAAGATGCAACGGTGCAACAGTTTGAAGATAACCCCACTCTTCTCATCACCTGGCCTTCTACGTTCTTCTCATGTGCGGAGTACTCCGAAGCTCGCAATGCCTAGCAACGCCTAAGCAACAGCAAGAATAGTCCGTTTGGGGGATACGCTGCCTTCACTCGAGTGCTAGGCTGGTTCTCGGTGGAAAGGGCTAGGAGATCCGCAAAGCGTGCGGGTCGGAAAGGAAGAACAGCCATGGTGGAACAGAACAAAGCCACTTCCCGTCGTTTCTACGAAGAACTTTTCAACCAGGGTAACTTGGACGCAGCGGAGGAGATAGTCACCCCCGACTTCGTTATCCACGATCCCAACATTCCCGAAGAGCCGCGTGGCCCTGAGGGCTTGAAGCAATTCGTCACCATGTACCGTCAGGCATTCCCAGATCTCGACTTCACCATCGAGGACCAGATAGCCGAAGGCGAGAAGGTCGGCACCCGGTGGGTAGCCCATGCGACCCACCAGGGCGAACTGATGGGCATCGCCCCCACGGGCAACCGGGTGACGGTGAGGGCCTTCACGCTTCAACGCTTCTCCGAGGGCAAGATCGCAGAGGATTGGGCGCACTACGACGCTCTTGGTATGATGCGGCAGATCGGCGCGATCCCCGAGCCGGGGGAGTAGGCCTGGGCTTCAAGAGTCTGATAACTATGTCATTTTGCAGGTGTTTTGTGAGACTTGCTGCAACAGCCCCGGCCGAATCCCGCGGTTACCGAGACCCTAACACCCCGAGCGTCTGGCGCGGTTAAGGTCCGGCAAACGTTACGTTTAGGCTCGTTCGCAGAAGGCCGAGAAGCAAGAGTCCGCCAAGAGAAAGTGTGTCCAGACTACACCGTACGCTACTCTGTGCATGAGCGCCCAATCGGGGACGACCGACGAGAAACCGAGGAGACGATGTCCGAACAAAACAAGAAGCTCGCGCGACGCTGGTTCGAGGACCTTTTCAGCCGAGGAGATCTCGATGCGGCAAACGAGATACTTAGCGTTGAGTTTGTCGACCATCTGCCCCGCGAGGAGGAGCGGGGCATCGAAGAACTCAAGCACTACGTCGGCATTTACCGCACTGCCTTTCCAGACATCCAAGATAAGGTGGAGGACATAGTGGCCGAAGGAGACAAGGTGGTAGTACGCTGGATGAGTCGCGGTACCCACCAGGGTGAGTACATGGGCATAGCACCGACGGGCAGACACGTGACGTTTACCGGGATGCGCCTCTTCCGCTTCGCCGAAAACCAGATAGCCGAAAGCTGGGTGAACATAGACGAGCGAGGCTTGCAGGAGCAGTTGGGCGCCGTCCCAGGCTAGGGTCTAGCAGCCCCGGCCCTTCTTATCTCGTGGGTCGAATGTCGCTTGACCCTACTAATCCCTCTGCAGCTGACCCCTTACGGCACCATCGGGATACGGGTTGTTGTGGACGTTGACGTAGTAGCGCCAGGGGTGATCCCTTAGCTGCTTGCTTAGCTGCTTGCTTATCGCCGTGCAGCCCTCTGAGGAGCCGTCTGTGGGCGCCTTGAGCTCAACGACAACGGGGCCGGCCACACTAGGCCCTCCCCGATGGATGTGGGCCGCGGTTGCCGGCTTTATGCGCTCCACCTCGAGCTCGTAGCACACCTTCGCTTTGTGCACCTTCACCTCGGCGTCACCCCAGCCGTTGGGGTCACCCGGGCCCGGCATCTCTTTTTCGCCCGTCAAGGATGCTTCGAGGGTGGCGCGAGCATCAGCTCCGCTTTCGCTGGCAACCACGGGGACAGCCGCGATCAGCACGACTGCTAGGACGAGTGCTGTCAGCAGGGTCAGTCTCCTCATCGAACTCTATCTCCTTTGGTTGGGGTCCTCTCCACACCGCACTTACACCGATTTGTACGCAACGGTGGATCACATGGTTCACCCTTCCCTGCGAATTTTCGAGAACGCGGCTTCTCCTGGGCACGTGGATGAAGAGGGGCTTTAGCCCACCCGACGCTGCCGAAGAGTGATGAGGGCGCGTCCACCTCTACACAAGTTTCCCTGATCTGGGCTGCTTCTACCCGGTGTGCTCCACTAGCTTAGCCTCTAGGCGTATCTCCTCCACGCCCGCAAGAGCTTTGGAAACCGCGCAGTCGCGCTTGGCAGCCTCGGCCTTCTCTAGGAAAAGCTCTTCGTCAACACCATGGATCTCCGCCTCGGTGCGCAGATCTATTCGACTTATCGCATACCCCTCTCCAGAGCGTCCGAAGCGTACCCGAGCTTCGGTGTGGATGCGTTCCGGTGAGTAGCCGGCAGCCGAGAGCCTGCGCGCCAGAGACATCGAGAAGCAGCCGGCGTGGGCCGCACCCAGCAACTCCTCGGGGTTGGTGCCCGGGTCCGAGTCTTCCATGCGCGAGCGGTAAGAGTAAGCGCCTTCGAAGGCGCCGCTGCCCAGCCGCATCTGCCCTTCCCCTTCACGAAAGTTGCCGTGCCAGGCGGCTTGTGCTTTACGTATTGGCATCGTCTCCTGCTCCCTCCTTATGGGATGCACTACCCGGTACATCGCCAACCCTTACTGACGAAGTACGAAACGTTTGATACCCGAAGGAGGAAGATCTGACGCCATGAGAAGGGAATGAGGTCGTTCTCAACTCCACGTTGTCCCCGACCCTGGCCCAGTTCGCTGGCGCCAAGGGCAGGAAGAGCGGCAAGCTCTATACCCCCCACTACGTCGTAACGTTGCTAGTCCGGATGCTCGAGCCTTACAGAGGACACGTCTACGACCCCTGCTGCAGCTCCTCCGGGATGTTTATGCACTCCAAACAGTTCGTAATGAGGCGCCAGGGCGCGCTAACCCTCCACACCTACTCACACGTCCTGCTCGGCATGAACGGCGGGATAGGCGATGCGATAGATGAGGTTCTGAGGTAGGCGACTATTGCTGCCAAAGCCCCCGGCACTTCACCGGGGCCATGTAACACCATCACGTTTTACCCGCAAAACAAAGACCTTTCCGAGTGAGCCGCCCAGGACTCGAACCTGGAACCTAGAGATTAAGAGTCTGTCCCGACAGGTTCACTGGGGTTAGCCGGAGGTTAGAGATCTGCTTATCTAAGCCTTTTTGCGTTCGCCTCTGGTTCACTGGGGTTAATCGGGTCTACTGTGAAATTACTGTAGAACTGCTGTGTAGCGGGCAGCGAATCACTTCACGGCAAGTACCAAAGGATCTAGGGTTAAGATAACGCAATGTATCCACGCTAGCGCATCTTTATACGCCCATCCAAGATGTCGTACTTGGACCCTGTCCGTAGGACCAGGCTGAGCAACGTAATGGGCTGTGTCCTGGTCACTTTATACAGGATGCTGTATAGGGACTTCGCAGAATTTGCCTTCCACGCACTTCGGTGCATAAGGGCAAGAAGGAGGGCCGGAGCCATGCGCTCCGGCCCTTCTCTACCCGTGGCGGCTTGTCCTCCGTTTAGGGGATGCCGGCCTTGGTGTCTCCCTGGGCGGCGTTGAAGTCGGTCGCTGTATCTGTGCCCGAGCCTCCCACGAAGCGATCCGCTCCTAAGCCGCCCGTGAGCTTGTCGTTGCCGTTGCCCGCGCACATCAGGTCGCTGGCTCCTTGGGCACTCAGGGTGTCTGAGCCCTTCCTGGCGAAGATCATGTCCGTATTGGCGCTGCCGATAAGGGTGTTGTTGGATGCGCTTCCAGAGATGACCCTCACCAAAACCGTTCCCTTCAGACCCCCATCGTCGCTCACCGTGATGGTCACGTTAGAGGTGCCGCTTCCGGTAAGGGAGCTTACGGTCATGGTGCGCGAGGCGTCGGTGCCTCCTCCGAAGGAGATGTTCCTATTGGGGAGTACGGATCGGTTGGAGGAGGTGGCCGTGAGGGTTAGGCCCTCGGGCGGATCGTCCGGGTCTGAGAGCGCGAGGTTGATGGTGCCTCGCATGTCGCTTGCCGAGCCGCACGAGCCGCTCCCATCCACCCTCACGGTGGGGGCCTCGTTGGCCGCCGTCACGGTGAAGGTGACCGTGTTATCTGTGCTGGTGGAAGCGCTGTTGCCGTTCTGTGCGGCGTTCTGGGCAGAGTCGGCCGGGATGGAGGCGATGACCGTGCCGCTGGTGCTCATGCCGCTTACGGCGACATCGTAGGTGGTGCCGTCGTTGGGCGGGTCGATCTCGGTCACGACCGCCGTGGTCGCCCCAGCCGTGCCGCTCAGGTTGACATCCGAGTCGGTGAACCCCGTTACCGGCTCATCGAATACCGCCGTGAAGTGGATGGGGCCGCTGCTGGTGGGGTCGGCCTGGCCACTGGCCTGGTCGATGGTTACGCTCGGGCGCGTGGTGTCGCACCCCGGAACGCTGCCGCCATAGGTATCGTTGGTGTCCGTGCCGCTACCCGCCGCATCGGTCGCGCTGTTACCGCTGAAGGCGGCGCACCCACTCACGGTCGCGGGCGACAGGACGAAGATTGCGCCGCCCTTGCCCTGGCCGTTGTTGGCGCCCTTGCCTCCGCTGGCCGCGTTGTCGGTGAAGCTGCTGTCGGCGAGCGTGAGCGACCCGGCGCGGATGAAGATCGCGCCGCCCAACCCGGCTCCGCCACCACCAGCGCCACCACTGCTTCCGGCGTTGGCGCCTGCGCCGCCAAAGCTGCCGCCACCGCCGCCCGCGCCGCCCGCAGATGAACTGCCGGATTGTGGGCTGCCACCGCCGCCTCCGCCGCCGCCGAAGCCGCCTGTGCCGCCAGCACCGCCCTTGGCGCTAGCGGACACTTCAAAGCCGGTCGCACCGCCACCGCCGGCGCCGCCGCCGAAGCCGCCTGCGCCACCGGCACCGCCGTCGGCTGCGGGACCGAGGCACGCGGGGAACTGGGAACAATCGTGCCCATTCCCGCCGCCGCCGCCGCCCGCGCCGTCACCGCCAGGGCCGCCGTTGCCGCCGGGGCTGCCTTCTGGCAGATCATTTCCATTAGCGCCACCGGCGCCGCCGTTGCCGCCAAAGCTACCGCCACCGCCGCCCGCGCCACCAGCGAAGAGGCCTCCCGCGCCGTCACCGCCCACGCCGGCGCCACCGGCAGCGCCAAAGCTGCTCTGGCCACCGCCGCCGGCGTTGCCGCCCTGCGCCCGATTGCCGCTGAAGGCGACACCGTCGATCGTCACGCTCCCGTTGTTCACGAAGATCGCACCGCCCATGCCCGCGGCCCCGCCGCTGCCGCCTGCTGCGCGCGCCGCCCCACCGTTGCCGCCTTTGGCTTGGCCGTTGGCGATCGTCAGGTTGGAGATGGCGACACTCAGGCTGCTCGCGGGCGGGCCGCTCGTCGCGCCCGGCGCGCCAGGATTGACGAAGAACACGCGCGAGGCGTCGTTGCCGCTGATCTTAAGCGCCGAAGCGCCAGGCCCGCCGATCTCCAAATCATCCGCGATCGGCAGTTCGCCGCTGGAACCCAGCGTGATGGTCGCCTCAGAAGAGCCCAGGTCGAAGTCGATCGTGTCCGCAACGCCGCTGCTACTGTTGGCGGCGTTTATCGCCTCCCGCAGGGTGCACCCACCCGAGGCGGTGGTGCATCCGTCCGAGTCGGTAGTGTCGGCGGTGCTGTTGACGGTATAGCTCGCGGCATACGCAGGGCTGGCAAGCACAAGCCCCCACACCAAGAAGGCGACCCCCACGGCAGCCACCATCTTCAACGAGGTGGGAAGGAAAAGTGTGCGTCCCATAAGCGGATCGCCTCCTTTAGTGGGGCGGAGGGTAGGCCTACCATTCCACCCCGAGTTGACCAACGAGGGCAGCTTAGAGCAGCGGGGTGCCGCTGCGCATCACTCAATTGCAGTATTAATTGCAACCTTTTCTTCGCCAACTTCCGGGAACGCCGATAGGGCGAAGTTCGCTCGGTCCCACCGCTCCGCTCCGGACATAGTCTTATGCATGAATAGCTATGAGCCTTCGGTCTCTACATAAGAGTTCCCGCCGCATAGGGATGGGGCTACGCATAATGCTGGGGTGGGAACTTCCGAGAACGCCGTAGAGGCGAAGTTCGCAGAATCTATATTCCACGCACTTAAATGTTTGCATTAAGTGTTATTAAATCCCCTGGTACGCGAGCAACCCTATGCGGCGCCATGTAAGTGAACTTCCGACTTGTTTAACTCTAGTCGGGAGCTTGGTGGTCTGCAGCCGCTAAGCTTCTAGGGTACCGGTTATACAGGGATCGCTCGCGAACTTCCTGTCGCCCATGAGAGGTGGGTTGGCTTGTTCTCGGCTTGCGTCCCGCCGTAGAGAACGTGGCGTGCGAAGTGACTCAAAAGAGGTATGTGTGCGGCACGAAGTCGGAATGTCCTTCGCGCGCGACGATGGCAGCAGAGGTCCGACTGAAACGGAGGTGCGCACGCATGAAAGTGCTAATAGGGGTCGATCCCCACAAGGCGTCGTTAGCCGTCGCTGCGGTTGAGGAAGCCACGGGCGAGCTCCTCGAGCGTGCCAGCTTCCCGCAGGACCGCTCCGGCTTGAGGTCACTCGAACGCTGGGCTAAGCGGTTCCCCGAGCGTCGTTGGGCAGTGGAGAACGCCGGTGGCCTCGGTCGTCACCTGGCGGTGAGGCTGGCGGCGGCCGGAGAGTCGGTGGTGGACGTGCCGCCCAAGCTCTCAGCGCGGGTGCGAGTGCTCTCTAGCTTCGCTGGCAACGCCCGCAAGAACGACGGGCTCGATGCCCTTGCCACCGCGCTGGCCGCCTCGCGCAACGAGCGTTTGGCTGCGGTAGATCCCGAGGCCGCGTCTGAGGCGCTGCGCCTGCTCTCCGAGAGGCGCGAGGACCTGGTAGCCGAGCGTACCAGGGCGCTCAAGGCAGCCTCCACGCGCTCCTGCGGGACCTCCTCCCCGGTGGGGTGGCCCGTACGCTCTCGGCCGAGAGGGCAGCGCGCATCCTGCGCGGCATACGGCCCAAGGGCACCTCGGCCCGCCTCCGCCGACGGTTGGCTTCGGAGGTGCTGCGCGACGTCCGGACGCTGGACAGGAAGATCGCCGACCTGAACGGGCGCGTCGAAGCCGAGGTGGAAGCCTCGGGCACCACCCTCACCGAGATCTTCGGCGTAGGTCCCATCCTGGCCGCGACGATCTTGGGGACGGCCGGCGACGTGTTGCGCTTCCCAACTAAGGCCCATTACTTCGCCTCCTACGCTGGCACGGCGCCGCTTGAGGCCTCAAGCGGGGAGGTGGTGCGCCACAGGCTCTCGTTGGCAGGCAACCGCAAGCTCAACTACGCCCTGCACATGGTCGCCACCTGCCAGGCCAGGTCGGACGCTAGAGGCGGAGTCTATTACCGCAAGAAGATCGCGGAGGGCAAATCTCGCAAGGAGGCGTTGCGGTGCCTCAAGAGGCGCATCACCGATGCCGTCTTCAAGAGCCTCATGGCGGACTCGCAGGCGCCGTCGCGCAACGCTGCTTGACAAAGAGGAGCCGAGAACTGCGTCATGACGAAGTTCCGCAGAATTCCATACTTCTAGAAGAAGCCCTGGTTGACTGCGTTGTATGAAGTGCCCACAATGTCTGAGAAGGAAAGGTAGGTGCTTCCCTATAGAGGGCGTCTGCTTCAAGTAAAGGAGGTGGTTCATGAAGAAGGTCTTGCTCGTGTTTGCCGTGAGCGCAGTGCTTATCCTGCTGCTCGCCTCTGCGGCTTTTGCGCAAAACTATGGCGAAGGAGCCATGAACGCTAGCCCCACGGCAACTGCTAGTGCCACTGCTAGTCCTACTGCAAGCGCGACTGCTACTGCTAGTCCTACCGCAACCGCTACGGCTACTGCTACGGCTACTGCTAGCGCAACCGCTACGGCCAGCGCACTGCCCACAACCGGCGGAGCCCCGCTGGGCGGGCTGGTTACCTGGGTGGCCACCCTGACGCTCATTGCCTCCGGAGTTGGAGCGCTGGTGCAGCTGCGAGGTGGTGGTGCGGTTTCGTAGGGCGCTAGACTCACACCTAAGGGGCGGCTTCTCTTAGGGCTAGCCTACCTTTCCCGGACCGGGGTCCCTACACCACGGACCCCGGTCCTTCATATGTCTATATGGCGCCCACAACTTCTGAGAATTCCGTACAACGCGAAGTTCGCAGAAATGCTCTTCTAAGATGTCGGGTGAATAAAGGAATCTTACCCTTGCCGTGATGCGGCCTGCACGTCCCGGATGGTGATGAGTCCTTCTGGACCGCTTCCTTGCATTCCCGAGAGCTTCACCCCGAGCTGTTCGGCCTTGCGCCTAGCGGCCCGCGTGACTGGTACTTCCCCCGATCTTCCCTGGTCGCCTGGGGCGGCCCGCCCGCCCTGGTCGGTGGTCACCCCGGCTACCTCTCCCGCACTCCGTGGCGCCTCGCCTGCTCCTCCCTCGGACAGCTGTCCGGCGCCTTGGGCCGCCTCGCCGCCCTGGCCCTCCAAGGCGCCCTCGAGGCCGGAGCTGATGTCCTCGAGCTTCCCCTTTAGCGCCTCGTCTACCGTGTCCCCCACGTCGAGCCCCTCCAGGACGTCCTCCAGCGCGGAGGATGCGTCCTGCAGCGCCTCCCTCAGCACCTCGGTGAGCGCTTGGGCCAAGTACTGGAGGATCTCGGGGTGCTCGCCTATGGTATTGAGGGCCTTCTCCAGGATGGCGCGGACGTTCTCGAGTCTCACCTTCAGGAGCGCCTTCGCCCGCACGCCGTCTATCTCCAGCTTGACCCGACCGAGTTGCACGTCGGCCCCGACCGAGAGGTTCACGAGGTTGGCGAGTTCCGCGAGCACCGAGATGTGGGCCCTGAGGTTGTCGACCTCCAGGGTGATCTTCTCTACCTCGAGGTTCTCGACATCGAGCAGCACGTCGGGCTCTCGTTGGTCGGGGCGATCCCTGCCGTCGGTGGCGGTCCCCCCGTCGTCTTGCCCGCGCCTCGCAGGCGTTTGTTCTTCTGCGTCGGGTCGTGCGCGCCCCTCTGACACGGCTATCCTTCCTATCGGCGGCCCCCTGCAGGGAGTTCCTTTCCCTATCGCGGGCATTGTGCCATCTGGACCAGTGAGAGGCGAACTTCTCAGACCCCCGTGAAGGCGAAGTTCGCAGAATTTCTCTTCTGGGCACTCCGGTGACTAGAAGACCGTGGGTAAGACTGCTACCTAGGGCCCTACTCCTCGCGCACCACCATAACCGGGCAGTGGGCATGGCGCACGACCGAGTCAGAGACGCTGCCCATCAGAGCTCTGCGGATCCCTCCTAAGCCACGGCTGCCAAGCACTATCAGCCCTGCCCCTATCTCCTCGGCCAACCCCACGATCTCCGGGGCCACCCGTCCCTCTACTAGGTGCTCCCCAGCTACCGCGCCCCCGTCAGAACGTATCTTCTCCACCTCCGCATCCAGCACCTCCCTTGCTCGTCGCTCGGAGATCTGCTGGCGTTCCTCATTCTCAGCCTCGAACTCTTCACTCTGGAGGTCGGTGGCTTCGGGATAGACCGGAGGTCCTACGGGAGCGATGCCGAAGGCGTAAACGACGTGCAACTCTGAGTTGGTCTTCTGGCTCAGGTCCGCTGCGGTTCGAGCGGCCAGCTGTGCTTCTCTAGAACCATCGGTGGCCAAAAGGATATTGGTGGGGAAGATGCTCATCAAAAGAGTCCTCCTTGCTTGAGGCTTGCCCTACGGCTGTATGATGCCAGCTGCACGTGTTGAGCGCGAATTTCGGAGAACACCCTGAATCCGAAGTTCACTATGCCCCGGGCCAGACGGGCCAGGACCACGAAGCCCTGTCTGTACATAAGGAGGCCGCTCGGCATAGGACCGGGGCTATGCGAACTTCTTAGAACTGCGTGAACGCGAAGTAGTTCGCAGAATTCCTATTCCACGCACTCCGGTGAATAGAGGGCAAGAAGAAGGGCCGGGGCTGCTAATGCGCCCCGGCCCACGGAGGATACGGACGTCGGCTAGCCGTCCTTGATCCGGAGGCCGCGACCGACCAAGCGGGCGCGGTCCAGGTCATCACCGTCGAGTCGGCCCCACTGCTTGAGGGCCAGGGCGCTGTACCAACTCGTCCCGTAGCGTCTGAGCGTGGCGAGGCCCCCGCGTCTGCCCCACCGCTGCCAGTCGGAGCCGTGAATCAGGCGGTGCTTCTCCCGCTCCAGTAGTATGGTGGAGGCCTCCACCAACCTCTCGAGATCGGCGCGCTCTATCTCCGCCGGGACGCCCCAACGCAAGGTCTCCCACTCCCACTCTAGCCATGCCTGGATCCCGGCTCCGTCGAGGTCGTCGCTAGGGACCCTGGCCTCGTCGTGGAGCCTCAGCAGGCAGCGTGGGACCGCGTGGTGCACTTCCGCCGGCGAAGCCAGGGCGGGGGCGCTCATGCCCCCAACCCCGAGAGGCTCGCGAGCGCGGCGCCGATCCCGGCCGCGCCCGGCTTGCACGAGAGGTGGAACCAATGCCCGCTCGCCTTGTCACGCACGAGGGGCCGTCCTGTCCCGGCGGAGATGCTGCCCGCGCGCTCGCCACAACCCTCGCAATCGCGGACCGGGCGGGTGTCGGTTGCGGCCGACTCCGCTATAGTGGTGGTGTCCATAGGGGCTCCTTCCCTGTGGGCCGGGCTCCGGGGTGTGGCGACACCTGCGGGGCCATTTCCTTATCCGACACCTAAATTGTACATTATCGACTTACTTTTGTCTATATTTCGGATTAAAATTATCTGTAAATTGGCGAATAAAGATTGGAGGCGTAGGATGCTAGCCGTCGTGAAGATAGACGGAGAAAAAGTCAGGGCCGCCAGAGAGGGACGGTTTCTCTCTCAGCGCGAGCTAGCCGGGAAAGCCAGGGTCAACCACAACACGATCTGGCGGATAGAGGGCGGCGCTGTCGAGGTTCATCCCCGGACGATCCGCAAGCTGGCGGAAGCTCTCTGCGTAGATCCCGCGTCCCTCACTCCGGAGACCGACAATGGGTAAGCGCGGCAACGGCGAGGGGAGCATCTATCCCCACAAGCGGGGCGGAGTGAAGGTCGGCTATCGGGATTCCTACTGGGTTGACGCGGCCGAAGGTCCGAAGAGGCGCTACATCACCGGCGAGACGCGGGAGGATGTGGCAGAGAAGCTCGCCAAAGCCATCTCCGACCGGGCCGATGGGCTCGTCTTCGACGCCGGGAGTACGACCACGGGAGAGTATCTTACCCGGTGGCTCTCTGATAGCGTGCGCGGCACGGTGCAAGGCTCGACGTACCGATCCTACGGGCGGGTGGTCGATGGTCATCTGGTGCCGGGTGTGGGGCGCGTGAAGCTCGCCAAGCTCCGGCCCGACCACATCCGCCGGCTCTACCGGAGCATGCTCGACGCGGGCAAGGCCACCCGCACGGTGCAGTATGCCCACACCCTGCTAAAGCGCGCGCTTGCACAGGCCGTGATGGACGGCCTCATACCGCGAAACGCCGCAGAAGCCGTCAGGCCGCCGAAGCTGAAGCGGGACGAGATACAGCCCTTGAACGCCGATCAGGTCCGGGCGCTGCTAGACGCCTCGGATGAGCGGAGCCGCGCACTCTACACCGTCGCCGTCCGCACCGGGATGAGGCCGGGGGAGATACTCGCTCTCAGGTGGTCGGATGTGGACCTCGAAGCCGGGACCGTCCAGATAAACCGGGCTCTCTCAGAAGGCGAGTTCAGCACGCCGAAGACGCCCCGAAGCCGCCGCAGGATTTCGCTCTCGCCCGCCACCGTCGCCGCCCTCAAAGCGCACCGCAAACGGCAGCTAGAGGAACGCATTGCGAAGGCCGGGCTCTGGGAGGACCACGGCCTCGTCTTCCCCTCTAGCGTCGGCACGCCAAAGAGTCAGCGCAACCTAAACCGTGAGTTCAAGAACGCCGCAAAACGCGCCGGGCTGCAGGATCACTTCAAGCTCTACGACCTCCGCCACACCTGCGCCACCCTGCTACTCGCCCGCAACATTCACCCCAAATACGTCCAGGAGCTCCTCGGGCACGCCTCCATAGCCCAAACGCTGGACACCTATTCGCACGTAATCCCCGGCATGGACGGCGGCACGGGTGGGGCGATAGACGAGGCCCTCGGATGATGCACGGTCGGTTCCACCTGCCGCGTTGATGCACAAGCTGATGCACGAGAGCCCTGGCGCTGGACCGGGGCTCTTAACTTTTCGCGAGTTTTGCAGGAATATTAGAAGTGAGCCGCCCAGGACTCGAACCTGGAACCTAGAGATTAAGAGTCTCTTGCTCTGCCAATTGAGCTAGCGGCCCGCGGGGACGGATTATAGCATCGCGCGCGGGCCATACAGGCCCAAAGTTAAGTTTTGTTTACAGGGCTTGCGACGGGGGCACCCGCTCATTTATAATCTTCGTATCATCCTAGCGGCCCTATCTGGGGGCCGCTAAGGGCCGGAAAAGGGTCTCACCCTTCGATGAACACCGGCCCTTTTTCTTTGAGCATATCAGCACTTCAGCACGCTCCAGCCTTTGGCTGTCGCTTGTCAGCATTTCAGCACGCTACGCCCGGCTTCGCCAGGCTTCGCTTTCAGCATGTCAGCAAGGGCTTGCGAATGCTGAAATGCTGACAAGGCGGCGAGCTATCCAACTTCCTCGGCGATGGTGAAGAGTTCTTCGGCGTGCCTGCGCACGGATTTTACGAGGGCGTCGTTCGCTGTGGCGATCTGGATCCGTCGGAGGGGGGCGTGGTAGCGCGTCATTTCGTCTTCGGACATGCCAGAGAGGTTCTGCCAGCTTATGGGGTTGCGCTCGCCGGGGAGGGGGTTGCGTCGGATCAGGCGCAACTCCACGGGGAAGTGCTCTTTTGCGGGGAGGTCTATGAGGATGTCGAAGGGTCCGGCCACGCCTTTGCGATAGCGGGTGAGATAGCGAGACCAGGCCTCTTCCACGCGGCGGCGCCAGGAGGCGTCTTCGTGGAGCCGGATCAGCGAGGAGTAGCTGGGGTGCCGCTCGTCGAAATCCAGGGCGAGATGGTAGGGCCTGCGGTCTGCGAGGCGTTTCATGAGTCCGGCCGTGGAGCTCTCGGCAGAACTCTCCAATAGGGCGAAGGCTCCCGCGTCATCCAGCTCGGAGAGCTCGTCGAAGGTCACGTTAGCAGCCCCTATGGCGTCCTGGACAGCCCTGAGGAACATCACGGTAGGGATACGCAGGGCGTGGTGGCCGTAGACGTTGTAGTACACGAGGTAGCGGGAGAAGACGACGGATTGAAGCGTGCCAGCCCCTTCCTCGTCCAGCGCCAGTATCGCCTTGTTCTCCTGGCCTACGATCCTCAGGCGCCCTATAAGGGACTCTACCTCCACGAGGCCATAAGGCACCCTGGCCCCCCTGCCGTCGCGGATCAGGCGGTCGAGGGCGTCAACGTTCAGCGAACCGAACAGGATGTCCCTTAGCAGGAGTTCCGTGGGCGTTAGGCTGTGCGGCGGCGTATCCCCGCGCGAGACCAGCCTGAAGACGTTGTGGGGTTCGAGGTCCCACTCCGCCCTCAAGACCTTCGCCACCTCGGAGTGTTCGATCCAACGCCTGCTCAACTCCTTGAGGGTGGGCGCGCCGGGCACCTTGATCCCTTCGACGGAAGCGGCGTAGGGGTATCGGCCGGCGTCCAGCAGGAGGGCAGCGGCCAGGGCTGCCCTTACGTCGCGGTCCTCGAGATAAGCGCCTGACTCCGCGATCCGCTTTAGCGTCAGCCCCGCGAGGTGGTAGACGCCGACCGCGTGATCCAGGCGCGTGTGACGGGCCATGGGGAAGGAGCCGAAGGTAAATCCGAGCTGGCTCATGCCCTTCAGACGTTGCATCGCGCGCGTCTCGAGCAACGTCTTCACCGCCCGATCTATGGAGACGTCCCCCCAGATAACGTCCCTGACTTTTCTGCTGGAGCCTCCGAAGAGCTCTCCTACCGTACCGCTCAATGACGCTCCCGATCTCCTGCTTCAGGGTACTCTAAACAGTATATACACTGCCGAAAGGATGCCTCGGGCAGGCGACGGGTGTAACATTCTGTATCTTGAGAGAGGAGACACCATACGCTTAGAAGAGGTAAAGTCTCTACAGGGGGAGTCAGTGGTCCTCAGGCCGCCGCTGGAGTCCGACGTAGAGGTGGTCTACGCTTGGGATCGTGACCCTGAGCTCGCCGCCTGGAACGGCCGCTCACCGATCTCCATCTCCCTTTCGGCAGCCCGTCGCGATTACCTGGCCCGCTGGGAAGATCCGAGCGTCAAGACATTCATCATAGAGGCCCGTGGAGAGCCGATCGGCATGGCCACCCTCTACGACTTCCGCCGCGACGGCTGCGAACTGGGCATAAAGATCGGACCCGGAAACCTTCGCGGCAGAGGCTACGCCACCGAAGCCGTGACTCTCCTCATAGACTACGTCTTCGACACCCTGGGCCTCGCGGCCGTCCGAGGGTCGACCCTGGCCCACAACGACCGCATGCAAAGGGTCTTCGAGAAGAACGACTTTGTGCGGGTCGGTGACGGTTCTCTCCTTAGCCGCTACGATAACCGCCGCTACACCGAACTCTTCTACGAACGCCGTCAAGACGCTCGCAAACCGTAACAGGGCTCTCAACGAGAGGCGAGCCGTGCCACAGGACCTCAGAGAGGGAATAATCTCTTGAGAATCTCGAAACCTGTGGCCTGAGGCCAGGCACAGCTTCCCATTCGCTATCCTAACCGACTACAATAAGGCTGATGAAGACGCAGCTAGGTCTGAACATCAGGAGCCGGGGCGCGATGAGCGGGGTGCTCACCATGGGCAGCCTCGACCCCGCGTTCGCCGCCGCCACCAGCGTGGACGGAGGGCCCGTGGTCGTGGACCTGCGTACGGTCGAGTTCGTCGAGCCGGCGGGACTCTGCGCTCTGGGGGCGTTGCTCGAGTACCTGTGCGCCCGCTGTGAGGTGGTGGATCTCGCCCTCGCAGGACGCGACGTGCCGGCCTATCTGGAGCGGATGAATTTTTTCAGGTCGTTCGGGGAAAGGGTACGCACCAACGCCGACGTGGCCTCGCTCGAGGAGCGCCGCAGGCACAACCCGGGGACGCTGCAGGAGCTGATCAACTTCCACACCGAAGAAGAGATACCGGGGATAATCGAGAGGATCTCCGAGATACTGGAGAACCAGGGCTACCGCTTGCGCGAGCGGGTGGCGATCTGCTCCACACTCTCGGAGGTCTGCGCGAACGCCGCCGAGCACGGCGTCTCTTCTTTCGGGGCCTACGCCGCCGTGCAGGCCTACCACCATATCGTCAGCGGGTCCCGCCGCCGCGGCGAAGAGGTCCTCATCGCGATCGCCGACGGCGGCGTCGGTGTGCGCGAGACGCTCGCTCGTAACCCCCAGTACGCCGAACATACCACCACCGATAACGATGCCCTGCGCCACGCACTCGAGATGGGCGTCTCGGCGACCGGTGAGATCGGCCGCGGAGGCGGACTCGCCCTCGTCGCAGGGATCGCCGCCCGCGCCGGCGGTTCCCTCTCTTTGCGCTCGGGCTCAGGCCGCGTAACCGTCTACGAGAATCGCAAGAACTCCCGTAACGTCCCCGATTTCCCAGGTACCTTCGTCCGCGTCTCCCTGCCACGCACCCCACAGGAAAGGTCATCCGAATGAACGCAAAATACCCCCCAATATGCCATTGACTTATCCACCCAGAGCCGGTACAATCCTCATATATGATTTCACTGACGACAGTGAGGACAGCTCCGGTGATTGAGGAGCGGGCGCACCGGGTTTTCGAGGTCGCTGGGGGCGACTTCGGGAGCAAGTTGATGGTGACCCGCAGGACGGGCCGCGCGGTTCGGGAGGCGCTCGAAGCGGCGCTGGAGGGAATGCCGAAGGGTGGCATCCTGTATGTGGACACGCGTGGGGTCGAGCTCATGGACTACTCGTTTGCGGACGAGGCGCTTGGGATCCTGGCGTCGAGGTCTGCGAGTGGGGAGTACGGGGATAGGCATCTGGTATTGGTCGAGGAGGACCGGGATCTTCTGGAGAACGTCGAGGCTTCTCTGAGGCAGCGTTCGCTCGCCATGATCCGGGTCGATGAGATCGGGGCCGAGCCCGGCATAGTCGGCAAGGTGCCCGACCACCTCCTCGAGACCCTGCAGGCGATCTACGACGCAGGTTCGATCACCAACGCCGCCCTCGCAGCGAGGTTGGATCTCAACCACACAGCCTGCAATAACAGGGCGACCAGGCTCGCGAAACTGGGCCTGATCCACCGCCGTATCGAGACCGCCGCCCCAGGCGGACGCCAGTATACCTACGAGCGGATCGCCTGATGTTCATTTTTGACCACATCCTCACCGAGTTCAGTGAAGATAGCGTTACCGGCTTGTGGTCGGAGGAGGTTCAGTAATGAGGGAAGAGTACATGATCGAGCGCCAGGGCAAGAGGTTCGTGCTCTATGCGGGGCTTCTCGAGGAGGCGCACAGCCGGGGGCTCAGGAGCATCGAGACCGAGCTCTTGCAGGTTCCTACCAAGGAGAACGGCGAGGTCGCGATCGTGAAGGCCGTGATCCGGACGGAGGAGGGCAAGTTCGGCGGCATCGGCGACGCTTCCCCGCAGAACGTCAACAGGGCCATAGCCCCGCACCTGATCCGGATGGCCGAGACGCGGGCCAAGGCGCGCGCCCTCAGGGACGCCATCAACGTCGGCGTTACCGCTTTCGAGGAGCTCGGCGGCGAGGAAGAGGTCGTCGAGTCTTCGGGGACGCAGGAGGGTAACGGGCGGCCCAAGGCGCAGAACGAGGAAGGAAGAGGAGAGCTGCCTGCGACCAGGAAGCAGCTCAACTACCTGGAGGCCCTCATCTCGGACGTCGTCGAGGATGGGACCTCTCGCTTCGAGGAGATGGTCGGGAAGCCCGTAGGGGAGCTAACCCGCGAGGAGGCGAGCGAGTGGATCGGGCGTCTTTCGGGGAGGGCCGCGTAGTGGGTGGGTCTGCCTGGATCGCAGCCCTCGGCGAGGAGGTCGTCTACGAGGAGGACCTCCCCGCCTGCTGCAGGCGCGGCGCCGCCCACCACGACGACTCCTTCGAGTGTACGGTATGCGGCGCGATGTGGAGGGAGCCGCTTCCTCTGCAACCCGAAGAAGACGCCTTCGCGCAGCGCGAAGAGCGTAGAGGAGCGGCGTAGGGACGAGGTTGGTACGCGATGGGGAGAGGGAGTAAGAGGTGAGCGGAGAAGCAAAGCGCAAAGCGCGCAAGAAGCGGAGCGCCCTAAGGCCCGATACCGCGCTCGTCCCCGTAGGCGAGTCCGAGCACGAGATCTACGTGTGGTCGTTGCCTACATGCTGCCTGCGCTCCCTCAAAGAGACGGCCATGTCCGAAGTGGGCGAGCGGCGGCGCCTCGAGCTCGACTGCTCGTGCGGGCGGAGCTGGCGCATCACATCCAGCCTCGACGATCGCATCCTGGAACGCTTCGTAACCCACGGAGGCCCAAGGGTCGGGGGATCGTACCCGGCGGCATGATGGACAGCACTTCAGCATTTCAGCTTTCGGACTCGCAAACCCTTGCTGAAGTGCTGACCAGCTAACAGAGGGGAGACGTAATGATGGAAGCACAGGATGTTCTGACACAGTACTTGGGCAGGGTGCGGGGTGGCAGGCTGCTGGATGCGGACGAGGAGAAAGTTCTCTCCCGGCGTGCCCGCGGGGGTGACATGAGAGCCCGTCAGAAGCTTATCGAGTCGAACCTGAGACTTGTCATCTCCATTGCCAAGAAGTACAGGGGCCGTGGCGTGGCCTTCGAGGATCTTATTCAGGAGGGAAACGCGGGCCTGATCCGGGCCGTCGAGAAGTTTGACCCCGAGATGGGCAATCGCTTCTCGACCTACGCTACGTGGTGGATCCGCCAGGCCGTTACCCGCGCCGTCGCCGACCACGCCCGCACCGTGCGTCTGCCCGCACACGTCGTCGATGCTCTCTACCGCCTGCGACGCGCCGAGAACGCCTTGAGCGCCGAGCTCGGCCGCGACGCTACCGAGGAGGAGCTCGTCGAGAGGCTCGGCGTCAAACCGGAGGAGGCCAGGCGTCTGCGCGAGGTCAGCCAGCCCATCTCCAGCATCAACGCGAAGATCAACGCCGACGAAGGCTCCGAGTTCGGCGAGTTGCTCCCCGACGAGCGCTCCGGCGACGACTACGCCCGCGTCGAGGTCGGCCAGTGGGAGCGGGCGCTCGTCGAGGCCGTGAGGTCTCTACCCGAGCGGGAGGCCAGGATCATCGAGATGCGCCACGGGCTCGATGGCAACGAGACCCTCACCCTGCGCGAGGTCTCCGAGGAGCTCGGCATCTCCCAGGAGAGGGCCAGGCAGGTAGAGATCAAAGCCCTCAGAACCATCCGCACCGGCCGCTACGCCGGCACCCTGCGCCGCGCCCTCTCCGAGGCCGTGTAGAACAGAGTCAAATGGGCTGCTAACCTGCTCTCCAGAGGTACACAGGCGAAGGGAGTCTATGGAGACCACGGAGCGTAACGCCGAGCGGGCGCAGCTACTATTCGAAGAGTTGGGCGGGACCGTCGATGATGGCTTCCCCGCGATCCACTCACAGGTCCACCACACAGAGGCAGGAACCCCTTATCTGGAGATACCGGGAGTCGTCGTGCTCGCGAAACCTCAGACCAACGTCGCCGGGCTCGGAGGGTTCCTCGAAGGCTTCGACCCAAACCTCAGGTTCACCGAGTATCTCGATGATCCTGTCGAGCTGCCGGATTCCTCCCAACTCTGCAAGACGGCTGGGCAAACCTGCTACGCCTCATTCGGCCCGAGACGAAGCAAGAACGATATCGCCGCTGCGTATTTCGAGCGACTCACCTCGGCAGGACACGGCAGCGTACTCGAGCACTCGAACTTCAGCTTCCTGCTCTACGGCATAAGCCGCAGCGTCACCCATGAACTGGTGCGACATCGCGCAGGCGCGGCTTTTTCCCAGATTTCGCAACGCTATGTATCAGGAAGTGTACTACGCTTCGTGGAGCGTCCGGAATACCAGGAAGACGAGGAGTTGCATCGGCTCTTCGAGGAGCGGGCTGACAGGGCGGCGGCAGAGTACGAGGCGATGGCCGAGCAGTTGCTGGAGCGCCAGGAGGGTGGGGCGAGCATGCTCACCGCAGACTACAAGACCGACGCGAGAAAGAAGGTACAGCAGACCGCACGCTCCTTGTTGCCGAACGAGACCGAGGCCCCGATGGTCTTTACGGGAAACGTGCGCGCTCTACGGCACATCATCGAGATGCGCGCCGAAGCGCACGCGGAGAGCGAGATCCGCAACCTGGCCCTCCGCATCTTCCTGTGCCTGCGGACCGTGGATCCCATCCTGTTCGGCGACTACGTGCTGGCGGAGCTTCCCGACGGCACGTACACCGTATCGACCAAGAACCGCAAAGCATAGGCCTGCAAGAAGGAGCCGAACGCCGCCTAACCCGCTTCGCCGCTGACGGCCCTGGAGAGTTGCCCTTCGGCCGCTGCGACTTCGTCGTCTTCGATCCTGCGGAACAGGGGCTTCGCCCCCGAGGTGCGGAAGCTCTTCGGCAGCTCGTCGAAGTCCGAGACGCGGGCTATGGGACCGTCGAAAAACTCCTCTAACCGCCCTATAGACTCAGGAACGTATGGCGCGGCGTGGTAGGCGAGGGAGCCGAGCAGGACGGAGCAGGTATACAGCGTGAGGCGGGTCTGCTCAGGGTTCTCCTTGCGGGTCTTCCAGGGAGCCGACGCGTCGAAAAACCGGTTGGCGCTCCTGCCCATTGCCAGGAGCTCTCCGAGAGCTTCGCGGGGTCTAGGAGCGAGCATTTTGACCTCGTAGCGCGTCTCCAACTCCTTGAAATCTTCCAGAACCGCCAGGGCATCTTCGGATAGCTCCTCTGGACGTGGGATGTCGCCGTCGAAGTACTTCTCTGCAAAAGTGAGGACGCGGTTGATGTAGTTGCCGAGGTTCCCGATCAGATCCGAGTTCACCCTGCTCTGGAAATCCCGCCAGGAGAACACCACGTCCCCCGTCTCGGGCAGGTTCGAGGACAGGTAGAAACGCAGCGGGTCGGCGGGGAATCGGTCGAGGGCCTCGTGCAGCCAGACGGCCAGATTGCGGCTCGTGGACATCTGCATCGCCCGCCGCTCCCCGTCGACCATTACCTCCAGGTTCATGAACTCGTTGGCGGGCACGTCGTATGGTAGGACGAACGGCTCCTCACCGTCTTCTGCCGTGCCCATTAGCTGGGCCGGCCAGATCAGGGTGTGGAAAACCGTGTTGTCCTTCCCGATAAAGTGGATGAGGCGGCTCTCGGGCTCCTGCCAGTACTCCCTCCACCTGTCGGGTTCCCCGATGTTCCGGGCCCACTCCATGGTCGAGGAGACGTAGCCGATGCAGGCGTCGAACCACACGTAGAAGCGCTTGTCCTCGAAGCCGGGCTCGGGGACGGGGACGCCCCACTGGATGTCCCGCGTTATGGGCCTCTTCTCCAGGCCACCGTCTATGATGCCGAGGATGAAGTTCTTAACCGACGCGCGCCAGTGCTCCTGTCCCGCGACGTACTCCCGCAGACGGTCTGAGAACTTCGGCAGATCCAGGTACAGGTGCATAGTCTCCCTGACCTCGACAGGTCCGCCGGTGACCTTGGAGTGAGGCTCGATCAGCTCGTACGCCTCGTACCACGAGCCGCAATTATCGCACTGGTCGCCCCTCGCCTCTTTGTAGCCGCACACGGGGCAGGTCCCCTCTACGTACCGGTCGGGCAGAAAGCGGCCCTCCGTCGGGCTGTACATCTGCTTGGACTCGGCCTGGGAGATGTAGCCGCCCTCCTTGAGCTTGCGGTAGAAGAGCTGGGTATTCTTCGCGTGCAAAGGTGTCGAAGTGCGTGAGAAGTTATCGAAGGAGATACCGAAACGTTCGAAAGTCTCCTTCATGTTGGCCCACCAGTAGTCGACGACCTCCTGCGGGTCCTTCCCCTCACGCTCCGCCGTCAAGGTGATCGGAACCCCGTGCTCGTCGGTGCTGCAAGCATAGACCACGTCCTCGCCGCGTGCCCGCAAGTAGCGCACGAACGCGTCGGCAGGCAGGTAAGCGCCAGAGATCTGCCCGACATGCAAAGGCCCGTTTGCATAAGGCAACGCCGAGGTTACGAGATACCGTCGTCTCTGCTCGCTCATGGGCTAAGGATAACAGGCCTCAGGCTACAGGCTTCAGGGGGTCGAGGCGGTACGTTGTCGCGCAAGGATCACATGCAGAAAGGCCCTTACCTGAAACCTGATGCCTGAAACCTACGATGCTACCATTCTCCGAGTGAGCCCGGATCGCCCACTTCGGATCCCCTTTCGCCGTCTCGTCCCCGAGGCGGGATGCCCGAGCGTGCTCATTTGGGGGATGCGGGCTACGACCTGCGTTCGGTCGAGAGGTTGGATCTCGCGCCGGGAGCCAGGGCGCTGGTGCGGACAGGGATCTCTGTAGCTATACCTGAGGGTTATGCTGGGCTCGTGCTCCCGCGCAGCGGCCTCGCTGTGAGGTATGGGATCTCCCTGGTCAACACGCCTGGCCTCATAGACTCCGGCTACCGCGGTGAGATCCAGGCCCCCCTAATTAACCACGACCGGGAGGAGACATTCCTGATCCAGGAGGGAACGAGGATCGCGCAGCTGGTCCTTCAACGTGCCACCTTAGCATTCTTCGCCGAGGTAGAGTTCCTCGAATCGGCAGCCGACGGACGGGGGGAGAGCGGCTTTGGCTCCTCCGGGTCCTAGCGTGAGGTTCGTTGCTAAACTGCTTCCGGATTGAACGCGACCACCACGCAGTCTTCGGGGTCGCTGCCCGGCCGGCGCCGCGCTTGTCATGGGGGCTGATCCGCCCGCCTACGTCTACCCTGCCGCCGTCGTCGCCGCCTGGTTGCCCGACATCGATAACCCGCGCAGCACCCTGGGCAACGGTCTGAACCGGTTGAAAAATCCCACGCTCAACGTTCTGAGCCGGCCATTGAGCTGGGCCATGAGGACGACGTCCTTCGTGCTGGT
>CAWKIM010000013.1:0-108633 GCA_963849745.1 uncultured Rubrobacteraceae bacterium | reverse complement strand
TCTGGAAGATCAGGACGGGGCCGAAGACCTCGTTCTGCACCACCTCGGCGTCGTTGAAGGACGGCTCTATGAGATTCGGCTCGATAGAACAGCGGCCCTGCGTCCGAGCGGTGTCCGCCGCGTACGATCTTCTGTCGCTCTTCCGAGCCGATCGACGAAGCCCTCCACCCGGGCGAGATGGTCGGGTGGATCAGGGGCGAGACCGTCGTCTCGTCCTCGCGAGGATCTCCGAGTACGTGCCGTCGACCGCGGCATCGAAACGTTCCAGAGCCGGCCGCACACTGACTCCTGCACCAGGATGCGGGTGCCCGCGAGGCACACCTGGCCGCCGTCGTCGTACCGGCCCGCCGCTTTCGCGGCTTCAGCGTCGAGGTCGGCGTCCTCGAACAGACGAGGGGCCCCTTGCCGCCGAGTTCGTCGGTGAACGGGAACAGGTTCTTTGCTCGGCGGCCCCGATCAGAGCCCCGTCTCGGTCGAGCCGCGAACAGCACGGCGCAACAATGGATGCCCGACGAGCGCGGCGCCGGCCTCCCTCCCCGTCCCCTCGACGAGTTCAAGACGCCAGGGGGAAAGTCTGCTTCTGCGTAAAGGTCTGCCAGGAGCGAGCACGAGAGCGGCGACCACTCTGCTGGTTCAGGACCACGGTGAAGCCTGCGGCGAAGGCCGGCGCGGTCTTCCAGGTCGAGAGCATGAAAGGGGCGTTCCACGGTGTGATCACGGCGGCAGGACCTCGGGCATGCGCGGCACACGGTTCACGTGCCTTGTGGACGCCAGTCGCGCTTCGTGCGCGACGGCGAGTTCGGCGTAAGACCGGAGTTGGTCGCCCCGCGGGAGATCACACGGGCGCGCAACGACCGCAACAGCATCGCCATGTCGGCGTTCTCGACGGTCGCGAGCTTGTCTACGTTCTCGTCGGTGAGGTCACCGAGACGGCGCAGGTAAGGGTCGGTCCGGCTGGACAGAGGTCCGCCAATCGGGGAAAGCGGCGTTCGCCGCGTGCACTGCCTATCGACGTCTGCTTCGGAGGCGCGGGAGACCTCGCCGATGACGTCGCCGTCGATGGGGAGATGTCCTCGAGGCGCCGTTCGCTCGCGACGCGTTCACCGCCGATAAAGTGGTCGGGCGAGACCTCGTAGCCTGCGACCTCGATGCGCTCTGTGGCGGTGGTCATACTAGCTCCTTTACGGTCTCGAGGTCGTCTACCGTGTAGCCGAAAGTGAAGCGGTAGCCGCGGTCGATCTCTACCGGCGCCAGCGTGTCGTGCCCTCCCAGGAGCTCGGTGCAACTTGCGGGTTGCTGGACCTGCTACCACTTTCGATCCGATCCGGTCTCGGCTGACGGCGCGGACGAGCTCGTGCACCTGCGGGTCGTCGTGTTTTCCGGCGGCGAGGCGCGGGAAGTGGCGGACGTTGATGATGGGCGGGGCGTTGTGGCGCGGCCCCTCCTCGCTCTCGCCCTCGATGGTGACGGTCATGTCGGCTATCGCGCGGCCATGGGCCGACCAGGTGGCGCCGTGGCGGCCGCCGGGACGGAGGCCGGGGTCGGCCGGGCCTCCGACACCGAACGTGCGGGTCATCCAGAGATAGCCGAGCTCTTCGGGAAACCCTGGATCCAACCCGCGCAACGCGAAGTCCTGCTCCATCCAGATGAACGGCAGGTCGTGACCTCCTCACCGTCGAGAAGCGCGTTGACCACGATAAAACTCGCGGTAGTGGGACCTAATCGGGTCGACGAGCTCGTCACCGCCCTCGAAACAAGACTGCCAGTCGGCGCAGACGGCTGCGCAACGGCCCGGGTCGGGTGCGGATCGAGCCCCTCTGGCAGCACGGCCCACGGCGTCGGGTCGCCGAGTAGTCCACGACCAGGAATTCTCCTCGTAGTGCCACGGCGGCGGCGGCACCAGGCTCGCCCTTCCTGTGCTGGTACGCGGATGGATAGCCTCAACCTCATGCGTCGACCTCCTCGGGGAGTGGCCTTCCCAGCATCTCCAGGCTCTCGCGCTCGGAGGCGACGGCCGCGGCGTCGAAACGGAAGTAGTCTTGGCGGCAGAGGCCCCACGTGCTGGAAGAGTAGCGATTGTCCGGCAGCGGCGCGGCTCGTGCTCGGCCTCCAGCTGCTCCATGTCGCAGTACAGCTCCACGAAACACTCCTCCTCGACGATGCGCACGTAGGAAGCGATGTTCCCGCCTATGCCGTGTCGCACGGGTCCCCAGCCGAGCCAGCGTCCGTGCCTTCCGAGATGGTCGAGCGCCACCCGCATCTGCCCGATGTCCACCACGTCGAAGGCGAGGTGGTGCAGGTGGCTGTAGCCTTGTCCACGGCGCCATCACGTGATGGTCGCTACCTACGTGGAACCACACGCCCCCGTCGCCGAGCCAGTCCGTTACCCGCATGCCGAGAACGCGCGTGAGAACTCGACCCCGCGGGAGATCTCGCCGGTCAGGAAGTTGACGTGCCGAGCTTGCGCGGATGGCCGACCGTCTGATCCTTCGCAGGCCGCGCGTGCGCCGTCCAGCGTAACTCAGGCTCCCTGTAGGGCAGGATGAGGACTCTGTTCCCCTCAGGGTCCACTACTTCCAGCCCGCCGTCACGCTCCTCGTAGTCGACGCCGAGATCTTCGAAATGCTGACGGGCATCTTCGGGCGTGCACGAGCGCCGCAACTCGTAGGCCACGTGCCCGATGCCAGGGGATTCGGCGGCGATCAGTTCCAGGGAGTAGGGCTCGTCGTCGCAGGCCAGGCGGGTGTGGCGGGCGGCTCGCTCGCGTTCTACGAGGCCGAACTGGGCGCACCAGCGGCGGGAAGCGTCTTCCACGTCGGTCACGCGCAGGCTCACGTGGTCTATCCTCGCAGCGAGATCATTGGGTAACCCGCACGGGCAGGCGTTTGATGCCGTTGAAGAAGTTGGAGCGCAGGCGCTCGGGCGGTCCAGTGAGTTCGAAGCCATCGACGCGTTTCAGCATCTCCTCGAAGGCGATGCGGACCTCCAGACGCGCCAGGTGCGCGCCCAGGCAGTGGTGGATGCCGCCGGGCCCGAACGCCATGTGCTTGTTCGGCTCGCGGCCTACGTCGAAGGAGTCGGGGTTCTCGAAGACCTCCTCGTCGCGGTTGCCCGAAACGAGCCAGGTCGTCACCTTCGAGCCGGCCGGGATCCCGGTTCCCGCAAGCTCGGTGTCCTCGGTCGTGGTGCGCCGGAAGTAGTGTACGGCCGTTGCCCAGCGGAGCATCTCATCTGCGGCCGGTTTGTACAGGGACGGGTCGCGGCGGAGGCGTTCCAACTGGTCGGGGTACTCCAGGAGGGCCAGTCGTCCGTGGCTGATGGTGTGCCGCGTCGTCTCGTTGCCGGCTGTGGCGAGCAGCACGAAGTATACGTCGAACTCGCGCTGGGTGAGGTCGGCGGAGAGAAGGAGTGAGATGATGTCGTCGCGGGGGTTCTTGCGCCGCGCGTCGGCCAGCTTGCGCCCGAACTCGAACATCTCCTGCGCGACGGGGCTGGAGAACGGCAGCATCCTGTGGGCGTCCTCGACGGGTTGGACGTACTCTGGGTCCTGGTTGCCGAGGATTCGGTCGCCCATCTCCACGATGTGGCGGCGGTCTTCCTGCGGCACGCCAAGGATCTCGGCGAAGACCTGCATAGGGATCTCCGAGGAGATCTCCTCCACGAAGTCGAACTCGCCCTTGGGCAGCGCTTCGGTAAGGACCCGGTCGCAGACCGTTCGTACGGCCTCTTCCCACACCGTTACGGCGCGGGAGGTGAAACGGCGGGCGATCAGCTTCCTGAGCTCGGTGTGGCGCGGCGGGTCGGTGTCGATCATGGACTTGCGGGCTTCGATCTGGTCCTGGTCCAGATCCTCGAGCGAGGTCCCTCCGACCTCCGAGGAGTACACCATGAAGTTGCGGTGCACGGCCCGGATATCCCCGTAACGCGTTACAGCGTAGAAGCCAGGACCGTCGGGCTCGGGGTTGAAGTGCACGGGGTCTTCGTGGCGCAGGGTGCGGAACCACTCGTGGGGTACCCGCTCGACGAAGGCGTCGTGGCTGGAGAGGTCTATCTCTTCGAGCGGCACACTCACGTCGGTCATCGTCGGCCTCCTAGAGGTGATGCAGGTACTCGTCGATCTCCCAGTCCGACACCCAGGTGCGGTGGCGCTCTACCTCGAACCGCTTCATGGTGAGGAACGTGTCGACGATCTGCGGTCCCATCGCCTCGCGCAGCACCTCGTCGGCTTCCAGCGCGTCGAGGGCATCACTGAGGGAGTCCGGCAACTGCCCACCGGCCTCCTCTTCGGCCAGGGTATAGGCATCGCCGCCAACGGGCAGACCGAGCGGCAGCTTCTCGCGCACGCCGTGCAGCCCGGCGAACAGGGTCGCTGCGGCGGCGAGGTAAGGGTTCGCGCTGCCGTCGCCCACGCGGACTTCGACCCGCGTGGCCCTTCCCCGCTCGGGCGGTACGCGGACGAAGGCCGTGCGGTTGTCCCAGCCCCAGTTGGCGTGCGTCGGCGCCAGCGAGTCGGGGACGAGCCGCCGGTAGGCGTTTATGGTCGGGTTCAGGAACGCCGTCAGCGCCCGGGCGTGGGCCATGATGCCGGCCGTGAAGTGGCGGAATTCTTCGGAGACGCCGTCGGGGTTGGAGTCGTCGGCGAAGGCGTTGTTGCCGTCGCGGTCGAGCGAGAAGTGGAAATGGAATCCCGAGCCGCCCTGATCGTTGAACGGTTTACCCATGAACGTGGCGATCAGGCCGTGTAACGCGGCGACGTCCTTCACGGCGCACTTGAGACGGAAGGCGCGGTCGGAGGCCGTCAACGCGGGCGCGTGCTGCAGGTTGATCTCGTACTGCGAGTTCATGAACTCGTGGTTGGCCGCGAACGTCCCCATGCCGAGGTTCGAAAGGGCCTCCGCGATCTCGCGCACCACCCCACGAGGGTCGGCCTGCGGGCCTACCGTGTAGACCATGCTCAGGTTGTCCACGTAGCGGCGCATACCGCCGGGCGCCTCGGAGTCTCGTTCGCACAGGAAGAACTCGAGCTCGGGTCCCACGACAGGTGCGTAACCCAACTCTTCGAAGCCTGCGACGGCGCGGCGCACGGCGCCTCGCGGGTCGGCGGGCGGGGGGTGTTCACCGACCGGGTACAGGTCGGCGATGCAGCACGCCACGCCCGGTTCCCAGGGGACGAGGGTCATCGTCGAGAGGTCGGGGAAGGCGATCAGGTCGGGGTATCCCTCCTCGCCGCCCACGACCGGGGTGTGGCGAAGATCGGTCCCCATGACCGCCGAACAGAACGCGAGCCCGTGTTCGATCGCACGCTCGAACTCACCTATGGGCACGTCTTTGCCCCGCGCCACGCCGTGCAAGTCGGGGTAAAGCACCCTCACGCACGTCACGGACTCGTCGGACAACTCGGGCGGCCTGGCCACGAGTTCCTCTTTCTGGACCACGACTACTCCTTCCCGCCGGCGCCGCCGGCTGAGTTCTCAGATCCGTGCGTTGCGGCCTCCGCCAGAAAGGCGTCGAAGAGGCGGAAGGCTGCCTCCCTGGCCGCCTCCTCCCGCTCTGGCGGGATGGCAAGAAGATCCCTTCCGTTCTCTATACCGAGCTTCGCCAGATTCTCGGCATCCGCGCCCGCCCAATCTGCGACGATCTCGACGGTGCTCTCCGGGTGGAACTGGACCCCGAGGTGTGGCCCGAGCCGGAACGCCTGCACGGCGTCGGCCGTGCGCGCCACCTCCACGGCGCCCGGCGGGGTCGTGAAGCGCTCGTAGTGCCACTCCAGCCAGGGACCTGAGGGGATCGCGCCCGGATCGTCGGTCTCGATCTCTCGCCAGCCGAGCTCCGGCACCGGCGCCCGCTCTACACGCCCGCCAAGCACGGCGGAGAGCACCTCGCCCCCAAAGCACAGCCCGAGCACGGGGATATCCTTCTCTACGGCGGCCCCGATCAACTCCAACTCCGTCACTACCCCAGGCTCGTGCGTGTCGTTGGGACCGTAAGGGGAACCCAGCGAAGCTACGAACGAATAGTCGGATGGATCGGGGATCGACTCGTCCTTGTAGGAGTAGTGCACCTCATATGAAATGCCGCGATCCTCCAGCCACTCGACCAGCAGGCCCGGCGGCGTCATCTCCTCGTGCTGACGGATCAGGACTGGTTTCACCCGCCCTCCGAGACCATCTTCTCGGCCTCCTCCTCCGGGACGGCGAGGGCGACGTGCAGCGTATTGGCCGAGGTCTCGGGCTGCTCGCCGGGCCCTGTGAGGTCCACGTCCCACTCCTCGACAGTATTCGTCAGGCGTCCGAGGCCGTCGATCTCCACCTCGACCACGTCTCCGGGCTTCATGGGCCTCGAGTTCGCGGGCGTTCCGGTCAGGACCACATCACCGGGCTCCAGCGTGATCAGGCGGCACAGATCGGCCAGCTGGTAGGCGACGGGGAAGATGAGGTCGTCGGATCCCCCCTCCTGCACCACCTCCCCGTTGAGGTAGGTCCTAAGCCGGAAGTCCTCTGCATCGAACTCCTCAGCCGAGACCACCTCGGGACCGAGCGGCAAGAACCCGTCCTGCCCCTTGACGCGCAACATGGAACCCCGGTCCGCATGCCTGAAATCGTGCAACCCCACGTCGTTGGCACACGCGTAGCCGCCGACGTAAGAAAGGGCATCTTCTTCAGCCACCCCCTTCATCCGGCGCCCGACAATGACCGCCAGCTCGCCCTCGTAGTTGAGGAACTCCGTGCCCCGAGGGCGCCTGATCACACCGCGGTGCCCGTTCAGGGTGGTCGTCGGTTTCAGGAAGTAAGAAGGCTGCGGTGGCACGTTCGCCGCGTACTCCTCGACGCGGCTGCGGTAGGTCAGGTGGACCGCGAGGATCTTGGTCGGTTCCGCCGGCGCCAGATACTCGGCCTCCGCCCCAGAGACTCGTCCCCCCCCTTCCAGGACAACCTCTCCCCCCTCGAGCCTGCCCCATGCAGGCTCGCCTTCGTGCAGGACCCTTACCCTTCTTCCCATTCCAACTCCTTTCGTATTGGATAATGTATCCAAAGACAGAGTTCGTGTCAAGACTCTCCACCCGAGTCGGCTCGCGCGGGATTCTGCCGGGCCGACTCCCTGTATGGGTCAGCTGGTTAGTGACGATGTTCGGATGGATTGCATAATGTATCCACACGGGCTATGATCGGGCGATGAAACCGTCGCCACGTTTGTCGGTGGGAGTCGACCCGATCCGGGTCGACTCCGTGGCGGACCTTGCCTACGAGCGGATACGCGGGTACGTGCTTGGTGGTGAGGTTCCGCCGGGGGCGCGGCTCGGGCAGGTGGAGCTGGCGGAGAGGCTTGGGATCTCACGCACCCCCGTGCGCGAGGCCTTGCGGCGGCTCGCGGGCGAAGGCCTGGTGGATTTCCACTCCAACCGGGGTTTCAGGGTCGCGGATCTGGGGCTCGATGCTGTGCTACGCCGATTGGAGGTAAGGGCCATCCTGGAGCCGGGCATCGCGGCGCTGGCCGCCGGTCGCAGGACGGGGTGGGATCTCGACCTCATGAAGGAGGCCATCGCCGACGAGGAGGAGGCGCGCGACGGGATCGAAGCGCACGATGCGAGCCGACGCTTCCACATCGCGCTCGCGCGGGCCTCGGGCAACGAAGAGCTCGTGCGGGTGATCGAATCCCTCTGGCTCGTCGAGGTCGGCCGCCGTCTCCTCTTCAGGCGAAGCACGGAGCCCGACTGGCAGCGCACGGATGCCTCCGAACACCGCGAGGTCCTCGAAGCAGTCCGCGAGGGCCGCGCCGCCGACGCCGAGCGCCTGATGGCCCGCCACGTCCGTCGCGCGGTTCACCACTGGGAACCGGAACGTCACGGCACCGCCGGAACGTAAGACAGGTTCGGTCCGCCGCGACTCACGATCCGTGTCGGTGAAGGCAGCCCAGCCTTCTCCTGTACTCAGTAAGACGACGAAAGAACGCCCGTGCTCGACCTTTAGTCGATGACGCTCACAAACTTCTTTCTGTTACACGATCTGCAAGGTCCTTTTCGGCCCCACAGCCCCTGCGGACCTTTAAGGTCACTTTACAAGATGCTTCGGGCTATCAATGGTTTGACACTAGAGTGGCTAAATGGGATATCCTCAAAGTCGGTTTCATCGATCTCCACCTCTTCGCGCCGGCCGCCGCGACCACCGCCTCCACGGCGGGCCTGGTCGCCGCCGGAAGAAGCCCCGTCGTCCGAGTCGCCGGGCCGGCCGAGGAACTCCACCCTGTCAGCGACCACGTCCACCGCGCTCCGCTTGGAACCGTCCTGGGCCTCCCAGGTGCGGTACTGCAACCTACCCTCGACGAGGATCGGGTCGCCCTTCTTCTTGTAGTTGGCGATAGTCTCACCGAGCTCGCGCCAGGCGGAGATGTTGAAGAAGTCGACCTCCTCGCTGCGCGACCTCACCCGGTTGACGGCAATACCGAAGGAGCAGACGGGTATGCCGTCGTTGGTGAAACGCAACTCCGGGTCCCTGGTCATGTTGCCGGCCAGTATGACACGATTGAAATTGACCACGTCTCTTTCCTCCTTTTGTGTGCCCTGCACAGGTAACAATACAGGAACATTCTCGGTTCTCAAGCGCAATGACTTTAGTCCAGAGCGAGCTGTGTCGCCGCTCAACGTTTCGTTGTGGCCACCTGCAGTTCCTGGTCTTTTATGGTGGCGATCACATCCCCGTCCTCATCGTTGCGGAAGACCTTCGCGCCCGCCCTCTGCAGCCTGTCGAGGGTCTCCGGCGTGGGATGTCCGTAGGGGTTGTCCGCCCCGCACTGGATGACGGCCACTTTCGGCGGAAAGCGGCTGAGAAACAGTGGGGTCGATGAGGTGTTGGAGCCGTGGTGGGTCACCTTCAAGATGGTAAAGGTTCAGAAGTACAAAATGGTCCCGTCACCTCGTAGCCGTCCTCTTTGGGCCGCATCTCCAGCCTGAGCTGGAGGTAGAGGGTGTTCCTCCCCTCTGGCGTGAGACGGTCCAGGTCACCAGGCACGGCGGCCGCCCAGGATGCTTTGATGGCCTCGCGGTCGCGCTCGAGCTCCTCGATTTCCTCACGGCGGCCTCCTATGGCCTCTAATTCCCTCTCTGCCGTCCGGCGGGTCTCTTCTAAGTCTGCAAGAGCCTCGTCAAGTTCCTCTTCGCTCATGCGCCCCTTCGCAGCCAGCTTGAGGTAGCCGCGCCGCTCCTGGTCCACTTCGGCGAGACGCTCGAGCCACGCTTTGGTTTCGCGCTCAGGGTCTCCGCGCAGCTCAGCGCGCTTCTGTTCTATGAGTACATCCATGCCGGCGAGAATCCTATCGGGGTCCTTCAACACCCTGGAGACGAACTCCCACATGGCGTTCTCAGCCTTCTGGGCCCGCTCCATCTTTTGCCTGCAGGAGTTGCGCCTGTAGTCCACGCTGCGGTGGCACCTGTAGTAGTAATAGACCTTCTCGCCGCGAGTGGCGGTGTGTGACGTCATCGCAGCCCCGCACGATGGGCAGCGTATCAGGCCCCTGAGTTCCCATCCGCGCGCAAGGTTCTTTCTCTCTTGCGGTCGCGGCGCGAACATCATGGCCCTAGCCCGCTCCACGAGCTCACGCGGAAGAAAGGCCGGGACCGGAGTCGCTATCCACTCTTCTCGGTGTCTCGGGGTATATGTAACCTTCTGGCGGTAGTGCCTCTGCCCGTTTCGTGTAGGCTCGGAGATCTGGCGCCTCTTCTGCGAAGAGCGGTTCCACCAGCGTATCCCGTAAGTCTTCTCCTTCTCTAGGACGACGACCACCTGCTCGGGTACCAACTCCAGCGTCTCTTCGTAGGTGTGCGGCTTGTACGTGTCGCTCAAAACCATTCTCTTGAGCACCGGCCTGTGCCATACTTCCTTCCCCGTAGGAGACGGTATCCCCTCGCGATACAGGCGTGTTTGTATGGCCTTCGTGCCGTAACCTTCCGCAGCGAGCTGGAATATCCGCTCCACTACTCGCGCCTCTGGATCGTGTACGACCAGCCCGTCGCGCGCCTTGTTGTAGCGGAAGTCGTAAGGTGGCTTCATGGACGCTATGAGCTTGCCCTGGCGCGCCTTCTGGAGCTTGCCCCTCCTGGTCCTTTCGGCGATCTTGGCCCGCTCATACTTGGCAAGCTGATCGAGGATGCCGTCTGTGAGCTCGCCCTCCGGAGTGTCGTCTCCGCGGTCGTTGAGGGCCCGGATCTTCGTCCCGTGCTCCTCGAACTCCCGCCGCAGCAGGTAGTGATAGGCAGGCTCGCGGGAGAGGCGGTCCCTATCCTGTGCTAGCACCACGGCGACGCCCCCAGCGGCGACCAGATCACGCACACGGTCCATACCGGGCCGCTCCAGGCCGGCGCCGCTCTGTCCGGGGTCTTGCACCTCCTCGAGAACCTCGTAGCCTTCTCGGGCGGCGTAGGCTCTTAGGGCTTCAAGCTGCTGAGCGAGAGAGTAGCCGGAGCGGGCTTGCTCATCTGTGGAGACGCGGGCGTAGAGGATGGCCCAGAGGACAGCCCCCTTTGGGTCATGACCGTTCTCGCTAGGCATCGCCACTCCTAACCATTAACTCGCGCGGCTCGACGCCCAGGGCCTCGGCCAGCTTCCGCACCGTGCGCGGCTGCGCGTCGCGCTTGCTGCTCTCCAGCGCTGATAGGGTGCTCTGCGCTACCCCGGTTATGCGCTCCAAGTCTTGTTGAGACAGCGCACGCTCACGCCTCAACTCTCTCAACCTCATGCCATCCACCTCCAACAGCTTCTTCATAGTACCATTATTATAACATAAAAACACCATGAAGACAGCGTACGCTTGCGAGGCAAGGTATGGTGTGTCGCGTACCCCCTAGCACGTACGGCGCGCAGACAGTTATCATCCATCTAGTCTGGGCGTCGAGCGAGGGGAGGATTCCAGGCCTTGAGGGTTTTAGAAGAATACCTACGAAGTCTCTACTATGATAGATCTTCCGGGGAAGCTGTACGGGAGACCTCCTATTACGGCGCGCTACAGAATCTCCTCAACGCGGCTGGCGACGACCTCAGGCCCAAAGTACGAGCCATCGTCAACATCCGCAACCGCGGGGCTGGTATCCCAGACGGGGGGCTCTTTACCCAACCGCAGTACGAGCGAGGTCTTGGCGAGGATGCGATGGACTCAGGGCAACTCCCGGAGCGCGGTGCCGTGGAAGTCAAGGGCGTGGAAGAGGAAGTCGCGGACATAGCCCGCGACGAACAGGTCGGGCGCTACCTCGAGCGCTACGGCCAGGTGCTTGTCACCAATTACAGGGCGTTCCTGCTCGTGGGCCGTGAACCGTCAGGAGAGCTAGTGGAGTTGGAATCCTACACCCTCGCGCCTACCAAGGAAGCGTTCTGGGAGCTAGCCTCGCGCCCTCAGCAGACCGCTGGCGAGCAAGGTGAGCGGTTCATGGGCTTCTTGGGGCGAGTCATGCTCCACGGAGCACCCCTAGAGCGGCCAGAGGATCTTGCACGGTTCCTCGCATCATACGCCAGGGAAGCGCTCACGGATCTAGAGTCGAGGGGACCTGGAGAGCTGTCCGCTCTCGGGCGGGTGCGCTCTGCGCTTGAACAAGCTCTGGGCCTACGCTTCGAGGAAGTGAGAGGAGAACACTTCTTCCGCTCCACCTTAGTGCAGACGTTGTTCTACGGAGTGTTCTCTGCCTGGGTGCTCTGGAGCAAGCGGACACCGAGGGATGTCGCCGACGACGAACGCTTCGAGTGGCGACTCGCAGCGCACGTTATGAACGTGCCTGTAATTCGAGCTCTGTTTGAGCAGCTCACCCTACACCATACGATGGAAGCTCTGGGACTGAAGCATGTGCTAGACCGGACCGGCGGTGTGCTCAACAGAGTCGAGAGACGCCGCTTCTTCGAGCGCTTCGACGAGGAGGGAGCGGTCCAATACTTCTATGAGCCGTTCCTCGAGGCCTTCGATCCGGAGCTCAGGAAACAACTCGGGGTCTGGTACACACCAAGGGAGATAGTGCGCTACATGGTGGAGAGGGTGGACACTGTGCTTCAGGAGGAGCTTGGGGTTGAGGATGGCTTAGCCGACGAAAACGTCTACGTGCTGGACCCAGCGTGCGGGACTGGCTCCTACCTCGTAGAAGTCCTCGGACGCATCGAGCGGACACTTAGAGGGAAGGGCGAGGAAGCACTCCTGGGAAGTGACTTAAAGAAGGCAGCGACGGGAAGAGTATTCGGGTTCGAGATTCTACCCGCTCCGTTCGTTGTGGCTCACTTGCAGCTCGGGCTACTCCTCCAGAACTTGGGCGCCCCACTCTCCGAGACTGAAGAGAGGGCGGGGGTATTCCTCACCAACTCGCTTACCGGCTGGGAGCGTCCGGAGGGTCCCAAGCAACACCTTCTCTTCCCGGAGATGGAGGAAGAGCGAGACGCGGCAGAGGAAGTCAAGCGTGAGAAGCCTATACTCGTCATCCTGGGTAACCCACCATACAATGCCTTCGCCGGCACTAGCCCCGAGGAGGAAGGTGGACTTGTCGAACCCTACAAGGAAGGCTTGCGTGAGAAGTGGGGGATAAAGAAATATAACCTCGACGACCTCTACGTACGGTTCTTCAGAATTGCTGAACGGCGGATCGCTGAAAAGAGCGGTGAGGGAATTGTGTGCTACATCTCTAATCACTCTTGGGTCAGTGACCCTTCCTTCGTCGTACTGCGGGATCGTCTCCTTGGCTCCTTCGACAAGTTCTATATAGAGAACATGCACGGCAACCGACGGATCTCCGAGCGTACCTCTGATGGCGCTACTAGTGAAACCATATTTGCGGTCGCCGGTTTCTCCCCAGGTATCCAGCAGGGCGTCGCCATCTCCTTGTGGGTTAAGAAAAACGGCCTAGAGGAATCAGGACCGAAGATCCTCTTCCGTGACGACCTTAACGCTGCACGGGCTCAGGAAAGACGTGAGCAACTGCTCCAGAGTCTCGATGATCCAAACGCCGCTGACCACTATGAAGCGGCTGATCCGACTGAAGTTAACCGCTACTCGTTCCGGCCAATAGACGTGGGAGAAGATTACCTCTCTTGGCCCCTGCTAGCCGAACTCTGCGCTCAAGAGCCATTCAGCGGACCCATCGAGCGCAGGGGCAATTCCCTCATAGTTATGTCAGCCGACGTAGAGAGGCTACGACTTCTGGAAGCCTACCTCGATCCCTCCAATTCCGACGAAGAGATACAGGTGCTCGCTCCACGTTTCATGAGGTCCTCCGGTGAGTTCGACGCAAGGCGCACGAGGGAGAGGCTAACGTGGAGGAAGATCGCGTATGATCCCCACAACATATCGCGTTACCCGTTCAAGCCCTTCGATGTGCGCTCAGCCTACCTCGACCCTGCAATACAACCGCTTTTCTCTCGACCCGGTCCAGAGCTCCTACGTCAACGGTTCTCCGGCAACAAATTCCTTATAGTGAGAGAGACCGGGCAGAAAGATCCTGAAAGCCCTCCGTTCTACTTCTCTTCTCTTATCTGCGACTATCATCTTCTGTCAGTGGAAGCCAAACATGTGCCCATGCGACTTCTCCCAGAGCCAACGGAGGATCTTATGTCGCACAGCGAGGACACCGAGCCCAAAGCCAACCTCTCGAATGGAGCACGAAGGTATCTCGCGCAGATGGGCGTACGTGAACTAGACAATGACCCAGAAGCTGCAGCCCTGATCTGGATGCATGCGCTTGCTATCGGCTTCTCGCCAGACTACTTGAACGAGCACCAAGATGCTCTGCGCCAGGACTGGCCGAGGATCCCCCTTCCCGCTAGTCACGAACGACTGCACGCCTCAGCAGGGCTTGGGCGCCTGGTCGCTGCCCTCTTAGACACGGAAGAAACGATAGAAGGTGTCACTTCCGGCCTGACCCGACCCGAGCTACGTAGCGTGGCAGTCGTTTCTAGCCTCGAAGGGAAGGCGCTCGACCCTGAGGCTGGTGACCTTGAGCTAACGGTCGGTTGGGGCCGAAAAGGTGCCCGTGGCGTCACCATGCCCGGGGCAGGTCGGCTGACTGAGCGTGAGCGTACGAGCGAAGAGCTCGCAGCACTAGAGGAAGGAGCGATGGCCCTCGGCCTCACCCGCGAAGAAGCCATGGCACGCATTGGTAGCTTCACCCTTGACGTCCACCTTAACGGCAACGCGTTCTGGAGGAATGTGCCTCCGGCAGTCTTCAGTTACGTTCTAGGCGGCTACCCGCTCCTCAAGAAGTGGCTTTCATACCGCGAAAGTACCATCCTCGGCCGGTCTCTCACAGCAGAGGAAGCAAGAGAGTTCACAGCAATAGCTCGCCGTCTCACCGCTCTCTTACTCTTAGAGACGCTGCTCGACGAGAACTACGAGGCCGTGAAGGGTTCATGCTACCTTTGGACCGAAGATCAGTAGAGCAAGAGGACGCCTCGCTGAGCGGCTCGGGCGTGAGGCGGTACGATGGCTGGCACTGAACTCAGTACCTTAACACTATCCCTCGCGAGCGCGGCGGTCAAGGCGGGGGCCAGCCGTCTGCCGCAGCCCATCTTCGGCCCAGCCCAGGAGCGTAAGCTGAAGGAGCTTTTGGGAGCATCCATTCGGGCAATGCTGGATGAGCTAACGAGGTCCGGAGAGCTCGCGGGCGATACAGATTACGTGTCGGACCTGCGGATACGGTTAACCAATTTTTTCTCCGACGAAGAGGTCGCTGGGGTGCTCATCTCCCTGGCGATCGCAGCAAGCGAAGTAAAGCCACTCCCGCTCGCACACCTGCGGGAACTCTACGAGAGGCGCGGGTACGATCCGGATGCCTTCCCGGTCACCTTCGAGCGGGCCATGAACGTGTGCGCCCTGGGCCTGGTCCGCCGCGTCAAGGAAGAGGCGTCGGCGGACGGAAGCCCGCTGAACAACCTCATTGAGGTTTCCAAGCTCTACAGCATCGAGGAGACGCTGCAGGAGGTCCTGCGTAGGGCGGAGCCCACCGGACCGACGGCTGACGAGCTTGAGCGCGAGTCGTGGGCGAGATGCAAGCGTCGCTGGACGCTTCTAGGAGTGTCGCCTGAAGAGGCCGAGGCGTTGGCGAAGAACCCGACCGTGGGCGCTCCGGGCACGGAGGTGCGAGAGCGACTCGGGCAGCCGGTTGTCGTGATCGCCGCGGAAGTCGGGGCCGGGAAGTCGCTGCTACTAGACCGACTAATGCAGCGGGCGATCATACGATATCGGGAGAGCGAAGAGGCTCCGCTGCCGGTCTTCGTCGAGGCGACGGAAGTTAAGGGCAAATTGCGTGAGGTGGTCGTGGAACGGACCGAATCGCTCGACAGCCCTGCCAAACGCGGGGCCGCGATCTTCGTGGACGGGCTCGAAGAAGCTGGTCGAGCCCGGGCGCGGCAGCTGCTCGACGAGGCGCACTATCTCTCGGATATGTGGTCGAACACCACGATTGTCGTCGCTGGCCGCCTCATACAAGAGCTCGAGGAGGAGATGGAGCGCGGAGAGGCGGTCGCGTTACCCAAGCTCACCGAAGAGGAGACGGGGGCCCTGATCCGTAGGTTCTCGGGTGATCCGCGGGTGGTTGGCGTGTACGGTTGGCCCGAGTCGGTGCGTCAGGCTGTGAAGCTGCCACTGTTTGCAACCCTCGTGGGGTTAGACATGAGGAACCGTTACGACCGCGATGCGAGGTCGGGTGGAGAGCTCCTCTCGCATCTAGTGGACCGGGCACTGAGAAGAGCAGATGAGGCGGTGGAGGTCGCGGAGCTCCGTCGCTTAGCCGTCGCGATCACCGACAGGGGTGGGGAGCGCATTCGGAGAGGTGACGCTGGGACGTGGGACGAGGTCCGGCGTCTGCGCGGCACCGGCCTCGTACATCAGGAGGGCGGCACCCTAAGGTTCTCCTTGCAGATTCTCTCGGAGTGGTTCGCGGCGCAGGCCCTGGAACTCGGTGACGTGGACGCTAAAGGCCTCGCCTCTGATTTTACGCGCCTTGAGCGCTGGCGCTACCCGCTGATAATGGCGGTGGGCAATTTCGGCTACGAACGCGTGCTGGAAATTCTGGAGCCCGTTGTCCTCGCCGCGCCAGGCTTCGCCTCACAGCTAGTCGACGAGGCCCTAGGCGGCGGACACGCCGAGGAAGGCGTGAGCGAGGACGTAGATGAGGTGGCCGCCCAATTCAGGCAGACGATGGGCGCCTGGGTGGAGGGGCTGGGCCCGCTGGCCCCGTTTTGCGCGCCCGTCAAGGGGGACGGCACGATAGGGACGCTCGCGATCTCCGGCCAGGAAGGCAGGGGCAACTACGCCTGGTACGCAGGACAGGAGGAGCTTCCGGAGGTAGTGCCGTTCTGGCGGGTTGCCGACACGGAACTTCGGTTCGGGGTGCCGCAGCGCAACTTCGCGGTCGGGCGGCAGGATGCGTGGGCCTGGCGCCGCACCTTCAAGGACCTCCGCGGCGACCTGGAGGAAGCCTTGAAGGTAGGCAAGCTACCAGCTGCGACTCCAATGCTCGCAAGGGAAGCCGCGTGGCGGGCGGCGAAGGACCTCCTGTTGCGGACGCAGAGCAAGGCCCGCTCGGCAAAGCCAGTGGCGCTCCAAGAGATAGAGGGCTGCCTTGACGAGCTCGGCGTTCGGGATGGGGACTGGATAAGCATCGTCCCGCCTGGCAGCTCTCGCCACAGGTTTTACGAGATCCACTGCCTCATCGAGGAGGTGCGCCGCCTCAGAGCTTCAGGCCAGACCGAGATGACCTCGCCCGTACCCATCTTCGATCTTTCGGTAGAAGTCGTTAAGGAGAGGCGCGGCGAGTTAGAACACCTATACGGCTGGGACTTGTACTCCGACGAGCAGCTCTTCGAGCGCGTGCGGCTGGTCATCGAGGAGGCGTTGCGGGGCTATGCTCGGATCATCGACGCCCTGTTCCCGAAACTAGCGCCCCACATGCCGATGTCCGTCACGCTGCCGGCCAGGTTGGTGGCGCACCTGGAGCCTGTGCAGGACGGACGTCGAGGACCGTACGTATCCTATTATCTCGATCCCCTTTCCGGCGGCGAGAATGTGGCCGAGCTACGATCGGGGACAGAACCGGCCTCGGAGGAGTATGTACCCTACCTGCGCCACAGGATCGCGTCTCTGCGCCCGACGGCGGCAGGTTGGCTCACGCCGATGTTTCGCGACGTGTACAGTCGCACACTACTGGATCTCACACCTATCACCAGAACAGTCCACAATTGGCTGTGGGAGGACCTGGGGTACGTCAAGTGGACCAAGTGGATGAACCCGTGGTTGACGTGATCTCTTTCTAAGACGAGGTTGGGAAAGGGATGAGCGCCGGCGCTTCCACAAGTTGAACCGTTCCAGGTTCCAGCGTGCCGTTTACCTCCCGCTACTCATGCAGCGCCTCCAAGCAATGCCCTGATACCTTCGCGCTCCTCTTGCTCGACCATTCGCAGGAATGCCAGCCGCCTCGGGTCCATGTGCCGCTCGATGGCCTCTCTGACCAGCCGCCTTATCTCAGAAGCGGGTATGGCATCTAGCTCGACTGTCTCGGTGCCAAACCTCTGTATGAAGTTGCGGGCGCGGGTATCACTTCGCGTAACGGGCTGAGTTATGAGCCCGTACTCTTCTATCTGGTTAGGCGTTGCAGCTATCCTCTCGACAAACACTTCCACCGGATGGGCCATCTCCGCAAGCTTCTCCTCGACCGTCTCGGCTATGCCCATCCCCGATGCGTCGAAGTCGGTCAGCAAGTAGACGTAGGTCGGGCGACCGTCAGAGCGGATGTGAGCTCCAGCGTCTTGAAGGTAGGTTTCGCTGGCAAATCCCCGCGAGACGTGGAGGTCTAGGCCGTACTCGTCGCGGACCACGGGCATAAGCTTTCCGGCCATCGCATCTTTTTCGACCCACACCTCGACCCGGAGAGGAGATTCCAGCCAGTAGTCCTTACGGTAGATGTTTGCGGCGTAGGCCGAGAAGTCGTCCTCGTCGGCGAAGCGGTCGTAGCCGTAGATGGTGCGGCTACCGTCGGTGATCCAGAAGTAGGGCATTGTGCCGTCTCTGCGCATCTGCAAGAGTCGGCGCTGGATACGCATGTAGTTGTTCCTCTTCGTCTGCGCATCCTTGTCTATGAGACCGGCGCCCATAGCCATGTAGTACATCCCGCGGACGCTGGTCGGTTTCTCCCGTTCGGCGATGGCCAGCAAGTGATGATCTAGCCCTAGTGCCTGAGCCTTCGAGAGGCGCTTTACGACACTAGTACCGTAAGCGCTCACGCGATGCCCTTCGGATTGTCGAGGCCGAAGTATTCTCGGGCCATCTCGAAGACCTGGCGTTCTGACTGGATCACGCCAGTTCGCTTCATCTCCTCGTCTTCTCGCAAGACCTTTATGATGTCCGCCTTGTGCATTTTGATGGCTGCGGCTAACTCGGGAGAAATCCTCTCGGCCGGATAGACCTTGAGGGTGTCCTCCGTCATGCTAGCCGTAACGGTGAGTCCAGCTTCTGAGATGACATACAAGGTGTCCCCTGCACTCAAAACTCCGCCTCTCCTCGGTCGTTGACACGGACGCTGCCGAGTGGGCCATCCTTATCGGATGTCACAGCGTCACAATCTCTTAGAGGGGCTGTGACACCTGTGACGCTAAGCCCATCCTCGGTAAGGCGAACCTGTCGAGCCTGTCCTTGAACCTCGCCCGTGTACTCAACAAGGCCGCGTTTGCGCAATCGAGTGAGCTCGTTCTTGACGGTGCCCAAGGGCATGATGCACGTCTCTGCGACATCGGTTGGGTAAGCGGGTCCGCCCTTTAGGGCCAACATCACCCTATCGCGGGAGTTCAGCACCACCTCCTCGGCAAGGTCGATGGCGTCGAGGGTGTGCGCGTCCACGGTGATTAGCTCTTCGGTGAAGGTGAGTCGAGCCCCGAACGGCTCGGCTTTCGACCCGAAGTTGTGCTTCGTCTGCCGTAGCTTCACCGTCAGTAGCCCCTCGCCGCGATCTCCAGGCTCCACCTGTAGCACGCTTCGGGCTAAGTTCTCCTTGTAGACGCTACCGAAGCTGCGCTTGTTCTGGTAGCGCTCGCCGGCCTGCGTCTTGCCCTGGTGGTCAACCACTAGGAGGGTGACGTCAGCCACTCGGAAGGGATCCAGATATCGGTGGTGGAAGGTGATAACATCGCGCGCCGACTCGGCGTCACCTTGTAACGCGATCCCGAGCGAATCCACGATGAGCAGCCCGACGTCCTCGCTGACGCAGATTTCGAGACACTCATTTAGCACCTCGCCAACGTGTCTTCCCAGCCCGGAGACGTAGAGAAGATCATACGGCGGCTTCTCTAGGTACACACCGCGCGCCACCTGGTAGGCTCGCCGACGCTGCTCATCGGCATCCAACTCAAAGTCCGCGTAGAGGACTGGGCTGTTGTGCACCTTCCGACCTAGCCACGTTTCTGCTCCCCCTGAGATAGCGGTACCAGCACTTAACGCGAGAATGGATTTGGCGGAACCGCCGTCGCCGAAGAGGGAGGTAGTATGATCCTTGGGCATGATTCCCTCGACCACGTACTCTCGTGGCTTGGGCGGCGCCATCTCGCTGAACCTGAGAGGTGTCACAGGTGTCACGCTCGCATTAAGTGCTGATGACACCTGTGACACCGGTCCATGGCCGTTTTGCTCCCACAGGTCCCACGGCATGTCCTGCGGCTTCCGTGGGCTGCTCATGCTGACCGCCTTCCGGCCACGACTAGGACCGCCACCTGTCGCAAGTCGTGCCAGGTCTGCGCCTTCTCCGCTTTGCGCTCCGTCTGGTCCTCGATACGCTCGATGACGGGCGCGAAGAGGCGATACAACCGTCGTTGGACGTGGCGTACCTTAACCTCTTTGAGGGCGGCCCTGACAGGCTTCTGACGCTCCTGGCGGGCGAACCAACGCCTCGGGCGCTCGGGCAGATCAACGTCATGCTCGACGGCGAGAGAGATCATTGCCTCCCACAGCTCGCTGTAGTCGCCGCAGTGGAACTCAAGGTCAACCACGTCACCACTTCCACCGCAGCCGTAGCAGTGATATCTGCCGGGTGGGTAGATGTAGAATGAGGGCGTCTTGTCCTCATGGTCCGGCAGAGGACAGCGACCAGTGAACCATGCCTTGCCGCCGAACGGTTCCAGGTGCGCGTACCGTCGTGCAACCTCCTCAATAGGCACGGCATCACGGATAGCCTCGCAGCACTTGCGAAATCCATAGGAGGTGTCCGCTAGACTATTCTGTATACTTTTGTCTGGCGCGATCATGCTGAGATCCTTTTGCCTCGTCGCCGTTGGTGCTGGTCGCATCGGCGGCATTTTTCTCTGCACTGCAATCGAGGATGAAGCTGTAACCGGAGGCGAGCGCGTTCAGCTCTGCCTCCGGTGTGGCGTCGGGACAGGGCACGTAGGTGATGCGCGGAGCACTCACCGCACCCCTCCCAAAACGTCCTCAGCCCGCTTGAGCTTCCTTGGTCGCTGGCCGACGCCCATGCTTTTGAGCAACGCGATGTCAAACTCGGTGTAGATCCGACCGTTGAAGTCGCGTCGAGCTGGAGGGATGCGGCCCTCCCACTCCAGCATCCGTAGGTGATGGGCAGTAACCCCCAGCTGCTTGGCGGCTTCTGAGATATGCACAGCGTTGCTCATCAGTTGCAAGTTTAGAGCCATAAGGCTATAATCGCCCCTAATTTGTGGATCAAAGAGGGGGTAAAAGGGGTGAAAATTTGCCTGCCCTTGCTAAACGGAAGCTTGAACTGCCTGAGCGTGGGGATCTTATCAACGCGTTCTTCTGGCCTCGTGCTGAGCAGTACGTCGTCGCCGCAGGATGGATTCGACCGGAAGGCCAGCGGAGAGAGGAAGACAAGAAGAACACCGCAACGTTTTTCAACGCTGTTCGTCGAAGTCCCCTAAGCGACCCTGAGCTGCTACCCAGCTTTGCGAAACTAGGTTTTCATGGATTACTGAGCGGGCGGCACGAAAGACGGATAAGAGACTGGGTATCTAAGTATGGCCTTCTCGCAAGAGAGAAGACTGATCACGACGGCGACACGGATTTAGACGGCGGTCAGGTGAACCAGAAGCCGATGCCCATTGAAGAGTTCGTGCAAGAGGCGCGCTTCGCGCGCGACCTCCAGCGCCTGTATTTCGATATCAGGATGGGCAATTCTGAGAGCATCAAAAGCAAGATCAACAACCCACGTTCTGCGATCGAACGTGAGCTCGCATCCGATGCTAGGGTGAGAATAGTAGCCAGCCCTGCTTCCCGCGTTCCATCAGAAGATTCCATTCCATCAGAAGATCCGATTGCCGCCGCTCTAGCGTTCGCGACCTTGAATGTGTCCGCGAGTTACAGTAGAGCTCCGAACGCGCTGCTGTGGCATGCTGAGAGGGTTATGTGCCGTTTGCTATCACAAAAGCTGGACGGAGTGCGGCTCCGAGTTGCTTCGGGGTTTGGGCTACTGGAGGAATTCGGAACTCGACCAATCGGAAGCGTTGACCCACAAGAGCTGGCTGAGGCGAGGAGGCCACCGGCTCGATATAGGCCAATAATTTCTTGGTCTTGCGTAGATCTACGGTCCGCAATCTATCTTCAGTTCCTCTTACAAGTCACAAATGATAGACCTATGCAAACCTGTGCTAACAGGGTTTGCGGTGCGCCATTCACTCCTACACGCAGCGATCAGGTGTACTGCACAAAGACCTGCAAGCAGCAGGCTAAGTATGTGCGTAAAAAGGGGTCGCAACTATCGTGAACATAGCTCGACAGCTCCCTCCGCGGCTTCTTTGGCAGGATGTTGCCGCCTGGCGGTAATCAGGCAATAGGGTAGCTGTGATGTACCAGGCTGAGGAGGGTGTTGTGGTCGATGTCGGTCTACGCGCAGTACGTACGGTGCATTGCTTCCGTGCGCATCTGGCCTCTAAGCTCCACGACCTCCGCGTCGATCGCCGCGACCTGGTGGTATTTGGTCACGGAGATACGATTGTCGCCGTCCCTAATGAAGTACGTCTCGTCGATCTTGTAGAGGCTCACTTCAGGTGACTCTTCTCCCCGATGGTACGCGCGATTTATGCGGCCCCACCTCTCGCTCCTAACCACTTGGTACCGTGTGCTGGTTCCTGAACTGCCGCACGATTCCCAACACGAGCTGTCGCTCCCTATCTGGCAACTGCGAGCACTCTCGGGTTATGTCTCGAACGTCCCCGTCCCGTAATGCCTGCACGAGCTCTTCATCGAGTAGCGCCGGATCCCCCCGATCCAAGAGGTATGAAGGCTCTACTCCGAAGACGCTCGCCAGCGCCGCAACTTGGCCTACAGTCGGGTCACCGATGGCGCCTGTCCTTATCCTCTCTACGTCCTCCTTCGAGAGATCGCCGAGAGTCATGCGAGCAACCTCGGCGTTGGTGTAAGGCTTTCCTGTCTTCGGGTTTCCGACAACCTCGAACAGGTGCTCAAGTCGACCGGCCACGCCGTGCAACTCTTCGGTCTGTCCTATGGATCGCTCCTTACTTAAGCCATCCTCGAACCACACCTCCGGCGCGAAGCCCATCGCTTTCGCCATCGCGGCGAGCTTCTCGTAGCCGGGGTTCACTATGCGGCCCTTTCGGAGGTTGGTCACGTAAGACCGGCTCACAACACCACCTGTGGCCTCATCGATCTCCTGGCCGCTCCACTTGTGCCCGTCCGGATGACGGTACATCTCCAAGAGGTCCTCGAACTTTTGAGCGATGTGCATACGATTTATGATACCAAGCGCCATGTCGTTTAATGAGTGGTACACAGGCCCTAACCAGCTCCAGGGAGCATGCAATTCTGTGTCAACCTCGGGTGCAAACATTTGTTTGAGAAGCGAGGAGAACGAGTGTAAGATGCAACTGCGTGAGCGAGCCTAGTACGGGCGGCTTGCGCAGAGCGACAGGAACGAGCTCGTCCCCCAGGCAGGCGGGCGTGAGCTGGGGGTGCGAGATGACCGGTAGGCCCAAGGGTGGCGGGCTCAAGGGGGCCGCCAACCCGCACGCGATACGTTGGTTCAGGCAGAAGGACGAGTCGCGAAAGGCCTATGAGGCCTTCGCCGTCTACCGCGACCTTGGCGCCGCGAGGTCTCAGGCGAAGGTCGCGGAGCGGCTCGGCAAGAGCCTTGAGCTGATGAAGCGCTGGAGCGCCAAGCACGCATGGGTCGACCGGGCCGCGTCCTTCGATGCCAATGAAGAGTTCGAGCTCATGTCCGCAGAGCGCGAGGAGCGCATCAAGATGCGCCGCAACGACGCGAAGATCGCGCGCATGATGATGGAGAAGGCCGTGGACGCCTTGCAGCTGGTCGACCCCAAGGACCTGAGCCCTACGCAGCTGCGCGAGCTCATCATGGATGGGGCTAAGCTCCAGCGTCTCGCGCTGGGGGAGAGCACCGAGAACGTGGAGCGGCGCGTACGAAAGGGTGTTGACAACGCCACCATCATGCAGGCCATCGAGAAGGAACCAAATCTGGCCGACCGGGCTATCGATCTACTGGACGCCATGCTGGATGACGATGAGTAGCCCGACAGATCGGAGGAAGGCAGCGTACAGCCCGGCTGGGCTGGCGAGGTACGCCAGCCCGTACCCTTACGTCATCGCGCCGCACCTTCGTTTCCTCAACCGCAAGCTCCTGGAGACCGTCTACGGACACACCAAGCGTCTCGTGATCTCGATGCCTCCGCGTAGTGGAAAAAGTGAACTCATCAGCCACTACCTCCCTGCGTGGTACGTGGCCAGCTTCCCCAACAGGCAGGTGATCCTCGCTGGCTATGAGACCACTTTCGCGGCTGAGTGGGGCGGCAAAGCCCGGGAGGTGATAGTGGAGCACGGGCCGGAGGTCTTCGGTGTCACAGTGGACGAGCACAACAGCGCGAGAAACAACTGGCGCGTCAAGCACAAGATGGCAGCCTACTCCGTGATGCGCACCGCAGGGCTCGGAGGACCGCTGACCGGTAAGGGCGCGGACATGCTGATCCTGGATGACCCCGTGAAGAATGCCGAATCCGTGCTCTCTCAGAACGCTCGCGATCGTATGTGGGACTGGTGGGTTTCCGTTGCTTACACCCGCCTGCAGAAGGGCGGGACGGCCATCGTGGTGGGCACCCGCTGGCACGAGGACGATCTGATCGGCCGCCTGATCCGCCAGCGCGACGAGGGGGAAGAGGACTGGGAGGTTCTCAACCTCCCCGCCATCGCGGAGCCTGGCGACCCGCTTGGGCGGGAGGAGGGCGAGGCGCTGTGGCCGGAAATGTTCCCCCTGGAGGTGCTGGAGCAGATCAGGCGCACGCAGGGGCCCTACTGGTGGGCCGCCATGTACATGGGTAGGCCAACGCCGCTCGAGGGCGGCGTCTTGAAACGCGAGTGGATGAACAACCGCTACTCGGCGACCCCCGCGATGCAAAGGGTCATACAGACCGTGGACTCGGCAGCCAAGTCTGGGGAGGACAACGACTACTCGATCGTCGCCACGTGGGGCACGGACGGCGCCGACTTCTACCTCCTTGACGTGTGGCGCGCGAAGGTCGAGTTCCCGGAGCTCAAGCGGGCTGTCACCGACCAGTTCATCAAGCACCAGCCCTCCGCCGTCTACGTCGAAGACGCCTCCAGCGGCATGAGCCTACTGCAGGAGATGCAGCGCGAGACCATGATCCCAGTCATAGCGCAGCAAACGATCTCGAACAAGCTCGGCCGAGTCCACGCCGTCTCTGGCCTCTTCCAGTCCGGCAAGGTGAAGCTCCCAAGAACGGCGCCGTGGCTCGCGGAGTGGATCGAGGAGCACACCTCTTTCCCCAACGGCGCGTATGATGACCAGGTAGATACCACCGCCTACGCCCTGCACGAACTTGCCTACCAGGGCTACCCAGTCATGGTGTTCGTGTGAAAAATCGCATACGGCAAAGGCGAGTAAGCCCCGGAGATCTCGAAGCCATTTTCTGACATCGCGCCTGTAAGCGCGTGGCAGCCAGCCCTCGGCGCCGCCGCCGTGACCAAAACCCGGGGTCTCTTTCGGTGACCCCGCTTCCTCGCCCGCGGCTGTACCAACTCTCTGCTATGTGCTGGAGCGAACCGTGCCTTTCGCGCGCATCCCTCATCAATCTCGACTACGACCTCTGAGCTCATCGCTCGCTCGTTACCGAGCATCTGCGCAAGCCATCGTCCCCACAGGTACAAGGGCCATCCCTCTGCTGCCATACCGCCAGTACTACTCACGCTCCCTGCTATCGTAGCCCCAGGACCCATAGATCAGCTTCCGAGCTCTCCGCCGGCGGCGCCCGTGCGGCCAGGCCCACACTCACGACCCCATTGCGTCCTACCCCCAGGCCGCCCTCATAGAGATCCCTGCGCCAAAGGCTCTGGCCCTTGCACGTCTATTTGGGCGTACCCTTGACCTACCCTCGGTGGACCAAGGGTCGCGTATCCACGGTCCTCCAGCCCGGAGTTGTCCGCGCCGGGTCAACGAGTGTCGCGTTTCTGGGGTCCGTGAGTCTATAATCGTGCTTCTCCGCGCAGAAATACAGACCAGGTACCGCCGTCGATCAGCAGGGCGCGGAAATCGAGCTCGGACTGTTTTGTCAGCGTACTATACGTGTCCCTTTTGTGATCGCGCACCACCAGGACTGCTCCTCTGAGCCGTCGCCAGTAGCATCGTCGTGGGGAAGATGCTCAGCCTTCGTGCCTCCTACAAACAATCGCCTGCAGCCAATCATGCTGCTTCAGCGGTTCCCCGCGTGCCCCTCTTTACTGTATCGAGGGACTGCGCTACGTTGATCAACTTAGGGCAACAAGTGCCAGTGGAAGGATAGTAATCTCAGAATTCAGTCAGCGACTTAGATTTAAGTTCGTGTGGGTGGCAAGCAGCTCGTGGTTGCGTCTCTCCGCCGGTAGAACCGCTCATGCGCTCCCGCCGTCGGGTCCGGATGTGGCTGTGCATCTGGCCGCGATTATCAGGGTGCCACCGCGCGTTGCCTCCTCTGTGACGCCCGCCCTCGATAGGCTGCATCAGCACAGCCCTCACCATCACTACTACCAGCCTGAGACCATGCACGTGACCGTGCGCAAACTGGGGCGCTTTCCTTCTGAGGACTCCGATATTGCTGCCCGTCTTGGCGAATTGCGCCGCGTCGTAGGCTCACAGCCCAGTTTCGACCTTACTATGTGGGGACTCAATCTCTCCCCTACCACCGTCTTCGCGCAGGTATTTCCGCACGACCAGCCTTTTCACTCGCTTCGCCGGCAACTCGCAGGGATGGTGGACCACATCGTTTCCCAGTCGAGCAGCGAACGGCTCATCGACGTCGCGGCCCACAACCTGGCGCACGCGAACGTGGTTCGGTTCTCCGGTGGGGTTACGACGGAGTTTGTTAGAGAGGTCTCTCGCTTTCGTCGGGTTCACCTCGGGCGGTGGGCGGTACGGGAGGTAGAGCTCGTGCGGAGCGACAAGCTCTTGTCGCGAGAAGGATCGCACGTCATAGAGCGGATACCGTTGGCAACGTCCTAGAGCGCAACTCGCCTCCACGCTGATGTTCCAGGCCGTGATGGAAGAGCACTTTGGCACCACCCTCGGTCAGTAGTGCGCGGAACCTTGGCTCAAAATGTGTGTTGTTTCTAAACGTTGACGATGGATACTCTCTCCGCCGACGAGTCGCCTAGAGTGAGGGAGCTGATCGAGTCGAGGGACTGCGAGCTAGTCTACCTACCCGCTTACTCACCAGACTTCAACCTGATAGAAGAAGCTTTCAGCGAGATCAAGGGTATGCTGGGCCAAGCAGGAGCTCGTACCCAGGACGCTTTGGTAGATGTCTTGGGTGAGGTGCTCTGGGCGGTTAGCGCCCACGAGGCTCGAGCTTACTTCGAGCATGCCGGCTATCGCCTACAAGCCCAACTACTGTGAAACATACTGTAGGGGAAGCGAACTTCCGAGAATCCATGTTCTCCGTCGTTGGGTGAATAGGCGATGTTGGAAGAGCGTGCGGCGCTCTCTTCGGACGGGCGGTCTCGATTCATTGAGGCGGGCGCGAGGGCACCGGTGGTCGTCTTGTCGCCGGATAGCAACCGAACTAGGGGCAGCCAAGAGATCGCGCACGCCAGATCATCTCTCCGTAGACCTGCAAACACCCCCAAGCCAACTGCAAGGAGACGCCAGGGCCACCGACGGTCGGGCGTGACACTCGGGCACGAATGATGCGCAGGAAGTTGTCTAAAGCCCGGTCGCGCGCGCTACGAATCGCAGTGCAGGGATCGAGAACAGCTGTGACTTCGTCGGTCCAGTACGTCGGAAGTTTGTCGTACGCACTTGAGGTGCCGTCGAAGACGTAGACATTGCCCGCCCCGCGCTCCTGGGCGAGGGCGACCATCCGGATCATCTCGTCCCGGTCTGACAGGCAACGGTATCCGCGGCAGGTGTGGATCACGTGGATGATGCGATCCACCGGGTACTTACTGATCCAGGTCTGAGCCCTGTAACGATGTTCGTACTTCGCGCATTCCCCCTCGAACAACTCCACCGTATCCGCCACGGGTGGGTGGGATGGCGGACCCATCACCCACTCATCCATGAACTCCGACGCGTTCAAAATGACGTGCGTGCCGAGGGGGGCCTTGGCCTTGACATGATTGTACAGATCCACGTAGAACTGCTGGACCTCAGCAACGACCGTCCATCCGGGCGGGATCGTCGTCGCGGGCGGCCCAGGCGTCAAGCCCGTGAACCGGTACGCTGCCGGCCCCTCGTCGAAGAAGATGCCGTCGAGGTTTGGACACAGCCTATACCAGTGGTCCACATATCCCTTAATATCGGCCAGCGTCCGGTAGGATTGCCTCGGCTGTCCAGAGAGTATAGGCGCATTCGGAACCGCTTGAGTTGCGCTATCCGTCGGGACGTAGCCGAGGACACGTAGGCTGGGGGCTTTTAGCTTCGCCTCGTCCACAAGTTTCGGTGCGGCGCTCTGCCAAGCCTTGACGTCCTTGCTATCCATGAACTTCTCAAACGAAAGCTGCGGATCCGCATTGTCGAGATTGATGTTGAGAACTGCGGTCGTGACAGTCTGCGTCGCGGAGTAAATTTGCGTCCAGTCGGGCAGCAGCCCGAACCCCGGGGGCGGGATGAATGCGGGCACGATGATGTTCACAGCAGCCCCCCTACGTAGGCGAGTATTGTATTCTTTATTTCATTCAAGAGCACGGCACTGCCAAGCCTGGGAGCAATCCAGCACCTTTACGTGGCTAGCCGACCGCATGTAACAAACGTATTTTATCCCTATCCTCTCTCCTAGAGGGTTTTATGGGTTGCCACAGGCAGTGTCATCCTTCTCAGCGCCTGAGAATGCTTGTTCTGCTTTCTCCCAGACATCGAATGCGAACGAGCCCAACGGCTGGCCAATAACACCGGTCATGTACCGATCCAGCATCGTTCCAGTGCCAATGCCAACCCAAGCCGAACTTAAGATGGCGCTAGCAATTATCGCTACCCCGGCCCCACCTGTTCCCGCGATTACCCCTATCCCCAGTCCACCGGAGGAACCTACGGCAAGGCTATACGAAGTGACTATGCTTCCAATATATTGAGAGCCGCTTGGTTTCCAACTGAACACGTCAAGGAGATCGCCCGGCGTAGCTGCGCCGCTGACCTGGCCGCCAGATGGGGAGCTGACCGATGAAGGGGACTGGGACTGATTGCACTTCACCTTCAAGGGTGACTTCTTCGCGCGCTCACCAGTTCCACCAGTTCCACCAGTTCCTCCTCCGCCTACTCCGCCGCCGGGCATAACCACATCCGGCATTGGAGAATCGTCCAGCTTCGCCCGCTCCCTTTTGCCATGGACCTTTGTTTCGAAAGTGCGCTCTGTACAAGGCTCGTCGCCCTTACAGTCTAGCGGATTCTCCTCATCAGCAAGGCCCAATGGGTCGGTGTGGTTGACAGGATCGTTGCCGACGTAGGCGTAGAGGTTGAGGCTCTGGGGGTCCATCTCGCGGTATGCCAAGGGGCCAATAGGATCTGGCTGCAGGAACCGTCCCAATCCGGGGTCATAGAAGCGATTCACCGCGTAGTCCAGTCCGGTGCGCGGGTCGCGATCGTAGGATGTGAACCCGGGAGATGCGTTGCTGCTGGGGTCGAGAGGCGTGCCGTACGGCAGCACCAACTCATCGCGGTTGCTGCCGTTCAGTCCTGTCACGTAACGAGTACCAGTCTGGTCAGGGTGCTCGTACTGCAAGCGGGAGTCCGCGTAGCCCTGATCCCCACGATAGCGGCGGGCGAGCAGGCGTGAGCCAAGGAATAGGGAGGTCGACAGCCAATACAACTCGTCATGTGTAGGTTCCTGGTTGATGTACTCGGCTATAACAGAGTTGCCACTCCAGACGTAGTAAGTCACCGGCCCCTTTTCCCCCTCCTGGGAGGCCCGGCGGCGGTTGCAGGCACCGTAGATGTGCTTGGTGATGGGTGTGCCGCGGTTGTCGCTGATGACGGCCAGACGACCGGCGGCGTCGTACTGGTAGTGTCTCGGAGCGCCGGTGCCCGGCTCAGTGCCTGCGACCTGGTTGCCGGCGGCGTCATATCGAACGCCGTCCGCGCGCACGCGGTTGGTGCTCTGCTGTATGCTTGTCTCGAAGGCGGTGCTCTCCGCACCATCGCGGGGCACGGGTGACCCCTGCGGAGTTTTCCCGTCAGCTGCCACCCCGGTGCGGTTGCCGTATTCGTCGTAGGTGTAGTCTTCGTTCCACAGGGGCGCGTCGTCAGGACCGCCGGTGGCCTTCTCGAGCCGGGCGAGGGCGTCGTAGGTGTAGGTGCGAGTGTTGTTCTCGTCGAGGTGGTCACGGCAATTCGTCACTTGGCCGGTCTTGCCGGAGTCGCTCGACGGGGGGGTGTGGTAGTCATACTCCAGGTCGAGAAGCAGCGCTCCGTCCTGGGACAGCCGCTGCGACTGGAGCCACTGGTGCCAGTCGTCGTAAGCGTAGGTCTCGGTGACCTGCTGTGCCCCCGCGGGTCCTGTCAACATCGAGGTTATCTGCCCGGCCGCGTTGAATGAGAAATTAGAGGCCGCTTCCACACTGCCAACTGCGATCTTCGCTGGAGTGTTGCCGATCCCGTACTCGTGCCGCAACATAGGACGAGTCGCGGTCGGCTCTCCGTAGAGCGCAGGGTAGGTCATCGTGGTGATGCGGCCCAGCGTGTCGTGGCCGTAGCCGACCTCGAAGGGGAATTCGGGCAGAGCGTCCATCCTGAGCGATGCCGAGGTCAGCCCGGCGAAGGCGTCGTAGGTATAGCGCTGCGTGCAGACACCATTCGCCGTCTCGGTGCGGACGCGTCTCAGGTCACCGGTCGTCTCGTAAGTGTAGATGACGTCGGGGCAGGGCAGGACGGGGTTGTCGTTGTCTAGAAAGCCGGACATGTCGTAGCTGATTCGCTGTACCCGATCAAGCGGGTCACCGGCGTAATCGTAGCGAGTTGCGATGCCACGGTTGTCCTTACGGGAGGTCAGGTTCGATCGTTCGTCATAGGTGAACACCTTGCTCCACTGCCGCGTGGGCCCGGAGGTACCGCCTGCGTCGTCGAGACCGCTGCCGCACTCGGGCATGTAGGCGTGGGTGATACGGTTGAGGGAGTCGTAGCGGAACTGGCGTGACTGAGGGACTCTTCCTTGCGGGCGACCTGTCCACCACTGTCGTAAGTAGCCGGTAAACAGCTCGATTAGGTTGCCATTGCCGTCATAGGTATAGCGCGTGACGCTGCCACTCGCGGGTGGCAGCACGGCCCCGGTTCCACTCGCGTCCGGCTCGACCACCTGCTCCAGTTGGCCGAGCGCGTCGAACTGGGCCCAGCGCTCACGCCCCCACGCGTCGACCATCCGGACGGTAGGGCCCGGCAAGTCACGAGCGACGGAGGGACGTACTTTCTCGTCGTAGTGTCGCATGATGATGCTGTCGTCCGGCGCCTTAAACGCCCGCAAGCGATCCAAGGGGTCGTACTCGAAATAAGCCCAGCTGGGCGACTGTCCCTCACGGTGCGGCGCGCTCTGCCGCCTCTCTCGTCCTAGTTGGTCAGACTGGTACTCGACGACGTCCCAGTCGCCACCTACTGCCTCGCGCTTGTGGCTGGCGAGGCGGCCCTTCCCATCGTACCCCGTGACCTCCTTCGAGGTGATAGTAGAGGGTCTGGTGGCAGCGTACACCGTTCTCGTCTGCGTCATCGCCGAATCGTCGTAGTCGAATGCGGTAAAGCACCACGTAGTCCATGACGCGACATAGCGAGGACGCAGGCTCACCTCATCGTAGTTGATCTCTAATTTCTGCTCGTTGGCGTCGGTGACGACATGAGGTAGGCCGGCGCTGTTGTAGGTGGTCGCGGTCTGAATCCGTGCTGAGGAGGTCGGGTCCGGGGACCCGGTGACGATCACCGAGGGCTGAGAGTACTGTGTCTCGCGCCGGAACAGGTACTCGGTACGGCGGCCGGCGAGGTCGGTGGTGACCAGGTTGCCGCACAGGTCGTAAGCGCGCGTGTCGGTGACCGGCCCGCCCTGGCGGGCCGCATCGGCGAAGCGGCGGACGAGGGTCGGGTTACCACGGTATCGGGTGATCTCGTCGTAGTCGCCAACCCACGCCCCTGGAACCTTTTCCCAATGGGGCTTCCCATCGTTGTCGAACCATATCTCGTAGTGCTCCGGAATCCACTCGCGGTTCGCAGGGTCGAAGCTCTCGTGAAGGCCAACGACCCCCGGTGTGGAGCGCAGAGGAGAACCGTCGTACGCGTACTCGATCCAGGAGGTCGCCACGTCTCTCCGGTCGAAGACCTGTACCCGCTCTGGCAGGTTGAGGATGTGCCGAGCGTCGTAGACGGGGTTGGATACGTAGTCGGTATGGGTCCGGCGAAGCACAGTGATGCCGTCGTAGTCGTAGTGGCGCACTTCCGTAGCCTGATTGGCCACCGCTCCGTCGTAGGCGAAGGTCGTCATGGTCGTACGGTCTCGCTGATCGGTGACGCGAACGCTGCGGATCCGGGGAGAGGCACCGTCACCGGACTCCCACTCCGTGTCCGTCTGCTGCAGCCGGTTGCCATCCCTGTCTTCGACCACTAGCTGTGAGAACACGCCCTGAGACGCATCGGGGCCAGGCTTGAGGCTCTGCACCGTGCGGCTGCCATCGAAGTGAGTGATCTCTGTTTGAACGGTCGAGTCTATCTGGGTCACCTCGTAGCTGGTAGAGAATGGACGGGAGCCCGGCTGCCCAGCCCAGGTCTCGTCCATGGTGCTGTAGGTCGGGGAGTCGTCCAGCTCTTTGCCAGGCCCATCCGGGTAGTCGTACTCCCGCAACCTGCTCATCGCTCCGCCGCCGAATCTTTCCTGCTCGCCGAGCGGACCGGAGGTCAAGGTCATGCCGCGACACTCGCGCACGCGCCGCAGCATCCCGTAGGTCGAGTAGTCCCCGGACTCCTGGAACGAGTATCCTGTGGCTGTGCCGTGGAAGAAGATCGCATCCAGCAGAGTCACAGACCCGGGGGGGACAACCGAGATGCCGCTAGCGAAGGAGTACTCTAAATCGCGGACGGAGTAGTGCAGGCTGACCAGTCTGACGTCCTTGCCTGTCGCGCCCGGTCCGGTGAGGGCGGTGAGCCGGCCCTCGGAGTCGTAGTGGAACCGAATGATACGGCCGCATGTGTCGGTGACCGTCTCGATCTCCGGCCCGGTGCCGGCGCGGTAGGCCACGCTGAGGTAGTTGCCGTTGCGGTCGATGATGCGCGTCGGATACAGCGTCTCGTGATCCACCGACGGCGCCTTGAACTCGACGACGGAGCCGTCAAGATACTGTGCCCGACCCTCAATCAGGTAGTTCTCTTTCTTGTATTCCTCGTGGCTGTACGTGATGAACGATCCGTCTTTCGTGCGTGCGACCACACCCCAGCCGCCGTTTAAGTGCTCAATCCGGTCCTGCTCTTTGGAGGGGTGTCGCGTCCCGTCACGCCCCACGAGCATGCACCGCCGGCCTCCGATGCTGACCATCTTGCCGAAGCCAAGCAACCAACCCGGCGCCGGCCAGTCATGGTCGATGTCGAAAATCATGGGACTAGTGGACCGGGAGTCCGCTCGCTGCCAGACTCGAGAGTTGTAGATCAGGTCTAGCGTGAGAGGCTGCTCGCCACGCCCGGGGTAACGCGCCACGGGCACGACGAAGTTGAAGTTGCCGCTGCCCACACCCGCCGCAGCCTCCAGAGCCTGGCGGTGCACCCCGAGCGGAGTGTCACGCATCGCCGCTTGGAGCGCCTGCCGGTACGGCAGCCCGCCTCGCCACGAGGTTGGACTGGTGGCCCCGTTCGGATCAACCTCATTGGATCCCCAGCCGTCACGCCGCATCGCACACCACTTTCCGTAGTCAGACTAACTTGAAGCGTTCTTGCGCAACGACAGTACCCTGTCACTCACTCGCAAGTCAGCTAGCAATAGGAGACGGGTAGCTGGCCCTGGTCTAGAGGAGGGTAGGTAGCGGTCCTACGCCTTCACGCGGCCTCAGCGGGCCACGCAACGAAGGCAATATACTCCTGTCTTAAGGGAGTGTATGTGCCGAAGGGCACTAAGTGCTCCACAGCACCAAGGAAGCCCCGAACTTCTTGGAACTTCGCCTGTACGACTTTCTCGGAACTTCCGTCCCTAGACCATGGAGGTGTCCGAGACGACCAGTGGTTCCACATCGTCGTAGATGCGTGCCGCCGCCCCCACGCTCATAGACGGCGACGCCCGCCTGGGGCAGGATGTCGGTCGTCCCCCATCGCACGCAGTTGTACTCGATGGCGCACTTAACCCCGTCGTCGGTGAGCGTGCAGTGCTCCAGCACTATGCCATCCCCGTTGGCGAACATGTGCGCGTACAGCTGCCGCAGCGCTCCGGTGCCACGATGGAGGTACGCTGCCCCGCTGGGCTCGCGGGCGTAGCCGTCGGGCTCGAAGGTCGCCACGATCTCTTCCAGGTCGCCCTCGGCCAAGGCTCTCTGGTAGTCGCCCGGTGTACCCTCGGCGTGGAGATCCGGATCGGTGGGAAGCCGCGGAGGGCGCACGCGGTGCTCGCCTGTAAGCGGCCACGTGCTGTGGTAGACACGGATCACCTTCAGAGTGCGGTCGGGGTTGCGGTCGCTCACCACTGCCACGGGCAGCTCCACCCTCGCCCCGTCGTCCACCAGGAGGTTCAGAACCACCTCCTCTACCGTGCGGGTGGAGGTGCGCGTGAGTGCCACGTTCTCAACCACCGCGTCGCGCTCGCGCAACCAGTCCGTTGTCCCTGAAGCGAAGGCGCGTAACTCCCTTGTGCCCTCGACGTAGCCGACTCGGGGATCATCGAGGACGGGCTGGCGTGCGGCGAAGGAGCGCACGAGGGCGTCGGGTTCGTCTGCGAGGATGCCCTCGTAGTAGGGGACGGCGTCGTTGGTGCTCGTAGCCTCCTCTACCTGTGCGCCTAGCTTCGGCTATGGGAGCGGTGAAGACCTCGGGTATCCAGGGCATAGGAGCCTCCTCTAAGTAGGATCAGGTGTTGCGCACGAACCCGCAAAGCCTACGCTATTCAGCAGGGTGCGTGGAAGGTGGATTCTGCGAACTTCGCCATCACGAAGTTCTAGGAAGTTCGCTGCAGAGCCGCACACCTATGCGGTAAGGATCCCGCCGGCGGCTAGAAACCTAGGCCTCCCCAGGAGCTCCAGGCGTTCTGAATTAGATCACCCAATCCTTGCGCTGTCCTCAGTACGGTGATCGTTTTGTCCAGGGCCTCCAGCACGGAACCTTTCTCCGGAAAAGAAGAGTAGTTCGCTGGTCGGAAAGGGGGCGCCTCGTGTGCCCCCTTCTTCGTACCCTTATTCACCTGAGTGCGTGGAAGGGTAATTCTCGGAAGACCATATCCACTATGCTGCGTAAGTGATTCGTGGAGGCCAGAACATTAGGCTTAGCGATCTTGTGAGGTCAATGACTAGAGCACAACTTGTAGGAGCGGCGAATAAGTGGCTCCGCCAGTAGGCTACGGTCGGCGGCAAGGTCGGCCTTCCCATCGGTAGTGAGTCCAGCCGCTGCGGACGAGCCTGCCTACGGTAATGACAATCCCGCAGAAGGCAAGCCAGAAGTCTATGACCCTCCCCACCCGCTCCGTGCACCACAAAAGCTTCTTGTGGGCATTGGACCACGAGCTCCTCCGCTCTACCACCCACCGATTCGTGGCCCAAAAAGGCGCGGGCTTGCCCTTCCCCGAGATCTCCCATCCTAGCCCCAGCTCTTTAAGCCGCTCGCGGGTGAGCTTCGAGTCGTATCCGCCGTCGAGGTGGACGCTCATCCGCTCGGGCAACTCTCCCACGATTTCCATAGTGTCCAGAGTCCTTTCCAATAATAGCGGCGAGTCATGGCGGTTGGCCGGGGCTGCTATAGCTCCCAGTGGGATGCCCGATGCCCTTAGCGTCTACGACCATCGAACGCTTGATGCCACCTTTTCCTCGGTCCACGGGGCTTTTGCCCGCCTTCTGGCCACCGCAGGGAGCCTTCGTGATGGAGCAATCTACGGCCACATCGGAGAGGTCGAGGCCAAGCATCCAGTCATAGGCGTCGAGCACAATCTGCTGCAAGCGCCTCATCACTGCGGAGGCGATCCACTCCTCGCGTCGGCGACGCAGGGGGGGTAGTAGCTGAGCAACTCTCGTCAGCTATCCTCTCGTAGGCACAGCCGAAAACAAGGACCTGCACGAGCTTGTCGAACACTACCCTGTCGGGTATGCGGGGGTTGTGCCATCCGAGTGGGTGCTCTACTTTTTTCTCCGGAAGTAGCTCGGCGAAGTGGTCCCAGATGGGGTCGATGATGCATGATGGGATGGCGGGCATGGGCTCTGCTCCTTGTTCGGAAAGCTTCGCAACTTCCCGAGTGGTTTAGCAGAGTCCATGTCCCCCTTGCAGGCGGGCGCTCATCTCCCTACTGGCGGAGCCTCTTAGTACGCAGCATGGTGTATGGGTGCGGTGTCGCCTTTCAGGTCAGTAAATCGGAGGACGCTGACTCGGCGATGAGTCTAGGACATGCTCTGACCTAGCCCAGCGCTAGTTGCACGTCGGACGGTTCCCCGACCAGCAGAACGCGGAACCTTGGCTCAGAATGTGTGTAGTTTTGGAATGTTGATGATCGTCAGGGGACCGGTGTAAGGACCGTTAGCCATGTACTCCTCCTCGTTCGCCTCAGCGTCGCCTGCGAGCAGGATGCGGGCCGTGCCGTAGGTCAGTAAGATGGCCACGGAATTGTCGTTGATCTCGGAGAACAGACCGCCCTCGGCGTCCGTAGGCGGAGCTATGACGTCGGCCCGTACCCCTCCCCAGTCCATCAGCGCACCGGTCCGCAAGACCTCGGTTCTTGCTCCCTCGTCGCGTACGCCGCGCAAGAAGGTATTGTAAGTAAGGGTGTTGTTGGGATCCCCCGAGACGTAGACCGTCTCCACCGGGAAGGCGTCGAACACGTCGAGGAAGCCGCCGATATGGTCCGCATCCGGGTTACTCACCACGATGCCGTCGAGGGAGTCGACGCTCCTGCTGCGCAAGAAATCCACCACGTTCGGCCCCTCCTCCGGTCGTCCCGCATCGATGAGATAGCTCTCACCGCCGGCCTGCACGAGCACCGCGTCCCCCTGGCCCACATCGATAAAGCTTACGGATAGAGAGCCAGAAGGCGGTGGTCCGGGACCGCCCCGGGAACCGCCGGTGAGTAACTCCAGCTCCGCGCAAGACGGCGAAAGCAGGATCAGGACCAGCAACAGTGGGGTGAGGAGATACTTACGTGTGACCATCAGATACGTTATCGGATGATTCCGAGGAACCTTAGGCCGGATCTCTTGGCCCCTTACGCCTCTCTGGGGAGCTTTCTTCGACGGTCCTTATGTTAGTCGCGTCCTTCCGGAGTAAGGCGGTCGATCCACTCGTCGGCTTCGGCGCGGGTCATGTCCTGGAGCGGCTTGCCGAGGCGGGTCTCCAGACGCTCGACGCCGTTCTCGCCCCGCCACTCGACGGCCAGCGTCTTCAGCAGGTCGACCTGGCTCTTGCGCGCCTTACCCGCCCCGCCTCTCTTCGAGGAGGCCGGTTTCTCCGGCTGCCCATTCGGGGTGTCCTGCTCGGCGGCTGCACCCCGGGAAGTGCCTCGAGAAGAGTCCTGTCTCCCCCCGCGGATGGGAGTCGGCCCGCCTCGCGAGGGCGAGCCCTGGGAGGCCTGAGGGGCGTCGTCGCCGTCGGAGAGCTCTTCGAGGGCGGTCGCGCCGACGTTCACGGCGTCGCGCAGGGCACGGGCTTTGGCCCTGGTCTCGGCCATCCGGATCAGGTGTGGGGCGATGTTGCGTCCGACGTTCTCGGGGCTGGCGTCCCCGATACCCGAGAAGCGGCGGCCGTCCTCCATCTCGGCCACAGCCTTTACTATGGCGACGTTCCCGTTTGACTCGTCGGGGACCTGGATCAGGTCCGTGTCTATCCCCGTCAGTCCAAGACTATGGGCCTCGTCGAGAAGGCCCGAGTACAGGACGTATTGCTTTCCCTGACGGACGATCATGAACTCTTCTCTCACAGGCCCCGCCTTACTTCGGCTTCGCGGTAGTCCTCGCCTTCGAGGGAGATCCAATCGCACATCGCGATGATCCTGCTCGCCGTCCTCTCCCCGAGCTGGGCAGCCAGGTCCTTGGGTCCCGTGTTGGAGGTGAAAATGGTCGGCAGCTCCTCCCTGTAGCGGTGGTTGACGATAACGAAGATGCGCTCGCGCACCCACTCGTTAGCCCTCTCTGCGCCGAGGTCGTCGAGCAGCAAGAGATCCGCGTTCTTTACGGAGTCCATCCACTCGTCGATATCCCGGCCAGGGTCGTTGTAGGCCCCACGCAGATTATCCAGAAGTTCAGGCACCGTGACGAAGAGCGAGGGCACCCGCTTTTTGGTGATGATCTCGTTCATTACGGCAACAGCAAGGTGGGTCTTTCCTACCCCTACCGGGCCGCAGAAGTAGAGGCCCCGCCCGCCCTCCTGATTGGCTTTCCAGTCCATGATGTAGTCCATGACCTTGGCGAAAGCCTTCTGGGAGTTCTTGCTGAATGAGGGATCGAAGTTGTCGAGCGAGTAGCCCTTCATGCGCTTGGAAAGGCCGCTACGGTCCCTTAGCGTCGCGACCCGCGCCTCGCGGCGCATCAACTCCCACTCGCGCCGCTCGTTCTTCTTCTCGCACTCAGGGGTGCAGGGATGGTAGTACCACTCGCCGGGCTTGCCGTACTTCTTCTGGAGGGCGGGCGGAAACTCGTCCCACTCGGCCTGGAGCTCGCGTCCGCAGTGGGGGCAGATCTTATCGTCGAGCCTCAGAACCTCGGCCTGGCGCTTACTCCGTCTCCCCGAAGAGCCACTCATAGCCCTCCCGGCGTCTGGCAGCAGATTGTCTATCCGGTCCACTACTCACCCCCCCTCTGGCTTCACCTATCCTCAAGGCGCCCCCCCTCACGGCCCCGCTCTGCTCGACGAGCCTGAGCTTGCGGTCCTGCTCGAAGCGCTCCACGTCCTCGACGGTCTTCACGCCCCGCTCGACCCACCGCTCCAGGATGCTCCGTACGTAGCCGACCCTGCGCGCGTCGCGCTCGCTGGCTATCTTCAAAGCCTCCCTCACCGCATCGGGCGTAAGCCCGTCCCGCCCGCAGTAACCGTTCAAGAACTCCAGGATGTGCGGCGCCGGCAGCGTCCCCATAAAACGGAAGTAATCGTCGGCCGAGACCCCGGCTGGCTCGGCCCTTATCACCTCGACGTCGCGGTCGGGAAGCACGTCTTCGCGGGGCCGCTCGCCCGTTTCCGCCGAAGGCGGGTGCTCGGCGACCTCGAGCCAGCCCTCCCTACGGACGACGAAGCGGGCTTCGACCAGGGCCTCAAGAGACGCCTCGACGCCCTCCGGCGTGGAGCGCAACAGCTCTGCAAGCTCTTCGATCTCGGGAGCCTCGTTACCGAGGTCGGGGAGGATGCGGAGCAGCTCGTAGAGCGCGACGGCCTCGGCCCCCAGGTGCGGCATCCAGCGGACGTAGAGACGGGCGCGGCCTCCCCGCGCCCTCTTCTCCCCCGGAGGTGTGAGACGAACTCTCTCCATCCTGAGGCCAGTATAGCGGTCGAGTGCCGGGCTCTCTACGTCTGATTGTTAGCACATCAGCATTTCAGCACGCTCGGGCCTTACGGCCCTCACTGGTCAGCAGGTCAGCTTCTCCCGTTCTAGACCTTGCCCTGCCGCGCACGACGAACCGCTACCAACGCCAGGTCGGGTTCTACGCTCGTGGCGGGGCTACGGTACGACTTGCTGACTAGCTTACATAGCCCTGGCTGGCAGCCAGCCCGAAGAGGATGGCGGCGGCGCAGAGGAAGACCGTTGCGGTCGCGAGTTTTCTAGAGCCCAGGAAGTAGCCGAGGACCCCGAAGCCCACACCGAGCGTGGCGGCGGTGGTGTTCGCGCCCCCGCCGAGGAGCGCGGCGAAGACCGTGACTGCGGCGAGAAGCACGCCTATGGCGCAGGAGATCCAGCCGCCGACCAGCATCGCGCGTCCCTCTGGTACCGGATCGTCGCCCGCTCGCTCTTCGGGTATCCGTGTGTCCGCGTTTTCGCCCAGAATCCGCTCCCGTAGGCAGTTGTCTATCGGCACGACAGAGCGTACTCCGCCCTGGGGCTAGTATAATCCCCACCCTGTGAGGTTCGAGCGCGCACTCCCCGGCACAAACGAGGTCTTCCTCCCGGAAGGAACTCTGCGTCGGATCTACGAGACTGTCTTCGACGAGCTGGAGCGCACGGGCGCCGAGAGGTGGGAAGGGAAGCTGCGCGAGGCGCACGGGCTCCTGCTCGACGAGCAGCACGCGTTCGGCATAGAGGAGGGCGACAAGACCCATCCCACGGACTGGATCCCCCGCATCGTTTCGGCCCCGGACTGGGAACGTCTCGAGGCCGGCCTGACGCAGCGCTTGCGCGCCATCAACGTGTTCTTGAGCCGCCTCGAGGCGGGCAAGGAGGAGGTCGTCCCAAGGGAGGTCGTCGAGAGCAGCATCCTCTACGACACGGGCTGGAAGGATCGTTTCGGTCCCGTGCCCGTGCGCCAGATAGCCTTCGACGTCGTCGCCGTAGAGGGCGGGCAAGGCTGGGAGTACCTGGTCATCGAGGAGAACGCCAAGATGCCGGTCGGCCTCGCCGCGATGACCCGCAGGCGCAGGATGAGCGCGGAGGTCTTCTTCCCCGGTTCCATGGCCAGTCTCCCCGTCCTGCTCCTCGACGGCTGGCTCGGGCGCCTCGGCGACGCTTTGCGGGCCGCCTCCCCCAAAGGACCGGATGCGACGCTGGCCGTCGTGAGCAGTGGTCCTGACGACCAGTTCTACCTCGACCACCACATCTACGCCAGGGAGATGGTCGCCGTCCTCGCCGAAACGAAGGACCTGGAAGTGGAAGGGGATGGATACCTCACCTACAGGCCCACAGGACGCAGGATAGACGTGATCTACGAGCGCGTCGACGAGGATACCCTCTATGCCGAGGTGCCCGGCCTGCTCGAGTCTCACATCGAGGGCAAAGTACACGTGCTCTTCGCCCCCAATTCGGAGATAATAGACGATAAGGGCGTCGGCGCCTTCGTCCCGGAGATGGTGCGCCGTTACCTGGGAGAGGAGCCCCTCATAGAGAACGCCAGGACATGGTCGCTGGCGGTAGAGGAGGACAGGCGCTACGTCATGGACCACTTCGATGAACTGGTCGTGAAGAGCAGGGGTGGCTACGGCGGCAAGGAAGTCATGATCGGACCAGAAGAGTCGAAAGAGTCGCTTCAGAAGTTCCGCAGGCGGGTCGAAGGCAATCCTGTCGAGTACGTGGCCCAGGAGACGATAGACTTCTCCACCCACGTCCTCTGCGAGACCGAGGGGGCAGATTTCCTCCTCCGCGACTCCTATGCAGACTACCGCGTGCTCGTCCTCTCTCCCGACCCCAGAGACCCGAACGTCGTCGAGGCTGTCCCTGGTTCGTTGAGCAGGGTCGCCGCTCCCGGCAAGCACGTGGTCAACATCTCGAGTGGAGGCAAGATGAAAGACACCTGGGTGCTCGGATCATGAACTACGGAGACCTCATTCGGGACGCGTTCACGATCACGCTCCGCAACCGCTTCCTGTGGTTCTTCGGCTTCTTCGCGGGCGGCACGGGCACCAACTTCGTGGGCAACGTCCCCCCCGGTGGTGGCAATTTCAACTTCGATAACTTCCGGCGCCCGGGCTCAGACGTCTCCGGGCTCACGGCCCAGGTCGGGCAGGGATTGAGCGAGACGGTCCTGATCCTCGGCATAGTCGTGGTGGTGCTAATCATCGCGCTGTTCTTCATCGTCCTGGCGATAATCTCCCAGGGGGCGCTGGCCGATAGCGTCGCCGCCATAGACAGGGGCCAGGGACGCCGGTTCGGGTCCGCCTTCACGTCCGGGATGGGTAGCTTCTGGCGCGTCCTCGGCTACTACGTCGTGTTCATCTTGCTCGGAGTCGGACTCCTCGTGGTGATAGCCATTCCCGTGGCGCTATTGATCGGGGGCACTTTCGCGGCCACCCAGGCCACGGGGGTGCGGGTCTCCGTCGCGGTGGTGGTGGGGATCCTGGCCGTCCTCTTGCTCATCGTCGTCTTTATCCCCCTCTCCATAGTCGGCCAGTACGCCCTGCGGGACATCGTGGTGCGCCGCGAGCGCGTCCTCGGCTCCGTCGGGAGCGGCTACGGTCTCTTCCGCCACAACATCGGAAGGAGCCTGTTGCTCTGGCTCATACATCTCGGGCTCACTATCGGGATCGGGATCGCCTTTCTCCTGCTGCTCCTGATCGTCGGCCTCGTCCTGTTTATCCCGACCATCGCGCTGGCCGTCGCCGGGTCATCCACGGGGGCCATCATCGCCGGCGTGATAGCAGGCCTCATCCTGCTACCCCTCCTGCTCGTGGCCACGGGCGCCATAGGCACTTTCTCCCACGCCTACTGGACGCTCGCCTACCTGCGCCTGACAGCACCACCAACCCCATCACCCACCCTCGGATAAGCCCGCAGAGCTCCTGATACCTGAAGCCTCGAGCGATCAGCGAAAACAAGAAGCTGATACCGAGTCCGTCTGGACCGTCACGCTTTCCGGCCGCGCGTACGAGACGGGTCCCCCTCGTCCGTCATTCCCGCGAAAGCGGGAATCCACGGGTAGTGGAAGAGTTAGGTCCACAAGTATCGTCGGATGCGCTGTAGCGTTACCATTCCCCCGGACTCGGTATGACTAGCTGAAATGCTGACGAGCGAAGGCGAAGCCTGAGCGTGCTGACCTGCTACTTCAATACCTCGCCCTCACCAGTACGGCCGCCTCGTCGACCTCACGCCCTTCTTCGGCCTGGAGCAGCCTGTTCAGTGACTCGACCGCAACCTCGAGCTCGGCGCGCCGGGGCTCGGTGGTGGTGAAGTATCTCTGCAGGAAGTTGCCGACGGCGATAGAAGGACGGGTCGTGCCGAAGACGAACCAGGCTTCTGAGATGAGGATGAACTGGAGGATGGCGTAGCCCCACCACGCTATCAGCGGGTCGAGGAGGGCTGCGAGGATTATGTAGAGCAGGATGTTCGTCCCGCAGCGGGGGTGGATGCGGCTGCTGTTTCTGGCGTTCTGGAGCGTCACCTCACCGTACGTCTCGTAGGCGGCGACGGCTTTGTGTTCTGCCCCGTGGTAGCGGCCGATGGGGGTGAGCTTCATGGCCGCGAAGAAGAGCAGCAGGACGGGCAGGATGGGGAACGCTGCGAAGAAGGCGAAGACCCCGCCAACGGCCCCCGCCCCGCTACCGAGTTGCATCAGGCTCACAAAGAGCCAGAGGACGGCCAGCGTGGCCGCGAAGAAGAGCAGACTCCAGACAGAGCCGAAGACCTGGGCGAAGACCCTGCCCCAAAGAAAGAACGAACGTATTACGGGCCAGCGGGAGATGCGTTGTACCGTGGGGTTCGTGGGCCTTCGCAAGACGGAGGGTTCGATCTTGATGTGGATCTCCCGCTTCCTGCGGTATGCGACGCTGGTGTAGTTCGGGCCGAAGAGGTCGAGCCCGTCCCACCGGGCCATCCCACCGAAGACTAGACGCCCCTCGTTTTTCTCCATCGCGACGCCTTTGGCCACAGTTCTCCCTCTTCTAGGCAAGGATCAGGAAGTAAAGATTAGCACGCTCCGGCTTGCGCCTCCGCTGGTCAGCATTTCAGCACGCTCAGGCTGACGCCTTCGCTCGTCAGCACGGCGGCTGCGCCGAAGGCTGGAGCGTGCTGACTGACTAGCTGAAATGCTGAACCAGCCGCAAGAGGCCTCCCTCGCTCTCGAGCTCCCTATCCGTCAGGAACTGCGTGGTGACACCGCCCCTTCTGAACTCTTCGTCCTCGAGCACGGCGAGGTGCAGAGGGAGGGTCGTCTCCATGCCAGAGATAGCGAACTCGTCGAGGGCCCGAAGTCCGCGGCGTATGGAGGCCTCGCGGTCGCGGGCGTGCACGATGAGCTTCGCCAGTAGGGAATCGTAGTGCGGGGGCACCATGTAGCCGGCGTAGAGGTGCGAGTCGACCCTAACGCCCGGCCCGCCCGGCGGGTTGTAGACCTCGACGAGCCCGGCCTGGGGCAGGAAGTTGCGGCTGGGGTCCTCGGCGTTGATCCTGAACTCGATCGCGTGCCCGTCGGGAGAGAGGGCATCCTCGGGGATCTCCAGATGCTCGCCCGAAACCACCTTCAGCTGCTCGGCGACGATGTCGACGCCGGAGATCATCTCCGTCACGGGATGCTCGACCTGGAGGCGGGTGTTCATCTCGATAAAGTAGAATTCTCCGTCCGCGTAGACGAACTCCACGGTCCCTGCCCCCTCGTAACCCAAAGAGCCGAGCAGATCGGCCGAGGCCGCCATGAGACCCTCTCTTACGTCCTCCGGCAGGCCTGGGGCCGGCGATTCCTCGATGAGCTTCTGGTAGCGGCGCTGAATGGAGCAGTCCCTCTCGGGGAAGGTGACCGTCTCACCGTGAGAATCGGCGAGTACCTGTACCTCGACGTGCCTCAGCCTCTCCAGGTACTTCTCGACGTAGACCGAGCCGTCGCCGAAGTTGGCCCCGGCCTCCCTGCTCGCGCCGAGGTAGGCGGCCTCGACCTCGGTCTCGGCTTCGACCACCCGCATCCCTTTCCCCCCGCCGCCGGCGCTCGCCTTGATGACCAGCGGATAGCCGACCTCGGCGCCGACGCGCTTGACCTCCTCCACGCTCTCGCAAGGGCCGTCAGAGCCGGGTGTAACGGGGACGCCCGCCTCGGCGGCGGCTTCGCGGGCCACCGCTTTGTCGCCCATCCTGGCGATGGTGCCCGAGGCGGGGCCGACGAACTTCAGGCCGACCCGCTCGCAGATCTCGGCGAAGCGGGCGTTCTCGGCGAGAAAACCGTAGCCGGGGTGGACGGCGTCGGCGCCCGTAAGCTCGGCGGCGGAGATGATCGCCGGCACGTTCAGGTAGCTGCTCACCGCGGGAGGCGGGCCGATGCAGATCGACTCGTCGGCCAGCTCGTGGTGCAGGGAGTCCCTGTCGGCGGTGGAGTAGACGGCGACGCTCCTTACTCCCAGCTCGCGGCAGGCCCGGATTATGCGCAGGGCGATCTCGCCGCGGTTCGCTACGAGGACCTTGCCGATCACTACTGTTCGTCGGGCCGCAGATAGAACAGCGGCTGGTCGTACTCGACGCCACCGGCGTTCTCAGCCAGTACCTCGACGACCTCCCCAGGGACGTCGGCGACGATCTCGTTCATCAGCTTCATCGCCTCGACGATGCAAAGGGTCTGCCCGGCGCTGACCGTATCCCCAACCTGGACGTAGGCGTCCTCTCCAGGAGCCGGCGCCCTGTAGAACGTCCCGACCACGGGCGAGCGCACGGCGTGCAACCCGTCCATCTCCGGCGAGTACTCGGGCTCGCCTGCCTCGGGAACTCCTCGAGTCTCTGACGCGGCCTGGGTAGCCGGAGGCGCGGCCGGGACTTCGGGTTTGGCCCTGACCGAGATCTCCGTCTCCCCCCGGCGGACCCGGATCTCATCCATCCCGCTCTCGCGCACGAGCTCGACGAGCAACTCGACCTCCCTAAGCGGCAGCGGACGGTTTTCGTCTATCTCTGGCACAGTCAGGGATTCTACACGCCTGTACGTGGGAAAACCCGCCCCCGGATGTACAATGGCCGAAGATCCATGGTGACCCCCCGCGCGAGCATCAACGTCCTCGACCCCAGGGTGGCCCAGCAGGTGGCCGCCGGGGAGGTCGTGGACCGCCCGGCCTCCGTGGTCAAAGAGCTCCTCGAGAACGCCCTCGACGCGGGCGCCTCCCGCATCGAAGTCGAGCTGGGAGACGGCGGCACCTCGCACATCCTGGTCCGCGACGATGGATCGGGGATGTCGAGGGAAGACGCCAGGCTCTCCGTGCTCAGGCACGCCACTAGCAAGATCCGGAACGCCGAAGATATCGAGGCCGTGAGTACCCTGGGATTCAGGGGCGAAGCACTCCCCTCCATCGCCAGCGTCTCCTCCTTCTCCCTGACCTCCTCCACGGGCGAAGGCGCCGCCACCAGGGTCGTCGTCGAGGGTGGGGAGGCGGCCGAGGTCTACGCGGCCTCTCACCCTAAGGGGACGACCGTCCTCGTCGACCGGCTTTTCTACAACGTTCCCGCAAGACGCGCCTTTCTGAAGGGCACGCGGGCGGAGCGCTCGGCGATAGTGGAGGTCGTGACGCACCTGGCGATAGCCCATCCCACGCTCGCCTTCCGCCTGACTGAGGGAGGCAGAGATTACCTCTCGCTGCCCGAGGCAGGGGATCTCCTCGAACGTCTGGCCCAGATCCTGGGCGTCGCCAAAGCGCGCTCTCTGCGCAAAGTGGAGTACGAGTCGGGACCTTTCGGTGTCTCGGGCTACGCGGCCCTTCCGAGCCTGACGGAGGGCAGCAGGGCCCACCAGACGATCTCTGTGAACGGCCGCTTCGTCAGGGCCGAGAACCTCCACCGCGGCCTCGATGACGCCTACAGGGCGACCGTACCGTCGGGGCGCTACCCCCCCGTCGCCGTCGAGATAACCGCCGACCCCCGCCGCGTCGATGTGAACGTCCATCCCACAAAGCAGGTCGTCCGCTTCTCGGAGGAGCGGGCGGCCCGCGAAGCCGTGGCCTCCGCCGTCAGGGACGCCATCGAGTGGCGCGCCCAGGCGCCCCCGCAGGCCCCGCGCGCACCCGAAAGGACTTTCACCCAGGATCGCTTCTCGGCACCCTCGCGTCCACCGGCGGATTATCCTTCGTACGCCGCCGAAGACCGCGCCGCCTACACAGCGCCCCCCGCGCGTGGTCTGCAGGAGGCGCGCGAAAGACTCTCCGAGGCTTCCAGGCCGCTCGCCGAGGGGCGCGAACGATACGGAGAATTGCCCGAAAGGGGCGGTTTGCCGCAAGCATCTCCGGAGGAACTGCGAATCATAGGGCAGCTCGCGGCAGGCTACATCCTTGTGGAGGAGCCGGAATCCCTCTGGGTCGTCGACCAGCACGTCGCCCACGAGCGGGCCATTCTGGACAGGCTCCACGACTCGGACAGCCCCGCGACGGTGCAGAGCCTCCTCGTCCCCGAGGTCGTCGACCTCTCGCCGGCCGAGGCCGAGCGGGCCACGGCGAACCTCGAGGAGCTCTCCGTCTACGGCTTCGAGGCCGAGCCGTTCGGACCGAGATCCCTGAGGGTTACGGCCGTGATCTCCACGCTCGCCGACAGGGATATTGCCGGCGCGTTCAAGGACGCCCTCTCGGCCATCTCGGGTACCGAGCCGGGCCACCGCCGCGAAGACCATATCCTCGCCACCATAGCCTGCCACTCCGCCGTAAAGATGGGAGACAAACTCTCCCAGCCCGAGATGGAAGCCCTGATAAAGAGCTGGCTCGAGAGCCGCCTCCCCGCCACCTGCCCGCACGGGAGGTCTATCTGCTACCGCATCGGCCTGAACGAGGTGGCCCGCAAACTAGACCGGCATTAGGTAGGGGCGGGATACAGGTCTCTACGGGCACCCCTCTCCTTCTCGGCGGAAGGAGAGTCGCCACTCCTCTACCGCCCTTGGTCCTCGTCCGGCGAGGTCGACCATGTACACGACCCTGTAGAGTCCCCAGTCGACGTAGTGGCCGATCACCACGCCGGGTTCGCGAGAGCCGTGTCCCCTCAGGACACATACCCGATCTCCCTTCACGTATCCTGGTTCGTCTACCTCGGAGGTCCTGACCACGGGCCGCTCTCTCCCTACTACCAAGCTTCTACGAAAGGGTACTACGTGGAGCATCCGGAGATCATCCCTTCGGCGCGAGGGTGGGGCTTGCCGTATAAATACCGCCTGCAGGTTCCACAAACAGGAGAGCTTCTCGACGTGACCAGAGAAAGATTGCTCGGCGCACTCGCCGTCGTTGCGGCGGCCTCTATCTGGGGAACGCTCGGGCTGTTCGCCAAGATCCTCTACGCCAGGGGCGTCTCCTTCGAAGCGCTGGTCGCGGTACGGGCCTCGGTCGGGTGGGCGGCCGTATTACTCTTCGTGCTTGCCACCGGCGGCGCAAGCAGCCTGCGGGTCTCGGGAAGGGACCTGGCGTTCCTGGTCCCCCTGGGGCTGGTGGGGATAGGCTTCTTCTACCTGCTCTACTTCTACACCGTCAGGGAGAGTACGGTCGGGACGGCGGCGATCCTGCTCTACAGCTCGCCCGCATTCGTGGTAGTGCTCGCGCGGCTTTTCCTGAATGAGGCTCTGAACGGGGCGAAGGCGATCGCGCTCTTCCTGACCATGGGGGGGATCTTCCTGGTCGCCGGCGCCTACGACCCGGCAAACCTGGAGGTGAGCCCGAAGGTGCTGCTGGCGGGACTGCTCTCCGGCCTTACCTACGGGCTGTACTCGATCTTCGGCCGTCCCGTGGCAAACCGCCTGGATCCTTCCATCATCCTGAGCTACGCACTCTTCTTCGGGGCGGCCCTGCTCGTCGTGAGCGCGCTTCCCACGCTCGGTACGCTGGCTGGCCTCTCGGCAGGTTCTTACGCCCTGCTGCTGATGCTCGCGGTGGTGCATACGACGCTCGGGTTCGCGCTCTACACCTTCGGGCTCGGACGCCTCGGTGCGGGCAGGTCGGCCATAATGGCCACGATCGAGCCCGTCGTGGCCGTCGCCCTCGGGGTGATGCTGCTTGCGGAGGACCTTACCCTACCCAAATTGGTCGGCGCAGGACTCGTGATCTCCGGCGCGGCGCTGGCCCAGGTCAGGCTTCGCAAGCATGTCAGCTAGTCAGCACGCTCAGGCTAGCGCCTTCGCTCGTCAGCATTTCAGCAAGTTGTCCAGAAACCTCGCCAAGAGCGTAGGATCCGACTGCCGCTGGTAGCGGTTCGTCGTGCGCGGCAGGGCGAGGCCGGAGCGGGAAAAGCTGACACGCGAGGCGAAGCCGAAGCGTGCTGACTAGCTGAAGTGCTAATATGTTGCCCCACGTTGAGAACTGCCGCCTGCAAGAGATCCACTTCCCTCGAACCCGGAGGATAGAGGAGGAACGCCATGCCTATAGAGTTCAAGGAAGGCGCTTCGGACTACTCCCTCGGGGTCGAGGAGGAGCTCCCCATCGTAGACGCGACCACCGGTGAGCTGGTCCAGAAGATCGAGGAGATCATGAGCCGGCTGCCTGCCGAGCTGCACGACTCCGTCTCCTACGAGTTGTTCCAGTCGGTGATGGAGATAAAGACTCCGCCCTGCGACTCGACCTCGGAGGTCGAGAAGCATCTGCGCGAGCTACGCAGCAGGGTCGGCTCGTGGGCGGCGGCCTGCGGCGCCTCGCTCGCCTCCGCGGGGACCCATCCCTTCTCCCGCTACAGGGACCAGAAGGTCACGGACCAGGAGCGCTACGAGAACGTCTTGAGGACGCTGCGCTGGATCGCCCAGCGCGAGGTGATCTTCGGCCAGCACGTCCACGTGGCCGTCCCCGGCCCCGAGGAGGCGATCGTCGCCCACAACCGTCTCGCGGAGCGGACGCCGATCCTCCTGGCGCTCTCGGCCAATTCTCCTTTCTGGCAGGGTTTCGACACGGGCTTCGAGTCGGCGAGGGTGAAGATCTTCGAGAGCTTCCCGCGCGCCGGCCTCCCCCCCGCCTTCCCCGACTACGAGTCCTTCGAGGGTTACGTGGACCTTATGGTCGCGTCAGGAGCGATGGAGGACTACACCTTCTGTTGGTGGGACGTGCGCCCGCACCCCAAGATCGGGACGATAGAGCTCCGGGTCCTGGACTCCCAGACCAACCTGAAAGATACCCTGGCCCTCACCGCCTTGACCCAGTGCCTCGTCGCCCAGGTACTCGAGGAAGTCGGCCCGCACGAACCCTACAACATGCATCTGGCGGTAGAGAACAAGTTTCGCGCCTCCAGATACGGTATGGATGCGGCGTTCTACGACGCCCGCGACAACATCACGGTCCCGGCTAGGGACCTCGCCCGTAACCTCGTCGAGCGGCTGAAGCCCCACGCCCAAGATCTCGGTTGCGAGAGCGAGCTAGAAGGCGTCCTGGACATAGTGGAAGGCGGCACGGGCAGCCAGCGCCAGCGCGAGGTCTACAAAGAGAGCGGTAACTTCCTCGACGTCGTCGCCTTCCTTATAGAAGGCACCCGCCCCGCGCTGGCGGAAGAACAGAGTTAGGTTTCAGGCATCAGCAAATCTTCCTGATGCCTGTAGCCTATTCTTCAAACCCAAGGCTCCAGGCGCGATCCAGGTCGTAGTTGGAGTAAGCGCGGAAGGCGACCATGGTCTCGGTGCGGGCGACGCCTGGCACCTGGGCTATCCTTTCGGGGACGACGTCGGCCAGGCCCTCGAAGTCGGGGATACGGACCATGACGACGAGATCGTAGGGACCCGTGACGGAGTAAGCCTCGGTGACGCCATCTATCGCGAGCATGGCCTGGGCGGCTTCCTGCACGCGCTCCCTCTCCGTCCTGACCAGCACTATTGCCGTTACCATGCAGACTCCTTAGAGTTCTCTCCAGAAAAACCTGAAGCCTGATACCTGTAACCTGAAGCCTTGCTGGGCGGAAGGCCTGGGGCCTTCCGCCCGGCACTACTAGATCCCAAACGTCACCCTCCCCGTGAGCGTATTGTTGGCCGTACGTTTCTCGTACTCGACAGGCCCGGCCTCGACGGTGACCCTGGCGGTCTCGTCGAGCTCGCCGGGTATAAAGCCGCCGACCTCGACCATCGCCATCTTTTTGGGTTCGAGGCGCGCCAGGGTCTTGCTCTCGGACTGGCGCTCGGCTCTCGTGTTGAGGACGACCTCGACTTCGACGCCCGTCTCTGGCACCTCACCGTCGTTCCCGACGGTAACGGCGAAGGTCGGCTCGTCCGCTCCCGTCAGGACGACGTTCCCGTCCGAGTTCAGTGGCTTCCCAGCGACACTGACGGCCGTTACCCGCACCCCGTGCAGGGCGTTCGGGTCGCTCCTTGCGGTACCAGATACCGGGGCCGTGTCGAAACCGAGCGCCCCGTAATCCATAAAGGATTGCGGCTCTTCGAGGTAGGTCTGGTCGCTCGTCTGGCCAGCAGTCTCCAGGGAACGCTTGACGGCCGGGATGTAGTAGTTCGCGACGATGCCGTCGCTCGTCCTGTAGTTCTCGACGGCCGTCGCGAGCTCCCCGGCAAACCCTTCAGCATCCCCCGAAGCCGCCTGCACGAGCTTGTCTGTGGCCTGGGATCTTATGCCCAGTGCCGTGATGATGTAGTGATGGTCGTCCTCGAACTCCGGGGGTATCTCCTCCTGCCTCAAAGCCTGCAGGTATTGCTGTTCCGTACGGTTGGCAGCCTGGGCGAGCGCCTCGTCGTCCAGCCTGGCAGGGTCCCCTCCGGCGTTGCCCAGGATGCGCTGGAGCTCCTCTCTACCCGCGTTGGAGGAGTCGCTCAAGAAACTGTCCGCGCTCGTGACGTACTTGCGGACCTGGGTCGACTGCTGGGTTGCCACGCAGCCGCGGGCGACGAAGAAGATGAACCCGAAGACCACCACCAAAAGGAGGATGGAGCCGGCGAGGGTGAGCCAGGCGGGGAGCGTCCTCCGGCGGCGCTCTTTCGGAGAGCTGCGGGGTCCCCCCGGACGGCGAGAGGCGGGGGCGGCCCTGTGAGATCTACGCCCTATACGAACCCCCAAAGATCATGTCGTGGGCGAGGGGGGACTCGAACCCCCACGGCCTCTCGGCCACTAGACCCTGAACCTAGCGCGTCTACCAATTCCGCCACTCGCCCGCAGGCCCACTCCGGGAAACGTCCTGAACTGCGGGGATTGTATCAGGTGTCAGGCTACAGGTTTCAGGCTTCAGGTTCGTTGCCGGGTCCGATCCATGGGTTTGGGCTGCGGCCGCACATAGGGCAACGTAACGTCATTCTCACGCAAGCGGGAATCCACAACTTGCCGAAGAACATCGCTTGCGGCTGAAGGTCCGCCTCAGACGAGTTCCTGAAGCCTGATGCCCGTAACCTGTAGCCTGCTCGCAATGCAAACCGCTTGTCGTAGGCTATACAATGACTCTTCAGGTATCGTGACAGAGACGCGCTACATCGAAGGACAGGGACGCTACGCGCTGGCCGAGATGGTCGGGCGCGGCGGCTTCGCGACCGTGTGGCGCGCCCGTTCTCTCAAGGGCTCCCTCAGGGGCAAAGACGTGGCCGTCAAGGTCATCCCCGTCTACAACGCCGGCGAGCGCTCGCGCGCCCTCAGGGAGGGCCAGATCGCCGAAGGTCTCAGGCACAAGAACATCGTGGAGACGCTCGAGGTCATCCCCGGCGACCATGAGGTCTACCTCGTAACCGAGTATGTGCGGGGGATGCCGCTCGACGAGGCGGCCAAAGGGTACGACGTAGAGGAGATCGTCGACTCGTTGGCCCAGATCCTCGAAGCCCTCGTCTACGCTCACGGGCAGGGCATAATCCACCGCGACATAAAGCCGCAGAACGCGCTCGTGGACGCCCGCGGGCGGGTAAAGCTGACGGACTTCGGGGTCGCGTTCAGGGCGGGGGACACGCGCCTTACGCGCGTGGGCTTCGCCGTTGGCACGCCCGGCTACATCGCGCCGGAGATCCTGGACGGCGCCGACCCGACCGCGCTCACCGACATCTACGCCGTCGGGGCCACGGCCCGTACCCTGCTCGCGAGCCAGCCCTACGAGCCGCCCCCGCGCCTCAGGGAATTCGTCGACAGGACCACCTCGCCGAACCCGGACCACCGTCCGCAGAGCGCGTGGGCCGCCGTCAAGCTCCTTACGGGCAGGAAGGCCCCATCGGGCAGCATCTCGTCCGGTGGAGGCAGGGTGCCCGACAGGCTCTCGGGCGGTCTCAAAGACGGTGCCTTGCGCACTATCAACGGCCTGGGGGCGGGGGCTCTCGGGTATCTGCTCGCGGCCGAGATCCTGGCTGACAGCGCGCAGGCGGCCGGCGTCGCCGCCGGGCTCGGCGTGCTTGCCTACCTGCTGCCGCGCCTGGGTGCCCTCGGGGTCATAGTCGCTCTCGCCGTCCTGCTGATACGGAACAATGCCGGCCTCGGGTTCGCCGCGCTCGTGCCCGTCCTCGGGGGCGTCTGGGTGCTGGGCGCCGGTTCGACCAGCGCCGACGTGAGAAGGCTGCCGCTAGGGCCAGCTCTGGCGGTGCCGCTGGCACTCCTCGTCGGGCTTGGGACGCTCCTTGGGACCACCCTCGTTGCCGCCCTGCCGCTGCTTTTCGGCGTGCTGATGCGTCCTCTGGGGGCCTGCCTCTCGGCGGCGGCCGGGGCTCTTACCCTGATCTGCTACGACCTCACGGTGCGCGACGGCTTCTTCGCCGACGGCCCTTACGCCGAGCTGCCTTTCTCGGGGGAGAGGCTCGACGTCTTGCCGATCGCGTTGGGGGTCGGCGGCCTGATCGATTATTCCCAGGGGTACCTGCAGTACTTCCCCAAACTGCCGTTCCTGGTCCTGCTGTGGGCGGTGGTTGCGGGGATCGTCTCGCTCGCCGAGTGGGCCGGGCAGTGGATGGTCGGCCTCGCGGTCGCGGTCGTCGTGGGAGGACTGGGGTACGCATTGCTTCTCTCCCCGAGGGCCCCTCCAGGTACGCTCACTTCGGATATGATTTCGCTCGGTCTCGCGGCTATAATATACGGGGTGCTCAGGTACCTCGTATCGAGGTTGAGAGGGTAGGTTTCTTTGGGTTTTCTCAAACACATCGAGAAGCGGATGGAGTCGCTGGTAGAGGGCGTCTTTGGAAGGGCGTTCAGGCGGCAGATCCATCCCGTAGAGATCGCCAAGGGCCTCACCAAGCAGATGGATGAAGGCAGGATGGTCTCGATCTCGCGCACCTACGCCCCGAACGACTTCACGGTGCACCTCTCCAGGGAAGATTCGGAGTCTATCAGGGCCTACCAGGCGTCTTTGAACGACGAGCTGATCCAGTACGCCTCGACCCACGCAGAGAACAAGAACTACCATCTTATGTCACCCCCGAGGATACGCTTCGAGACCGAAGATACACTCCGTTTCGGGGAGTTCGGCGTCACGGCCAAGCTGACGGGCGGCGACGGTCCCCGCGAGAAGGGCGCCCCGCAGGACACCTCGGGCCAGACCCGCATCTTCCGCACCGAGGAGTCGAGCGGCGGGCAGATAGACCAGGGCACGGCCACGATATCCGCTGATGAGGCCAGGCGCCACGGTCTGGCCCGGGAGATCGTCGAGGTCGTTCTCGGGGATGAGAAGCACCCGTTGGAAGGGCGCGGCCCGTGGAGCGTGGGCCGCTCGCAGGAGAACGACATCGTGATAAACGACCCGAACGTCTCGAGAAGGCACGCCAGGATCTCCCGCGCCGACGGCGGCTTTGTCGTGGAGGACCTCGGTTCCACGAACGGCACCCTGCTAGACGGCGCCCCCATAGACCGCGAAAGGATCGAAGGCGGCGACGAGTTGACCTTCGGCCAGAGCACGGCCCGCTTCATCCGCCGCATAGACTCTCCGGGCGAGGAGTCGGGCGGGAGACGTTAGGGAATGCTCGAGCTCCAGGTGCCGCTGCTCGCGGCGAAGGCCCTGATCTTGCTCCTGCTCTTCGCCTTTATCTACGCCGTGATGAGCCGGAGCATCGGGGACCTGCGGAAGATAAGGGACGATGAGCCCTACGTGCCGGGACGGGGCGGTAACGGGCGCGGGAGTTATGCCCGCCCCTCCGCCTCGGAGGTTCCTGGGCTGGTGGTCGAGGATTCGGAGATCCTCGCCCCCGAGACGCGGTTCGAGCTCGGGGACGGCGAGACCAGCATGGGTCGCTCCTCTGGCAGCACCATCGTCCTTAGTAGCGACGACTACGCCTCGGGTCGCCACGCCCAGCTCACCAGGCATGGGGGTTTGCTCTACGTCGAGGATCTCGGCTCTACGAACGGGACTTTCGTGAACGGACGCAAGACCGTGGGCGCCACGCCTTTGAGGAACGGGGACACCGTCAGGGTCGGCTCGACCACCTTCAGGTACGAGGAGTAAGGCCGTGCCTTTCCTCGAGTTACAGCCATTCGGCCTCACCCACGCCGGCAAGGTCCGCCAGAACAACGAGGACGCCCTGCTCGTCGGCGGAGGCGAGGACGAGACGCTCTTCGTCGTCGCCGACGGAATAGGCGGCTTCGAGGCCGGGGAGGTCGCCAGCTCCCTCGCCGTGGACGTGCTCAAAGATCTCCAGCCGGACGAACCCTTCAAAGCGGCCATAGGCGAGGCGAACCGAAGGATAGTGGCCGCCGGCCGCGGCGACGAGAAGCTCTCGGGGATGGGCACCACCGTGGTCGCCATAAGGTTCGGTGGGAAGCAAGGGGAGCCCGTGGCCGAGGTGGCGCACGTCGGTGATTCGAGGGCCTACCTCGTGCGCGGCGGCGACATGAACCCCATAACGGAGGACCACTCGCTCGTCGCCGAACTCGTGCGCAGCGGCGACCTGACGAGGGATGAGGCGGCGGAGCATCCCCAGAAGAACCTCATCACCCGCGCCCTCGGGGCGGACGAGGAGGTCGACGTCGACACCGCTATAGTGCCCATCGAAGCCGGAGACCGCATCCTGCTCTGTTCCGACGGGCTCTCGGACATGGTCTCGGAGACGGGGATCTCGGAGATTCTGGCCGAGTCCCCAGACGACCCCGAGCGGGCGGCCCGCGCCCTGCTCTCCGCCGCCCTGGACGCCGGCGGCAACGATAACATCACCGTCGTCGTCGTCGACGTCATGGAGCAGCCCGCGGCGGAAGTACCGGAGAGTCGCCCCGGCGCCTCCAGCGAGATGCTCCGTTCAGGGCAGGGTGTGGAGGCCCCCAGCACGACGCCCAGGGCCCGGCCGAGGCGGTCTACCAGGGCCGCGCGTCGGAAGCGGTCTCGTGGATTCCGGAGGGGTCTCGGAAAGCTCGTGCGGGGGTTGGCGATCGTTTTGGTCCTCGCCCTAGCCCTGACGCCGGCCTACATCTGGGGGTCGAGCAGGTACTTCTTCGAGTTCGAGGAGGGTGAAGTGGTGGCCTACCAGGGTCTGCCCTACGCTCCTTTCGGCGTCGAGCTCAATCAGGAGTGGCGCAGACCGGGCCTCACGGAGTCCCAGATCAAAGAGCCCTACCAGAACCCCATAGAGAACCGCAAGCTCTACACCAGGGACCAGGCAGAGCAAGTTCTCGAGGACCTGGGTAACTAGGGTGACCCAACGCGCCTTCACGCCCATGATCCTGGCACTGCTCGTGACCACTCTAGGTTTCGCGACCCTCATCTTCGTCCAGGAGGCGGCGAGCCCGCCCCTCGCCTATGGCGCGTACTACGCGGGAACCCTCTTCGTGCTCTACCTCGGGGTGAGGCTCCTCTTGCCCCACTCAGACGTGCTTCTCGTGCCGATAGTCACGCTGTTGACGGGGCTCGGGCTCGTCATGATCTTCCGCCTGACGTACAACGTGGGGGGGTCGCAGGAGCTCGCCCTGACGCAGGCGGTCTGGATCCTTATAGGGAGCGGCGCCATGTTCTTGGTGGTGCTGTTCTTCCGCAACTACGACCGGCTCTTCGACTACAAGTACCTGCTCGCCATCGCGGCGGTCTTCCTTATAGCCTCGACGTTCACGCCCCTTGGCTACTCGGTCAACGGGGCGCGGCTCTGGGTCGACCTCGGGCCGGTCAACTTCCAGCCCTCGGAGTTCGCCCGCATCGCCCTCGTGATCTTCTTCGCCGGGTACCTGGCCGAGAAGCGCGACGTGATGGCGGCGACGAGCCGCACCTTCCTCGGCATCCAGCTTCCCGCGATAAAGTACTTCGGACCCGTGGCCCTCGTCTGGGCAGCCTCCCTCGGCCTCCTCGTCTTCGAGAAGGACCTCGGCTCGAGCCTGCTCTTCTTCGCCGTTCCTCTGCTGATGCTCTACGCCGCGACGGGCCGCACCGCCTACGTGCTGCTCGGGGGGGTCCTCTTCTCTTTGGGCTCCTTCGTGGCCTTCCTCCTCTTCGATCACGTGCAGCTCAGGGTGCAGAGCTGGCTCGACCCGTGGAGGGACCCCGATGGGACGGGGTTCCAGATCCTGCAGAGCATCTTCAACATCGCTGACGGCGGGCTGCTCGGTACTGGGCTTGGGGCTGGCTTCGCCCAGACCATCCCCGAGGTCGAGACCGACTTCATCTTCTCCGCGATAGCCAGCGAGCTCGGCCTGCTCGGGGCGACGGCGGTCTTGCTCGCCTTCCTGGCCTTCACCTACAGGGGGATGAAGATCGCCCTGCTCGCGGAGGACGACGCGTCCAAGCTCCTGGCCTACGGGCTCACGGCGATGTTCGCCCTCCAGACCCTGATCATCGTGGGCGGGGTAACCAAGACCATACCGCTAACGGGGATCACGCTGCCCTTCGTCTCCTACGGCGGCTCCTCGGTCGTCGGTAACTTCATACTCACGGGCCTCCTCCTGCTCGTCTCGGAGCGGGCGGGACGGCGCGAGGCCGAGGGGCTCGTTTACAGGGACGATCCGTGGGAGGCCCCGTGAACGCCCACCTCAGGCGTACCTTCTACCTTTTCGCGGCAGGGTTCGCGGGTCTCGTTATGATGCTCGTCTACTGGCAGGTCTACTCCAGGGAGGCGCTGGCCAACAATCCCGAGAACGGGTTCCAGACCCAGCGCAGCGTCTCCTCGCCGCGGGGTTTGATCCTGGCCGGCGACGGCGAGACCGTGCTGGCGAAGAGCGTCAAGCGTCCCACCCCGACGGGCCCCGTCTACGACCGCGTCTACCCTCTTGGCGAGCCGTTCGCAAACGTGGTCGGCTACTGGAGCACCCGCTACGGGGCGACGGGCATAGAGATCGGCAACAACTCGGACCTCTCCGCCATAGTGGGGGACCCGGAGACCCTGGACGACCTGATCAACCGCGCCACGGGAGGCCCGCAACCCGGCAACAACGTGATCCTCACCCTCGACCCCGGGCTCCAGGAGCTCGCCTATCAGGAGCTCTCGGCTAGCTCCACGGGCAGGGGCGCCGTGGTCGCCCTAAACCCCAAGACAGGGGAGATCCTCGCGATGGCCACGGCACCATCCTTCGACCCCAACCAGGTAAACGAGAACTACCCCGAGCTCGCCAACGCACAGGGTGCGCCCCTCGTCGACCGCGCGGCCCAGAGCCTCTACCCACCCGGCTCGATCTTCAAAGTGATTACGGCCGCCGCGGCGCTGGAGGCCGGGGTCAGCCCGCAGCAAAACTTCTTCGACAGCGGGGCCTACGTGCTGCCCGGCTACACCGTCCGAAACTTCGAGGGCAAGGACTACGGGGAGGTAACGTTCACGCGGGCTCTCGCCTACTCCATAAACGTGGTCTTCGCCAAGATCGCGGTCGAAATAGTGGGGGCCGAGGCCCTGACGCAGATGGCCGTAAATTTCGGCTATGGGGACCCTTACGATGACTTCCCCTTGCCCGTCTCGGGGAGCAGCGTCAACAGCCTCCCGCCCGAGCAGTGGACCACGGGCACCCTCGCCCAGACGGCCTTCGGCCAGGGCGAGGTGCAGTCCAACGCCTTCGAGATGGCGGTCGTCGCAGGAGCCGTCGCCAACGACGGCGAGATCATGGAGCCCCGCATCGTGCGCGAGGTCCGCTCCCCGGACGGCATCATCCTGAACAAACCAACCCCCAGCGTCCGCCGGCAGGCGCTCCCACCCGCTACGGCCGATACCCTCAACCTGATGATGCAGGAGGTCGTCATCCAGGGAGGGTTCACCGAGGCCCAGATCCCTGGCATGAAGGTAGCGGGGAAGACGGGGACCGCCGAGTCGGGCAGCGGGCTCCCGCATTCGTGGTGGATCACATTCGCCCCCGCCGACGATCCGGAGATCGCCATGTGCGTGATGATCGAGAACGGCGGAAGGGCCGATAGAAGCGCCATGCCCCTGGCGGCCCGCCTGATGAAAGCCTACCTCGAGGACGGAATCTGAACATTGTCCGAACTCGCGTCTATAATCTAAGGTCCGTGCAGCAGCTCGTAGACAATCGTTACCGCCTTCTGAAGTCACTAGGCAGCGGTGGTATGGCCGACGTATACCTGGCACACGACGACATCCTCGACAGGGACGTGGCCCTCAAGGTGATGAGCAGCCGCTACGCCAGCGACGAGGAGTTCGTCGAGCGCTTCAAGCGCGAGGCCCAGAGCGCCGCAGCCCTCTCGCACCCCAACATCGTCTCTATCTTCGACAGGGGCGAGTCCGAGGACGGGACCTACTACATCGCGATGGAGTATCTGCCCGGTGGCACCCTGAAGGACCGCATCGTCAAACGCGGCGCGCTCCCCGCCCGCACGGCGGCGGCCGTGGCGCTCCAGATGGCAGAGGCCTTGAGGGCCGCGCACGAGCGGGACGTCATCCACCGCGACATAAAGCCCCACAACATCCTGATCACCGGTCTCGGGGACGTAAAGGTCACGGACTTCGGTATAGCCCGCGCGGCGGCGTCTTCGACCATGACGAGGACGGGTCACATCCTTGGTACGGCCCACTACATCTCGCCCGAGCAGGCGATGGGCGAGCCGGTCGGTCCGGCGAGCGACCTCTACTCTTTGGGCATCGTCCTCTACGAGATGCTCACGGGCGAACTCCCCTTCGACGCCGACACACCTTTAGGGATCGCGATGAAGCACGTCAACGGGCATCTGCGGCAGCCGAAGGAACTCAACCCTACGGTGCCGGGCGGCATAAACGCCATAACGATCAGGCTGCTCGCCAAGAACCCCGAGGACCGCTACGCGAGCGACTCCGAGCTCATAGAAGACCTCGAGCGCGTCTGTGCCGGCCTCGACCCCTCCGCCGAGACGACGGAGATGATGACCCACTCCGTTGCGGCGACCACGCGCCTCAGCCCCCCGCCTCCCCCGCAAAGAGTCGGCCGCAACAAGATGCGGCGCAGGAGGGGAGCGCCACCACTGCTCGCCCTCCTCGCGCTCCTGCTGCTCGCCGTACTCGCCTGGGGAGGGTACTTCCTTCTTCAGGACTGGCCGCCCGGCTATGCGGCGCCGCAGGTAGGTGTCCCAGACCTGGTCGGCATGAGCCTGGATGGCGCCAGAGAGAAGGTGGGGGACGACTTCGATATCGAGGTCGCAAAGAGCGTCTCCGGCGAGAGGCCCGTCGACACCATACTCGGCCAGAATCCCAGCACCGGGAAGGCGGAGAAAGGCTCGACGATCTCGGTCGACGTCGTGGGGACGCAGGTGAAGGAGGTTCCCGATGTCGCGGGATCGGCCCGCGCCGAGGCGCAGCAGGCGCTGAAGAACGCCGACTTCGAAGTTGCGATAGAGGAGCAGGAGAGTTCCTTCGAGGAGCAGAACAGGGTCGTGGGCCAGGACCCATCGGGCGGTACGCGTGCCGAGGTGGGATCAAGGGTGACGATCACCGTCGGAACCGGCCCTTCGAGCGTGCCGGTCCCGCGGCTGTACGGGAGCACCCCGGCGCAGGCCGAGTCGGTACTCCAGGGGGCGGGCCTGACGTTGGGCGCCCAGAGCCGCGATTACAGCAGCGACGTCGCGGAGGGCAGTATCTTCTTTCAGAACCCCTCGGTGGGGGCGAACGTGGAGCCCGGAACCGCGGTCGACGTCACCGTCAGCCTGGGTCCTGAGCAGGTCGAAGTCCCCGAGGTCTACGGCTTGAGCGTGGCGGCGGCACGGACGGCGCTCTCCAACGCCGGGCTGAACTCCACCCCCATCGAAGTCGAGGGCGACGAGGCGGCGGGCACCGCGCTCTCGACCGACCCCGGGGTCGGCGCGATGCTCGATCCAGGCTCCACCGTTAGCCTGTACTACAGCGCGGGTCCCCCTCCCGCTACGACGGCTTCCCCCGATACCTCATCGGCGCCCGACGCTCCGTCCAATCCCGAACGATCGCAGGGCTCCGATCAGCGGGCCCGTGACGAAAGGAACACCGAAGCGCAACCCGCCGACGAAAATCGACCGCAACGCAACGAGCCCACCACCCCGGATAACAGCGGGTCAGGCAGCAGCGGCCAGGACAGCAGTGGCCAGGGCAGCAGTGGTCAGGGCAACAGTGGACCCGGTAGCGGCGGAGGGTCGGACTCGCAAGAGGGCTTGGGGACAACACCAGAAGAGTAGGGGCGGGTTTGAATCGTAGGGGCGGGTTTCAAACCCGCCCCTACAGGAGTTCCCGCCTCACGTAATCTCCGAGGGACCCTGCGGGCATCTCCACAGGGGGATCTGTTCTAATGAAGCTGTGGCGGCCGACGGCGTTCTCCAGGAGCCAGTCTTCTTCGACGGTCTTGGCACGCTCGAGGTCGTAGCCGGTCTCGAAGTAGACCGCGCGTAGCCCGCCGGAGGCAAGCTCGACAACGAGGATGGGGAATTCTCCGGGGGAGTTCGCCCGGATCCTGACGCTCTGTTGTGCCTGGTCGTTTTCCATGCCCGGAGTGTATACGAGATCCGAAGCCGGCGGGGGCTCAGAAGGGCCGTGATAAAATCGTGGGAGCATGAAGAGACCGTATGACATTCATATTCGTGGAGGAGCTCACCATGTCAGATCCCATACCCAAAGACGGAGGAACTGAGGCCGGAGCCTCGGAGGGAATCGCCGACGAACACCTGCTCGACAGGCTCCCCCCCGCGGATCTGCCCGAGGAGTTGCTACTGGGGCGTCTCGGGAGGCTCGACACCAGGCGCGCGCTGGCCGAGATCTGCAGGAACGTTCCCGCCCTCGAAGAGATCCTTCTCCCAAGGGGCATACAGGCCGACGCCCTGACGCGCAAGTCGGGCGGTGGCGCGCCGCTCCTGCGGGGCATCGCCCGCAGAATCTCCCACGACGCGGCCGCCTGGGGGGCGTTCCGCACCGCTATCCAGGATCAGATCCCCCCCGAGACCTTCGAAGCCCTGGAAGGTTTCTCCCCGGAGAGGCTGGAAGAGCTCAAGGAGGCCTACACCACCGAGGGCCTGCTGCTGGCCGCCCTAAGCGCGGAAGAGGAGCCCGAAGACGGCGTCGTCGGAACGCTCATAGAGGCCTGGCGGGAGGAGAGGGGCGAGGCCGAGAAACGGGCCTCCGAGGACGCGCGTGCCAGGGATCTCGAAGCCGAATTGGAGCGCTTGAAGCAGGACAACGAGCGACTCTCTTTCGGAGCCAGGGCCGCCAAAGAGAGGGCCGCGGCCCTCGCCGAAGAGGTCGAAGTCCTGACCGGCGAACGCACGGACACCTCCGAGCTGGTCAGGAAGGCAGAGGAGAGGGCAGCCGAGGCGTTGGACCTGCGGGGCCAGCTCGACGAACGCATCGAGACCCTCCAAAGGCGCGGGGCCCAGCTCGAAAAGGCGCTCGATGGCGAGCGCTCGGCCTACTCCAGGGCGGCCGAACGCGTCGAGGAGCTGCATGAGGAGCTAGGGCGCGTGGTCGAGGAGCGTGACAGGATAAAGAACGCCTTGCAGGACGCCCGCTTTACCGACAGGGGCTTCGGAGAGCTCCTGGTTCGGGCTATAAAGAACGAGGTCGCGGCCCTGCCGGCTTCGCTCGAAAGCACCGCGCAGGCCGCCCGCCTGATGGAGTTCATGGGCAAGGTGCTCCAGGCGCACGGCGACCTGCGCACCAGCAGGGAACCAGGCCGCAGGTCCTCGGATGAAGACCCCGACGACAAGGACCCTTCTCCAGCGAACCCGCAGGACAAAACGGATGGGCCGGCGGGTAGCGTCACGCTCCCACGGGTCGGCGGGTACGCCAAGCCGAGGCCGACGCTCTCCTTCCGCGCCCTGGGAGGTGCCGGAGAGGTGGGTGGCAGCAGCCACCTCCTCGACTTCGGCAAGACGAGAATCCTGGTCGACGCGGGGATCAAACCCGACGGACGCGGCCCCGTAACGCCCGACTTCGGCGGACTCGATGGGCTCGACGCGGCCGTCGTAACGCACGCGCACCTGGACCACTGCGGGGCGCTGCCCCTGCTGGTGCGAGACCGGCCCAAGATGCCGATCTACTGTACGCCCCCTTCGGCCAAGCTCATAGTCAGCGCCCTAAACGACCACGCGGCGATGGGCGGCGGGCTGCCGGGCGGCGCACCCATACATGAAGTCCGAAAGCGGCTGGTCCCCGTACCCTTCGGCAAGCCGCTAGACGTAGGGGGGATAAAGCTAACCCTGACCGAGAGCGGACACATCCTGGGGGCCGCGAGCGTCCTCCTCTCGTCGGGAGAAGCGACGGTCTTCCACACCGGCGATATCTGCATGGAGAACCACTTCTCAATCCCGTCGGCCCGGCTTCCCGAGGTCAGGGATATAGACCTCCTCATAATGGAGGCGACGCTGGCCGACCAGAAGCCGCAACCGTTCTCCGAGTCCATTAGGACGATGGTCGAGGTCATAAACGACACGACGCTGGAGAGGGGCGGGACGGTCTTGATCCCCACCTACGCGCTCGGGCAGGCGCAGGAGATCATCCTCGGCATCAAGCACTACGGCAGGGAGTACGGCCTGGACAGAGAAGTCTTTATCTACGTCGACGGTTCCGTGGTGACGACCTCGGAGAGGCTCTACGCCGAACAGCTCCGGTACATGAAGCCCTACCTCCAGCACGGCGACCCGCGTGAGATCTTCTTCTCGGAGAACATCAGGGCCGTCGCCAACGACGACAAGGCGCGCGAGCGTATCCTTTCGAACCCCTGCGCCATCATCGCCTCCCCGGTAACGATGCAGGGTGGGGCGAGCGCTTTCTATCGCAAGCGACTGGAGAAGGGTTCCCAGAACGCCGTTATACTGCCGTCCAACGCCGCCTCATCCTACGGCACGCACCGCGCCGAAGGCGAAGAAGAGCAGTGGGGGGTCGAGCGGGTCACCTTCGCCGCGCACTGCACCCAGGACGAGTTGCTCGGCATCACCGAAAAGCTAAGCCCGCGGCAGATCATCCTGATCCACGGCTCCAGGCGCAGGATAAGCGACCTGGCCTTCAGACTAGCCCCGAACTACAAGATCCACACCCCGACCGTGGGCGAGACAGTTCGCACCGTGCTCTAGTCCTTCGCCCAGGCCCTGAGCACGCGGTCGGCGAGCCCGGGCAAGAGCGTGACACCGGCGACGAAGAGCCGATCGGGGATCGTCACGTAGACGTCGCGGGGACCTTTTTCGGCAGCATCGGCTATCTTCTGTGCGACCTTATCCGGCCCAACGCCCTTCGGACGCCAGCCGCGCTTCTCGTCCCTCGTGCGTCTGGAGTTCTCCCTGAAGGACGTGCGGGTCGTGCCGGGATAGACACTGGTGACGGAGATACCCCTATCGGCTACCTCGACCCTGAGCGCATCGGAGAGAGCGCCCAGGGCAGCCTTGCTCGCGCAGTAGGCGCCGACCTTGGGGATCGCCCGTCTGCCGACCACGGACGAGACATTGATTATGCGTCCCCCTTCCCCCATGTGCACCAAGGCGGACTGGATGCAGTTCAGCGGGCCTATGGTGTTGATCTCGAAGACGTGGCGCACGTCCTCGGTTCGCACCTCGGCGATCTTCCCTGAGAGTCCCAACCCGGCGTTGTTGACCAGTACGTCGAGGGACCCGAGCTCCGCGACGGCCCGCCCGACCATCGCCTCGACCGAGCCCCTGTCCGAAACGTCGGTCTCGACGGCCAGCGCCACGCCGCCGGAGACCGAGATCTTGCGCTGCAGCGCCTCGAGTCTGTCCACGGCCCTGGAGGCGAGCACGACCGAAGCGCCGCGTAACGCCAGCTCCCTGGCCGTCGCCTCGCCGATGCCGCTCGAAGCCCCGGTGACGACCGCCACCTTGCCTTTCAAGGCTCGCTCCACAGGATGACTATCTCGGGGGAGCAGTGTATCCTGCTCCGCTGAAGCAGCCCCTCACCAGGACGGACGCCAGGGCGGGAAGATGGATGGGTCCTGGTAGCGCAGGGAGATGTCGTAGAGCTCGCGGAATATCTCCATGACCTCCTCCTTGCGCCGCTCCTCGTGGGCGGTCAGCCTCTGCGATCGCTTCAAGTTCTCCAGCCAGCGCAGGCTCTGCGTCTTGCTGACCACTATCTTCCGTCCTTCCGTTCCTGGCAAGCTAGCTTGCCCCTCCATCAACAGGGGCACGTATAGTAGCACGGCGCTTCGCGCCTCTCAGCACGCTCCGACTTTCAGGCCCTCGCTTGTCAGCATGTCAGCAAGGACCTGCCCATGCGAAAGCTGAAGTGCTGACACGTCGCCTGGCGAAGCCGGAGCGTGCGGCTCGGCCTGCGGCCGAGCCTACCGGCCGTTGATGAGCTTTGCGGCTTCCTTACGGTCGCCAACGCCGAGGATCTTGTAGGCGGCGCGCAGGTGTTGCTTCACCGTCGACTCGGATAGGAAGAGGTTCCTGGCGATCTGTTTGTTGCTGAGTCCCTGGGCGACGAGGTGCAGGATCTCCCGCTGTCGGACGGTGAGCGCATCGAGATCCGCGGAGTCATCGTTCGCTATGAGGTACTCGAGGAGCTTCCTGGGGGCGACGATCTCGCCCCCGTGGGCCACTTCCATGGCGCGGGCTATCTGATCCAACTCCATCCCGGCGTGGATGAACCCCCTGGCCCCGTGACGCAGGGCGGCCCGGGCTAGCGGCAGATCCACGTTCAGGCTGAAGACCAGAATGGCGATGCCGGGGTTGACCCCCCTGATGCGTTCTATGCCCTCGGGGAGGCTCTCCGCGCCACCCGAATCGAATACGGCGCAACAGGGAACCTCGGCGTCCGTGGGAGCGCCGTGTCCAACGTGTACCCGCGCCCGCCCTTCGAGCGCCTCCTTGAGGCCGGCGGCCACAACGGGATACGGGCAATCTATCCAGACAAGCCCCAAACGCTCATGCTCGCCGCCCACCAATCTCGCCCCCCACTTAGTAGGTCCTGCAAGGCCGTACACATGCATCAGGATGTAGTAGGACAATGTTAGCATCATACCAAAGAATGTCCTGGTACTAATACCCCGGCTTAGCCCATCGTCCGGATCGAATCCGGTACGAGCGCTACCCCCGATCCGCACGCCGCCAACCCGTGTCCGGCGCCGGGTCCTCCTCTGTATACTACCCTAGTGGCCAGGGTACTCGTCGGGATAACGGGCGGCATCGCGGCGTACAAAACGCCGGGGGTGATCCGGCGCCTCAGAGAGGCCGGAGAGGAGGTCAGGGTCGTTGCCACCGAAGCTGCCTTCCGCTTTGTTCCCGAAGAGACTCTCTCTGTGGCGGCAGGCTCCCCCATTCACACGGACGTGACCTGGTGGGAGCATTCGGGGCGTGTCGAACACGTCTCCCTCGCCCGCTGGGCCGACCTCGTCCTCATAGCCCCGGCTACCGCGGACGCGATGGCGCGGGCCGCCATCGGGCTCGGGGACGACCTGCTCTCGGCCACGATCCTCGCCGGCGCGAAGAGGGTCATCTGGGCACCGGCCATGAACCCCGAGATGTGGCAGAGCCCCGCCACAAAGCGAAACGTCGAGACGCTGAAGAGCTGGGGTCACCGCTTCGTCGGTCCCGCCGAGGGCCTCATGGCGTCGGCAGAGGAGAAGCCGGGGCCAGGGCGCCTCGTCGACGAACCGGAGATAGTGGCTGCCGTCGAAGAGATTCTCGCGGGCTGAGGCATCGGGCTACAAGTTCCACAGTTTGCAGCGGATGGTCACCTCGCTGAGCACACCCGCTCAGCCGTTTTGTGGCTCAGCCCTTGTCAGGAGCGCTCTATGCCCTTTCGCAGGTAGTCCTTTAGGGCATGTTCGGTGCTCGGGAAGGCCATCTCCGTCCACGGGAGAGCCTCTCGTGGGAAACTCCTGGCGTCCATCGTCTCGTCGAGTGGCGTTGGCTCGCCGCCCGTGACCTCGGCCGCGAAGACGGCTATGGCCGGTATCTGTCCGTCGTACGTGTAGAGGCCGATGATCTCCCCCACCTCGATCTCCAACCCCGACTCTTCGAGCACCTCGCGCCTGGCGGCGGCCTCGGCCCGCTCACCGCGCTCTACGAACCCGCCGGGGAAAGTCCACTTGCCGTAGCCGGGCTCTATGTCGCGCTGGATCAGGACGATACCCCCGTCCAGCTCGGCGATGGCTCCCGCCACGAGTTTCGGCCCCAGGTAGAAAACGAAGCCGCAACCCTCGCACACGAGCCGCTCCGGGTCGCCGCGTTTGAGCAAGCGGACTCCGAGGCGGTTGCCACACCGGGGGCAGAACTCGTACTCGGAGAACCGATGCTCTATTTCCAAGGTGTTCTCAGGTTACTAGAGCCACGCCCGGCGTGCTAAAATACCCGCCCACGCGGACGTAGCTCAGTTGGTAGAGCGCCAGCTTCCCAAGCTGGAGGTCGCGGGTTCGAAGCCCGTCGTCCGCTCGACTTGTAGGTTTCAGGCTACAGGTAACAGGCTTCAGGAATTACCGAGAGGCGCTTCCTCGTCTTCGCGTGTCTCTCTAGAGCTTCCTGACACCTGATGCCTGAAACCTGTTACCTACCTCTGATCTTGCGCATCAGCCATTTGGCCGGATCGTAGTACTCGTCGGCGACGCGCTCCTTGAGCGGGATAATGGAGTTGTCGGTGATGTGGATGTCGACCGGGCAGACCTCCGTGCAGCACTTGGTGATGTTGCAGAACCCGAGGCCGTTTTCTTCGTTGAGGTCGGCCAGCCGGTCGGCCTCGTCCATCGGGTGCATCTCCAGCCACTGGTTCCTGACGAAGAAGCGCGGTCCCGCGAACTCGGGGTGTTTGTGGTGGGTCCTGAGGACGTGGCAGACGTCCTGGCACATAAAGCACTCGATGCACTTCTTCGGTTCGTAGAGGCGCTCGACATCTTCCTCATACATGGTGAAGGGTGCCTGCTCGCTGGTCTGGAAAGGCTTGATGCCCTTGGACACCTCGTAGTTCCACGAGACGTCTGAGACCAGGTCCTTTATCACGGGGAAGGCCCGCATGGGACCTACGTGGATCTCTGTCCCGTCGTACTCCTCGACGCGCGCCTTGCACAAGAGCTTGGGCCTGCCGTTGATCTCCGCGCTGCACGAACCGCAGTGGGCCGCCTTGCAGTTCCAGCGCACCGCGAGATCCGGGGCTTGCTGGGCCTGTATCGCGAGCACGGCGTCGAGGACGACCATGCCCTCGACGAGCGGTATCTCGTAGTCGACCTCCTCGCCACCCTCCACGTCGCCGCGGAAGATCTTGAGCTTCGCCATCTTGCCGCTCTTGCCCAGATCCTCGTCCGGTACAGGGGAGTGGGCCTTGGAGGTCACTCCCCCAGGGTTGTTGCCGTTGTTTTCGCTCATGCCTTCGCCTTCTCTTCCTCAACGAGCGCCGCCAGGTGCTCGGGCATCGGCGGTATCTCGCGCCGCTCGATGCCGACCTCGCCCTGCCCGTCCTTCTTCACGATAAAGTTGATCTTCCCTAGCTCCTCGTCGGGACCGTCGTAATCCAGTCTCCACTGCGCCCCGCGGCGTTCCTTGCGCTCCAGGGCCGTCCGGATGATGATCTCGGAGATCTGGACCAGGTAGCGTACGTCCTGGGCCGTGTGCCAGCCGGGGTTGAAGAGCCTGGACCCGGGGACGCTTATCTGCGGCAGCCGGTCCTTGAGCGCGAGTATCTTGCCCAGGCCCTCCTTGAGGGAGTCCCCGTCGCGCATCAGGTTCGCATGCTCCATCATCGCTTCCTGGAGCTCCTGCTGGATCAGGTACGGGCTCTCACCCTCCCCTTGCTTCTCCAGCGGCTCGAGCACGCGCCCTATCTCGTGCAGCACCTCGCCCTCGTCTATCTCCGCCGAATGCACGCTCTCCTCGATGTACTCCGCCGCCCCCTCGCCGGCCCTACGGCCGAAGACGAGCAAATCGGAGAGCGAGTTGCCCCCGAGGCGGTTCGCGCCGTGCAGACCGCCGGCGACCTCGCCGGCGGCGAAGAGCCCCGGCACGCTGGAGGCGGCGCTCTCGGGGTCGATCTTGATCCCCCCCATCGTGTAGTGGACGGTCGGGAAGACCTCCATCGGCTCGTTGGAGATGTCTATGTCGGCGAGCTTGAGGAACTGCTCGTACATGGTCGGCAGCTTCTTCATGATCCCGTCGTAGCCGAGGTGTGTGATGTCCAGATACACCCCGCCGTGCTCGCTTCCGCGGCCCTCCTGTACCTCTGTGTAGTTCGCCCGCGCCACGACGTCGCGCGTGGAGAGCTCCATCTTCTCGGGGTCGTAGTTCTCCATGTACCGCACGCCCTCGGAGTTGCGGAGCAGGCCTCCCTCGCCGCGCACGCCCTCGGTGACGAGCAGACCGCGCACGCCAGGAGGCCACACCATCCCGGTCGGATGGAACTGCATCATCTCCATGTCCACCAGATCGGCCCCGGCGTCGTAGCCGAGGACCACGCCGTCCCCCGTCCCCTCCCAGGAGTTGGAGGTGACCTTGAAGATGCGTCCCCACCCGCCGGTCGCCATGACGACCGCCTTGGCCTTGAAGTGGACGAACTTGCCGCTCTCTCGCGTGTAGGCCAGGGCTCCGACGACCCTTCCTTCCTTCTTGAAGAGCTTGGTGACGGTCGTCTCCATGTAGACCTCGGCGTCGGTGGCGAGGACCTTCTCCTGCATGGTCCTTATGAGTTCGAGACCCGTACGGTCGCCGACGTGGCAGAGGCGGCGGTAAGTGTGGCCGCCGAAGGGACGCTGGGAGATCTTGCCCTGCGGCGTCCGGTTGAAGAGCGCGCCCCACTGCTCGAGCTCGTAGACCCTGTCTGGGGCCTCTTTGGCGAAGGTCTCGACCATCCGCCAGTTGTTGAGGAACTTGCCGCTCCTCATGGTGTCGATAAAGTGTTGGCGCCAGGAGTCGTCGGGGTCGACGTTCCCGACAGCGGCCGCGATGCCGCCCTCGGCCATGACGGTGTGGGCCTTACCGAGCAGGCTCTTCGTAACTATGCCGACCGAGAGGCCGTGCTCGGCCGCAGCGACCGCGGCCCTGAGACCAGCCCCTCCGGCGCCGATGATCAGGACGTCGTGCTCGCGCGTCTCGTACGCCTCACGGCGTCCGTTCTGTCCGTCTCTCTGCAACTCCACCACCTACCCCAAAATCGTCAGGTCGGGTATGACTCCCGCCTGAATAAGCCTGAAATACACGTCCGTGAACAGCACGGAGAAGAGGCTGAACCAGGCCCACTGCGGGTGCTTCAGGTTCAAGCGGCTGATGCCGTTGTAAACCTTGCGCCTGGCGTTGCCCCCCCTAACGCACGTGTAGCAATCCTTGTTGCCCCCGACGAGGTGCCGCAGCGAATGGCACGAGAGGCTGTACGTGGAGAGCAATATCACGTTGGCCAGCCAGATGATCGAACCCACCTTGACCCCGAACGAGCCGCCCGGGAAGAACGTCAGAACAGTGTCGTACCATAGGAAGGCGAGCACGACGAATGAAGCGTAAAGGAAGTACCTGTGGACGTTGTTGAGCACGAACACGGCCCTCTCGCCCCTGTAGTTCTCGGCCTTGCGTGGCTCTCTCTCTTGCGCCCCGGCCTGGCAGGCAGGCGGGTCCCAGAAGAACGCCCGGTAGTAAGCCTTGCGGTAGTAGTAGCACGTCGCCCTGAACCCCAGAGGCATCCAGATTATGAACATCGGCGCCGTTACGAAGTCGGGCATCCAGTCAGGATGCGGAATCGGCGGCGAGTAGAAAGGCGAGAGATAATCCTTGTACTCGCCAGGGAAAAAAGACACGATGAGGAACGAGTAAAGACCAAAAACACTCAATACGATAACCACGGATACCGGCTCGACCCACCACGGCAACCTCTTCCAGGCGGCGGCTATACTCGACAAGCTCTTTCTCCCATCTAGATGCTTGTAACGTTTTGTAACTAAAGTCTTTTGCTGCGCCCGGGCAGTATAGTGGATCGCAATCAGGCTTGTTGTGAATCTGTTCCAGAGAAGGCTTCAGGCCCTACCTGAAACCTATAAAGGTCAGGGCCGTCCCGTAAGCCGGATTCTGCTCTATCCCGCCATCCCTCTCCGGGAAATTCCCGGGCCCCTCGCGGGGCCGCGCCTACCAGCCCATGAGGCGCGTACGCCCCACGGGACAATTTGGCTTGCTCGCACCGGTGGTTTACCTGGCCGGTCCCTCACGGGATACCGCCGGTGGGCTCTTACCCCACCCTTTCACCCATCACCTGTGCCGCGGCGAACCGCGGCCATCGGCTGGTCTGCTCTCTGTTGCACTTGACGTGACGGTGGGCTTGCGCCCTCCCGTCCCTCGGGTTGCCTTAGCCCGAGCGGCCTCTGCTACGAGTCCGGACTTTGCTCTACACCCTGAGCTCGAGGATGCAGCGACGGGTCGGACGGCCCCGACCCGCCGGATTATACCTTACGAGTTTAGGGAGGAACTTCTCGCGCCCCCACGGCGGACGAGCACCATCTTGGTCGGTGTCAGGCGCAGCTCGACCCTCTCGATGTTGTTCCAGCGCCTCTGCCAGCGGGAATCGTTCCCGACTTCGGGGTCGAACCAGACACCGGGACCTGCGGGCTCGAGCACCCCTTCGTAGGAAGAATAGTCCTGCGGGTCGTGCAGCGTCGAGCCGCCCCCACGGCGGTAGATGGCGTTGCGCGAGCGGAACGATTGCACCGACGAAGGGCTCGTCCCGAGGGCGCTGGCGATCCACTCGTCGCTTCTGTCCTCGTCCACCCAACGGCGAATGTCGTCTATGAACTTCCTGAGCGAAACCCTCTGATTTATACCCACACGACACCACCTCAATTTAATTGCACTAGCATATTAGCGTACATATGAAGCGTACATATGATGCGAACGATTTTCCAGTATCCCGAAACCTATGGTGTAGACTTTAGTCAATGGATTCAATACTCGACTCAATACTCGACATTGGGGTCGTAATCCTGAGCTTGATACCTCTGATCCTGGCGTTCTTCATCCCCGCGCTGTTCGGGATGGCCACGTGGAGCGAGGGGAGCAGGACCGGGGCGATGCTGTGGTTCGCCATCGGTTTCGGCGCGATAGCCGCCGTGCAAATCTTGTTCAGCGGCGCCTCGGCGTTACAGATGGTCGGGATAGTAGCGCTGTCTCTGGTCCAGATAGCGACCGCCCTCGGTCTCGCCGCCCTCACCGTCTACAAGCTGGCCGATTGATCAGGCATCAGGCTACAGGTCTTGGACTTCGGCTTCCTCGCTGAAGGCTGAGGTTCATCACCCGAAAGCGGCTGTAACCTTTTTGCACGGCTCTGTGGGCATTGGGGCGACTAACGTGGTGGGCCACACTACGTGAGAACCAAACCTGTTGCCTGAAACCTGATGCCTGTAGCCTCGGCGGCGTCAGCCGCCATCTAGGGCGCTCTTGACCTCTTGCTTTTCCGCGTTCAGGGCGTAGAAGGTCATGTCGGCCTTCGCCTGTTTGTAGGGCTTCTGGCGCACCTTGCCCAGGTAATCCGCGTCGAGCATGGCGGTTATGACGTCCCCGATCTCCTCCCGCGAGAGCTCCAGTTCGCCGCGTTCGTCGAGGTCTCGGATGCTGGAGAAGATCTCCACAAAGGTGGCTGGCTGTTCGAGGGATGCGACGCTCGTGCAGACCGTCTTGAGTTCGTAAGGCGTGAGGTCTTCGAGGAGATCGAAGCCCGGGTCTGGCTCTTCTCGTTGGCGCTCTTCACGCGCGGGCGTGCCGTTGCCCCTGTTCCGGTTTTGGCTCTGTGATGTGGGCTCTTCGGCCGCGAGGTCGGTCTCCTGCAAGTCGGGAACCCGCTCGTCGGGCAGGTAGACCTGGAGTTCGAGATCCTGGTCCACGGTGTTTACCAGGCCGCGGCGCTCTGCTTCGACCACGAAGTCCTTGAACTTCTTGAAGCCCGCGTTCCGCTCGTCGAAAGAGCCGAGCTGCACGATCATCTGCTGCTTCACCTGCCCGAGGACCCGTGTCTTTCCGCCCTTCTTCAACGCCTGGACGGCCCTGACCAGCTCCTTGTAAGGGTCCGCGGCCTCCTTCTTCGGTTCCCTGTCCTGGGCGCGGGCGGCGCGGTCTTCTTCCAGCAGAGAGGCGTAGGAGACGAAGTGGTCTGCGGATTCGATCAGGTGGTACGAGGTCGCCTCGGAGACCCCGATCACGACCACGTTCTTCCCCTTGCTCCTGAGCAGGCTGACGAGCGGGATGAAATCCCCGTCGCCAGTGACGAGGACGTAGGTGTCTACCTGCGGGTGGTTGTGTAAGAAGTCCGAGCACTCGACCGCGAGCATCACGTCTATGGAGTTGGTGCGACGCTTCTGGGACTTGCCGCCGGGGAAGTACCTGGCCGATATGTAGCGCGGTGAGATGCCGTTCGAGTAGAGCGTCGGCGGGGCCTGGCGGAAGTCTCCGTCGGTCCAGTCGGCGTAGGCCGTGGCCGCGACGATGCGTCCGTACTCGCGGGCCTTCTCCAGTATGGCCGAGACGTTCGGCTTGGATTTGTACTCCGTGACCGTGGAGATGTAGATGTTCTCCCAGTCGATAAATACTGCCAGATCTTCGGGCATAGATAGACTTCCTAACGTAGAAACAGAGGCCCGGATCTCCGGGCCTCCGTAGGTCACTTATACACTGTAGCGGTCGTGGATCCTGACCGCGGTCTGGGCGAGGGTCTCCTCGTCGAGAACGGCTTCGATCCAGAGTAGTCGTTCCCCCGTCTCGAAGCCTTCGGGCAAGTCGAAGGCGGCCACTTTCGTGACGGGGTCTTCAGTTCCGTCGAGGTAGACGGGATACTCCGCCGACTCCACCAGTACCTCTCCGTCCTCGTCGGTGACGAGGATGCGGGCCCGGCGCTCCCTGTCCGAGACGTGTTCGCAGCCCTCGAACTTGAAGTAGACGACGAACGATGTCCCACCGGCGCCGTTGGGGCGGATCTCATCGAGCACCCCGAAGAGCGTCAGCCTACCTTCGTACTCCGTGCAACTCTCGGCGAGGACGAGGGCCGTGCACTCGACCACGCCTTCGCACTCGCTATGCACCCGGCACCGTCCCGTTCCCGTCGGCTTCGGGAAGACCCGCGGTAGAGGTGCCCGTCTGATCCTCCCCGGAGAGCTCATCCAGCGTCAGCTCGTCCGTGGCGCCGTCGGAGTCGGCGGAGCGGGAGGAGACGACTTTGGCTATGGCGCTAACCGAGTCGCCGCTCCTCAGGTTCATAACCCTGACGCCCTGCGCCGCGCGGCCCTGTCGCGAGACCGAGTCTGCGTCCATACGAATGGTCGTCCCGAAGTTGGAGACGATCATGAGCTCGTGTAGTCCGGGGCGAACGACCCGCACGCCGGCCAGTTTGCCGCGTTCTCCGTCGGTCTTCATGGCGATGACTCCCTGGCCGCCGCGTCCCTGGGGCCTGTACTGCGAGAGGGCCGTGCGCTTGCCGAAACCGCGCTCGGTGAGTATGAAAAGGTCAGCCGCATCGTCGGAGATCACGTCCATAGAGAGCACGACGTCGTCTTTGCCGAGCGTGATGCCTTTCACCCCGGCCGTGGCGCGTCCCATCGGTCGGGCGTCGGTCTGCTGGAAGCGGATGCCCTTCCCGTTGCGGCTCACGATAACGACCTCGTCGCCATCCGAGGCGTAGCGGACGGAGATCAACTCGTCGTCGCCCGCAAGGTTGATGGCGATGATCCCATCGTTCTTCAAGGGGGTGTTGTACTCCAGGAACCTGGTCTTCTTTACGATGCCCCTCTTGGTCGCGAAGAGCAGGTACTCGGCCTCCCCGAACTCTTTGGTGGCGAGGACGGAAGCGATGTGCTCGCCTTGCGCGAGGGGGAGCATGTTGGCGATGTGGCGTCCCTTTGCAGCCCGGCCCATGCGCGGGAGCTGGTGGACCTTGAGCCTGTAGACCTTGCCCTTGTTGGTGAAGAAGAGCATGTAGTGGTGCGTCGTCGTTATAAAGAGGTGGTCGATGTAGTCGCCTTCTTTGAGTTCCATCCCGGCGACGCCGACTCCGCCGCGGCCCTGCTTGCGGAAAGAGTTGACGGGGACGCTCTTCAGGTAACCGCCGTTGGAGATGGAGATCACCATCTCCTCCTCGGCTATGAGGTCCTCTATCTCGAAGTCGACGCCCTCCTCGGCCGTGACCGCCGTCCTGCGATCGTCCGCGTAGGCCGCCCTTACCTCGCCGAGCTCCTCCTTGACGATCCCGTAGACCTTGGATTCGTCGGCCAGGATGCCTTCGAGGTACTCGATCTTCTCGCGCAGGTCCCTGTGTTCCTGCTGGACCTTCTGGCGCTCCATCGCGGTTAGCCTCTGCAGCCTGAGGTCGAGGATCGCCTGCGCCTGGCGCTCGGAGAGCCCGAACCCCTTCATCAGGTTCTTGCGCGCCGTCTCCACGCTGCGCGAGCGGCGGATGGTGGCCACGACCTCGTCGAGGTCCCCGAGCGCGATCAGCAGTCCTTCGAGGATGTGCGCCCTCGCCTTCGCCCGCCCGAGCTCGTAGCGCGTCCTGCGCGTCACCACCTCGAACTGGTGGGCGACGTAGTGCACCAGGGCCTGCCTGTAGGAGAGCGTCCTCGGCACGCCGTCGACGAGCGCCACCAGGTTCACCCCGAAGCTCTGCTGCATCTGGGTGTGCTTGTAGAGGTTGTTGAGGACGACCTTGGGCACGGCCTCGCGCTTCAGCTCTATCACTATTCGCATGCCGTTGCGGTCCGACTCGTCGCGCAAATCGGAGATGTCCTGCAGCTTGCGGTCCTTGACCAGCTCGGCGATCTTCTGGAGCAGATAGCTCTTGTTGACCTGGTAGGGGATCTCTGTGACCACGATCTGGGTCCTGTTGCCCTTGATCTGCTCTGTATGAGCCTTGGCCTGCACCCGTACGGACCCCCGCCCGGTCTGAATGGCGTCGCGTATGCCGCGCAACCCGACGATAATCCCCCCCGTCGGGAAATCGGGGCCCTTGATGTGCTTTGCGATCTCCTCGTCATCCAGGCCCGGGTCGTCTATCAGGGCTATCGTCGCGTCGACAACCTCGCCGAGGTTGTGCGGCGGGATCTTGGTCGCCATACCGACCGCGATGCCGTCTGACCCGTTGACGAGCAGGTTCGGGAACCTTGCCGGCAAGACCTCGGGCTGTTTCAGGCTCTCGTCGAAGTTCGGAACGAAGTCCACCGTGTCGGCGTTTATGTCCCTCAGCATCTCGGTCGCCATGCGGGTGAGACGGGCCTCTGTGTACCTCATCGCGCCCGGTGGATCTCCGTCCACGCTCCCGAAGTTCCCCTGTCCGTCCACGAGCGGGTAACGCAGCGCGAAGTCCTGAGCCATGCGCGCCAGCGCGTCGTATATGGCCTGGTCCCCGTGCGGGTGGTACTTGCCCATGACGTCTCCGACGACCGTCGCGCTCTTGCGGTAAGGCCTGTTGGGTTGCAGGCCGAGATCCTGCATCGCGTAGAGGACTCGCCGGTGGACGGGCTTCAGGCCGTCGCGCGCGTCGGGCAAGGCGCGCGAGACGATCACGCTCATGGCGTAGGAGAGGAAAGAGTCCTTTAGCTCATCTTCTATGGAGTGGGGCTGTACGTTGCCCGAGAAAGTATCAAGCATCCAGGTTTTTCACCTCTCTGGCGTTCTCCTCTATAAACTGTTTGCGCGGCTCGACCTTGTCGCCCATCAGCGCGGAGAACAGCTCATCCGCAACCGCCGCCGACTCGACCGTGACCTGGAGCATGGTCCTGTTCTGCGGGTCCATCGTCGTCTCCCAGAGCTGATGCGGGTTCATCTCCGAGAGGCCCTTGAAGCGGGAGATACTGGCGTTTCCATTGGCCCTGATACGGTCCATCGTCTCTCTCAACTCGGCGTCGTTCTTGGCGTAGTGCTCGCGGCGGTTGTGCGTGATCTTGTAAAGTGGGGGGAGAGCGATGTAGACGTAGCCGGCCTCGATCAACTCTCGCATGTTGCGAAACAAGAACGTCAGCACCAACGTCCGAATATGACTTCCGTCCACGTCGGCGTCGGCCATAATGACGATCTTGTTGTACCGCGCCTGCTCGAGATCGAAGCTCTCCCCCACCCCAGCCCCTATCGCACTTATCAGGGCCTGTATCTCGGCGTTGGAGAGGATCTTGTTGATGTTGGCCTTCTCCACGTTGAGGATCTTGCCTCGCAACGGCAGTATGGCCTGGAAGTTTCTGTCCCTCCCACCTTTGGCCGATCCGCCGGCCGAGTTGCCCTCGACGATGTAAAGCTCGCTCCTGGCAGGGTCCTTGGATGAGCAATCGGCGAGCTTGCCAGGCAGCGTCGAGCTCTCCAGGTAGCCCTTGCGGATCTTCTCCCTCACCGTCCTGGCCGCGAGCCGGGCCCGCGCAGCCTGCAACGCCTTGTTGACGATCGCCTTGGCCTCACCGGGACGCTCCTCCAGAAACTCGGCCAGGTAACGGTTGGTCACGCTCTCGACGAGTCCCTTGACCTCGGTGTTCCCGAGCTTGGTCTTGGTCTGTCCCTCGAACTGGGGCTCCTGCAGCTTGACCGAGATGACCGCGGCCAACCCTTCCCTGATGTCCTCGCCGGTGAGGCTCTCCTCTTTCTCCTTGAGGAGACCCTTCTGACGGGCGTAGGCGTTGATCGTCCGCGACAGCGCCGACCTGAACCCCGAGAGGTGCGCCCCACCTTCGTGCGTGTTGATGTTGTTGGCGAACGTGAAGACGGAGTCCTGGAAGCCGCTGTTCCACTGCATCGCGACCTCCACGTCCCCCACCTCCTCCTCGCGCTCCAGGTAGAAGATGGTCTTGTGGACGGGGTCCTTCGACTCGTTGATGTGCTCCACGAAGTCCCTTATGCCACCTTCATACTGGTACGTGACATCCCTGTCTTCTTCCCGCTCGTCCACCAGCCGGATCTTGAGTCCCTTGTTCAGGAAAGCCCACTCCCGAAACCAGCGGCTCAGGGTATCGAAGGAGAAGTCCAGGGTCTCGGTAAACACCTCGGGGTCGGGCCTGAAGCTCGTGGTCGTCCCCGTCCCCTCTCCCTTCCTGAGCTTGCGGTCCTTCTTGAGGGCGCCCTTCGGGAACCCGCGCTCGTAGCGCTGGCTCCACATGCGCCCGTCGACCTTGATCTCCAACTCGAGCCATTCGGAGAGCGCGTTCACCACCGAGGCGCCGACACCGTGCAAACCGCCGGAGACCTTGTAGCCTTCCCCGCCGAACTTCCCGCCTGCGTGAAGCGTCGTCATAATGACCTCTGCGGCCGGCTTGCCGTACTTCGCCATCTTGCCTACCGGCATACCGCGACCGTCGTCGGTGACCGTGACGGAGTTGTCGGGGTGGATGGTGACGAGCACCTCCGTACAGTGTCCGGCCAGCGCCTCGTCTATGGAATTGTCGATGATCTCCCGGACGAGGTGGTGAAGACCCCTCGGTCCCGTCGATCCGATGTACATACCAGGACGCCTCTTGACGGCTTCGAGGCCCTCGAGGACCTGGATCGAACTTGCATCGTAAGCGCTCTTGGCATTCTTGGTCACGGAATTAGCCGCCAAAGAACCGGACCCTCCCTTTGGTCAGTCCGGCGAAGGCGCCGGAGATGTAGTTTTCATCGTAACTCTGCACCCGGTGATTGTAACACATTCGCCGCCGTTTCCAAACACCACTTCGGCTCATTTGCGGCTTAAATAAGCCGGTTTCGTAGGGCCGCGCTATCTCCTGGCACCATCCGTTGCGGTCTCCAGGATGGAACCACCAGATATGCGTATGATACGGGTTCTACGCAAGATCTCATCGTCGAAATATTCGAGGTTGGTCGTCGAGATCAAGGCCTGCGTGCTCTCCAGAAAGTACCCGGCCAGATACTCCCTCCGACGCTCGTCGAGCTCGCTCATCACGTCGTCGAAGAGCAGGATCGGGTCCTCCCCCACCTCCCCCCGCACGTAGTCCCTCGACGCGAACTTCAGCGCCAGCGTCGCGATCCGCTGCTGCCCCTGGGACCCGAAGGTGGTCAGGTTCACCCCGCCGAGTACGACCTCGAAGTCGTCCCTGTGGGGCCCGACCGAGGTGGTCCCCCGTTCGACGTCGGCGCTGTGCGCCTCTCTGAGCGCCTTGGAGTACTCTTCGAGGGTCGCGCTATGCCCGTAGCGTATCGCGGCCTTCTCGGGGCCATACAGGGCCCTTAGAGCGTCTGTGAAATGTTCTTCGAGGACGGGCAGGGCAGCCTCGCGGCCGGCGAGGACGGTTTTTCCGAGTTCGACGACCTTCCTGTCCCACGTCGCGAGCGTCCTCTCGGAGGAGAACCCGTCCCTGATGCGCCTCAGGAGTTGGTTGCGCTGCTGGACCGCCTTGGCGTACTCGAGGGTGGCGCGCGCGTAAGCGGGGCGAAGGGAGGAGAGCAGGGCGTCCAGATACTCCCTACGGTCCGCGGGCGCGCCCTTGACGACCCTGATGTCCTCAGGGAAGAACGTGACGACGCGGGCCCCCGCGCCGCCGGCGGCGAAGTTGGTGAGGGAAGGGGCCGGTACCCCGTCGACGGTGATGCGCTTCTTCTGCCCTGGGGCATAGCCGATGGCCACGCCGCGTTCGCCAGGGGAGCCGTCGAGCGCGACTCGGGCCTCGGTGCGGGCGAAGGCTGCGCCCCACCGGACGACCTCGTTCTCCTTCGGGGTGCGGGGCGAGGAGCCCGTTAAGTTGAAGGCTACGGCCTCCAGCAGGTTCGTCTTCCCCTGGGCGTTGTCTCCCACGACCACGTTCAGTCCGGGGGCGAGCAGCGCCGTGGCATCGACGTAGTTGCGGAAGTTGACCAGGCGCAAGGCCCGCAGATAGGCGGTCATGTCGCTTCGCTCCGGGGAGTGGGGCCGTAGGGGGCGGGTTTGAAACCCGCCCGTACCAGGGCCGTAGGGGAATTCTTGACCCGGTGCGGGATCAATGGACTTCCACCCGCTCGTCCCCCACCTCGATTACGTCACCCTCTGCGAGCCTGCGCCCCCGGCGCGTCTCGACCTCACCGTTCACGCTGACCTCCCCGGCCTGGATCAGGACCTTCGCCTCACCGCCCGTCCCGACGAGACCGGCAGCCTTCAGCGCCCGGCCCAGCGTGGTGCCCGGTGGGATCCGCAACGGTCAGCTGCGGGACGGGTCGCGCATCGGCATGATCAAATACAGGAAGTCGGGCTCTTCACCGTTCTCCTCGGGCACGATGAGCCCGGGCTTGAGCGGTTCGTTGAGCTTGAAGACCACGTTCTCCGAATCAATCGCGGAGACGCCGTCCAGCAGATAGCCCGGGTTGAAGGAGATCAGGAACTCGTCCTCGCTGGAGGCGGGGAGCCTCTCGTGCGCGTCTCCGACCTCGCCGTTGCGCACGATCACCTCGACGGAACCTTCCGAGAAGGAGAGGCTAACGGGCACCGGCGGCGTCTGGCGGGCGGCGAAGAGGTTTACCCTCCTCAGGGTGCCGACCAGCTCCTCCCTGGAGACGGAGATCTCACGCTCGAACCCGCCGGGCAAGAGTCGCCGGTACTCGGGGAAGTTGCCGTCTATGAGCCGGGTGCCCAAAACGACGTCGCCGATCCTGAACAACGCCTGGTTCTCGGAGAGCGCCACCTCGACGTCGTCCTCATCGGAGCCGGAGAAGATCCTGGAGACCTCCTGCATCGCCCGCGCCGGTATGATCGCCTCCCTGGAGCCTTCGAAGGAAGTGGTCGCGAGCTCCGTCTCCTTGATGCTGAGGCGGTAGGAGTCGGTCGTGACCATCCTAACGCGCGAGTCCTCGAAGCTGATCAGGATCCCGGTAAGCACTGGCCTTGTCTCGTCCCGCGAATACGACCGCGATACTTTCTCCACAGTCTCCACGAGCGACTCCCCAGACATCCTGAAGGTGCCCTCTTCCGGGAACACGGGCAGCCGCGGGTAGTCGTCCGCCGCGTATACCCGAATGCGGTACTCGTTCTCACCAGCCACGAGCCTGACCGTCCCCTCCGAATCGTCGTGCTCCAGCGAGAAGCTCCCGCCAGGCAGCGACCTTACGATGTCGTTGAAGATGCGGGCCGGTATCACCACCCGTCCTTCTCCTTCGACCTCGGCCACAGACGACGTCTGGATCGAGATCTCCATGTCCGTCGCCGATAGCCCCAGCACCTCTCCCCTACCCTCCAGAAGGATCCCCCCAAGCAACTGGATGGTCGACCTCGCAGAGACCCCGCGCGAGACCAGAGCCAACTTTTTGCCGAACGTTTCCGTGCTACAAACTGCCCTCATGCAGCCTCCCTTCTCACCTTATTATTATTACCTAACCATATATCTATTAGAACAATAATAATAATAAGGCCTGTGGATATGTGTATAACTCGAAAAAATCGCTTTACATAAGCCGAATAGCCGCCATCCAGCCTGTGGATAAAAATGTGGATAACCCAGGATTTCCTGTGGATGGATTGTGGATAAGTGCCGAGTTATCCACAGGCCGGAGTTGTCCACAATTCTATCCACAGGTTTATCCACAGATTTTACCCCTCTTATCCACAGGTTTATCCACAGGCATCCCTACAATCAAATGTTACAACCTACCTGAATTGCTCTTTCATCGCCGTCTTTATCCACAGTTTGGAAAAGTTATCCACAATTTCTGTGGATAAGTGGACCACCCTGTGGAAGGTTTCTGGCGACTTATCCACAGGGTGGGGCCGCCCTGTGGATAGCTTGTGGATAGAATACGCGTTCAATGCATATTTCGTGTTACAATATCCTGTCCCTGGGGGAGGGGGTTTAGGATCACCTTTTGCTCTTGATCTGGTGTGTGATCTCATGTATCTGGGAGAAGACGTCCCGGTCGCTGTTTATGAGGTTGGCTATCTTGGCCGTGGCGTGCATAACGGTGGAGTGGTCGCGTCCGCCGAAGGCCTTCCCTATCTTGGGGAGTGACTCGTCCGTGAGCTCCCGGGAGAGGTACATGGCGACCTGTCTGGGGTAGGCGAAACCTTTGGAGCGGCTCTGGCCGACGAGGTCGGCTTTGGCGACACCGAAGTAGCGGCAGACCTCGTGTTGGATGAGTTCTATGGGGATCTCACGGTAGGCCTGGTCGGGCAGGATGTCCCTTAGGACCTCTTCGGCGAGGTCGGCGCTGACCTGCCGACCGTAGAGCGAGGCGTAGGCCAGGATACGTATGAGGGCGCCTTCGAGCTCCCTGATGTTCGTGGAGACCTTCGAGGCGATAAAGGTGAGCACATCGTCGTCGACCTCGAGGTGGTCCATAAGGGCTTTCTTGCGCAGGATGGCGATCCTGGTCTCCAGGTCGGGTGGCTGGATGTCCGTCACCAGGCCCCACTCGAAGCGGCTCACCAGACGGTTCTCGAGCGTCTGGATGTACCTGGGGTGCCTGTCCGAGGCTATGACTATCTGCTTGTTCTCTTCATAGAGCGCGTTGAAGGTGTGGAAGAAGGCTTCCTGGGTCTCGACCTTGTTCTCCAAAAACTGGATGTCGTCGACCAGGAGGACGTCGTTCTCGCGGTAGCGTTTCTGGAACTCGAGGGGCGCGTTGTCCCTCATGGAGTTGATAAAGTCGTTCGTGAACTGCTCGCAGGTAACGTACCGGATCCTCATGCTCGGATCCTGGTCCTCCACGTAGTGTCCTACGGCGCGCAACAGGTGGGTCTTCCCCAGGCCGACGCCGCCGTAGATAAAGAGTGGGTTGTAGACGAGGCCAGGCGTCTCGGCGACAGCGAGCGTGGCCGCGTGGGCGAACCTGTTGCCGGCCCCTATGACGAACGTGTCGAACGTGTACTTGGCCCGAAAAGACCTCGGCGTACGCGCATTCAGAACAGATTCGGCCCCCTCAGCGGCAGCGCCGTTCCCGGTATGCACGCCTGGTCCTCCGACGCTGACCACGAGGGAAGTCTCCTGGCCCACCACGTCGATGAGGACCTCCTCCAGCAGCGGCCTGAAGCGGCTCTCGATGTACTCCTTGGCGAACGTGTTGGGAACCGATATCTCCAGCTGATCCTCGTAGAGGGCCACGGGACGTATCCCCTCGAACCAGACCCGTAAAGACGAGACGTCGATATGCTCTGAGGCCCGATCCAGGACCTCGGTCCACACCTGCTCTGCCTTACCAGCCACGCTTACTTGACCCAGGAATTGATTATGGCCTCGACCAGATCCCTGCCCAAAGGAGAGATGAGGCGCTTGCCCGACTCATCGGCCATGACGAGGCCGTGCTCTTCGAGTACGGAGAGATCCCTGTACGCCGTGCTCACGCTTATCTCCAGCCTGTCAGCCACGGTCGAGGGCCCCACCTCGCCGCACTCGAGTACGGTGATGAGGGCCTTCTGCTGCCTCTCGGAGATGTTCATCCGCGGTACTCCGTCCGGATATCGTCTCTGCGGGGGCGGCTGAGCGGGCTTCTCTTCTTCGGTAACCGCCTCCTCGCCGGCCACGGAGATGGAGGCCACGGTACCTCCACCGATGTTGTCCTCGATCGTGAGGGTCCCCCCCACTTCTCGGCCGCCGCGCGTGCGATACCGAGCCCGGCTCCGATGCCCCGGATCTCACCAAGGGCTTCGGGCGCGGCGCCGCTGAAACCGAACTCCATAGCCCTGCTCTTGTTCTCTACCCCAGGACCCTTGTCCGAGACGCGTACGACGTTGCCGCCGTCGAGAACGGAGATGACTACACCCTGGTATCCGGCGTGTATCAGGTTCTCTACCACCTCCCGAATCGACTCCTCGGGAACTCTGCCCCCAGCGTCTCTCACCTTCTCCGTCACGAACCTGGTGAACTTCCGCGTTGCGGAACCCGGATCGGACGCCGAAACCTCTGTTATCTCCGGCGTACCTACCCCGGGATAGACTGCTATGCGAACGCTTACGCCCGCCTGTTCCGTCTCCCCTGGTGTCCGCTGTGCGCGCATCATCCCCAGGTGGGAATTTAGCGCACCCCCGATCACAGCGCTACAGCCCAGGATCGTAAAATCCGCGTTTGCAGGCAATTAACATGGTTATCCACAGAGTTATCCACAGCCTGTGGATAACTAAAGAGGAATCCGCCCCACGGGGTGGCTTTGAGGCCGTCTTGTGCGCACTTTAGCCCATGTGCGAAGTTGGACTACCCAGAGCGCTGACACACCCTAAACGCCGTTTTGCAGGATTTTTCTGCAATCGGGACCGGGATGGCTCGCGCTTGCGAGGGTGGACTTGCCTTGGAGATTGCTGGATGGTGTTGCAAGCTTCGGATATACTCTCGTCGGTGGATCGAACACTTCGGAGTGCCTGTAGAGGAGTTGGATGAAGCGCACTTATCAGCCGAATCGCCGTAAGAGGGCCAAGACGCACGGCTTCCGCAATCGCATGAGCTCGGTGGGCGGGCGCAGGGTCGTCGCTGACCGTCGGCGCCGGGGCCGCAAGCGTCTGGCAGTCTGATCGTTGGCCCGTAGCAAGCGAATGCGTCTGACCGACTCGCCCGAGTTCGAGCGGGTCTACCGCCAGGGCACCGCTTACAGGGGCAGGCTCTTCTCCGTACACGCCTTTCCAAACGAGCTTGGCACTCCGCGGCTCGGGCTCTCCGTCTCCCGCAAGGTCGGGAACGCGGTAACGAGAAACGCCGTGCGAAGGAGGCTCAGGGAGGTATTCCACTCGTGCATCTCGGGGACGTCTGATAATCTCGACCTCGTGGTGTCGGCGAGACCCGCCGCGGCTGAGGCTACGTTCGAGGAGTTGCGGGAGGAGTTCGGCAAGTCGTTGGGCAGGGTCGGCGGCCCGGTCGGGCGCCGGCCGGCTTGACCGTAGCGGACCATGACCGCGAGAAGGGCGAGCACGGGACTTATCCGACTCTACCGCAGGTACCTCTCCCCCATGCTACCCCCGTCCTGCAGATTTACGCCGAGCTGCTCACTTTACACGCTGCAGGCCATAGAGAAGCACGGCGTACCGAAGGGCATCTTCATGGGCGTCCTCAGGGTGCTCCGTTGTCACCCATTCTCGAAGGGAGGATTCGACCCGGTAAGATGAGCGGGATCCCATGATCAACGCGATAGCAGACTTCTTCCAGAACTTATTCAGTCCAATAGTAAGCGTCCTCGGCGCTGTACTGCTGTACTTCCACCAGTCGCTCGGCGCGCCGTGGTGGCTCTCCATCGTGCTGCTTACGGTGATCGTGCGCAGCCTCCTCTTCCCCCTTACGGTAAAGCAGGTCAGAAGCATGCGCGCGATGCAAGACCTGAAACCGCACATGGACAGGGTCAGGGCACAATTCAAAGACAACCCCCAGCGGCAGCGGGAGGAGATGGCGAAGGTCTATCAGGAGCAGGGGGTCAATCCTCTCGGCGGTTGCCTCCCGATCCTGGTCCAGATGCCGATATTTATAGGGATCTTCTACGTCATCCGCCAGTTCGGCGGTTACAGCCTCGGCGGCAGGACGGTGCCCCCTGAGTACCCCAGCTTCCACGAAGGCGGCATCCTGTGGTTCCAGAACCTCTCGATCGCCGATCCCACATACCTCCTGCCGATCATCTCGGCGGTAACCATGCTGGCGGCCACCGAGATAACCGCGAAGAATATAGACCCGCAGCAGCGCTGGCTGATGCGCCTGCTTCCCATCGGCTTCACCATATTCCTCCTCAACTTCCCAGCCGGGCTGTTCGTGTACTGGATCACCTCGAACCTGGTAACCCTGGGCCAGAACTTCGTAATCTACAACTACGGTCCTGGGAAGAAGAAAACCGATGGCGCGAAGGGCACCGATAGCGTAAAGTCGAAAGCCGAGAACGGGCAGGCTCGGAACTCTGTCGATGGGCCACCCCCGGAACGCAGTCAAGAGGAGATCGCCAAACAGGCGGCGAAGGTCGCGAAAAGGAAGCGTAGAAAGAAGAAGAAATGACGGACAGTGTGGAGTTTTATGCCTCTTCGGTCGACGAGGCCGTCGAAAAAGCCGCCCTCGAACTGGACCTCTCTTCGGCAGAGGTTTCGTACCGCGTGCTCGATGAGGGAAACTCTGGTTTCCTCGGTATCGGAGCCAGGGACGCCCGCATCGTCGTAGAAGTCCCGGCACATCATACGTCGGACGAGCAAGACGAACCTCCGGAAACCACTGTTGCAGAGAGCGTGGTCGACGAGCCCGAGCAGGCACCCGCAGAAAACGCCGGTTCCTCGACCCTGTCGGAGGTCTACGGGGATCAAACGGAGCCGGGTCAGGTCGAGGCATCTGAGGAGCTGCTTGAGGAGATCCGGACCCTCGTCTCTTCGGTCCTGGATGCCATGGGCTTCGAAGCCCGTATCGAGGTCTACGATGCCGGCGGGTTCATCGCCGCAGACGTTGCCCCGGATAACACCGCGCTGTTCATAGGGCAAAAGGGCGAGACTATCGATGCCCTTCAGTATCTGGTCAACGTTTCCGCTTTCAGAGAGCGCCCCTACTTCAAGAGGATAGTGCTCGATGCCGAGGGCTACCGCCAACGCCGCGTAGAGGCGATCCAAGGCATGGCCCACCGTACGGCACGCCGGGCCGTCCGCGAACAGCGGACCGTGGAAATGCCGCCTATGAACTCCTCGGAACGCCGCGTCGTCCACCTGTTTCTCTCAGAGAATCCAGGCGTCACCACGCAGAGCGAAGGCAGCGGCGATGGCCGGCGGGTCAAAGTCTCTCCCTCCACCTAGGCACGGACCCCCCGTTTCACGTGAAACGCAGACCGCTATCATCGCCTCAATCCTTGCCTGACGACACAAATTTGCACAAACAAACTCCTGTCGTAAGCACGTGTTTCACGTGAAACGCTCCAAGGATGCTCTTGGGCTGATGGAGGTACAGGCGGCTGCCTGGGGGCTGCGTCTTGGCCACGAGCGGCGCTGGCACCTGAAGGAGTATGCTGGGCTTCTCGCCCACTACGACCGTGCGAACGTCATCGGCGCCCGGGACGTGGACACAGTTCTGGTGGACCACGTCATCGATTCGTTGAGTTGCTTTTTGCATGAGCAGCTGTTTCGGGCCGGGCGCTTGGCCGACGTAGGAAGTGGGGGTGGGCTTCCTGGCATCCCGATAAAGATCGTGAGGCCTGACCTTGCCACGACCCTTGTGGAATCGACGGGCAAGAAGGCCGAGTTTCTGCAGCACGCGGTCGACGAGATCGGCCTGAGGGGCGTAGAAGTCGCGAACAGGAGGGTGGAGGATCTCGGCCGCGCGCCGGCGCATCGCGGCGCTTACGACGTCGTGACCTGCAGGGCAGTAGCCCGCTTATCGGTGGTCGCGGAGTACTGTGTACCGCTCTTGAAGACCGGGGGTTGTGCGATCGCCATGAAGGGTCGGTTGGACCCAGAGGAACTCGCAGAAGGCAGCGGGGCGCTCGAGGCGCTCGGGGCGAAGGTGGCGGAGATTACGAGGGTGCCCCTGCTCCCTGAGATCGGTGAGAAGGAGCGAAATTTGGTGATTCTCGAGAAGCCCGGGGGGACACCGGCACGGTATCCGCGCCGGACGGGCATTGTGGCCAAGAGACCCTTGGGCGTTCGGTGAGCAGCCCGGACACTACGTGCTAAGATGCCTGCGGTGAGGACCGTCGTAGCCATAGTGAACCAGAAGGGCGGCGTTGGTAAGAGCACGACCGCCATCAATCTGGCCGCGTATCTCGCAGGGAAGGGCGAAAGGATCCTCGTCGTCGACATGGACCCGCAGGGCAATGCAACCAGTGGCCTTGGTGTGTTGCCGGGGCCGGGCGGATGCATGTACGACGTTCTCCTGGAGGGCAAACCCTTGCAGGACGTAGCCGTAAAGACAGAAGTCGAAGGGCTCGACGTCGCGCCGGCCACCATCAACCTGGTCGGGGCCGAGGTCGAACTGGTCTCCAGCCTTGCACGGGAGTTCAAGCTCAAGCGGGCTTTAGAGAGACTCTCATCGTATGACAGAGTGTTGCTCGACTGTCCGCCGTCCCTGGACCTCTTGACCCTCAACGCGCTTACTGCCGCAGATGAGGTGCTTATCCCCATACAGTGCGAGTACTACGCGCTGGAAGGACTCACCCAGCTCATGCAGAGCATAAGGATGGTCAGGGAGGAATTGAACCCCGATCTGGAAGTCGGCGGGGTGCTCTTGACGATGTTCGATCCGCGCACGAACCTGGCCCATCAGGTGGCCGACGAGGTGCGTTCCTTCTTCGGAGAACGCGTCTTCCACACCATAGTCCCGAGGAACGTCAGGTTGAGTGAAGCCCCCAGCTTCGGGATGCCCGTTGCCCTCTACGCACCGAAGAGCACAGGAGCCGAGGCGTATTCGGCAGTCGCAGACGAGGTGGTGAATCGTGGGTAAGAGGGGTTTGGGGCGGGGCCTCTCCGCCCTCATAGCTACCGGGGAGAGCGTAGGCGGACTGAAGTTCGAAGAGTTGCCCGTCTCGGCGATCCGCCCGAACTCGCGCCAGCCGAGAACCAGCTTCCCCGAGGCAGGGATACGAGAGCTCGCCGCCTCCATGAGAGAGGTCGGAATACTGCAGCCACTGGTCGTCCGCCCGACGCCCGGCGGCTTCGAGCTCATAGCAGGAGAGCGGAGGCTGAGGGCGGCCAAGGAAGCCGGCATGGAGAGGGTGCCTGTCCTCATAAGGCAGGCCGGCGAGGACGAGTCCATGGAGCTGGCGCTCGTAGAGAACCTCCAGAGGGAGAACCTTAGCCCCCTGGAGACCGCCGCCGCCTACCAGGCCCTCATGGACGGGTTCGGGCTCTCCAGGGAGCGTCTCGCGCGAAGGCTGGGCAAGAGCAGGGCCGCTGTCACCAACACCCTGCGGCTGGTGCACTTGCCGGAGCGGATACAAGTCCTCCTGGGCGAAGGAAAGCTCTCAGAAGGACACGCCCGCGCCCTGCTGGGACTGGAAACAGAGGAGCAGATGGTCCGGCTGTCACAAAGGGTAGTTGCCGAGAAGCTCTCTGTAAGGAAGACCGAAGAACTAGTCCGCGAAATGCTTGGCGATCCCGGCGAGACTCCGAGCGCCACGACCCGGAGAGATAGCGCGAATCCCGACGAGTTTCACCGGGCCTCACGCCTCATGCGCGAAGCCCTCGAATTGCCCGTGAGAGTAAAGGGCCTGAAGAGCGGCGGAAAGGTCGAGATACGCTTCCGACAAACAGAGGAACTCGAAGCCCTCGTCGCACTCCTGACCGCACAAGATGATAACTAAGATAATAAGATACCGAAACTACAATTAGCCTTATGTGCATATAAGAAGGTTCCCAACCAGGACGATTCGCAGAGGAATTGACCCACAGCGAATCGTTCTGGCCCTGGGCGAGAAAGTTGACATGCTGAAATGCTGACGAGCGAGGGCCGAAGGCTGGAGCGTGCTGAAATGCTTACAAGGAGCTCTATCGCTTTGAGTGACGGTAGTATAGACTTAGCTGTCTACGCTTTCTCGAGGTTTGTGGCGTGGGGGAGGGGACGGCATGTCGGGAGGACCGCTAAGAGTTTGGTCGATTCTGGGCGTATTGTCGTTTGCGCTTGTTCTGGCTGGTGCTGAGGGCCCGGCGCGGGCGCAATCTGGGGACGATGATGCATCTGTGGCGGGATCGACGCGGGTGCCTTTGCTGGAAGACAAGATCGGTGATCAGGACGCCGCATTGCGGGGTATGATCCAGGAGATCTTTACCGTAGGCGCCGAGTTGGACCGGGCGCAATCGCGGGTGGACGATGCGGGGGCGCGGGTCGATGATCTCGGACGGCAGACCAGGCTGTTGAAACGACAGATTGCCGATCAGGATGCGGCCTTCCGCGAGGCGCAAGCCGGATACAGGGCCCGGGCCCAAGCCGCCTACAAGGGTGGAAGCCTCGAAGGCCTGGCCGCCCTGCTCGACGGATGGTTCTTCGATACCTGGGAGGGTGTCGCTGGGACGGATGATCCCGTGGTGGCCCGCGTCCTCCTCGATAGTCGGCAGAATCTGGCCGCGTATCGAGAGTCCAGGCAAACGCTCAGGAACACGCAACGTCAGATCGCGCAGAAGCGGCGCGACTACAATGCCGCCATCGAGGAGCAGCGGGCGACGACCGCGGACCTTCGCCTGCGCAAGCAGGCGCTCGACGGAGCCATAGCCCGCCTGAGCACCAACAACGCGCGTACTGAAATCCGTCTGCAAAGGCTCAAAGCGGCGGAGAGGGCGCGCATTCAGGAGAGCGCGGCGGCTACCGGTGGGGGAGGGGTGGGTAGCGAGCACGAGCTTGAGGTGGCGCGCGAAGACATAGTGGCCACCTCCGTCGAGCCCGCCTCCGAGGATGCTTACATGGAGCTCTACGAGGCCGCGGCCGCGACCTACGGGTTCGGGCCCGACTGGTACATACTCGCCGCCGTAGGGAAGGTAGAGTCCGACCACGGCCAGGCCATGGGGCCGTCCAGCGCCGGTGCGATGGGCCCGATGCAGTTCATGCCGACGACGTGGGAGACCTCGGGCGTGGACGGCAACGGCGACGGGGTCGCCAACGTAATGGACCCCGAAGACGCCATACCCGCGGCCGCTAGCTACCTCCAAGACGGTGGGGCGCCGCAGGACTGGTATAGGGCGCTGTACTCCTACAACCACGCCGACTGGTACGTGAAGAAGGTCCTCGCCGTGGCGGAGGCGTACAGGCGCTTGGCGGAGGACGAAAGCGTCGGACCCTACATCTAGGGTGCTGTGAGGAAGGTTCCTTCCTCACAGCAAGGCTTCAGGCAACAGGTTTCAGGCTTCAGGATTTCGTGCACTTTGTACAAAGACCGGGTGGCAGCCTTTCTCTAGCATTAGCTCTCGGTAAGACAGATGTCGGGAGAAGGAGGAAGGCATTAGCGGCAATAGGCGGGTATGTCTGTCTCTCTTTGCTGCGTCGTTGATTTCGGGCGTTGCCCTGGTGGGGGGCGCGGGTTGTGGCGGGGGTGGGTCAGACAGTGGGTCCGGCGGTGAAGGTAAACAGCAGGGTGGTACGCTGACTATTTTGGCGGCCTCTTCGCTAATCGACGCCTTCGGGGAGTTGGGGAACCGGTTCGAAGAACAGAACCCTGGCGTGAAGGTGAAGCAGAGTTTCGAGTCGAGCTCGACCCTGCTCACCCAGATCCAACAGGGCGCACCTGCTGACGTCTTCGCTTCGGCCGCCCAGGAGGAGATGGACACAGCAGTCCAGGACGGCCTTGTCGCGGGCGAGCCCGAAGTCTTCGTCAAGAACCGGGAGACCGTCATGGTCCCCAGTGACAATCCTGCCGGCATAAAGGAGTTTCGTGACGTGGCCAAACCTGGCGTGAAGCTGGCGCTGGCCCAGAAAGACGTGCCGGCTGCAGATTACGCTATCGAGATCCTTGGCAAAGCGAACGCCCAGTACGGGTCCGACTTCAAGAAAGATGTCCTCTCCAACGTGGTCTCCAGGGAGGCCGATGTGCGGGCCTCGGTCAACCGGGTCGTCGTCGGGGACGCCGACGCCACCTTTGGCTACAAGAGCGACTACACCCCCGATATAAGGAGCAGGGTGAAAGTCGTCCAGATCCCACCCGACCTCAACATCATCGCGACCTACCCCATAGCCGCTCTCGAAGGCGCAGAGGACCCCGAGCTCGCGAAGAAGTGGGTCGAACTGGTGACGAGCAAAGAGGGACAGCGCGTGCTAAAGAAGTGGAACTTCGAACCCGCAGCTTGAAGGAGCGTGGCAAAGAAGAGTTCTCTCCGAGGACTTCCCCCTGGGGCGACTACCTAGCCTCGGGCCTAGCCATAGCCGGGTTGGCGCTCGTAGCAGGCTTCATAAGCCTGCCGCTGCTGAGCCTCGTGGTCTGGACCGTAAGCGAAGACTCTTGGCGCGCTATGGCCTCTCCCGTGGCGATCGACGCCCTGCTTCTGAGCGTCAAGACCACGGCCATAACGATGGCTATTCTGCTCCTCATGGGGACGCCCGCGGCCTACATCCTGGCCAGGGTGGACTTCAGAGGGAGCCGTATGATCAACACCCTTATAGACATCCCCGTGGTGCTACCTCCTAGCGCGGCGGGGATCGCGCTGCTACTCGCCTTCGGGAGACTGGGTCTTGTGGGAGAGTACCTAAACGTCTTTGGGATAACCCTGAGCTTCACGACCGCGGCCGTGGTGATGGCCGAGATCTTCGTTGCGGCCCCCTTCTACATCAGGCAGGCCGCCACCGGTTTCGGCGCGGTAGACCGGACGGTGGAGGAGGCAGCCATGGTCGACGGGGCGGACCGCTGGAGGAGATTCTTCAGGGTCACGGTGCCCCTGGCTTTCCCCGCGCTCGTAGCGGGGGCGCTGACGGCCTGGGCGCGGGCGCTAGGAGAGTTCGGCGCGACGATCATCTTCGCCGGGAGTTTCAGGGGCGTTACCCAGACCATCCCGCTTGCGATCTTCGCCGAGTTCCAGAGCGACATAGATGCTGCGGTGGCGCTCTCCGTGCTCGTGCTAGGCTTCGCTTTCGCCGTGATACTGGCCGTCAGATACCTGACCGCGAGGTCGACCGGAGATCGGGGATAGGACCTAAATGCGATCCGCAGAAGGTCGATATCTGCGGATCGCACATTCGGCTACGGACGAAAACAACAAGCTGAAATGCTGACAAGGCGGCGGAGCCGCCGTGCTGAGATGCTCTATCTCAGGCTAAGTCTCCGCCTTCGGTAAGGATCATGACATCCGTCGCCTTGACGAGTGCCGTCGCCTGCTTGCCCGGTTCGAGGCCGAGCTCGTCCGCGCTCTCCCTGGTTATGAGGGCCACCAGGTGATTGTCCCCGACCTGGAGCGTCACTTTGGCCGCTGCCTCTCCCTTGACCACCTCGGTTATAGTGCCCGGCAGTCGGTTACGGGTGCTCAGTTGCATCTCGCTCTCCTCTCTCGTTAGCCAGCAGCCCAAGTTGTAGCGCAAGCGCTACTCTGTTGTCTCTTAAGTCTAGACCGGTCAGCTTCTGTATGCGCTCCAGGCGGTAAAGCATGCTGTTGCGGTGCAAGAACAGCCGGTCTGCGGCCTCGCTCGCATTGCCGCCGGCCGCGAAGTACGTCTTCAGAGTCAGCACCAGATCGCTCCGGCGCGTCCTGTCGTGCTCTCGCAGGGGTTCTATGAGCGCCCGAAAGGGCTCCAGCGTGGCGCCCTCGGCGAGCCCTCGCAGGAGCGGCTCTACGTCCATTGCCGCCTTTCCAGATAGTGCGAAGGTATGGTGGCTGAATCTAACAGATTCCTCACCAGCGTGCTAAAAAGGGCGTATGAACGCTTCCCGCACGGACATGTTCCGCAAGTTGCTCCAGAGGGACCCGACAAACCCCATGGTCCTCTACTCGCTCGGCAACGAGCTCTTCAAAGAGGGACGCTACGGGGAGGCCAGGGATCACCTTCAGCGCGCGGTCGCGAACAAGCCGGATTACTCCGTCGCCTACAGGATGCTGGGCCGCGCCCACTACGAGCTCCATGAGAATAACGAAGCCAGAAGCATCTTCGTGAAGGGCAGAGAGGTTGCCCAGAACAACGGCGACCTCCAGACCGTAAAGGAGATAGACGTCTTCATGCGCCGCTTGCAGAAGCGCGAAGTGGGGGAGGGGTAACCCTCGATTCTGCTACCATCCCTGGCGTGTCGGAAGCCAGGGTAGGCATCTTCGTGGACTACGAGAGTCCGCTCGCCAGTAGCGTGGCCGGCGACGTCTGGTCGGGGCTCTCCAGGGCCGCGCTGCAGACGGGTTTTACGAAGACCACGGCACGCTGGGAGAGTCTCAGGGAGTCCCGGGTTCCCACGGAGGGTCCACCCCTTGCAGGTCTTCGCCATCGGCCAGGACCGCCCGGACGCCATCGACGCCGTCGGCGCGGTCGGGGACCCCGGCGCGCCGCGCCTCTACGGTGTGATCGTCGCCGTCCCGAGCAAACCGAGTCCCTTAGCTGGGTCTCTCCTCTACCAGGGCGTGGAGCGCCTGACAGGGGCCGGCGTGAAGGCCGGCATGATAGAACCCGCCCTCCTGCATGCAGTCCCTGCGGAGTGCGAGCGCTACGCCCGAAGGCTCCTCGAACGGCTCGGGGGCCTGTAGGGATCGCTTGGTCTCCCAGCTCCTCGCCGCCATCCTGGTAACCGGGGCCTTCGCCGCCCTCGCCTACGCACTCGGGATGATCAGCGGCAGCGGCGCGCTGGGCGGGCTTCTGGTCGGGACCCTGATCTACGCCTCCCTCGGGCTCCGCGGCTTCGCGGTCCTCGCCCTGTTCGTGATCGGGGGCTCCCTCCTTACCCGGCTCGGCTACGCCAGCAAGGCGCGAACCGGCACCGCCGAGGAACACGGCGGACGCCGCAGCGCCCGCAACGCCCTGGCCAACTGCGCCGTCGCCACCTTCTGCGCCATCCTCGCCGCCGTGACAGGATCCGAGCCCTTTATCGCAGCCTTCGTCGCCTCCCTCGGAGCAGCCTTCGCAGATACGGCAGAGTCCGAGATAGGACAACTTTTCAGTCGAACTCCACGCCTTATCTCAACCCTCCAGAAAGTCCCACCGGGCACCGACGGGGCCATCTCTTTGCCAGGCACCCTGGCCGGTGTGGGGGCCGCCGGGCTCACCGCAGCACTCGCATTCATCCTGGGGATGCTGGAGACACCGGCAGCCCTCCTCCTCGTATCGACCGCGGCGTTCCTGGGCACGGTCGCGGACAGCCTGATCGGGGCCCTCTCACCCCGCGCCGGTAACGAACTCACGAACGTACTCTGCACCCTCGTGGCGGCTCTGCTCGCCCTCATCTTCGCCTGATCAACCACCCAACCCAGAAACCTCGCCGTAAACCCCTTGACTCCTACGGGGAGTTGGCCCTGCAGAAACGACACCTATGCGCACCCGAACTGTGAACTTTGCCCCGGCGACTCTGGAAAGTTCGCATGCACCGAGATGTGGCATTCGGCCTATAGGCCACCCCGACCCTGGGGTACACTACCCTCGTTAGGTGACGAAGAGGGGGAGATCTACATGGCAAAACGGACGCTGTACCTGCCGGCGCTGCTAGGGACCCTGGCTTCTGCGGCGGTGGTGGCTTGTGCGGTGGCGTTGTTGGTGGTCTCAGAGAAGGCGGAGGCTACCTTTCCTGGCAAGAACGGCAGGATAGCCTACTCGTCCTACGATGGGAACGACTTCGAGATCTACACCGTCAACTCCCGCGGCGGGGATGAGTTCCAGGTCACCAAGAACGCCAGGGACGACTACAGCCCTTCCTACTCGCCCAACGGCAAGAGGATCGTCTATGTGGAGTCATACAAAAACGACGCCGAGGTCTACACGATCAATGCCGGTGGGAGAGGTAAGACCCGACTCACCCACAACAACGCGGACGAAGCCGCTCCATCCTACTCGCCCGACGGCAAGAAGATCGCCTACATGGCGTATAGCAACGCCGCCGGCGTCACGGAGATCTACACGATCTACGTCGGCGGGGGTGGTAAGACCAAACTGACCAGCGGCGGGCAGCCCTCCTACTCGCCCGACGGCAAAAGGATAGTCTATTGGGACTACCATAAGACTGCATCAAACCCCCACCCGGACACTGAGCTCTACACGATCAACGCCAGCGGAGGGGATAAGACCCAAATCACCCACAACAACTACGACGAGTTCGCCCCCGACTATTCGCCCGATGGTACAAGGATCGTCTACGCGGGCCTGAAAGGCTTGGAGCGTAATAATGCCGAGAGCGACATCTACAAGATCAAAACCGGCGGGGGTGCGAAGACCAGACTCACCAACAACGACACATACGACACGTATCCTTCCTACTCGCCAGACGGCAAGAAGATCGCCTTCGCTGTGTCCAAAGGCAGCGCCGCGGGCGACATCTACACGATCAACGCCTTCGGAGGGGGTAAGACCCAACTCACCCTCGACAACGCCGACGAAACCGCTCCTTCCTGGGGGAGCCGCCCGTAGCGGCTTCACCCGCGGGCAAAGAGGGCGAGCGCCCGATCTGGGGAGATAGCGGATAAGAACGGCGCGCTTCGACCCGCCGGGGTCTTGGACTTCCGCCGAGCTAACTCCCTATACCTACGCGGGGTTCGTAACGGAGTGTGCGACCCTAGACCATCTTGACAAACCGCGCGAGCCAATTCATAATAAACGGTACTGTTTAGTTTACTCGGATAGGAGAATCGCGACATCTGAGGAGCTTGGTCCGAGGGCGAGGGCGAAGCGGGACCAGATCCTGGCTGGTGCGCGGAGGGTGTTTTTGCGCGACGGCTTCGCTGCTGCGAGCACTGACGCGATCGCGGCGGAGGCGAAGGTCTCCAAGAGGACCCTCTACGTCTATTATCCGAGCAAGGAGGAGCTCTTCGCTGGCGTCATGCGCGGGCTGACGATAGAGAACCCTCAGACACGCGCACTGGAGGCTATAGAGGAGATGGCGCCTGGCAGCGAGGAGGAGCTGCGCCGGGATCTCCTGGAGCTTGCGAGGAAGATCGTGGCGACCATGATGCAACCGGACTACCTGGCGCTGCTCAGGACTACCATCGCCGACACCCACAGGTTCCCGCAGTTGGGCGGGCTCTTCCGCGCCACCGTGCCCGAGCGGGCCATGAGGAGCTTCGCCGTCTTTATCGGGAGGAGCCAGGAGCGCGGCGTGGTCGGTCCCGATGTAGAAGGAGAAACGGCAGCACGCATGTTCATAGGCCCCTTGCTCACCTACGCAGTGCTCAACGGCCTCTTCGCCGAAGGACAGCCACTTCCTCCTACGCAGGAGAAGATCGAAGACATCGTGGATCTGTACATGAAGGCGGTCACCTGACGACAGCCGGAAGGAGGCTGTGCAATGAAGACTCAAGAGACCGAAGCGCTCCGGCGGACGACGTGTTGTGTGATCGGCTGCGGTCCGGCCGGTGCGATGCTCGGGCTCATGCTGGCTCGCCAGGGGGTCGACGTGCTGGTGCTCGAGAAGCACGCGGATTTCCTGCGGGACTTCCGCGGGGACACCCTTCATCCATCTACTATGGAGATAATGGACGAGCTCGGTCTGGCGGAAGGCCTGCTCGACCTCGAGCACACCAAGGCCCCGAGGATCGAAGCCCGTCTCCCTGGAGGGACCGTTACGGTCGCTGACTTCCGCCGCCTGAAGACGCGTTACCCGTACATCACCTTCATGCCCCAGTGGGACTTCCTGGACTACGTGACAAGGGAGGCGAAGCGCTACCCGACTTTCCGCCTGCAGATGAACGCCGAGGCGAAGGATTTGATCCTGGAGGACGGTATCGTGCGCGGCGTGCGCTACGAGACACCCGAAGGTCCCCGCGAGGCGGGGGCGCTCCTCACCGTCGCCGCCGACGGGCGCTCTTCCCCCTTCAGAGAGCAGGCCGGGCTGAAGTTGGTCAGGACCTCTCCGCCCATCGACGTGCTCTGGTTCAGGCTCTCGCGGCGCGACGGCGACCCCAAAGATACGTTTGGGTACGCCGGCGGCCGGCGCTTCATGGCCGTCATAAACCGCGGCGAATACTGGCAGATCGCCTACGCCATCGGAAAGGGTGAGTACGAGGACGTGCGCGAAGCCGGTCTCGCAGCGTTCCGGAAGTCCGTCGGCGAGGCGATCCCCGAGTTCGCCGACCGTACGGGGGAGCTGCGAGACTGGGAGGCTGTAAAGCTTCTCTCCGTGCAGGCGAACCGGCTGCGGCGCTGGCACAGGCCGGGGCTACTGTGCATCGGGGATGCTGCGCACGCCATGTCTCCCGTCGGCGGCGTCGGCATCAACCTGGCCATAGCAGACGCGGTCGCGGCGGCGAATGCCCTGGCGGGACCGCTGAGGGAAGGGCGGGTAAGTTCGCGCGACCTGATGGCCGTGCAACTCAGGCGCGAGCTACCGACCCGTGCGATACAGGCAATCCAGTCCGTCGCCCAACGGCGTGTCGTCTCCTCGGCTCTCGGCCCCGATGGAGCGCCTTCGATCCCCGCGCCTGCCAGGGCGCTCCTGAGCCTGAGGCCCGTGCGAGACCTTCCTGCCCGCATCATCGCCTTCGGTATCAGGCCCGAGCACGTAAAGCACAGGGAGCCGGCGGCAGGAGGGGAGTCAGCGGGGTGAATCCGGGGACCTGTCGTAGGTACCTTTCGTAAAGGCCATACCTGATGCTATATTAAGCGTATGTGCGCCAGGGATCACAAGGTTCAGAAGTCGGACTCCCGACTATAAAGTCCTGCGCGGATTCTCCCCGATCTAGAACCACCCCAAGCCCTTAACCGAAGGAGTCTCTCGTGAGCGAGACGAAACAGAGAAGGACATACGATCCCACTGACCTCGAACGCCGCTGGCAGGAGCGGTGGGCCGAGAGCGGCCTGTACAAGACCGACGAAGACGAGAGCAAACCCAAGCACTACGCGCTCACGATGCTCCCTTACCCGAGTGGAGATCTGCACGTGGGGCACTGGTACGCGATGACGCCCTCGGACACCAGGGCGCGCTTCATGCGGATGAACGGCTACAGGGTGTTCTTCCCCATAGGCTTCGACGCCTTCGGGCTGCCCGCCGAGAACGCCGCGATCCAACGCGGCATCCAGCCCCGCGAATGGACCTACGCGAACATCGAGCGGATGCGCGGCCAGCTCAGGCAGATGGGCGCGATGTTCGACTTCGCCTCCCAGGTCGTGACCTGCGATCCCGAGTACTACCGCTGGAACCAGTGGTTCTTCCTCGAGTTCTTCGAAAAGGGTCTCGCGTACCGCATGGAGGCACCGGTGGACTGGTGTCCCAGGGACAACACGACGCTGGCGCGGGAGCAGGTCGTGGGGCCGGACAGGCGCTGCGAGCGATGCGGGACGCCGGTCATCAAGAAGAACCTGCCGCAGTGGCTCTTCAAGATCACGGACTACGCCGAGGAGCTGCTCGACTTCTCGAACATAGACTGGCCCGAGCGGGTCGAGACGCTGCAGCGGAACTGGATCGGGCGCTCCGAGGGCGCGGAAATAAGGTTCGAGATCGAAGGCTACGGCCCAGTCGAGGTCTTCACCACCCGCCCGGATACGCTCTTCGGCGCCACTTTCTTCGTCATCAGCCCGGAGCACCCGGCGGTCGAGAAGATAACGACCCCGGAGCAGGCCGAAGAGGTGCGTGCCTACGTCGAGCGGGCCGCCAGGATGAGCGAGATCGACCGCACCGACGTGACGAGGGAAAAGTCGGGTGTCTTCACCGGCGCCTACGCCACAAACCCTGCCAACGCAGAAGAGATCCCCGTCTACATCGCCGACTACGTCCTGATGGGCTACGGCACGGGCGCGATCATGGCCGTACCTGCCCACGACGAGCGGGACCTCGCGTTCGCAGAGAAGTACGGCATCGAGGTCAGGACCGTTATAGCTCCGCCGGAGTGGGGCGGCGAAGATCTCGAAAAGGCCTATGCCGGCGAGGGCACGATGGTCAACTCGGGTAGGTTCGACGGCACCCCGAGCACCGAGGGCAAGGAGAAGGTGACGGCCTGGCTCGGGGAGCGCGGCGTTGGCAAGGCTACTGTCACCTACCGGCTTCACGACTGGTTGATCAGCCGCCAGCGTTACTGGGGGACCCCGATCCCCATAATCTTCTGCGACGAGTGCGGCATCGTTCCCGTCCCTGAAGAAGACCTCCCCGTCCTGCTCCCCGACGAATCAGAGTTCATGCCCACGGGCGAATCGCCATTGAAGCTCGACCCGACCTTCTACAACACCGAATGTCCCCGCTGCGGCGGTCCTGCCACGCGCGAGACGGACACTATGGATACCTTCATGGACTCCTCGTGGTACTGGTACCGCTACCTCTCGCCGCACTACGATGAGGGGCCTTTCGATCCCGAGCGGGGAGAGGAGTGGCTCCCCGTCGACCAGTACACCGGCGGTATCGAGCACGCCATACTGCATTTACTCTACGCCCGCTTTTTCACCAAGGTCATGAGAGACCTCGGTCTCGTGGACTTCGACGAGCCCATGACGCGCCTGCGCAACCAGGGGGACATACTCGGGCCCGACGGGCAGAAGATGAGCAAGAGCCGGGGCAACGTGGTCAACCCGCAGGAGTACGTGGACCGTTTCGGCTCCGACGCGCTCCGGGGCTTCCTGATGTTCATCGGCCCGTGGAACGAAGGCGGGCCCTGGGACGGCAAGGGCATAGAGGGCGTCTCGCGCTGGCTCAGGCGCGCCCTCTCGCTCGTGACAGGAGGTGACTCCTCGGGCGGTGAGGCAGACCCGATGGAGTTGGAGCGCAGGACGAACCGCCTCATAAAGAAGATCACAGGCGACCTCGAGGCCTTCCGCTTCAACACGTCCATCGCCGCGCTCATGGAGCACACCAACTACCTGCTCGCGGTGAGAGGCCGCGTCGGGAACGACGAGTGGCACGAAGCTTTGCGGACCTTCGTCACGGTGCTCTCACCGTTCGCGCCGCACCACGCCGAGGAGCTGTGGGCCGAGATTGGGGAGGAGTACTCGGTGCACGAGCAGGCGTGGCCGGGCTACGAGGAAGCCCTGATCCAGGCCCCAGAGATAACGCTCGTAGTCCAGGTCAACGGCAAGCTGCGCGACCGTATCGAAGCCCCGGCAGATATCTCGGAAGAGGCGGCTAGGGAGCTGGCGTTGTCGAGCGCCAGGGTCCGCCCTCACCTGGAAGGCAAAGAGCTCCGCAAGAGCATCTACGTACCTGGCAGGCTCGTGAACCTCGTCGTAGGATAGCGGTCCAGGTACCCTGCGCCGCTGCTATGGGTGTGGGGTGAAAGCGTACCTTGCGTAACTTCAGGAAGGTGAGCGAACAAGTAGCCCGTGCGAGAGCGAGAAAGAGGCGCCGACTCTAACCCTATGTTCACGCGAAGGAGGTTCCTGCAGGCAGCGGCCGGCGGTGCCGCGTGGGTCGCGCTCGGCGGCACCCTGGGCTGCGAAACGGTCCCACGCGCCAGGGCGAAGGCCGCATCCGCACCGGCGGGGCAGGCATGGAACTTCCGCTCGCGGCCTGATCTCCACCCGCCGGTCATAGAGGTGACCGCGCAGGCACGCGGTACAGCCCCCGGCTACCTCTTCATCGCCCCGAAGAACGGGCCGGAAGAGGCCCATCCGGGGCAGGACGGGTGCATGATCCTCGACAACGACGGACAGCCCGTGTGGCTGCGCCTCTTGCAGAACGAGGATATGGATGTGATGGACTTCAAAGCGCAGACCTATAAAGGCGAGACGGTGCTCACCTGGTGGGAGGGGTACCACACGGGACACGGCCAGGGCGAGTACGTGATCCTCGATAGCTCCTACCGGGAGATAACACGCGTCCGTGCGGGAAACGGCTACGAGGGGGACCACCACGAGTTCCTCATCACGCCCGAGGATACGGCCCTGATCACGATCTACAACAAGGTACCCAGGGGGGATCTCACTTCGGAAGCCGATCCGGTAGACGGTTACGTGCTCGACGGGATCGTTCAGGAGCTGGACATCGAGACCGGCGAGGTCCTCTTCGAGTGGCACAGCCTCGACCACATCGGGTTAGGGGAGTCGTACTACGAACCCTTCGACTACTTCCACATAAACTCCATAGAAGTATATGACGAGGATCACCTTATGATCTCGGCCCGCAGGACTTGCGCCGTGTACAAGGTGAACCGCAAGACCGGCGAGGTCGTCTGGCGTCTCGGCGGCAAGAAGAGCGACTTCGAGATGGATAAGGATGTCCGTACCATCCTTCAACATGACGCCCGCCGTAACCCCGACGGTACTATCACCATATTCGATAACCGCAACGTGACCAGAGCAGAACAATCCCGCGCCATCGCGGTCGAGGTCGACGAAGACAAAATGATTGCCAGCCTGGTACGCGAGTATACCCACCCCGACAAATTGCTTTCTGATACCCAGGGCAACGCGCAGGTGTTGCCCAACGGCAACGTCCTGGTAGGCTGGGGCAGCGCACCGTACTTCTCTGAGTTCGACTCTCATGGCAAGCTACTCTTCAACGCCGCCTTTCCTACCGAAGGCGAGACTTACAGAGCCTTCCGCTTCCCGTGGAAAGGGCAACCCGACGACGAACCTGCCGTCGCCGCCGCGTCCGAGGCCGACGACAGGGTAAAGATCTACGCCAGCTGGAACGGCGCTACGGAGGTAACGACCTGGCAGGTGTTGGCCGGCGGCGCCCCTGACAGACTGGAGCCCCTCGCATCAGCCCCCCATCAGGGCTTCGAGACCGTGATCACGGTTCGCACCACAGAACCTTACGTCGGCTTGCAGGCCATGAACGCCTCGGGCGAGGTGCTCGGTACCTCCAGGTTACTCAAGCAGGAGGACCGCACCTAGCACTCCAGCTTCGACTCGTGCCGAGTCCATTGGGACCCAACCGCGCTCGGGCTGCAGTTACACACGTTGGAGCCCCTCCCATGCGTCATTCCTGCAAAGCCTATCCCCGCGAAAGCGGGGAGCGGGAGTCCACGAGTAGAAGGAGGACGGTGGGCATCGGCGGGCTTCGTAGTGCCCTTGTCATTCACCCGCACTTGGAATTACAGCGCATCTACTTGTCTTATGTATAGTCTAGTCAGTGGAAGCAGACTTTTATACATAAGAAGCGAATTGCCTAGTTCGCCGTCCGCCGGTCTTCGGGGATATCGAACTCTTCGGCGAGCGCCTCGGGCAGCAGCTTGCCGACATACTCGCTGGTACGTCCTGGACCGTTCTCCTTGGGCCGGTACAGGTACCAGTAAGGGCCGTGAAGCTCTCCGCCGGCGCATTTATTGCAGCCTTTCTTGCCGCATTTGACGCGTTCCAGTTCGAGATAGCGCTTGTTCTGGGGCTTCTTGCGCGCCGCGCGCCGGCGCTGCTCGAGTTTCTGTTGTCGCGCCATTGCGCGCTCGCGTTGTATGTCGGAGATCATGGCCGAGATCTCTTGGAATTCCGCCGGATCCAACCCCTCCAACCACTCCCTGGACGCCCACCCCGATTCCATCAAAACCTCCGTACTAGCTGACTTATGTACACACTACCACAGAAGTGCCCCGTACTGTACATAAGAAATGCGCCAGCGGGTGTAGCGTGCCTCGGTCTGGTCGGACCATCGAGGCGGAAAAGCCTTCCAATTCTGTTACCGGAGAATACCTGAAGCCTTCTAGAACCGTTCGACCAACTGCGCGCGCCACTCCGGCGCCTCGAACGGCTCTGCGTAGTAGCGGGTGTCGCGCCAGATCTTGCCATCGCGCAGTTCGAAGATGGCCACGACGGAGAAAACACGTCCCCCGCCGTAGTCGTTGACGCCTTCGATGACCCACAAGCCTTCTCTGACGACCACCCGACGCAGGCGAATGGTCGGGGGAGTGGGGTAAGCCTCCTGGAACTCCCTCATCTTATCGCGGCCCCTTATGCGCTCCCCCGACTGGGGCATCTCCATTACGTAGTCTTCGTGGCGCACGCCGTATTCCGCTGCGGCGCTTAGATCGGAGAAAAGTTCGGCCAGGAAGCGTCGAACCTGTTGCTCGTCCAGCTCTTCGAGATCGGGCGCCCGTTGCTCATCCATCTGGCCTTCTCCTGTGAGGGTTGCGGGGCGGCTAGTCCTCGAACAAGGAGCCCATACCACCGCCACCATCGCCGGCGTGGGAATGCTCGGGAACGACACCGCCTTCCGAGGGTTGTATGAGGACCCAGCCGGCCCCCTCGAAAGATACCTGGAACGACTCGCCGCTGCCGCGTCCCGTAAAGGTCTTGAAGGAGACATCGCTCCTGACGCCAGTCCTCACACCGCCGCTCCAGGCGATGGCGGACTCGGGATCGGCGAAGGTCGGGGTCGAGGTGTCGATGAGGACGGGCTCGCCGTCGGAGGTGACGGCGACCTTGCCCGAGCCTTCCAGGACGACGTTGAAGAGGCCGCCCGCGAGCCGGCCCGCGCCTTCGACCCGCTTTATGTCCCAGTCGATGCCTGACTCGAAGGCGAGGATGTTATCGCCGTTGACGGTCATACGGTCGTTGTGGAGGTCCAGGATCATGATCTTGCGTTTGTCCATCGCGAGGAAGATGTCGCCCGTCCCGTTGGCCGCCATCAGCTTCACGCCCTCGCCGGTGACGGCCTTCTTGAAGAAACGCCCCAGGCCGCCGCCCTTATGCTCGAAGCGTACGTCGCCCTGGTAGGCGACCATCGAGCCTTGCTTGGCCTGGATCTGGTCGTCCTCCAACCGCACCTTGAGCATCGCCGAGTTCTGCAGCGTGAAACGCCCCTCCGGCGTAACCTCCCGAAACTGCTCCAGGTTAGTCTCACTCACCACACTACCTCCCTTTCCGATCGCAGTAAACGATACTACCTGGGTACGAATCGCCCGTCCAGAAGTTTCCTAGAACATCCTGCCGCCCTGAGGGACCCGGTGATCCGGGGACAGGAGCACTACCTCGTCATTCTCGTCAGGCACGCCCAGGACGAGCACCTCGCTCTCGAAGCCCGCGATCCTCTTTGGGGGAAAGTTGATCACGGCCAGGACCTGTCGACCTACGAGTCCCTCCGGGTCATAGTGCGCCGTAAGTTGCGCGCTGGTCTTCCTGGTCCCGAACTCAGGCCCGAAGTCCACGACGAGCTTGATCGAAGGCTTGCGTGCCTCCGGGAAAGGGTCGGCCCCGACGACCGTGCCGACCCTTACATCCACCTTCTCGAAATCATCCCAGCTTATCTCAGGCAATCCATCCTCCTCTCCGAAGACTACAGGCATCAGCAATTGGCTTCGAGAACCGGCACAAGTCTATACCTGAAACCTGTAGCCTGATGACTTCTAAGGAAGATTCCTGACCTCGAAGAGCTCTCTAACCACGTGGAGGTTGAGCTTCCCCGGCAGGAAGGTATCGCGCGACCATTGCGCGGGACGCCCGTCTGTCAGGTACATAGTCTGGGACAGCGAGAGCGCCGCGGAATCGACTTTCAATCCGAGTCTATCACCGAGATGGTCTTTCGGGCCGATCATGACGGCCTCGATGGACATCTGGCTGTAGCCCACGGGTACGCCTTCGGAGACCAGGAGATCCAGGAGCATGGCATCAGGGCGGAACCGCTCCCTGACTTCGTCCACCCCGATAATGCTCTCGACCACAACGTCCACCATCCACGCGGCCGGGTTTCCTTCCACCAACAAAACACGCGACACCCTGGCCAGCGGCGTGTCTTCGGCAACTTCCAATGCCGCAGCCTCATCCGGCGAGGCTCTAACGGACTCGATGGTAAGGCCCGAGCTACCGAGCTCGAGTCCCAGCCTCGCAGCGTGGACCGTGTAAGTCTCCAGCCGCTCCAGGCCCGCCGAGAGTCGCGCCCCTTCCGGCGGCCGCACGAGGAACGTCCCGCTACCCTGGCGCCGCTCCAGCAACCCCCGCTCTACTAGTCGCGCCAGCCCTGCCCGCACCGTTACCCGCGAAACGCCTAGAGCGTCGGCCAGCCCGGTCTCGGGTGGTATCCGTTCCCCTGCCCTGTAGCGACCCTGCAACAAGAGATCCTCGATGCGCTGCTCGACCTGGACGTAGAGGGGACCCCTCTTCCCCGGTCCCGGGTTCAGTTGACTAGGCCTGATCTTCCGCCCCTCCTCTCACGCAAACGCCCGATACACCCAAAATCCTACCCGACGGACCGCCGTCTGTAGGCAACTCTGTGCACTCACCCTCTTGTATGACAAATTGGTATTAATTATGATGCCGTTGTAGCGAGAAGGCCAGCACGGGAATGGTGACATTGCTGATACTCTGGGCTGGATGCCGTGGACGGTGGTGGCAGGGAGTGGTTTCTCGGGAAGGGAGTTCGGGATGAGCGAGCAAGAAAGACGGACTACTCAGGGGGCGGACTACGAGAATGTCGGGACCGATTACATGGAGCAGCGCCAGCTCCAGAAAGGGGCTGCGGGCTGGGTGCTCTTGGCCGGGCTCGGGGTGGCCTACGTCATCTCCGGCGACTTCGCGGGCTGGCACTTCGGGCTAGGCGCGGGAGGGTGGGGTGGGTTGCTCATCGCCACGGTGCTCATGGCCACGATGTACACGGCGATGGTCTTCGCCCTGGCCGAGTTGTCGTCCACGATTCCGACGGCGGGCGGTGGCTACGGGTTCGCGCGGCGGGCGCTGGGGCCGTTGGGCGGGTTCATGACGGGGACGGCGATCCTGATCGAGTACGCTATCGCCCCTGCGGCTATCGCCACGTTCATAGGCGGTTACGTGGAGACCCTGACCGGGATCGGCGGGTGGATCGTCTACCTCGTGTGCTACTCGATCTTCGTGGGCATCCACCTCTACGGCGTCGGGGAGGCGCTCAAGGTGACGTTCGGCATAACGATCGTGGCCGTCGTGGCGCTCGCGGCGTTCGTGATCGGCATGATCCCACAGTTCGAGGTGGCGAACCTGTTAACCATAGACCCGACGAACGCGGCTGGTGCGAGCTCGTTCTTGCCGTTCGGGGTGGTTGGCATCTGGGCAGCGTTTCCGTTCGCGATCTGGTTCTTCCTCGCGATAGAGGGCGTGCCGCTCGCCGCCGAGGAGACCCGGGATCCATCCACAGACATGCCCAAAGGGCTCATCGCCGGCATGGCGGCGCTGCTCCTGTTCGCGGTGCTCGTCCTCTTCTTCGGCCCTGGGGGTGCGGGTTCGGCGGCGTTCACGAGCGACGAGATGCTTGCCGCCCCGTCCGTGCTGCCCCTCGCGTTGGAGGAGGCCTACGGCGGCGGCAACGCGCTCGTCACCTTCGTCAACATCGCGGGGCTGGCGGGTCTGGTCGCGAGCTTCTTCTCGCTCATCTTCGCCTACTCGCGCCAGACGTTCGCCCTGTCCAGGGCCGGTTACCTTCCCAGGATCCTCTCGATCACCGGAGGTCGGAGGACGCCGTGGATGGCCCTGGTAGTACCCGGCGTTATCGGCCTGGTCCTCTCGAGCGTGGGCGGCAGCGCCGGTGGTGTCACGCTGCTCAACAGCGCCGTCTTCGGCGCCACGATCTCTTATGCGCTGATGATGCTCTCGCACATAGTGCTGCGCCGGCGCGAACCGGACCTGGATCGTCCCTATCGCACGCCGGGCGGCGTGGCCACCTCGGGTGTGGCGCTCGTGCTGGCGGTTCTCGCGGTCATTGCGACCTTTATCGTGGATGTCAGGGCGGCGCTCATCATGCTCGGGGTCTACGCGCTCTTCCTCGCCTACTTCGGCCTCTACAGCCGCCGCCACCTCGTCGCCCAGGCGCCGGAGGAAGAGTTCGCCACCATAGAGAAGGCCGAGTCCGAACTGGCCGGAAGCTAGAGAGGAGCAAGAATTGGACACGACGCAGGCGGAGGGACGCCTCGATCTCGAAACCTTGCGCTCAGAGGTCGAGGCGGGACGTATAGATACCGTCCTGATCGCCATGACCGACATGCAGGGACGGCTTCAGGGCAAGCGCCTCACTGCGACCCACTTCCTCGACGAGGTGGTCGAGCACGACGCCGAGGGCTGCAACTACCTGCTCGCCGTGGACGTGGAGATGAACACTGTGGAGGGCTACGCTATGTCCTCCTGGGAGCGCGGCTATGGCGACTTCGTCTTCAAGCCTGACATGGACACCCTTAGGCGCGTGCCCTGGCAGGAGGGTACGGCGCTAGTCACCTGCGACCTCGTCTGGGAGGACGGCTCTCCGGTCGTCGCCTCGCCCAGGCAGGTGCTCAAGCGCCAACTGGAGCGACTCTCAGAACGCGGCCTCGAAGCCTTTGTAGGAACGGAGCTAGAGTTCCTCGTGTTCATGGACTCCTATGAGGAAGCCTGGCGCAAAGGGTACAGAGATCTGGAGCCCGCCAACTACTACAACGTGGACTACTCGCTGCTTGGGACGGCGCGCATCGAGCCGCTGCTCCGGCGCATCCGCAACTCGATGGCGGCGGCTGGGCTTGCAGTCGAGGACGCCAAAGGCGAGTGCAACTTCGGGCAGCACGAGATCAACTTCCGCTTCGACCGCGCTTTGGCGACCGCGGACGGGCATGCGATCTACAAGAACGGCGCCAAGGAGATCGCCGCCCAGGAGGGCTGCTCTATCTCCTTCATGCCCAAGTACAACAATCGCGAGGGAAACTCCTGCCACATCCACCTGAGCGTGCAAGACCAGGGCGGCAATCCTGTTTTCGCCGAGAGCTCCGCCAACGGGCACGGATTCTCCCGGACATTCGAGCACTTCATCGCCGGGCAGATCGCCTGTCTTCGTGAGTTTACCCTTCTCTTCGCCCCGAACATCAACTCCTACAAGCGGTTCGCGGTAGGATCGTTCGCCCCGACGGCGGTCGCCTGGGGTAAGGACAATCGCACCTGCTCCCTGCGTGTCATCGGCCACGGCCCTTCTCTGCGTGTAGAGAACCGCCTGGCCGGCGGCGACGTCAACCCGTACCTGGCCATCTCGGCCATGATCGCCGCCGGGTTGCACGGCATCGAAAACGAGCTCCCACTGGAGGACGAGCTAGCCGGCAGCGCCTACGACTCGGGCAAGCCGCACGTGCCGACTAATTTGAACGAAGCCCGGGAGCTCTTTGCGGACAGCGAGACGGCCAGGGCCGCCTTCGGGGAAGAGGTCGTCGAGCATTATTTGAACATGGCGCGCGTGGAGATAGAGGCCTTCGAGGCCGCCGTCACCGACTGGGAGCGCTACCGGACTTTCGAGCGCCTGTGAGGGGGAGATCCAGGCCGAACATAGGCGTAACTGCGGCGACCGAGAGGGTGAGCTACGGTGTCTGGGAGGGGATACCGGCGATTATCAGCCCGGCGCGCTACGTCCAGGCCGTACAGCGCGCCGGCGGGCGGGCGGTCCTACTACCCCCCAATTCGGAAGATGCGAAAGACCCTGGTGGTGTCCTGGAGCTCTTGGACGCGCTCGTCGTCACAGGAGGGGCTGGGGACCTGGATCCCACCCTCTACGGAGATGAAAGGCACCCCGAGACCGGACCGGTGCAGGAGGAGCGCGACGCCTACGAGCTCGCGCTGGTCCGCGGGGCCCTGGAGCGCGAGATGCCCATCCTCGGCATCTGCCGCGGGATGCAGATCCTCAACGTCGCCTACGGGGGCACCATCGAACAGCACCTCCCCGACGTACTCGGCCACGAAGAGCACCGCCACACGCCTGGCATCTTCGCCGACCACGAGGTTCGACTCGACCCCGACTCTCTCGCCGCCCGCGCCGCCGGCGCAAACAAGACGCCGGTCAAGTCGCACCACCACCAGGGGATAAGAGACGTGGGGAACGGACTCGCGGTCACCGGCCGGGCGGTCGAAGACGACGCGGTCGAGGCACTCGAAGACCCTTCCTGCGCTTTCGTGCTAGGCGTGCTCTGGCATCCCGAAGAAGACGAGAACAGCCAACTCCTAAGGGCCCTAGTTTCGGAGGTCACCTAGATGCTCGAAGTCCTGAACCCGGCCACCGAAGAGGTGGTAGAGAGCCTCGAACCCGCCACCGAGGCTGACGCCGACGCGGCCATCGCCCGCGCCAGGGAAGCCTT
>CAWKIM010000012.1:0-503862 GCA_963849745.1 uncultured Rubrobacteraceae bacterium | reverse complement strand
CTATGTAATAGACACTGCCCTCCCCCCTTCCAAATCGGCCTGGGTGCCCACGGCATCGGCGTGGAGGATTCTTCCTGCTCTGCCATTTACTCTCCTCTCGGCTGGGAGCTCAAGCTTCCCATGAGGATACCCCGACTCTTTACTAGCGGCTACGCCAGTTGGTTCGTCGGCCTAACACTCGGACGATTGTTGGAACTTTGGCGGTGGTGATATCTCTGCTCTGGTGGGAACTCTACCTTCGGGCATATCGATTCAAAGGTTTCTGCGCTTTGTTTCCTTTCCAAAGCGCTTCCACGCTTGCTCTAGCTTCTTGCGCAGCGCGGGGTCTGCGCTCCTCTCCCTCATTGAGCCGACCACCTGCTCGACATTCGCCTCTTTGGTCGACGTTGTGCCAATTAGGTTGCGAGTCTTGGCCGACTTCGCTAGTTCGATGAGAAGCAGGTACTCACGCTCGTTGTCTGCGATCACCTGTATCTCCGGAATCATTATTCGGACGTGGCCCGGTAGATTTGGGAACTCATCTTCCAGAGCCTTACCAAGAGCCGTTTGCCAGAAATCACGCCTATATGTTTTCTCGATCTTATTCTGAGCAGACCTGCCCGATATTGGTAGCTCACCGGAACGCATCCGATCGAAGACTCGTTTCCGCAACATCCTCAATTCGATCGGCAGTGACTCGTTGTCAATCACGGGGTCACCATGGACCGGAAGGTATTCGACCTGAACGTTGATGGTTCGCGCGAACTCCCCAAGCGGCATGTCGCCTTCTTCTGGTTACAGGGGTCGCAACACGTCACATAGTTGTGAGTTCGTCCAGGCCAGCTCCCGCCATCGGGATGAGGTGGTCGATCGTGAGTTCACTGGCTTCGAATCTCTGACCGCAATACTGACAAGTGTATTCGTCGCGCCGCAAGACTTTGTCTTTGACGGTGCGGCGCATCCTGCCGCGCCGGGTCTTGCTGGTTCGGGTGAACCTATCTCTCACGAGACCAGTATAGTCAAGATAGCGTCGCTGACCGCTGCGGCCAGCCTTAGAGGGGCCGGTCCCGGTGGGCAAGTAGCGGACAAGAGTGGTGCTACTAAAGCGTTTCTGACGGCTAATGAACCAGCATGTAGTACCTGCAAGCGGGCACCGCGATTCGACATCCGCATCACTGAGCCGGATAATTCGCGGGGGCGTGTAGGTAGGAGAATTGACCATCTTGTTTTCGCGACCCACTCCCACCAAACCGCCATTCGCGAATTGACTCAGTGCGAGCCTCACCATCCCAGCGGGACACTTCATTGGCTGGTAGCATCCTCTAGGGATGGCGGGGCTTTCTCCACAGGAGTTCGTTAGCAGGTGGTGCGGGGTGACGCTGAAAGAGCGTTCCGCCTCGTAATCACACTACTTCGACCTCTGTGGGCTGCTAATCAACCTGCACCCGCGGAGACTTACGAGGAGGGCAACAGTAGGAGCACCAACTATGTTCGAGATCGGCAGGGTCTACAACCGGTCGGAAATCCATGAACCCTATGGGGGTCAATGGCAAGGGGGCATCTCGACACCTAGGGATTGGCCCTTCATATTCTTTTCACTGGGGAGAGCGGCGAGCAGTACGGCTACGAGGATGGGTGGGACGACAACGGCGTCTTCCTCTACACAGGAGAGGGTCAGGAAGGAGAGATGGAGTTTGTCCGGGGCAACCGGGCCATCCGAGACCACGCCCTAGACGGCAAAGACCTTCATCTGTTCCAGGCTCTGAGTAAGGGTGGGAGGCTATCGCTACTTAGGTAGATTCGTTTGCTCCACTTGGGAGTTCCGTGAGGGCGTAGATGTTAATGGAGACGAGAGGCAGGTCATCGTGTTCCACCTGATCCAGCCCGAAGACGACGAGGAAGCTAGCGAACTTACCTCGCCCACTGCAAGCCTAGGGATGCTCGACCGGCTTCGAGAGCGAGCCCAAAGCCGCCACAGAAGTCAGAGAGAGAACCGCGCGAGAAGCCAGACGCCGTTACCACGAGAGGAGCGCAGCGGTGCGCGAGTACGTCCTAGCCCGAGCAGCCGGGTCTTGCGAGTCTTGCGGACGACCGGCACCCTTTCGAAGGCAAAACGGAACAGCCTACCTCGAACCTCACCATACTCGAAGGTTATCCGATGGTGGACCAGACCATCCCCGGTGGGTAGGTGCTGTCTGTCCCAACTGCCACCGAGAGATGCACCACGGGGAGAAGGAGATGAGAAGAACAGAGAACTGCAACGTCACTTAGGCGTGCTAGAGGAGGCGTGATCGCACGTTTTCTACAGATCAGTCGACGTGAGGTGAGGTAGTGTCACTCTCATTAGGTGAGGTCGTCAGCGACTTCGCAGATGCCTTCAAGGCTGTGGATGAAACGCGCCCTCAAGGAGCCTCTAGAAAGAGAACCTATAGACCGGGCATCGGCCCACTTACAGAAGCAGACGCCGTAACCCGAGCGCTTCGGCACCTTAAAGAGGGCACGCAATCTTCGTACTATCGTGACGCCTCGCCGAAGCGGTACCCGAGTAGTCGCCAACAATGCGACCTGCTTATTCCGGACGAGTGGGCATCGAGTTCAAACTCCTTAGGCCCTACGGTGACAATGGTGCAGAAGCCGAGCATTGGTCTGATAATGTGCTTCACCCCTACCCAGGCAACGTTAGCTCCATCGGCGACTCTTTCAAGCTCCTTGAGTCAAGTTTCCCCGAACGCAAAGCCATAGTTATCTTCGGCTACGAGCACTACCACCCCTCATCGACACCACCGTCGCCATAGAGTCGTTTGAGGCTATTGCCAAGCAGGTTGTTGGCATCGAGCTAGGCGCACAGCAATCGGCTGAATTCGGCCCCCTAATTCACCCTGTGCATCAGCAAGGCAAGGTGTTCGGGTGGCAGATGCTCGGTTTGATAAAGAGTCCGGTTAGGGGACTCGGGTGAGTAAGCCAGCGTAGAGAGCGTAAGCGAAATCGAAGTCCTCCACCTCGACCGCGTAGCCTGCCAGCGGCTATCCCCGTGAGGATGTCCCCGTGTCGGCTACGGGGGTGAGGGACGATCTCCTCGATCCTGCACAGCACGTACGCTACACTTGTGGTGTCCATAGGGCCTACTCCTTGTGGTCCGGGCTCCGGGGTGTTCCAACACCGGCGGGGCCATTTCCTTTTCCGACATCACATTGTACCACTAATTGTATGGTATTTGTCAATAGATTATTGACTTTTTCTGCATATTAGTACATAATTCCTGTAGCTGGAAGCTATGGTTAAGGAGGCAGATATAGACAGGATCGCTGTACCCAATGGATACGAGTGCTAGACGCCACCGCGCTCGGGCAGCGCCCGGGTTGCAAGCGGGACACGATACTCGCCTACCTGTCACGGCGCAACTTCGGGCGGATACCAAGACCGAACGGAAGCTGGCTATGGGTCCGGTTTGGTTCGAGCGCACGGTGGAGGAATGGGAGAAGAGGAGAAAAGATGGGTAAGCGCGGAAATGGTGAAGGAAGCATCACCCGACGCAAAGACGGACTCTACATGGCCCGCTACACAGTCCAGACGGCCAAAGGAGTGAAGAGAAAGGCGGTGTACGCTAAGACTCGTAAAGAGGCGGCCGAGAAGCTAACAGCGGCAATGGCGGATGCCTCGAAGGGTATCACCACCGACGGCGGCCCAAAGACCGTGGGCGCATTCCTGACGAGTTGGTTGGAAAACTCCGTGCGCGGCAGCGTCCGCAAGAGCACCTACGATCGGAACGAATCCCTTTGTCGCGTTCACCTGATACCCGCGTTGGGTCGAAAAAGCTCAAGACCCTGGGTGCGGCGGACGTGGCGGGCTTCTACCGCTCCCGGCTCGATGCTGGGTGTAGTGCCGCGTCGGTTCACAAGATGCACGAGACGCTGCACAAGGCTCTGAAGCAGGCGGTGCGGTGGGGATACATGACAAAGAACCCTGCCGACGACGTGGACGCGCCAAGAGTTCACACCGAAGAAGTCCACCCGCTCACCCGCGACGAAGCACGTAGGTTCCTGAAGGTCGTCCGAGGCGACCGTCTGGAAGCTCTCTACGTGGTGGCTTTGCATACCGGCCTCCGGCAAGGCGAACTTTTGGCGCTGCGTTGGGACGACGTGGACATGGAGCAGAAGACGCTGACGGTACGGCGCACGATCACGAAGGACGGTGGAAAGGTCCTGGTAGGCCCCACCAAGACCGCACAGGGCAGGCGGACGGTCAAGCTCACCAGGGACGCCGCCGAAGCTCTCAGAAAGCACCTGACGCGCCAGCTAGAGGAGATCGACGGGCTGGGCGACTACTACCAGCATGACGGCCTTGTGTTCGCTACGGCGAAGGGGACGCTAATCAACCCCACGAACCTACGCAAGCGGTCTTTCGCGCCGCTGCTAGTGCGGGCCGGCCTCCCCCACATTACGTTTCACCAGCTAAGCCACACCGCCGCCACGATCCTCCTGCTCAAGAACGTGAACCCGAAGATCGTTTCAGAGATGCTAGGCCACGCGAGCATAGCCATCACTCTGGACACGTACTCCCACGTCTTGCCGAACATGCAGGATAGCGCCGTGGCAGCTATGGAAGAGGCGTTTGGGTAGCGCGTTGGTGTAGTAATTGGTGTAAAAGCCCCCGGCGCTGATCGCGGGGGCTTTTCTTTTCACCGGTATCCCCGATAGGTAAGCCAATTCGAGGGGTGGAGCCGAGGGGGATCGAACCCCTGACCTCCGCGCTGCCAGCGCGGCGCTCTCCCAGCTGAGCTACGGCCCCGGAAAACTCGTCAGAGTATATGCAGCGTCCCTGGGGGTGTCAACGTGGGAGGTTACTCCTGCCAGCGCTCCTGGGGGGCGCTGCGCCAGAGGGATTCGAGACGGTAGTAGTCGCGGGCTTCTTCGGTGAAGATGTGCACCACGACGTCGAGGAAGTCGAGGCTGATCCAGGCCGTCCCCTCGTCGAGGCGCTTGGTGCGTGGACGGTGTCCCTTCTCGATCATGCGCTCTATGACTTCCTGGGCTACGCGGCGGGTCTGGCGCTCGGTCTGGGCGCTGGCTATCACGAAGTAGTCCGCGTAGGAGACAAGTCCCCTGAGGTCTATCAGGGTCACGTCCGTTGCGAACATCTCGCTCGCTGCGCGGGCGGCCGTGGTGGCCATCTCGTAGGTGAGCGCCTCGCCTTCGGTGGCGAACTTGTGCTGGCTGGCGACGGACTCGTCGCGCCTCACCGGATCTCCTCCTTCAACAGTCCTCCTTCCGTTCGGCTTCCATCTCCTCTGTAGAGCTTCTTGTTTTCGATGATCTCACGCACCCTCTCGGGCACCAGGTACCTGATGCTCTTACGCTGCAACATCCTGCGCCGGATCGCGGTCGCCGAGATGTCGACCCTCGTGCACTCGATGGGGAAGATCCGGTCGAAGTTCCTCAGGGCGGCTTCGAGGTGGTCTAGCCTGGAGAGGTCGTAACCGGGCCGGGTCGCCGCGACCATTACTACCTGCTCGAGCAACCTGTCTGGCTCTTTCCACGCGAGCAGATTCGACACCTCGTCCGCGCCCGTAATGAAGTACCATTCGTCATCGGGCGAGCCCTCCCTGAAGATGCTCACGGTCTCGACGCTGTGCATCGGACGCCCGGCGTCGATCTCCACCCTGTCTACGGAAAAGCGCTCGTTCCCCTCGACGGCCGCCTCGACCATGGCGAGTCGATCGGTCGCATTGGCCCTGACGCTGGACGCTTCTTTGTGTGGCGGGATGCCGCCTGGCACGAAGACGACGCGCGCCAGGTCGAGCTCGGTCATGACCTGCTCGGCGACGATCATGTGCCCCTGATGCACGGGGTCGAAGGTCCCCCCGAAGATCCCAACTCTCACGCCCACCTCACTGGAAGTCGAACACCGTATCGCCGATCCTGATCTCATCGCCCGGCTCCGCGCCGGCCCGCCGCAAGGCTCCGAGTACCCCGATCCTCTGCAGCTCGTGCTGGAAGCGCTCCACTCCCTCCCTGTTGCCCCAGTCCGTCTTGAGGGCGAGCCGCTCGACGCCCTCGCCGGAGACGACGTAGCCGCCGTTCTCGTGCTCCACCCTGACCCCCTTCCAGGTTGGCCTGAAGATGCGGTGCTCTCGCTCCGCAACCCCTGGCGCGGGTCGCTCCTCCCCCAACGCGCGCAGCCTCGCCTCGAAAGTGTCGCGAAGCGCTGGGACGCCTTCCCCCGTGGTCGCGGAGACCTGAGGGACATCCGGAAAGACCTCCCGCAGGTACGCCCTGAGCTCTTCGTCGAGGAGGTCGACCTTGTTCAGCACCACGACCGTGGGCTTCTCCGAGAGCCTGGCTGCGTGAAGCTCGGCCCGCAGCGTGCCTTCGGCCCCTTCCGGGTCTTCGCTCGCGTCGAGCACGAGCGCAAGGAGCCGCGCCCGCGCCACGTGCCTGAGAAACCGATTACCGAGGCCCCGACCCTCGCTGGCCCCGGAGATGAGGCCGGGGATGTCCGCGACCACGAACCGTTCGCGGTAGGTTCTCTCGTCGACGACCCCGAGCTGGGGCGAGAGGGTGGTAAAAGGATAGTCGCCCACCCTGGGTCGGGCGGCGCTTAGTGTTCGGAGCAGTGAAGACTTCCCCGCGTTGGGCAGGCCGACGAGGCCGACGTCCGAGAGAACCTTGAGCTCGAGGCGGATCCCTCGCTCCTCGCCCGGCAGACCCCTCTCCCTGAAGGCCGGCGCCTGGCGGGTGGAGGTCGCGAAGGACCCGTTGCCGCGTCCGCCCACGCCGCCGCCGGCTACGACGAAGCTCTCTCCCGGTTTCGAGAGGTCGGCCAGCAGGCCGTCGGCGTCGAAGACCTGGGTACCCACGGGCACGTCGAGGACCGCGTCCTTGCCGCGCTCGCCGGCCTTGTTGTTGGACGAACCATGCCCGCCGCGGCCCGCTTTGACGACGTTGCGGTAGGCGTGCGGCTCGAGGGTAGAGAGGTCTTCCGTGGAGACCAGGACTACGTCCCCGCCGTCGCCGCCGCGACCGCCGTCCGGGCCCCCGCGCGGTTTGTACTTCTCGCGGTTGAATGAGACGCTGCCGTCGCCCCCGCGGCCCGCGCGTACGGTAAAGCTGGCTTCATCTACGAACTGCAAAGGGGTTAAAGACCCCCGTAACGGACGATGGTCAGGCCGTGGCCTCCTGGAGAACGGGATCCTCAATAACGCTAACGACGCTCTTGCCCCGAGAGCGGTCGAAGTCGACCCTGCCCGAGACCCTGGCAAACAGGGTGTCATCCGAGCCCTTGCCCACGTTCTGTCCCGGGTGCACCTTCGAGCCGCGCTGGCGCACGATGATGCTCCCCGCGCTTACCACCTGGCCCCCGTATGCCTTTACTCCGAGCCTCCTGCCGGCCGAATCACGGCCATTCCGCGAGGAGCCCCCGCCCTTCTTATGAGCCATCAGATACCTCCAGCACCTTTACCAGGGTCAGCTCCTGCCTGTGCCCGGTCTTCTTCCTGTAATCCTTCTTCGGCTTGTACTTGTAGACGTGAATCTTCTCTCCCCGCAGATGATCCAGGATCTCGACCCTGGCCCGCTTTTCGGCGAGGTCGAATCCCCCTTCGTCGACCGAGAAGCCGACGGGAAGCTCTACGGTGTCCCCCACCTCACCCTCGAGGCGGTCGACGACCAGCTCCTGGCCCTCTCTCACCCTGTACTGCTTTCCACCGCTCTTGACAACCGCAAACATCTCGATCTCCTAGAATTTATCAGGCTTCGACGGGCGTACAAGACGCGCCCCGCAGCATGACAGTATAACCGCCATGCTCGGCGTCGACCACACGCGGAGGCTGGCTTACGGCAGGTGACGGCCAGGGCGTGGCAGCGGACCCTCCCTGTGGGCGTTGCCTAACGCGCGCAGATTTTGTATCTTGGGGTAGTGAGTACAGTAAAGACCAGTCCTGCGGCCCCCGTCTCCAGGGGCAAGAAAAAGGAGAAGGTGAGCATCGCGTACCGGCTAAGGCGGTGCGATGTATTGCTCTACTTCGCCGCCGTGGCGTTGGGTGGGATCGGGGTGCTCGCCATCTACGCTGCCGAGGCCGACTACAGGCAGCTCTACGCCGTCAACCAGGCTCTCGGGCTCGTCGCCGGTCTCGTCGGCGCCGTCGTGCTCGCGCTGCTGGATTACAGGTGGCTCGGGCGACACCTCAGGTACGTCTACGGGGCGATGATAGTGATGCTGGTAGCCGTGCTCGTCGCGGGTTTCTCGGTCAACGGGGCGCAGAGCTGGATCGGGGTCGGCCCTGTCGAGGTGCAGCCTTCTGAGTTCGCCAAGCCGTTGTCGATCGTGGTGCTCGCCGGTTACGCGGCCGAGAACAGTCTTGCTCGCAACATGACCTTCCTGAAAGCACTCGGCATCATGTCGGTGCCGGTCTTGCTCGTGCTCGCGCAACCGGACCTTGGTACCGCGTTGGTGTTCGGGGCCATCTTCATCGCCGTGGTCTTCGTTGGCGGAGCAAGGTGGTACCAGCTTGGGGGGCTTTTCGTGGCCGGGTGCGTGGCCGTCTATCTCGCCATCAAATTCAGAATCCTGGAAGACTACCAGATAGCACGTCTCACCTCGTTCCTCGACCCACAGAGCGTCCCTAGTGTGAGCTACCAGGTCGAGAACTCCAAAATGGCCATAGGTTCGGGGGGACTCATGGGCAAGGGTCTTCGATCGTCGGGGACCCTCGGTGACCTTGGCTATCTGCCGGAGGACCGCACGGACTTCATATTCGCCAACCTCGCGGAGAAGGTCGGTTTCGTAGGGTCTGTGGTCTTGCTGATCGTTTTCTTCTTGCTGGTCTGGCGCGTGCTGCACGCCGCGACGATCTCGAGCGACCGCTTCGGCGTGCTCGTCGCGGTTGGGGTGGCGACGATGCTTACGTTCCACGCGCTCATAAACGTCGGGATGGCGATGGGCATGATGCCCGTTACCGGGCTTCCACTCCCCTTCGTGAGCTACGGGCGAAGCAACCTGCTCGTCAGCATGCTGTCGGTCGGACTGGTGCAGAGTATCGTGATCCAGGCGAAGCTCAAGTCGGAGGGGAATCCCCGTACGTAGAGGAGGGGCGGGTTTGAAACCCGCCCCTACAAGGTTTCAGGCTACAGGTTTTCTTTGTAGACGGTACCGTAATACTACTTCGAATTGTGCTGTCGGCGAACACTCTGCTTGGTAGCGTCCTTACCACGCTACGACACATGGCGGCGGGCGGCTCTGACGAGGTGGACTTTCATGCACCACCCCTGATGCCTATTTCTCCCATCCGTGGGGGGCTTTGGTATCCACGACATTGAGTAGCCACCCGCCGATGAGGAAGGCGAGCAGGGCGTTGATGATGGCGTCGGGGAGCACCACCCAGACGGCAAATTCGCCGAGCTGTGGAACTCCCAGCCCGGCGAGCCAGCGGGCACCGTAACTCAGGAGGTCGTAGGCTGCGACGGCCAATCCCGCGACCTGGGCGAACAGGACCTTCTCCGATCCTCTTCGCCTCACGGAGCTCGCGCGGGAGGCGAGCACGGCCGCGAGCAGTCCTGCGAGCGCCCCGACCCCGAAGAGGTCGCTGCCGAGGGCGTCGAGGAGTATGCCCCCGAAGAAGCCGAGCAACACTGCCTGGAGATCCCTCAGTGGGGCGACGGCGAAGACGACCGCGATCAGGGTCAACCTCGGCGAGAAGAAGCCGAAGGTCAGGTAGGGAACCACTACGGCGTCGAGCAGCGCGGCGATCGCGACGACGATCGCCGCGCGGATGACGGAGGCCTGCTCCACCTGCTGTCGCTACCCTTCCCGGCCGGCCCAGTCGACGATTACCCGCACCTCTTCGAGGTCCTGGGGGTTCATGGCCGGGTCTACCACTATCTTCTTGAACTGCTCTATGTCCTGCGAGCTGACCGCCTCGACCTTACCCACGTACAGGCCGGGAGGAAACAACAGCTCCTTGTCTCCGGCCCTCCCGCTGGTGACAACGAAGTCGCCCTCCTCGGCCCGCGCCTTGAGGCTGACCAGATCTACCCCGAAGTACCCCTCGAGGTTGGTCTCCAGAAGCCCCTGGCCGTAGGAGACGTTCTCGGCCGTGACGGCGGGGCCAAGCTCCCCGGAAGCCGGATCGAACTCGGCGGGAGGGATGATCCTGACCCCGGCCGCGAACATCTGGTCCGTGATGAGCATGACCTGGGCCGTATGATTCGAGACCTCCGTGGTTCGCCCGACCAGCGTGTTCTCGCCGATTACCACGGGCCTGTTGGGTTCGACGCCGTCCTCGGTGCCCACGTTGAGGACTATCCTCTGGGTGAATTGATCCCCGACCGGGGCGACGACCTGCGCGAGCGGGCCGTACTCGTAGGCGGACCTCTGTCCCTTCAAGAGTTCTCGAAGGCGGGCGTTCTCGCGCTCGAGGCGGGACGCCTGGGCCGCGAGGGCCCGGGACTCCTGCAACTTGCGCTCGAGCCTCTGTTCTCCGCTGTTATCGAAGGCGCCCCGCACGCTCTCGTTAGCCCGCTGCAAGGGCTCGAAAACGGTCGCGAAGATGCTGCGCGCCGGTTGCAACACCTCGGCCGCGCCGAGCTGGACCGTGTGCAAGGGTCCGCAACCTTGCTCCCTTGTACAGTCGCCCTCTTTCACGTAGACGGTGAAGAGCGCGACGCTGACCACGCTGAGGATAAAGAGTGCCGCGAGACCACTTGCGGCGCTGGACTTTTTGCGGCCCACGTCGTGATCTAGGCCGAGGAGAGGGCGCTACGGTAGGAGTTCATCTCTTCGAGGGAGCGGCCGCTCCCGATGGCCACGCATATCAGCGCGTCGTCGGCGACGTGCACGGGGATGCCCGTCTCGCGTCTGAGGCGCTCGTCGAGGTGCCTCAAGAGCGCCCCGCCACCGGCGAGGACCATCCCCCGGTCCATTATGTCCGATGCGAGCTCGGGTGGAGTGCGGTCCAGAGTATCCCGCACGGCCGCGAGGACCGCGTCCACGGGGACGCTTATGGCCTCCCTGATCTCTTCGCTGGTAATGACGACGGTCTTGGGCAGCCCAGTGACGAGATCTCTGCCCCTTATCTCGGCCGACTCCTCTTCTTCCAGCCTGAAGGCGCTGCCAAGCTCCAACTTTAGCTGTTCGGCCGTCTGGGTGCCGATGGCGAGCTTGTACTCTTTCTGTATGTAGGAGGAGATCGCATCGTCGATGTCGTCGCCGGCGATGCGGATGGAGGATTCTGTGACGATACTGCCGAGGGAGATGACGGCGACCTCGCTCGTCCCGCCGCCGACGTCGACGATCATCGACCCTTGGGCCTCGTTTACGGGTAGGCCCGTCCCTATGGCGGCAGCCAGAGGCTCCTCGATGGTGTAAGCCTGGCGGGCGCCCGCCGACTCGGTCGCCTCCTTGACGGCCCTGAGCTCGACACCAGTCACGCCCGAGGGCACGCACACCACGACCCTCGGCCCGACCAAAGACTTGAAGAACCAACGCTGCGGCTGCACCTTGCGGATAAAGTAGGCGAGCATCTTCTCCGTGACCTCGAAGTCGGCGATCACACCGTCCTTGAGGGGCCTCATCGCGACGATATTGCCCGGCGTGCGACCGAGCATCCGCTTCGCCGCCGATCCGACGGCCACGACCTTGTCCGTCTTGGTATCTATTGCGACCACCGAGGGCTCAGAGAGTACGATCCCCTGTCCCTTGACGAACACTAGCGTGTTCGCCGTTCCAAGGTCTATCGCAATGTCTCGCCCGAACAGTCCTCCGAACATACGCGACCCATCCTCCGTATCGAATTCCCCCGCGCCACCACCCGGGCGGCTAGAGTATTCCGTGCTCCTTCATACTAAAGTACCCATCGCCCAAGATCACGTGGTCTACGACCTCGATGCCGATAATCTCGGCTGCCTCCTTGAGCCGCCTGGTGACCTCGCGGTCCTCGCGACTCGGCCCTACCTTGCCGCTGGGGTGGTTGTGGGCGAGCACTATACCTGCAGCGCTAGCCCGGATCGCCGGCTTAAACACCTCCCTGGGGTGAACCAGAGACGCCGAAAGCGTGCCAACCGAGATAGTCGGAAACTCTATTACTTCGTTCTTGGTGTTCAAGAGCACCGCGACGAAATTCTCCCGGTCGAGATTAGCGATCCTACCCCTCAAGAGACCGTCAACGTCCTCGGGCGATGATATCACGGGGCGTCCCGGGTTGCGAACCCTTCCCAACCTCTTGCCGAACTCGACGGCGGCCAACGTTACACACGCCTTGGCCTCCCCGATACCGTGCAATGCCAGCAGATCGTGGACAGAGACACCGTGCAATCCGAAGAGGTCGCCACTCTCTGAGATGACCTGTCCGGCGAGCTCGACCGCCGTACTCTCTTTGCTGCCGGTGCCGAGGAGAATGGCGAGCAACTCGGCACTGGAAAGCGCCTCGGGACCGTCCGATAACAGCCGCTCCCGCGGCCTGAGCTCGGGAGGGAGTTGCTTGATGGTGTATCTGCGAGGTCCCACGATGGTATTTTATCTTATACGAGTCTCCGCGCGCTGCCGGCTCCGCACTCGGGCGTGTCTTCTCCGCCACCGTCTCGTCCGGTCCCTCGCTGGTCGAGTGAATCTTCGTGGCAAAGCGCGAAGACCCACCACGCTCGACTTCGGAAGACTTCTCCAGCCACGAGGCGGCTTCCTGATCTGGGTCCCCGCGCACGGCTTGAGGACGTTTGGATCCTCCTAGCGATAGGTAGCAGAATCCGAACGGAGCCGTCCGGGCTCCGGTTCGTTCTCGAAAATGGGCCGAACTGTGTATTGTGCATTGCTCGTTCCGTGCGATCATAGGATTTCGTTAGTGTACGATCCGACGTGACTTTCAGGAGGGGGACGTCGGGTCGTGCACTTCGTCTCATTATGCCCGACGTCAGGGAAGGGCGGAGCACTGTAGTTTGGGCCCCTGCTAACTCCAAGCGGCACCGGGTTGGCCCCCGGAAGCTTTAGAAGCGTGAGGCCAACCCGGCGCTCTGCCTATCTGCGAATGGTTTACCCTACGTAGCGCACACCCTGTCCAATCGGTGCTCCGGCGGCGGCAGAACCGCCCGGTGCAGACAGGTGTTGCTAGTGGCTAGGACTATCTACGTAGTAGAACCACTCCCAATAGTGATCGCCCGTGGGCTTGTAGGTGGTCCAGGCCTTGAAAAACGGCCTGGAGGATTCCGGGTCGTTGTACTTGTGATACTGGCAGTAATACCAGTAGTCCTGCTTGTGGAAACTACGATCCGGGGTCCTCCACTCGTAGTAGACGTGGGCGTAGTAGTACTTCTTGCCGTTGATCGACTTCTTCTTGTACTCCGTATAGTACGTATCGCACCAGAAGTCGTTACTGGACTTACTGTCACCGAAGAACTTGTCGCCATCCGGTTCACAATAGTTGAAGTAACTAGTGGGGTAGTAGTTCTTCCCGAACTTACTCCCCTCGCCAGGTCCGGGCTGCCAGGCCAAGACCGGAGAAGCCGCGAGCATCATCGCCGCCAACATCCCCAACAGCAGCATCAACTTTCTCAACTCTTTCTCCTTTCCCGAAGCAAGTCCCTACTATTTCCAACGGATAGCTAGAAGCCCTCCTTTCCATACGGGCGGAGCCGTAGGGAAACCCGCCATTTTGCACGATGCACGTAAGTATGGCACGTTACGAGAGATAGCGCATCACGCAAATGGACTATTTATGTTACTTTTGTGTTACTTCTAGGAAAAGTAACATTATATCAAGCCGACAGTGCGGCCGTTTGCGGCTGGGCGCAACGGCTCTCAGCCGTTCGCGCTATGCGTCTGGTGCGGTGGATTCCCGCTTGCGCGGGAATGACAGCGATTCTGTATAAAGCCTTGCGCACTGGCCTATCAGGGATGTGGGATTCCTACATTGGCCAGCATCCTGCGTGTCAAGGCGAGTGGCAGGCCGACGATGTTGGTGTAGTCGCCGCCGATCCACTCCACGAAAGATGCGGCCCGCCCCTGCACGGCGTATCCGCCTGCCTTTCCTACGCCCTCTCCGTAGCGGGCGTAAGACTCGACTTCGGCGGTGCCAAGAGATCTCATGCGAACCCTGGTCACGGCGTGTCGCGAGACGAGATCCCCCGCCCTTGCGACGGCGACTCCTGTGTAGACTTCGTGCGCGCGTCCTTGCAGCAGGTCGATGAATCGCCGGACTTCTTGTTCGTTTGTGGCCTGTCCGAGGATGCGGTCGTGCGTCGGAAGGTCGGGCAGATAGACGATCGTATCGGCCGCGAGCACGACGGTGTCGGGGTCTGTCGCGACGGCGAGCGCTTTGCCCTCTGCGTTGGCCCTGACGGTCTTTATGGGATCTTCGAGGACGACTTCGGGGAAGCCACTCTTACAAGCCTCGAACTCGTAGCCTGCGGTGCGGAGCAGGTCGACCCGCCTGGCCGACTCCGAGGCGAGCACGAGGCGCGATGTTTTCAAGGGCCGAAGAAGAGGCCTAGCTCCCGCTCCGCGCTCTGTGGCGAGTCCGAGCCGTGCACGAGGTTATCCGGCATGCTTAGGGCGAGGTCGCCCCTAATCGTACCTGGCGCCGCGTCGGCGGGGTTCGTGGCCCCCATAAGGGTCCTCATTGCCTTTATGGCGCCTTCGCCCCTAATCCTCATGGCGACGACCGGTATTGCGATGATGAACTCGACCAGTTCATCGAAGAAAGGCTTCTCGCGGTGCTCGGCGTAGTGCTCTTCGGCCAGCTCGATGCCCACGTCCATCAGCTTCATGTCGGCGATGTCGAGGCCTCTGGCTTCAATGCGGCCGATGATCTCTCCGATGAGCCTGCGGCGCACGCCGTCACCCTTTATCAGTACCAGCGTCTGTTCCAATTCGCTTCTCCTTATCTGAGGATGGTCTTGCCGCTGCGCTGGTCGGTGCCGCAGTAAGGGCACGTCCCCCACTCCATGTTCAGTGGCTTTTCGCAGTTTACGCAAGACTTCTTGAGTTCCCAGGTGCACGAAGGGCAGATCAGGTAGTCCTTCTCGACCAGGTTGCGGCAGTTGGGGCACAGTAGGACGCTGTTGGTCAGCTCGCGCTCCAGCACGGCCAGCTCCAGCTCGCGTTCGCGGGACTCTTCGAGGTACTCGGGTGGGCGTATGATGAGGTAGACCAGGGTGCCGACGTAGGGGAAGATGAAGGCGATAAAGCCCCATAGCACGCTCATGGCCCCACGCCTGGAGGCGTCGGCGTAGGTCCAGTAGACGAGAGAGACCCACAACACGATGAAAAGCAGGAGCACGAGCTGGCCCGAGATCCTCAGGATCGGGCTCTCCAGAAAGTTGGAGATGATCTGGAACGGGTCGGGGTCCTGCTGGAATGCGAGGGAGGATCTCATCCGATAAACCTTACCATCACGAGGTAGCCGGCCATAAAAGATACCACGGCGACCACCAATAGTAGGCCGACGAGCTGCCAGGCGCCCTTATGCTTCACGCAACCACCGCAGTACCGGTGCCGCTGTGGAGAGGGACCCCGTGACGAGCACCACCCCAGATACTTCTCTTACCGCCTCCACGGCCACGCCGAGGGCCTCTACGGGATCCTCGACTACCCTGGTTCTGCTCTCGCCACGCTCGGGCAGACCGTACTCGAGGTCCGCGGGGTCGACGGCCCTCTCGCTCTCGGGGCGCGTCAGCACGATATCGTCGGCTTCACATTTCAACCCGGCAAGCATACTCGCGGCGTCCTTCACTCGCAAGACACCGAAGACGACGCCCAGTGGACGCTCGCCGTACACGGCGCGTATCCCGGCGAGCGCCGCCGAGAGCCCGGCCGTGTTGTGCCCACCGTCGACCACCACGGGGACGCCCTCGACTCGGTGTACCTCGAACCGTCCGGGAAGCGCCTCTCCTACGGCCCGCGCGACCTTCTGCTCGACCCCGGCGGGGAGACCCCTCTCAAGCAGCGACTCGGCCACCGAGATCCCCAGCCGCACGTCGTCTGCCTCGTACGGCGCGAGACCCGGGAAGGGTGCATTTTCGCCCACCTGGCCGGGCAGAACCAACCTCGCCCCGACCCGGCGGCAGGCTCTGTGGGCGAGGTCGACGATCCGGCTTTCGTCCGTACCGAGAAAGAGGGTCGCACCGGGCCGCAGGCCGGCGAGCTTCTCTTCGGCTATCTCCTCGACCGTCTCACCCAGGTACTCGGTGTGGTCGATGGAGACGTTGGTGAGCACCACGGTGTCGGGCTCGACTGCAGAGGTGGCGTCGTGGCGGGCGCCGAGGCCGGCCTCGAGGACGGCCCACGACAGCCCCGCCGCCGCGAACATCCCGAGGGCGCCTGCGGTTAGGAGCTCGAACTGCGAAGCGGGAATTCCGCTTCTGTCCGCGAGCCCGATGGTCTCCCCCATGGCGGCTGCGAAATCCCCTTCCGAGACCCGGTCGCCGCGGAGTACGACCCTTTCGGTGTAGGAGAGGACGTGCGGCGAGAGGTAGGCGCCCGACGGATAACCCATCTCCTCCAGCGCCGCAGCGAGAGCGAGGGCCGTCGTGCCCTTGCCGTTCGTGCCGACGACCTGCACCAGGCCGGGCACGTGGCTTTCGGGATTGCCCATAGCCTTGAGGAGGGCTTGTATCCGCTCCAAGCCGAGGACGATGTGACGGCGCCGGTCCAACTCGGCACAGACCCGGGCAAAAGAGGTCATGTTAGGGATGACCGGCTCCCCTAGAGGTACTCGTCGAGACGGCGAGAGAGCGTCTCGAGCATCCTGGAGTTGACATCCAGCTTCTCGCGCTCGCCGGCGACGATCCTCTCCGGCGCGTTGTCTACGAACTTCTCGTTGGCGAGCTTGCTCTGTGAGCGCGCCACTTCCTGCTCGGCGCGCGAGATCTCCCGCCTCAGGCGCTCTATCTCGCCGCGGCGCATCTCCTCGGAGAGGAGGATCTCCACGACTACGTCCCCCGCGGGTAGCGACGCCCGGCCCGCACCGTTCCCCGTCTGCGCGGGACTCACCCCGGCCAGCGCGGCGAAAACACCCTCGTCGACGCCTTGGGGTACAGGTCCTTCGAGCTGGTCGTCGACCTTCGCCTCGGCCCTGAAGGAGCGCACCGCCGAGACGGCCCTCCTGGTGCGGTCGAGCAGGCGGTCGGCCTCCTCGTCCCGGCGCGCGGGGTCGGGTTCGGGGAAGCCCTGCGTCGCGAGAAGTGCGTGTTCTCCCATTACGCTCGCCATCTCCTCCGTCGCGAAGGGCATGACGGGGTGCAGGAGCTTGAGGATGCCGTGGAAGACCTCGCGCAGGATGCGCGGTGTCGCGCTCGAGGGGGCTGCCTTCGCTATCTCGATGTACCAGTCGGCGAACTGGTTCCAGGCGAACGAGTAGATGCGGCGCATCGCCTCCGAGAACTCGCACTCCTCGAGATAGGCGTCGTACTCTCTTACCGTGCGGTCGAACTCCGAGAGGATCCAACGGTCAGAAGGCGAGAGTTCTCCCGCTCCTTCAGGCTCGGGGTAGGAGAGTACGAAGCGCATGGCGTTCCACAGCTTGGTGACGAAGGCGCGGCCCATCTCGGCCCGCTCGCGGGAGTAAGGGAAGTCCTGGGTCGAGGACTGGTAGAGGAGACCGAAGCGCACGGCGTCGGTTCCGTACTCGTCGAAGAGCTCCAGGGGATCTATGGTGTTCCCCTTGGAGCGGCTCATCTTCGTCCCGTCCTCAGCGAGCACGATGGAGTGGACGTTCACCTTGTGGAAGGGGATCTCGGCCTCGAAGTGCAAGCCTATCATGATCATACGGGCCACCCAGAGGTACATGATCTCACGCGCCGTGGAGAGGAGGTCGGTCGGGTAGAAATAACGCAGGTCCTCCGCGGCTTCGTCTGGCCACCCCAGCGTCGCGATGGGCCAGAGGCCGCTGGAGAACCAGGTGTCGAACACGTCTGGGTCCTGCTCGTAGCCGGCGCCCGGCGACTCTTTGGAGGCCACGACCTCGCCTTCGGGACCGTACCACACCGGTATGCGCTGGCCCCACCAGAGCTGCCTGGAGACATTCCAGTCGCGGATGTTCTCCAGCCAACGGATCGTCTCCCGCCGCCAGGAATCGGGGTAGACCGAGATCTCACCCTTCTCGAGCGCCTCGATGGCCCTTTCGGCGAGCGGCTTCATGGAGCACCACCACTGTTCCGAGAGCCACGGCTCGATTACCGCTCCGCACCTGTCACAATGCCCGACCCTGAAAGCGTAAGGGCGAACACCACCGAGGAGCCCCGACTCCTCAAGCTCCTTGACGACCGCCTCGCGGGCCTCTTCGCGGCTCATCCCTTCGAAGGCACCGCCAGCGGCGTTGATGGTCCCGTCGGGGTTCATTATGTTGACGGGATCGAGGCCGAGTCTGGCCCCTATCTCGAAGTCGTTGGGGTCGTGCGCCGGGGTGACCTTGAGGACCCCAGTACCGAACTCGGGATCTACGTGCTCGTCGGCGAAGACCTCTATCTCCCGCTCGACGAAAGGCACCTCGACCCTGCGACCGATGAGGTCTTTGTAGCGCTCGTCGTCGGGGTTGACGACGAGCGCCACGTCGCCGAGCATCGTCTCCGGACGCGTGGAGAAGACCTGGGCGTAGTTTTCTCCGTCTGGACCGGGGCCCCCGCCGTCGATGAAGGGGTAGCGGATGCCGTAGAGCTTACCCTCCACGTCCTCGTAGTTGACCTCGAGGTCCGAGATGGCCGATCGATCGTGCGGACACCAGTTGGTGATACGGTTGCCGCGGTAGATCAAACCTTCGTTGTACAGGCGGATAAATGCGGTGAGGACCGCATCGACGTAATCATCGTCCATGGTGTAGCGGAGGCGGCGCCAGTCGAGGGAGGCGCCGAGCCGCTTGTACTGGCCGAGGATCTGCTCGCGCGTCTTCAGGGCGAACTCGCGACAGCGTTCGACGAAAGCTTCCCTCCCCAGGTCCCACCGCGACTTGCCCTCTTCGCGCAATACCTTGCGCTCGACGACGTTCTGGACGGCTATCGAGGCGTGGTCGACGCCAGGAAGCCACAGTGCCTCGTAGCCCTTCATCCTGGCGCGCCGGATGAGGGTGTCCTGTATGGAACCGTTTAGCGCGTGGCCCATGTGCAAAGCGCCAGTAACGTTCGAAGGAGGCACGACGATGCAATAGGGTACTTTCTCGGGGTTCGGGTCTGCTCTGAAAACACCGCTGCGTTCCCACTCGGCATACCAGCGGCCCTCGACAGCCCTATGGTCATAGGTTTTCGGAATCTGCTGGCTCAAGATACTAGATACCTTCTACAAGTTCGCCCACGCCAAACGAGTAAGGGAGCCGTACCTTCCCAACTCCCTGGTACGGGCGGGTTTGAAACCCGCCCCTACTTATTGGTGGTTGCAACTGTGTCTTTGGCTTCAAATGCGACCACCAATAACCTCCTGGGAACGAAGCGACCTAGGCTGACTCTTCTTCGTCGTAGGAGTACTTCTGGGAGCCGGTTACCAGCGACGGCTGAACACCGTCCTTTACCGTATCTACGTCGACGACGCACTTGTTCACATCCGAGCGGCTCGGAAGCTCGTACATCGTGGGCAGAAGGGCCGACTCGAGGATGCTCCTGAGGCCGCGGGCCCCAGTCCCCCGCTCGAGCGCGAGCTCCGCTATGGCGCCCAGGGCATCGTCCGTGAAGGTCAGGTCCACCTTGTCGTAGCGGAAGAACTGCCTGTACTGCCTCACCAGGGCATTCTTCGGCTCCGTGAGGATGCGTACGAGGTCGGCCTCCTCCAGGCTGCGCAGGGTGGAGATAACGGGCAGACGTCCGACGAACTCGGGTATCAGGCCGTATTTCAGGAGGTCCTCGGGGAGCGCGAACTGCAAGATGGACTCTTCCTCCTGCTTGAGGCGGGAGTCTATGTCGCTGCCGAAGCCTATGCTCTTCTTGCCGATGCGCTGGCGGATGATCTCCTCGAGTCCCCCGAACGCGCCGCCGCAGATGAACAGGACGTTCTTGGTGTCTATCTGGAGGAAGTCCTGGTGCGGGTGCTTGCGTCCTCCCTGCGGCGGAACGCTCGCAACCGTGCCTTCGAGGATCTTGAGGAGGGCCTGCTGCACGCCTTCGCCGGAGACGTCGCGCGTGATCGAAGGGTTGTCCGCTTTGCGGGCTACCTTATCGATCTCGTCGATGTAGATGATGCCCGTCTCGGCCTTCTTCACGTCGAAGTCGGCGGCCTGGATGAGCTTGAGCAGGATGTTCTCTACGTCCTCGCCGACGTAGCCTGCCTCGGTCAGGGCCGTTGCGTCGGCTATGGCGAAGGGGACGTTGAGGATCCTGGCCAGCGTCTGTGCGAGGAGCGTCTTGCCCGAGCCGGTCGGTCCCACGAGCAGTATGTTGGACTTCTGGAGTTCCGTGCCGTCCGTGGCTTCGGCGCCCATCTGGATGCGCTTGTAGTGGTTGTAGACGGCGACGGCCAGGACCTTCTTGGCGTCCTCCTGGCCGATCACGTACTCGTTGAGGATGCGGTTTATCTCCCTGGGCTTGGGGAGGTCGTCGTCCTTGAGGACCTCGGGCCCCGAGAACTCTTCGTCGATAATCTCGTTGCACAGCTCGATGCACTCGTCGCAGATGTAGACGCCCGGGCCCGCGATGAGCTTTCTAACCTGGCGCTGGCTCTTCCCGCAGAAGGAGCACTGCAATTGATCCGACGGATCCCTCATGCCTCTACGTCCTCCCCGACATCTCTACCCGATGGCCCAGGAACCTCTAGTGGTTCCTGACGATGTTGTCGATTACGCCGTACTCGATCCCCTCTTCGGGCCCCATTATGTAGTCGCGGTCGGTGTCGCGCTCGATCCTCTCGTAGTCCTGGCCCGTGTTGTCGGAGAGGATCTCGTTCAGGCGGCGCTTGGTCATGATGAGCTCTTTGGCGTGGATCTCCACGTCGGAGGCTTGTCCGGCGAGCCCGCCGACGCTCGGCTGGTGCAGGAGTATGCGAGTGTTCGGCAGGGCGTTCCTCTTGCCCTTGGCCCCGGCGGCGAGCAGGAAGGCCCCCATCGAAGCGGCCATGCCGAGGGCGGTCGTGGAGATGTCCGGCTTGACGAACTGCATGGTGTCGTAGATCGCAAGCCCCGCCGTGACGCTGCCGCCAGGGGAGTTTATGTACAGGTTGATGTCCTGCTCGGGGTCCTCGCTCTCGAGGTGCAAGAGCTGCGCCATTATGGCGTTGGCCACCTGGTCATCCACGGGGGTCCCGAGGAAGATGATGCGGTCCTTCAGGAGCCGCGAGTAGATGTCCATGGCCCGCTCCCCACGCGGGCTCTGCTCTATAACGTAGGGGATGACGTTGTCTATGCTCATCGTTGTTCCTCTCGTTGTTCGCTCTCCGGCGCGCCGGTCCTGGCCTCTACCGATTCTTCTGTTCCATCTTCCTCTGTCTCCTCCTCGGGCAGAGGCACTGGCACCGCGTTCTCGACCAGGAAGTCCAGTGCCTTCTGGCGTGAGATCTCCTCTTCGAGCAACGCGTACGTCCCGTTGTCGCGGAGGGTCTTGGCGATCTCCTCGGTGCTTGTTTCGGAGCCTTCGGCGAGGTGGCCGATCTCGTGCATTACCTCGTCCTCGTCCGCAACTATTCCTTCTGCCGTGGCGACCGCGTCGAGCACGAGCTCCTTCATTACGGTGTCCTCGGCGTCCGGCATGACACGCTCCTCGAAGGCGGCGTGGTCCGTGCCCGCGAGCTCGTAGTACTGTTCGGGGTCCATACCCTGCGACCTTATACTCCGCTCGAAGCTCTCGACCATCTCGTGAGCCTTCTCGTGCGCCATGACATCGGGGACTTCTACCTCACCGCCTTCGGCGACGACCTCGAGCACGCGCGCACGAAACTCGCCATCCGCGCGCTGCTCCGCGGTGGCCTCCAGCTCCTCCCTCACGGCGACGCGCAGCTCGTCCAGGGTCTCGAACTCGCTCGCCTCCTTGACGAACTCGTCGTCGAGCGGCGGCAGGTCGCGCTCTTTGATCTCCTTGGCGTGCACGTTGAAGAGCACAGACTGGCCTCTTAGCGTTTCCTCGTCGTAGTCCATGGGGAAGGTGACGCCGAACCGCTTGCGTTCGTCGGCGTTCATACCGACGATGTTCTCCTCGAAATCCGGCAGGAGCTCTCCGCCCCCGATCTCGAGCAAATAATCCTCGGCCTCGGCGCCCTCCAGCGGCCCTCCGGTCAGCTTCTCGCCCTTGAAGTCCAGGATCACGAAGTCTCCCTCCTGGACCGGCCGCCCCTCGATGGCGGCCAGGGTGGCGAACTGGGCCCGCATCTCCTCGATCCTGTCCTCGACATCCTCGTCGGAGATCTCCACCTCGCGGCGTGGGACTTCGACGCCCTTGTAGTCCCCGAGTACGGCCTCGGGCCGCACCTCAACGGTGGCCGAGAACTTGAAGCCCTCCTCCTCGTCCAGCGGGTCGTCGAAGTGGATCTCCGGCCGGTCTATGGGGCGTACGTCGGTCTCGACGATGGCCTGCGAGTACCAGCCAGGGAGTTGCTCCTGGAGGGCCTCCATGTAGATGAAGTCGCGCCCGAGCCGGTTCTCGATCACCCGCCGCGGCGCCTTGCCGGGACGGAAACCGGGAACCCTGACCTGCTGGCCCAGTTCCCTGATCTTCGCCTCGACACCCCGCCTGACCGTCTCCGGGGTCACCTCGACGTCGAGCCTGACCTTGTTCTCCTCGAGTTTCGTTACGTTAGCCGTCATACCCTCCAGTTCCTCTCGGGCGGCCCGACGCGGGCGGCGATGTGCGAGAGGCGGGATTTGAACCCGCACGCCGTGAGGCACTAGATCCTAAATCTAGCGTGTCTACCATTCCACCACTCTCGCTCGCCGTAGGACCTGCGCCGGATTATAGCAGCCACCCAACAGCTTCCCGCCCGCTTTACGCTATGGGCGCACGCGGAAGCGTAGCCGGAGCGTGCTGACTTGCTGAAGTGCTTTACTGGCGAAACCCGTCGAGGATGGCGTGGTTGGCGACTTCGTCTGGTGTTAGGACTTGCTCTCCGTTAGGGAGGGTCTCCGGGGTACCTTTGAGTTGCTGGGAGGTCATCTCGGCGTGTCTTCCCTTGCGGATGAGGACCTGGCCGAGGGTTATGGCTCCGGTGAGATCCAGGTCGGTCTGGACGTTCTCGTTCATGACCGCCATGATCTCGGGCAGGGTTTTGACGGTGTGCCACCTCAGGGCCTCGCTGCGGAGGGCTCCGACGAGCTCCCGTTGGCGCTGCATGCGGTCGAGGTCCGCACCGGGGGTGCCTCTGTACCTGGCGAAGATCAGGGCTTTGTGGCCGTTGAGCCTCTGCACGTCTTCGCCCATGCGCCACTTCTCGGGGAACTGGCCGTCTCCTACATCGACCCTGACCCCGCCCATGGCATCGATGACCCTCTCGAAACCCTCGAAATCCACGACGGCGAAATGGTCTACGGGTACGCCCGAGTAGTTCTCCAGCACGTCGATCGTCTCGTTTACGCCTCCGTAGTTGTAGGCGGCGTTTATCTTGTCCTTTTCTCCGGGCTTTACCTCGACGAGGAGATCCCGCGGTACAGAGAGCAGCTTGACGTCTCCCGACTTCGGCACCACCTGCACGAGCATGATGGTATCCGTGCGACTGCCCATCTCCTGGCTGTCGGGCCTGGTGTCCACGCCGAGCACGAGCACGTTGAGTGGTCCGTCCGCGAGCCCTGGTTGGCCACCGAACATCCTCTCGATCCAGTCACTCGTGGAAGCCTCGACCTTGCCAGGATCGGGCGAAGTAGCGCTGGTGAGCCTCTCGATAGAGACCGGGCCGGCGAAGAGCTCGATGCCTAAGAAGAGGGCGAAGAGCACGACGGGTAACGCCCAAATCCACCAATTGGACCGGCGCGTACCCTGACGTTCCCTGGTGTAAGCCTGGAACTCCCTCATCCACAGGGAGTCTAGCACGCTACGCCCTTCGGGCTTCGCTCGTCAGCACGGCGCATTGCAGGCGCCTTGCTGACATGCTGAACTACACCCCGCTGAAGGCGGAGAAACCTCCGTCTACGGGCACGACGATTCCGTTGACGAAGGCGGAGGCCGGGCTGCAGAGCCAGATCAGGGTCCCTCCCAACTCGTGGGGTTCACCGAAGCGCCCCGCCGGGGTGTGTTCGATGATGGTCTGTCCCCTCTTTGATGGGCTACCGTCCTCGTCGAGCAACAGGTTCCTGTTCTGCTCCCCTATAAAGAAGCCTGGGGCTATGGCGTTGACCCTGAGGCCGGGGCCGTAGCTGCGCGCGAGCTCTACGGCGAGCCAGCGGGTGAGGTTGTCGACGGCGGCCTTGGCGGCCGAGTAACCGACCACGTTGGTCAGGGTCTTGGAAGCGGCCATGGAGGAGATGTTTACGATGCAGCCCTCGGGCTCACCGGCGTCCTCGACCATGGCAGCCCCGAAGATCTGGCAGGGGAGCAGTGTTCCCAGGAAGTTGAGGTCCATCACCTGCCGCAGGGCCTTCTCCTGCAACTCGAAGACACCGACTTTGTCGCTGAGCGTGGCCTCGGGCACGTTCCCGCCGGCAGCGTTTACTAGTATATCCACCCGGCCCCAGCGCTCTAGCAGGGCGTCTCTGGCGCCTTCGAGCCGGCCGGTATCGAGCACGTCGGCGGGTAGGGGGAGTGACTGCCCACCGGCCGCTTCTATCTCTTCTGCCACCCGGTTGGCCTTCTCCTCGCGACGGCCGAGCACCGCCACCCTCGCACCGCTTCTAGCGAGGGAGCGTGCCATCTCGGAGCCGAGTACGCCTGTCGCGCCGGTGACGACGGCGACCTTTCCCGCGAGGGAGAAGAGATCCTGCGCAGGTCCCTGTTCCACCTTTCTCCTCCTTACGCCCTACCCACGGGCTCTCTCTGGAACCCGTAGGCCCTCTTTGCGAGCCCGTAGGCGAACTCGCGCGCCAACTCGGGTGCTTCTTCTTCGTCCACAACGCCGGTCAGGACCATCCCTGCCAACCAGTCGCAAGTTGTGCGTCTCCATACGTCGTGGCGGGAGGGAATGCTGGCGAACGCGCGGGTGTCATCGTTGAAGCCCGCCGTATTGTAGAGGCCTGCCGTCTCTACTACCGCATCGAGGTAGCGCCGCATGCCGAGCGGGCTGTCGAAGAACCACCACGGCGCCCCGAGGAGCAGGGCCGGATAGTGCCCGGCGAGGGGCGCCAGCTCCCTGGAGTACGCGGCCTCGTCGAGGCCGAACACGACGAGACGGAAGCGCGGGTCGTTGCCCCACTCATCGAGTAGGGCTCTTAGTCCCCGCGTCCAGTCGGCCGCTATGGGGATGTCGGCCCCGGCGTCAGGGCCGAAGCGTCCGTGCACCACCCTGTTGTGGTTGCGAAGGCTGCCCGCGTGTAACTGCATCACCAGCCCGTCTTCGACGCTCATCGCGGCCATCTCGACGAGCACGTTGGCCGTGAACCTGGCGGCGTCCTCACTGCTGGACTCTCCCGAGCATGCACGGGCGAAGATCCCCTCTGCCTCCGTCTCTGGGAGACGTTCGGTGTGCGGGATGGTCGCGCTGTGGTCTGTTGCGACCGCCCCCATCTCCTTGAAGAAGGACCGCCGCTCCCGGAGAGCCTCCAGGAAAGAGCGGTAGTCGACTATGTCGAGGCCGGAGGCCTGGGAGAGGAGGTCTACGTTCTCTCGCCAGCCCGGCATAGAGATGTCGGTCACGGCGTCGGGCCTGAAAGTGGGCCTCACCCTGCCGCCCCAGCCCTCGGCGCGCAACGCCCGGTGATGCTCCAGCGTGTCCGTGGCGGCATCGGTCGTGCACAGGATCTCCACGCCAAAGGTCTCGAAAAGGGCGCGTGGCGCGTACTCGGGGCTCGCCAGCCTTTCCTGGAGATGGTCGTAGATGCTCTGCGCGTTCTCTTTCGACGGTCTCTCGGTGACGCCGAAGACCCCTGTGAGCTCGTCGGAGAGCCAGAGGCCGGTCGGGGTGGCGCGGAAGAGGTGGAAGTACTCGCAGAAGCGCTGCCAGACGCGCCTGTGGTCCGTCTCGACGGGGGTGCCGTCGACCGTGGGTACCCCGAGGTCCTCCATCGGGACTCCCTGACTGTAGAGCATCCTGAAGACGTAGTGGTCAGGGATGATGAACAGCTCGGCCGGCGTCCCGAGGGTGGCGTCCGGGTCCGCGAGCAGCGCCGGGGGCACGTGGCCGTGCGGCCCGACTATCGGGAGGTCTTCGACCTCTTTATAGAGGCTCCTGGCCAACGTACGCCTGGCCGGGTTCGGATCGAAGAGCCTGTCGGGGTCGAGCGTCCAGGGCTTGCTCATTGGCCTCCTCCGTTCGCAAAGGGTTCGAGGTGGCGCAGGAAATGCTTCTCCAGGCCGGCGGCGTAGTGCTCGGGATGTTCGCGCAGCAGCCCCAGGAGGCGGTCGCGGAAGTCTGCTTCCTTCAGCACCGACCCGAAGGTAACGTGCAGGATCTCGCGCTCGTCGAAGCGTTCGAGCAGGGCGGGAAGCTCCTCATCTGGGACTTCTCTGGGCTCGACCGCACGCCCCAGACTTGTGGAGACGTGGTAGCTCGCCCTGTCTTCCTCGTAGCGTGTGCGGGAGAGAACGTAGATCTCGCGAAACAACTCGGGGTCGAGGGCGGCAGAGGTGCGCAGGGCTTCCAGGTAGCTCGTGCCCGCCGTCTTGAGGTGGGCGAGGCTCTTGGTCTGCCTTGCGAAGGCTGGGTAGACGGAGAACTTGTCCGAGCCGGAGTGCAGGCTCAGCTTGTACGGCCCGTCGGGCGAGACGGTGCGGGAGATGGCGGCGTGGACCCCGATGTCCTCCTCGAAATCCGCGACGTTGCCTATGTAGTCTACGCCCTTCTCGAAGCGTCCGACGTAGCGCGGTGCCAGGCTCACCCACCTGACGCCGAGACGCCGTAGCTCCGTAGCGATGTAGACGTGCTGGGCGTGGGTTGTGGGGCTCTCCGTCTCGTCAACGGAGACCTCGACCTCGAAGGCCTCGCCCATCGCCGCCTGGAGGTGACGATAAAGACGCGCCACGTGGGCCACGGCGGCGCCGTACTTGACGGCCGCTCGCACCAGGGAGGCATCGTCGAAGGGGATCACGTGTCCTTCGACTTCGAATGCTTCGCCGATATAGCGCCTTTTCAGATCGGCCGGGGCGTCTTCGAGATACCGCCACGGCAGATTGTCGAACGCTGCACGCAGGTCCGAGGCGCCTGCGGCTTCAGCCCCGTCGTCGACGTACTCCCCGGGATCGAAAGTAAAGAAGGTGTAACCTGCGGCGACGCAGGCGTCCACATCTTCGGAGGTCTTGAGGTGGTCGGCGTCGGCCCCGAAGCCCTCCTGCCAACCTTCGGCGAAGACGCCCCAGGTTGCGTCTTCGAGAACTTCTCTTGGACTCCTGCCCGTACGTTCCATCTCCCTTATGGACTGCTGGGCGAAGGCGGGAGCGAGCCCTCCGCCGGCGGCACGCAGGGCCATGACGTGGCCGGGGGTGGCGAGGCCAAGCCTGTCGCCGAAGCCCGCAGAGGTGCGCGTGCCGAGCGGCCGCGGACGCAGCCACGGGAGCAGGCCGCGCAGGGCATCCAGGTTGGCAGCGTTCATGGGGCCGAGCACGAGCGTACGGCCGCCGACGGCGCTACTCTCCCCTTCGAACTCGGAGATCGCCCGAGATCCTATAGGCGCAAGGACAGCAACCTTCTGGTCTTCCCCTACCAGGCCGGCTTCCATGCCCTCGACGGAGACGGCCGAGTTTGGGCGTACGCCGAGACCGTTCAGGGCGAGCAGCGCGGTGGCCGTGTTCTCGGTTAGGCCCATTCTATGCCCTGCCCGCGGAGGAGTTCTTTGAAGGCTCCGGTGGCCTTGCGGAACAACTCTGGGCCGCTGAAACCCGAGTAAGGTCCCGCGGATGCCAGGTGCGGTTCCAACGAGAAGAAACCGTCGAAGCCGGAGGCGCGCAGCGCGGAGAGGGTCTCGGGCCACTGCCCGTCCCCTTCACCCGCCGGAACGACCGTGTCCGAGCCGGAGAGGGCATCCTTTACGTGTACGTACTCTATATAGGGCCGCAGCGATGCGTATCCTTCTTTGTACGGGCTGACGCCGCACTGAACGAAGTTTGCGGCATCCCACGCTGCCCGTAGGGCGGGCGAGCCTACGCCAGCGAGTATGTCCAGGCAACGGCTCGGGATGTCGCCGTAGATCTCCCTCTCGTTCTCGTGCAGGAGCGTGATCCCGGAATCCTCCGCCTCGCCGGCCATGATCCCCAACCGGTCGATCACTTCTCCCCGATATTGCTCCGGCTCCTCACCTTCGGGAATGAAGAACGAAAAGATGCGAACGTAAGGCGCACCCATGACATCGGCGGTGTACAGCGCGCGCCTGAAACGCTCCAGGTGCGGCCCGAACGGGTCCGTCACGGGGACTTTACCGATCGGCGAGCCGATGGAAGATATCCTGATACCGCGCTGAGCGGTCGAGGACCTTACTCTGTCCAGCTCATCGTCGGTCAGGTCGAGCACGTTGGTGTTCCATACGCTGCGCAACTCCATGTAGCCCATGGACTCCTGCGCGAGTGTCTCCAGTTGCTTCTCCAGATCGGGAGAGATCTCATCTGCGAAACCCGTCAAGGTCCACACGTGTCATAACCCCTTTCGTGGGAGCGGTTCCCTCGCGGTCCGCCCCAGTTCGTTCTACCCCTCGATACGTACGGGACCGCCGGTGCTGGCAGACTCGTAGATCGCCTGTATTATGGCGAGCGACTTGCGTCCTTCCTGGAGGTTTACCAGCGGCTCGCGGCCCTCGCCGACTGCCTCGATGAAGTCCTGTATCTGGTCGCCATGCGCCATGGAGAGGCTGCCAGGGTCCGCGCCGGCGCCGGGTCCGGACTCCGCCTCGCCATACCGGAGCATGACCTCTTCGGCCTGGTTTTCGCCTCCGCCCGCGCCGTAGGCCCCTCCCTCCTGTCCCTCGCGAGCGGCGTGGAAGTAGGTCAGTTCATCGTCGTCGATGATGGCCGATCCCCTATCGCCGTGAACGGCGATCCTGGTGGTTAGTCCCGGATATGCCGCCGTCGTCGCCACTATGGTGCCGAGGGCGCCGTTCGCGAATTTCAAGATGGCTACCGCCGTGTCTTCAACCTCTATCCTCTCGTGGGCGATAAGGCCCGTGTAGGCGGTAACTTCGGCTACCTGGCCCATGAGCCACTGCAGGAGGTCGATGCTGTGTATGGCCTGGTTGATCAAGACCCCCCCACCATCCAACTCCCAGGTTCCTCGCCAGCCGCCCGAGTCGTAGTAAGGCTGCGACCTCCACCACCGCACGTCGGCGGACCCCGAGGTCAGGCGGCCGAACTCTCCTCTGGCGAGCGCCTCGTGAACGGCCTGCGAGGCAGCGTCGAAGCGGTGCTGGCTTACGACGGCGACCCTCCTACCCGTGGCACGCTGTACTTCGATCAGGTGGTCCGCCGCCTCTAGTGTCACGTCGACGGGCTTCTCGATGACGACGTGTTTGCCGGCCTCAAGTGCCATTATGGCCCCATCGGCGTGCATGCCACTAGGGGTGCAGACACATACAGCGTCGAGATCCACACCCGCCAACATCTCTTCGAGGCCGGAGCAGTGCGCGCACCCGTACTCACCCGCCAGCTCCTCGGCCCGTTCGGGGACGACATCTGCCACTGCCACCAGTTCCGCGCTCTCGAGACCGGATATGGCCTTCGCGTGGTGCGGACCGATGACCCCGCATCCCAATATACCGAAACGCAGCCTTTCGACGGTCATGTATCCTCTCCCTTTAGAATTGGGAACTGAGAATTAGGAATTAGGAGTTGTCCAAGTATCCTGATCTTGTGGGTCAAGGTATCATAACCTCGGGCTCTTATCAGCGGTGTGTAGAGGGAGGAAGACGTGGAAGCGCGTGGCGGACCCAGGATAGCGTTTGTGGGTGGGGGAAGCTATCAGTGGGGACCCAAGATCATCCAGGACGTCGCTCTGAACGAGGAGTTGCGCGGAGGAGTACTTGTTCTGCACGACATCAACGCTGAGGCGCTCCAGAACATGTACGAGTGGGGAACGAGGGCCCTGGGCGAAACGAAAGCCGATCTGAAACTCGAGAAGACGCAGCGGCTGGAGGAGGCTCTGAGGGGAGCTGACTTCGTTATCTTGAGCATCTCGACCGGGGGGCTCGATGCTACGGCGCTGGATCTGGAGATCCCCGCCCGGTACGGGGTGGTGCAGACCGTCGGCGACACCGTCGGGCCAGGGGGTCTCTTCCGCGGCCTGCGGAACATCCCTGTGGTCGTGGGGATAGCCCGCGCGATGGAGGAGTATTGCCCCCATGCCGTACTGCTGAACCTCACCAACCCGCTAACGGTTCTCACCAGGGCCGTCACGAAAACAACATCCATCAATACCATCGGGCTCTGCCACGAGCTATTCAGTACCCTCGGCATGCTCTCAAGGATGTTCGAAGTACCCGAGGAGGCCGTCAACGTGCGGGTGGCCGGGATCAACCACTTTATCTGGATCACGGACGTCTCGGTGGATGGGCGCGACGTCACGGGCGAGGCGTTCCGCAGGATCTCCGGCGGCGAGGCGCGTGAGATCTCACTTTCAGGTGCCGACGGGGACACCGATCCGTTTACGAACACGTGGGGCTTCCGCACCGAGCTGTGCCGGCTCTACGGGTATCTGCCTGCGGCTGGCGACCGGCACGTGTGCGAGTTCCTCCCCGGTTACCTGCGGGACGAGAAGGAGCGGGAGAGGCTCGACCTCAGGGTGACCACGGTAGACGTGAGGAGGGAACGGCTCGCCGCAGAGAGGGAGAGCGTCAGGCGTATGGTCAGGGGCGAGGAGCCCATCCCGACCGGGCGCTCGGGGGAGGAGATCTCCGACATATTGGTGGCCATGTGGACCGGCGTAGACTCCGTGAACATCGTCAACCTGCCGAACGCCGGCCAGGTCAGAGACGTGCCACTAGGGGCCGTCGTGGAGACCTACGGCGCGCTCAACGGCACCGGGGCTTCTGGGATAGTCTTCGGGGAGCTTCCCCCACCGGTAGCCGCGCTCGTCCATCTGCATGTCTACAACCAGGAGGCTATCATGCAGGCCGGATTGACAGGAGATAAGGATCTTGCTTTCCGTGCCTTCCTGAACGATCCCCTAATCGAAAGCGGACCCGATGCTCGAACGATCTTCGAGGAAATGTTCGAGGCTCAGAGAGAGTACTTGCCACAGTTCTAGCATTTCAGCACGCTCCAGCCTTCGGCTGTCGCTTGTCAGCATTTCAGCTTGAGATCTGGTGCAGGATTGTAGGATCTTTGATCTGCTGGTCCTCTGCCAGCAGGAAGGCTTTGCTGAGGATTATTGCCAGGGTGCGGTCGCCTTCGAAGGGTAGGAAGAGTCTGTTTCCGAGGTTTCCTGTCGTTGGTGCGCTGGTCGGTACGATGCAGAGGTACTGGTCGTTGGGCTCCATCAGGATGTTGCCGCTGCCGAGGTGAATCTTGTAGGTGCGCACGTCGCCCTGGACGATCAAGAACCTGTCTTCCAGGCGGCAGCGGTCCGCTATTTTGAGGCGCGGGATCAGGCGTTGCAGCACTTGCCTGCGCGTCTTTGCGGTCTGGGACAGGGCGCCGAAAGAGTAGCTCGTCCAGTAGTCCCTATAGCGGCCTTCCGGACCGCCGTCGGCCCAGTTCGGGTCGTTGCCGACGCTGGCCACGCCCACGAACAGGTCTACATCCCTCATCACTTCGGAGAGGACGAGTGGGGGGACCTCCTCGAGGGCGAGTGGTTCTGTGGGAGTGGCCCATTCGCGGAAGCCGGTGGCGTATCCGCCGCCGCCAGCGTGGGCGTAGTTCTCCCTGGCGGCGATGTTGTAGAAGCGGACCTGATCCGTGGCCAGGTAGAGGTAGGTCCCCGCCTCTGTGGTGTCGGCACCGTAGTTGTCGCCGAGGCCTTCGACCCAGAACTCGGCCCTCAACCCCCAGGCCGGTAGCTCCCTGGTCGCCGGCGGGTATTCGTCGTCGACCATCAGCCTCAGCTTGTTCTTCCACCCCCGCGCCGCGCACAGGGCGTTGAACTGATGCTGCTTGATGACGTGTGCGGCGAAGCGATTGGAGTAGGTCCTCGTCGTACGCTCCGCGTCGGTGAGCAGGTAGACCTCCCTGTGGGCCTGCTTGAAGGGCTGGCGTATCTCCAGCTCGGCGAGCCAGTCGCGCCAGGCGAGAACCTCGTTAGGGTTCTCCTCCATAGGGTGCCACAGCTCTACGCTCGTCGAGGCGCCGATCCAGTCCAGGGCATCGCCGTTACGGCCAACGATCCTGCCCTCGTAGAAGACGCCGGCTCCCGAGCGTGCTTCGCTTGTGAACTTCCAGATGAGGCGCCGCGCGAGCGTGCCGACGACAGGGTGGTCGAGATAGCGTTCGCGCCAGGCCTGGTATGTCCAGCTCTTCTGCTCCAGATACAGGTTCTCGATCCTGTCGCGTTGGGCAGGCAACATCTTCCGCAGGTCGGTGGCCGCGGCTTTGATCTCCTTCAAGTTTTCGGCACTGTGTTCTTTGACGGCCTTGGGCACGGATTTCTGCCTCTTGCCGTCGGGTTTGATCCAACGCAGTTCGGTCGTGCTCGTACCGGTGACTACCAGCTCGACGCCGAACTCGCCCAACCTCGCGCGCCTTACCCCTACCTCTTGCAGGCCGTAAGTGGGGACGGAGATCTCCTCTATCTCCTGTAGCGGCATTCCGACCTCTCCTGCCGCGTTGTCCAGCGCCTTCTCGATGCCATTCTGCGCCGTGCCGAACTTCACCCTGGCCCGTAGCATCGCGAGCTGCCCCACGCCCCTTGCGTCGGGCATGGAGCCCAACGCCCAAACACAGGCGTTGCCAAGCCTGACACACCTCGGCCCCATCTGTGGCACCTTGCGATAGGCCGAGAGCGCAAGCGCCCCCAGCGCACGCGCGACATCTGCGTTATTGCTCCCCGCGCAAAGCCAGGCGAGCGATTTGAGGATGTCCGCGTTCTCGTCCTGCAAGAGCAGGTTTGGGTCCGGCTGCCACTGTGATCCCCGCTCGACGGGCCTGGTGCGCGGTTTCTCTACCAGGGGGAACCAGCGCAAGACGGCCCTCTCGAAGGCGGGGCGTCCGATCTCCTTTAGGGCTGCTTCAGCTTGCTTTGACCACTTCTGGGTGGGTTTTGCGCCTCTGGCCCTGGTGCAGTGTTGCAGGAGGGCGACCCAAACCGCACGCTCTTCTCCTTCCATGGCCCCGATTTCGTCTATTGCAGCATCAGACCACGCCTCCCCGGGTAGGAGCGGTATGGCTGAGGCCGAAAGCCCCCCAAGCTCTTTCAGTCTCGCTGCCCAGCGGCGCGTCTCTTCTGTGCTGTGGTCTTCTTCGAGACGACTGGTGAGTTCGTTGATCCTCTTGCGGAGTTCCGGAGTAAGCTCGTGATCCTTGAGGTGATCCTGGAGCACCTTGATCATCTGCGGTGTACCACGCACAAACGTATAAGGCTGGCGAACCGACCAATTCAGGAGGCGGCAGACGTCGTCATGGTCGAACGGGAGCCTGCGCCTGAGTACGGTCTGCATGGTCTGGCGGACCGCCCAGGTCTCGTGGAAGGCCGCAGCCTGTTTCCCGTGACGGAGGTCCAACCACTCCACCGCGGCAAGGACGAACCCACGCTGCTCTTCGGGGCTTGCCGCAAGAATTCGTCGTCCCGCCTCTGTTTCCCTGTACTGCAGGGTATACCGCCGGTATGTCTCCTCCCGCTCCTCGGCCACGAGGTCGTCGATCCAGGCCCTGTAAGGTTGCGGGATGCGCCACCTGCGGAGGAACACGTTCATCCTCCGACGAGCGGGACGAGCTTGAGGAAAGTGACCGTGGTATCCGGCCTGACCTCGATCTCCTCTTCGAGCTCGTCTACCTGCCTGTCATCGACTAGCAAGATGAACCCATTGGTGTAGAACGCTCTCTCCGCCAGCTCGAACTGCCTTTCGGGGTCTATACTGCGCCTTCCGCGCATCTTGAAGCCGTTGAGGGACCTCTCTGCGTCGGACGGCTGGATGAGGCCGTGAAAGTATTCGGGCTGGTCGAGGTTGTAGTCGTGCACCTCCCTGTAGACGCGGGCGCGGATCAACTGCCGCACCGTTATCCGCTCGTCCGGTACTTCGAGGGTGAAGTCTCTCTCGTCATCACCGCCGAGGCTGAGAGTCGTTTCGTCCCTGATCGTCAGCGTCGTAGACATAGCCATGCTCCGTCCTCGAAACCCTCTGGAAACGTACACGAATCGTACGGCCAGTAGCACACTACGACAAGAGGCAAAAGCGCTGCAGTACCGAGGCCGCCGGATGGTTGACCTGATACATCTTCATGTGCGCAACGCGATACTGCGCAACGTCGCCGTACGTGCGTGCCACGTCGAGCACGAAGCGCAGGCGGTCGCGATAGAGATCGCCGATGCTGCCGAGCACCACGTTTCCGCGTGGCCCGGTGGCACCCCTGCAGGGCCGATCGCCTCTCTCTTCGGCGTTCGCATCTCTGCCCTCCCTGATACACGCGTCTGGCGGCTTGTCCCGCCGGCTTCTCGATCGCGCTTCTCCGTTCTATCTGTCGCAACCCTACTCTACCGGAGGATCGTCTCCCCTACGGCACCACAAGGGAGCTGTCTTCTCTGTAGCCTCGCGGCTACTCACAGTCAATCCGGTAAATCGCTTCCTGGTTAGGGGTACGGAATGCTTGCCCCGGTGGATTCCCGCTTGCGCGGGAGTAACAAGAGAAGGAACGCATATGTTGGGCATGCCGGGGATGCACCGGGCTCTTAGAGGTGAGATCATCGGCTCGTTGACACCAAGGGGATGGCGAGAGGGCGGCTAAAGACGCTTGGAAACACAGGTTCTATTCTTTGTGGCCGCTGTGGTTGCGGGCCTGATCAACTCGCTCGCGGGAGGTGGCGGGCTTATAACGTTCCCGCTGCTGGCCCTGGTCGTCCCGCCGGTGGTCGCCGACGCTACGAGCGCTTTCGCCCTGCTTCCGGCCTATCCGAGCGCCGTATGGCGGACCCGCAGCAAGTTGCGCGATGTACGTCGACTGTGGCTCTGGTTGCTCCTCGTTACCAGCGCTTTGGGCGGATTGGTGGGAGCACTGTTGCTGGTCTGGACGGGTGAAAGGAACTTATTGTTCCTCGTGCCCTGGTTGGTGCTCGGCGGCACGGTCCTGTTCGTACTGGAGCCGTGGCTCTCTCGCCGCAGCAGAGGCGTCCACAGAGACCGCGGCCTCGCGACGGCGCTGTGGCCGCTTGCGGCGGTCGTTGTGTTTGTTGTGGCCATATACGGTGGCTACTTCGGGGCCGGTATCGGCATCTTGATGATCAGTGCTCTAAGTTTGTTGCGGATGGGAGACGTACACCGCGTCATTCCCTTCAAGAATCTCCTCGCGGGGTGCCTCAGGGGCGTGGCGGTGATCGTGCTCGTGATCTACGGCGAGATCGCCTGGAGATACGGAATTCCTATGGCGGTCGGCGGCCTGATCGGCGGTTACCTGGGTGGCGCGCTAACCGGCAGGGTAAACCGCACCATTCTGCGCGCGGTCGTCGTTACGATCGGGTTCGGGCTGGCGGCGTACTACTTCTGGACCCTCTACACCCCAGCGGGGCTACGCGTCGGCGGCGAGTAGGCCAGACAGTCGTCGAGAATCTCGCCAACCCTTTGAACTACACTGCTCGACACCGATCAAACACTCTCGGATGGAGGTAAGCAGGTGATGAGATCCAGCTCCGGTGAGGCCGGAAGGGACAGGGACCGCATCGTCAATTTGAGCGACGGCGTCTTCGCTATCGCCATAACGCTCCTGGTCCTGGACATAAGGGCGCCCGAAATTCCGCAGAACATGGTGTCAAGCCAACTACCCGGCGCGCTGCTCTCGCTGTGGCCCAAGTTCCTCAGTTACATCTTGAGCTTCGTCGGGATCAGCGCTTTCTGGTTGATCCACCACAGCATCTTCCGGAGCATAAGGTCCTACGACCGAATCCTCCTCTACCTTAATCTCATGTTCCTCATGGTCGTGGCATTCTTGCCCTTCCCCACCTCGCTCCTCGGCGAGTACGGCAACCGCCAGCTGCCTGTGGCCATCTACGCCGCCACCCTCGCCGTGGGCCGGCTGCTGTTGACGGCCCTGCACTGGCACTCTACGAGGGACGATCGGCTGCTCGACGAACCCCAGGACCCCGCCACGGTTCGATTCTTCCTCAAACGAGGCCTCACGATACCGGCCATTTTCTTGCTCTCCATCGCCATCTCGTTCTTCAGCGTCAGCGTGGCCATCTGTAGTTGGTTGGTGATGCTTGTCGTCGATACCGTCGTGATCCGCAGGAGGTTTCGATAGAGCGGCTTGCGAAGCAAGCCGCAGCATTTCAGCATGTCAGCACGCTCAGGCTTTCGCCTTCGCTTGTCAGCCCGGCGGCTGCGCCGCCTTGTCAGAAGTACAGCTTCTCAGGCCTTCGGAAGTTCTTTGGAAGGGGCGAGTACCATCTCGAGGGGCGAAGGCGCCGTCTCCAACACGAGAGGAATAGCACCATTTTTGAGATTGCTCTCTACTCTTCGTCCTCCGCAAAATCGAAGGTCAACCAGCGGTCAGGCCGGATCGTAAAGTGTACGGGCCCTGGTCCCGGATGGGCGAGCTCCGCCTCGACGAATCCCCGGGCGGCATCCTCGGGCAGGTACCGACCGACGATGGCTAGCATCTGCTCTGCGGAAGGAGAACTACTCGACCCGATAACGGAGCCCTCGACCGTGACGTACTTGTACGGGAACTCCTCGCGCTGGACCGTCAGGCTAAGCACGCCCGCAGTCTCGACGAGTTCGGCCTTGCGGGACTTGCGGCCCTGCGTCCCGGTGAACAGCGTGATGCTTCCGCCCGGCTCGTAGGCGTACCAGACCGGCGTGGCGTGCGGCGGCCTGTCGTTGCCCCTGGCCACGCTCAGCACCCCGATACGCGGCTCGGCGAAGAACTCCTGGCTCTCTTTTTCGGTCATCCGGCGGGGCATGCGTCATCCTCCGATGTAGGGGTCTGATCCTCTGAGGGATGGTAGGGTCCCGAACGCACGTTCACAAGTGCCTACCTGGAGGCGCCGTACTCACCCCAGAATAACCGGGGATCAGAGCGCCCAGCAGGGCGATGACTATACTACGGTAACGGAAGAGCTTTGAACAATCGCCAAGAGAACACGGTGTGGCCGGGGCAGTTCTGCACGGGTAGTAGTAAAGACACATCCTCTTGCCTTGTCACATCATAATATGGTGAAGTGCGACAGGGCTACATCTTTCTGAGGTTCAGGCGGGTGGTCGGGGTCGCGGTCTTGCTCTTTGGGGCCGCGCTCCTCAGCGCTTGTGGGAGTGTGGAGAGATTGGATCCCACCCCTGCGTGCCCGCCCGGCGTCGGCGGTGGACTGCGGGATCTCATTCCCTTGGCCGGTGAGAACAGCGAGTCGAAGAGCGCCGAGGTGCGCAGGCTTCTGGAGAGCCCGAACTTTGGGGCGACTTCGCAGGCGGAGCGAGATCTGGAGAAGGGGGTCGTCGACCGGAGGCTAGTAGCAACGCTCCGAGTCCTGACCGAAGAGCACAGGATCTGTGTCCAGACCTTCAAAGAGGGTCACTCTTTCCTACCCGGCGTCCCCGACGGTCCACGCATACCAGAGGGCTACGGCAAGGCCGGTGGTCTGCCCAATACCCACTACTTTGGCAGGGCCGCTGATGTGTGGTGGGTTGACGGCAAGCCTGTCGAAGGAAACGCTACCGCACCGGGCATCCTGGAGGTGGGCAAGATTCTCGCCAGCATATCGCCTGGGAAGAGGCCTGATCAGATAATAGGGCCGCCCGGGTGGACTAGAGGCCTGGGGTACGGGCGCCAGGACGGCTGGGTACTGGCCCCCGACCAGCTGGAGTTGCATAGGGATCATATCCACATCGGTTATTTTGATCAGAGCGACTCGAGTAACAGGAAACTACGGCACATTGCGGAAAGAGCGATCCTCTCTTGATGGGAGTAGGGAGATGGGGAATAGGGAGTAGGGAAAAGAAATACTACTCCTACTCTCCAAGCGAGCGACTCCCCACTCCCTAAGATTCTCGGGGTCATGCGGGTGATCGAATACCAACCCACCTGCAAGGTGTTTGTATACGTCCTGCATTACTGGTATGGAACGACGAGTTCAGCCTACATACGTACAGGAAAGTGCGACATAATAGGAGAGTACATGCCTCGAGCCAGGAAGGCGGTGGTGTTATGTTCGCGCGGGTAAGCCACTTCGACGTACGCTCCGAACGTATAAAGGAGGGGTACCGGGCGATCGTAGAGCACGTCATGCCGGCGGTCGAGATGCAGAAAGGTTACAGTGGCGGCCTGCTCCTCGCCAACTCACAGAAGGGCAAGGTGCTCGCGGTGAGCCTGTGGGAGAGCGAGCAGGATATGCACGCCACCGACGAGGCCTCCCAGTGGTTTCGTCTCTTCGGTGCTGAGGCCGCCGAGGGAACGGTCACAGACGTAGAGACCTACGAAGTCTACCTCTCACGCTTGGATCATCCACAACCTTACAGCGGGTAGCGGAAGGTCAATCCTTCCGCTACCCGCGCCGGTCAGCCAGGACTTGGGCAAGCTAAAGCTGAAGTGCTGAGAAGTCGCCTGGCGAAGCCTAGCGACGTGCTGAAATGCTTGCAATGAGGTTTGACCTCATTGAAACCTGCGGTTAGCTGGCATCTTTATCTGCTTCCAGGCGCATTACCAGCTCGACGGTGTGATGGTCAGGGTTTCCCGAGACTCGCACCTCGTCGACCATGCGCTCGATCAGGAACGCTCCCCAGCCCCGCGCCGTCTGCGAACCCTCTAGCTTGGCCTCCAGGTTCGGTCCTTTCGCCGTCAGGCTCGGTAGGGGGCCGCTGCCCCGGTCGGTGATGCGCACCAACAGGCGTTCCTTCAGGAGCCACACCTGGATCCTGACGGGGACGTCGGGATCGTACCTGTTGCCGTGCTCCATGGCGTTCATCGTCGACTCGGCCACGGCGGTCTCGAGTCTTGCTAGACGTTGTTTGGACAGGGGCAGTTCCTTTACCGCATCGGCGACCTTCTCCATGGCCGGGCGTTCGTTCCCCGGCTCGCTGGGAAGGGTAAAGTCAGCGAGGACTCGTAGGTCTGCATCACCGGCTATCCCATCCGGTTGCGGGGCCTCGAGATCTCTCACTCCGGCCTTGGATCTCTCCAGGGTGACCAGGGTAATGTCGTCCTCCTGCTCCGAGTCCGTTCCCGTGAAGCGGTTCAGTTCGGTCAGCAGAAAGTCGACGAGCTCTTCGCGGCTACCCGCGCTCTGGGACATGATCAGCTTCCTGAGGCGCGGGAAGCCGAACATCTCGCCTTCGGGGTCGTGCGCCTCCACCAACCCATCACTGTAGAAGAGGAGGTCGTCCCCAGCCGCGAGAACTGACTCTTTCTCCTCGTAAGGCATGCCCGGCATCAGCCCAAGCGGCATGCCCCTCGCCATGAGCTCCTGTGCATCTCCATCCCGCTGCAGGTAGGGAGGGTCGTGGCCGGCGTTGGCGTAGACGATGCGGCCGCTCTCCGGGTCGAGGATGCCGTAGAAACAGGTGACGAACGTACCTGCCGGGATGTATGCATACAGGACTTCGTTGGCCTCCGCCAACACCTGCCCCGGGGCGATGTTTCCCCTTCGGGCGACGGCGCGAAGCACGCTCTGGGTGTTGGCCATCACCAGGGCCGCAGCGATACCCTTGCCCGAGACGTCGCCGATGACGAGGCCGACACGACCTTCGTCCAGGCTGAGGAAATCGTAGAAGTCGCCCCCCACCTCTCTTGCGGGTTGGTAGTGGTAGGCTATCTTCCAACCCTCGAGTTTGGGCAAGTCCTTGGGGAGCAAGGCGTGCTGGATGCTTCGCGCCGTTCCCAGTTCCTGCTCGACCGAGTAGTAGAAGCTCTCCAGCTCCTTGTTTGCCTCCTCGAGGTCCTCGCTGTAGTGCTCGGCCCTGGTGCGGCTGCGTACCACCAGGAAAGTGATCCCGAAGATCAACAGGCTCATCAGCAGGCCGCTGGCTAGTACGAAGGGAGGCAGGTTGCTCTCGGCCCCCTCTTCGAATTCCTGCAGCGTAGTAAAGTACAGGGTCCACTCGCGGCCTGCTACCTCAATGTGGCTCTCTTCTTCAAAGAGAAACTCGTTCCTTTTCTTCTCGTCGCGCCTTATGCCGTCGCGGTCGTATAGCAGCGTGTTCGGCGCCGTATTCCCGCCGTCGTAGATCTCGAAATCTATCGCCGGATCGAAGGATCCCTTGAAGATCCCGTCCAACAGCTCGTCGCTCCTGAAGGATCCAACGATGAACCCTCTGATGGCCCGCCGGCGGTCGCCGACGCTCCCCAGCGGCTCTCCCTCCTTGTAGATCGGGAGGTAGACGAAAAAACCCCTTCGCAGGGCGAGGTCCGCTGTGGAGCCGGCGGGAGCTTCGCCGAGCACGTAGACCGCCTTTGTGGCCCGGGGCTCTCCGGAATCTCGCGCCAGATCCATGGTCTCTCTGTGCACCCTATCTGCATAGAAATCGTAGTTGAGCATGCTCTGGTTGGCCTCACCGAGGGGACCGGTGCGAGCCAGGGGGAAGTACACGGAACGCTCCCCACCGGGAGTCACGTCTGGCCGCATACCGGGCAGGCCTTCGTCCCGCGTCATGCGCATGAAGGCTTCCCTTTGCTCGGGATCCACCCGTTGGGCGTAGCCCAGGGCTTGTAGACCTTGGAATCGACCGGCCGGTTCTATGCCCTTGACGTAGTCGCTCCAATCGCTTCGGGTGACCGATGCGGAGGCGTAGTAGAGGCCGCGTGCGCCGAACATAGCGTCGAGATACGCCTTGGTGCGGCGCTCCAGGGCCTCCTGGGTGGCCTGGGTGCTATCCTCGAAGCGGGCGCGGTTCTGCACCTCGACGGCCTGGCGCACGTAGTACCAGGCAATGACCGTCAAAAGGAGCGCTATGAAGAGCACCCCGTAGGCTGCGGTTCCCCGGCGCAGGTAATGCCCGATGCGGGTTAGTCTGGACCGCAGCGCGACGGACCTGGCGTCGGAGTGATTCACTTCAGACCTCGTTCGCGAGGTTTCGTGGTTTCTGGCGGAGTTACGGGTGTTCTTGCCAGGTACACCACAGGTCGGTTGTTCGGTCGCGGGTGGCCGGTATCACCTCTACGCACTCGTTCGTCCCATCTCTACGTACCTATCCGCTTCATCCTACACTGTTGGCGTCTCCGGTTCGTTACGAAAACCGTTGTAGAACCCTGGCCCCGGCTACGGGAACGCGTCCCTGCTACGGCTGAGCATGAGAAAGAAGCTGCTACTCTGCCCTCTCGCCGTTTCGAGGCTCGTCGGGGTGCAGCCACAAGGAGACGTGGGCCGGTTGCATCGTCTCACTTACCACCCCTACCAGATCGTCGCTTAGTGCGTCGAGGTCGGTTTCGTTGCGCAGCCTGGCCGAGAAGGCTTCCAGGGTCTTGGCAGCATCGTATTTGCTGCGGTAGAAGCGACGGTCGATAAAGCCCTGGATGCGCCGTCTGTGGGGGGTGAACACCGCGGCGATCAGGAGCGTAGAAGCCACGACCGCGAGGGTGGATTGCTGGCCCGTGAGGGCGACGAAGACACTTTGCAACACCAAGACGAGGCCGAAGTAGAGGGCGACCAACGTGGCGGTGAGGGTGCCGTAGACGAGGGTGCGGTTTATGATGAGGTCTATCTCGTAGAGCCTGTAGCGAACAATCGCTATCCCTACCGAGATCGGGAAGCACACAAGCGCGGCCATTAGAATGACGAGTCCGGTCCACTCCAGCCATGGCGCGCCAACCGCTTCGGCGACCGTGTAGGTAAAGACACTACCCGTGGCCGCCATCACTGCGGTATAAGCAGGCCACTTGATCTGTTGGCGTTCTATCCCCCTCGCCCTGCGTATCCGCACGATTAGAGATGGGGCTACCGCAACGAACAGAAGGGCGAACATGATCATCTCCATCGGCTCGTTAGCCTTTGGCAAACCTTCGTATCCGAGCGGGTTGCGGATGGAATGGAGACTATCGATTGCTCCGGGAGAGAACGCCTGCCAGACCGATCCTACGAACGTAAAGAGGACGGTGAGCCACACCAACCACTCCCAGCGCCTGCCCGGCAAGTGCCCGTCAGGGAACAGTAGGAATGAGATCACCAAGAAGCCGATGAACGGAATCCACACCCAGGAGGTGAGCCAGGCCAACCCTTCTCCCGCAGGTAGCGTGTCGGGTTGCGCCAACAAGGCATAGATAGCGTACTCGCCGCTGAAGTGGGCCACCGCAGAAACAGAAGCTGCCGCACACAGGAGCCAGCCCAATGGATTGGCCGGAAGGCGGGAAGCGATGACGGCTCCGATGATCGAGAAGCTTGTTGGAATTACGGTGTTCTCGGGCCAGAAGCCATAGACTTGTGTTCTTGGGTGAGAGTAATTCAAGGCTAACAGTAGGACGATCAGTACCGTGAGCACCAGTGCGAGGCCGCACAGGGACCAGGCAAGCCGCGTGGCGGCGCGGGATCTCATGCTGCTGGCTCTTTGCTCCAATTTCCTGGTCCCTACTGTCACGACTCCACTCTACAGGGTTAGCATCTCCCAAGAGTTACAGCAACCGTTACGAGTATCGTTCTCTGAGCAGAGAAGCGCCGAACCCAGCGCCACGTTTCTGTATCTTGCTAGGTTTGGTGCCAGCTCAATACCCCATTGAGGAGTGCACGCTGAGTGGACAGATGGTCTGTCTTCCACGCTACACGAACTCAGAGTGAATGTCGTCGACGGAGAAAATAGTGGACCTGTCACCACCGTTGAGCCTGAGAAAGCGCTGGAAGTAGCTCTGTAGAGCCTCCCTGTACTCCAGACGTCCTTCGACCAACCATTCTGTTGCCTGGAGCAACTCATCGAGGTCCTGGATTATGCGCTCGCAGCTCATGGTGGGCGTGCGCGGTCCCTCGCCGTCGGCGTCCTGTTGGAGTACTGGTAGCTCTCCGAACTGCGATAATGAGGGGAAGCGGTCTGGATCGGGAAGTAGCGAGTAGAAGGGCACCCCGTTGAAGAAGGACTCAGGCCAGCGTCCTCCTGAGATGGTGAGCCACGGGGTGCCGACTGCAAGGGCCGCCATCCCGAAGCCGCTGTGTGGCGAGATAAACACGTCGCACGTCTCGACCGCTGCGAGCTGATCCAGGAGCTCGACGTCAAAGAAGTTTGCCGCTTTCGGGCAGGCCGCTTGCAGGCGCCGAACCCCAGCCTCGCCGATACTGGTTGCGGTGCGTCCGTCTGCGCTCAGTTTGCCCACCAGGCAGAACGAAGCATCGGGGAAGCGGCGCGCCAGAGCTGTGAGGATGATCTCCCAGGAGGAGACCGAAGGATACAGCCACCTTTCGGAACTTCCGCCAGGCAGAATCGCGATGCGTGGCCTGCCGGAGGGCACGATGTCCCGGACGCGCAGACGGTTCTCCCGGGGCAATTCCAATCGCAGATGCCCCCGCGGAACGTAGCCTGGAGGATTGGAACCGATCGTGGTGCGGGCCATCCTGGCGCGGAAGTGGAGATCTGAGGTCTCGTAGTAAAGGGCAAATCCTGGAACGGCCTCCAGATGAGGCTTCACAGTCCGGCGGGGGTTGTCGAGGACGTAGTCCCATTCGCAGGGCACATCTCGTAGCGCGGCAAGGCAGGCTGCCTCGGAGAGTCCCGAGGTATCTTCCGGGTAACCGGGGAGCTCCACTGGATATACCATCTCAACGAAAGGGCAGAGCTGGGCCAGCTCGGTTGGCGCGAGAGCGTTGAGCAGCACAGAGAGGCGCATGTCGGGGTTTGCTCTGTGGTGGCCGAGGCAATAGTGCAAGGCTTCTATTACGTGACCGACGTTGTGGGCCTCGAAGAAGTTGACCAGTATGCTCGCTGCTCCAACGGTGTCAGCATTTCGCTCACCGGCGTCTGTGACTGGCTCCGTCAATGGGCTGAAACTCTTTCCCCTGACGCTAAGATCGAAGTCTCTGGAGCGTCAGTAAGGTAATGTCGTCCTCTTGTTCCCACTCTTCTCCGGTGAACCGCTCCAGCTCGGCCAGAAGAGAATCGATCAGCCTGGCACCCTCTGCGTGCGCACCGACGAACTCCTGTATTCGTGGGAAACCGAACATCTCGTGGTGCTGGTTGTGGGCTTCCGCCAGCCCGTCGCTGTAGAGCAGTACGTTCTCCCCGGGCTGGAGGGTGATGTCTTTCTGTTCGTAGGTCATGCCCGCCATCAAGCCCAGGGGCATGCCGGTAGCCCGGAGTTTGCCGACACCGCTGGCGTGGCGCACGAAGGGCGGGTCGTGTCCGGCATTGGCGTACTGCAGCCGACCGGTCGTGCTATCCAGGATGGCGGCCAGACAGGTGACGAACACGTTGGGAGGGATATCCGAGAAGAGTTCGTCGTTGACGTTTTGTAGGATCTCTCCGGGCGAGCCGAGATGGTAGGCCGAACGCAACATCGTGCGGGTGATCGCCATCACGATGGCGGCAGGTACGCCCTTGCCGCTAACGTCACCCACGATAAGGCCCAGGCGGCCGTCCGGCAGTCGAAGAAAGTCGTAGAAGTCGCCACCCACCTCACGGGCCGGCTGGTAGTAGACCGCGATCTCGTGCCCTTCGACCTCGGGCAGCGACTTAGGAAGAAGGGCGTGCTGGATCATACGCGCGACCCGCAGCTCCTGTTCGATGCGCTCCCTCTCCTCGGCAACCTCCCGTTGTTTGGCCATGGCGCTCTCGAGTTGCTCGGTACGCTCAACAACGCGCTTTTCGAGGTCCCTGTTGAGCTGCCTGACCTCTCCTTCTACGCGCTTGAGCTCGGTGATGTCGTGATACATGGCGTAAGTGCCCACCTGCTTTCCGCCCACGTTCACCGGAACGGCCAGGAGTTCCACATCAACGAGCGTCCCATCTTTGCGACTACGCCGGGTGACGGCGGCGACCCGATCGTCGCCCGCGACCCGCCGCGTGTAGTCGAGGACTTCCGCGCGCATCTCTGGTGTCCCGGCAAGCAGGTCGTCTATGCTGCGCCCGACGGCCTGGGCCTGGGTGAAACCGAACAACTTCTCGGCCGCAGGATTCCACGAAACGACGTTTCCACCGAGGTCCACGATCGCGATCGCCACCGGGCTGTTGAGCACCAACGACTCGAAATACTCCTTCTGCCGGCTCAGTTCTCTCTGGGAGCGCACGAGTTCGTAGTTTTTCTGTTCCACCTGTCGATGGGTGCGTTGCAGACGGTTGTAGAGCCGCGCGTTCTCCACAATGGTGAGGACCTGCCGCAACAACATCAGGCAGAGCAGCAGAGCTCCTCCGATGTACACCCCGGTCGCCAGGCTGCTGCTCCCTTCAGATGTGCGCCAGGCATAGACGAGGAGGATGCCTACCGCTGGCACGAGAACGTAAGGCAAGAGTGAGGTCCATACTCGCTGTTCGGGGAGAGGGGTTTCGATGCTGGACGAATCGACATGATCCCCTGCTGACATCGTCGGGTCCGCGCTGGGGGCCAACCGGGCGGCGAAGGCACCAAGGGCCACAAGCATGTACCCCAGAGACCACCCTACATCGGGGAGCGTACCCGTGGCATAGTCGTCGTGCAGCGACCAGTAAACGAAGTTGCTGTCTGCTATCACGATAAGGGTCAGGCCGAGCGCCAAAATGCGCACGGCGGGTAGGAGAGTGTGCTCCTCAGGTCGCGATGCGAGTATTATCAGGCAGGCGATCAGGAAGATGTCGGCCAGCGGATAGGCTGAGGACACGGCCTTCGAGAGCGTCGTCTCGGACCCCTGCTGCATGACCGGACCTAGTATGAAGTACCAGCTGAAGGTGACTGCTGCCGTCATGGTCATCAGGCCATCGAGAGCGATGCGGGTGCGGGATGCCACCGGAATCGGGCGGGCAGGAAGCAGCAGGATGCCCAACAACAAGAAAGGGTATACGCTCAAGTAGCCGACATCGGCGATAGAGGGAAGCGGTGGCGGCCGGCCCAGCGCCCACTCGTAATAGGTGAAGATTGCCTGTCCCAAAACCCAACTGAGGATGCCCAGGCCAAGCAACACGGGGGCCCAACGCTTTCCTCTCGTCACCGCCTGACCTACGTACGCCTGGGAGACTGCTGACCCCCACACCCGCCCTAGTAGTCCACCGAAGCACAAGGGAAGCACGAGCAGCGGACCGATGAACTGCGCCGCGTTGACCACGAGGGCAAGCGTGACGTCACTGAGAGGTTTGACGAGCACCAGGACAACGAGCAGACCGTTGAACAGCAGGATCAAGCCGGCGGCACGCCGAAGGGGACGCGTGTTGGCACCATTCTGTGGTGGTCGTGTTTTCCGCGCTGTGCTTGTTGTCATCTGCTGTGTGCTCTAATGTCGTGGTTCGGGTACGATCCTTGGTCCCTTCTTGCTTTCCGCCGCTTTGGAATTCCAATCCGGCAGTGCGCTCATTGCTCGTCCTTCCAGGCGACGAAGAGAGCTTAACGCACGTGCGAGGCCGACGCATCTTCCGGATGAGTGATTCTTGCACTGAACGTTATCACGTCAAGGGCAGGCGGTTCGACCTCCAACACGCGATAAGCATCTTGAACCAAACCCTCGGCTGGAGTGCTCTCGACTCGGGCACCCCGAGCAGCCCGACCGAGGAGGGTGCTCGGTGCTCTCAGCCTACGCGCAGCTTGGACTGGCGCGCACCATCCTCGCAGACCGGAGGCCGCCGTGGGAGCGACCCAGGCGGGAACGGGATCAGCGGGTGTCGCTTCACCACGCCAGAAAGTCGGGACATCATACCGAAGTTCTCCTTTCGCCCAGGAACGCGAGCGCGTCGTCCTCGTAGCGGCGCTTGCGCTCTTTGGGGACGCCGTGCCCGACCCCATCGTACACTCGCAGCTCCGCGCCGGGGATCTTCCCGGCGGTCTCGCGCAGGAGGCTTTCCGAGAAGAAGGGGTCTTCGCTCCCGCCGATGATGAGGGTCGGCGCGGAGATCTCGGGCAGCCTACCGGTCGTGTTGTGGGCGAGGTCGGCCTCCAGGGTCGTGAGGAAGTCCGACGGATCGGAAGGCGTCCCGAGCACGAACCTTCCGAAGATCGTCATGAACGCCCTGGCGAGGCGCTTGTTCGTCTCGCTGGTCACGGTTACGGAGGCCATGTCCGCCCTGAGCTCCCGCCAACGCCGTCCGTGCGCCAGCGTGCGCCAACGCCCGCACGTTTTTCGCCCCTCATCGGACAGGCGGGAGGCGGTGACGACGAGGACCAGGCGCCTGACCAGTTCTGGATGATCGAGGGCGACGTACTGGGCGATGGAGCCCCCGGTGGAGAACCCCATGACGCGCGAGGGTCCGAGCTCTTCTTCCATCACCCGGGCGTAGTCTGCCGCCATGTCCTGGGTCGTGTAGTGCGGGGGCATGCCGCGACGGCGGTTGACCACGTAGACCGTGTGGTCCACCGCGAAGCGGCCGAAGCCGAGGCGGTACGTCCAGGCGTCGAGCCGGCTCGGGGGATCGTTCTCCAGGGTTAGGCCCGGCAGGATCACCAGATTCTCCGGCCCGTTCCCGAACCGGACGTAAGGGAATTCTCCCAGGAACGTCCCCGTCTGCGTCGCCGGCTTCTTCGTGGTCATGCTCGTATCTCCGATCTGGTCTGCCGGGGTTCCCGTGGAAGATCCATCGACGGACCTAGCCGCCATGCTGACCTGCCTGCTGCGGGGGTTTGGGCAACGATCTCTTGCGCCTCCGGTGGAGGACGTATAGGACCACCGCGTTCAAGATCGCCAGTCCGAGGAGTTGGGACGGCAGCAAGGTCAGCCCGCCCGACGTGTCCCCGAAGTAGAAACTCCACGCGAGCTTCACCAACACTATCGCGTTGATCAGCACCAACCCGTAAACGACGGACCTCTTCCAGAAGGCCAGGGCCAACGCCGCCAGGCTGCCCGGCACGAGCAAGCCCAGGAGGATCTTCGCCGTCGTCCACTCTCCGGAGAGGTACTCCCTCTCCATGGCCAGGAACTCGAAAGCCCTCGGATCCGGCCGCTCCGGCGCGGGGAACCAAAACATGCTGGTGGCCAGCGCCACCAGGGTGAGCGTCATGCCGAACAGGCTCCGCTTATAGGCGAAGTAGCAGAAAGGCAGTAAGAACAGAACCCTTATGTACCAGCTCAGGACGTTGTGGTGGCGCGCCCACGCCCAAGCGGCGAACTCGTCGAGGGACCCCGTGGCGGCGATCCCCCCTATAATGAGGAGGACCAGAGCCAGGGTCCATACCGCCAGGACCACGTCTGTGCGCTTCGTCATTTTCCTTCTCCTTTCGCTACTCCAGGGCCGATATCTGCCTCGCGATCCGCCGGTGGATCCCTTGCCACTACGTCCACCTGGCGGACGATCTTGCCCCTGCTCACCTCCAGCGCCGTTTCAGCCTTCCGCCGCGTCATACCGCGTGCCTCCTTCCTCCTGCTGTTTCGGGAAGGCCAGGGTCGACCGAGGGGACCCTGCGGCGCGGGGAACGGGCGTACTAGGGCCTTTTTTGGGGCGCCTCTTGAAGAGCACGAAGACCGCCAGGTAGAAGAGCGCCGCTGCCACCAGAAATTGGATGAGGCTGTACGCGGGGACGAACCGATCTGTGTAGAAGGCGCCGACTTGTTCAGGGCCGAATCCGAAGTGGTAGATGGCCACGAACAAGAAGGCTGCGTCGAGCCCCAGGTTGGCGAGGTGCGGCAACATGAACAGCACGCCCGAGGCAACCGCGAGGAACAGGAAATACCAGCTCGTTCGCTGCAGCCAGGGCCAGCCTCGTCTTGCCGCACCCGCCCGAGACGGTGAGCGTCAGCAAGCGGACATCCTCCAGCAGCTGCCCTACCTCGGCCAGCTCTTTCTCCCGCCCGACGAAGCTGGAGAGCTGAAGCGGCAGGTTGTTGGGTAAGGTCGCGTCCCGGGGCCTACCCGGGATGGCGGCCAGCCGGCCCCAAACACTCACTCGTGCATCGCGGGGAGAATGCGTTGCATCGGTCATTGCGTCTTGCTCCCACCGCTACTTGCACCCGTCGGGAATTGTAGACGCTGGAGAGGCGAACTTGAAGGGTAGAGGGATAGCGTTCTCGATGACCAGCCTGCCGCGGGTCGAGCGCGCCGACCAGAGTTGGTAGCCTGAAGGCTAGAAGAACACGACAGTCAGGAGCGAACCATGGACGGACTGGTCAAGGGCTTGGTGTGGGTCGGCTCCCGCACCGAGCATTACGGGCAGATGGTGGCATTCTACAGGGATACCCTACGGCTCCGGCTCGAGCACGAAGAGGGAGAGTTCGCACTCTTCAGGCTTCCAGACGGCAGCAAGGCGGAGGTCTTCGGCCCCTCCGACACTGAGCACACTCACTTCACCACAGGACCGGTCGCCGGATTCTTGGTGGACGATGTCGAGAGTGCCCGCGGGAGTCTAGAGGCCCAGGGCATCGAGTTCTTCGGGCCCGTCCACGAGTGGGACCCTACCGGGGAGGCGTGGTCGCACTTCCGAGCCCCAGACGGCAACGTCTACGAGATAACCCACGGACCGAAACATCGATGACCTGAGTTGGTCGGTAAACAAGGCACCGTCGAACGGAGGCGGCGAATCTGCAAAAATCTTCTTCGATACCATGCCGATTGCATCGCGTCAGGTTCTCCCGCGGCGAGCCGCAACGCGACCGCTGCGCCAGTGGGCACGCAGCCGTTGTTAAGGAACTTTCCCGAGGGCCTCGTATCTGCTTTGCACCAGGCCGTTCTCGAACTGCCGCGTTTCGAGATGGCGTAATCCGATGTCGTGGGGAAGCGGCCCGAACAGTGGGATGCCGGTGCCGAGAAGGATGGGGATCTTCGTGAGGATCAATTGGTGAATCAGGCCCTCGCGAAGGAATCCTTGGATGGTCCTCCCGCCGTCGACGTACAGATGACCGAATCCGCGCTCCGCGAGACGCCGGACCACTTCCCGTGGCGCCGCCGACATCGCCTCGACCGTACGCGCGATGGCGTGGGGGATTTCTACGTGCCGACTGCTGAGTACGACCACGGGCTTTTCGCCGTAAGGCCATGAACCGAAGGACAAAGCCAACTCGTAGGTGCTCCGTCCCATGACGATCGCATCCACAGAGTCTATAAACTCCTGGTATCCGTAATCCTCGCCACCCTCCTCATCGCCCACGTCGGGAAGCCAGTCAATGCCGCCATCCCCCCGCGCGATAAAGCCGTCGACGCTTGTCGCGATGTAAACGGTAGCTCTCATGCTCTCCTCGGTATAGTTCTCGTCGCTTACCTCGTGGTGACCCTGCGCTCACCCTAACACGTAGCTCAAGTCGTACGGGCCTGGTACGCCGCTGGATCGTTACTGAGAAACCCCGTCGAGCCGAGCAGTGATCCTCCAGCTTGTGCCAACGAGAGGAACGAGCGTCATACTCCATCCGCCAGCCTGACTCTCTGGGTTATGTCTCTTGCCGTGAGCGTCTCGTCGAGCCAGTCGAAGACGACCTGGTGCAACAGCGGGAGGTTGTTGACGTGAGTATGCGCCTCGGCACCCTCCTCGGCGGTCAGAATGCGCATCGCCTTCTTGGGATGCTCCAAGTGGTCGAAGACAAACTTGGCCTGCCGGAGCGCCTCCGGCGGGTCGCCCTCTGCTGCCAGACACAGCATGGGACACTGTATCGCCCCAACGTCCACGGGTTCGCCCTAGGTTACACGGACGGCTTCCAGGAGCGATCCCTTGCCCGACTGCCAGGCGAACTTGTCCATGTTGTTCTTGCCTGCCTTATTGAACCTGCCCGATATCTCTAACAGCCAGCGCGAGACGCCGCTGTGCGACTCGTCGAGCAAGAAGTTCGCGATGGCCTCGGTGATGAGCCGGTAGATATCGTAGATGGGCGTCGTGGCGACCGCCGCGTGAATACGTTCCTCGGTAGCGGCGGCCCGGGTCACCGCGTACCCGCCGCCGCTTATGCCGTAGGCGGCGAGGCGTTCTGCGTCCACTTCCGGCCTGCCGAGCGCGAAGTCCACGGCGGCGACCATAGGGGCTTCGAGCCCCGCGAAGAGGTGGAGACCACGCGTGGGGCTCAGACCATACCCGGGTAGCTCGAGTGAGAGCACGTTGTAGCCGTGCGTGGGACCTGCTGCGCCAACCCAGAAGTGCAGGTCTTCGGCGTAGGTGTCGCCGCCGCCGACGATGAGCAGGGTCGGATGCGGCGCACTCTGCTCGTTCACCCGGTAGAAGTAGCCGGACAAATAGCTACCCTCGAAGAGGATACGGACCGGCTCGCAGGAGCTCCCGAAGCCTGGGATAGCGTTCCGGAAGCACCGTACGAAGGACTCAACCGTGTCCGAGAAGCGCTCGAAGTCGGCCTTGGGGTTCATCAGGAAGGCGGCGGCGCGGAAGCCGGTGAAGGCGCGCAAGAACGCTGGAGCGGCGCTCGCTTTACCCCGTACTTCGAGCTCCTCGGCCTGGTGCTCGATCCGCGCCCCATCTCCCTGAAGGCGGAGATCCAACTCTCCGGATCGTCGTCTTCCACCTTGGCGGCGGCATGGAACAGCTCGCCGAAGCTCGCCCCGCCGTGGGTGTGGTAGCCGAGCACCACCTGGAAGAGGTAGTCCATGTCCTCATTCGAGAAGCGCACCTTCGTGCGACTGCGCTCGAACATCGTCGTTCTTGCCATCGTATGTCCTCCTTCCCTGACGTTGTTGCCAACGACGGCTGGGAGCGTAGCTTGCGGCCCCAACCTACCACTCCTTTCCTGTAGGCGGCTTCTGCTTATTGTCTCGAGTCTGGGCCCTCACGCGAGCGGAGGCCACCAACACCGCGCGCACACTTCGCACACACTCTTCGTCGCAGGAGCTTTTCGACCTTGCTAACATGGGTCTTGCACGGCGAACTATCTTGACGGGGCATGGACTGGTCATGGGTGCCGAGCAGAGGTCATCGTTCGGGGCGAAGCTTCGGCTACTAAGGGAGTCCGCCGGGCTAACACAGGAGGAGCTGGCCGCCCGGGCCGGCCTGACCCGGAACGCCGTTAGCGCGCTGGAGCGCGGCGAACGGCGCCGCCCCTACCCGCACACGGTCCGCTCGCTCGCAGGGGCAATGGACCTATCCGAGCCGGAACGCGCCGCCCTCGTCGCGGCGGTGCCGGGTCGCCAAGACCGCCCGGCAGGGTTCCTCAAGCCCGCAACGCTACCGGCGCCGACGCCACTTTTGGGAAGGGAGCGGGATCTCCGGGAGGTACTGGATCTCCTGCACCGTCCGGAAGGGCGTCTTCTGACGCTCACGGGTGTCGGCGGGGTGGGCAAGACGAGCCTGGCCGTTCGGGCGGCGCACGACTCGGCGGAACTCTTCGGGCATGGTGTGGCGTTCGTGGCCTTCGCCCCGCTGGGTGACCCGGCTCTGGTCCTACCGAGCGTCGTTCGGGCCCTCGGGTTGACGGAGCTGCGAGGCGCAACCTCTCGCGACGTGCTCTTGAGTTACCTGCGAGATAAACGAATGCTGCTCACGCTCGACAACTTCGAGCATGTGTTGGAGGCTGCCGCCGAAGTCGCTGACTTGCTGGGAGCCTGCCCGCATCTCGCCGTCATGGCCACCAGCCGCGCGCCGCTCAGGGTGCGGGGCGAGCAGGAGTACCCGGTCGAACCCCTCGCGCTGCCAGCCTCCACCCGTTTGCCCGTCCCTAAAGAGATTCTCGACTCGCCCTCCGGCCGGCTGTTCATCGAGCGCGCCAAGGCGATCGTCCCTGCCTTTACGCTTGGAGAAGAGAACGCAGCAGCGGTTGCGTCGATCTGCTGGCGGCTCGATGGGTTGCCGCTCGCTTTAGAGCTGGCGGCGGCCAGGACAAGGTTCCTGAGTCCGTCATCGCTCCTTGCGCGCCTGGATCAGTCACTCTCTGTGGGATGGGCGCAAGATCTTCCAGAGCGCCAGAGGACGATGCGCGCAACGCTGGACTGGAGCTACGAGCTGCTCTCCGAGAAGGAGGGAGCGCTCTTCCGGCATCTCTCGGTCTTCACCGGAGGCTTTACGCTGGAGGCTGCAGAAGCCGTGGGTGCGACGGCCGGCGTGGCGACTGAGGCCGTGCTCGGGTTGCTCGGGCGGTTGGTGGAGCAGTCGCTCGTAACGGCTGAAACCGGCGGTAGCGAGGAACGTTACGGGATGCTCGAACCGGTACGGCAGTATGCGCTCGAGAAGCTCGAGGAGAGCGGTGAGGCCGAGGAAATGCGGCGGCGACACGCCGCTTTCTTCCTTGACCTGGCCGAGGAAGCGCGGCCGGAACTGAGGGGGGCGCGCCAGGTCGAGTGGCTGGAGAGGTTGGAGCAGGACAACGGCAACCTGCGGGCAACCATGTCGTGGACCCTGGCCGAAAACGAAGCCGAGGCTGCTACACGCCTGGGATGGGCATTATGGACGTTCTGGTGGTTGCGTGACCACCAGCGGGAGAGCCACCGGTGGATAGGGCGGCTGCTGGAGCTAGATATCCCGCAGGTCGTGCGTCCCAGGGCTGTTCAGATCGCGGCCATGACGGCTTACTTGCAAGGTGACCGTGAGAGATCCACCAGGTTCTTGACGGAAGGGCTAGAGCTATCCAAGCGGGCAGGAGACACGTTGTGCGAAGCCTACGTTCGGTTCTGGTTGGGCCTTGAGGCGGTGGACCACGAGGACTTCGAGAAGGCCATCTCTCGCTTCGAAGAAGCGCTGCCGCTCTTCCGCAAGTCTGGCGAGGAGGAGATGGTATCGGCGGTCTACGACAGGCTCGGAATGGTTGCGCTACGTCAGCACAACCTCGACCGGGCGCTCCCCCTGCTGGAGAGAGCGTTGGCACGGTACCGTAAGAGAAGAGACAGACTCGGCACCTACACCGCGCTCTACTTCCTGGCCCAAATAGCGCTCGCTCGGGGCGACTACGCCGCCGCGACGAGCATGTTCGAGGAGAGGGTTTTCATGGCTGCCCAGGTGGGGCTGCGGGGTGGGCTCGCCTATTTACTGGAGGGACTGGCCGCGGCGGCCGAGGCAAGAGGTGAAGCGGAGCGCTCGGCGCGGCTGTTCGGCGCGGCCGAAGGGCTGCTACGAGTGGTCGAAGCACCACTTTACAGATCTCACAGACCAAAGCGTTCCCTCCGGCCGCTCGAGCACACGATGGTCGCCGCACGTTCTCGTCTAGGTGAAGAGGCTTTCGAGAAGGCGCGGGCTACGGGTAGAGCGATGGACTTCGATGAGGCCGTGGAGTACGCCCTCGGAACGTATGAGGCCCCGCCGGGTAAAGCCGATCCACGGGTGCGTTGAAGCCCTCCCAAGAGCGGCGCTGGGATTGACCAGCGTCAGAGTGCGACCTCGCCTAGACTGAACCGAGGGTATACGGTACTTTAGATCTCACCTTCGGCACCGGAGCCGGTCAACCGCTGCTCCCACGTCCTCATGCGCTCCTCGGTGGGCTTTGGCGTCAGCAAGCTCACCACCACGAAGGCGACGAGGCTCGCCAGCATTCCCCAGATTATGGGGGTGTTCGCGAACAGGCCGTCCACGGCCATGAAGATCACCACGACGACGCTACCCGCGGCCATGGACGCCAGAGCACCCGCGGCGGTAGCGCGTCTCCAGAACAATGCGCCCACTATGGGCACGAACAGGGCTCCGCTCAGGAGATCGTAAGCCACGGTCAGAGCACCCACCACATCGCTTACGATCAGGGAGATGACGAGGACCACGATGCCGACGAGCAGGGTAGTCACGCGGTTCGCCAGTACTTTGTTGTGGTCGTCCCTGGCGATAAAGCCGGCGTAGACGTCGTTGGCGAGGATGGTGGAGGAGGCGAGGAGGCCGGCGCTGGCGGTGGACATCACGGCGGCGAGCGCCGCGGCAAGGACCAGGCCCGTGATCCCCACTGGCAAGGCCTCGGTAGTGATCCTGGCGAAGGCATTGTCCGATTGGATGCCGGGGAGGATCACCCGCGCCGCGGATCCCACGAGGGCGCCCGCCAGGGCGTAGAGCAGGCAGTAGACGCCCGCCGCAACGCTGCCCCAGCGGGCGATCTCGGGGCTGCGGGCGGTGAACACCCGCTGCCAGATATCCTGCCCGATCATCAGCCCGAAGAAGAACAACAGGAAGTACGTGAAGATGGTCTGCCATCCGATCGCCGTGATGTCGAAGTAGGAGGCGGGCAGGGCCTCCTGCATCCCGGAGAGGCCGCCGGCCGCAAAGATAGAGAAGGGGAGCAACAAGAAGAAGATTCCGACGGTCATTATGCAGAACTGGATGATGTCCGTGAGGGTTATCGACCACATGCCGCCGGCCACCGAGTAGACGACGACGAGGCCTCCGGCCACCAGTATCGCCACGCTGGACGATAGAGGGAGTACGACGTTGAAGACGGTGCCTATGGCGATGGTGGAGGTCACGGCGATCATAAGGGCGTAGGCGGCGATGATGATCGCGCTGATCAGACGCGAGGCCGCCCCGTAGCGGTTCTCCAGCATCTCTGAAACGGTGTAAACACCTAGTCTGCTGAGGCGGCTGGACATCAAGATGCCGAGGGCTATGACCCCCATCCCGATCCAGAAGACTAGCCACATCCCGGAGATGCCGTAGTCGTAACCCAGGGCTACCCCACCGATAGTCGAGGCGCCGCCCAGCACCACTGCAGCCATGCAACCAATATACATGAAAGGGCCCAATCTCCGTCCAGCGACCAGGAAGTCGTCGGCGCTGCGGGCCCGTCTCAGGCCCCAGTAGCCGGCCCCGATCATGACGGCGAAGTAGAGGGCCAGGACCACAAAGTCTAGGAGCCGGTTTTCCATCGTTCCTTCCTCTCAGTACGTGATGCGTTATCCTTCAGCGACGAACCGAGGGCTCTGTACCGACGCTGGGGGCGGGTTCGGTCGCTCTACAGGCGGCGAGGAGAAACGTGGCGTCTCGAATCGATCGGCCGGCTCGTAGAGCATCACCACATACCTTTCCCCAATTGCGACGAAAACGCAGTCGCTCCATCGATATGATGCGGGTCAGGTTAGCACAAAGTCCTATCCTCGGCCCGAAAGGTTTTGTTCCAAGTTGACCGCCAGCGCTTCGCTCGGAAGCGGCTCTGAGAAGTAGTTTCCTTGGGCGAGATCGCACTTCATCTGCCGCAACCGCGCCAGCTGTTCGGCATTCTCCACCCCCTCGGCGATCACCTTCAGGCCCAAAGCGTGGGTCAGCTCGATCATCGCCTTTACGATCTCCGTATCTTTGGTAGAGACACCGCTGGGTGCTCCTCCGAGTCCGGCGATGAACGAGCGGTCGATCTTCAGAAAGTCGACCGGGAAGCGTTTGAGGTAAGAGAGGGAAGAGTAGCCCAGGCCGAAGTCGTCGATTGCGAGCTGGACGCCCATGCGTTTCAGGTTATGGAGCGTGTGGTCGGTCGAGTACGTGCCGTTGGTCGTCAGGGCACCCTCTGTGATCTCCAGCTGCAAGTTAGCAGGGTCGATCTCGCTTTCGTTTAGGACCTCTGCGACCAGCTTGGGGTGGAAAAACTCCCTGGTCGAGAGGTTCACGCTGATCGTCAAGCGCGGCGAATCGGGGAAGCGCTCTTGCCAGATACGTGCCTGCTTGCCGGCCTCTCGTAGGACCCACTGCCCGATCCGCACGATCAGACCCGTCTCTTCGGCGATCGATATGAACTCTTCGGGCAGTAGCAGTCCCCGCTGTGGATGCTCCCACCGCAACAGCGCCTCTACCCCGGCGATCCTATCGTTCTCGAGTGCCACGATGGGTTGGTAGTAGACTCTGAACTGCTGCCGTACGAGGGCTCGCCTGAGCCCGGTCTCCAATATCAGGCGCTCCACGGCCATGGCATCCATGCCGGGCTCGAACACCTCATAGCGAGCCTTCCCTCGATGTTTGGCCCGGTACATCGCCAGGTCCGCGTGCCGCAAGAGATCCGCCGGCTGCTCTCGAGCGGGGCTGTTGAGGGCGATCCCGGTGCTGACGGTGGCGAATACCTCTTGTTCTCCAAGAGCGAAGGGGGGTCGCAGTTTCTCCGCGAGCCGCACCGCGATCCGGGCTACGTCACCTACACTAGAAATGTCCTCGACCAGGATGGTGAACTCGTCCCCGCCGAGGCGCGCGACGGTATCTTCGGGACGTAAGGGGGCCTTCAAACGCTCTGCGACCGCTATGAGTAGTTGGTCTCCTGCTTTGTGCCCGAGGCTGTCATTTATGACCTTGAAGTTGTCCAGGTCCATGAACAGCACCGTGATCTTGCTGCCCCGCCGATTCGCACGAGTCAAGGCGTGTTCGAGGCGATCCATGAACAATGCCCGGTTCGGCAACCCGGTGAGCGGATCGTGAAACGCTTGATGGTGGAGTTGCTTCTGCATGGCCTTGCGTTCGGTGATGTCCCTGGAGTTGATCACCACACCCCGCACGGCCGGGTCGTCGAGCAGGTTGTTTACGATATGCTCCAGGTAGCGCCAGGAGCCATCCTTGTGCGGCACCCGGAACTCCAGGGGCGGGTGAAGCCCAGGGCTTTTCAGGACCTCGGCGAAGTTGTCCAACGCTCGATCCCTGTCGTCCGGATGGACGGTGCCGAATGCGTTGGTCCCTATCTGCTCTTCGGGCCTGTAGCCCATCACCTTCTCGACTGCCGGGCTTGCGTAGCGGATGGTGCCGTCGACGTCGAGGATCGTGATGATATCGGAACTGTACTGTACCAAGGAGCGGAAGCGCTCCTCGCTCTCTACGATTATTCTCTCGACCTCCTTACGCTCGGTGACGTCCTGGATCTGGGAGACGAAGTAGAGCGGCTCACCCTCAGAGTCTCTGACGAGGGAGACGCTCAGCGAAGCCCACACCGTGTGGCCATCGGCGTGGAGGAAGCGCTTCTCCAGGTGGTACCTGGGGAACTCGCCTGCCACTATCCTGCGCGCAAAAGCCTTACTGGCCGCAAGATCGTCAGGGTGGGTGATCTCCTCCCACGTGAGGGCCTGCAGCTCTTCCTCGGAGTACCCGAGTATTGAGCAAAGCGAGTGGTTGACTTGCAAGTATCGGCCTTCGAGGGTGACCATGGCCACGCCGATGGGTGCGTTCTCGAAGATGCCTCTGAAGCGATCTCGTGCCTCGCGCAGCGCATCCTCGGTTCGTTTGCGCTCGGTGACGTCCCGGATCATCCCCGTGAACAACCGCTCCCCGTGCTCGTGGGTTTCGCCGAGGGACATCTCGATCGGGAACGCGCTGCCGTCTTTACGCAGCCCCACGAGCTCGGTCGTGCCGCCCACGACACGCGCTTCGCCCGTTCGCAGGTAGCGGTGCAGACCGGCCACACAGAGATCCCGGTACCGCTCGGGCATAAGCAGCGTTACCGGTTGCCCGATGACCTCATCTGCCCTGTATCCGAAGATGCGTTCTGCACCACGATTGAACGACCTGACTATCCCGTCAGGCGAAATGGTCACGATCGCGTCGAAGGCCGCGTCCAGAACGGTGCGGTAGCGAGCCTCACTCTTTCTTAGCTCGTCATCAAGTTGCCAAGGCGCGAATAGTCTGCGCATCGAAGCTCTCCCCTATGCCAAGACAAAGTTGCAAGATACATACTTGACTGGCCGACCTCCCACGGCACCCTTACCTCAGTTGGGAAGTAGGCCACGCGTCGAACGTCAGCGTGACACAACAGCTGAGCCGAAGCGCTAGTAATCCGTTTCTTATCTGATAGTTCTGACTTCTTCTTCAGCAAAGCAACCGGCCGCCGAGCCTTCCATCTCGCGTAGCCGGTTGCGCCACTGGCTCGCTCCCTCTCAGGCACCCAACTTCGAGAAGGAGGTCCAAGCCTCTACCTATCCCGATTTTCGTGTTGGGACAGTGTATTGTCGAGTGCGGCATCGTGCAACCCCGATCAGAGAGGCCCGAGACCGGGCGTTCAGTCCATGAGGAGCAACACCCTTCCTGCAACCTCACCGAACTCAGTTTGCCGGAGCACTGAAGGATCCCCAACGCGTTCGATCACGATTGCCTGCATGCCGCGAAACACCTCCAGGAGCCTACCGGCAGACCCACAGCGTCAAGCCATACGGAATTCGGCTGATCAGTTCGTGTCGCTTGTCGTTGGGGAGTGGTAAGGCGCATCGGGAGTAGTAATTCTTCCCCTACTCCCTACCTCCCCACCCACCGAACCCCGAAACCGGATTCTGCATCAGGGATTTGTGGTTCGGGGCGTGGACCAGTGAGCCTGGCGGTCGGCGTGCGTCACGAGGAAGTCTCTCGAGTCCTCGGCCAGCCGGCGCGCCCGCTCGAGATCGAAGCCGATCAGTCGTCCGTCGCGCTTGAGTGCGCGGCCGTTGACCCAAACGGAGTCCACGTTCGACGTATCCATGCTGCAGACGACCGTTCCTACCGGGTCGACGACGGGAGCCGCGTTGACGCGTGTGGTGTCGAGCATCACCACGTCTGCCTTCTTGCCTGGCGTAAGAGATCCGGCCTTGTCGGCGAGTCCGCAGACGCAGGCGCCCTCGATGGTGGCAAACTCCAGAACGTCCCGCGAGGACAGAAGCGGCGGCGTCTCTTCCAGTTCCTCCTCGAAAATACGCTCGTGGACCCGCATCCGCTCGGCCGCGAACAAGAACCTCATCTGGGTGAACGGGTCACCGGGCACGCTGGTCACGACGTCGCAACTGAGGCTGGGACGCAGGCCATGTTCGAGTAGCTCCCCGGTCGGGGGCATGCCGTGCCCCATCGTCATCTCGACCATCGGGGCGATCGAGGTGGTACCGCCGGTCTCCGCGATGAGTCGAAACTCATGGTCGGTCAGGTGGTTGCAGTGGATGTAGGTGATGTCCGGGCCGAGCAGTCCCAGGTCGTCGAGCTGCTCGACCATCTTGAAGCGCCCGGCCACGGGGCCCATCCCGACGTGCACGCTGATGGGAACGCCTATGTCCCTGGCAAGCTCCCAGTCGTGCCTGACCACCTCCGGGACGCAGAAGCCTGGCCCGCGGGTGCCCATAGCGAGGGTCATGAGGCCGTTGTCGGACGAGAAATACCTGTCCCTCACCCGGCGGATATCCTCAGGGGCCTCCAGGACGCTGTTGAACCACCAGTCGGCGAGCGAGGTGTTGGGGTTGCCGTAGCAGTACACGGCCCGCGTCCCTAGCTCCGCGAGGGCCCGTATCGCCTCGTCGGCGTGGTCCGGCGTGTTGTTGATGTGCGACCAATCAAGTAGTGTCGTTACACCGGCGTCGATCGCCTCCAGCGTGCCGAGAAGGTTGCCGGCGTACACGTCCTGAGGACGGTAAGCCGGCGCCAGGGTGTCGAGGATCAGCGCGAAGTACCCGTCGAGCGTAACGTCCGGCGCGATGCCACGGATCACGGTCTCCCAGGTGTGCCGGTGCGAGTCGACGAAGCCGGGGATGATGATGGCGCCCGACGCGTCGACGACCTCGCAGTCTGAGGCGTCGATGGAAGGGGCGACCGCCGCGATCTCCTCGTCCTCGATGAGCACGTCCCCGCCCGCGATATCTCCTATTTCGGGATCCAGGGAGATGATGTGGCCGCCGCGGAGCAGCGTTCGTACGGGCATCTTTGTCCTAGCCTTTCTGTCGGGTGCCGAATGGTGCGATTCCTTTACGCTTCGACGGGCGCATCGATTCAGGCCCGCGCGGCGGACATCGCCGGCTTGAGCGTGATTTCGAACTCGCAGGTGTAGAACGGAGCGTCGAGGCCGCGCCGCGCCAGTTCGTCCTCATCGTCTTGCCTGATCAGGGGCCTGACGAGGGCCGACTTGACGGCCCCTATCGTGTCGTTCTCCAGGTACGGGTCGTCAGGGAAGAAGACCTGCGTGACGAGCGGCTGGTGTCCGTTCGCCTCCACCTTGAAATGTATGTGCGCCGGCCGCCACGGGTGCTGTCCCGTTGCGTCGAGCAGCCTGCCTACCGGCCCGTCCGTCGGGATGGTATACGGTCTCGGCACCATGGTCTGGAACTCGTAGACGCCATCCTCATCGACCCCGAACCTTCCCCGGAAGTTGTAGTCCGGTTGCCTCTCATCCCAGATGTCGTAGCCGCCATCCGGGCCCGTCTGCCAGATGTCGAGGACCGCGCCTACCAACGGGGCACCGTCCGTGGAGGCGACCCTGCCGCGGACAAAGAGCACATCTCCGTTCTGGGCGCCCTCGTACTCTTCGTAGATCTTCACCGGCTTCTCGCGCCAGGGTGGGTCCTCCCTGTAGAGCGGGCCTTCCACGTCGCTGGGTGTTACGCCGCTCTCGCCCCGGTGGGAGATGGCGTCCACGAGCACCGAAGTCTTGGTAACGTCGGAGAGCAGGACGAACTCGTCTTGTTTGCCGACCTCGGTGAGGAAGCCGAGGACCGCCATCCACTCCTCTTCGGTAACCTCGTGACGTTCGATCACCTCGTGTATCGCCCGAAGCGCGTCTGGCAGAATCCGCGCCAGCCTCTCGCTCTCCACCTCTCTCACCGTATCAGCCACCGCTGCCGACCCTCCTTTCCGAAACCGACTCCCCGGAGGCGCCACGCATGCATCGTGCCCCGGCGCCTCTTCGTAGAGCCATTTTCACTGGCGCACCGCGCGGAGCAATACCGCCAGGACCTGGAACCGACACGTTGCGTCCTCTCCTTTCCCTTACTCCTCGCCGCCCATTATGGTGGTCCGTTCAAGGTGTGTCCACCAACGTGGCAGACTCCGACCCGGCGAAACGGTTTCCTCACCGAGGTCCGCCGGGTCGATTATTCGCGGGTCAGGGAACGTTCGACGACCTTGTTGCTGATGCTACCGATGGCCGGGATGGAGACCGTGATCTCGTCGCCAGGACTCAGATATTCGGGCGGGTTTCTGGCGTAGCCGACGCCTTCTGGGGTACCGGTCAGCAGTATATCGCCGGGCAGCAGGGTCATGGCTAGCGAGAGCCCTTCTATGAGCGTGGCTATCGGGAAGACCATAAAGCGGGTGTTGGAGTTCTGTTTCTGCACGCCGTTCACGTGACACTGAAGCGGCAGGTTCTGGGGATCAGAGACCTCGTCGGACGTGAGGATCCAGGGTCCCAGCGGGCAGCTTCCGTCCATGCCCTTCCCCTTGAGCCACTGGCCGCCGTGGCGCCGCTGGACGTCCCTGGCCGTGACGTCGTTGGCGAGCGTGTAGCCGAAGATGTGATCCAGGGCGTCAGCGGCGGGTATGGACCTCCCGGCGCGGCCTATAATGATCGCGAGTTCGGCTTCGTAGTCCATCTTCTCGGAGAAAACCGGGTCGAAGGGGATGTCATCGCGAGGACCGATCACCGTCGTCGTCGGTTTGTCGAAGAAGGCCGGGTACTCGGGCAGCTCCTCCTGTTGGTCCCCGCGCTTTCCCTGCCCTTCCTCGAAATGGGTCAGATAGTTCCACCCCACGCAAAAGACGTTTCTCCTGGGATGGGGAATCGGGGCCCGAAGCTCGACTTCGGCGATCGCGGCGACCGGAACGGCCTTCGCGGCTATGGAACGGGCCTCACCGAGGGCGGGTTCTCCTTCCTCGATGAGCGTCAGCATGGAGTCGAATGTCTGGCTGAGGTCGACCACGCGGTCATCGATGGCGACGCCTACACGAGGGTGACCGTCCATGTAGGTGATGAGCTTCATCGGATCGTGCGATTCCTCCTCCTGCCGTTTCCGTGCGGGTCATTGTGACGGCGGCAGGGGGATACGTCCAGTACACTTGCCTGATCCAAGCAGGTACGACGCGCATGAGACGGGAGGGCGAATGGGCGAGGCGCAGGGGCGTCCCATCTCCGGCTGGGGACCCGACGCTTGCCGCGCGGCGGTCAGCGTAACTTTCGACAACCTGGGCGAGGCGGCTGACCTGGAGAGGGGGCAGTGGCCCGAAGGCAAGTCGCTAGGACGCCACTTCTCGGTAAAACGCGCGCTCCCCCGCATCATGGATCTGCTCGAGGAGCTAGGCCTGCGGTCGACGTTCTTCGTCGAAGGGCTAAACGCCGAGCTCTATCCCGATGCTCTGCTCGGGATGGCCGACGCCGGCCACGAGCTTGGCTATCACGGCTGGCGGCACGAACATTGGCCCGACCTTGGCCGCTCCGATGAGGCCCGTTTGCTAGAACGGGGTGTCCACAAGATGCAGGAATTCGGGGTTCGTCCGCGAGCTTTTCGGCCGCCAGGGGGGAGGTTGACCAGCTCCTCACCCGGGCTGCTCGAAGACCTCGGTTTCACCCATTGCTCGCCGGCGGGCACCGGCACCGGCTTCCTTGGTGGCCTGGTCGTTCTACCTTTCGCGTGGCGACACATCGACGCTTACCACTATATGCCGCGCTTCGGCGCTCTCCGGAGGACCTTCACGGGTTCGGAAGAGCCGCTTTCCCCAGCCGGTTTCCGGCGGACTTTGAGCACGGCGCTGCAGAGCATAGTCCGGGATGGCGGGCACCTGACGCTGCTATTCCACCCGTTCCTGGAGGACCAGGAAGACAGATTCCGGATCATGCGCGAAGCGTTCGAAGGGCTGCGTCAACTGGTAGAAAACCACGAGGTCTGGTGCGCGCCGCACCGAGACGTGGCTTCCTGGATCCGCAGGCACCCCGAAGATTTCGGCAACGGGGTTCGGCTGGATCCTTCCGAGGCGTGAAGGCGACCAAGGTCTCGACCCGTCTCGGCCGCCAAAGCGGCTACCTTCTGCCTGGAATGCGAAGATCCTGGGAGCCGGTCAACGCCGCGTTGCCTTCCGTTTCCGGGTGGACGACCTCGTATCTCTCCACGCCGGTTACCTCGCCGCCGGCGGCTTCGGCGACGAAGACGCGGAACCAGTGCGAGGCAGCCTCGCCACGGCGCATCGCTTCCTCGCTGTGCCAAAAGGTCACTATCAGGATGTGGCCGTTCTGGCGGTTTGCGAGAACCAGCGATCCCTCGAAACCGTCGAGCCGCTGCAGCGCCGGCAGGACCTTGTCCTCTCCGAAACGGGAGAACTCGTCCAGTTGCTCACGGCGACCTTCGATGGTGAACATCCGTGCAAACATGCTACTTTCTCCTTTCCGGCCATCAGCAATCGGGACTCTGCGTCTCGTAACCAGGAGTTCAGCAGGATTCATTCTGGGATCCCTTCCTGTCCGCCGTACGAGCTATCAGGGCGCGGTATCTCGATACCGTACTCGGTTGCGATGGCTATGATTTTCTCCATGTGCTGCTCTGCCGGGACTGGCGGCCGGGAGTCTTCCATTGCGGGCTCACCTATCTCCTCGAAGAAGCGCTCGTGCAAGCCCCCTGGCGTCTGTCTCAACAGAAGCCTGCCCTTCCCCTCCCCCACCTTCTTGTGGGCGTGCAGGGTGCCCCTGGGGACGTAGATGAGCGACCCTGCGTCCATCCCGAAGGACCGGCCTTCTACCAGGAATTCGTACTCCCCTTCGAGCAGGTAGAAGGCCTCGTCCTCCCGATGCTGGATGTGGGGCGGTGGCCCGCCGCCGGGCGGCGACGCTATCTCGAAGAGCGAATACGCACCGCCCGTCTGCTCGCTTCTCGTCTTGTACACCACCAGCTCTCCGAAGACCCACAGTGCTCTGTTGCCCTCGCCTGGCAGGACGTACGCGACGGCCTGGCCGATTCTCTGCTCTTTGGCCTCCACGATACGCTCCTCTTCAGCCATAGCGCACAGTGTCAGGGCCGGATGACGCGGGCAGGCGGGACTGCATGATCCGCCTGCCCGTCGGCGAAGCGATGTTCACGACGATGCGCCTTGCCGGGTGGGCTGCTCGTGCTCGGCAGCCGGCCGCTCAGTCAGCCGCTGCCCAACCTCGCTGGGACGCGTCCCGATCGAGGTCCACAAGGTCATCCCGATGAAGACGAGTTGTATCGGGGTCCGCAACCACAAGGGAGTGGGAGGCTCCCCGCGGAACGGGATCTCGTTGATCGCAGCGTACACGTTGCCGGGAAACATCGCGATGAGGAGTAGCGTCAGGCAGATGCCCGCAAGCCTCCGGGTCCGAGGAATGAGCAGACCGATCGCACCCAAGATCTGCAGCGCTCCCGTCAGGTGGATGATCGAGACTTTCATCGGCGCGAAACCTGGGAGCATGGCCGCGTAGTCATACTTCATGTCGGTGAAGTGCGTGACGCCGGTGAACAGAAACATGATCGCCACCGCCAAAAGACCGGCCTCTCGCCACGAGGAGAGCCTACTTACTCCGAGCAAGCCGATTCCCCTCAAGACGAGAAACGCAATTGCGAGAATGAATAGCGGTGCCATACGTGTCCTCCTTTCTGCGGGGACGGGGTGTACCGTCTTCCGCTCACACCGCGACCCTCGGTGGGTCGCTTCCTTTACGCCGGGCTTCTTGCCGCCCACCGACCATCGCTGCTGGCCGGGTCTCGGCTCGCGCTCCTGTGTGTCTGTATGCACCTCCTTCGCTCCCGCTGTCCAAGTCGAACTTTCGTCGTGATTCCCAGTCTGCGCCCCGACGCGGCTCTAGACCATCCGCACTACTCCCGCATTACTCCCGCACTTCGAGGGCGCGGGAGTCGAGACGAAACTCGCCGATCGTTTGTACCGTCTGCTACCATACTTGGAGGTTAGGGAAAGGCACGCAGGTCGATGACGAGGGACGGAAGTTCGGTGTGAGCCGGGGGCGTGACGCTCTGTTCGGCGCACGGCTCAGGCGGCTTAGGGACGCCGCTAGCCTCACGCAGGAGGAGCTGGCCTCTAGATCGGGGCTATCTGCCAAGAACATAAGCGACCTGGAGCGCGGCGTAAGGAAGCACCCCTACCCGCACACCGTCAGGTCCCTGGCCGACGCGCTTAAGTTGTCCGAGGAGGAACGCTCAGTCCTCTTCGCAGCGGTGCCCAAGCGGGGTGGCACCCCGTCGGCTGCTCCCGAGGCGCCCACACTTCCGGTGCCATCCACCCGTCTCGTTGGCCGGGAGCGAGACCTCGAAGAGATAAAAGCCTTCCTTAGGCGGCCGGAGGTTCGGTTGTTCTCACTTACGGGTATGGGCGGCGTCGGAAAGACGCGGCTCGCCATCCAGGCAGCGCGAGACGCTGCGGGTCTCTTCCCCGACGGCGTAGAGTTCGTCGCCCTGGCCTCGGTGGATACCCCCACGCTCGTCGTGCCCACGGTTTGCCGGACCCTGGGCTTGCGGGAGACTCCGGGAGAAAACCCCAGTCAGCTCTTGCGGGCACACCTATGGGAAAAGAGACTACTGCTAGTAGTGGACAATTTCGAGCACGTGCTGGAGGCTGCCCCCGAGGTCGCCGGACTGGTCGAAACCTGCCCGAACCTCACGGTGCTCGTAACCAGCCGCGCGCCCCTTCGCCTCAGGGGTGAACAGGAGTACCCCGTGACCCCGCTCGCGCTGCCCGCCTCGACCCGCTCGCCGGAACCTGCTGAGGTCCTCGCCTCGCCCTCCGGGCGCCTGTTCTTCGAGCGCGCCCGGGCGGCCTCCCCCGCGTTCTCGATCGCCGAGAACAACGCCTCGGCGGTGGCAGCGATCTGCTGGCGCCTCGCTGGTCTGCCCCTGGGGCTGGAGCTTGCGGCCGCCAGGGTGACGTTCCTGGATCCGGCCACGCTCCTCTCGCGCCTTGGCCGGGCGTTGTCGACGGGCTCGACGCGAGACGTTCCCGACCGTCAAAGGACGCTGCGGGCTACGATGGATTGGAGCTACGACTTACTGAGCGAGCCCGAGAAGGAGCTGTTCAGGCGGTTCTCGGTATTTTCAGGGGGCTTCACGCTGGAGACGGCTGAGGGTGTCGGTACGGTGGGGACTGAGGACGTGCTCGACCTCCTAGGACGGCTGGTGGAGCAGTCGCTGGTGACGGTGAAGCGGACACCCCGAGGGGGGTGCGCTACGGGATGCTCGAGCCTGTGAGGCAGTACGCGCTAGAACGGCTGGAGCAGAGCGCGGAGGCCGAGGATGTTCTTCAGAGGCACGCCTTGTTCTTTCTGGCGTTCGCCGAGCGGGCGGAGCCGCGGATAAAGGGCTCCGATCAGGTCCAGTGGCTCGACCGGCTCGAAACCGAGAACGACAACCTGAGAGCCGCGATCGGTTGGTCGCTCGAGACGGAGGATACGCAAACAGCTTCCCGGTTCGGCTGGGCTTTGGGCATGTACTGGGTGATGCGCACCCGGCATAGAGAGGGGCGCTCGTGGATGGAGCAGACGCTGGCCAGGACCAATCTCTCGGCGAAGATGCGCGGTAGAGCCCACTGGGCCCTGGCGGTCTGCATGTACGGCTCCGGCGACGACCGGCGGATGGAGAAGGTAGCCAGGGACGGCGTCGCCCTCTCCCGGCTGGCAAAGGACAAGGACGGGGAAGCGAGCGCGTTGGGGATTTTGGGCTTCGCTGCCCTAATGTTGGGCGAGTTCGACAGGGCGATCCGGATACTCGAAGAGGCACTGGAGATCTTCCGCGAACTGGGAAACGTGTGGGGCTCCTCCCACATCCTGACCCACCTTGCAGTGGTGCCCCTCAGGCGGGGCGACTTCTCTCGGGCCGCTGATTACGCGGGAGAGGCCCTCACCCTATCGCGGCGGACCGGGGATAGGTTCGCCACGAACATATCGCTCAACCTCCTGGCGCAGGCGGCCTGGGCGTCGGGCGAGCACGAGCTCGCGGAGCAGTACTTCAGGGAGGCGCTGACGATCGCTCACGAGTTGCGGGACAGGATGGACGCTGCCTACTGCGTACAGGGTCTATCAGCGGCAGCCGGAGCGCGGGACGAGCAGCGACGTGCCGCGCGGATGCTCGGCGCCGCGGACGCGCTACTGGAGACCGCAGGCACCCCCCTCCGCGCCGTGGCGGAACGTAGACTACACCAGCGCGTGTCGGACGCCGCGCGCGAGCGGCTGGGAGAGCGGGCATGGACCGCCGCGTGGGACGAGGGGCGGGCCATGGTCTTCGATGAGGCGGTGGCGTACGCACTCAAGCACGACCAGGCCTCGTCCGCATAAGCAGTGACAGGGCAGAACGGCCTTCCGCCGCCACATCGCGTCGCGGTCGATGGCATCATATGCTCGATGGATAGGGGTGCCTCCTCGGCACCTGAACGGGTGGGAAGGAGAGCCATGTTGCGAACACCAGTATGCGACTTGTTGAGTGTGGAGGTTCCAATTATGCAAGCCGCGATCTGGCCCGCTACGGCCCCAAAACTGGTCGCGGCGGTCTCCGAGGCTGGCGGCCTAGGAAGCATCGGCGCCGTCTTCGAATCGGCCGAGAGCGTCAAGGAGCAGATAGCCAGCGTACGAGAGATTACCCCTCGGCCCTTCGCAGTCAACCACGTGGTGCCGCTGCTCGACGATGCAGCCTTCCAAGCCACCCTCGAGACGGAGCCCGAGGTGATCTCTTTCGCACTCGGCGACCCGGGAAAACTCGTCGAGCGAGCACACGATGCGGGGGCGAAGGTGATCCACCAGGTTCACACTGTAGGGCAAGCCCGCAAGGCAGCTGAGCTGGGCGTGGACGTGATCATCGCCCAGGGCTCGGAAGCCGGCGGGCAAGGGATGGCACTGGGCGTGGGAGCTATGGCGCTCTTACCCCAGGTTGCCGACGCGGTGGATCCTATTCCTGTATTAGCAGCGGGCGGGGTGGCGGATGGACGCGGACTCGCTGCGGCACTGGTACTTGGCGCCCAGGGAGCCAACGTGGGGACGCGCTTCCTTGCCTCGGAGGAAGCCTCGGCCGACGAAGGGTGGAAGCGGATGATGCTCCAGGCCGAGTCAGAGGACGTGGTGAGATTCGACGCCTGGGAGGTGATATTTCCGCCTGCGGGAGGCGGCGCCTACGCGACGGTACCGCGCGTGCTGCGCACACCCTTCGTCGAGCAGTGGTTGGGGCGTACCCAGGAGGCGAGAAGGGAAGCGGGGGAGTTGCGGGATGAGGTGCTCTCGGCGATCCGGGGACGCACCACACACGAGTTGTTGCCCTTCAGCGGGCAGACGGCAGGTTTGGTCCACGAAATCTTGCCGGCTACAGAGATAGTGGAGAAGCTGGTAAGCGAAGCGGAACTGGCGTTGACGCGAGCAGATGGATTCAGAAGTCCTGGTGCCTGAGCGATCATCACCTGTGTTGGAAAAGTAGTGAGATAGTTGCCATTCGTCCTGGTGGCAGATCGACGTGGGGTCGGTAGACGCGTTACAGTAGGTAAGGGTTGTGCGGGAAAGGAGAGCGAAATGGAACAGCACAGGCCGATCGATGAACCATCTGAATCATCCCACTCGGTGACGGAACGGCTGGCCGAATACCCGTTGTTGGAAGCCCTGATCGAACGCCGCTCACGACGCTTCGGCAATGGCATGCGCCTGAACGGTGGTCCGCTCTCCTACAAAAGTATGCACGCTCCGCAGCCGCTGAGCCTCGAGGAAGAAGCCGCCCTGGCCTTCGCAGGCTGCGGCATCACTGGCCCCGTGTTGGCCGAACTGCCCTACGATAGTGGCGATGAGCACGAGGCCGGCGGCGGCAACATCATGATCAACCTCGTTGGCCGGACGGTGGCGAGCGGCGACGCTGTTCACGCCGTAGCCCTCTTCGTTATCAACGACGAAGGAGCTTGGATGCTCAAACGACCCCAGGATTATCCAAGGACTGAGATCGCGGAGCTTGCTCGAGCTGGCCGAGCTCGCGAGTTCGTGCGGCTCTACGAGAGGAGCCGAGTTCGCATCGCTGACAGCCGTCCTGACGTGCCACGCGAGCTGCCTTTCGTGATGCCGTTCAACAAGTGGGCGGCAAACGTACCCGGCTCTACCTACTTCCTGCCGGTCAACGAGTTCTCGGCTTTCTATATCAACGTCTTGCTCTCCGCGTTCAGCGAAGACTTCGGCTACTTCCTGGTGGATGAGCGCAACCGCTTTAAGCCCGCTGGCATCGCGAGATTCGCGCGATCCAAGGGTGGGCACCTGCACGACGACCCCAAAGAGGGTCGCTTCACCACCGTGTCCTTCATCGAGACTTGGCTCTACGAGTTCGCCGCGGTAGAGCAGGGCGAGATATTGCAGAACCTGGCGCTGATGACCGAGGCTCTGGGCTTGGGTGGCTTTCCGCACTTCTCAGCGCACCCTTTCATCTGGTTCCAAGCTCTCGGGTTCCGAATGCAGGAGATCCCTTTCTCCCGCACTATCGGTGCGGGTGCGGTGACCAGGAGGTTGCTGAAAGCCTTGGGCAAAGAATTGCCTATCCCTACTGCGATAGGGCTAGAGCGGAACAGGGAGGCGCTGATCAAACCCTTCTGCCCACCTTACTACCGCGATATGGAAGAGGCTGTGCTCGCTTTTGTAGACCGTAAGTATGCTCAGGGAACCGGCGCATTTCGCGACGGGGGTGAGGCCTCGTGTTGGCAGGATGGAGCCGGTGTTCAGGCGGGCATTCCTCCCTACTCGGATCGTGCCATCGCCGCCACGATCGCATACTGCGACTACGTATACGAGAGGTACGGACGATTTCCGGCCAATAGCGGTCCGTTTCGTACGGTACTCGCACATCAGGCCCACCATCTGGACGCGGACTTCTACGACCGGTTCTACAATCCTAGGACGTTGACACAAATCCAACGCAGGCATCGTCATGCAGCCCACCATAGCGGCGACGGCGCGTGAATCGAGTTCGAGCATTGACCGACATCACCTTCCCATATTCGGACCGTTTGTGGTCACCCCGCATCAGGTCAACGACGGACCAGATGAACGTAGTAGTTTGCCTTCCACAGGTCCAGCCGGCCCAAGGCTGCCAATCAGGAGCGGTGAGAGTGCGACGCACGATAGCGCCGGAGCCCCGTAGAGCCCCGGCCCTGTTCGTGCAGAAGTCCGGCCGGGACGGAGGGGGGAAGCCCCGACCGGACTACGGACCATCGAATCTATCACCTCGAGCCTTAAACGTTGTTAGGGTCCGCTTCAGTCTCGTTAAGACTCGTCTCTATGCGGGCAGGTGTATCGTCCATGAAGGAGGCGCCGGCGTGGAGGGTACGCCGCCCTGCGCTACCGCCTAGAGGCTGCGCACGTAGCGACTGAGGCGGTCGCTAGCGCCTGGCAGTTGCGTGCGCTAGTATGTGCCAGGACCTTTTCTCGAAGAGGATGAACCTTTCCGAGAAAGTGCCATCAGCTTTCAGTTTGGACAAGAGCTGATTGCTGAGAGGGTCGTGCATGAGGGGCCAACCTATATGCACGGTGTTGTAGGTCTGTCGAATGGGAAAGAGGATGGAGCCCACACCGACCAGCACCCAAGCAGAACGTGAGCGGGTCTACTCTATCGAGTACGACGAGCAGGGCGCTACGACACCCGCCGAGGGAATACCGGCGCTCGGAGGGACATGATCAGGTTGCGTGGTGGCGCGTTGTTGGTGGCCGGCGTGGTGCTTCTCTTCGTCGCGCTATCCTTCTCGGGGGCAGTGGCGGCAAGTGCGATGAGTCAAGATGGGCAAGCGCAAACAGCACGCGTCGATGCTCCTGTGGGAGTTCGCCTCGCGCAGCCGATCGACGCGACACCCCAGATAGAGCCGGTGACCCAATCGCCCAGCTCAACCCGGCCGCTGAGTGTGCAGGGGCCAACCACGTACGCCGCACAACCGGCTCCACAGGGCGGCGGGTCCTGGATACAAGGAGACGAACCTCCGGCCGATACTTCTACGTTGGTGAACGTGCGGACTTGTGATGGCGGAACCCTCGCCCTGAACGCCGCGGAGAAAGAGATGTTCGACCTACACAACGAGACGAGGTCGGCCTACGGACTTGGGCCGTTGTGTCTATCCTCCGTTCTGACGAGTGCGGCCCGCGTTCGCTCACAAGACATGTTGAACAGAGACTACTTCTCACACTATACGCCGGGTGGTGTGACGGTTATAGATCTGCTAAGGCGCAAGGGTCATTACAGTTCCGAGCCGGGCGACTACCACATGCTGGGGGAGAATATCGCGATGGGAGGCGACGGCTACGACGAGGATACCCCCGAGCACCTTTTCACCGGCCTCATGCAAAGCGAGGGCCACAGGGAGAACATACTGAGAGGAGAGTTCGAAGAGGTGGGCTTGGGGGCGCGATCCGGCACCTACCAGGAGTACGACGACATCTCGACGATCTACACCGCGGTGTTCGGGGGGCGTTAGTAGTTCGGAGTGCTCGGGGCTTTGCAGCGATGCGCGAGGGTGGTGGTTAGACTCGGTCGGCTCGCACTATCAGGCGCTTCTCGAAGGTGGGGTAAGGAGTGCAAGTCTGCAACGTCACCATGTCCCTCCCCCTCACCTGGCCCATCACCCACACGTCTTTCGGATCAGCTACGAAAACCTCGCTTACGCGGTACCTGTAGGATCTTCCGGCCCGGTCCTTGAGGAGTACCTCGTCTCCGGTGTTCAGCTTGTGGAGGTTGTAGAAGATCATACGGCTCCAGGTTCCCCTGTAGCCCATGCGGTGTCCCGCCAAATACACGTTCCTCTGGGCACCCCGGGACCACGGCAGGGAGGTCTGCGGGTTGTGGGCGACCCCGTTGGCTAGCGCCCAGCGGCCATCGGAGTCGAAGACGGGGGCGTCGTAGACGCCCATCGCTTCTATGGTGAGGCCCATTATGGCTCCGGGAAGCAGTTCGTAATGGCGTTCTCTATTGGTTCTCTCTACCTCACCCCGGGTGGGCTGTGGCCAGCTCCTTCGTCTAGAGTCAGGCAGCGGTCGCTCTTGTTGGATGGGTCGGTGCGCGAGTGGTTGGGACGCGGGCTCAGTGGACGCTCCAGAAGGTGTTTGCTGGTCCGCCGGTAGAGGCGTCTCGGACCGAGCGTTCGGGCGCTCGGCTTCCTGCTGGAGTTCCGCCTGCGGCGCCTTGGCTTCCTCCTTGCGCTGCCCCGCCGGTTCCTCAGCAGAGGGGTAATGCGAGGACTCCTTCTCGCTAGGTGACTTCTTGGTAGCACTCACTTCTTCGCCGGAGGAGGTGCGCGGCGCTTCGCCAGGGGACTTGGCGGCAATCTCCTCTGCTGGGACCAGCCCTTGGGGCTCACTGCGTAGAGTGGCGCTCACCACGGCTGCGGAGACCACGAGGGCAAGGGCTAGCGCCATCATGATCACACCCACCCTCATAAGAAGCGGGACTCCTCTAAACACCCGCTGCCTTTCCTCGTATGTAGAGTGTTAGCGCCGTACCACGAACGACAGTCCTATGGCCGCCCCGCTGATGAGCAACGCCAGCAGTGCGACCGTCGGGACGAGCATGGAGAGGCCGCCCGTGTTGGGTAGTTCTCCGCCCTCGGGGATCGTGTCGCGAATCACGTCGTCCTTGGACGGGGTGGTATCCCCCTTGGTGGTTGCACCGGTGGTCGCCGTGCCCGTGGTGCTCGAAGTGTCCGCAGTCTCCGTAGCGCTAGTGCCTGTGGTGGTGCCTGTGGTGGTGCCTGTGGTGGTGCCTGTGGTGGTGCCTGTGGTGTGCTGTTCTTGTTGTCGTATCTGCGGTTGGGCTTGCGCTTGCGCTCGCACTCGCACTCGCACTCGCTGTCGGGTTCGAAGCTATGTTGGTGCCGGTGGTCCCCGTTGTCGTGCCTGTGGTGGTCCCCGTCGTCGTACCTGTAGTGGTGGTCGTACTCGTCGTTCCTGTCGTACGTGGAGTGGCGACAGTGGTTGAGGTCGTTCCTGTTGTCGTACCTGACGTGCTGGTGGTCGTACCCGTCGTTCCCGTCGTCGTACCTGTAGTGGTGGCTCCCGTCGTCGTACCCGTAGAGGTGCCCGTCGTGCGCGGGGTGCTAGTGACTGTGGTGGTACCAGTGGTGGTGCTGGTAGTTCCCACACCATCCCGGCGGGAGTCGGCGGCTCTCTCGCAGTTTTTCTTGGCCTCATCGTCGCTGTGCATGGCCCGAACCTTGTCGAAGCCGGACCCGCAATCTATGAGATCCACGCCGTCGGCGTCGCGCACGTAGATACGGTCGTCTCCGTCGCCGGCGTACACTTCATCGTTGCCTTTGCCGGGCGTGATCTTATCGTCGCCCAGGCCACCCCAAAGATCGTCGTCGCCACTGTTGCCCTTGAGGCGGTCGGACCCACTGTTGCCCTTGAGAAGGTCATCCCCGTCGCGACCCTTGATGCGATCCACCCCTTCGCGACCTTTGAGCCGGTCCTCTCCGTCGGTCCCGAGGAGCGTATTGTTGCCGTCGGTGCCGGTTAGGACCTTCGCCAGGGCCTGATGCCCGGCGAAGAGCGCTCCTACCATCACTACCATCACTGCGAGCAAGATGTACAGTCGATTCATTCGATTCCCTGCCTTAGTATACTGTGGAGCTAGTGCCGCTCCCTTTCTCACTGTTCTCGGTCTCTACCCCACCACGATTGGCGGTTCCCTTCGTCACAGCCGGAACAATAACAGCTTCGGGGCATAGCGCAACCTCAAGAGCCTTCCGAGAACCCCGTCAAAGCGAAAATCCTAGAATGTTGTTCGCTGATCTCGGGTGGTGCCGCGGCTTTCTGTCCGCTATTCTGAGGCGCCTGGCCACTTCGAGAGGTAGAAACGAACGCCATGAAACCGTACGTACTCGACGACTCCTCGAAGTTGGAGTACCAACGGCTCGACCTGATGTCCAAGATCCTCGACCCCTGGACTCAGGGGTACCTGAGCGCCCTCGGGGTCGGCGAGGGTTGGCAGTGCCTGGAGCTAGGCAGCGGTAATGGCAGCATAGCGGAGTGGCTTTGTGACATGGTCGGCCCCTCGGGGAACGTGACGGCTGTCGACATCAACCCGGTGCTCCTCGAGTTGATCCCCGCACAAAACCTCACGATACGGCAGATAGATGTACGCACTTCATCGGGGGAGTTGCCGGCGAACGCCTACGATCTGATAACCTGCCGCGCCTTACTGCACCAGATCTCCGAGTACGCTCCGGCAGTGCTCGCGCGGATGGGCGCCGCCCTCAAACCGGGTGGATGGCTCTTGGTGCAAGAGCCCGACTTCCACCTCGCGCAGACCACGGAGCCGGATGTCTGGGCAAAGACCTGGAAGGCGCTAATCGAGTGGGGTCACGCCAACGGTATCGACTGGCTGATCGGCCGCGGGCTACCGGGCATGGTCGGTAAGCTGGGTCTCGGGCAACCACAGGCCAAGACCGACGTGCAGAACATCCGCGGCCGGGATCGCGGGGCGCTGTATTTCCGATTGTTTTTCGCCGAGGTGCGCGAGCGCGTGGTCGGCAGCGGACGACTCGATGCGGCAACGCTGGACGCCGCTTCGGCGTTGCTGGAGGACCCGAACTACTGGACCCAGTGCTGGATGATGACGGCGGTGTGGGTGCGCAAGCCGCCGGCCTGAGTGCGCGTGAGACCCGCCCTACGGCACTGTGCGGGAAGTCCGATCCTCTCTTGATGGGAGTAGGGAGATAGGGAGTAGAGAGAAGAAATACTACTCCCTAAGGTTTTCGCAAAGGGGTCAACCTTTCCGACGACCGCTGTCATGGACCACGGTGGGCTTGGTGCCGCTACAGCACGAGGTCGATCAGATACGGACCCTCGGAGCGCAGACCGGCGGCAAGCTGGCGCTGGAGCTCCTCCATCGTCCTGGCGCGTCCGGCCTCCACGCCCATGCCGCGGGCTAGGCTGACCCAGTCGAGTGCCGGCCGGTCGAGCTCCATCATGTCGAGCGCCCCGCGCCCAGCATCGCCCTGGCCGAGGTTCGCGAGCTCCTGTTTGAGGATCGAGTAGGAGCGGTTGTTCAGGATGAGAGTGGTGACTTCGAGGCCCTCGCGTGCCTGGGTCCACAGGGCCTGCACCGTGTACATCGCGCTGCCGTCGGCCTGCAGGCAGATCACCTTGCGATCCAGGCATGCGAGGGCCGCCCCGGTGGCGAGCGGCAGTCCGATACCGATAGCGCCTCCGGTGACCTGCAAGAAGTCGTGCGGGGCCGCGCCCCGCGTCCGCGACAGGAAAGCCGCTGCGGCTGTGAGCGCCTCGTCGACGACGATCGCGCCTTCCGGAAGTAGCTTTCCGACCGCCGCGGCGGCCGCCTCCGGCGTGATCTCTTCACCCGAGGGTGGTGGGTACTCTTCTCGCGCCTGGACGGGGGCATCCTTGGGCGCGCCGAGCTCTTCGGCGAGTGCCGCAAGCGCCCCCACGATATCCTCGCCTGGCATGGCGAGCGTATGGGTTTCGCATTGCGGCGGGCTGAGCACGCTCGGCTTGTCGGGGTAAGCGAAGAAGGCGACCGGCGCCTCGGAGCCGACCAGCACGAGGTGGCGCGCGCCTGCGAGGGTCGCGAGGGCGGCGTCGACCGGGTAGGGTAGGAAGTCGACGGCGACTCGCCCCGCCCCGCGTTCCACCCGCGCGTTGAGCGTCTGGGCGAGGAGACGCGCTCCGCTCTTCGCGGCGATGCGCCCCGCAAGCGTCAGGCCCGGATCGCGCAGGGCATGGCCGCCCATAAACAAGACCGCGGGCTCGCCGGAGCGGAAGACGCTGGCAACGTGGGAGATGGACTCGGGGGCGACCGGCGTGCGGCCATCAAAGGGCGGTAGCGGGGCCGGTCCGTCCGCCTCGTTCCAGGAGGCGTCGGCAGGGAGGATCAGGGTCGCCACCCGACCCGGCGGCGCCATCGCCGCGGCCACGGCATCCGCGCCGTCGCGCGCAACCGAGCGAGAGTCGGCCGACGTCCGCACCCAGTCCGAGAAGGGCCTCGCCGCACCCTCGACGTCGGAGGTAAGCGGCGCGTCGTACTCTTTGTGGTAGGTAGCGTGGTCGCCGACTATGTTGACCATCGGCGTGTTGGCGCGCCTGGCGTTGTGCACGTTGGCGAGCCCGTTGGCGAGTCCTGGCCCAAGGTGCAGGAGGGTGGAAGCCGGTCTGTCCGCCATGCGCCCGAAGCCGTCGGCCGCGCCCGTCGCAACGCCCTCGAACAGCCCGAGCACGCACCGCATGTCCCCGACCCGGTCGAGGGCCGCGACGAAGTGCATCTCCGAGGTGCCCGGGTTGGCAAAGCAGACGTCCACACCCGCGCCGGCCAACGTCTGGACCAAGCTTTCCGCCCCGTTCATGAGTTCATTCCTCGCCTACGCTCCCGTCGACAAAAGCACCCCACCAACCTTAGCCTCGACGAAACCGCCGTGTCGTTGGGTATAGGGTGCTACCACCGATATCTTCCAACGCAAGTGTCCTACCTATCAGGACGGTTCTTCAGGCTGCCTGCAGGATAGCACCCGCAGTGCATATATATTGCGCCCAAGAAACCGCTGATTCAATCTAGGACAATGGCGGCGCAAGAGCGCTTCCGGGATACTTCAGGCGGTCGGTGTCTCCCGCAAATGGTCGGCGAGGACGGCATCTTCCACACCCAAGGTGAAAAGCCCTTTGGCGTTTACCATCGTCGCCGTGAATAACCGCTTTCAGGCCGGTCTCCACCGATGTAGCGGCCCTGCCAGGAGGCCTCACCAGCTCTGCTAGAGTGCATCCGAGCGGCGAGCCCGGCGCAAAGGCTCATCACACCAGCTACCGGACTTCGTCGCCAGGTTCGCTTGTGTTTTGTTCCCGGGGTACGATCCGGAACACGGGAAACCCGGGCGACATGCGCCCGAACTCGACCAACGGCGCGTCCTTGTCTACCGGCAGGTGCGCCCTCGCGTTGGGCGCTCGCTTCAAATAAGCCTTGAGCACGGGGGCCCGGAGATCCGGCGCCACCTCTTCCAGTCGCACCTGCTCCCGGCGGCCGTGCCGTATGACGACCCTGCCCCCCGCCGCCCTCGCGTTGCGCACCCAGTTCACGTCCTCCCCGAGCATGGACACGAGATAACGCTCGCCCCCGACGTCAGCCATCACGAGCGGCAGGGTTATGGTTCGACCGGAGCGCCGTCCCGGCACCTCGAGGGCGACCAGGTAGTTCGGAACAACCCCGAGCGCGTAGAGCGCGGCCGTACATCGGTCGAGGACGCGCGCCACCCGGTTCGGGCGCCCGCCACGGTAGTACCACCTCTTCAGGCTCATCGCCGTCCTCCTCGCTCCACTGCGCTCGTAAAACGTACTTGTACACTGTACGAGCCCGATGATAATGCACCCCGTCCAGGTAGGGGCACGGGCTCACGCACGTCTACTCATTCCCCGCCGGAGAGCCATCTGCTATTGTGTCGGTAACGAAGGATCACCCGTCCCGGCCTTTCCCTCTACGCGCAGAAATCATGAGGCTAATTGCGGAGGTTGGAACACGCTTTTCCTCTCCAGCCGGTACAATGGAGCACGCACGAAAACACCCACGAACTGCGGAGAACGATGCAGGAGACCCGCTACATCACGAACGAGAACGGCGAGCGCACAGACGTGATCCTCCCCATAGAGGAGTACGAGCGCCTCGTGGACGCCCTCGAAGACCTCGAAGACGCCGAACACATCCGGGCCGCGAGGGAGACCAGAGCCCGCATCGAGCGCGAGGAAGAGGAGACCGTCCCCTTAGATCAGGCCATGCGGGAGATCCGGGCAGGCAAGGTCCCCGAAGACCGATAGCCCACGTTTGCCCGGACAGGCGCCCGAATATCGCGTAAGCATCGCCCGCAAGACACAGAAGCAACTGGCCCGCTTCCCGGTCTCCGTCCAAGGCCGGCTCGAAGCGGCCATAAGGGACCTGGCGCACGATCCCCGGCGGAGGAGGAGCCGCAAGCTCTCGGGTTCGGAGGACGAATGGCGTTTGCGCGTCGGGGACTACCGGGCGATCTACGCGGTTGACGACGAAGGGCGGGAAGTCCTCGTCCTCGAAGTCTTCCACCGCCAGAGAGGTTACGGGTAAGAGTAGGCCGGGACATAGAACGAAGGATACCCCGGCTCCGGTGTACTTACCCTACCGCCAGTGGTAGCCGTGCCCCTCGCGCTCAGCGTCGCCTCTGGGGCATTGGAGAGCTGCGCAGCCGCGCTCTGGCGTTCTGGGGATGGCGATGTTCTACAACAGCGACGATCACGAGGCGGCGGCGGAGTTCCTAACCCGGATTATTCATGAACGCCTCCGAAGGCTCTCGAAAGTGCGTGCCATGAACTTTGCCCTGGGTGTCCGGAGGCCAGATACAGGCGAACCTTCGTGAGGAGCTCTCTGACCCTCCCCCCGATCTTGATGAGGTTTAGCCTCAGGGTGTCCAGTTGCATCCTCCTGCGCGCTCCGATCGCCACCAGCTTTCTCCTCAAGGCGTCCATAAGCCAGTAGGCCGCCGCGTGCAAAAGTAGCCTGAACTGGTTGGCGATGAACCTATGGCAGCTGAGGCGATCCGCTTTCATGTGTAGCTTGAAGTCCTTGATCCAGTTCTCGCTCTCGCCCCTTCTTGCGTAGAATCCGTAGAGGTCCTTCGGATCGTCGTTCCTGGTGGTTACGACGAAGCGGGTGTTGGTCCCCTTCTGCATCGCCTCGGCCTTGTAGATGACCCTGCGAGAATGCTCCCAGCTTGTGGCCCCGTAGAGATCTTCTGAGAAGATCCTCGCCTTCTGGCCTTCTCGATCGTAGCGCTCTTTGGCCTCATCGAGCAGATCTTCGGCCATCTCTTCGAGGCGAGGGTTGCTTGCGAGCCCCACCGTATAGGTGATGCCCTCCTCTTCGCAGTAGTCGTAGAGGGCCGGAACCGCGAAGCCAGCATCCGCCCTCAGCTCTATCCTCACTTCGGGCAACCTGTCGCGCAAAAGGGCGCAGATGCGCTTCAAGAGGGCCACAGCCGAGTTGCTCCCGTGGGTGTTGCCCGCCCTCAAAAGCGCCGTTAGGAGGTGCCCCGTCTGGCCGTCGAAGACGAGCAGGGGATGGTAGATGTGCTGCTCGTAGTAGCCGTGGTAGTAGCTCCCTTCCTGCTCGCCGTGGGTGGGATCTGCGGTTGAGTCGAAGTCCAAGAGCACCTTTTTGGGAGGTCGTCCGTCTTCGGCCCGCTCTTTGAGGTAGAGACAGAAGATGGCTTCGGCTATCCGGTAGCAAGAGCGCTTCGTGGCCGCGTTCTCCAGGCGCGAGATGGTCGGCTGGCTGGCGAGGTCCGCCCCGCTCTCGGGCAGGGAGCCGCAAACCATCTTCAGCAGTGGGTCTTCGCGCAAGGAGTCCGAATCGTTCTGGTCCTCGTAGCCGCACGCTATCTGGAAGATCCTCTGCCTAACCAGCGAGGCCAGGGAGTGGCGCCCCCGCCTCTTTCGCCACTCGGGCACCGACTCGGAGATAGCCTCGCACAAACCAAGCTCCTCCTCCGCCTCAGAAAGCCAAAGGAGCCCGCCGTCTGAGGTGATGCGCCCCCCGTCGAAGGCGGCTTCGAGGGCGAGGGCGGCTTGGGTCTCGAAATGCATCCGGTTTGTGGCACAATTGATCATTAAGGGAGCCTCCTTCGGCTGCGGTTGCGTCTTCGAACAACCCGACCATAACGGAGAAGGCTCCCTCTCTTCAACTACCTTCGTGAATAATCCGGGCTAAGGGAGGGCTTGGCGCTAAATCGGGAAGTAGGGAGCTGGGAGTATGTGGCTTACTGCCTGGAAGGGTTGGCAGGGGCAAGGGGGGAAGGTGTGCGTTCGGCGCGGTTGTTTGGGGCGGCGGAGAGGTTGCGAGAAGATATAGCTGCCCCCTTGCCGCCCGTGGACCGGGCTGGCTACGAGCGCAGCATGGTAGCTTCACGTGCCCAGCTCGACGGGGCCACATGGGAGGCGGCATGGAAGCAGGGTAGGGCTATGTCGACCGAAGAGGCCGTGGAGCACGCCCTCTCCGAACAGGAACCTCATCCATCCAGGCCCCTCGTGCCTGAGGAGGTAACGCCAGGTGAAGCGACAGGCGACCTTACCCGCCGGGAGCAGGAGATAGCGCTCCTCGTCGCCCGCGGCCTCACCAACCGCCAGATCTCCAAAGAGCTCGCGATCTCAGAGCGCACGGCGGCCAACCACGTCGCCAAGATCCTCAAGAAGCTGGGGCTACGCTCGCGCACCCAGATCGCTAGCTGGGCGACCGCAACCCAGCTATCCACTACGTCTCGCCCAGGTTAGGGCTGCACACCCTTCAGCCTTACCAAGCGAGTCATATGTCTTGGCTTCGGACCGAAAATGAGTAGAAATACTCACGCCTTAGCCGTTCCAGGTAACGCTCAGATAACGTACCGCCGATATTCTGGTCTCCGTAAAGAGAGTCCGCAGGTCCACAAGAGAAAGCGTGCGTGTAGAGGTATGAGGAGGCGAGCGTTGCTATCGCTAATGTCGATGGCATTGTTCTTGGTTTTGGTTCGAGGGACGGCTTTGGCCGAAGAAGCCCAGCTCGATCAGGAGTGGGCAACCCACGGCACCACAGTTGGGATAAACCAGTATGGGGGTTTCCAGACATCTAGAGCAGGGGTAACCGGTACGTTGGGTAAGGTTGCCATCCTTGTTGGGTGCTGCGCTGGTACTGATGCTCCTGCTGGCGACCTGCGCGTGGCTGTTACTAGTGGCAACGCAAGCTCTACTGCTACCATACCCAAGGGGACCTTCACCAACGATGATGTTCTCCGCTGGGAGGACGTTACGTTAGACACATCAATTCCTTTACAGGGCGGTAGTACTCCGAGCGACGTTAAAATTTCCCTTAGAAACACCTCTGCTACCTCACCGTATCTGTGGGCTCTTGACGCCAAGAGTTCTGGCGGAACCTCGGGTGGGTATGTCCGAGGTCGATTTTGGGGATGTTACGTAGAATTTCGAGATCGCATCGAGTGCGACCCATCAAGCGCTGATGCTATCTTCAGGACCTACGTAACCCCTGGGCCGGATCTCGTTCCCCCGCAAACCGATATTCCCTTTGCCGAGGGCGGTTTTCACAATGGCCCGTCAGAAGGTAGTACCTCACCCAGCAGCCGTGTCATATTCAAGTTCCATGCCTTCGAGAACGACTATGCTGCTGGGAGCGGTATCACCTTCGAGTGCAAGATGGATGGAAGTAATTGGGAAACGTGTACCTCCCCCAAGGAATACAATGGCCTGAGTGAAGGTTCCCACACCTTTCAGGTAAGGGCGATCGACCCTTATGGCAACGTCGATCCTACCCCCGCAAGCCGGCAGTGGTTCATCGATACCACCCCACCGGATACGACCATAACATCCCACCCCTCGGAGCAATCAGACGACAGTACTCCTACCTTTGAATTCACTTCCAACGAGGCCACCTCTGCATCGTATGGCCCCTTCCAGTGCAAGTACCAGTTCTTCCCGAGCCTTGGATCCTGGATCAGTTGTGACTCCCCACTTACCATAGGGGTAATACCGACCAGCGGATCCTACACCTTTGAGGTAAGGGCAGTTGACCAATTCAATCGCAGTGATCCCTCGCCAGCCTCCTACACTTGGACGTACACGGAGACTGCCGCACCCCCCTCGCCCTCCATCACAAGTCCCCAGAACAACTCCTACGACACAGACGGCTCCCTTAGCGTCTCTGGCAGCGCCGAAGCCGCTAGCACCGTGGAGCTCTTTGATGGCACAACTTCCAAGGGTACTATCAAAGCTGACTCCTCCTCCGGAGTCTGGAGCATAGCTCTCAGCGGAGTCTCCGAAGGGACTCACACCTACACCGCCAAGGCCACGGATGCTTCGGGCAACACCTCTTCTGCCTCCAATTCCGTGACGGTTACGGTGGACACGGCGCCACCGGAGACGAACATAATCTCTGGCCCATCCGGACCCTCCAAAGACAACACGCCAACCTTCACTTTCAGCGGCTCAGACAACCTCAGCCAAGCGGCGAACCTGCGTTACTCCTACAAGGTGGATGGCAGCGCGTGGTCGGCCTACTCCTCTGAGACGAGCATCACGCTGGGGGGTGCCTCGGGACTCTCTGAGGGCCCTCACACCTTCTATACAAAGGCCCAGGATGAGGCTGGCAACGAGGATCAAAGTCCCGCACAACGCAACATTATGGTGGACATCACCAAACCCACGGTGACTGCCACCACGCCACTCAACCGGACCACGAACGTGGCGCGGGGCACCGACCTGACGGCCACCTTCTCGGAGAAGATGATGACCTCCATAAACGGCAAAACCTTCAAGCTCTTCAAGGTCAACGCCGATGGTACCCAGACGCAGATCACCGACGTGGTCGTCAGCCTGAGCTCGGACGGGCTCAAGGCGACCCTTAACCCCTTCGGGACGAAGACGACCCTGCTGGCGAGGAACACCAAGTACAAGGGCGTGCTGACCACGGGGTCGAAGGACGTGGCGGGCAACTCGCTGGCCCAGCAAAAGAGCTGGACCTTCACCACCAAACCATAGGCGGAGCGGCTAGGAGCGACGAAAGGGCCAGGGTGGAGCTGCATACCGGCCCTTTCTCTATCGGAGCCGAGTGGTTTCCTCGCCTGCGTCCCGCCGCTGACCAGCCGATCGAGTTCGCCAGAATGCTCCAGGGCTCTGATCTCGTCGAAGCCGCGTAGAAGGCGCCCGTCGAGGAAAACCAGCGGTACCGTCTTCCTGTCCATCGACTCGGTGAGGCGGACCCGCAGCTCCTCGTCGCCTCCCACGTCCACCACCTCGAAGGCGTACTCCGGCTTGCCCTGGATTGCACCGTGTTGCACCGTTTTGCGTTTGCGGTGGTGTCAAAAGGGGGGCAGAAGATCATAGCTCGTGCGTCCCCGGTTGCTGTGCGCTCGACATGCGTGTAGGACTTGGGACAGCGATGATGGCAGGTCGATTGTCTCTCAAGGCAGGCCGATGGCCCAACTACTATCCGAAGCAGCCGCCCACGGGATCATGCCGGCTATGCGGCCACGTTGCTGGCTGCATTCGAAGCAGACCAGCAGAGAAGCGCGGACGACACTCCTCCGCCCCCTGCCCAGTCCCTTATCGAGCCATTGAGCGACTGCGAGTCAGAAGTACTGCCACTCGTCGCCCAGGGCCTCTCGAATCGTGAGATCAGCGAGAGGCTCTTCCTCGCCCTAGACACGGTCAAAGGGCACAACCGCAGAATCTTCGGCAAGCTATCGGTCCAGCGGCGCACCGAAGCTGTGGCAAGAGCCCGAGCCCTCGATATCCTCCCTCGCCAGAACTAGAAACAACACCTCCAACCAACACTTAAGTGTCTGTACGTCAACACCGTGCCGTAGCTATCCTCCTGTACATGGAACAACGGCTACGAAAGGTGCAGGGTAGTGGCAAACGGTCTCGATCAACCGATGGTCTACCAGATCAGGATCAAGGGTCATCTGGGTCCTCAATGGACAGACTGGTTCGGGGGACTGACGATCACTCTGGAAGACAACGGCGAGCCGCTCTTGACCGGGCCGGTGGTGGATCAGGCAGCGCTACATGGGTTGCTAAGGAAAGTGCGCGATCTGGGAATGCCCTTGATCTCTGCCATTCGCGTCAACCCCCCCTAGGCGAATGCGTTCGACCTCGACGGTATTCGAGGCGGGCTACTTGAAACGCATCAGTATCGAGCAGAAAAGGAGAGGAAAATGGACGCAAACAAAGAACGGCTCCATCCGCAGGGGTCTCCGGAAGCGATGAAGGTTTGCATCGTCGTGGCTTCCGGGAAGCTCGGGCAGTACATGGTGCACCACGCGCTGGATCGGGGCTATGAGGTGGTCGGCGTGTGCCGGGAAGATAGCGTAGGGAAGCTCGACGCGTTCGAGGAGCGCATCACCGTCGTTCCGGGAGCTACGGACGACCCCGAGGTCATCAAGCGCGCGGTCGCGGGGTGCGACGGAGTACTCGTCGTACTCGTTCCGCGGGGCGTCCACGGGTACTCGACGGGAACGACCCAGGCGGTGCTCGACCACGCGCCTCCAGGGACGCGCCTCGTGTTCTCGTGCGGGTGGCACATCACGCTCGACGGCCGGGACGTGTACTCGTGGAAGATCAAAGCGCTCGTGGAGATCGGCGGCCGGCTCGCGCGCCTCGTTCGCTTCGCTGACCTCGACGACCAGGTGGAGGCGTGCAGGCGGGTGTTTGCCAGCGACACGCGGTGGACCGTCGTGCGCGGCAGCGACCTCGAAGAGGGCGAGAGCGAGGGCCTGCCCGTGTGGAGCCGGCACGTGGGCGACCCCATCCTCGAGAGCAACGTCACGCGCCGCGTGGACTTCGCCTTGTTCATGGTGGCGGCGATCGAGAACGACGAACTGGTCCACGAGGCCCCGGCGATTGTTGGCTGCCGGACGCCTTCGGCGCTCGCGCATGCCGCCGCTATCGGGGAATCGATGTCACCAACCTCGGCGTAGTCACAAAGGAGAGAAACGATGACCAAGGAAGGAAGAATGAACACATACAGAACGACCGCAAGAATCGCGGGACTGCTATATCTAGTTCTCGCGGCATTGAGCGCCTTCGGCTTGGTATATGTTCCTTCCGTCCTTATTGCACCCGGAGATGCCGCAACAACAGTCAGTAATATCTTGGCGAATGAGTGGCTGTTCCGTCTCGGCATCGTGAGCAACCTACTCGCCTTTACGGTCAATATACTGGTGGTATTTCTGTACAGGTTGCTCAAACCGGTTAATAGAGGTATGGCGTCACTCATGGTCATACTCATTCCCCCATGGGGTACTTGATCTTCGAGTCGGGGTTCCTACCCAGATTTCTGGGAGTCTTCCTGGTAATCGCGGGTCTTGGCTATCTGGCGGATTTCATCCTATTCTTCCTTTTCCCGGGCGTAGGTGTTACGGTCAGCGAGTTCACATTTGTGGGAGAAGTGTTACTCCTCTTGTGGCTCTTGATCAAGGGTGTAAACGTCGAACAGTGGGAAAGACGTGCTCTTGAATCTCGCTGAGTATGATCCAAGCCGAAGGGATAGCTACTTCGTTCTCGAACTATCGCCCCGCGTGCCTCGCGGGGCTGCGCCAAACCAAACTGCCTTTCCCTGGGCGGGAGGAAGGAGACGAAACTGTGTTCACGAAACGCAACCCTGTTCACGAAACGAATAGCGACGACGAGCCCAGGACGGGTGGTTTGCGGTTCTTCCTGTGGTGGATGCTCGCCTTCCTGGGATTCCCGCTCGGCGGGTTGTTGGCCCTCGTGCTGGTAGGTTCGGTGGAAGGAGTGGTGTCTGGTGCGCTAGGCGGAGCCCTGGCGGGCGCGATGATCGGGGTGGCCCAGTGGTTGGTGCTTCGGAGGTATCTGAGGGTGGGACTCGAGTGGGCACTAGCCACCGCCTTGGGCGTGGCGATCGGCGATGCCCTCGGAGCGTTGCTCACGGGTGCGGGGACGGGGATAGGAGCCCTACTCATAACTGGCCTGGCTACCGGCGTCGCGGTGGGACTGCTGCAGTGGAGGCTTGCCTTACGGGGCCGGCTCCCGCTCGCGAGCCTGTGGCCGCTGGTCGTCGCGATCGCCTGGCCGGTTGGGTGGACGGTGACGTGGGCTTTTGGTGTGGACGTCGAGCGCGGCTACGCGGTGTTTGGCTCGACGGGCGCGGTGGTCTTCACGGCGCTAACCGGCCTTGCGATGCTACTCTTGCTCCGCGGACGGACCCGTTAGCCTAGAGCGGGGCAACGAAGCAACCAACTAGGGATAGGAGCAACAAGGGATGACAGGCAATGGCGAGCACGCCACGCCGCTCAAGGAGACGATAGATGAGACGTTGTGCTGGTACCGTGGCAAGCGTCCGGCCGGAGATTTTCGTCCAGCTGCCTAGAAGGACAGCGTTCCTCTGATCTTGAGGGAGCGAAGGAAATGAGAGATGGAAAGACCTGAGACCGAAAAGCACGGTGGCGGCATGGGCGAGAGGGTCTGCCTGATCACGGGTGCTACGTCCGGCATAGGCAAGGCTACGGCCATGGGACTGGCCAACATGGGAGCGAGCGTCGTGATGGTCGGCCGCGACCGGGGCAAGGGCGAAGATGCCCTGGCCGAAATCAAAGAGAAGAGCGCCAACGCCTCGATGGAGCTTATGCTGGCCGATGTTTCTTCTCAACAGGAGATTCGTCGGCTAGCCGACGAATTCAAGGAAGCGTACCCGCGACTAGACGTGCTCATAAACAACGCCGGGCTGTTCCGTAGCAAGCGGATCACGACCGCAGACGGGCTAGAGATGACGTTTGCGGTCAACCTCCTGGCCTACTTCTTGCTCACCAACTTGCTACTCGACGTACTCAAGGCCAGCGCCCCCTCCAGGATCCTCAACGTCAGTTCGGGGGACCACAGCAACGGGACCATCGACTTCGATGACCTCCAGGGAGAGAAGGGGTACAAGGGGCCGAAAGCCTACAGCCAGTCGAAGCTGGCAACTGTCCTCTTCACCTACGAGCTAGCCAGGAGGCTCGAGGGAACCGGCGTCACCGCCAACTGCCTGCACCCCGGAGGACGTATCCCGGTCAGGACCAACTTCGGGAGCGGAGTGTCTGGGGTCTTCGGGTTCATGGTGAGGGCGTTGAGGCCTCTCATGACAAGCCCCGAGAAGGGAGCGGAGACCTCCATATATTTGGCGTCCTCCCCAGAGGTGGAGGGCTTGAGCGGCAGGTACTTCGTCAAGAAGGCCGAGACCCGCTCATCAGATGTGTCCTACGATGAGAGGTTGGCCAGACGTCTGTGGGAGGTGAGCGCAGAACTCACTAGCCTGCCTGCCTGAATCCTTAAGGAAGGGGCAACAACGTCGCTCGAGGTATCGAGTTCTGCCTTCGAACAGGCGGCGGTTCTCGCCACGACAGGACTTACCCGCTCAGCGAGGTCCCCGAGGCCTTCCGATATTTGGAAGAGGGACGCGCCCGAGGGAAAGTCGTCATCACCGTCTGATACCTTCGGGTGACGGGTTGCAGTACATGCGTGGTCGTCAATTCGTGCCCAGGATGAGGCTTCCGGCATCTCCAAGGGGATGACCGAGGCTCATTGCCCTGTCTTTGTCGCCTACGCGCGGTCGTCGGCGTCCGGGACAAGGACCTTCCTGTTCTCTAGTGGCGGTGCGGGCGGGAGGCCCGTGACCTCCAGGATTTCCTCTTCGTCGAGGGTCTCCCGCTCCAACAGGGCTCGGGCGAGCACCTCGAGCTCCTTGCGATGTTCGGTCAGGAGTCGCCGGGCTTCGTCGTGGCATTCGCCTATGATCCGGTGTACCTCGGAGTCCACTATGCGGGCGGTCTCCTCGCTGAAGGGCTTCTCGCTCGGAAAACCACCTCTCCCGAGGTAAGGGTTTTCGCGGGGCGCGAGTTCTACCGTCCCCAGCTTCTCGCTCATTCCCCAGCGGGTGACCATTCTTCTCGCAAGGTCGGTAGCTTGCTCTATGTCGCTTTCGGCCCCTGTGGTTTTGGTGCCGTAGACGATCTCCTCCGCCACCCTTCCCCCCAAGGCGCCGGTGATCCTTGCCCTCAAGTATCCTTCCGGGTAGTTGTAGCGGTCGTCCTCGGGGCGCTGGTAGGTGACTCCCAGGGCCTGCCCGCGCGGCACGATCGTCACCCGGTTGACGGGGTCCGCCCCCGGCACGACGAGGCCCAGAATGGCGTGACCACCCTCGTGGTAAGCGATTCGCTCCCGCTCCTCTGGGCCCACCAACAGCGGACGCTCGGGGCCGAGCACGATCTTCTCCAAAGCATCCAGGAAGTCCTTCTGGCGCACCTCCTCCTGCTCACGGCGGGCCGCCAGGAGCGCCGCCTCGTTGACCAGGTTCCTGAGGTCGGCGCCCGAAAGCCCGGGCGTAGAGGATGCGAGCTCCCCCAGGTCCACGTCGTCGGCGAGCGGCACGCTTCTGGTGTGGACCTTGAGTATCGCCTCGCGGCCCGCCTTGTCCGGGAGGTTCACCACCACGCGCCGGTCGAAGCGCCCAGGCCTAAGGAGCGCCTTGTCGAGAACGTCGGGCTGGTTGGTGGCGGCGAGAACGATCACGCCCTCCTTGCTGGAGAAACCATCCATCTCGGTGAGGATCTGGTTGAGGGTCTGCTCCTGCTCGCTCGATCCCCCCACAACCGCCTGGCCGCGGGTGCGGCCTATGGAGTCGATCTCGTCGATGAAGATGATTGCCGGGGCGTTCTCGCGGGCCTGCTTGAAGAGGTCGCGCACGCGACTAGCGCCGACGCCTACGAACAACTCGACGAACTCAGAGGCGCTCAAGGAGAAGAATGGCACCCCCGCCTCGCCCGCGACGGCCCGCGCCAAGAGCGTCTTGCCCGTTCCCGGGGCTCCCACCAAGAGCACGCCCTTCGGGGCTGCTCCCCCAAGGCGGGTGTACTTCTCGGGGTCCATGAGGAAGTCCACGATCTCGACCAGCTCGTTCTCGGCCTCCTCGATGCCGGCGACGTCGTCGAAGGTGACCTTCGTGTCCTGCTCCTGGTCGTAGCGCCTGGCGCGGCTCCGACCGACGCTCGTGAGGGCACCGCCCATGCCGCCGCCCTGCTGCTGAGCGCGCCTATAGAGCCAGATGTAGCCCCCGATCAGGAGCAACGCCGGACCGAAGGCGAAGAGGAGCGTCTGCCACCAGCCACCGCCTTCTTGTATCGGCTCGGCGCTGATCTCGACGCCGTTGTCGATCAAGAGTTCCTCGAGCCCGGGGCCAACGAAGGACGGAAGCACGGTGGTGAAGCTCTTGGAGGTGCGCGAGGGCGGCGCGTCAGGCTGCGAGCCTCCCTCTCCTTTCGGCGGGTAAGTGACCGGATTTTCGAAGCGGCCTTCGACGGTGTCCCCCTGGCTGTAGATAGCCTCGACTTTCCCTGCCCTGACCTCCTCCTTGAAGAAGGTGTATGGGACCTCGACGGGCGCTTCCGGTCCTGGGAAGAGGAACCTGACTAGGAGGAAGTTCGCGAGCAATATGAGTGCGAACCAGAGCCAACTCCTGGCAGGCGGCATGGGCCTCTTTTCCCCCGGTCCGGCCGCGCGCCGCTGTTCGTCCGACCGGTTCGTGGTGGGTCGGTCTTCTCCCGCAGGCGCGTTTGTGCCGTCGCGTTGCGTGGTCATTCATTGCCTCCTCTCGGGTTCAGGACACCCTGCAGTCCTCGCCCCCTTCGCGGCCCCCGCAACCTCAAGGCTAGCACGATCAGCGCCACGCCGACCGCGAGCGAGTAGAGCCCGCCTGGCAGGACCGCCATCGCCGCCCCGGGGGCGACATCCAGGTTCTCTCCCGGCAGCACGCCGCTCAAGTCTCTGGTCCTTCCTCGACAGCCTCGCGTACCAGGCGTTCATCGACACTTTGTGGAGGCTTCCCCGCAGCCCCGGTCAGGCGATGTACAACCTCTGGCAGCGCGCGAGGGTCGTCCACGACGCGGCTGCGATCCAGGAGGTCGGTGTCGCGAAACTTCTGGCGGGTGAGCCTGGTCGTAACGGCGATGACCTCCATCCCGGCCGCCAACGCCCCCTGCACGCCAGCCGGGGAGTCTTCGATCGCCAGGCACTCACCAGCCTCGAGGTCGAGCTCGCGCGCCGCAAGGAGGTGCATCTCGGGGTCGGGCTTCCCGTGCTCGACGTCGTCGCGAGTGACGACAACGTCGAACTCGTCCTCCAGCCCCAGGATGCCGAGCACGCGCCTGGCCTGATCGCGGTGGGACTGGGTGGCGAGGGCCGTCGGGAAACCTTCTTGTCTGACGCTCCGGAGGAGGGCTATGTTGTGGGGGTAGCGGTGCTCTTGGATCAGTTTCGGGTCGCCCAGCATCTCCTCGTAGATGCCAAGCCTGATCTGGACGTAGGCCTGCCACGGCGCGCCCACGCCGAACTCCGCCATGCGCGCCCTGGCCGCGTCCTCGAACTCGAATCGCCGCATCAGACCGACGGCGACCTCCTGGCGCGAGAGACCCACCAGGTCTCCAAAGGCAGCAACCACCTCTGCCTCATTCAGGTCGCGACGCAATTTGGTTGCGGCGCGAGCGTAGGAGAGTGCCTTTAATTCTTCGGTTTCGACCAGCGTCCCGTCCAGGTCGAAGACAAACGCGCGGATCATATTATTGTCACCCTCCATTCGACGCGGGGCCTCGCAGCCAGATGCATCCTCTTTGAGTGGGTCGTCACTAGCCAATGTGCGCGCATCGCTCCATGATTCTCCTTTCCGGGCTTGAGCTCATGCCGGAGCGGTCTCCAGCTCTGTGCGCCGTGCGACCGCCCGCGCTGCGATGAGTTGTCCCGGGGTCAGGGCGAGCGCGCACGCCACGGACGCTACAGTGAAGGTTCCAACGCCGACCAAGAAGATTCGCCTGCGTCCGTAATTGTCGCCCAAAGAGCCGCCGACCAGAATCAGGGCAGCGAGGAATAGCGCGTAAGCCTCGACGACCCACTGCGCGTCAACGGCGGTAGCCCCCAAGCGTTGCTGTATCTGGGGCAACGCGACGTTGACGACCGTCCCGTCTATGAAGGTCATGGCCGAGCCGATGATCGTGGCCGCCAAAACCCACGGCGCCGCGGCACGCGTACAAGGAGCTAAGGCCCGGCTGGTGCGAATAACGCCCTCATCGCACGGCGGCCTTCCTATGTTCGCCATGGGCTACCCCTCCTGAGCTTCACCGCTTCCCTGGCCGGCGGGTGTGTCCGAAGCGCCTCAATATCCCATCCCGCGCTGTTCGCTCCGGCCTGATACGTGCTCTCCATGAACTCCAGCAGGGTCTCCGTGGGGGAGGCGCTGTTGCGTACCTCCTCGTAAGACAGCAGCGCCATACCACCCTCCGGGAGCCAGCTTGCCTCATCTGGGGTCAGCGGATGTTCGGTCAAACCCTCCGGCTCGGGTGCAGTGTAGGAGTAGAAGGTGGGCTCGCGGACGTTCGCGTCCCCCGCCCAGAAGCCGAAGGAGATGACCTCGTGAGAGTAGGCCTCGCGCGTGACCGAGTCCGCGCCCGGCCTCTGGGGGGCACGTCTCCCGGAAAAGCGGGTGACGGCGAGGTCGAGGCCGTGCCAGAAGAGCTGGACGGGGCTGGTCTTGCCGTTGAAGCGCCCGGCGAACTCCTTGGAGACCTGATCCACCCACGCCAGCACGCGGTGGAAACGCCTGACGTAGGTCTCGTCGCAGGTGCAATGGTAGGTGTTAGCGTCCAGGGCATGCTCGTCGTCGAGATCGAAGGGCTTGGGGTTTATGGAGACATGTATCCCTAGCGACTCTAGCCCTTCGAAGAGCCTCCGGTAGAACTGCGCTACTGGTAGGTCGTCCAGGTCGAAGGAGAACGTGCCACCCTCGCCGGTGGTCACGACCAACCTGTTCTCTCGCAGATCAAAGGAGATGTCGAAGGTCGTGCGACCGTAGGGGATAGGGCCGGTGGTGAGCCCGCGGGTGGTGACGTAGAGCGTAACGTGCCACCAGTGGTTCCGGAATGGTGAGTACTCCATCCTCACCTTGCCTGCTATCTGACAGTAGCGGTGAAGCGTCTCTTTGGTGTCTTCCCATTCATCCAGCGGCAGCGGCGGCAAAGCCCGCGCTGTACGGTGCTCCTGCGTCATAGCTTCCCCTTCCTAGATTAGCGTGCGCCCAGACTTGCGTACGAGCGTCACCGAAGGAATGCCCGCACCGGCGAAGCAACCTCACAGGCCGCCCCTCGATGCTGCCGGGCGCCCCGATGGTCACAAGCATCGGTCGAGCGACAGACACAACCGGCTCAGAACATCGCTGCAGAGCCAGCGATGAGCGGTCAGCCACAGTAGCGGCCATCACGCTCTCCCTTCGCGAGCCTGTCTCGGAGAAGCTTTCGTCGGGTCCTCGAACCGCTGGGTCCACTCGACCAGCGCCGAGAGAAAGCGGCGCAGCCTGTCGCGGGTCTCTTCATCCACGAGGTCGCCCGACTCCGTGTCGAACTTCTGGCGCGAGAAGGGGATAAGCATCTGAGGCTCGGGCATCACGTAGGCTGGGGGGTGCAAGAGTATCTGCCTCAGGACCAGCTGACCCCTGGCAGTCCCACCGCCTCCCGGACTTGCCCCCACTATCCCGACCGGCTTGTGGCGGAAAGGCGTAGGATCGTGACGCGAGCGCAACGCCCAGTCTAGGGCGGCGGTCAAGACGCCGGGGATCGCGTAGTCGTACTCCGGTGTGGCTATGAGCACGGCGTCGTAGGCGCGTATCTTCTCCCTAAGCTCTTTCACGGGCTTGGGGCTCCCCTCATCCTCGAGATCCTGGTTAAAGTACGGTATCCGGGCGAGATCGAAGTTTTCGCAACTCATCCACTCCGGAGCCACTTCGTGCGCCGCTCTCACGATGCCACGGTGGAAGGAGGCCCGCCGGAGGCTGCCGGCTAGGCCGAGTATGCGGAAGTCTTTATGCTCCATAGTTTGTACCCCGTGAGCCTTCTCGATCCTGATCCTTTAGGAGTCCCATCATTAGGGTCTATCCGTACTTGGCTTAGTTGTGCTCGTCGTGCTCTCCGTGGTGCCCCTCGTGGTACTGGTGTATCACCGCGTGCCCTCGACCGCGGGTGATGAGGTAGAGGTTGACCGGGTAGGCCGCCGCGAACGCCACCGCCAGCGCGAACGCCAAGCTCCCCCAGAACAGCAAGCTCGTCAGCCCCGCCTCCATCGCCCCGGGGATCAAGAGCAGGATGAGGTTGTCCACGATCTCCATGACCGTGATCGAGAGCGTGTCCGAGGCGAAAGCCAGCGGCAACACCGCCCCGAGAGCGAGCCCAGACCTCAACAGCGGCAGCATCGTCAGCAAATAGCCGAAGAAGAACGCCAGCACGATCGCCAGCGCTATCGTGGCCAAGTTGCCCCAGCCGAGGGCGGTCCCTATCACCACCCCCAGCACCTCGCCTATCGCGCAGCCCGTAAGGCAGTGCACCGTCGCGCTGAAGGCCAACTTGTTCATTGGCGTGTCCGAACCGTGCATCGATGTGCTCCTCTCCGGGACGGGTTCTACGCTATCGCCCGAACACTTGTCTCCTCCATCATGGCCTCAGAGCACTTTCTCTGAGGGCGAGCCCGCGCGCTTTACCCGGCGACGTCCTCGACCTGCAGGCAACTTATGCCCCTCAGATCGATCCAGTGCCGCCCGCGATTGTGAGCGAGCCGGATGAGGGCATTGTCGCAGCTTGGGCAGCGGATGATAGTGCCCAGCCCCCTCACCTCGTAAACCATCGCCGCCCCGATCCGACCGGTCCTTCCGCAGCCCCCGCAGGCGTATTGTGCGGTGGTAACCTCGAAAGAGAAGATCTCCCTAAGAGAGCCCGCTGCGGCGTTGCCATCCAGCCTGAGTTTGTCGTCCATCGCTCTAACCTCCAGTGGGTCCGAAGCGTTCGGTCTTCACGCGCGTAGGGTCATGTCCCAAGTCGACCAGATCATTTGCCACCGCCTCTACAAAGGGCCTCGGGCCGCAAACGAAGATGAGAGGCCGCTCTCCCGAGTATCGGGCTCTTTGTCCTGGGGGATTCGGGGATGACTTCGATGACCTCGCCGAGCCGCCAGGCGATCCTCCTTTGGGGCTTGCCCTTGGTACGGGTCTCCGACACCCTCTAATCCCCCCAGTAGCGCTGCTCACGCCAGGGGTCGCCATAATTGTGGTAGCCCAAGGACTCCCAGAAACCAGGTATGTCGTAGGTGGTGAGCTGCAGGCCCCTCACCCACTTGGCGCTCTTCCAGAAGTACAGGTGCGGCACCAAGAGCCGTGCAGGTCCTCCGTGCTCCGGCTCTAGGGGCTCCCCGTCGTAAGCGTAGGCCACCCACGCCTTGCCTCCCGTAACGTCCTCCAGCGGCAGGTTAGTGGTGTAGTCGCCGTCGCAGAAGGCCGTGATGTACTCGGCTGCAGTCTCGACCCCCTCCAGCAAGGTGTCCACAGAGACACCCTCCCAAGTCGTACCCAGCTTTGACCACTTGGTGACGCAGTGGATGTCCTTTGTGATCTCCTCGGAGGGTAGCTGACTGAACTCCTCCCATGTCCAGCGCCTGGGCTCGTCGACCTCGCCTACTATTGAGAAGTCCCACTCATCTTCCGGGGTATGGGGGGTGGGACCGGCGGAGAGAACAGGGAAGCCATCCTCCAGGTACTGGCCGGGAGGCAGCCTTTCGTCCTGCCTCCTGCGGCGCCCCAAGAAACCGCGGGAGAAAAATCCTTCGCTCATGTTACGTACCTCCTCGCTCTTTCACTTGCGATCTTGCTCCTGTGAATGCCCGTATCAGCAAAAGCCGTAGATGCCGGGACCAAAACCAAGACAATCAATAGACGCCGCCGCGATGAGCAGAACCAACACAATCAAGATAACGACGCGTTTCACTATTACTCACCTCCCATTTCTTGACACTATAATAGCAATAAAGAGGTGCCCTTCTTCGGGGAGACGTCTGCCTATTCCCGCTCCGTGCGCTCGTTGGTGGGTTACTCGACGTCCTTGAGCCCGCGGAGGATGATGTCGGCCACCTCCTTGGGGTGGGAGACGCCCACCGCGTGGGATGCCCCTTCGATCTCCACAACCTCGCGAGCCCCCGCCCGCTCGGCCATAAAGCGGTGCACCTCTAAGGGGATATTCTTGTCGAGCTCCGGGAATACGAACCATGAAGGGATCGACTTCCATGCCGGCGCTCCCGCGCCCTCGTTTTGCGCGACGTCCCGCAGCGGCCGCTGGGTTACGGCGTCGAGGGCGGCCTGCTCGGCGGGCGCGTCGGCTGCGAACTGCTGGTGGTACTCCTCCTGGCGGATGTAGAGGTCGGTGCTTCCGTCGGAGAGCGGGACCGACTCAAGCGTCTCGCCCAGCGTGCTGCCGGGCGAGCGACCAGAGAGCTCTGCGATGCTCTCACCCTCCTCCGGAGCGAAGGCGGCCACGAACACGAGCGCCTTGACGTTGTCCTTGCCAAGCGCGGCATTGCTGATCACAGAGCCGCCGTAGGAGTGACCGACCAGCACGATTGGACTCTCGATCGACTCGAGGATGCTGGCGAGAAACTCCGCATCACCCGAGAGGCTGCGCAGAGGGTTCGCCGCGGCGATCGCCGTGTAGCCTTGGTCTTGCAGGCGGCGGATCACGCCGTTCCAGCTCGCTGACTCGGCAAAAGCGCCGTGCACGAGAACGACGGTGGGCCGGGATCCATCCTGCGGGTTCGTGCTCATCGTGTTGCCTCCTAGCTTCTCGGTTTTTCGATCGTCATAGCAGCAGCGTCGGTCTTCCTGGGTAGCCGCCTGAGCACGCTGGCCTGGCCGACATCCTCGAGGGTGAGCATCCCAACGAGCTCTCCGTTCTCCGTGACCGGCAGCGCCCTGAGGCCACTCTGCTGCAGGATGGGAAGAGCGTCCTCGAATAGGTCAGCCTGGGGAGGGATTGTTGGGACATTCGTCTTCATCAGCTCACGCACGCTCGCGTACCTCTCAGGGGAGTGGGCCGCGGCCATGATCTCTTCACGCGTAATCATGCCTACCAGCTTCCCGCTCTCGTCCACGACGGGGAAGTCTTCCTGGTAGCCGTGGATGACCGAGTCTAGGACCTGTCCAAAGGTGTGGTAAGGCGTAACGGTTTCGGTACGGGGCTTGGTGCCCATTACCTCAGAGACGGTCAATCCACGCGTCAGCTCCCTTTGTCTGACCATCTGGGCCTCGCCGCTTGCCCCAAAGAAGATGAAGACGCCTATGAGAGCGAGAAAGAAATTGCCGCCAAGCAACCCTATGAGGAAGAAGGCTGCGGCGAAGAACTGCCCGACCCTCGAAGCGATCTCTGTCGCCCGGAGTGCTCCCAGGCGGGTCGCAAGGAGTGCCCGCAGGATCCTCCCACCGTCCAAAGGAAAGGCTGGGATGAGGTTGAAGAGCGCAAGAACGATATTGAGATAGCCCAGATAGAAGAAGAACTGGCCAACCGACCCGATACCCGTGAACAGGTCGGTTGGCATGCGAGGTTCGGCTCCCAACAGAAGACCCAAACCGAAGAAGATCGGGGCGAGCACTATGTTCACCAGGGGACCGGCGACGGTTATCTTGACCTCATCAGAAGGCTTCTCGGGGAGGGACTCCAGATTGGAGACCCCGCCTATGGGCAGAAGCGTGATGCTGTGAATCTCGAGGCCGAGGCGCTGAGCCACCAGGGAGTGGCCGAACTCGTGCAAGAGCACGCACAAGAACAAAGCCACTATCACGGCTGTCGGTGTGAACGCCCCTGCCAGACTACCTGAAGTCTGGTAGCCGATGAAGGCGAAGAAGGCAAGGAGCAGGAAGAAGGTCCAGTGCACCCTCACGTCTATACCCGAGAATCGTCCTATCTTGAAAGAACCACCCATAAGGAATCTCCAGTTCGTAGTATGGATCGAATGGTCTCTGCCGTGGATCAGCCGAACGTGAAACAATAAGCCTCCACTCCCGCATCGAGATACTCGATCTCGAAGTGTCGATCAGAAATGGGCCTGGGTTGCCGGATCAGCTGGTACAGTCGCTGTTCGCTAACCGTGCCGTTGCCTTGCTCGTCTACGTCGATCCCGTGGGCGGCGCCCGGCGGCTGTCCATCGATGAGCACGCGAAACGGCGCGGAGGTTCCCCGCGCTGGGGGTCCCATCACGAGGTTGACGTCGCGCGCATGGAACCGGATCGCAATCCGTCCGGGCGCCTCACCCAGCACTGCCGCGTGCTCAGCAAGCGTCCAGATGCCTGAGGGGGCCCACTGATTCAAGCTCAGGTGCGATGGCTTGGGATAGTCGTGAGGCTCGTCGAACCGCTCACTGTCTGGAGACGCGAAGCCGTAAGCGCGCCCAAAGCTAAGGTATGTCTCGGGCGTTCTCACATTGCTCCAATCCGCCGCAACCTCGGTGCCTTGGGGCTCGACCGTCACGAGCGCCGGATCGAAGCCTTCTTTGCCCGCTTCGCCAAGCAGCTGCTGAATAACCATCTCCGACATGGCGTACTCACCCTCGCCGAAGTGGTGGTAGCGAATCTGTCCCTGCTCATCGGCGATGTAGAGCGCCGGCCAGAAGTGATTGGCGAAGGCGCGCCAGAGGGCGTAGTCGCTATCGAGGGCAATCGGGTAATCCACCCTCATGTCTCGGGCGGCCGCGATCACGTTGTCGACGTTGCGCTCGAAGCCGAACTCGGGCGTATGAACCCCGATCACGGTCAGGCCCTGATCGTGGTACTTCGCGGCCCACTCACGCACGTAGGGCAGCGTTCTAAGCCAGTTGACGCACGTGTACGTCCAGAACTGCACCGCGACGACGCGTCCGCGGAGCCCCTCGGGCGTCAGCGGCTCAGAGTTGAGCCATCCGGTGGCGCCCTTCAAAGGCGGCAGGCGGCCCTCGCTCGGCAAGATTTCCGTTCCGGCCTCCCGATGCGCGCCGAAGAACCTCATCGCAAGCCACCTCCGCCCTCGCGGTACGGGGCCAGGAACTCCGTCAGCGCGGCCAGCATCTCCTTGGAAGCTTCCTCGGCGAGCCGTTGGCCGACGCCGCGGCCTTCCGGTGTAGTGCGCTTGATTTCCGACGCCTGTTGCCCGGTGCTGCTCATGTCACCCTCCGTGGTCTCGTAGTTGTTCGAAACAGGGCGTGGGCGGCGCACAGATCCTGCACGTCGCCCACGTCCGCCGATTAGCGCTGTGACCTGAACGTCGCCCGAACCTCTTCTGAGAAGAGTTGCGGCTCTTCCCATGCGGCGAAGTGGCCGCCCCTGTCGGCCTCGTTGAAGTAGGCGAGGCCCGGGTAGACCGCCTCGACCCAGCTCCGGGGCGACGCCCAGATCTCGCCTGGGAAGGTGGTGAAGCCGACCGGCACGGTGACCGGCGGAGGAGGCTGGCCGCTCGCAAGCGACGCGGCCAGCGCTCGTGCGTCCTCCCAGTACGACCGGGCCGCCGAGACGCCGGTTCCCGTCAGCCAGTACAGCGTGATGTTGTCGACGATCGTCTCCCGCGTGAGATTGCCCACGGGCTCCCCGGCGACGAAGGCGCGGGAGATCTTGTAGTAGCTGTCCGTGTCGTGATCGAGCAACCAGGCGGCCAGGGCGACGGGTGAATCCAGCAGGGCGTAGCCGATCGTCTGCGGCCGCGTTGCCATCTCCAGGAAGTAGGCGAAGCCGCTCTCCCTGAACGTCGCGACCGCCGCGGCCGCTGCCTGTTCCTGTTCAGATTCCTTGGGCAGTTGGTCGCCGACCGCGAGCACCGCCGTGAGCAGGTTCAGGTGGTAGCCGGCCAAACCTTCGACCGCCTGGCGACCCATCAGGTCCGTGACGAGGGCGCCCACGTCGCCGCCCTGGGCGACGTAGCGGGTGTAGCCGAGGCGGCTCATCAGCTGTGCCCACGCGCGTCCGGTGCGGGCGGCGTCCCAACCGAGCTCGGCCGGCTCACTGGAGAATCCGTAACCGGGCAATGACGGCAGCACCAGGTGAAACGCGTCCCCGGCGTTGCCGCCGTGAGCGGTCGGGTCCGTCAGCGAGCCGATCGTCTCGAGCAGCTCGATGACTGATCCAGGCCAGCCGTGGGTCATGATCAGCGGCAACGCGTTCTCGTGCGGTGACTTGACGTGGATGAAGTGGATGTCCACCCCGTCGATCTCGGTCTTGAATTGGGGCAAGGCGTTCAGTTTCGCCTCGCACTTGCGCCAGTCGTAGTCGGTCTCCCAGTAGCGCGCGAGCTCCTGCAGCGTCGCCAGCTGCACGCCCTGTGACCGATCTTCGACGAGCTCCTTGCTGGGCCAGTGCGCCGAGGCGATGCGGCGGCGGAGCTCAGCGAGCTCCTCTTCGGGGATGTCGACGTGGAAGGGGCGTATCTCGCTAGCGGTCTCGACACCGGTGCTCATGATGACCTCCTTTTCTTGGCGGGGCGGGATTCGGCTGATCCCCTCTCTGATTGGGGAATTGCGGTGCGGGTTGGCTCAGGTACGCGCGCTCCTTTCGTGAGTCTCGTGCGCCGCGGCCTCTGCGTCGCGGTACAGGGCCAGGAACTCCTCCGTTGTCTCGTAGTTGCCCTACACCGGTCGCGAGCAGCGCGCACGATATGTGCGCGCTGCCCACGTTCGCCGATTAACGCAGTGAGGTGAATGCGGCTCGCATCTCCTCCGAGAAGAGCTCCGGCTCTTCCCAGGCCGCGAAGTGGCCGCCCCTGTCAGCCTCGTTGAAGTAGATGAGGTTGTGGTAGGCGCTCTTCACCCAGTGGCGCGGGGCCTGGAAGAGCTCGCCGGGGAAGACCGTGTAGCCCACCGGGAGCATGACGTGCGGCGGCGGCTTCTTGATTGCGGCGCTCGTGCTCCTGCCGGTCTCCCAGTACAGCCGCGCGGCCGAGGCCGCGGTGTTCGTCAGCCAGTACAGCGTGATGTTGTCCAGGACGTGCTCGCGGGTGAGGTTGCCCGAGGGCTCGCCGTCGAGGAAGGCGCGAGAAATCTTCTCGTAGCTGTCCGCGTCGTGGTCCAGCATCCAGGCCGCCAGACCCAGCGGCGAGTCCAGCAGGGGGTAGCCGATCGTCTGCGGGTGCTCGCCCATCTCGGCGATGTAGCCTCGCATGAAGACCGCGACGACCTTGCTCAACTCCGCGCGGTCCCCCATGGAGAACGCGAGCCTGATGTTGAGGGCGGCCATCAGGAGCTCCCGCGGGGCCGCGTCCAGGAAGTTGAAGTGGAGGCCGAGCAGCCCTTCTGGTGCCTGCCGTCCCATCGCGTCGGTGACGCCGGCGCCCTGATCGCCGCCCTGGGCGACGTAGCGGGTGTATCCGAGGCGGCTCATCAGCTCCGCCCAGGCCCCCGCGATGCGACCGGCGTTCCAGCCGACCTCCCTCGGCTCCCCCGAGAAGCCGTAGCCGGGCATGGAGGGGACCACCACATCGAAGGCGTCCTCGGCACTTCCGCCGTGCGCGGTGGGGTCGGTGAGCGGGCCGATCGACCTCCAGCATCTCGATGACCGAGCCGGGCCAGCCATGCGTGATGATCAGCGGGAGCGCGTCCTCATGAGGCGACTTGACGTGGATGAAGTGGATGTCGAGGCCGTCGATCTCGGTGATGAACTGCGGTAGGGCGTTCAGCCTCGTCTCGAACCTCCTGAAGTCGTAGTCGGTACCCCAATAGCGGGCGAGCTCCCGAATCGTCGCGAGCTGCACGCCCTGCGAACTGTCGTCGACGGTCTCCCTTTCGGGCCAGCGCGTAGCGGCGATGCGTCGGCGGAGGTCGTCCAGATCCTCTTCAGGAACGTCGATGCGGAAGGGGCGCACCTCAGGAGGGGTCGTGGTGGTCTCGGTGCTGCGTTCTTCTCGAGTAGCCACGTGATTCCTTTCTGGCTAGGGCTCGCCGGCGTAGCGGCCACAAGAGCGGCTCTGTTCTCTGTAGAAACGGAGCTCAGCGCCTGCGGCGCGCCCTGTTGCAGTGGACCTTGATCGGAATTTTCACTAAGTGGATGACCTCCCGTCTTTCACCTTCGAGCTACTCCAGAGCCTACTAGGGGAGCGTAGTGAGAACGTAGTGAGGAGCAACGCCAAACGTGGTGAGGGACATGGTAAAGAGTTCCCATCTTTAGCGAAGTGGGCCATCAAGTCATGCGTTTTTCGCAGCCTAACGCTCGTCCCGAACACGATCATCGCGCCAGGTGAACAGAAGCTCGCCGCTCCTGCCCGGTGTAACCGCGCCAAATCGAAGCCGAAAAGCTTGCGCATAGCTCCGCTGTACCATGAGTCGAAAGGCGCCTCCGATGCCGCAAGCTCGCCCAGCACCCGCTCGGGATCCAAGGCTTCCAGGTAAACCACCGCCACCCCTCCCCCGCTCGGCTTCGGCACGAGCCACACCGACTCGGCCGATACACCCAGACGCCTACGAGAGTCCATGTACTCCTTATCACGGCGAGCGTACGAAAGCTCCTGCAGAAGCCGCCGCCAGGGCTCCTCCTGAACCGCTGAGACATCCCAGACTAACAGCAGGGTCCTACCCACCGTTGCCACGACCACCACTGGAGCTCGCCATCTGCGGAGTTCTTCTTTCATCTCGCGTGCCCATCTTCACAATCTCGGTAGTACTTCCCGTTGCGATCCATCGAGGTGAGCCTGTACAATTTGAGTGGGAAAGACTCAAGCCTAGCGCCCATTACTGCACGCACAAGCCACCATAGCAGCGGGGCGTAGCGAAAGCGTGGCGCGTGAGATTCGAGACGGAGACCCAAGAAGACAAACGGCTAAGGATCAGGCTGCTGGGGCCACCTGAGGCCAGACTCGAGGGGCTGCCCGTCCGGTTCAGGATAAAGAAGGAGCTCGCGCTCTTGTGCTACCTGGCCGCCGAGGGGGGTAGGCACCCAAGGAGAGAGCTCGCAGAGCTTCTGTGGCCACAGAGCGAGAAGCGGCGGGCCCGTGCGGACCTGCGCGCCGTCTTGCACAAGCTCAGGAAGACCTTGGGGGAAGACAGCGCCCATGACGCAGTGGACCGCTTCTTCGTCATCCAGAGCAACCGTTTAGAACTAGAGCCGCGGGAGATCGAGGTCGACCTAAAGGTATTCGAGGCTGCCGTTTCGCTGGCGAGGAGGGAAACCTCGCTGGGAGGAAGGAGCGCCGCTGCTGGAGAGCGCCGGGAGCTCATCGGCCGGCTGCAAGGGAACCTGGGACTCTACCGGGGTGAGTTCATGGAAGGCTTCTCGCTCGAAAATTCCCACGAGTTCGAGCTGTGGCTTGAGGGTGAGCGCGCGAGGTGGCGGCAGGTTTTCGGGGAGCTGTGCGAGAGGCTCTCTCGCCTCGAAGGGGAGGAGGGTCTAGTAGCGGAGGCTATAGGTACCGCCCGGCTGTGGGTGAGGCAGGCACCGCTAGAGGAGATTGCCCATCGGCGGCTTATGGAGCTGCTCTCTGGTGCGGGCGAGAGTGAGAGGGCACTGCTGGTCTACGAGGGCTTCAGGAATACCTTAGGCAGAGCGCTTGGGATGGAGCCCTCTACTCAGATGCAGCAGCTGGCCGCTCGATTGCAGAAGGAGGTCGAGGAGAGGGCTTTCTTGGGTGCGAGCCATATACACTCTGCAGCTACTACTGCGCTTTCGGAGTTGGAGGTGCCGCTGGTTGACCGGCAGCAAGAGTTTGGTGCGCTCGTCTCAGAGTATCAAGCGGCTGGCATGGGACATACGCGCGTCGTGGCGATCCTGGGTGAGGCAGGGATAGGCAAGACGCGCCTGGCAGAAGAGTTTCTCCTCTGGGCTGGAGCCAGGGAGGCGGACGTCCTAGTAGGGTGGGCCTCGGAGGGAGCAGGGTTGCCTTACAGGCCGCTCATAGAGGCAATAAGGCCGCGCATGGAGCGAGAAAGGGCTCCCGACGACCTCTTGAAGGATGTGTGGCTCTCTGAGCTCTCTCGGCTCTTGCCCGAGCTCAAGGAGAGGTATCCTGATCTTCCCTCCTCTACCTCCGATGGAGGGGAGATGGCCAAAGGGGCGCTATTCGAGGCGATTGTCAGAATGGTGGAGGCTTTGGCCTTCCGTACCCCTGTGGTTCTCTTCCTGGACGATTTGCAGTGGGCGGACGCGGCAACGCTGGAGGTACTAGAGTACGCGGGTAGGCGCTGGGCGGAGCAAGGAGCGCCTGTGCTGGTGCTGATCGCCGCGCGCCCGGAAGAACCGGAGGCAGGCTCGGCCTTCGAGAGGTGGCTCTTGGCGTTGGGACGGAGGTTGCCCCTGAGAAGCATGTCCCTGGGTCCTTTGACAGATGAGGAAATCGAGGGACTCCTACCGCGGCTGTGTACAAGGGCCAGCTCTTCGAAGCCCCCTGCCGGGCCTCTGGAGACGAGGGGCTCGAACGAGGTGGAATTAGGGCTCAAGCAGTTGGCAGAACGGCTCGCAGCTGAGACAGGGGGTCAGCCCTTCTACTTGGTGGAGACGCTCAAGGTCCTGCTCGAAGAGGGCATGCTCCTTATACGAAGCCGCGCGGACGGGGCGAGGGTCGTGGAGGTAGGCCCGGCCTGGCGAAGCCAGAAGAGCGCCTTGAGAGGGCTGCTGCCCCAGAGCGTGCGGGAAGTGATCCGCGCGCGCCTCTCTCGGCTCTCGGCTGAGGCCTCGGAGCTGGTGATGGCTGGGGCGGTGTTGGAGAGAGGCTTCGACTTCGAGTCGGTGGTGGGGGTGGCGGGGCTAGTAGAAGCAGAAGGCCTGAGAGGGCTAGACGAGCTAATCGAGCGCCACCTAGTACGGGAGGAGGCCAGGGGAAGAGAAGAAGAGGAGGAGCCACTCTTACACCCTAGCACCACTTACTCCTTCACGCACGAGAAGATAAGGCAGGTGGCCTACACCGAGATGGGGCATGCGCGGCGGCGGCTGTTGCACCGCAGGGCTTTTGAGGTGCTGAAGGAGGGAGGTGCCCCTGCTGCGCAGCTGGCGCGTCAGGCGCTGGCCGGAGGTCTGGCGGAGCAGGCCTTCGGGTATGGTGTGGCGGCAGGCGACGACGCCGTGGAGGTGTTCGCCGTAAAGGACGCCATCGCGCACTACGAAAGGGCGCGCTCCCTACTGGCAGAAGGAGAAAGAGTACCAACTGGCGGTAGTAGGCAGCTGGGCGAGTCGTCGGTCCCGGACCTCGAGCACCTTTACATACAGCTGGGCCGGGCCTACGAGCTGTCAGAGGAGTGGGGCAAGGCCAGGGAGGCTTACGAGACGATGCTCGCTCTAGCCCTAGAGGTGGGAGAAGCCAGGCTCGAGGTGGGCGCCCGCAACAACCTTGCTGTCCTCGCCTTCCACCAAGAGTCCGACCCCCCGAGGGCGAGAAGGCTCCTGGAGGACGCTATACGGGTGGCCGAGGAGGCGGGACTTGAAGAGTTGCTGGTAGAGATAGAGTGCACACTAGCGGAAGTCATGACTTACGGGACGGGGGAATTCGAGCACTCCGGCGCTCTCGCCGGGAAGGCTCTGGCCTCCGCTCGGACCTTGGAAGAGCGTCCAGACCTGATCGCGAGGGCACTGGAGACGCTGGCACGACTGGAGCTGTTTAGGGGAAGGTTGGAGGAGTCGGCAGCGTGCGCCGAGGAGGGAGCTGAGCTGAGCCGGGAGCTGGCCAAACGTCGGCCACCGCGCACGCTCCTTCCTTCGATGCCTACGGCCATGGGGCTCGTGGCCTCGTGGAAAGTAGGCAACAAGGCCATGGAGAACCAATGCCTCATGTATCTCGCGTACATCCGGGTCTTCCAGGGCAGGCTGCAAGAGGGGATCGCGTTCGGGCGTGAGGTGCTTGGCAAGTCCCGCGAGTTGCCCGAGCGGGCCGAGGCGATGGGCTCACCGGCGCTTTCACTCGGGCTCTTGGCGAGTGGCGAGTACGAGGAAGCGCTCGAGGTCTGCCTGCGAGGAACGGAGCTGGCTCGTATAGCGCAAGACACGTTCTTGCTGTGGCACAACCTCGACCACCTCGGGCGGGCATACAAGGTGTTATTGGACCTGCAGGAGGCGCGGAGGGTCTATGAGGAGGCACTGGAGCTTGGGGCACAACTGGGGCCGCATTACGAGGCGCTTTCCTCTGCCAGCCTCTGCGCGGTGGCGGCCCTCTCCGAGAATTGGGAGGAGGCTTACTCCCACGCCAAAAGAGCACACGAAGCAGGTACCTCCTTCGATGTGCTAGACGGACTCTACCCCCATTACGAGGTCGAGGCGCTGCTGCGTGCTGGGGACGAGCGAGGCGCTCGAGAAGTGGTGCGACGTTTCGCCGACAGACCGCGGACGAACGGACGGGAACGAATAGCCTACCTTCGCTCCATGGCAGTCCTTAGCGAGTTCGAGGGCGACACGCAAAGGGCCATAGGTCAGCTGCACGAAGCACGTACACTAGCCGAGCAGATCGGACTACCTAAGGAACTCTGGCAGAGCCAGAGCAAGATCGGCGAGCTTCACGAGCAGCGCAGGCAGACCGAAGAAGCACGGGAGGCGAACTCTCTAGCGGCGCAGACCTTGAGAATGCTCGCGGGGAATATCGGGGACGAGAAGCTAAGGGAGGGCTTCCTCTCGGCAGCACGGGTGCGTCGCGTGCTCACGCACAATTAGGGTACAGCGCGCTCCTCAAGCCTACGTTGCGAACAGGTCATACTCGGCTCGCCCCATGCGCTGCTAGCCCCGATTGGCGGGATAACGGCCTCGTGTTCCGCACTATCGGCACGCTGGTGGACACCCTGAACGTCGTCAACCGGCACTTCAAGCCCCTGCTGAAGTGCGCAGGGTTTCGCGATATTCGCTGGCACGACCTCCGGCACACGTGCGCCACCCTGCTTTTGGGGCGTCGCGTTCACCCGAAACATGGTTCAGCATTTTCTGCATCTTCTGTTTGGTAGCCGATCAGGGACAAAAGCGGGTACCAAGGGAGTCTTTGAACACGCTGTCTCCTTTCACGCACTAGGGTGAATACCGCCCGCAGACAGACTACTATAGCTACCACACCAGAGCTTCGAAGGTGAAGGAGGAGGCGATGATCGAACGCATCAATGCTCCTGGACTCAGCCAGCCTCCCGGCTACTCACACGTCGTGGTGGCCTCGGGAAGCCGACTCGTCACCACTGCTGGGGCGGTCCCATTAGACGCCGAGGGCATCCTCGTAGGAGCAGGTGACTTGCTCGTGCAGGCTAGGCAGACGCTCGAGAACTTGGCGTCAGCCCTCGCGGCGGTCGGCGCGAGGGAGCGCGACGTCATAAAGACGACCGTCTACGTGGTCGCAGGTGAGCGTGCCGATCTGGGGTCCGTGTGGGTTGCGGTGCGAGAATCGGGTATTGCAGGGGCGGCGAGCACACTGTTGGGAGTGTCGATGCTCGCCGTCGAGGGGCAACTCGTGGAGATCGAGGCCATGGCCGTGCTTGAGTAGTGGCGCTCAAGTGGTTGCGATGCGGTCCCAGAAATTCCGAGAGTTCACTTTTCCAAGCAGTCGAGTGAAAGACTATGCTTGCAGCTCTTAGCGTGCTCGGAGCGCACGCCGGAACTCGCGAGAGGTCGCCGTCTCGAAGGCGGCCAGACCGCAGAGCAACAACGCGAGGACACTGAGGGTGAGGAGGGAAGGGACCAACACCGCCAACGGGATGAGCGCCAAGCAGAGCATAGTCACCACCAGCCTGGGGACGCTCACGCTGCCGACCTCGCGCAGCCTGAAGCCGTTGTGCCCGAGCAGGTAGAGGGCCACGCCGCCACACAGCGCCACGGCCGAGATCGTCCCTAAAGGGTCCCCGACGTGGGAGAGGGTCTGCTTGACCCCGAGGGCGACGAAGATGATCCCTGCCACCATCGGCAGGTGCAGGTAGCTGTAGGAGTCGCGCGCCAGCCTCGCTCGCTCCTCTCCCCTGGCCTCTGAGAGCCTCCTCTCGGCGACTAGCATGACGAGGTCGAAGTAGGCCCACCACAGGGCGGCAGCGAGCGCGATCCCCGCCACGACGGCGACGATCACCCCCGTCCCGAGCGCCAGCCCCGAGACCCCAACGCCTGCCGCCACGATCGACTCGCCAAGGGCTATGATCACCACGAGGCCGTGGCGCTCGGCGAAGTGCCCGGCGTGGATCCTGAAGCCCGACACGCCACGGATGAACGCCACGCCGTAGCCTACCGCGAGTGCCGCGGCCCAGAGCGCACTCTGGGCATATCCGTCGAGGAAGCCGGCCACGATGAGCAGCACAGGGGCGCCCACGAGGCCTGGTGCGAGCCTGAGTATGGCTCGGCGTGTCTCCGGCGTGTCGCCTGTGGCGAGTGCGTACAGGAGCACCTGCAACAGCTGCACCACAAAGTAGGCTAAACCGAAGATAACCCCGTGACGTCCGAAGGCTCCGGGGACTGCAAGCGAGGCCACGAACATTGCAGCCATCGCGCAGAAGATCACGATCCTAGCGGGGATCACATCCTCTGCGGGCACAGCATTGGTCAGCCATGAGTACACCGCCCACGACGACCACAACACCGCCAGCAGCGCTGCTCCCTGCAGCATCCCGACCCAGGTTAGGTGATCAGCAAGGAAGCCGGTAACCTGGGTGAGGGCGAAGACGAAGACCAGGTCGAAGAACAGCTCCAGGGGCGTTACGCGCTGCTCGTAGGAGTCTCCGCCTTCAGTGGCCACCCCCGCGTCGAAGGGCCAGTGCTCAGGCTGCGGGGCGTGTTCTTGCGTTCGCCTCGGCCCACTCGACGGCGTAGTCGGCGACCTCCTCCCAGCCTTCCAGCCCCAGCGTGTAATGCGAGCGCCCCTCGAATTCCTTGTAGTCTGTTACCGACTCGATGTGACGGTAGTGTTTGGCGTTCGACTCGTTCACCGACGGCGGCATGATATTGTCCTCGCCTCCCGCTATGAACAGCAAGGGCGCACGATCCTCGTTCCTAAAGTTCACATAGGTGTCCTGGTGGCCTGGCGTGAAATTGGCCAACACCCCACCCCACACGAGGTTGCCCGGGGCGGGGATGTGGTAGCGCTCGTAGACCTCCCTGGACTCCTCTTCTGAAAGGGTGTTGGTGAAGGCGTAGTGGAACTGCTCAGGGGTGAACCCTACTGCCCTGTGGCGGTTGGCGGGGTTCTTGAGCACAGGGAAGGTGGCCCGGATCTGGGAGACAGGAACCACCTTGTCGCCCTCTGCTGGGACCGAGTCGATCACCACGCCTGCGGCTCCGTATCCGTGGTCGAGCAGGATCTGGACTACTACCCCTCCGAAGGAGTGGCCCATAAGGATCGGCGGGCTATCTAGCTCGTCTATGATGCCCTCGTAGTGCTCGACGATGGCTGGGACGGTCAGAGCCTCTATCGGGGAGGGATCCTCGTTCAGCGCCTCAACCTCGACTTCGAGTCCTGGGTATGCGGGAGCGAGGACGTTGTAGCCACGCTCCTCATAGTGCTCGACCCACTTCTCCCAACTGCGTGGGGTCACCCAGAAGCCGTGGATTAGTACGATAGTTTCGGGAGCGGCTGGATCGGGAGCGTTCTCGGTGGTCATGAGGTCCTCCTCCAACCTTCGCTGTCTCTTTGTAACCCACTTAGCGCGCAGCAGAGCTCACTTCGGAAGCGGCCTTTTCGATGAGCTTAGCCACGGCTGCCGGCTGCGACACATAAATCGAATGGCTGCCCTCAGCCTCCTCAACGGTCGCACCCGCTCGTTCACACATCGAGCGCTGGGCGGGCGGGGGGATCATCCGGTCTTCAGTTGCGACGAGGTACCAGCTTGGCTTGCTCTGCCATGCCGCCTCGCTGATCGTGCCGCTCAGGGCTTCAACGCCCCACGGGACCTGCGAATCGGCCATGAACGCTGCCTCATCGGCACTCAAGTCGCCCGCGAATTGCTCATGGAACTTTTCCCGCTCTAGGAACAGGAAGCCCTCCTGAGGCGGCAGAATAGCGTCTCCCGCGTTCGGCTCGCCGGGCGGGAAGGTTCCGATGAGCGTTTGCACTGACTCGCCCTCATCCGGCACGAAAGCAGCGATGTAGACGAGCGCCGCCACTTTGGGATCATTGCCCGCCTCGGTGATCACCGCTCCGCCATAGGAATGGCCAACGAGGATGACGGGTTCGCTCTGCGCATCGATGATCAACTTGGTGGCTGCGACATCGCCCTGGTGTGAAAGGTTAGGTTCCTGGACGATTCTGACGCTGTAGGTGTCCTTCAGTTCGTTGTAAACGCCCTGCCATCCGGAGCCGTCCGCGAACCCGCCGTGAACGAGGACGACGGTGGGCCAGGATCCGTCCTGCCGGTTTGTGCTCACGGGTTCCTCCTGGGTAGAGGAGCTGGCAGTAAGGGTATTCCGCACCGCTCCAGATGTGTGGTGCAGGGTAGCATACACAACTCGTGAGGCCAGCGCATTGCCCATATGGACCATCTTTGTATGCTAAGCAGCTATTTCTGGGTGCGAACTTCTCAGAACTGCGAAAGGCGGACGTTCGCAGAATCCCTCTTCTAGGCTGTGAGTACACTGGAGAATGGCTGTGGGCGACGCCTAGGACCGGCCTGACCCACTTTCCACGTGAGCCAAAGGTTCCTTGCAAGTGACTCGTCGACCGGACATCTTGGTGTCGCCCAACGGCCACCCGGGGTCGGAGCCTAACGTGACCTCATAGGAGCTCGCCGCTAACGCGACCCGTCACAGCACATTCGTCCGTGCTCTCCTGCTCCTCGGGTGGAAAGCGACCGCGACATCGAAAGGAGCTGCACGCACGAGACGATGACTCTCGGTACCCAGAGACCAGACACCAAGGTCGAGGTGATCTTGGGCGTGGACACACACCTGGACTTCCACACGGTGGTGGCTGTGGACCATCTGGGCAGAGAAGCCTGGGAGAATTGAGCCTACCAACGACCGGAAATGGTTACGAGAGGCTTCTCTGCTGGGCGGAAGGCTTTGGCCCCGTGAGGTGTGCCGGGATAGAAGGCACCAGCAGCTAGGGAGCCGGACTCGCCAGCCACCTAAAGGCCGCCGGGATTTCAGTGATGGAGGTCGAGAGGCCTAAGCGCCGCCATCTCAGGCGCAAGGGGAAATCCGATCCCATCGACGCGGAGGCAGCGGCCAGGACGGTGCTGGCTGACGAGGCGGAGAGCCTAAGAGCGGCGACGGCAAGGTGGAGATGATTCGGGTCTTGCGATCGGCTCGCCAATCGGCGGTTAAGGTCAGAAGCCAGGCCGCAAACCAACTTCAGGCCCTACTGGTTACGGCGCCAGAGGATCTAAGGCAGCGCCTACGCCAGCTTCCCACCAAGGAACTCGTCGCTACCTGTGCCCGTTGGAGGTTGGGTGCATAGCTGCCTGTGCTCGATGGCGGGGAACGGCCCATACTCACGTGGCCCGACGTGGTGAGCGCATGTGTCCATAGGCTAGGGTGTCCCACACTGCAAGACCGACCACGATCAAGCCTGCCGCACCGCTGAGCGCGAGCGTTGGTATCGCGAAGCCCACAGGTATCAAGGCCATCAGCGCGGCGACCGCGACCGCGTGCGACCAGGGCAGCACCCCGAACACGGCCCACTTGAAGAGCGCGTGTCCGGCCACAAACAGCGCCGTTCCTCCGAGGGTAAGTGTGATTGAGGCGAGCGTTCCGGTCTCGCCAGGATGCGCAACGGTGAGCTCATCGGCCGCGGCGACCGCGATGATCCCCGCCACCATCGGCAGGTGGAAGTAGGTGTAGGCCGAGCGACCCATCCGGCCAGGGTCCTCGGAGGAGGTTAAGGCCTCGCGAGCTGCCTCGGCGCTGCGCGCGAAGTAGATCCACCACAGCGCGACGCTGCCGAGGAAGGCCACCACGAACGCACAAACCGTTGCCGCGGACGCTTCGATCTCGCCGAAGGTCGTGCCGGTCACCAGGATAGACTCGCCCAGCGCGATGATGATGAACAGCTGGCACCTCTCGGCGAAGTGCGTCCCCTCTATGGTCCACTCCTCCGTACGCGAGCCACCCAACCCCGGCGTCCAGTAGCGCATCACCGGTCCGGCGTAGTCCACGGCCAACGCGAGCAGCCACAGCACGTAGCGCGCCCCGCCTTCGAGCAGGCCCCCCGCCACCCACAACACGCCGGCCGCCACGAACCAGGCCAGGATCCTCCAGAAGGTTCCGCTCAGTGGGTGGGACGCGCTATACAGGGCGAGCGCCGCGAAGGCGGTGCGCCCGACCTGTATGGCGACGAATGCCAGGGCGAACATCAACCCGCGCTCGCCGAAGGCCTCCGGGATCGCGACCGACATCAGCAGGCTCGCGAGCATCACGGCGACCAGCACCAGGCGAACCGGCAGCCGATCCGGGTCGAACCAGTTGGTGAACCAGGCCGTGTAGACCCACGCCCACCACACCGCCAGTAACAGGAACAGCGTCTCCAATACTCCTCTGATGCTCAAGTGGTCCAGCAGAAGGTGGGAGAGCTGGGTCACAGCGTAGACAAAGACCAGGTCGAAGAACAGCTCCAGGGGCGTTACGCGCTGCTCGCCACTGTCCCGAGTTCGCAGCGGACCCCCGTGATCGGAGACGTCCATCATCCACCCCCTATGTTCATCGCGCCTGACTAAAGGCGGCGCGGTTAGGTTCATCTTGCCATGTGTGGAGGTCCTCTTCGCGGCTTCGGAGGAGCGGCCGATACCCTAAGCCGTTCTTTCACGCTCGGCCGCGGTCCAGACGGGCCAAGAACGCCGGGGAGGCGCGGCCATCGCGGGGTATTCTCAGCCAGGGACGCCCATGGTGTGTTGGACATGGGCTAGGCGTACTTCCGAGAAAACTCCGTCAAGGCGAAGTTCGCAGAATTCCCAGCGTGTTGAAAAATCCCTATTGGACCAGTCGGTAGTCCGATACCGCATCCGAACACCTAGACAACAAGGCCAAAACACTGCAATGGCGGGTTTTTGAGCCCTTGAAGGAGACCCGGAGGTGGCGTAGAGGGGTTTTTCAACAGGCTGTCTACTGTCCACGCACTCAGGTGAATAGACCTGAGGCTACGCTCAAGCCGCTGGACTCTTCGTGTGCTCTACCGCCCACTCAAGGGCGTAGTCTGCTACCTCCTCCCATCCGTCCTGCCCTACCGTGTAGTGCGAGCGGCCAGCGAACTCCTTGTAGTCTGTAACGGAGTTGGTGTGGCGATAGTGCTTGACGTTAGACTGGTTGACCGCTGGAGGCATGAGGTTGTCTTCTCCACCCGCTATGAACAGCAAGGGCGCGCGGTCTTCGTTCCTGAAGTCTACGTAGGTGTCCTGGTGGCCTGGCGTGAAGTTGGCCAGCGGCCCAGCCCACACGAAGCTGCCCGGAGCGGGGATGTGGTAGCGCTCGTAGACCTCGTCTGAGTCCTCCCTGCTTAGGGTGTTGGCGAAGGCGTAGTGGAACTGCTCTTTGGTGAAGCCCACTGCCCTGTGGCGATTGGCGGGGTTCCTCAGAATCGGGAAGAAGACCCTTATCTGTGAGACCGGGGTTACCCTGACGCCCTCTGCAGGCGCGGAGTCTATAACTACCCCAGCGGCTCCGTAACCGTGGTCTAGGAGGATCTGGGTAAACAGGCCGCCCGCCGAGTGGCCCATGATGATGGGTGGCTTATCCAACTCGCCTACGATGCCCTCTAGGTGCTCGACGACCCCAGGGATAGTCAAGGCCTCGATCGGGGAGGGGTCCTCGTTGAGCGCCTCGACCTCTACCTCGAGGCCCGGGTATGCGGGAGCCAGCACGCGGTATCCCTTGTTCTCGTAGTGCTCGACCCACTTCTCCCAGCTGCGGGGGGTCACCCAGAGGCCGTGAACCAACACGATGGTGTCTGGGGCGGATGGATCTGGGGTGTTCTCGGTGGTCATGCGGATCTCCTTTCCCTGGATCGCACCACTTGGGGGTAACGTAGAGCCTACCAGGGGAGCGTAGTGAGAGCGTAGTGAGCAGCTGCGCCGAGCGAAGTAGTGAAGAAGCCCTCAAGCGAACGTCGCGTGCGAACTTCTCAGAACTGCGTTAAAGCGGAAGTCCGACTTCGGCGAGTTAACCTTCCACGCGCTCAGGTGAGTAGGACATGTTCTGCGGCTACTATCGGGCTCGGAGCTCACGCCGAAACTCGCCAGAGGTCGCTGTCTCGAACGCTGCCAGCCCACACAACACCAACACCAGGAAGGCGAGGGTGATGAGGGAGGAGACCGTAACTCCCACGGGGATGAGCCCCAAGCACACCACCGCCACAACCAACCTGGGAACGCTCACGCTGCCCTCCTCACGCAGCCTGAAGGCGTTGTGCCCAAGGAGGTAGAGGGCCACGCCGCCACACAGCGCCACGGCCGGGATCGTCCCTAAAGGGTCCCCGACGTGGGCGAGGGTCTGCTCGATGCCTAGGGCGGCGAAGATTATCCCTGCCACCATCGGTAGGTGCAGGTAGCTGTAGGAGTCGAGCGCTAGCCTCGCCCGTTCCTCTCCCCTGGCCTCTGAGAGCCTGTGCTCGGCGGTTAGCATGACCAGGTCGAAGTAGGCCCACCACAGGGCGGCAGCGAGTGTGATCCCCAGCACGACGGCGACGATCACCCCTGCTCCGAGCCCTACCCCCGAAGCCCCGACACCAACCGCCACGATCGACTCGCCAAGGGCTATGATCACCACGAGGCCGTGGCGCTCGGCGAAGTGCGCCGGGTGGATCCTGAAGCCCGAGACGCCTCGGACGTACGCCACACCGTAGCCGACAGCGAGCGCAATGGCCCAGAGCGCACCCTGGGCGAAGCCGTCGAAGAACCCGGCCACGATGAGCAGCACCGGGGCTCCCACGAAACCCGGTGCGAGCCGGAGGATGGCCCGGCGCTCTGGCTCGCGTCCGGAAGCGAGCGCGTAGAGGATCACCTGTAAGAGCTGCACCACGAAGTAGGCTGAACCAAAGATCACCCCGTAGCGGCCGAAGGCGCCAGGGACGGCCAGCGAGGCCACGAACATGGCAGCCATCGCGCAGAAGATCAGCAGCCGCGCGGGGATCGCCTCCTCTGCCGGCACGGCGTTTGTAAGCCACGAGTAACCTCCCCATACGGTCCAAAGCGCCGCGAGCAGCGCCCCACCCTGCAACATCCCGATCCAGGTAAGGTGATGAGTGAGGAAGGCTGTTACCTGGGTGAGGGCGAAGACGAAGACCAAGTCGAAGAAGAGCTCCAGGGGGGTGACACGCTGCTCGCCCCCGATCCGGGCTCGCGGTACACGTCCCTGATCTGAGAGATCCATCGCGCCCACCTCCTATCCTTTTGGTGACTGAATCTCCACAACCTCGCGGGCCTGGGCCCGCTCAGCCATGAAGCAGTGCGACTCTATGGAGTTCGGCGACGCCTTCCAGCTCGCGACCACCCTGGAGGCGCTTAGAGGTCGCCGGCGCAGAGGTTCGCTCAGGCGATCGTGGACCGATGAACGCGTCTTGCTTACGTGCGCGGCAGAGGGCTGCGACGTTCATTAACAAGCAGCGCACGCAGATCTACTGCGGCACACGTTGTCGCGACCGGATGAACTACTTCAAGCGACGCTACCGTCCGGCGAAGCGGCAGCGGCTGGCATCTCCTCGCGTCGCATAAGCATCACGATAGAAGCAATGAACACCCAGAGGAGCAGCGGGAGGATGTTGACGTAGATTACATCGAAAAGCAATGCGATCGCCACTACTATTCCGAGCCAGGCGAGCCATCGCGGTAGGACACCAGTAGTCATGTGATTCCTTTCTGGCTAGGGCTCGCCGGCGTAGCAACCTCAAGAGCGCCTCTGTTCTGTGTGGAAACAGAGCTCAGCGCCTGCTGCGGGCCATGTTGCAGAGGACCTCAATCGAAATCTTCACTAATGTGGATCGCCTCCTTGCTTTTTACCTTCGAGCTACTCCGGAGCCTACTAGGGGAGCGTAGTGAGAACGTAGTGAGGAGCCACAAGCGTTCCCAATTCACAGACGAAACTGAATTAGTACACTTCAAAGATGGATCACCCGATGCTGATCCCGAGGCGCAGGGCAGTACTCGAATCCCGCCGTCGGCGCTGGCATGGGAGCAGGGCGTGACGCCGCAGCCAGGTCAGCCGTACTCAGGGCGTACGATCTGGATTCGGAAGCTCAAGACGCCACTACGGGTGTTTCTGCGCACGGAGACCGGCGGCGCGTTGGTCTTGCTTTCTGCGGCGATGGCTGCGCTTGTGTGGGTCAACGTCGACGCCTCTTCCTACGACGCGCTTTGGGGGACGACACTCTCGATCGACGTCGGCGGGGCTGGAGTCGCGCTCGATCTTCGCCACTGGGTGAACAGCGGGCTGATGACGTTCTTCTTCTTCGTGCTGGGGCTCGAGGCACGGCGCGAGTTCGACCTGGGCGAGCTGCGAGAGCGAAGACGGTTTGCGCTGCCGCTGCTGGCCGCGATCGGCGGAATGGCGACTGCAGTCGCAATCTACCTGGCCTTCAACATGGGCAGTTCGTCCGCGCACGGTTGGGGCATCGCGATGTCGACCGACACGGCCTTCGCCCTCGGCCTCCTTGCGCTCGTGGGGCGACGTCTTCCTGACCGTCTGCGGGCGTTCATACTCACGCTGGTCGTGGTAGACGATGTCCTTGCGCTCGTCGTCATCGCGACGGTATACACAGAGCAGGTTAAGGTTTCGGCGCTGCTCGCCGCCCTGAGTATCTTCGGAGCTGTCCTCATTGTGCTCGCCCTCCGCGTGCGTCGAGGCCTCGTCTACGCGGTGCTCGGGGCGGCGACCTGGGTAGCGCTGCTCGAGTCGGGCGTGGAGCCGGTGGTCGTGGGCCTCGCGATGGGCCTCCTGGCGTACGCCTACCCGGCGGCGCGGTCCGATCTCGAGCGTGCTGGCGATCGCTTTCGGGAGTTCCGCGAGCAACCGACGCCAGAACTAGAGCGCTCCGCGCGCGAGGAGCTGAGGTCGGCGATCTCGCCGAACGAGCGGCTGCAGCTGCTCTACCACCCGTGGACGAGCTACGTGATAGTTCCGCTGTTCGCGCTCGCGAATGCGGGGATCTCGATCGACCGCGGCTTCCTGGAGCGAGCCTTCAGCTCGCCGATCACGCTCGGGATCTTGTTCGGCTACGTCGCTGGCAAGCCGCTGGGCATTCTCGGCGCGTCCTGGCTGTTGACGCGACTGAGCCACGAGCGGCTACGGCCGCCGGTCGGCTGGGTGGCCGTAGCCGGCGGCGGCACGATGGCTGGGATCGGCTTTACGGTGTCACTGCTAGTCGCGACCCTCGCATTTGACGGGCCGCAGCTGGAGGAGGCGAAGATCGGCATCCTCAGCGCCGCCCTTTGCGCGTCGATCCTTACGTGGCTCCTGTTTCGCGCCACGGCGCTACTCCCCCGGCGCGCCCGGATACGCGCCCTGCTCGGCACCGACGAGCCGCTCCTCGACCTCGATGTAGAGGTCGATGCGGAACGCGACCACATCCGCGGGCCCATCGAATCACCCGTCACAGTCGTCGAGTACGGCGACTTCGAATGCCCCTTCTGCGGACAGGCCGAGCCGTTCGTCCGAGAACTCCTGCGCGAGTTCGGCGACGTCCGCTACGTCTGGCGCCATCTGCCGCTGAGCGATGTCCATCCCCAGGCCCAGCTCGCAGCCGAGGCAGCCGAGGCCGCCGCCGCACAGGGCGCGTTCTGGCCGATGCACGACCTGCTGCTCGACTACCAGGACGCGCTCCGACCGGCCGACCTCATCCGCTACGCCGAGCAGCTCGGACTCGATATAGAGCGCTTCTCCAGCCAGCTACGCGAGCACGCGGGTGCGAACCGCGTCGCCGAGGACGTCAACAGTGCCGACCTCAGCGGAGTCTCCGGCACCCCGACCTTCTTCATCAACGGCCGGCGCCACTACGGAGCGTACGACACCGCCACGCTTTCGGCCGCCGTCCGCGCGGCCAAGGCGAGGGTGACGGTTTCGACGACATGACCGCCCGATCGCAATGCGTCTCTATCTTTGCAGCTCGCCGGAGGCTAGTACCTGCGGTCTGGCGTCCTCGGCGGGTTGGGCGGGCAAGCGGCCGAGGATCGCGATTCGCTCCGCGGACCGCAGGCGCACACGCGCAGGCTTCGGGTGTTCCCAAAGTTCCACCCAGACACTGGAGCCGCTAAGGAAGACCCGCACATGTGTCAGCACGAACTTCGATGCGAAAACGGGTGGCCCCCTGAAGTGTGCCTGGATCGGTTGCAATTGCCTTAGCCAGCAGCCGGAGTTCACTATGATCACGGCTTCCCCGTTCTCGCGCCGTATCTCCGAGAGCGAAGGGGCGTGGGTGTGCCCAGAGACGAAGACGTCAATCACACTTCCTTGTAGATCGTGGTCCATCGGCGGCGGCCGGTCCGTCTGCAGCAGACCTCGGATCTCTTGCTCAGGAACGTGGGGCGCCGCCGATGGCCCGCCGATGGCCTGGAAGCCGCGAGGACAGGGATGACACTGCGCGTGCCGCCGTTCGCCGGACCGCCAGGAAGAACAGGCCGAACGCGATCACGAGTAGAGTCGCGTCAGAGGCGACTTCCGCAAGTAGTCGTCTCCGCAGCCCGGGCAACGAACGATAGCTTTCCCAGGAGAAGGACGCCGGGCCGACGAACAGCGGCAGCAGCAGGTACTCGACGACCCAGTACGCTGCGTACCCGATGATCAGCGGCAGCAGCAGGTATGTAACGACCCGGCCAAGCAGATCGTAGAAGAAGCGCCCCACTACCCACTCGGGGATAGTCACAAGCGGGTAGACTTTGTTGAGGTCGCCCAGATCAAGGCTCCTTGTGATGTGCCCCGCCGAGACGAGCCCCCGTGTCAGGTCGGTGACGATGTGGTCGCCCAAGGGGGTGTCAAGCGGGTCTTCGTAGTCCCTTATGGTGTTGGCGGGATCGAACTGGTTGCCGTGTTCGCAGTAGAGAACCCGCTCAGGGACGGATTCGAAACGGGCGGCGTAAGAGGGCGCGAACTCGTCCACCAGTCCCTCTTCGCGCAGCGTATTTTGCACCGCCGGGCTCCACCACACCTCCGCGTCGTGGTTGCCAGGTAGGTAGACGACCCTGTGGTGTTCGACCGCGGAGAAGGCTCGTAGCGTAGAGAACAGCTTCAGGTATTCGGGACGCGCTATCGTGACGGAGGCCCGATTCTCTCCACTCGGCACGTCGCCTATCTCAAGAAAATCGAAGAAGTCTCCGGCCAGGACTAACTCGACCGGACCGCCGTGGGCTGAGAGCTCCTCTAGCAACGCCGTGAGCTCATTCGGAGACTCGAAGATGTCATGGCCTTCGTCCCCGCCGATGTGAGTATCCGAGAGGAAGACGATCAACGCGTCGTCTTGAAGCGTTCTTATCAACCTTCGTCACCACGCCCGCCGGAACCTCTATTCGGACGCTTCATCTGGGTCGCGAATTTTCCGTACACTCGGTTCAGGCCGTAGACTTCCCAGAGATATCCAAGGAAGTGGGCGTCAAAGCGGGCGATGGCCGCGGCCCGGGCGATCGGTGACCGGTGGCCTCCCCCACGGAAGGTAGTGAGCTGCCGTAGGAAGCCAAGCGGACTGATGCGCAGGATGCCAGAAGCGACGATCTCCGCTCTTGGGTCCTCCCCGGCCTCCACGTGCCCCCTGAGCAGCCGAGTGTACAGAGTGGTCGTGTCACCCCACACGTGGCGGCCCCTGCGGTTCGTCAGGGTCTTGAAGCCCGTGAGCGTGATCGGATGGCCGACCCCGTCCCGGAAGAACAGCCGGTAGAGCATGTGCTTGATCTCGGGGGCCTTATCCTCGACGAGGAGGTTGAAGACACCCCTCTCCCCTGTGAGCCTGCCGCCGAGGTCGTCGCACTCCACCCCCTTGGCCGAATCCGCGCGGCCTGCATCGGCCGCGAGCCGGTCGAGATCGTCTACTTCGATGGTGAGATGGACCTTCAATCGCGTATCGTTCGTGCGCCCTTCCCTGGCGCCAAGTTCGAAATCACTCTCCCCGAAGGAGACGTGGCCTTTCATCTCTTCTGTGAAGCGGACGCTAGTGCTACCGTTCATCTGTTCCTATTCCCCTTCGTTTCGAGCAACCTCTCGGCGAAGCGGTCCGCGACGGCGGCGATGGTGAGGCTGGGGTTAGCCCCGACCGGACCAGGCATGACCGAGCCATCGGCGATGTATAGTCCAGGGTATCCGAAGACCTCACCGTAGGAATCCACCACGCCCTCCTTCTCGTGGCGCCCCATAGGGCAGCCCCCCAGAGGATGAACGGTGATGAGCCGCCCAATGTACGAGATCGGGTCGTCCAAGAAGCGCGCTCCCAGCTCGTGCGCGATCCTCTTCGACGTCTCGCGCACGGAATCGAAGTACGGGCCGGACCTGCGCTTGGTCCAGTCGACGTGCAGTCTCCCCCTGTACAGTCTCATCCGTCCGTCAGGGACGTCGCGCCCCATCGCCAGCAGGGGAAGCACACCGGCAGACAGAGCCGTGTTGCCGAACAAGTTGGAGAGTTCCTCGGTCAAGTGGGGGTCAGGACCTTCTCCGGCCCAGTCCCACAAGAAGCGCCGCTTGACGAGGCGCCACAGCGGTCTCGGGATACCGAACATCTGCATCATCCACGCGACGTACTCGGGGAACCCAGCATCCTCCAGGTAGAAGCCCCGCTCGCCGCCGACCCTGACGGCGCTCGTGATCACAGGCCCGTGCCCCGGGTCGATGACCCGCGGAACCCTCTTGCCTCCGCTCTCCTGGGAGGCCTTCAGTGCGAACGTGAGCAGGTCGCCGTTGCCACAGAAGCGCGTGCCGAGAACCTTGCTAACGCGCGGGAAACCGCTCCTGTTCCTAAGGAGCAAATAAGTGGAGCCGATGGCGCCGGCAGAGAGGATCAGGCAGTCTGCCGTGACGGTGCGCACGGTCGTGTCCCGTCCTTCGGGGTCCTCAGAGTAACGGTGCTCCAGGTAACGGAGAGTATAGCCACCGCCACTTTCGTGCGGCTCGAAGGCCTCGACCTCGCAGCCGGTTCTGAGGTCCGCGCCGAGGCGTTTGGCCTCGGAGAGATAAGTGTAGTCGAGGGTGTTCTTACTCCCGTAATTGCAGCCAACGTTGCACTCGCCGACCAGCCGGCACGTGTGGCGCGTCCGGCCGTGGAGGTTCCCGTGCTACTCTCGGATCGGCTCTCCCGGTACTGGCGCCTCGCCTTCATTGGCGAAGGTGACGGCGAGGTTGGGCAGGAACGGTTCGAGCCCGAGTCTCCTGGCCGCCTCCCCGAAAGCCCTGGTCTTGGAGGTGTCGTTGTAAGGCGCCTGATCGAAGGGATACCTCTGAGGGCGCATCATCTCCTCTACCGTGTCGTAATGGGGGTCGAGATCGTCCCGAGTGAGCGGCCAGTGCTCGTAGCCGCCTCGCGCCAGGTCTTCCTTGACGAACCACTCCTCGTCCTTGCGAAGCAGGACGTTGGCGTAGATGAGGGAGCCGCCGCCGAGGCCGCTTGCAACGAGCGCGTGAATCCTGTGGAATGACCAGAAATCGTAGAGGCCGTAGAGCCCCTCCCCAGGATCCCAAAAACTCTCACGCATCCGGTAGGGGCTGCGGGGGAACGAGCCGGGCGGGTACGCCTTTCCTCTCTCCAGGAGGCAGACTTGTAGGCCCGCTTCGGCTAGACGGTAGGCCATCACCGAACCGCCGAACCCGCTGCCGATGACGATCGCCTAGAAGTGCGTCTCCTCCATTACGATTCCTTTCGCTCGTTCTCAGTAAGCATAGGTCCTGGTTTTTTGCCGGGTTGCCCAACCCATGCGACCTCGAAGGCGGTCAGCCCAGCCAACGCAACTGCCAGCAAGCCTACGAATACGGGTGGCGGGAGCGCAGTCCCGACCAAGGCGAGCGCCAGCGCAAAGCTGGCGACCGCGAGACGAGCGATCACCGCGCTCCTCGGGAGCGGCGGTGGGGAGAGCGGGTGCACGATCGTTATGGCCAGCAGGTAGAGGGCGACGCCACCGCAGAGTGCCGACCTTGTGCCACCCTCAAGGGCCGCACTCGTCGCCTCCCCTATCGCCAGCTCGATACCCACCGCGGTGGTCGCGAGCCCGGCGTAGACGAACAGGTGCCCGTAGGCCCACGCGAAGCCGATAAGGAGATCCCTCACGCCCCCCGTGTACGCCCGCTCGACCGCTGACTCGTCGACGCGATCGAAGTAAAGCCACCACAAGCATCCAACCGCAGCAAACGCCTGCGCCGCCACACCGAACCACCGGCCCACTCCGTATCTGCCACTCCCAAACCCGTCACGACTATGGACTCCCCTAGCACGATGATCGTGAACAGCCCCAGGCGCTCAGGCAGGTGTGAGACCTGGACGGGTAGCTCTTCGAGCACGGTGAGCTGTGTGAAGAACGGGGTGGCGATCTCGACCACGATGATCCCGAGTACCCACAGGCCTTAGCGGGCCGGCTCGGGCACGAGCAGCGAGACGCCCCACACGAGGGCACCAGCGGAGAAACCTACTACGTACCTGGCACAAAGCGGCCTGACCTCCCTCGCGTGGCGCCAGGCCCAGGCGTACAGGCCGACCAGCAGCATCCGCAGCGCCACATACGCGGCGACGAAGCTGGTCGACCCGCCGTCCAGAGCTCCGAAGACGCTCACCGCCAGCGCGATCGAGAGCAGCATCGCCGCTAGCATCGCCATTCGGTAGGCCGGGCCGTCGACATCGAGCAGGTCGGCGTAGTATGTGTAGCCCATCCACGTCCCCCACACGGGCACGAGGAGGAAGAGAAACCCGAGAAATCCACCGACGCTCAGGTGATCGTGGAGGTAGTGGGCAAGCTCGGCTATCGCCAGGACGAACACCAGATCGAAGAACAGCTCCAGCCAGGTGGCGTGCCTTCCTCCCTCCCTGCGAAGGGCATACAAGGTCGGTCTCGTGGCCACAGATCGTCCTCCGTGCCGGCCGGGACACTCTAACCTAGTCCCACATCTCTGTGTTCTCCATCAGCTTAACAGGCTCCATCTCACAGAGCCAAAAAACTGAGCTGCGCCCACCACCCGACTGCAGTGTCACGTGACACCAAAATGGCGCTCGCGGCATGCTGAGTCTGTGTGTGTTAGGACCCCTGCGGCGCTACTAGGACAAGAGCGGACTTAGCGCGCAGCCGAGCCCACTTCGGAAGCGGCCTTTTCGATGAGCTTAGCCACGGCTGCCGGCTGCGACACATAAATCGAATGGCTGCCCTCAGCCTCCTCAACGGTCGCACCCGCTCGTTCACACATCGAGCGCTGGGCGGGCGGGGGGATCATCCGGTCTTCAGTTGCGACGAGGTACCAGCTTGGCTTGCTCTGCCATGCCGCCTCGCTGATCGTGCCGCTCAGGGCTTCAACGCCCCACGGGACCTGCGAATCGGCCATGAACGCTGCCTCATCGGCACTCAAGTCGCCCGCGAATTGCTCATGGAACTTTTCCCGCTCTAGGAACAGGAAGCCCTCCTGAGGCGGCAGAATAGCGTCTCCCGCGTTCGGCTCGCCGGGCGGGAAGGTTCCGATGAGCGTTTGCACTGACTCGCCCTCATCCGGCACGAAAGCAGCGATGTAGACGAGCGCCGCCACTTTGGGATCATTGCCCGCCTCGGTGATCACCGCTCCGCCATAGGAATGGCCAACGAGGATGACGGGTTCGCTCTGCGCATCGATGATCAACTTGGTGGCTGCGACATCGCCCTGGTGTGAAAGGTTAGGTTCCTGGACGATTCTGACGCTGTAGGTGTCCTTCAGTTCGTTGTAAACGCCCTGCCATCCGGAGCCGTCCGCGAACCCGCCGTGAACGAGGACGACGGTGGGCCGGGATCCATCCTTGGGGTTCATGCTCATCGTGTTGCCTCCTTGGTTCTCGCTTTCTCTACCGTCCTGCGAAGCCCTCTTCTGTACATGAGAACGCTGCTGGGATCTCGTCAGCGAAGGGTTCTGGTGTATCCTGGTCTATCTGTCTCTCCTTCAACGCGGGAAGCCGATCTTGAAGACGTTGCGCGGCCTACGCAGGCTAGCTAACACCGATCAGTAATCGTCGACCTCGACGACGGCTTGGGCAAACTCCTGCGGGGCTTCTTGAGGTAGGTTGTGACCGACACCACCCTCGACGATCCGGTGCGCATACTCGCCCGAGAATTTCTTGGCATAGGAACTGGCCTCCGGGTGTGGGGCACCATTGGCATCGCCTTCGAGGGTAATGGTGGGCACACTGATGAACGGGCTTTCGGCGAGCCGCTTTTCCAGATCGTCGTATTGTGGGTCGCCTTCGGCCAGGCCGAGCCGCCAGCGATAGTTATGGATCACGATGTCCACGTGATCCGGGTTGTCGAAGGACACCGCGCTGCGATCGAAGGCGGCATCATCGAAGTCCCACTTCGGCGAGGCGATCTGCCAGATGAGCTTGGCGAAAGTGTGCCGGTATTTGTCGTAGCCGGCCCTGCCGCGTTCGGTGGCAAAGTAATACTGGTACCACCATTGGAGCTCGGCCTTCGGCGGCAACGGCATCTCGTTGGCCTCGGGGCTGCCGATCAGATAGCCGCTCACGGAGACGAGCGCCTTGCAGCGCTCCGGCCAGAGCGCCGCGATGACGTTGGCCGTCCGCGCTCCCCAATCGAAACCGGCCACGATCGCCTTCTCGATCCCCAGAGCATCCATCAAGGCCTTGATATCGAGTGCGAGCACCGACTGCTGGCCGTTTCGGAGGGTTTCACTAGAAAGGAAGCGGGTCGTGCCATAGCCGCGCAGAAACGGGACGATCGCCCTGTAGCCCGCCTCGGCCAGCAAAGGCGATACATCGAGGAAGCTGTGGATGTCGTAGGGCCAGCCGTGCAGAAGGATGACCGCAGGACCATCGGTTGGGCCGGCTTCAGCGTATCCGACGTTCAGGACGCCGGCGTCGATTTGCTTCAGTGAGCCAAACGAACGGTTGATTTCTTCGGACATTTAGTCTCTCTCCAGCCTGATGCCAAGCGATGATGCCGTGTGGCAGCGTAGGGGCGGGGCGAACGTCGTGCGCGCCACCCCCTCACTCCAGCTAGCGCAGTGAGGTGAATGCGGCTCGCATCTCCTCAGCGAACAGCTCGGGCTCTTCCCCAACTGGACTGGTCATGATGGTCTCCTTTCCCTGGACCGCGCTACTTTAGGGCAACGATCCAGCCCACTCCTAGGTTATGAGGATGTCGATTCCACACAGCACAAAGTGCCGTGGAGCACAGCGGGTGCCCTTCGGGGAGCGTATGAGTGGACCTCGATCGAAATCTTCACTAACGTGGATTAGCTCCCTTCTTTCACCTGCGAACTACTCCATAGCCTACTAGGGGAGCGTAGTGAGAGCGTAGTGAGCCGCTACACCAAGTGTAGTGAGGAAGGTACCGAGGGCAACATTTTCTACGCTTCTGGGTTCTCTTTGAAGGGGAGCTGCTCCTGCATGCGACTGTGGAAACTTTGGAAGGTTACTACTAAGTGGTGCGAGATCTGAATACTGAAGAGTACTCTTCTAGGGGAGTGCTCTGCGTCCTAAGTAGTGTGCTCGAGCACGCGGCGTACCTGTCGCGCCGAAAGGAAACCCTCCCTTAGCTCTTCGTCCCCGATCTTTTCCGCGAGCATCCTCAGGGTCTGCGAGGCTCCGGAGAACGCCTCCCGCTCGAGGAATTCGCAACGGGAGGTACAATCAAGGATCTTCCGGATAGGGTACACGAGCTAAGCTGGACACACGAGATAACGAAGGAGGTCCGCGGATGGCAGCCGATGACGGTGGAATTGGTAGGACCTCGCTGTTAGTTTGGGATGTCTCTGCGGTTCAGGAGGAGCCCTGGCGGCGCTTTTTGCAGGAGCTTTCAGGCTCTCGCCAGCGGCCAGATACCGGAGGTGACGTATGCTAGAAACGGTCGACGTCGGCACGCAGGATCTGGACCTGCACGAGGGTAGCGTCGGGGCCGATGCCGTGGCCCAACTCAGGGAACTAGCCGCCCCCCTGGAGCGCGCGGATCCTCCACGTCAACGCCACCCCTTACGGCGGCGGGGTCGCCGAGATCCTCCGTTCCGAAATACCCCTCTTGCGTGACCTGGGCCTTCTAGCCGACTGGAAGCTGATCACAGGCGATCAGACCTTCTTCTCGGTCACCAAGACGATCCACAACGCATTGCAAGGAGCTCCACGCGAACTGACGCACGCCGAGCAGGAGACCTACCGGCGATCTGCTCGGGACGCGCCCATCGATTCTGCTCGGAGACTTGCCGTCAGCAGTTCGAGTGGACCCCTGAGCCCTTCCTGCGGGCCATTGCATGACAATCCTAACCATCAACTGTGGCAGATCGCGGCTGTTGTGTTCCCGGTTGTGTCAGAGTGGTGTCATCGAGATAGCACGATAGGCGACACAAAGGATCAGCCACTGGGTGACTCCAAATCCTCTTGCTAGGTACTTCGAGCAGATCGATTGTAAAGACCCCTTGACATGCCCCTGTTCTCTGTACCAGGAGACTGGAGATTCTCTCGAAAGAGTAGCAAGATTCGAAGGAAGGTTGATAATGGCGGGTTTCGTAGACAGCATATTCCTTGCTCCGGAAGGTGGTGCACAGATACAGGGCGTACAGGCGGCCACCGCCCTCGAAGGCTGCGGTTTGGAGAATGACCGCTACTGCACTGGGACCGGACATTGGAGCCGCTTCGGCAGGGTCTGCGAGGTAACCTTCATCGCCGCCGAGGACCTCGACGATATCGAACGAGAGACTGGTGTGAGTGTAATGAACGGCGAACACCGGCGCAACTTGGTAACCAGAGGGATAAGTTTAAAGGTCTTGCGGCGTGGCGAGCAGTTTCGTGTCGGGGCGGTTGTATTTGAGTACCGGGGGCCACGGTCGGTCTGCCGGTACATCGAGCGCCTTACCGAACCAGGCATGACACAGGCTCTGAAGGGTCGCGGTGGTATCTGCGCGAGAGTAATCGAAAACGGCAAGGTCCGGGTAGGCGACGAGATTGAGCTGCTGTAGCCCCAACGAAGTGCCTTCCCAGAGCTAACCGCCGGACACGGAGAACGGAGAGCTCGTTGGCATGCTCACCATCGAGGACATCGGCCACGCTAGCCTGCTCGGGCCTCCCGCTGACCTATTCCCCAAAGCTCGTAGAAATTCTCGGATGTCGATACGCTACCGCGGCACCGCTACGGCGCGTATGAACCAAGCCCCGTGGTGTCTTCGAGGATCTGCCTGGCTTCTTCCGCCAACGAAGCAGACACTAGCACGTCCCTGGGACCCGCAGACAGGAAGTCCGGCGCATCGAAGCCGGGCGCACGCTGGATCAGCGATGGGATGCCAGCGTCCTTAAGCACACCGTCCATCAGCAGCGCGACGGATTCGTCCGGGGCCGCGGCCACTTTCACCCACCTCTCCTCCATGCACGCATCTTACCCTAGGCTATTCACCGACGCTCGTAGATGGATGTTCCGACGTTCGAAGCTCGCCGATGAAACTTTCGCGACTCGACGCTAGTCGCGGAGGCGAAGCAGCAGCTGCCGTACCAAACTCACGCGAACACCGCGCCAATGGCGACCGTTGCTACGGTCGCGGCGACGCCACCGAACAGTACGTCGGGTGATCAAGAAGATCGCGCCGATCATTGCCAAGGCGAGGAAGGCTAGCCCCAACACGGAGAGGCGGTTGGCGGCCCTGAGCGTCGCCTCCATTGCGCCGTCCATGATGCCCTTAGTGTATCCTCCTATACTCCTACGCCACCGCCGTTGTACGCTGTAGTCTGCAATCGGAAATCAAACGGGTGCTTGATACACGGTCAGCCTCGCGAGTTGGCGCGTCGTGCGCTAGGGATTATGGGTAACAGAGTCCGTTGTGTTTCACAGGATATTCTTCGGGACAGCCATCATCTCGCATTAGCGGTACTGGTCCGTTGGTGGGGCCACCAGGGTTAGGCGATACACTTACGCCATGGCTGATGACGCGATATTGGACGAGATACAGGACAATACAAGGGAAGCAGGGCTAAGGCTAAGGGCATCACTCAGTCTCTTGCACTCACGGGGCATGATAGATGATGACGATTACCGTGAACTTGCCTTATGTCTGAGGACCTGTCTTGCGATGGTCGAAGCGGCCTACATGGAGGCACGTAGGAGAGGGTAAGAGCCCGTTGGCTAGTGCCTCGTTGGTCAAAGGCCACAGTCTCTCCGCCGGCATCAGCACTGGAGAGCCCTCCGGCAAGAATTCCGGGTCTATCCCCTCGGGCAGATCCACCTCCCCTCCCGTGTGCCAGCCGGCCTTGTTCACCACACGTGGGCCGACAGGCTGATGGTGGTGACCCTGGCGGCGGTGATCGGGTTGGTGCTTTTCACCATAGGCACCATGGAGCATCCCTTCTCCGGGGGAGCCCGTATAGGCACGAGGGAGGGCCTTCGAATCAGCGACGATGAAGCAAGGGATCTTGTTGATGAGTGGCTACAATATTACTGTGTCTCAGGATATCGGAGAATGTCTCCAATGGCCTGAACATTGAACAAAGGAGGGCTGCTAATGGCAGGCTTCGTGCAAGGCATATTCTTTGCTCCGGAAGGTGGTGCAGAGATGAAGAGTGTTCAGGGGACCACGGCTCTTATAGGATGCGGTTTGGAGGGTGACCGCTATTGTGCCGGGACCGGACACTGGAGCCGCTTCGGTAGGGTCTGCGAAGTAACCTTCATCGCCGCCGAGGACCTCGACGACATCGAGCGAGAGACCGGCGTAAGGGTGATGAAAGGCGAGCACCGACGCAACGTCGTGACCAGAGGGATAAGCCTGAAGACCTTGCGACGTGGCGAGCGGTTCCGCGTCGGGGAGGTTGCGTTCGAGTACCGGGGTCCCCGCTCGGTCTGCCGGTACATCGAACGGCTTACCGAACCGGGTATGACACAAGCCCTAAAGGGTCGTGGTGGTATCTGCGCGAGCGTTATCGTAAACGGCACGGTCCGGGTGGGCGACGAGATTGAGGTCGATCCAGTATCGCCCACGATAACAAGCGAGCGGGACGAGGGCACAGCGTTCTTGCAGTAGAGATCTAGCTCAAGGAGGCGACGACAGATCGGAGATTGAGTATGGACTCGGTAGCCTACGCTCTACGTACCGCGCAAGGCTCTTAGAAGCGCCTCGAACTTGCTACGACAGTCTGCGCACTTGTCGAGGTGATCGCCAATCAGCGGCATCGCAACACTCGCCTCTGCTCCGGAGATCTCCGTCTCCGCAAAAAGATCCAACTGCTCGAAACACTCGTTGCAGCCGATCTCGGTCTCGTGAGTCTCGGTTACAACTCTCACCAATTTTATGACATCACCACGCTTCAGCATCGCAAAAACTCCTCTTCACTTCTAAGTGCTAGACTCGCCAAGCCCCTCGGATCTTACTCTTCGTCGAAGACCGCTAGCACTTCACTTGCCGAGAGGCCCGCGGCCTCCATCTGCCTCTTCAGCTTTTTGCGGGCATCGTGCAGCAGCTTGTAGAGGGCGTTCTGATTGGTGCCCATGCGCCTGGCGACCTCCGAGATGGGCATCTCCTCCAGTATCACCGCCACCACCGCCTCTCGCTGCCTATCTGTCAGTTCTTCGTCGATTATGCGGCGCAACTCTTCCAGTAGGGTGTTCTGCAACGCCAGCTGTTCGGAGGTTAGATGAGGATCGGCCGGCCCCCGGTCCGCCCCCTCACGCCGGGCGAACAGGTCCTGCAATGAAACGTCGCGCCACCGCCTGCGCTTTAGCTCGGTGAGGGCCACGTTCATGGCTATCTTCTGCGCCCAGGTGGTGAAACGGCTCTCGCCTCTAAAGGAGTCCAGGTTGCCCATTATCTTCATCAGCGCCTCCTGGGCAAAGTCCTCAACGTTAGCCTCTATGCCACCTGCATGTCTGCCCAGGGCTGCCCTCAGGCCGCTTACTAGTAGGTCATATAGATCCGCAAGCGCCTCATCGGGTTTCGGTCCCCGCAACTCTGCGAGCCATTGTTCGTTTGTGCGTTCTCTCACCTAGGGCCAATACTCTCCCGCTTTCTCTATCCACCGTAGCACCAATCACGCTTGGTAGCAGATACTCGGTGGAGCCTGAACCGGTTAGGTCAAGAGACAACGCACATGCCGCGCGAGGTAAGAAATCGGCCCCTTGAGTGGTCTTATAGACGAGGGCCAGAAAGGAGCATTACGCAGGGAAGGCGGGGAGAAGATGCCCCAGAATACATTATAGCCTTCGACAGAACAGAGCATAACCAGGAGGATTCGAAATAACACGAGAGGTGGTAAGCAGGATGAATGATATTGAGACTCTAAACCCTCTTGCGGGGTACTTCGGGCAGATCGGTCATGGAAGACTCCTTACACACTCGGAGGAGATAGATCTCGGCAGGAGGGCGAGGGAGGGCGACGAGATGGCGCGGTCCAAGCTCATCGAGAAGAACCTGAGACTCGTCATCCCGGTCGCAAAGAAGTACCGGGGGATGGGCCTGCCCTTCGGGGACCTCATCCAGGAGGGCAACATAGGTCTCATGCGGGCAGCGGACAAGTTCGACCCCGAGAAGGGCTTCCGCTTTTCCACCTACGCCACTTGGTGGATCAGGCAAGCCGTCCAGAGGGCGGTTGCCGACAAGGGGCGGACCATAAGGGTGCCCGTGCACATGGGCGAGAAGATAAGGAAGATGGCCCGGGTCTACAACGAGCTCTCGACCGAGCTCGAGCGTGAGCCTACCGACGGAGAGGTAGCTGGGAGGATCGGCTGGGACATAGATCGGGTCAAGGACGTGAAGAGCGCCATACCCGACGCCATCAGCCTCAACCAGAAGCTCTCCTCGTCCGAGGAAAGCTCGGAGCTGGGCGATCTTGTCGAGGACGAGCGCGAATCTAGAGTGGTCGGCGAGGTGATGAGGGAGCTGGAGACGCGCCGCCTTATGGAGTCAGTCGAGCTGCTCCCCGAGCGCCAGCGCCGCGTCCTCGTCCGCCGCTACGGCCTGGACGGCGAGAAGCCAGCTACCCTCGCTGATCTGAGCGAGGAGCTTGCGGTCTCCCGCGAGAGGATCAGGCAGCTCCAGCGTGAAGCCGAGCGAGCGCTCAAGAATGAGTGGGAATCCGGACAGGAACTCCCGGCAGCCGCTTAGCCCCCGCAGTGGTGCCGACTTACAGAGGGAACGCGATCAGTGAGCCGCATCAGGCAGTCTAAAGCAAGGAGGCAGAGATGAACGGTAGAGATTCGCAGAGAAGCTTGGGCTTTGGGCCAGAGAACTCGATGGTGAGGAGGTAAGAGAGTGCTCTTTAGTCGCCACAAGACCAAGATGGTCATGCCCACCGAGGCTCTCCCCGGCCGGGAGCAGCCGGCGTTCGCAGTTCCGGAGAAGCACGCCGTGTTCGGCACGCCCCTTGAGCCACCCTTTCCCGAGGGTACGAGCGGCGCGGCCTTTGGTCTCGGCTGCTTCTGGGGGGCTGAGCGTAAATTCTGGCAGATCGATGGTGTTTACACGACAGCAGTCGGCTACGCGGGAGGCTTCACACCGAACCCGACCTATGAGGAGGTTTGCTCGGGACGAACCGGGCACACCGAGGCCGTGCTCGTCGTCTTCTATCCGGAGAAGGTCTCCTACCGGGAACTGCTCACGGTGTTCTGGGAGGCACACGACCCGACACAGGGGATGCGGCAGGGCAACGACATAGGCACGCAGTACCGCTCGGCGATCTACTACTCAGGTGACGAGCAGCGCCGGGCCGCCGAGGAGACCCGTGACGCCTACGAGCATGCGCTTAGGGATGCCGGTAACGATCCGATCACCACGGAGATTGCGCCAGCTGGCCCGTTCTACTACGCCGAGGCCTACCACCAGCAGTACCTGCACAAGTTCCCCAACGGATACTGCGGTTTGGGCGGTACCGGCGTGAGCTGCCCTGTCGGACTCGGCGTGAGATCCGACAGTGAGGAGCTGTCCCTCACCGACGAGGAGTGGCGGAAGCGGCTCTCTCCGGAGCAGTACACCGTCCTGCGCGAGGCGGCCACCGAGCGCCCGTTCTCTGGTGAGTACGTGGACACGGACGACGACGGCCTCTACCACTGCTCCGCTTGTGGCAACCCGCTCTTTGACGGCCAGGCGAAGTACCACTCGGGCACTGGCTGGCCGAGCTTCACTGAAACCGTCTCGCCGGATGCCGTCGAGCTCGTCGAGGACCGCTCGCACGGGATGGTCCGCACCGAGGTGCGCTGCGCGCGCTGCCACTCGCACCTCGGCCACGTCTTCGACGACGGTCCGAAGGAGGCTGGGGGACGGCGGTGGTGCATGAACAGCGTCTCGCTTGACCTGGAACAGCGCTGAGGCTCGACCGCGAATTGACGTACGACTGCGAGGATCTAGAGGGTCCTCGCAGCGTCCTCCGAGAGAACGTCTCCAATACCCGGGGTCTCTCCCAACTCCCGGCGGCGATCATGCCTGTGAAGCGCAGATGATCCGCCCCTGAGAACATGAAGTCGATGCCGCAAGATACGTTCATATCAAGGTGGCCCTGGTTCGTCACCGCCGGTATCGTCGAGATCGTCTGGCTGGGGGACTGCGGCCGGTTTTCCGATGTGTCGCAGAAGTGTCAGCGCGCCAAAGGGGAACAGCCCTACCGACAGATGCCCCGCGTCCGTAAGGCAGCGCGGCGCCTTCTGAGGTCTCTCTTTTGAGGACGTCGGCTAACTCGGCCCTGGCCCAGCCGAGGAACTCATTGGCCTGGCGCGTCTTGCCTATCCCCCCTCCTCCAAGACGGCCACCACGCGCGTATCGCCCGCCCGGACAGCGTGGTGCTCGGTGACGAGGACACCGAACTCTTCCTGACGGCCCGCAAACGGAACCTGTAGTCTCGAAAGGGGATTGGCAGCCACCGAACGTCCCAGGCTCGCGTCCAGAGAAGACCTCTCCTCAACCACTTCCCGTAGACGTTCGGCGAGCTCCAACAGGCGTGAGGAGGTGTCCATTTCGAGCTCTCTTCTCAGGGCGCCCCGGAAACTCTCGTAGGCAAGAAAAAAAGCGGTCAAGTCGTTTAGGGACACAACCGGAAGTGTTAGGCCATCCTCCGCTCCTACAGGGGCAGCCTATGCAGGATGGTGGATATGGACTTCCGAGAGAAACACATTCCACGCACTTAGGTGAATAGAGGCAGAGAGAGGGCCTCGAATGCTAGCAGAGCCCCGGCCCTCTCTGGTTGCCTCCTTGTCCTCCCTCCCTTTAGGGGATGCCGGCCTTGGTGTCTCCCTGACCTTCGTCGAAGTCGGTCGCTGTGTCGGTGCCCGAGCCTCCCCCAAAGCGGTCCGCTCCTAAGCCGCCCGTGAGCTTGTCGTTGCCGTTGCCCCCGCACATCAGGTCGTTGGCTCCTTGGGCGCTCACCGTGTCTGAGCCCTTCCTGGCGAAGATCATGTCCGGATTAGTGCTGCCGGTGAGGGTGTTATTGGATGCGCTACCGGATATGACCCTCACCCAAACCGTTCCCTCCATCTCCCCGTCGCTTACCGTGATGGTCACATCGGAGGAGCCGCTTCCGGTAAGGGAGCTTACGGTCATGGTGCGAGAGGCGTCTGTGCCTCCTCCGAAGGAGATGTTCCTATTGGGCACCACGGCAGGGTTGGAGGAGGATGCCGAAAGGGCGAGGTCTTGGGCCGGGGTGTCTGGGTCCGAGAGGGCTAGGCCGATGGTGCCTCGCATGTCGCTTGCTGCTCCGCACTTGATGCCCCCATCGACCTCGACGGTTGGGCCCGAGGTGCCACATTCCGCAACGCTGCCACCATAGGTGTCGTTGGTATCCGTGCCGCTGCCCGCCGCATCGGTTGCGCTATTAGCGCTGAAGGTGGCGCACCCACTCACGCTCGCGGGAGAGAGGACGAAGATTGCGCCGCCCTTGCCCTGGCCGTTGTTGGCGCCTGTGCCCCCGCTGGCCGCGTTGTCGGTGAAGCTGCTGTCGGCGAGCGTGAGCGACCCGGCGCGGATAAAGATCGCGCCGCCGTTGGCTCCGGGACTGATGCAATCGCCTTGTGCGTCGACGAGAGGACAATCGGCCCCTACCCCGCCGCCACCACCACCAGCGCCTTCACCGCCAGGGCCGCCGTTGGCTCCGGGGCTGCCTTCTGGCCCACGGATCCCACCAGCGCCGCCGTTGCCACCCAGCGGCCCGCCACCGCCGCCCGCGCCGCCAGCGAAGCCACCAGGCGCGCCGTCAGCGCCCACGCCGCCACCACCGGCACCGCCATCGAAGCTCCCGCCGCCGCTGGCGTTGCCGCCCTGCGCCCGATTGCCGCTGAAAGCGACACCGCTCATCGCCAAAGTCCCCTTGTTCACAAAGATCGCACCGCCCATGCCCGCTGCCCCGCCGCTGCCGCCGGTGCACCACCGTTGCCGCCTTTGGCTAGGCCGTTGGCGATCGTCAGGTTCGTGATGCCGACGCTAAGACCGGTCGCGGGCGGGCCGCTTGTCGCGCCCGGCTCGCCAGGATTGACGAAGAAGACGCGCGAGGCGTCGTTGCCGCTGATCGTCAGCGCCGAAGCGCCAGGCCCGTCGATCTGCAAGTAATCGGCGATCAGCAGTTCGCTGTTTAGAGAGATCGTGCTCGGGTCGTCGGGCAGAGCGAACGTGATCGTATCGGCGCCGGAGCCCGCCACGCACCCTCCAAAAGCCGTGTCGGTGTTGGCCGAGGTTATGGCCTCCCTGAGGGTGCATTGCGCATCGTCGACCCCCGGGTCGGCGGTGCTGTTTACGGTGATGGTGGCAGCCCAGGCAGGGCTTGAGACGTAAACGAAGAGCAGCACCCACACAAGGACCGCCACCCCCACACTAGGAGCCAAGATCTTAAGAGGGGGCATCAGTGCTAGTACACCTTGTGGGACGACTTGTGGCGGTCGGTCGCTACGCTGCTCTTCGGTGGGCATCGTGTGCCTCCTCCTTATGAGAGGGCGGAGCTTTCTAGCCCCGCCACGCTGTTCGGCAGCCCGGCTACCTCCCAGCTAGCTCTAGGAGGTCCATGGGCTTTGCGCCCCCGCCTTACGACAGGTTTGCCCTTCTCGCTAGCGCACACACGGATGCCCTTGGCTACAGGCACAGTCCGAGAGTGCTTGCCATGAATGCATCCTATGAATGCATCATAAAGTGCATCCTAGCCCCACGCAATACCCCTTGGAGAATATCTTCCGCATACAAACGATGCTTCTATGTTGCCTTGTGTTATGCGCTGTCCCATGCCCGCCTTATCACCAGTGGGCGATGGATCGGCGTTGAACCATTGACGACCTTCGTAGAACCCCGTACACGCGAAGTTCGCAGAGAATCTCAGCGTGTTGAAAAACGTCTTCGGTGCCCGCTTTCGTCCTGGATTGGTCACCTAATACACCGGTTTCGGGACGTTTGGAGCCCGATTTGTGGTCGGTATCGGCTCGACGCCGACTTTCTCAACAGGCTGATCTATTCCACGCACTTGGGTGTATTAAAGCTAGCTTAGGGCTCCCCGAAGAGTTCCCACCACCTACCTCTTGTAATGCGCTTGACGGCCCCGGGAGGAGCGCGCCGGCTAGGGCACGGTGCGGAGGTAGACGAGGGCCACGTAGAGCAACCAGGCCGCTACCGAGATGGCCAGGGGCCTCCTTTTCGCCCAGAACCGGATCTGACGAATGGCGAACAGGGCCAGGGAGAGCATCCAGATTATCGAAAGGGTGGGGCCGTGCACCCCCGTCCTCCCTGGTCGGGATTGGAGCAAACCTCGCCGCCAAGAGGATTGTACCAGCGCCGATCTTAGGGGCATTCTCGCGGGACGGCGCTTATCACCCAGCGGGCGGCGAGGGGCGCGAGAATGGCTTCTAGGGACCTTCACACGGCTCTGAGGCCGGGTTTATGTGAGAGCCTGCGAAAAATTGCCCGAACAAGTCAGGAAACCATCCCCTACCTCCCGGGATAGTGGTGCCACTATCGTGACCATGCCAGGTTCAAGACCTCACTAAGGAGATCCATCGATTGCAGGTACGAGCGAAAGGTTCGCAGAAGACGCTCAAAAGGGCGAGAGGTGGGAAGGAGGTGTCATCGGACCGCAGCCACTCGAGACTAGCAGAAAAGTACGGAAAAACATCGAACAAGTCGAGGCTGCAGGGCTTAGTTTGTTTGCGGGCGGACTCCAGTGTGGGACGAATAAGCTCGAACTGCTCGCGACTGACGTCGCTCGGATATGTTCTTCGGGCTACTTTTTGTTTAGCTCCTTACAAGGAGATAGTAGCTAACCGAGAAGATTTTGAACAGGTACTAAGGCCGCGTGTGAGAGTTGCGCCTTTGGACTGGTTATCTGGAAGTTCGCAACGTGGCGCGTAGACCTCATGATGTGAATAACAGCGTCAGTCGAAAAGTATAAGTGATGTATGCTTGTCCTCGCTAAATCAGAGCGGATCTTCTGCGGGGGTTTGCGGATCAAGAGATCGGCCACTCGCTTTTCACTGCTATCCTCCACCACCCTGTCATGAACGAATGGCTCCATGCCAGCACAAGGTGTGCGGTGATTCTCGCCGCAGCGGGCATAGATTCACTGTCCCAATTTCTTGTACCTGGCAACAAGCTAAGGAGCAAGGCAAATAGGCTATTCTCCACCTGCATAGCCCCGGTCCTATGCAGGGTACTGGCTATGGACTTCCGAGATCACGCCTTCTTCTGGGCACTTAGGTGAATAAAGCCTTCGCGGATGCAGCAGTCTTCGGTTGGTGCCATCATGCGGAGTGTGAGCGTTGGCTAGATCACCAGAAACGCAGGCGGAAGGAGGCCACTTCTTATGTCCTCAGAAGAAAACAAGGAGATCGCGCTGAGCTTGCTCGAAGCACTTAACGCCCGCGACCTGAGCCTGTGGTCGCGGCATCTAGCAGAGGATTACATCGCAGAACATCCAGGTGTGTCCATCCCCCTAAACAAGACCAGGAGTATGGGGTACCAGCAGCGCTTCGTGACGGCCCTTCCAGACATCCACTTAGAGGTGCTTCACGTCCTCGCCGAGGGCGATCACGTCTTCATCCACTGGACGGCAAGCGGTACCCATGCCGAACGACTTGCTACCGTCACGGGAGAGACTATCCCCCCGACCCGGCGAAGAGTGAGGGTGTCGGGCGCGTTGCTCACCGAGGTGAGGGATGGCAAGATCGTCCGGGAGTGGACCTACTGGGATCAGCTCTCGCTCTTAGGCCAGTTGGGCATCACCGACCAACCCGGACTCTTCTTGTCTCCTGAGGGCTTCTAAGATGGAAGGTGGAGCAGATGCCGCGGGCAACCAGAGCGGTAAGCCGCAAAGATTTCCTTAGGCTCAGTGGCGCTGGGCTCGCGGGTGCAGCGCTTCTAGGCACCACGGGTTGCGGCGGGGGCCAGGGAGGCGGTGAGGTCATCAAGTACCTAACCGAGACCCCCGAGACGACCAACCTGGAGAGAACGGCAATAGAAATACAAGTCAACAGGTTCGAAGAACAGAACCCGAAATATACCCTTGAGCGCGAGACGGTTGCTCCGGATGATCTGCTCATGGTCGCAAAGACCAGGTTGCAATCCGGGCAGCCCCCCGACGTTTTCAACTACGGTAGCGGACCGGGCTTCGCCGGCGTACTACAAGACGCGGGACTCCTGAGTTCTCTGGAGAAAGCCTACAAGGAAAACGGATGGGAGATCTACGACTGGGCCAAGCAGCAGGTCACCTACGACGGCACCGTCTACGGCGTCCCCAACCTACTCCAGGAGATGATCGTCTACTACAACAAGGATCTCGTGCCCGAGGCACCAAAGACCGTGGATGAGCTCCGGGAGATCGCCGACGATATCAAAGGGCAGGGGAAGATCCCATTAGCCTTCGGCGATTCGGAGCGGTGGCCTGCCGGCCATCTGTTCAGCATGGGGGTAAGCAACCTGCTGGGCAAGGAGGGCTTGGACGAGATCCTCTACGGGGACGGCCGGTGGGACGTTCCCGAGGTGGAGAAAGCCATAGATCTGATGTTCAGGGACTTCGTGGAGAGCGGCTACTACCCAGAAGGCGTAAACGCCATCACCTACGACGACGCCAATTCGCTCTTTTACGAAGGCAACGCAGCTATGCTGCCGACCGGCACCTGGCTCATTTCGGCGATCGTCGAGACGGTCCAGAACTTCGAGGTCGATTTCTTCCCGTTTCCTTCCATAGACGGCTCTGATATCGCGCCTGCGGCTGGGACAGGGACAGGCTTGTTCGTGGCTAAGAACGCGACGAACTCCGAAGGGGCGATCACGTTTATCGACTACGTGCTGCAGAACGACACTGCTCGGCTGCTGACCGAAAAGTTGCTAACGATTCCGGCGCACCCGTTCAATCAGGCGGGACTCGACGTCCCCGAGCTGTTCAGGGCGGTTCTCCAGGACGTGTCGAAATCGACGGAGGTCGGAGCCCTCGGCTACAACATTGACGTCCTGACCCCACAAAACTTCAACGAGGTGATGTTCTTCGGTTTCCAGGAGGTCCTAAACGGTAGTAGGTCACCCGCAGAGCAGGCCCGAGTATTGCAGGAGGCTTGGGCGGCAGCGAAGAAGCAGGGGAAGCCGGCGGCGCAAGGGTAGGCCGAGAGATGCTTCTATGGCGTCCTCGACCCTAAGGGCGGTAGCTTGCGATACGCCAACTCGGGCCACGACCTGCCCTACCAGTGGCATGGTGGCGATGCCGAAGAACTCAGGGCCAAGGGGATGCCCTTAGACCTTACGCTGGGAATGAGCTACGAGCAAAAGGAGATGGTGCTCGAGGCAGATGAGATTACTCTCTTCTACAGCGATGGACTGGTGGAGGCGTACAACCTCTATGGTGAGATGTTCGGCTTTCCGAGGCTACGGAGGCTCGTCGCGGAGCACGACGAGGCGGCGTCGCTGAGTAACTTACTCCAGGAGGAACTTCACTCATTCACCGGAGAGACTGGAAGCAGGAGGACGACATCGCCCTCCTTACCCTACGACGTTTGATAGCCCGAAGCTGTCATTCGGAGAATCCCGCCGTTGAGCAACTGAGGGGCTGCTAGCCTGCCTGCTTGCCCTTGGAGGCCGTGTCGGGATGCAGCCACAGAGAGACGTGGGCAGGTTCCATCGTCTCCCTCACCACTCCCACGAGATCGTTACTTAACGCATCCAGATCTGTCTCGTCCCTGAGCTTAGCTGAGAAGGCTTCAAGGGTCTTTGCGGCATTGTACTTCCTGCGATAGAAGCGCCTGTCTATGAAGCTCTGTATGCGCCTTCTTAGCGGGATGAAAAGGGCCGCGATGATCAGCGTGGATGCCACTACCGCAAACTGTGACTCTTCCCCAGTTAGCGCCCGAAAGACGTGCTGCAGGACCAGTACTCCACCTAGATACACGGCAGCCAGCACCGCCGTGAGGGAACCGTAGACGAGAGTGCGATTTATAACGACGTCTATGGCGTAGAGGTGGTGCTTGAGGATGGCCACACCCACGGCAATGTAAAGACCGGCGAAGCCCAAGGCGACGAGTAAGGTCGAGAGCGTCCTGCTGAAGCCCACGGCCACGTGTAAGGTCGAGAGCGTCCTGCTGAATAGATCCTCGTATCCGAGCACGCCTATCGAGATGATGGAACCGAAGAGCACGGCGGCATAGGCGAGCCACTTGATCTGCTGGCGCTCGGTTCCACCAGCGCGATGGAACCGAAAAACGAGCGACAGCGCGGCAGGGATGACAGCGATCAAGAAAACTCGCATTCCGACATCACGGATGCCGGTGATGACCTCGCCAATGACTCCCCCTACGGCAAAGGGGTTAAAGGTCGGCGCAAAGGGGCTGAGGCCGCTGGCGAATAGTCCGGAGATCAATAAGACTGCCCCCGCCGCCACGACGGGCCACATCAGGAATCTCCAGCGTCGCGACGGCAGCTTACCGTCGGGAAACAGCAGCAAGACACAAGGTATGAGGGTGGCCACCACCACCCATCCCACCCATGCTCCGACAAAGAGGACTAGGTTACGAGCGAGCAGTGATCCCGCGCCCACCGTCATGGCGAAGGTATAGTACGTCTGTGCAAACATCCAGAGAGCGGCGCCCAGCCCTAGCCCGCACCACAACCATCCGTAGGGATTCCTTGGTCGATGCGAGGCGATGAGCCCTCCAAGGAGGGGAGCGCCGATGATCGCGACGAGAAGGATGGCTAGGTCACGCCACTTCGTCCAGTAAAACGTTAATGCCATGGACGAACCGAGGACGGTCAGCAGCAACCCCAGAACCACAAGCGCCAAGCTCACGGCACATAACGACCAAGCGAGCCAAGCGGCGACGCGGTAGCTCATCCCACCGATCCCTCTGCCTTGCTTCCTTGCCCCTTCTGTCATGACATCACTCTACAGCACCACCGCCTCCTAGGCGTCAAGACAAACGTGACGAGGCTCCTTTCCAAGCCCAGAGTGTGCCGATTTACAGAGAATCCACCTACCTACCGCAGGGAAGTGGCCTCAAGGCGACCCCCTCATTACGAGGGATAAACCCCCGACACAAACGCCAAGCCGCGTCCCTATTCTGCGGGTTCACCTTACCTATGCGGGATACGGGAGGGTGACCGACGGGGCTCGAACCCGCGACCTTCGGAGCCACAATTCTAGTGAGACGATTCCGGTGCGTCCTTATGTGTACTGATGAATCCGTAGAGTCTGCTTATTTGCAGGTATTTCGTGACCCTCGTGGCGTGAGCGCGTCCACTGCGTACTGGTGCGTATCAGCTCGGTTGCAGTACGGTTGCAGTAAATCCATTTGAGCGGACTCGCTTGGGTGACCTGCCCATTATGAGTGAAAATCGAGGCGTTGCAGAGGATCGCACGAGCTTGCGAATCCTCCCTATCTAAGGTTAGGGGGCGGAGGAAGGTGAACCCCCGCCCCGTTACGCATGGCCTTCGCCGCCTTGGTTGGCGCTACGGACTGAACCTGATCGTGTCCGATGCGACAGCAGAGATGTTGCCCGCCCGGTCTTTGTACTTCACGTACACTGTCTTGGTGCCCGCTCCCTCGCTAAGCAGCCACGCCTTGCTGGTTGAGTAGTCAAACCACTCTGACCAGGTTGTGCTGCCCCCGTTCCTGAAGCGCATGCGGACAACCCCGGATGCTGGGGAGGGATCGCTAGCCGACAACTCGAGTGTCACGGAGCTGCTGGTAGTGGAGGCAGCGCCGCCGTTGATGGACACTGTACCCCTTGGAGCTACGCTATCAACGAACCAGCTGCGCCTTGCTGGTGTGGGGTCAGGGTTGCCGGCCTTGTCGACGGTCCTAACCCGGAAAGTGTGTTTGCCCTGGCTCAGGTTGGAGTAGCTCGGAAACTGGGGGCAGGCGGCGAAGGTGCCGCCATCCAGACTACATTGGAAGCTGACTATCCAACCATTCTCTGATGTACCCTTGCTTGCCCCGAAGCTGGCCGAGGTGCTCCTCACTTAACCGGAAGGCCCTAAGACTATTTCCGTGTCGGGGGCTGTCTTGTCCAGCTGGACCGAGAAGGTCTTGCCAGACTCCTGGTTGCCGTCGTTGTCGGTCGCGAAGTAGACTATCCTCGTTGTGCCCTCGGTGTTGATGATCGGCGGGTTCTGTGGATCGTAGACGGTCCGGGGGAGACTCTGGGCGCCGTCGGCCAAGTAGAGGATGTCCTTTAGGCCGGAGCCTCCCTGGTTGTCTTGGGCGCTGAAGGTCACCTTGACGTCTTTGTTGGTCCACGTGCCCTGCACATAGGCGGCTCCGCTGCTGGTGGTCGCGCTCGCGGTAGTGGTCGGCGCTATGCACTCCCTCGGCTGCGTCGTCACGGTAGGCCGCTCGTGGACGAATACGTCGCTCATGCCGTTGGTGTCGTCCGCCGTCAGGCTGGTAGACGAGTCAAAAGCCATGTAGCGGGCGTCAGCGCTCAGGGAGACGCCGCCGCCTTCCACCCTCTGAGTGGTCTGGCTCTGCAGGTCGCGCAAAAAGGCGCGGCCTCCGTGGTTGGGAAACCCAGAGGTAAAGGCCACATAGCGTCCGTCAGGACTGATAGCGGGGCGTAGATGTTCGCCACTGTTCGCCTGGGCTCCGCAGGGGTCTATATTCACCCGCTGGGTTGTCCCCGCCGTGCGATCACGCACAAACACATCAGACTGGCCGTTGGTGTCACCCGTTGCCAGGTTGGTGGCGTGCGATACGAAGGCCACGTGGCGCCCATCAGCGCTAATTGAGGGATAGAAGCTGTAATTGTCTGTCTGGTTTCCGGAACTACCGACGCTCACCCGTTGGGTCGTATCTGTTTGTAGGTCGCGCACGAAGATGTCGCCTTGAGCGTTGGTGTCGCCCGTTACCAGGTTGGAGCCCAAAGATCGAAATACCACGTAGTGTCCGTCAGCGCTGATGGAGGCATCGTAGCTGCCACTGTTCGCTTCGGTTTGAGAGCCGCTCGCGTCAACTCCGACACTCGCCCGCTCGGTCGTCCCAGTCGTCCGGTCGTGTACGAAGACGTCATTGGCATTATTGGTGTCACCCTCCACTACATTAGTGTACAACGGTACGGATGGGTTCCCGCGTGCGATCCCGATCGGGTTCCTCTGGAAGGACGGGCGGATCGTCGTCTGCACAGCCTCGAACGCCTACAAGGTGAAGGCGCTAGAGGCGCGCCCGGAGGTGGCGCTGACCATAGACACCGACTCGCAGCCCTATCGTGCGCTGCTGGCGCGCGCACGGCGAGTGTGGAGATCGTCGACGGCGTGCCCTCCGAGTACCTGGACGCGTCGCGGAAGGCCATGAAAGACGAGGAGCAGTTTCGGGCGTTCGAGGCGGCGGTGCGCTCGCTCTACAAGCAGATGGCGCGCATCTCCATCGCGCCGGAGTGGGCGAAGGTGTTGGATTTCGAGACCAGGCTACCGAGTGCCGTGGAGCAGCTCATGAGCCCGGATGATTCCGCAGGTAGCTAGATGAAATAGTGGCGTGGCGCCACGGGCCGTCCCATAGACTTCCGGCGCGAGCAAGGAGCCGGAGTACAGTACCCTTGGCAGCTCCACCTGAGGCCCATCTCTCCCGACGTGGGGCCGTGCGGACTTCTCAGAACTCCGTACACGCGAAGTTCGCAGAATCCATATTCCACGCACTCGGGTGAATAGGCCCCTAGGACCGGCCCTAGGGGGCTCATTCGCCGGCTTTCCACGCGCGTGTGCGGGCCAGACGCACACCCTCAGAGAGTAGTACATGACGCACGCGCTGGATGGTGTCGTAGTCCAGCTCGCCACCCGGTACTGTCATCTCTTCTATGTCGCGGGCTTCGAGGGCCTTACCCAGGGTGACGCGCAATCCTTCGGCATCGGATTCGTCCACCTCTAAGGCCTCGTCTTCTGCCTCGAGCCTGAGATGGGGGGCGGAGAAGCCATGGTTGCTAGCGACGTAGATGAGGGCCTGCCATTGCGGGTCGGTGAGGTTTATGCTCGTCTGGCCCTCTGCTGCCGAAATCAGGTAACCCACGCCACCATTGTACTTGGCGCTCGCCCGCGTCCATGCCGACGAGGAGGCACAGCCAAGGGGTACAGACCGCACTCGGGTGAACAAGCTGCTCGAGACCACGGCTCGTTTGGACCGGAGGAGCCGGCCTGGGTTATATACTCACCCCAGGCGAAAGTTTTTCGCAAGGAGGAGAGAGCATCATGCGCGAGGATCAAAGCGTCGCCGAGATGGCCAATGAAGTCCTGATACGCCAGGCCAAGGCCCGGGCGGAGTGGCGTGGGGAGACAATCGAAGAAGCGATGGAGGCCGTTTTGGACACCGAGGCTGGCCAGCAACTCATGGAACTCAGGGACGGTCCCCACGGCGAAGAGGCCGTCGAAGAGACGCAAGTAGACGCGGCGCGAGAGCGGGCAAAGGAGCGGGCAGAAGAGCTCGGCAGACGTCTGGGCGAGACCCCTGGGCACCCCGCGCACGGTTGACGGGACGAACTTCTTAGAACTGCGTTAGGGCGAAGCTCGCCTTACTCCATAGCCCCGCTCCGGAGGGCCTGCCAACTGTGACTGTGGGTGTGGAGCCGTAGAATGTATGCTGAGCCTCAGAGGAGCTGCTACTGATGAAGGAGCTGCATTCCCAGATCGATATCAACGCTAGTGCCGAGCGCGTGTGGGGCATCCTCACCGACTTCGCTTCCTATCCCCAATGGAATCCGTTCATCCGCCGGATCAGCGGTGAGCCCACCACTGGCGAGCGCCTAAAAGTGCGCTTAGAACCACCCGACTCCAGAGGAATAACCCTAAGACCTAAGGTGCTCAGCGCTGAGCCTAACCATCAGTTACGTTGGCTGGGGCACCTGTTTGTGCCGGGCTTATTCGATGGGGAGCACTCCTTCGTTATCCGATCGTTGGAAGTGGATCGGGTTCGGTTCGTCCACAGAGAAGCCTTCAGGGGTTTGCTCGTTGCCCTGTTTGCCCGCAGCCTGGACAACAGCACGCTACGTGGGTTCGAAGAGATGAACCGAGCCCTCAAAGCGCGAGCGGAAGCAGCTACCGGAGGCGACTAGCGACTTCGAACTTCGGAGAATCTACCTTCCACGCACTCCGGTGAATAGCGGGGGTGATACTGTCGAGCGTGTAGCGCCCAACCATAAAGGAGGACATCAATGTCCGATACCGACAAGAAGGTTTGGCTTGTTACCGGTGCCGGCCGTGGGATGGGCGTGGACATCGCCAAGGCTGCGCTTGCGGCCGGCAACGCGGTCGTCGCCACCGGCCGTCGCCCCGAGGCCGTCGAGCAGGCCCTGGGCGGCGCCCAGGACGACCTGCTCGTCGTCAAGCTGGACGTCACCAGCCCCGCGGACGCCGAGGCGGCGGTGCAGGCCGCGGTCGAGCGGTTCGACCGGATCGACGTGCTGATCAACAACGCGGGCAACTTCTACGCCGGGTTCTTCGAGGAGATTAGCCCCGAAGACTTCAGGGCGCAGATCGAGACCACCCTGTTCGGCCCGATGAACGTCACCCGCGCCGTGCTGCCCGTCATGCGCGCCCAGCGCTCCGGCCTAGTCGTGGTGATCTCCTCGACCGCCGGCATCGTCGGCCAAGAGTTCTGCACCGCCTACGCCGCCTCGAAGTTCGGAGTGGAGGGCTGGATCGAGTCGCTGACTCCCGAGGTCGCGCCGTTCGGCATCCACACGATGCTGGTGGAGCCCGGCTTTTTCCGCACCGAGCTGCTCACGCCGGAGTCGACGAACTACGCCGAGCCCTCGATCGACGACTATGCCGAGCGCACCGAGCAGACCGTAGCCGTCTGGAACAGCATGAATGGCCAGCAGGGCGGTGACCCCGCCAAGCTCGCCGAGGCGCTGGTCCGGCTCGCGGGCCAGGAGGTGCCTCCGCTGCGCTTCGCGGCCGGCGCCGACGCGATCGCCACCTTCGAGCAGAAGGCCAACGACCTCCTGGCCCAGGCCGACGCCCACCGTGACCTGTCCGCTTCGCTTGCTATTGAGGAGGCGTGAACTTCTGAGAACCCCCTGAAACCGAAGTTCGCAGAATCCCACTTCCACGCACTAGGGTGAATAAGCCAGTCCTGTGGAGTTGGGCTATGAAACGGACTAAGACCTTCGTCCCAGTCAGCTGTTACTGAGCCTGTCCGATGTCCTCTGCCGACGTCATCTCTCGTCTAGGTGCACCAAGCCCTAGTGACAAGAGCCTTCGCCCGAGTCGGTGAAGGTCTGGCCTCCTATGGGGACAAACCTCCAGCTGTAAGAGCCGACGCTGAGGTCAAGCTTGAGAACACCCGAGGTGCCAGTCTCCACCACCTTCACTCCAGGGGCCTCCTGCACTTCACTGCCTCCCGGCGCGCCACCGGTCCCGACCACGAACTGGCGGATGCCGTTCTGCAAATCTTTCTTGCCCTCGGGGGTTAGTGGGGCGTAGCGCTCGTAGCGGTGGGCATGCCCATTGAGGATTACCTCGGCGTGATTGTTGTAGAGGATCTGCCAGAGGGGCTTCACATTAGGGTTTGTGACGTTGGTGCCTGTGGAATAGAGCGGATGATGGAAGTAGGCCAGGGTGCACTGCTTGTCGGTGGCGTTAGTGAGGTTATTCCGAAGCCATTTGCCCTGGGTAGATGTCTTTTGGCACCCGCCCACCTTGTTGCAGTTGCTGTTCAGGGCAACGATGTGCCAGGACCCTCTATCGTAGGAGTAGTAGCCCTTGCCTGGTGTCAATCCAGGGTTCGCGCTCGTGTTCGGCACCGGCGCCGCGGGCTGCTTGAAGCCAACGGCCTTCTTCGCGCTGAAGTAGTCGAAGTAGGGCTGCGCTACTTTGGAAGAGTGGTAATCGTGGTTTCCCACAACAGGCATCGTGCGAGCTTTGTGCTTACCCCACCAGTAGGTGCGGTTGGCATCGAAGACACTACCATCGGAGAGTCTGTAGTTATCGTAGCAGTTGGCGTACTGCTCTGGGGTGCCGTGGGGGTAGGCGTTGTCACCTAGCGCGAGAACGGTCCCCGGTATGTTGTCCAGCAGAGCTGCCGTTGCCTTGGCGTTGTTGTCTGGGGAGCACTCGGCTATGTCCCCCGCTCCGACCAGCGTCACCGTCTGCGTCTGAGAGGCGCCCGGCGCTGCCGTCAGCACGGCCACCATGCATGCCAGCAGCATAGCCGAGGCCATCGAACCGACGACAGGAACGCTCTTGCTCATCCCCTTCATCCTTCCTTGTGTGGGGTGAAGGACAAAATGGACAACCCCCGCCCCGTTAGCCAACGGGGCTAGTATGAGGGCATGCAATGGCTAGAGCAACTTCCGAGAACTGCGTAAAGCGGAAGTTCAACTTCGCGGAATTCATTTCAGGCGAAGTTCGGTGAATAGGCGGCGCGCGGCGGGCGGAGACGTGCCCGACCTCTCAGAGCCCTCCGAGGGCCGCGAGGATGGCCGCTGACGGCCACGGCCGGGTAAGGGTAAGATGCGCGGTAGTGGGGAACGAGCAGAGAGAGGGGAGGCGATACGTGGAGCTCGACAGGGACAGGGTTGCAGACATAGCCCAGCGTCACGGGGTAGACGAGCGCGAAGCCCTAATCCTTTACCACCTCGGTCATGCCTTCGAACTGTACTTCGAGATCGCCAAAGAAGAAGATTACGGCTACGACGTGAACCTACAGGATTGGGTCGATCATCACACAGGTCTGATAAATCTTCTGATGCGCCGGGTTGTTAGAAGGGATCATCCCGGAGGTTGGCGCAGCGGGGAGGAGATCATAGCTCTGAGAGAGGCAGAGCGGCAAAGCGAAGACGACCAAACTTAGATGCAAGATCGAGGCTTCTACACCGTCGAGCAGGCGGCCGATACCCTCGACCTGACGCCCGGCCGCATTCGGCAGATGCTACGTGCTGGCGAACCTCTCAGTTACTGATCCACAGAACAGTTTCAGAGCCGCGAGGTTGCCGTCTGAGGGCTTGCGCGGGGGCTCCGAGAGGTCCCGCATGGGGGCGTGGACGAAGGGGGTAGACCGTCTCACCATCCACAGGATTGGCTGCGCCGTCTGATGGAAGACGAGGCCGTGGTAGGCGCAGGAGACGCCCCATGAGCAAACGACGATAACGGTCGAAGCGCAGCTAGAGCGGCCGAACTTCTCAGAAAGCCGTACATGCGAAGTTCGCAGAATGCCTCTTATGAAACTGTCTAAAAAGTCTCGATAGACTCTAATCGAAGGCCCTACAAGCCTGCGAAATGGGAGAAAGTGCCCAGCTTCCCCGCGATGTACCGACGAAAATGTACCCCCGAGCCACCACTACGCTACTTTTTAGACAGTTTCTATACGAGCTTCAGTGAAATAGCTTCATCTCGGAAGTAGTGGAGCGGCGGGGGTATCGGCCATCCCTGCCAGCGCACCCAGAACGACGGAGGTAGTGTCGAGGTATTGCACCCGCTGAGTGCCTGCAACAAACAGGAGTAGAATTTAGTAAGAGAACCAACGAAGGAGGTGCTAAGAGCATGTCCAGACGATTCCGAAGAACCACAACCACCAAGAGCAAAGGAGGAGCTTACGGCAAAGGTGTGGGGCTGGGCATTAGCGTTCTACTTGCACTCATAGTATTTTCGCTCGCAGTCTGGCTGCTTCGAAGAATTGCCACAGACGAAAGCACCCCCGCCACTCCGGAACCGGGAGAAGGCATAGAAGCTGGGCTTGAGGAGGAGGCGGTGGTAGGCGAGCCGAGCACACCCGGGGAAGCAGGTGAGCAGAAGGATAAGGCGCAGGCCACGCCCGCCGCCGAACGCAAGGCGGAGGATCTCGGGGTGGACCTCTCTCAGATAGAGGGCACGGGCTCAGGAGGTCGCATCACCGTCAAGGACGTGACCAGGGCCGCCAAGCAAGCCTGACCTGAGTAGGTCCACCCTACCCTTGGCTGGAGCCCGCGAGGATTCGGGCTCCTGCCTATACGCGCCTTCGTGATGGCTAACCTTCGGAGAATCCATATTCCACGCACTCGGGTGAATAAGGATCACTCACGGTTTCACCGGGACGTTGATACCTAGCCGCTCTGCCACGGTGTCTAAGTCTATTTCTTTGCTGGCGGTTGCCTGCCGTTTCAGCGTGTTGCGCCCTGAGTGGTGTCAGCAGTGGTGTCAGAAGTGCCTGGAACTCATTCCTCCGAGGCCTTCCCTCAGACTTATAGCCCGTGCGCCAAGGTCCGATGGCCGGGAACGTGAGGGATACCTCTTTGACCGAGACTCTGAGGTTCTGTAGATTGTGTTACACGCAAGGGAAAGTCATCCGGTCTCTGAGGCGCCCTCTGAAGCACTCGCAGGAGACCCCTATGGGAGGTAGATAGATGCGCAGATACAAGCTGGCGGTGGTCCTGATGGTCATGCTAGTGACGTTCGCCGTCCCCGTGGTTGGAGCTGCTGCTCAGACGGAGTCCACCCTCGACGGACCGGTCCTTAACATCGGCCACCGGGGCGCCTCGGCCTACGCCCCGGAGCACACCTTCGCGGCCTATGACCTGGCCCTGGAGCAAGGCGCCGACTACATAGAGATAGACCTTCAGATGACCGCCGACGGCGTGCTCGTCGCCATGCACGACAAGACCCTCAACCGCACCGCGGACGCCCCGGAAGGGGTGCCGGAGGGGTACTGCAGAGGTCTCGTCAGCAAGAAGACGCTCGAGCAGATAAAGATGTGCGACGCAGGAAGCTGGTTCAGCCCCGAGTACGCGGGCGAGCAGATCCCCACCCTTGAGGAGATCTTCCAGCGCTACGGCACGAGCGTCAACTACTACATTGAGACCAAGAACCCCGATGCGGCTCCCGGTATGGAGGAAGAGCTTGTGCAGCTGCTGGGAGAGTACGGCTTGATCGAACCCGCCGCCAAGAATTGGCAGGTCCTGATCCAGTCCTTCAGCGCCGAGAGCCTCATGAAGATCCACGAGCTCGAGCCCTCGCTGCCGCTGATCCAGCTGTACTGGGCGGGGACAAGCAAGTCGATACAGCGCGACCTTGACGCGGTGAGCGCCTACGCCGTGGGCATCGGCCCCTACAAGCAAGACGTGGATGCCGCTCTGGTGGAGGCGGCACACGAGCGCTGTCTCGCCGTCCACCCCTACACGGTAAACACCGTGGAGGAGATGGAGGCTCTAATCGCGCTGGACGTGGACGGGATGTTCACCAACAACCCCGACCTTCTGGATGAGGTGCTAGGCGATGCTGCATTGAGCGGCGAAGCAGCCGCACAGCAGGCCGCCGAAGCCTACCGGGAGTGCACCGCCGGGCTCTAGAGAGACTCGCGGTTCGTCGTATGATCGGGTCAGGGCTTCCACACGGGAGCCCTGATCTTTTCGCTAGCGGTATCAGTCAGTATCGGCAAGAGGCCAACGAACTTCCCAGAAGGTCGATTAGCGGCACCCTGCCTTACTCGGCCCTTCTAGTCCTCCGTCAACGATGATTTGATGTTTGTATCGAGCGGCTTATCCTGAGGCTGATCCGGATTTGAAGGAGAGCCGCTATGAAAAGGAAATACCTCGTCGAGCTGAGCGGGCAACAGCGAGAGTACTTGCACAAGCTCATCTCTTCTGGCACCGCCCCCGCGCGTAAGTTGAACCGAGCCCGCATCCTGCTCAAAGTCGACGTAGGCAAACACGCCGAGGCACAGGCGCTCAGCGACCGACAGATCGCCCGGATGCTTGAGACCTCCACCGCCACAGTCCAAAGGGCACGCGAACGCTTCTCCGAGGGAGGAGTGCAAGCCGCGCTGGAACGTTCTAAGCCCGATCGGGTCTACAAGCGTTCTTTGGAGGGGCGTGCCGAAGCGCACTTGATCGCCCTGGCCTGCTCCGAACCTCCACGAGGGCGCAATCGCTGGTCTTTGAGGCTGCTGGCGGACAAAGCGGTGGAGCTGGGTATCGTGGAGAAGGTCTCGCATGAGACGGTACGCAAGACACTCAAAAAAACGAACTCAAGCCTCACCTGATCAAGCAGTGGGTGATCCCACCCGAGTACAACACCCAGTTCGTGTGGCGGATGGAAGAGATCCTGGACCTCTACGAAGAGCCCTACGATCCGAAGAGACCCGTAGTGTGCTTCGACGAGAGACCTTGCCAGCTGTTGGCCGAGGTGCGAGAGTCGCTTGCCTGCAAGCCCGGCAAACCAAAGCGTGTCGACTTCGAGTATGAGCGAAGGGGTATGGCCAACGTGCTCCTGGCCTTCGAACCCCTCAAGGGCCGAAGAGAAATGAGAGTGACCGAGCACCGCCGAAAGCTGGAGTTCGCCGCCATGATGCGCCATCTCCTAGACGATCTCTACCCGGAAGTCGAGCGAATCCGCTTGGTGGTAGACAACCTCAACACGCACTCACCGGCAGCCTTCTACGAGAGCTTCTGTGCGCAAGAGGCCAGGCGCATGTCTAAAAAGATCGAGTTCATCTACACGCCTAAGCACGGTTCATGGCTAAACATGGTTGAGATAGAGCTCTCGGTTTTGGTGAGACAATGCTTAAAGCGCCGTTTACCAGATACGCAGTCCCTTGAGCGGGAGGCAGGAGCGTGGTGCGAGGAGCGAAACCGCTTGGGCACAAGCGTAGACTGGCGCTTCACCACTGAAGATGCCCGCATCAAGCTGCGCAAGCTCTATCCATCAATTGACACTTGACGGAGGACTAGGTACTTCGGTGAATTAGGAAACCGCAGCGATGCAGCTCGCAGCTCCTCCTCGCGCATGGCCGCCGATACCTAACCTGACACCCGTGCAAATCACCTCACGGCTCGCGAACAACCCTGAGCACGAAAGCGATTCCCGCTAGCCCCACAATCAGCGCGGTTAGCGCGAGTAGAGAAGCCTCCAACGCCAACCCGCCCGTCTCGGGAATCCGCTGCGCCCCCGCAGAGCTAGCGGCAGAAGCGGATGCAGAGGCTGACGCGGATCCTGAAGCAGCGGATGAGGCGGATGCCGAGGAGGAACCTAAGAGTGCACCCAACATAGCGTCGTGTATGTGGGTGTTCTCGTAGACGCCGCCCAGGTTCTCGCCTCCTGGACCCATGGCCGTGACCGGCACGTCTTCCGCCGTGTGGTTGGTCGTGGTCCAGTCCACCAGGAACTTTTTGTCGGAGTTCGCTACCCGGAACGGTCCGTCTTCTACGGTGCGCCCTTCGCCCGATTCGTTGGGGTATGCGGGGTCACTCTGTATCTCGTTTGTGTCCTCTATGGCGAGGCTACCGGTCTCGTGGTCGGCGGTCACGATCACGAGCGTGTCGGGGTCGCTCTCTGCGAAGGTCTGACCGACCTTGACGGCCTCGTCGAGTTGTTGCCCGGCCTTGATGACGAGTTCCGCGTTGCTCTGGTGGGCCATCTCGTCTATGCCCTCCTCCTCGACCATCAGGAAGAAGCCTTCTGGGTCCTGCGAGAGGATGTCGATGGCCTTTTGCGTCATCTCGGGCAGAGAGACGGGAGGGTCGTAGAGGGCGCCCTCACCTTCGGGTGCTTGCTGGAACATCTCTTCGTTGGCAAACAGTCCGAGCAGCCGCGGCCCGCTTGCCGCACGGAGTCCGGAGGCGTCCGTCACGTACTCATAACCGAGGTCCCGTGCCTTTTGGACCAGGTCGCCCTCAGTGCCCGCACTCTTCTCCTCGGGGTCCACCTTCGGCTCGTCGGGGTGTGCGCCGGGTTCTCCTTCTGGGTACCAGTAGTCTTCGCCACCCCCCAGGATCACGTCGGGCTTGCTCTCTTCGATGTACTGGCGGGCGATCTCGCTCTGCTTGTCCCTGTTTGCGATGTGGGCCCCGAAGGACGCCGGGGTGGCGTCGGTTATCTGGCTGTTGCTGACCAGCCCTGTTGCCTTCCCGGCGTCTCTGGCCCGCTCCAACACTGTGGGGACTGGGTTCTCATCGACGTCGATGCCTACGGCGCCGTTGAACGTCTTTACCCCGGTGGCTATGGCCGTCCCTCCGGCTGCGGAATCGGTCACGAACGCTTCGGGATCCAGGGGGCTTGTCTCTGAGCGTCCGGCATAAGGCATGGAGTCCATGGCGAGCTGGCCCTCCGTTCCGACGGTCGCGTAGCGGATCAGATCGCGCTGGGAGGTGCCCATCCCGTCCCCTATGAAGATGATGACGTTCTTCGCCCGCTCGCCTGCTGGCTGGACTCCTTGTGCCTCACCCGTTCCGGTCAATGCCAGGGCGGCGATCAGCGCAGATAACACTACCGTAGCCCTTGTAGCACACACGCTCTTACACACAGACACCCCTTCTCTAGCCCCCAACCGCAAGTATGGTAAGTATTCAGGTTCGGCGCAAGTTAGGGTGGGTGAGGCACCCGAGCTACGGACGCCGGAGAAGCGTTCTTCGTCGCACTCAGGTGAAAAGACGCTACGAACCCGCTTTCTTCAAAAGCCTACCCATCACCGTTTCTGCATGTAGCTCTCTGAGTGGTGTCAGCACTATCATCGTGTGGTCGTCACAAGTCACGCTCTTAGAGCGTGTTTCGTATTATTCATGCTGCTTTTGCCGGTCGGTTCAAGCATCGGGCACATCGAGCAGCGGGCGAACAGGCCACCAGGTTACGGTTCATTTCTTCTTTGCGTCGTGTCCGGTAAGCACACAGCCATTGCACGCAAGGTGCAGATCATCTAATGTTCTCCGCAATGAATGTTCGCTCGCTGGGCATCCGCACCGACCTCATCTTTCAACGCTTCGGAGGAGTGATCGTCGACCGCGGTAGTTACCTAGTACTCCTGACGCCATCCAATCCCGCCTACCGCTGGGGCAACATGCTGCTATTCGCCGACCCACCCGGGGAGGGCGACTTAGAACGCTGGCGTCAGCTTTTCGCCCGGGAGGTCGGGAAGCCTCCGGAGATCGACCATATAGTCTTCGCCTGGGACACGATCCATGGCGAGACGGGGTACGTTCAGCCCTTCGTGGATACGGGGTTCGAGATCGAAAGGGATGTGGTATTGTCCACGAACGCCGTCCACCCGCCCCCGAGGATAAACGACGGCATCGCCATCAGCCCCCTGGAGTCCGACGCAGAGTGGCAAGCTGCATTCGAACTCGAGCTCCTGTGTCGCGATGAGGAAGAGGATGAAGCCGGCTACCGCATCTTCATAGAGCGCAAGATGGCTCAGTACCGAGAAATGATCGCGGCAGGCATGGGCCGCTGGTTCGGTGCGTTTCTGAATGGCAAACTTGTCGCCGATATGGGGCTGTTCGTCGAGGACGGTATCGGACGCTTCCAGTCAGTCAAGACCCATCCCGGCTACCGGCGGCGGGGCATCTGCGGCACTATGGTTCACGCCATCGCCCGTCGTGGGTTGGAGACAATGGGGGCCGAAACGCTTGTGATGATCGCGGATGCTGAGTATCACGCGGCGAAGATCTACCAGTCGGTCGGCTTTAGACCCACCGAGCGTATCGTGGGCGTCGAACGAAAATGAAGACCGGCTAGGAGACCGAAGCAAGCGTGTGGACGCGCCCCCACTTCCTACCGAGCCGCATGAGCATCCACCGGATCGTCGCTACCCGCATCAGGCGCTTGCGGGTCTGTGTGCCTCCCCTACAGCGGGTTGCATCGATACTGGCCTGCCTGCCGGTCGACGTAACTTCGTCCAATCAGTCAAGACCCTCATCGAGACCGCAAATGTGCATCATGCGAAATAGGTAATGTTCGCTGAAACCCGCTGTAAACCTCCCCGACTTCACCTGAGTGGTGCCAAAGCGGTGTCAAAAGGCCCCCGGTGATTGTACCGAGACATTTTTGCTTTCTGACTATTCGGCTTATCTATGCGGAATGTAGGAGGGTGACCGACGGGACTCGAACCCGCGACCTTCGGAGCCACAATCCGCTGTCATCCGTTTCTAGGCGTTGCCCACTGTTGCAGAATTCGCTTATCTAAGCCAATTTCTTTGCTCATGGTTGCTCGCTGTTTCTGCGTGTTGCGCTCTGAGTGGTGTCAAAAGTGGTGTCAAATGGCCGAGCCGCTCCCCGTATCCCGATAAGTCTTAGAATACCCAGTACGTCGCCAGGGCCACGCTGCAGCCCGCTAGGTTCCACCCCTATCCTAGCTACGCCCTGTGGCTACAGCGTGGGCGCTAACTGGCGTTCGTTAGATGTAGGGGAAGCCTCGATCTGTCTGCTCGATTTCTCAAGGCAGGCAAGATGCCCTGGGAAGAATTGCCCGAACAATTCAGGGAACTATCCCCTTTCACCCTAATCTGAGATAATCGCCCGGCATAGATTGACAGTTCGCACAAAAGATCGCTTCGGCAATAAGCGTTCTCTTGAGGTGGTAGGGAAGGAGACATGTCAGCTCGTTGGTTGATAGGGGGTTACAACGCGCACACTTTGCATCGCCGTCATCCCCATTCTCTGGTTGGTAGTGCTCTCAGCGGCAGCTTGCGGTCAGACCCCTCTCTGGTAGAGCGGCTCCAGACTGATATGGGGCTCTCAATGGCGTCGCGGTTTGTGGCTCGTAGCGGCCGTCGCGGTCTGCGTCGGAGCCTTCCTCTGTGTGCTCCCAACCGAGCTCGACGTTTCCACAGCCCTTGCGTCGGCACACTCCTCACCCCCCCTAGACCAAGAGGCAAACGAAGGCTACCTTGCCGTTGCCCGGGAGGACCCGGGACAGGCAGATAAGGTGCCGGTGAATGCTGATCTGCTGACGATGCTTCTCTTGGTGGTCTTCTTCGGAGCGAGCGTCGGATGGCTGCTCACGAACTCTCAGAGGCAGGGAGCATTGTGCTCCTTGGGCGTCGTTCGTCCATCGTTGGCCAACGCCTGTAAGGACCTGCCCTTGTTAGGCGTGTTCCGGTTGTAAGCGGTTTCCCGCTCCTACCACACGGAGCACAGGAGCAATCTTAAGCCGGTAGCACAGAGAGGAAGGGTCTGACATGCGCAAGCTTTACGGAAGAGGATGGGTTCTTGTGGGTGTGAGCGTGTGAGGCGGCCCGAGGTTGCAAGAGGTGAGAAACGCAAGACCGTAAGGGTATGGTTGCTCGGAGGCTTTCGGGTTAGTGTAGGTTCTAGAACCATTCACAAAGATGCCTGGCGGCTGAGGAAGGCGGCTACCTTGGTGAAGCTGCTCGCCCTGGCTCCTGGCCATCGCATGCACCGAGAGCAAGCGATGGATCTCCTGTGGCCCGACTCGGGCAGTAAGGCAGCCTCAAACAGTCTGCGCAGTACCCTTCACACCGCTCGTAAGATCCTCGACCCAGCCATGGGTTCTCGCTACCTTGCATCGGAGGATGAGTCGCTGGTGTTGTGTCCGGAAGGCGACCTGTGGGTGGACGTGGATGCCTTCGAGCAAGCGACGGCGAGAGCCAGGGGCACCAAGGAGCCTGCCACCTACAGAGCAGCGCTCGACCTATATGCAGGGCGATCTACTTCCTGAGGACCGCTACGAGGAGTGGACGGAAGGTAGGCGCGAAGAGCTACGGCAACTCTACCTTGCCCTGCTCGTCAAGCTCGCAAGGCTTCACGAAGAACGCGCTGAGCATGGCCTAGCCATCAAGGCGCTGCGCAAGGTTACGGCCAAGGAGTCCACCCTCGAGGAGGCGCACGTAGACCTTATGCGTCTTTACGCCATCTCAGGCCGGCCAGAGCGAGCTCTCACCCAGTACGAACGACTCCGCGAAGTCCTCTCCAGAGTGCTCGGTACGCGGCCCGCTTGTTCCAGTCGCCGGATGCGCGACGAGATAGCCGCTGGGAGCCTTCCGATAACACCGTCCGTAGTTTCCTCCCAGGAGAAGGAACCAATCGGCGTAGGCAAGCACAACTTGCCCGCCCCGAGGACCAGCTTCGTGGGTCGTGAGCAGGAGATGGTTGAGGTCAAGCGCATGCTCGCCATGACCAGGCTCCTTACCCTCACCGGGGCGGGCGGTTCGGGCAAGACGCGACTGGCTCTGGAGGTAGCCAGGGACCCTGTGAGTATCTACCCAGACGGGGTGTGGCTTGTGACGCTGGCGGGGCTCTCGGAAGGTGATCTGGTCCCTCGGGCCGTAGCCACTGCCTTGCAGGTACCAGAGCGTCCCGGCCAGCCGCTTACCGACACATTGGTAGAGGCCTTGGAAGCCAGGGAGTTGCTCCTCATGTTAGACAACTGCGAGCACCTCGTGGAGGCAGCAGCATGCCTGGTGGATACGCTTCTGGACTCGTGCCCGCATCTCGGGGTGCTGGCCACCAGCCGCGAGCCCCTGGGCATCTCCGGTGAGGTCAATTGGTCGGTGCCTCCCCTCCCCTTACCAGCCAAGGCGGATGAAGAATCTAATGGAGGGGCCACCATAGAGAGCCTCTTGCGCTCCCAGGCGGTCAGGCTCTTCGTGGATCGCGCCCGCCTAAGGCTGCCCGACTTCCAGCTGACGCAAAATAACGCCGGTGCAGTGGCGCGGGTGTGCCGAAAACTCGACGGCATACCGCTTGCCATAGAGCTCGCCACAGGACGGATGGGAGCTCTTGCGGTGGAGCAGGTCGCCCAGAGGCTAGATGTCTCTTTAGACGTGCTAAGCGGCACCAATCGGATATCCGCGCCAAGGCAACAGACCCTGAGGGCGACGATCGACTGGAGCCACAAGCTCCTCTCCGAGGCCGAGCAGAAGTTGTTCGAGCGTTTCTCTGTCTTCGCAGGAGGATGGACGCTAGAGGCAGCGGAGGTGGTGTGCTCTGGAGGCGTCGTAGAGCAGGAAGACGTACTGAGTCTCCTCGGCGGCTTGGTTGACAAGTCACTAGCGGTGGCCGGGGCTGCTACGGGTGGGGCGATCCGCTACAGGATGCTCGAGCCCATCCGACAGTACGCCTGGGAGAAGCTCGAGCAAAACGGGGAAGCGGACGAGGCACGGGACCGGCACGCAGCTTTCTTCCTGTCACTGGCCGAACGAGCCGAACCGGAGCTAGCCAGACTGCGGCAGAGCGCGTGGTTGGAGCGGCTGGAGGGCGAGCACGACAACATGAGGGAGGCGCTCTCGTGGGCCCTCGAACATGAGGAGGGCGAACTGGCGCTGCGACTGGGAGCGGCGCTCTGGCGGTTCTGGCACGTTCGAGGCTACTTGAGCGAGGGGCTCAGGTGGATGAAGCGAGTACTTGCGGAAGGTGAACCGGCAGCTTCGCAAGTCCGGGTAAAGGCGCTCGAGGGGATGGGATGGCTAACTCAGTTCCAAGGCGATTTTGCACGAGCGAAAGCAACATACGAAGAGATGCTCAAGTTGTCCCAGAGAGTTGGGTGATAAGGGGAACATTGCGACTGCCCTCAATAGCCTAGGGACAGTGGCGGCGCAACAAGGCGATAACGAGCGGGCGAGGACTTTGCTAGATGAGAACTTGGAAGTAATCAAGGACCTGGAGGAAGAAGGAAGCCCCGCCACAACGCTCAAGAAGTTCTATGTCTGCAACCTGCTAGGATACTTGGCGATCAACGAGGAGAATGACTACGCTCGAGGAACAACCCTTTGGGAGGAGAGCCTGGCGCTGGCCAGGATATTAGGGGACGACTATTTGATCGGCACAACCCTCGGCAACCTCGGGCACATAGCACTTCTGCAGAGAGCCTTCGAGCGGGCGAAGGCACTTAGCGAAGAGGCCCTAGCGTTCGCCAATGAACTCGGGAGCGCGAGCGTGGAGCTCGTCCCCTCAGCTTGCATCAACCTGGGTCTTGCTTCGCTTGGCCTGGGCGAGCACGAGCGGGCGATGGGATCTTTCGATGAAGCCCTGGTGATGAGCCAGGATATGGGCAGAACGCCGCAAGTTATCGAGGCTCTGGAGGGGATGGCTAGCCTGGCCGGGACCGTGGGGAAGGCCACCCGCTCGGCACGCTTGTGGGGAGCAGCGGAGGCAGCACGTGAGGTCACCGGCATCAGTGCTTTCACACCCGAGGAGTTGGCGTTGCACGAGCCGCACCTGGCCTTGGCCAGTTCCCAGCTCGGGGATGAAGCGTGGCAAGAAGCGCTTGCCGAGGGACGGGCTATGTCGCTCGAAGGGGCCACCGAGTACGCCCTCTTCAAGGATAAGTTTAAGGATAAGAGCGATCCGCCCGCGGCCTCCGCCCCGGAAGAATCGTTGAGCGGCGAACCGAGCAACAAGCTTACCCGGCGGGAGCAGGAGGTAGCGGCCCTGGTCACCCACGGGCTCACCAACCGCGGGGTCTCCACCGCGCTCGGGATCTCAGAGCGCACAGCAGGCAACCACGTCGCTCGAATCTTGAAGAAACTTGGGCTTCGCTCGCGAGCTCAGATCGCTGGCTGGGCGGGCGAGTACCAGTCGCTTACGCTAGACCCAGATTAGGATTTCCTGCCCTCCCGACGTTCCCAGAGCGAACCATTTCTCAGAGTCAGATCGAAAATGCCTAAATTGAGTAGAAATACTCACGCTTTGAGCCCTTCCAGATAACGCCTAGATAACGCCAGCCTCCTACTCTGGTTCTCGTAGGCAAATGGACGCAACCCAAAGAAGGGTTGCAGGAGAAAGGAAGGTGGTGCATATGAAGCGCATCGTTCTGTTGATGGTCGGCATCCTTTCGGCGTTGGTCATTGCCGCGCCGATGGTGTACGCGCAATCGGCCAATGGAGAGGCACCCGAGGACGCATCGGCTACCTACCCCCCCGAACTTATCGCCCAATTCCCAGGCCACTGCTCCTTCCCGATGCAAGTCGTCATTAGCGGCAAAACGAAAACGATAGAGCAGGGTAATGGAGGCATCATTGTCACCTCACCGGGCGCATTTGCCACCATAACGAACTTGGCGAACATGGAGCAGGCGACGTTCAACATCACCGGCTCCGTCCACCAGAGTACGTCGGAGAACGGCGACGTGGTGACGGTGATGACGGGCAGGAACTTCGCCATCGACCCCGAGGCTGGCACCACGGTTGTGATCGGGAGGTTCAGCTTCGTCTTTGACGCGGAAGGCAACCTCATTCAACCACAGACGGGCACAGGGCAACGAATCGACGTCTGCGAACTCTTGTCGTAGGCGAAGATGGGGACCGGCGATCATGATCGCCGGCCCCTTTCACTGTTCCCTAAGCGTTTTGTTCATTGGCCAAGCAGGCGCGGACCTCGGCTCATCGAAAGAGATCATTGTCGAGAAAGGGGTGAGCGCAGATGGGGCTAAGGGATGCTAGTGTGGTGCATGCACCCTCGCGGATCATCGTAGCCGACGACCATCCCCTCTTCCGGTCCGCGATCAGGCACACCCTTGAAGTCCACCCCGACCTAGAGGTGGTCGCAGAAGCGGCTAACGGCCAGGAAGCGGTAGAGCTTTGCCGCCGCTTGCGTCCCGAGCTGGTGCTCATGGATCTCAGGATGCCAGTGATGGACGGCGTTGCGGCAACCCACGCCATAAAGAGGGAGTTCCCCGAGACTCTCGTGCTCATCTTGACCGCCGTCGACGAATCTGCGGGTCTCTCCGACTCCCTGGAGGCGGGTGCCGCCGGATACGTGCTCAAAGACGCTCCCGCTGCCCGGATAACCGACGCTGTGCGAAAGGTGCTCGCCGGGGAGTCTCCGTTGGACGAGATGGTGGCCATGAGGCTGCTCATGAACCTGATGAACAATGCTACCCAGGACGAGGACCGGAAGGGAAGATCTGCGGACTCCTCCACGTCCGAAAGACCTATTGGGGACAGAGGGGGATCGCGTCCTGACAATTCCCTCACGCCCCGAGAGGTCGAGATCCTCGGGCAAGTGGTGCGGGGACAGACCAACCAGCAGATTGCCCGGGCCCTTTCCATTAGTGTGAGCACCGTCAAGAGACACCTTCGCCACGTCAGCGCAAAGCTGGAGGTTCGTGACCGCGTGCAGGCAGCCGTGCGGGCCGTCGAAATGGGTGTGCTCGACGAGTGAAGAGGAGATTGAGGTGCGATCTCCTGATGCTTCCAGGTCCCCTGGGTGGACCACTTGGATCGGGTCCACTTGGTCCATCGGGATCACCCACGGAGGACCGAAAGGCTCACAAGAAAGATCCAGTAGGACGATGTGAAGGGAAATGATGAATGGAAGAAATCTATTCCCAGTTCGCTTGGGTTCGGACCGAAGATGAGTAGAAATACTCACGCTTTGGGCCCTTCCAGATAACGTCCAGATAACACCCCCTCTCTACGATGGTTCACATAGGCCAGACCAGGAGCGGCCCAACACAGACATAAAGGCCCTCCGAGAGTAAAGGAGACGAAAGGTGAAGCACACGGCAATGATGAGAAGACTTCCGATACTCGTGGCGACCGCGCTTGTGGCAGTGCTGGCCCTCTCCGGCCTGGCCTCGGCTGCCACAATCCCGCTTGCAGTCACCAAGACCGTACCTCTCGGCGGCGCCACAGAGGTCGCACGCACGGTCAACGTCAAGGCCTACTTCAACCACGACATGAACGACTCCACCTTCACCTCCTCCACCTTCAAGATCAGGAAGCAGGGCACAACGAGCTGGCTCGGAGCCACCCTCTCGGTCAACAACACCATCACTCCCACCTCCACCAATGGCTCAAGCCAGAGCGTAGCAACGCTTAACCCCGACGCAAACCTCGCCGCCAACACTTCCTACCAGATGATGATCGTCGGCGGCTCCTCGGGGGTCAAAGACGTAAACGGCAATGCCCTAAGCACAAACAAGAGCTGGACCTTCAAGACAGTCACGCCACCTGAGACTACAATAGATCCCAGCGGCCCTGAGGGCACCGTTGCCAGTAACTCGGCCAGCTTCGCCTTCTCGTCCACCAAGCCAAATTCCACCTTCAAGTGCAGCCTCGACGGCTCCACCTTCGCGGCTTGCACCTCGCCTAACCCGAATAATTCACGAAGGTAGTTGAAGAAGGGGAGCCTAATCCTGTATACGGTCTAGTTGCTCTAAGACTGACCAAAGGAGGAGGCTCCCTCATGCAGGATTGTGCCACACAACCGATGCGTTTTGACACCCAGACGGCTCTCGCCCTCGAAGCCGCCTTCGACGGGGGGCGCTTAACCTCCGACGGCGGACTCGTGTGGCTCTCCGAGATGGACGAAGAGTTGGGCTTGTGCGAGAGGATCTCCGAGCATGTGCCGGAGTGGCGCAAGAGGAAGGGACGCCATTCGCTCGCTTCCCTCATCAAGCAACGCGTCTTCCAGATAGCTTGCGGCTACGAGGACCAGAACGACGCCGACGCCCTCCGCCGAGACCCCCTGCTCAAGATGGTCTGCGGTTCTCTGCCCGAGGGCGGCCCCGATCTGGCCAGCCAGCCCACCATCTGCCGCCTGGAGAACGCCGCGAGCATGCGCTCGTGCTACCAAATAGCCGAAATCCTCTTCGACCTCTACCTGAGCCAACGGGAGAAGGACGGCGCTCCGCGGCGGGTGCTTCTGGATTTCGACTCGACGGACGACCCCACCCACGGCGAGCAGGAAGGGAGCTACTACCACGGCTACTACCGACAGCACATCTACCATCCGCTGCTCGTCTTCGACGGCCACAGCGGGCACCTGATCACGACGCTTTTGAGAGCGGGCAACACCCACTCCTCCCGCTCCTGTGTGGCCGTCTTGAAGCGCATGGTGGGGCGTCTGAGAGATAGATGGCCCGAAGTAGCAATAGAGATAAGGGCCGACGCAGGCTTCGCCGTTCCTGCCCTCTACGACTACTGCGAGCGCGAGGGCATAAGCTACACCATCGCGCTGATCACCAACGAGCGCCTCAAGGAGATGGCCCACGATCTGCTAGAAGAAGCCACCCAAGAGCACGAAAGGACGGATAAGAAGGCTACCCTCTTCGGCGAGGCCCTCTACGGAGCGGCGAGTTGGGAGCGAGAGCGCAGGGTCGTCTACAAGGCCGAAGCGATGGAGCAGGGAACGAACAGGCGTTTCGTCGTCACGACCAAGCGCGACGCCCCCGAAGAGCTTTACGGATTCTACGCCAAGCGCGGGGAGAGCGAGAACTGGATCAAGGACTTCAAGGTGCACGTAAAGGCCGACCGTCTGAGCTGCCATCGGTTCGTGGCCAACCAGTTCAGGCTGTTGTTGCACGCGGCGGCCTACTGGCTGATGGACGCTTTGAGGAGGAAGCTCATCGAGAACGGGGGGCACAGGAGGATGCAGCTGGACATTTTGAGGCTTACCCTGATCAAGATCGGCGGGAGGGTCAGGGAGCTTATGACGAAGGTCCGTCTACACCTGGCCACGGGGCATCCCGGACAACCCTTATGGCACGACCTTTCGCTGGCCTTCGAGGCAGTTCATGAATAATTCGGGCTAAGGACTACCCCGGCCCCCTTAGTCAGGGTAACCACACCTTCCGGGTCAGGGCCATCGATGCCTCGGGCACGCAAGATCCCACCCCCGCCAGTCGCAGCTGGGGTGTGGATACCATGGCCCCAGATCCGCCGACTATTACCGGCCCGCAGGGGAACGGCTTTGTGAACGCCAGCTTCACCCTCTCTGGCACGGTCGAGCCAAACGCCACGGTCGAGGTATCAGAGGGCACGAACTCCAAGGGTACGACTCAGGCAAACGGGAGTGGCGTCTGGAGCAAGGCGTTAATTGGCGTGAGCGAGGGCCCACACGACTATACCGCGACAGCCACGGATGCCGCGGGCAACGTCTCCCCCGAGTCCAACGCCCACACCCTCACGGTAGACACCACTCCGCCCGAGACGACGATAACTACCGATCTCTCGGGTACTGTGAACATCACTTCAGCCACCTTCGCTTTCTCCTCCGAACCGAACGCTAGTTTCGAGTGCTCCCTCGATGGCGGTGCTTTCGCCAGGTGCACTCCACCCAAGACTGTTCCCGATAGTGGCCCCTTGTCCGACGGGCAGCACACCTTCAGGGTCAGGGCCATAGACGCGGCGGGAAACGCCGATCCCACCCCAGACAGCAGAACCTGGACGGTGGATGCCACCGCGCCCACGGTCAGCATCCTCTCTCCGACGGACGCGGCGACGGGCGTTGCTCCGAGCACTAACGTAACGGCCACCTTCTCGGAGGCTATGAACCCCAGCAGCATCTCCGGCCAGACCTTCATGTTGAAAGAGCAGGGTTCCAACAGTGAGATCGGGGCCGCGGTCAGCTACTCCTCCGCAACCAAGACGGCGACGCTCAATCCGACCGCGGACTTGGCCCTCAACACCACCTACACGGCCGCCCTCACCACAGGGATTAAGGATCAGGCCGGTAACGCGCTTGCGCAAGAGCGCAGCTGGATCTTCACCACCGCGACCGAACTCACGTTTTCGATCGAAGCCACGCCTTCGAGGCTAAACTTCACGAGCGATTCCGTCTGTTTCCCGGATCAAAAGTCCGTAGCGGTTAGGAACACCGGCACGGGGTCTGTAACCGTCGCGCCCAGTCTGGGGACCGTAACCACCAGCCCCCTGATTACGCCTAGTAGTCCCCCCTTCCGCGTGTCGCCCACGACCCCGATCACCATAGCGCCTGACGCTAGCACCAATTTCGTGGTCAGCTTCGTACCAACTCGGTGGTCGCAATCGGTCCAGTACACGGGGAGTCTGAATCTCAAAGACGCCGGTGGCAGCACCCTGCTGGCGGTGCCCCTACAAGGATCGTCTACTCCCTGCATCTCCCTCTGACCTTAGTTAGCAACCTCGCTCCGGGCCGGGATCCGAACGTTCGGATCCCGGCCCTCCCCATGTCAACCTATAAACTCTAGGGCGGGAAATAGGCCATCCTCCGCTCCTACAGGGGCAGCCTATGCAGGACGGTGGCTATGGACTTCCGAGAGTCCTTATTCCACGCACTCCGCTGAATACGGCAAGAGAAGGGAAGGCGGAGGACCGGAGCCTCCTGTGCTATGCCCCGATCCTCCGCTATCAATGGAACTCTTGAGTGCTTTGCTGGTTCTCTCTAGTGGCTCTCTCTAGTTGTCTATCTCGAAGAACCACACCTTCTGCTGTAAGCCGACTCTGGAGGCATTCTGGTCGAGCCGGTTGCCAGCCGTATCCTTGGCTACCGTGCTCACTACAGCCTTGTAGGTTGCTCCCCTCCTTAGGTTGTTGGTGGGGTTGAGCGTGGCCGTATCTGTTGCAGCGTCGTAGCTTACTACGGCGTCTATCTGGTTGGTTGAGCCCTTCTTGAAGAGCTTGAAGGCGTTGATGACGCTAGCCTCTCGCATGTCCTCAGAGAAGGTAGCCCTGATGTTGGCTGCGGGGCCAACTTCCCCCCCGTCTCTGGGGAAGGTGCTTTTGACCGTGGGCGCTGTCGTGTCTGGAGATGAATCATCGTTGGTTATGGTGCCTTTGCCCTGAGCGTCAGAGATAGTGGCGTTGGTGGGGTTGCTCAGGTTCACGAAGAAGCTCTCGTTCTCTTCGAGTACTTTCTCCCCATTGACCTGCACGCGCACGCTCTGGGTCGTTTGGCCTGGAGCGAAGCTTAGCGTGCCGCTGGTTAACTGGTAGTCCGTGCCAGCGGTCGCCGTGCCATCGGCGGTCGCGTAGTTCACCGTGACTGTCTGCGCGCTCGCCTTAGAAAGGCTCACCGTGAAAGTGGCGGTCGTGGTGCCGCTGTTGCCCTCTGTTAGGGTGATGTCGTTGATGGAGAGCGCTGGTTGAGACTCAAGCTCGAAGGAGCCTATGTCGCAGGCGCTTTCCTGCGGACGACTGACGCCACGCTGGTCAGTATCGGGAGGAGGGCAGGCGGTGGGATCACCGTCGGTAGGAGGACCGGCGTCTATGGCAGGGCTATCGGCCTGGAGGCGGTGGGTCTGGGTGGGACCGCCGTAGGAGTCCAAGGGGGCGAGCTTGGGGTCGCTCCCGGGGGGCAGATCCGTTGTCTGGTTGAAGGCTCCGGTGGCGTTGCCGTCGCCTATGAGGTTGTAGCCATTTGAGGCGAAGGTGTTGGTGGTGTCGTTGACGAAGTCCACGTCGGTGTTGGTGTTGGCAGAGATGATGGTCGAGAGCACTTCGGTGCGGGTTATGGTTAGGTCGTCCCCGTAGCTGGCCACGCCGCTCCCCTCGTCGTTGGGGGCGGTGTTTTTGGTAATGGTGGAGAACTTTATTACGGTGAGGCCAGCCTGGTTGTAGACGCCGCCGCCTCTGGCGTCTTCGCCCGTGACGGTGTTGCCGCTTATGGTGGAGTTGATGATGGTGGTCGTATGCCCGGAGAGGTCGGTGCTGGAAAAGATACCACCGCCACCGTCATGAGCGTTGGTGACGGTGTTGCCGCTTATGGTGGAGTCGGTGACCGTCAGTGTGGCTCTGTCGTTGTAGATGCCGCCGCCGTCGCCGCCGTCGAGGGCCGAGTTATCGCTTATGGTGGAGCCGGTGACCGTCACGCTGCCTTCAACAAGAGTGCTGATGCCGCCGCCGCCGCTCTCGGCAGTGTTGCCACTTATGGTGGAGTCGGTGACCGTCAGAGTGCCTGTGTCGTTGTTGATGCCGCCGCCGCCGCTTGCTGAGTTAAGGCTTATGGTAGAGCCGGTGACCGTCACGGTGCCTGTGTCGTTGTAGATGCCGCCGCCCCTGTTGCCGGTTGAGTTGTCAGTTATGGTGGAGTCGGTGACTGTCAGGTTGCCGTTGTCTTCGTTGGAGATGCCGCCGCCGTTGGAGAAGGGGGTATTCCCGTTGGAGATGGTCATCCCCGAGATGGTGACGACGGTGGTGTCCCCACTGACGGTGAAGATCCTGTAGTCGCCCCCCGTGTCCCGCCTGACCGTCAACTGATCTGCCCCTGGTCCGTCTATCTCCATGTTACTCGAAAGGGCTGGCAACTCCGCGGTAAGGCTCACCGTCTCCGGCAATGCGAAGTCGAAGTTTATGACGTCGTCTCCAGAGCCCGCCACGCACCCTCCAAAAGCCGTGTCGGTGTTGGCCGAGGTTATGGCCTCCCTGAGGGTGCATTGCGCATCGTCGACCCCCGGGTCGTCGGTGCTGTTTACGGTGATTGTGGCAGCCCAGGCAGGGCTTGAGACGTAAACGAAGAGCAGCACCCACACAAGGAGCGCCACCCCCACACTAGGAGCCAAGATCTTAAGCGGGGGCATCAGTGCTAGTACACCTTGTGGGACGACTTGTGGCGGTCGGTCGCTACGCTGCTCTTCGGTGGGCATCGTGTGCCTCCTGCTTATGAGAGGGCGGAGCTTTCTAGCCCCGCCGCGCTGTTCGGCAGCCCGGCTACCTCCCAGCCTTCTAGGAGACCCCTAGGCTTTGCGCCCCCGCCTCACAACGGGTTTGCCCTTCTCGCTCGCACACACAAGGATGCGCTTGGCAGCAAGCACATAGGGAATGTGCTAGCTATGGATGCACCATACACTGCATCCTAGTCCCACGCAATACGCCTTGGAGGGTGTTTCCGCATATGAACGATGACGCTATGTTGCTTTGAATCACGCGCTGTCTCATGCTGTCTAATTGGCAGTGGGCAATCGATTCCGAGTAAATTCATGGCCGAACTCCTTAGATCTCCGTAAGACGGACCTCCGACTTCGCAGAATTTACCTACCAATTCGCGAATGGCTCTATGCCAGAACACCGAGTCTGAGGATTCTCACGTTAGTGAATCTTCATTCACTGCTCCAACATGTTGTGCTCAGCGGCAGGTGACGAGACCGGGAGACTTGATCGGCTTCCTAGTCAGGTTGACTTTACGCAGGATCGTAGACTTGAAGTTCCGGGAATGCTCCTTCCAGGCATTTCGGTGCATATGCCCGCTTAAGTCAGCGTTGTGGCTTGCTCCCCGTGCCGAATCACGCCCTCCTCTAAAGCTCCTGGCCTACTCAAGCGGTAAAGAGCACGTTTGGCAGCAGGTACCACACGAAAATGAAGGAGATGCAAAAGGCTGCTGCGTAGAGCACCTCCTTAGAAGACCACTCGTTGTCGTCTTCCCTGGGTGTGGCGCGACTCCGCCGCCGCAGTGCGCGCACCTGTTGGCGGTTGATGCGTCGCTCTCGCCAAAACAAGAAAGCCGAAGTAACCATTTGCCACAGTGGTCTTGGCTAGACTACTCTACCGCCGTCCTCAGAGTTGTCGTCAAACTGTCGTCAAAAAGCCTCCGCCTTCCGACTAGATGCTGATTATCTCTACGCATTCCCCTTACCTATGCGGAATAAGTGAGGGTGACCGACGGGACTCGAACCCGCGACCTTCGGAGCCACAATCCGATGCTCTACCTACTGAGCTACGGCCACCACGTGCAGGGAGATTCTACCAGTGTGAGGACGCGTAGCAAACGTGCTGGGTGTACCCTATTTGCTTGTTCGGTCTCCCCAGCCGAGGAATTCGGTCTTCTTGTCGTTGCGCTTTCCTTCGTCGACTATGCGGAAGAGCCTGGAGGGGCTTGGGGTCTTGATGATCACCACGTTTCCGTTTACGTCGTAGACCTGGATGGAGACACAGAGGTAGTCTCCTGGTTCGTGCTCGTCGGCCACTTTGCGTGTAACCTCCACGGTGGCTTGCTGCTGGCCGTTGCCGTTGCCGCGCAACTCGAGGGTCTCGTTGGGGTCGAGACCCCTCGGGCCGAGTTCCCCGGCGTACCTAAGGCGACGGAAGACGGCCCTGACGTGGGCCACGCCGTCCTCGTCGCGTAGGACGATGGGGACGCGGATGACGTCGTCTATGGAGTAAGTCTCTGGCTCTACCCTGTTTTGCGGCATTCGGACCTCCTGTAAAGATGACGCAAGAGAGTATGCCTCAATCCACGCCCTGGGAAACACGTCGTTTGGCATCAGGTTTCAGAATTAGCGTGGGTGTGTATCTATTGGGTGGGCCGACTGATCTGAAAGGTGATCTCGGAAGAGCATCGGTGTGGGGTCCGGCGTAACCCTATGCTCTCCTCGTTCATCTAACGGATGTAAAGCCGTGGAAGCCACAGGTCGTCGTCGCGGCCTGGCGAAGACCGACCGAAAAGGAGTAGAAGATATGGCGCAGAGACCTGCCGTGCACATCGAGTCTCGGGGGGAGGAGTGGGCCGTGGTGCGCGAAGGAAACGAGCGGGCGACGTCAACCCATCCCACCCAGTCCGAGGCCGCCGAGATTGGAAGGGACCTCGCCCGTCGGGACAAGAGCGAGTTCTTCCTCCACGCTCAGGACGGACAGATCAGAGAGCACCGCGATTACAGGGAAGGGCAGCCCTCTGGAGAAGAGGGGTTCGTGGACACGGTGTCGGAGACGTTAGGAACACTCACCGACGCAGTCGGCGGGACGACGGGTGCCGCGGCGAGGACCGCTGGCGGTGCGGGCCGGGAATCGGGGGGCACCACGAACCGGGAGGAAGACCAGGACGATAGCGTCGCTTACGCCGCTCCGGGCACCGAGAGTTCCGTTCGAGAGAAGGTGCGCGACTTGACCGTGGCCGGGCGCGCCGAGCCGTTAGTGACGCCAGAAGAACGGTATGCTCAGTACGGGATCTACGACCAGTACGGAGAGAGGATCGGCCCGGTGAGCGATCTGTTCGTCGATGAGAACGACGAGCCTGAGTATGTGGGGGTCGAGACGGGGTTGCCCGGTAACCCGTCGGTACTCATCCCTGCAGAGGCCATCACCGTCGACCACCGGCTGCGGCGCATGGTGGTCTCACACCCCCGGAGCCTGGTGGAGACGGCGCCGAGCCTGGGCCACGCAGCCGAAGTTACGCCCGAGTTCGAGCGACGGGTGCGCGTTCACTACGGGTTGGACGCTGAGAAGAGGGCCGGTTCCGGTACCCACCACACCGGCGCAGCCGAGCCGGCGGACGTAAGGAGTGCTGACCCGGTGCCGGATATGGTCGGCGATGATGAAGACGACGTGAGGGTGCGGCGCTCTGAGGAGGAGATCAGGGTCGAGACGCGGGAGCGCGAGGCCGGAGAGATCCGGGTGCGCAAACGCGTGCATACCGAGAGGGAGCGCCTCACCGTGCCTAAGAGGCGTGTCGAGGTAAGCGTGGAGCGTGTATCCGTCGAAGGAGACGCGCCGGCAGGAGGCGAAGCCTCTACCGCGCCGCAGATCGGGGAAGAAGAGATAGTGGTTCCCGTGGTCGAGGAAGAGATCGTGGTCGAAAAACGGCCCGTGGTAAAGGAGGAGATCCGCATCCGCAAGCGGGTCGTCGAGGAAGTCGAGGTCGTGGAGGAAGACGTCCGCAGGGAAGAGGTCGTGATAGACGACCAGACCGGTCGCGACACGGGCTCGAACACGGCCCCGAACGAGAGTACGGAGCGCTTCGACAGGTAGATCCGGGTGGCGAGGTAGACCGCGAGTCTGTACCGTCGACGAGACCTCTATCGCCATCCTTGCCCGGACTCGAAATGGTCGGAGAGGCGGATGAAGTCTCGAGCAGATCCCGTACCACGGCAGTGTTCCGATGCGCCACTCTGCTGCCGTGGCGCGGCGTGTGCTTTGCGTCGCGCGCTGTAGCCTCGATGGTATTCTAGGTGTCTCGGGCGAGTTTAGAGCGCCAACTTTACTTTACCAACTTGATGCGGCACACTCGCCGCCGGGCTGCTCGGAGTGCCGCAACGACTCTCCGGCGAGACTGGCTTAAGGAGACTACATGGGCGACGAACAACTCAGGCTGTACCGCATTCTCTCCCGGACGCCATTTCCGAAGAGCTACGTGGGCAAGGTGTTCCTGACGGCCTTCTTCGGCACACACTTGCCGCTTCTGTCTTTGCTCTTCTACTTTGTACGCCACCGCCGCTTCGGGTTGGGTGGGGCTATACGTATCCTTTCGGTGTCGGTGCCGGCCACGCTGGGAGGGACGGTGTTGACGCTCTGGGCGATGTATTCGCTCTCCGCTCCCACGGCGCTGGCCTCCAGGGCTTTGAGACGTTACCTCGACAGCGGCGAGCTCCCGGATCTACCCGTGGGCTATACGGACCGGGTCGGGAGGCTCATGGCGGACGTGCAGTACACCATCGAGCGGCTGGACGAGGCCGTGCGCTCCCTGGGGGAACTGGCGACCAGGGACCACCTCACGGGAACTTACAACCGCAGGGCCGCAGAAGAGCGCCTCGCCGAAGACGTCAAGTGTGCCGAACGCGGAGGGGGAGTGTTCTCCGTGGCGTTGTTGGACCTCGACCAACTCAAGCCCATAAACGATGCGCACGGCCACCGCGCGGGGGACGCTTGCGTCGTTCATTTCGCCGAAGTCTTGGACCGCAACTTGCGCGCGGGGGACTGGATCGCACGTTGGGGGGGCGATGAGTTCGTGGTCGGCATGTGGAACACGCAAGAAGGGCAGCCGACAAAGCGGGTACTGGAGCGCATCGCCGAAGACCTGCGCGAGAACCCCTTAGTGCTGCCCAACGACGAGGAGACGCACCTCACCTTCAGCGCGGGGACTTGCCGGTGGAGACCAGACGACGACGTCCGTGGTCTGGTCTCGAGGGCGGACGTAGCCCTCTACCGGGCCAAGGACGAGGGAGGGAATACCATCGTACACCTGGACTAAAGCGGTTTGCAAAAGGGCTTATCGCCCTCTGCAAACCGAGACATCAGGCTATAGGTTTCAGGCTTCAGGAAAAGCACTCAGGGATCCCCTGGCGTGCGAGGTGATGCTCAACTCCTCCCGGCTCACTCGATCTGCAACTCGCGCATTTCGGCACGCTCCAGCCTGCGGCTGTCGCTCACCCGATCCCGAAGGCCCGCGCATGAAGATCACCCGGCTCACGGTGTCCGCGAGGGCCTGGGTCAGGTGCCGACGTAGGCCGCGAGGTGCTCGCCGGTGAGGGTGGAGCGGGCGGCGACGAGGTCGGCGGGTGTGCCCTCGAAGACGATCCGGCCGCCGTCGTGGCCGGCGCCGGGGCCGAGGTCGATGATCCAGTCGGCGTGCGCCATGATCCCCTGGTGGTGCTCGATGACGATTACCGACTTGCCGTCATCGACGAGCCGGTCGAGCAGGCCGAGTAGCTGCTCGACGTCGGCGAGGTGCAGGCCGGTGGTCGGCTCGTCGAGGACGTAGACGCCGACCTTCTCGGCCATGTGGGTGGCCAGCTTGAGCCGCTGCCGCTCGCCGCCGGACAGCGTGGTGAGCGGCTGGCCGAGGCTGAGATAGCCGAGCCCGACATCGGCGAGCCGGTCGAGGATCTTGTGCGCGGCCGGCGTGCGGGCCTCGCCATCGTCAAAGAATCCCTCGGCCTCGGTCACCGACATCGCGAGCACTTCCGCGATGTTCCGACCGCCCAGCTTGTACTCCAGCACCGACGCCTGGAACCGCTTCCCCTCGCACTCCTCGCAGGTGGATTCGACAGTGGCCATGACACCCAGGTCGGTGTAGATTACGCCGGCGCCGTTGCAGGTGGGGCAGGCACCCTCGGAGTTGGCGCTGAACAGCGCCGGCTTCACGCCGTTGGCCTTCGCGAACGCCTTGCGGATCGGATCGAGCAGTTTGGTGTACGTCGCCGGGTTGCTCCGCCTGGAGCCGCGGATCGCGCCCTGGTCGATCGATACCACACCCGCGCCGGCGGGGATCGACCCGTCCACGAGCGAGCTCTTGCCGGAGCCCGCCACGCCGGTGACCACGCAGAGCACCCCGAGCGGGATGTCGACGTCCACATCCTGGAGGTTGTGCGTCGACGCACCGCGAATCTCCAGCGTGCCGGTGGGTGTGCGCACCGTCTCCTTGAGGGCGGCCCGGTCGTCGAGGTGGCGCCCCGTGATGGTGTCACTCCCCCGCAGCCTCTCCACGGTGCCCTCGAAGCAGACGGTGCCGCCCGCCGTGCCGGCGCCGGGACCAAGGTCGACTACGTGGTCGGCGATCGCGATCGTCTCCGGCTCGTGCTCCACGACGAGCACTGTGTTGCCCTTGTCGCGCAGCCGCAGCAGCAGGTCGTTCATCCGCTGGACGTCATGGGGGTGCAGGCCGATGGTCGGCTCGTCGAAGACGTAGGTGACGTCGGTGAGCGAGGAGCCGAGGTGCCGGATCATCTTGGTGCGCTGCGCCTCGCCACCCGACAGCGTGCCCGACGGCCGGTCGAGCGAGAGGTATCCCAGCCCGATCTCCGCGAACGAGTCGAGTAGGTGTTGCAGCCCGCCGAGCAGCGGGACCACCGACGGCTCTTCGAGGCTGCGGACCCATTCGGCGAGGTCGCTGATCTGCATCGCGCAGACGTCGGCAATGTTCTTCCCCTCGATCTTCGACGACCGCGCCTCCTTGCTGAGCCGGGTGCCGTCGCACTCGGGGCAGGTCGTGAACGTCACTGCCCGCTCCACGAAGCGGCGGACGTGCGGCTGTAGCGCGTCGACGTCCTTGGAGAGCATCGACTTCTGGATCCTGGGGATCACGCCCTCGTAGGTGAGGTTGACCCCCTCCACCTTGATCTTGGTCGGCTCCCCGTAGAGCAGTTTCTGGAGCTCCTTCCTGGTGAACTCTGCGATCGGCTTGTCCATGTCGAAGCCGGCGCCGCTGAAGATGCGGCCGTACCAGCCGTCCATGCTGTAGCCGGGGATCGTGAGCGCGCCCTCGCCGAGCGATAGACTGTCGTCGTACAGCGCAGACTGATCGAAATCGGTGACCGAGCCCATGCCCTCGCAGCGCGGGCACATGCCGCCGAGACGGTTGAAGGTCGCCTTCTCGGCCTTCGTCTTACCGCCGCGCTCGATGGTGATCGCACCGCTGGCCTTCACCGAGGGAACGTTGAACGAGTACGCGCCCTGCGAGCCGATGTGCGGCTTCCCGAGCCGGCTGAAGAGGATGCGCAGCATCGCATTGGCGTCAGTGGCGGTGCCGACGGTGGAGCGCGGGTTGGCTCCCATCCGCTCCTGGTCGACGATGATCGCGGTCGTTAGACCATCGAGTACGTCGACCTCCGGCCGCGACAGCGTCGGCATGAAGCCCTGCAAGAAGGCGCTGTAGGTCTCGTTGATCAGGCGCTGTGACTCCGCGGCAATGGTGCCGAACACCAGAGAGCTCTTGCCGGACCCGGAGACGCCGGTGAACACCGTCAGCCGGCGCTTCGGGATCTCGACGCTTATGTCCTTGAGGTTGTTCTCGCACGCGCCCTGCACGCGGATCAGGTCGTGGCTGTCGGCAGCGTGCAGCGCGGGCGACTGCGTGTTCGTCCTCGTGGCCATGCTCATCGTGCCTCCAATCTGTCAGGCGGGGACGCCTCCGCCGTCTCGACCGGCGGACCGCCCACCCCCACCTCGTTGCCGTCGGGATCGCGGTAGATGGCCTTGCGCACCCCGTTGTCGTAAGTCTCGCGCGACTCGGGCTGGATCCCGCGCTCGGACGCGGCGCCGAGGAACGCGTCGAAGTCGCTGACGAAGATCGTCACTATCGAGTGCCCGGCATGCTCGGGGAGCAGCTCTGCGTAGACGTGGCAGTGCTCCCCCAAGGTCCAGACGCGCTCGGTGTCGTTGGGCTCGAACGACTCGACGTCGCCCAGCAATCGATCGAACCAGGACACGGCACGCGGCAGGTCACTGACCGCCACACCCGCGAAGACGTCGATGTGCCTCTCATCCTCCATGAGTGGTAGACCGCAGACACCTCGACAACTCATCGGTCAGGGAGATCTCGTTCCTGCGCACCGGACGGCTCACTGCCGTTCCTGGATGCGGATCATGTTGCCCGCGGGATCGCGGAAAGCGCAGTCGCGAACGCCGTAGGGCTGCTCAGTCGGCTCCTGGACGACCTCGACGGCGTCGCTGGCCTGCAAGCGCTCGAAGGTGGCGTCGAGGTCGGGGGTGGCCAGGAGGAGGGCGGCGTAGGTGCCCTTGGCCATCATCTCGGCGATGGTGCGCCGCTCGTCCTCGGTGATGCCGGGGTCGGCGCCCGGCGGATGCAGTACGATTGACGTGCCGGGCTGGTTGGGAGGGCCGACCGTGATCCAGCGCATCCCGCCGTATCCGACGTCGCCCCTGACCTCGAAGCCGAGGAGGTCGCGGTAGAAGGCCAGGGCGGCGTCCGGGTCGTCTTGCGGGAGGAAGCTCGCGTGAATGGTGATGTCCATGGCAGTCATTCTCCTCTCTTGAATGGCGGTGTCCATGGAAGTCATTCTACTTGCGGCCCCATGCCCTCACTTCTCGATTCCTGATCGGACGGCTCACCTGTTTCGCCACGCACGCCGGCATCCCCTCAGTCGCGCTCGCCGCCTGGCGCCGATAGACGCTGGGCGGCACACCGACCAGCTCGGTGAAGCGGGTGCTGAAGGTGCCCAGCGACGAGCAGCCGACCTCGAAGCAGACCTCGGTGACGCTGAGGTCGCCACGACGCAGCAGCGCCATCGCACGCTCGATGCGCCGCGTCATCAGGTAGGCGTACGGTGACTCGCCGTAGGCAAGCCGGAACTGGCGGCTGAGGTGCCCGGCCGACATGTGCGCGCCGCGGGCGAGCGCCTCGACGTCCAGCGGCTTGGCGTACTCCCGGTCGATCCGGTCGCGGACGTGGCGCAGCCACGCGAGGTCGCGTAGGTGCTGCGTTGCGGAGGGTCTGCTGGTCACCTACGCGATCGTGCCACATCCCACTGGAGTTGTCTAGCGCCGCTGGCTTCCCACCCCACTCCGCGTCCGCTCTGCTCCGGACTGCTGCACGTTCAAGGACATCGAGTTCGTCGAGGAGGCCCACGGACCGCGAGCAGCACAAGATAGGGTAGTTTGCGCCGCTCGCAGTGGATCGAGATCTCTGCAAAAGACCAAACCCTCTGGACTCTCGGGAGATTCTCTAGGATTTCAGAATCTGGAGTCCGCAAGGACCTGAGAGTTCGACCCTCTCGGGTGCCATTTTCCACTGGCTATCCGGTCTCTTTTCGACACTGTCGTAAGATGTGAGGCGAAGTGATCAACGGCAATGACATACTGGCGCTCGGATGGCCGGCAGGGAAGGTGATCGGGCTCGGGCTGGAGACCGCGAGCGCCCTGAAATCTCGCGGCCTCTCCAGGGACGAAGTGCTCGCTGAACTGCAGGACGTCAGGCGGGACCCCGGCGCCGCGCTTGAGCGCGAGTCAGGTGGGCCTGTGGCCAAGCTCGCCCGCGAGTGGGTGCGCATCGGTGCGGCTGAGGCCAGCGCCTCGGAGGAGGAGCTACGCACCAAGCCCCTCCCCTACCGCGCGTGGGGCGAGGCCGGCGTCGACGATGCCGCCAGGCTCCAGATGGAGACCGCTTTGAGATTGCCGGTCGCGGCCGGTGGCGCGTTGATGGCCGACGCCCACGTTGGCTACGGGTTGCCGATCGGAGGTGTGCTCGCCGTCCGCGAGGCGGTGATCCCCTGGGCCGTTGGCCTGGATATCGCGTGCAGACTTCGTTTGAGCGTCTTCGAGCTCTCCTCCCACGTGCTTGGCCAGAAGAAGAACGAGTTCGAGCGCGCCCTCGAAGATGAGACGTTCTTCGGTGCTGGCGTGCGCCACGATGGACACTCTTCTCACGAGGTCCTCGACGACCCCGCCTGGGCGGCTACCCGCTTTCTGCGGGGCCTCAAGGACACGGCGCGCGTGCAGCTCGGAACCTCTGGGAGCGGCAATCACTTCGTCGAGTTCGGGGCCTTCACCGTGCCAGAGGACCTCGCGGCCGAGAAGGCGTGGGTTCTCGCGCCGCTCGAAGCGGGTCGTTCATACCTGGCGCTTCTCTCTCACTCTGGTAGTAGGAGCGTGGGGAACAAGATCGCCACCCGCTACTCGAAGATCGCCGAGGAGCGTCGTTCGGGCCTCGAAGGGGAGGTGAAGAAGCTGGCGTGGCTGGATCTGTCTTCGGAGGAGGGCCAGGAATACTGGCTCTCGATGCGCCTGGCCGGCCGCTTTGCCGCTGCGAACCACGCGGTGATCCACGACCGCCTGGCACGCAGGATCGGGGCCGAGGTGGCGTTCGTCACCGAGCACCACCACAACTTCGCGTTCACCGAAGTGTGGCGCGGGGAGGAGATGATCGTGCACCGCAAGGGTGCCACCCCCGCGGGGACGGGCGTGCTCGGGATCGTGCCCGGAACGATGGCCGACACGGGCTACCTTACGCTCGGCCTCGGCGTCGAGGACTCGGTCAACAGCGCCTCCCACGGGGCCGGCCGGCGCATGAGCCGTACGCGGGCCTTCAAGGAGCTCGACGGGGCCGCCTGGAGAGAGGACTTGCGGGAGAAGGGGATCACGCTGCTAGGAGGCGCGCTCGACGAGGCGCCCGCCGCCTACAAGGACGTAGGCGCGGTGATGGCTGCCCAGGCCGACCTGGTGGAGGCCATCGGGGAGTTCTCGCCCAGGATCGTACGCATGGACGCCGGCTCGAAGAAGAATCGGCGCTCGCGGAAGTCAGGGCGTCGGGCTGGCCGCTAGTGCGGGTAGAGGAAGGGCCCTTCCTCTACCCGCGCATTTCGGCACGCTCAGGCTTCACCTTCGCTTTTCAGCTCTTCGGCTTGTCAGCTCTTTGTTTGTTGAAGAGCTGTAGGCTCGTCGTGCACGACGTGTTGCGCGGAGATTAGCGGAGACCCCGCCGGTTGTTATCGTACATGCCGGCCCCGCCCCCGGCGCTGACATGCTCACCGTTATCTGGGTCTCCGATGATCTCCGTGGCACGAACGACTTTGCCTGATTTTCGTCGAATGTTCGTGTTTGGGGAGGGTGTGGTTTCGCAGCCCGCTTTGCAGGGCAAGAGTCACCTCACAGGGTTTGATCGGTACGTTAGGGTATGGAAGATGGGGAACCACGGGTCTCGTCCGGCACAGAATCGTAGCATTCGGGGCGCCGCTTCCGCACCTCGTGAGCCTTCGTGAGCAGTCTGTTGCTGGATACTGTGGAGAGGCACAAGTCGGGTGAGGCCGTGGGCATCTACTCTGTCTGCTCGGCGCATCCGCTGGTTATCGAGGCCTCGGTGCTGCAGGCGCTCGATGACGATGGCTACCTCCTGGTAGAGGCCACGTCGAACCAGGTGGACCAGTTCGGCGGTTACACGGGGATGAAGCCTCGGGATTTTCGGAGGCTCGTTTTGGATCTGGCGAGACGGCATGGATTGCCCGAAGATCGCATCGTCCTGGGCGGCGACCACCTCGGTCCCAACCGCTGGCAGGAACTTCCGGCCGAGGAAGCGTTGTCTTACGCGGGTGATCTTGTTGCGTCGTACGTCGCTGCTGGATTCACCAAGCTTCATCTCGACTGCAGCATGGCCTGCGCGGATGACACGAGTCCGCTGGACGACGGCTTGGTAGCCAGACGGGCCGCGACGCTCGCTGGCAGGGCCGAGCGGGAAGCGTCAGCCGACGCTCGGGTGTCCGCGGACAACCCCGTCTACGTCGTGGGGACGGAGGTGCCCGTGCCTGGCGGGGCTCATGAGGCCCTCGGGGTACTCACCCCGACCTCAGCCGATGCGGCACGCGCCACCCTGGCGGCCCACGAGGACGCTTTCCGTACTGAGGGTTTGGAGGGGGCGTGGGATCGTACTATTGGCCTGGTCGTGCAGCCCGGTGTGGAGTTCGACCTCGAGCGGGTGATCGACTACGAGAGGTCCTCGACCGGAGAGCTTCGACGGGTGCTGGACGACCATGACCGTCTGGTCTTCGAGGCCCACTCCACGGACTACCAGACGCAGGCTAACCTGAAGGCGCTCGTGGAGGATCACTGGGCCGTACTCAAGGTGGGTCCTGCGCTCACCTTCGCGATGCGGGAGGCGCTGTTCGCGCTCGCCGCGATCGAGGACGAACTGGTGGCTGAAGGAGAGCGCTCGGAGCTGCTCTCCGTCGTCGAGCACCGGATGCAAGAGGAGCCGGAATACTGGGAAGGGTATTACCCTGGCGGACCAGAGGCCAGGCGCCTCCTCCGCCGCTACAGCTACAGCGACAGGATCCGCTACTACTGGTCGTATCCCGACGTCGAGGATGCGCAAAGGCGCTTGCTTTCCAACCTGGCTGCCCGCGAGATACCGCAGACTCTGCTGAGCCAGTACCTGCCGCAACAGTACGAACGGGTGCGCCGCCGTGGGCTGGAGATCGTCCCCGAGGCTCTCGCCTTCGACCGCATACGCGACTCGCTCGAGGACTACGCCGCAGCCTGTAATCCGAAGCGAGAGGAGGCCTAGTTTTGGGCGAAGATCTGGAGTTCATTGCGGATCAAAGCGCTAAGCAGGGCGGCGAGGCAACGGCACGCGAGATAGCCCAGCAACCCGCCGTGTGGCGCGAGGTGAACGACCTGTTGGCGTCACGTCGGGAGGACATCGATGCGTTCCTTCGACCGCTGCTCGAACGGCCGGAGTTGCGGGTCGTCTTGACGGGAGCCGGCACATCGGCCTTTGTGGGAGAGATCCTGGCCCCTGCGCTCTCTCGACGAACGGGGCGTCGCGTGGATGCCATCGCGACCACGGATATCGTCTCCAACCCGGAAGAATGCTTTGCCGATGATAGGCCCACCCTGTTGGTCTCCTTCGCGCGCTCGGGCAACAGCCCGGAGAGCGTGGCGGCGACCGAGTTCGCCGACAATCTTCTCACGGAGTGCCACCACCTAGTGCTGACCTGCGACAGGAGCGGTCGACTCTATGAGAAGCACGCGTGTGCTGCTGACTCGTTCGTCCTTCTGATGCCGGAGGCCACGAACGACCAGGGTTTCGCCATGACGTCGAGTTTCACGTCGATGACCCTTGCGGCCTGGCTGGTCCTGGGTGCCGTAGCCGACCCCGACGAGCTGGTCGGGCGTCTTGCGACGGCTGCAGAACGGATAATGGCCAACCGCCAGGAGGATATCCGACGGTTGGCCTCCTCCGGTTACGAGCGGGTCGTCTACCTCGGCAGTGGTCCACTCAAAGGGCTCGCCCACGAATCCTCTCTCAAACTCCTCGAGTTGACTGCGGGTGAGATCGTGACGTACTTCGAGTCTCCTTTGGGTTTCAGGCACGGGCCGAAGTCCATCCTCGACGATCGCACGCTGGCCGTCTCCTACATCTCGGGGGATCCGTACACTCGCAAGTACGACCAGGACCTCCTCGCCGAGCTGAAACGCTCGATGCGCCCCGAGAGCGTCATCGCGGTCGCCGCGACGGATGCGGGAGTAGAAGATCCTGGCTACTGGCTCGTGGAGGGAATGGAGGGAGTCGAGGATGCGGTGCTCGCGCTGCCGTTCGTCATGGTTGCCCAGCTCCTCGGCCTCTGCTTCTCGCTCGCCCGCGGCTACACTCCGGACAACCCTTTCCCCAACGAGGAAGTGAATCGCGTGGTACAAGGCGTCACCATCCATCCTCTACCGGAGAGAAGCCGATGATGTATCTCGGCGCCGACGGCGGGGGCACGAAGACCGCGCTTTGTCTCGTGGATGAAGGTGGACGCGTCGCGGCGCAGACGCAAGCCCCGTCCTGCTACTACTTCAAAGAAGGCATTGAGCTCGTTGGCCGGGTATTGAAGGAAGGGATCGACGAAGTATGCGCACAGGCTTCGGTCGTGCCGGCGGAGATCCGCTACGCGTTCTTCGGACTTCCGACCTACGGTGAGGTGAGCGGCGACGTGCCCACCCTCGACGCGGTGCCGAAAGAGATCCTCGGTCACGGCCGCTATGCCTGCGACAACGACACGGTCTGCGGGTGGGCGGGTTCGCTGGGCGGAGTCGACGGCATAAACGTCGTGAGCGGGACCGGATCCATAACCTACGGTGAGAGGCTCGGTCGGGGCGTGCGGGTCGGGGGTTGGGGCGACCTCTTCGGCGACGAAGGCTCTGCGTACTGGATCTCCATCAGGGGGCTGAACGCGTTCACGCGCATGAGCGACGGACGCTTGCCGGTCGGGCCCCTTCACGAAGCCCTGCGCACCCACCTGGGACTGGCTGCTGACCTGGACCTGGTAGATGTCGTTCTCAACCGTTGGCAGGGCGGACGGAGCGAGATAGCGGCCCTCAGCCGGGTAGTCGTCGAGGCGGCGAAGACCGGGGACGAATGCGCGGCGCAGATCCTATCCGAGGCGGCAGACGAACTCGCAGGTCTCGTCGATACCACCAGGCGCATCCTGGATTTCGGCCCGGAGGAGAAGGTTCCGGTGTCTTACTCCGGCGGTGTATTCAGCGTACGTTCCATCGTCGACGGTTTCGGAGCGGCCCTCCAGGCTCTACACGACGGGTACGAATTGAGGAAACCCCTGTACTCGCCCGTTATCGGGGCGGCGATCTACGCTGCCAGGCTCGCGGGCGAACCACTGGACACCGCGACGCTCGGCCGGCTAGAAGCGTCCATGCAAGAGTCAGGCATCTAGGCAAAGGAGAATAGAGATGACTTCACGAAGCTGGATACCATACGCGGCGCTCCTGGTCGTCTTCTGGGGAGTATGGGGCGCCTTCTCGAGTCTTCCCGTGGACGCGTACGGTTACCCGGACGAGATGATCTACATCCTCTGGTCCGTAACGATGCTCATTCCGGCGTACTTCATCCTGCGTAGCGAGAGGATGTTCGACCGACGTCCGGTAGCCGCTTTCTACGGCCTACTGATCGGGCTAACGGGCGCGGGCGGACAGCTCGTGCTGTTCAAAGCGCTGACCATAGGCCCCGCGTACCTGATCTTCCCGATCATAGCCCTCTCGCCAGGAATCACGGTGCTTATGGCAACCTTTCTTTTGCGCGAGCAGCTCCTCGGCCTGACCAAGATCGGCATAGTGCTGGCCCTGATCGCGCTCGTCTTCTTCAACATCTCAGGCGGGAGCGGCGGCGCTGATGTGGGTCCGTGGCTGATCCTGGCCCTGCTCATCACGGTGGCCTGGGGCGTACAAGCGTACTACATGCGCAAGGCCGCGAGCGTCGGCGTAAACGACGGCACGACCTTCGGTTACATGGCGTTGAGCGGGCTCCTGCTAGTCCCGGTCGCGCTCGTAATGATGGGGGGTCTCCCAGAAGGCGCTCCCTGGCAAGCCCCGGCGCTCACGTTCGTTACGCAGCTCTTGAACGCGGTCGGCGCCCTCTTCCTCGTGATGGCCCTGAGCCGTGGCAAGGCCTCGATCGTGGCTCCAACGACCAACGCCCTCGCGCCGGTGCTGACGGTTCTGATCTCGCTGGCCGTGTATCAGACGCTGCCATCCGTCTACGGCGCCGTAGGCATCGTGCTGGCCATAGTCGGCTCGACGCTCATGGTCTACGGGGACGAGAAGCGTGGCGAGGTCGACGCCGGAGAACAAGCCACCATCGCATCCGAAACGTCAGACGCTTCCCCCGGAAGGAGCGAGGCGGACAAACCGACCGTTTGATACCGAATCCGGGTGAAGGAGGGTTCTGACAGAGATCCCCCGATGGTCGATAGAGGCCGCCGGACGGGTCTGCGGAGCATGTGAGGGCTGTACCAGCGCCACCCCCGCGCCCTACCGTGACCGCAGTAGGGCCGCCGGGCTTTCTGCGTGATCGCGGTTACGGCCAAACCTGGTTCTGACAATTAGCTTATAATTCCTGCCGAGAATAGAAGGGAGTAGTTTGAGGGTAGAGTCGCGGCCGTCTTTACCACTACGGCTTCGCATAGTGAATACGGTAGGTAAGCATCTCGGGGCTGCCCGTCTGCCTGTCGCCGCGTTAGACGAGGCCGCGTTGGTCGGGGCGGCGATGAAGGCGACCGGCCTGAGCGAGTTTGGGGATGGCTATCATCGCGAGGGCCTGTTGAGGTTACTCGAGTCCGTAGAGAACGACGCCGCGCTGCACCTCTCCGGCCAGCTGACCTTCAGGGAGACTATCGTCGGCAGCCTTATCAATCGGCTACTTCTGACCGAGGCCTGCAAACGATCCCCCGAGATTTTCCGGAAGCCGCTGAAACCACCGATCATCGTACTTGGCCTACCCCGTTCGGGAACCACTTTTCTGCACCGGCTGTTGGCGATGGATCCCACGCACCGGGCCGTGCCCTGGTGGGAACTGGCGCGGCCCCTTCCGGGTCCTGCCTCTAACGGAGAGTCGGATCGTCGCCGCCAGATCTTTCAGAAGAAGCTACGCAGGCTTCAAAAGTTGACGCCCGACCTCGACAGCAAGCACTATACCCGGGTAGACACCCCCGAAGAGTGCATCTGGCTGCTTGCGAGTACCTTCCTCAGCCCCCTCTTCTGGGCACTCGCGCCGGTCTACGGGTATCTGGATTGGTACATGAACCAGGACCGTCTACAGGCCTACTACGAATACCGTCTACTCCTCCAGGTTTTGCAGGATGCGGATCCGACGCGACGCCTGGTGCTCAAGTCTTCCACCCACACCGGTGCCGTCGAACCCCTGTTACAGACGATCCCTGGTTCGCTCCTGATCCAGACCCACCGCAACCCGGTAGAGACGTCTGCAAGCCTCGCCAGCCTCTTCTATTCGCTACACAGCAGGACGACCGAAAACCTCGACGTGCGCAGGATGACCGAGGCGATCCTGAGCTTCCACGAGCATCAGATAGCGCGCAACCTAAAAGCCCGAGACGCCCACCCCGGCGCCCTGTTCGACGTGTACTACGATCGGCTCGTTGCCGATCCCATCGGCACCGTCAGGGACATCTACGATCACTACGGTCTTGACTGGTCTGAGGAGTTCGAGGAGCGCTTGAACTACTACTTGCGGCATAACCCGAGGGGCAAGCACGGGGCACATCTGTATGCTCCGGAGAACTTCGGGCAAACAGAAGATACTATATCGAGGCGCTTCGCCGCATACATCGAGAGATTCGAGCTTACCAGCCCAAATGGTACCCACTAGAACTCGCGCCGAAGGTAGGCTCCATTGAACCTGTTCGCGCGGTTGGGTCCCCTGGCCTACCGCTACCGATGGCCGACACTAGCGTTCTGGGCCGTGGTGTTGGTAGCGGCGGCATTTTTCGCGCCGAAGCTCGGCGGCCAGCTAAAGGGCGGGGGATTCGAGGGTTCGGGTAGGGATTCGGAGCTGGCCAAGGACCTCATGGTCGAGGAGTTCGGTCTCCCTCGGGCGACCCTCGTTGTCGTCTTCGAGAGCGATAGCCTCTCCGCAAAGAGCGAGGAGTACCGGAGGGCCGAAGATGAGGCTCTCGAACCACTCCGCAACATGGAGGATATTCGTTCCGTAACCGCCTACGCTGACACTGGGGATCAGCGTTTCCTATCGGAGGACGGCGGTAAGACCTACGCCCTCGTCGGGTTCGACGTCTCAGTTGCCGAAACGCAGAGCCTGGTGGACGAGGTGCGCCGGAAGGTTCGCTCCGACGAACTGACGACCTACGTAACGGGGCCTTCCGCAGTCTACTTGGACATAACGAACGCCAGCGCCGAGGATATCCGGCGGGCCGAGAAGTACGCGTTCCCGCTGGCGTTGGTCGTCCTGGTGATCGCCTTCGGGACGCTGGTGGCGGCCGGGATACCGGTCCTGATCGGGGGCGTTAGCGTCGCTACGGCCCTGGCGGCGCTCTACTTTTTGGCCGGCGTCTACGACATGTCAGTCTACGTGCTGAGCATCGCCACCATGCTCGGGCTCGGGCTCGGTATCGACTACGCGCTCCTCGCCGTGAGCCGCTTCCGGGAAGAGCTGGAGAACTACCCGATTGCAGAGGCGGTCGAAAGAACGGTGGCGACGGCGGGAAGGTCCATCTTCTTTTCGGGGCTGGCGGTCTTGATCGGGCTTTCGGGATTGCTCTTTTTCCCGTTTATGTTTATCCGCTCTATAGGGGTCGCCGGCGTCGTCGTGGTGTTCGTTTCGGTGTGCGCAGCGTTGACGCTGCTGCCGGCGGTCCTGGGCGTCCTCGGACACAAGGTGAACGCGCTCGCGGTGCGCAGGAACCGGGGACCGGTGGGGGCCGGTTTCTGGGGCAGGAGCGCGGAGGCCGTTATGCGGCATCCTGTGCTCGTCATCCTGGTCGTGGGAGCGATACTCTCCGCCCTACTCTACCCGGTAACCCACATGAAGATCGGCATTCCCGAGGCGAGCGTCCTGCCCGACGAGTACGAATCCCGCGCGGGGGACGACATCCTCAAGCAGGACTTCGACTACGCCGCCCTCTCGCCGATGCAGATCGTTGCCAACGTGCCTGAGGGTCCACTCAGCGCCGAAGGCCTGGAAGACGTCAGACGGCTCGGCGAGAGCGTGCGAGAGACGGATGGTGTAAAGAGCGTCGAGAGCATCTACACCATCGGTGAGACCGCCGCCCGCGACTACGCGGAAAGGGTGGCCGAAGCCCGCAAAGAGGCAGAGGCCGAAGCGCGAGGAAGAACAGAAGCCCTGGTAGAAGAGCGGTACAACCAGCTCGTGCAGGAGCAAATCCAAGTAGAGGTAGAGGAGCGAACCTCACAACTGGTGGCCGAAGAGGGACCCTCGCCGCCCGGGGCCGAAGAGGAGATCCGGTCCCAGGTAGAGTCGGAGGTCAGGAGCCGATTGGAGGAGTCCGGAGCCAGAGAACAGATACAGTCCGAGGTAGAGGCGGATCTTCAACAGCAAGTAGAGGAGCAGGTTCCGAACCTACCAGAAGGCATCTCGGCCGATGGAGAGATCACTGCCGAAGGCGTCGCCAATTACCTGAGACTACCCGAAGCCCGCCAGTCCGAAGAGCTTCAGGACGCAAAAGACGAACTAGTGGCGGAATATTACACACTGCTGCGGGGCGTCACGGAGGCCAGCCCCTACGTCGGGGCCGCCCGCGAGACCGTCGGCGAAGTGCGCTTGGTCGAGCCACCGGCGGGCGTAAGGTTTTTCGTCGGCGGCCTCTCTGCCGGACAGAAAGACTTCATCTCCAGCGTCTATGACAAGGCGCCCTACGCGGCGGCGTTCGTTCTTGGGGTAACCTACCTGGTACTGCTCTACACCTTCCGCTCCGTCTTTATCCCGTTGAAGGCGGTCGCGGTAAACATTCTGAGCCTCACGGCGAGCTTCGGCGCGCTGGTCTTCGTGTTCCAGGACGGCAACTTCTCGAACGTGCTGAACTTTGCGCCGCTGGGCTTCGTGGATGCTACGCTCCCGATCCTGATCTTCTGTACGATCTTCGGGGTCTCGATGGACTACGAGGTGTTTCTCCTCTCCCGCATCAGGGAGGCCTACGAGAACGGCGACTCCAACACCGCCAGCGTCGCAAAGGGGCTGGCATCTACCGCCGGTATCATTACGTCGGCAGCCGCCATCATCATCATCGTGACCGGCGCGTTCGCCTTTAGCAGCGTGATCATTACCAAAGCCATCGGCCTGGGCCTCGCCGTGGCCGTTTTCGTGGACGCCACGATCATACGCGTTCTCCTCGTCCCCGCCACCATGCGCGTCCTCGGCGACTGGAACTGGTGGCCCGGCGGCCGTAAGAAAACCTTCGGCAAGAACGCGGACCGTTCTTCTTGAACGCCCCATCGAAGATCGTGGCGGCTTCGATATGCGCGGGCAACAAGGGAGGCAGATCCATTGGTCGGGCTACGCCCTACAACGAGTTACCTGAGCACGATGTTGTCAGCCGAGGCACTGACGCCGGGTCCGAGCTTTACGATGTCTCCCTCCATGGTGTTGTTTTCGACAGTGGCATTCTTGGTGTCTGGCCTGTCAGAACGTCCAGAGTCGGTGATGCGCACCCCGAGCGCATCGAGATTCCCGCCGAAGGTATTGTTGGCAACGTAGGAGTTGCAAGCGTCGTGTATCGAGACACCGCCGCGTACTGACTCCCAACCGTTGTTCTGGATGACGTTACCCACAGCGCTGAATTCGGCGCCGGAGCATTCGGTACGCTCGAACCTTACGCCGGCCCGGCCGTTGTCAGACAGAACGTTGTCATGCACGTTGAAAGAACCCACGCTGGTGTCCTTCATAAGCACGTCGCCCCAGAGGCCATGTCCGACGTTGTCATGCACGTAATTACGCCCGGCCTCGTATTCGTATATCCCCTTCACCCCAGCCGCGATAACGCCAAGGGCGTCGCGGTCGGTGGTGTTGTTGTCGATCTCGTTGTCGAGGATGTGACCGCGTGCGTTTGTGATACCGGCCGCCCCATTGTCTCCTTACGGGTTGATGGGGATGTTGGCACCGGAATCGCGGACAGCGTTGCAAACGTCAATGGCCTCGAAATCTAAGCTGTAAGCGCACCTCCTCCTTCTAGCTCTTGTCGACTGCACGCAGCTTAGGGGGCGGGCGTTAGCCGACCGTTAGCTAAAGGCTTGAGAGCGTAGGTAGTTCCACCTAATTTCTGGACTTGGAGGAAGTGTTTGGCCGAAGCGCTCTCCCCCACTCCGAGGGCGGAGCTTTGTGGCCCCGCTGCTGCTGTTCGACGGCCCGGCTACCTCCCATAGAAAGGAGGCCCATGGGCTTTGCGCCCCCGCCTCACGACGGGTTTGCCCTTCTCGCTAGTGCAACACGGGGAGGCGCTTGCCTGCTGACACGTTCCCAGTGCTTGCTATGAATGCACCATATAGTGGTTCTCAACCCCACGCAATACCCCATAGATGTTGTTTCCCAGAGGGAAGAACGGTGGGAAACATCCGACCGAACAGCAGGCGGCACGAACCTTTCGTGGGGTGTCGTGGCGCATCGCGGGATATGATTGACGCTCAGGCGCCACAGCTCGTCACATAGGAGTCCCTATGACATTTCGGCTTGCATCTTGCAGTTGCGGTCAGCTCCGGGCGGAGGTCCTCGGAGAACCGATCGGTGTCTCCGTCTGCCATTGCTACGCTTTCCAACGCAGAACCGGCAGCGTCTTCGGCGCGCAGGCGAGTTTTCCTCGCGGGTCAGTGGCCGTAAAGGGCGAAGGCACCGAGTTCGTTCGGGTGGGAGATGAGGGCGGAAGATTCACGTTCACTTTCTGCCCGAGATGCGGCTCGACGGTCTTCTACGTCGAGGAAGGCGACTAAGAACGCGTCGCAATTCCTGTTGGGGCATTTGCGGACGCGCGCTTTGTGTCCCCGACGGTCTCGGTCTACGAGGAGCGCAGGCATTCGTGGGTCTCCATCCCCGACGATGCCGAGAAGCTGCACAAAATTGTCGCTCGCTGGGGGTGCATCACACCTCCCTGATGGTGTAGAGTTCTCTCGGTAGCTAATCGGGGTGGGCAAGACTGTCAAAGCGCCCGCGCCACTAAAGGGGGTATAGCTCATGTTTCGACGGGTGGCCTTACTTTGCGGGGCGTTGTTGGTAGGAGTGATCGTGCTCGGCGGGGTGGCGCTGGCCGACGACATTAGGGGCACTTTTGGCAGCGACAACCTCACGGGCACCAACCAACTGGACCGGATCTACGGGCTAGGCGCCGCAGACACGCTCTCGGGTCTGGGAGGCAACGACGACTGCTACGGCGGCAGTGGTTTCGACGAAGTAAGTTGCGGACCCGGTAACGACCGCATAGACGGCGGGTTCGGTCAGGACGATTTGTTCGGCGGCCCCGGCAATGACACGATCCTCGCCGCCGACGGTCAAGTGGATCGAGTAAACTGCGGTGTGGGCACCGACACGGCCTACGTCGATCAAAAAGATATCGTCGACGAAACACAAGCAACGATCTGTGAGAACCTTTTCATTGCTCAAAGGGAGACCGTCTAGGTAGGACACCGGCCCAGGGCATCTCTAGCGAGGTCTCAGCCCGGACCCTGTGTAGGACCTGGCAGGAAGAAAGCAACGGTAAGGCACCGGGGCTGAGCTAGCGCCCCGGTGCCTTACCGCCTCCATGCCAGAAGCGCAGAGGGTGGTCATTGCTCCACTTATAACTGCCTATCCCAGTGCCCAGGTAATTCGAAGGATCGTTGCCGCAACTTCGCACAGAGGTTGGGCGCGCTTCTCTTGGCCATCTTCGTGCGGGTTCCGCCTTGCTGTCCGAACATCGGAGGAGTTCGTTTTCCACGAAGTTGGGGGAGTGGACCGTCCGCTTGCACACTACAAGAGGGCAGGGCAGCCCGCTACTGCTATCATCTGGGGTTATGGGGAAAGCAAGGACCGGGCGCCAAGCAAAGCTAAGACGTCAGAAGATAGCCGCGGCACAGAGGCGGGAAACCGAAGGACCGCTGCCCGATTTCGTCGTGCTGGGCACGCAGAAGGGCGGGACGAGTTTCTTCTACAGGCTGTTAACGGAGCACCCTTTGGTCAGGGGGGCCGCGGCCAAGGAGCTCCACTTCTTCGACAACAAGTTCGCCGAGGGCGTGGGATGGTACCGGCGGTGCTTCTCGGAGGGCGAGCGCGTGGACGGACGGAGAACCATCACCGGAGAAGCCTCCCCCTCCTACCTTTTCGATCCGCGGGTCCCCGAGAGGATGGCCCGGATCGTTCCGGAGGCGAGGCTGATAGCCTTACTGAGGAACCCCGTAGATAGGGCCTACTCTCACTACCAGATGGAGGTGAGGCGAGGGAGGGAAGCGAGGAGCTTCGAGGTGGCGACGGAGGAGGAGATGACCTCGGCCGAAGGCGAGGGGAACGCGGTAGATGTACGTTACGCGTACCTGAAGCGCGGCCACTACGCCGAGCAGTTGGAGCGCTTTTCTTTCTTCGCAAACCGAGACCGGCTCCTCGTAGTCAAGAGCGAAAACCTCTTTACTAGCCGCCTGGAGGTCCTGGAGCGCGTCTCGACGTTCCTGGAGTTGCCGGCCTTCGAGTCTACGCTCGCCCCCCCGGCGGGAAAGGCACCTTACGAGCCTATGGACCCGGTCACGAGGCGACGCCTAGAGCGGTACTTCGCGCCCCACAACGAGCGTCTCTACGGCCTTCTGAACGCCGACTTCGGCTGGTAGCCTTAACTCAGCGGCGAACGTACCCGGCCGACCGGGCGCAGTTCGTACGCCTGATGGCTCAACCCGTCCGAACCCCGCCCTACTCCCCCGCCTCCTCTGGCGCGTCCAGGAATCGCCAGATCATCGGCACCAGCCACCCGGCGCGGTCCAGGACCCCGCTCCCCGGCGGGATAAAGTGGGCGGTGCCGGGGAGCACGACGAGTCGGGAGTCGGGCAGCCCGGAGAGGTCCCCCATAGACCCGCCCCCAAGGAGCCGGTACATCTCGACGGCGTGTTCGAGGCGGACGGCGTCGGAGTCCCCGACGACGATCATGGTCGGCGCCCCGATCCCCCGGATGTTCTCGGCGCCCCAGTCGAAGGGCATCATATCGAGCTCTTTTAGCTTCTCGACGAGCACCGGGAAATCCTCGAGGTTCGGCGCGATCTCCCTGTAGGCCGCCTCCAAGGGGGACCCGGCGAACATCTCGGGCGTGATGGTCGGGATCATCTCGTGCAGCTCGGGCTGCATGCCGTCGCTCGTGTAGGAGGCCGAGACGACCACCAGCCTGCGCACCGAGCCCGGGTGGCGGATGGCGAGCTGCAGGGCGACCCCGCCGCCCATGCTGAAGCCGAAGGCGTCGGCCTCGTCGATCCCGAGGTGACGGATCAGGGCCTCCACGTCGTCGGCCATCCCCTCGTAGGTGATGGGACGATCCGCGACGTCGGCGGTGCGCCCGTGCCCCTGCAGCTCGACGGCGATCACCCGCCGGTTCTCGGCGAGTTCCGGCACGAGGTCGCCCATGGCATCTACGGTCATGTAGGCGCCGTGAAGCAGGACCAGCGGCCGGCCTTCGCCGTGGACCTCGTAGTACATCCTGAGGCCGTTGACCTCGGCGTAGTCACCCCTGGTAGCGTTCATCCGTTCCCCTTTCTACTCGCCGCGGGCGCGATGGAGCCCTCGCTCGTGGCCGCCACGGTGTGGTTCACGCCGCCCTCGTCCGCTCGCCTAGTATCAGCATACGGTACCCGGCGGCACATGCGTAGGTCCAGATTAGTACCGGCCTAAGTAGGACCGGGTCACGGACAGAGGGCCATCGTTCAGCCACCCCGATTCCCCCTCAAGCAAGAGGCTGGCTGCGCGAGGGGTTAACCGAGGATCTGGTCTACAGGCAGGGCAAGCTCCTGGAGTGCCTCGGAGCGCAGTCGGCCGTCTTCAACGTTCATGATGCACTCGGACCACCGAAACCGCGAATGCGGGCGTACGTGGTTAGCGCACGGTTGGAATGGTAGACCACGTATCCACGCAGGTACGCTTCGAGACTCGTGAACAAGCCTCAAGTCTATGCGGCGGAACCCTCAAAATGGCATGATGAGCGTTGTTGGCAACCCGTCTGTGGAGAAGGCGGGTTAGCAGGGAAGAGGAGGAATCCGCTGTGTCGTCGGCAGAAAGGAACAAGGCCATCGTCCGGCGCTTCGAGGAGGAGCTTGCCAAAGGGAACCTCGATGTGATAGACGAGCTGCTGGCCCCCGGCTTTATGGACCGCGCTCTGGTTCCCGGACAAGGCCCAACCCGTGAGGACTTCAAGCGCTCGTCGGCGGAGTTCCTCAGCGCCTTCTCTTACACTAGCTACAACATCGAGGAGCAGATCGCCGAGGGTGATACGGTGGTCACCAAGTTCAGGGCGAGCGGCGTCAGGCGGGGCGAGCTCGCCCGCTTACCTCCTGGGGGGACTTCTAGCGGAGAGGAGGAAACGTTCGAAGGGATCAGGATCCACCGCATAGTGGAAGGCAAGATCGCCGAGGAGTGGAGCACGCTCGATGTTCGTCCGGTCTGGGAGGATCTCGCGCAGGAGATACACGAGCGCGAACGAGTCGAGCAGGAGCTCAGGGTGGCCAGAAGCATCCAGCATGCCTCGCTGCCCAAGGAGGTGCCCGAGCTAGAGGGCTGGCAGATCTCTCCGCTCTACCGGCCAGCCAGGGAGGTAGGAGGAGACTTCTACGACTTCCACTTCCTCTCTCAGGGTCGTCTGGGAGTCGTCGTGGGGGACGCAACGGGCAAGGGGGTGCCTGCAGCGTTGGTGATGTCCACCACCTGCGGCATGCTGCAGCTCGCCGCTCAAGCCTTGGGCTCCTTTTCGCCAGGCGAGGTGCTCTCTAGGGTCAACGAGACACTGCTCGCTCGCATCCCGTCCAACACGTTCGTCACCTGCTTCTACGCCATCCTCGATGCCAAGAGTGGCCAACTCGTATACGCCAACGCCGGCCATGACCCACCCTACTTGCGCCGTGGTGGCGAAGCTGCGGAATTAAGGGCCAGGGGGTTGCCCCTGGGGCTCATGCCGGGTATGGACTACGAAGAAAGGGAGACAGTCCTCGAGGCGGGCGAAGCAGCCCTTTTCTACAGTGACGGGCTGGTGGAGGCTCACGACCCCCAAGGTGAAATGTTCGGCTTCCCTAGGTTGCGAGCGCTCGTCGCTGATCACGCTGGGAAGAGGTCTCTGGGTGACTTTCTCTTGGGAGAACTCTACTCCTTCGTTGGGCAGGGTTGGGAGCAAGAGGACGACATCACACTCCTCACCCTACGACGCTCTGCACCCTGAAGCTGACCGTCCGAAAACCCCGTGCGAGCGCAGTATCTGAGGAGGCACGATCGTACTCGGGCAGCTCTGGGTCTGAGAAAAGGTGGCCCGATCCAGGGTAGGTATGCGCCTCGAAGGCGGCCGCCGCTCCTCAGGAAGAGGAGCCCCGGCCCTCTAATGTATCCAGCCTTGCGCCGGCCGGTAGGTGAGGTAGAGGACGCCTGTGGAGAAGGTCTTCGAGTCCACTAACTCTAGCTTCGTCTGCTCTTCTCCCTCCTGAAAAAGGCGCTTACCGCTTCCCACCAATATCGGATGGATCATCAACTTCAGCTCGTCGAGCAAGCCATAGTAAAGGAGCGAGCGGACCAGCGCGCCGCTGCCGGAGATTACGATGTCCCCGCCCTCCCCCTGTTTGAGCTTCGCTACCTCATCGGCAACGTTCTCGCCGATGAGCGTGGAGTTCTGCCACCCAAGCGGCGCCTCGAGGGTCGTCGAGACCACGTACTTTTGCATAGCGTTCATCTGAGCTGCCATCGGGTTCTCTTGGGGATCCTGTTCTGGCCAGAAGGCGGCCCACTCCACGTAGTTCACCCTCCCCATCAGCATGGCGTCCGCGGCGGCGAAGCCCTCCCCTACCGCCTGGCCCATCTCCTCATTGAAGTAGGGGAAGTGCCACTTATCAGGGGACTCCATCACGCCGTCTAGCGACAGGAACTCCGCGGCGACCACTTTCCTCATCTAGATCTCCTCCTACTACGTCTGTCGGCTCGACTGTCATTAGCATATAGTCTCGCTTTGCAAGTGGCGAGTTTCGGAGATAAGATCCATCCTAAAGGAGAGGGTGTGTATACACCATTCTGGTGTACCGCAGTCACGGTTGTATAGACGCCTTATATGCATGGTCTTCAGAATTTCGCCAGTTCTTGCAGTTGATCCAGGAGCGCCCCTAGCAGGCCGAAACCCGCCCGGCCGTTACCCGCCGCGTTCCGCCCGCTTCCTCCACCGCTCCGTCCACGCCCGGACGCGTCCCAGTTCGCGAGCCGTCATCCCGCCCGGACGATCCGGCCGAGGCCCCCGGTCGTGGAGCATCACCGCCCCGGCCCACGCGTAGTACGGTGCCATCTCAGAAGTCATCCCCGTAATGCGCCGGTAGCCGTTCCGCCACCCCGCCTCGAACACCCGGAGGACGGCCAGCACGAGTGGGCTTGCCGTCCCCGAATCCAGGCGCAGGATCGTCAGCGTGCGCGCGTAGTCGGCACGGGGGTCACCGGCGCACGCGTTCGTCCAGTCGAGCACGCCTGTGATGCGCTCGCCGTCCGTCATCACGTTGAGCGGGTGGTAGTCGAGGTGAAGAAGCGAGCCCTCACACGGGTCCGTCTTCCGGAGTCGGGCCGCGAGCGCCTCCTCGTCCGGCCCGCCCAGTCGATCCACGACCTCCCGCCGCCCGCAGCGCCTCCGGTGAGGACCTGCCGTGGATGGCCGCCTGGCATCGACCGAAAAGCACGCCCAGCGGCCAAGCGCGCCAAGGCCGGGCGGCCAGCTCCTCGGCCATCGGCCGGCCGGGGCACCAGAATGGGAGGAGCGCGGCTCGATCACGCCACCTACCCTCCGCGCACACGCGCGGGACGGTAACGCCGCCCTCCCCGGCGGCCCGCATGACCTGGGCCTCGCGCCGCGCGACCCCATCCTCCCCCGGCCGGAAGACGCGCAAGGCGTAAAGCTCGCCCCCGAGCTCGACTCGGAAGATGGCCGTGTCCCTCCCCCCGCTAACCCTCTCGGTGCTCCCCGGGCGTTCGAACCCGAGCGCAGCGAGGATCGCGTTCGGCTCCAGACGCTCTTCATCCATTCATCTGCTCCCCGTCGACCACCTCGCGTAAGCGCTCTTCCTTGCCTCCTACCACCCCATTATGCTCGTAGGGCCATCCGCGCAACCCTTACCCCGTTTCGTTCGGCAAGCCACCCGGGGAGGGTCTCACAAATCTTGCCACGGACATCTGGCTGTGTCGCGTTCCTCGTGAATAGGCCTAACAGGGTTCGGCACAAGCTGAATCTGCTTGAGCGCCAGGGCTACGGGAGGGCGGGCTTCGATCTGCCGCGAGCGAGGCTGCTGGCCGCCTGAGGGCACCCCCGAGCCGGTTCGAGTTGGTACGCGCAGCCTTCACCAAAAAAGCGACCGAGCCGAAGTTCGCGACGCATGGCGGGACCAAGGCTGTGGGGCGCAAAGCCTCGACGTAATAATGCCCGGGCTCTGTCGATCTCTCGGTGGGAAAGTGCGTCGTTTACCATGGACGCTACCCCCTAGTGGTTGTTGCGCTGCCCACACCCTCGCCCTCGGCACTCTATGAGTTTGGGCTCGTGAAAGCGCGAGAGCTCTGCGACGAGGCACGTTCTCCCCGGCAGGGAGCGGCTTCTGCCTCGTCCGTGTAGAGTGGCCACATGAGGGTAATAGGGGCCGGCTTCGGCCGCACGGGGACGACGTCGCTTAAGGCGGCTTTGGAGCGGCTGGGCTTCGGCCCGAGCTACGGCCTGGGCGAGGTCTTCCGAAACCCTGAGCACGTGGGGTTCTGGGAGGCCGCGGCCGGCTCCGCGGGGAAGGAGGCAGACTGGGAGGGGTTCCTCGCAGACTACGAAGTCGCGGTCGACTGGCCGGCCTGCTCGTTCTACGAGGAACTCATGGGAGCGTTCCCCGAGGCGCCCGTGATCCTGACCGTCCGCGATCCGGCAGAGTGGTACGAGAGCACGCGCTCGACCATCCACGAGCTACGGAGGTTGACAAAAGGGCCCCTCCCACTCAGGGTGGCCTTCGCGCTGGCCGAGCCGTTCGCCCCTGGGCCCGCGGGCACCGTCCGGCTGGCCGACCGCCTCGTGTGGGAGGGCACCTTCGGCGGCCGCTTCGAGGACCGGGATCACGCGATGCGGGTCTTCGGGCGCCACAACGAGGCGGTCCGCCGCCGCGTCTCTCCGGAGAGGCTGCTAGTCTTCGACGTGCGGGAAGGCTGGGCGCCGCTGTGCGACTTCTTGGACGTCGAGGTTCCAGCTGGGCCCTTCCCCCGCCTCAACGAGGCGCGGGAGATGCGGCGCAGGCTCCTCGGCGTCGTCTCGCGCTCGGCCGCCGCGCCGGCGTTCGCGGCGCTAGCGGGCGTCGCCGCGACGGCGTTCCTCGTCCGACGTATCGCGAGGTCACGGCAGCGCTGATGCCGCCCGAGGATCCATGATCGGGGCGAGCTGTCCTTCGGTTGGGCCGAAAAGGACGCCTGGAGAGATGCTTGAGCGGGTCACCGAGACTTTGGTGGCTCGCATACCACCCAACATGTTCGTCACCTGCTTCTACGCCGTCCTCGAACCCAAGAGCGGTAGCTTGAGCTTTGCCAACGCAGGCCACGACCTCCCCTACCTGTGGCACAGCAGCGAGTGCGAAGAGCTAAATCAGCGGGAAGCCGTTCAGGATCTGCCGCAGATGCATCACCTGTCTGGGGACGAACTCCGCGATCGTGAACCCGACGACGTCCGCGGCCCCGTCGACGTCGGCGACGATGCGCCGCACCTCGGCGCTCGTGAGCCCGCCTGGTTCGACGCCGAGGCCGAGCGCGATCTCGTCGCCGCCGACCGCGTCGACGTCGAAGTGGATGGCGACGCGCGAGCAGCCGGTGGCCGCGACCCAGTCGAGTAGGGGACGGGTGGACCCGCGAAGCTCGTCGGGGCCGAACGACTGGATGCCCCATTCGGCGATGTTCGGGAAGTCGTCGTCGGCCCACGAGTGCAGCCCCACGAGGGCGACCTGCTCCGGGGAGACGGTCGCCGGGAGCAACTCCCGCACGTCGTGGTCTGAGCCGCCGGTCGGCGAGGAGTCAGGATGCGTCATGGGATGTTCTTTCCGTTGGTGACAAGGCCAGTGCGACGGCCCGGCCGGAGTGCTTTCGCCTCAGGAGAATGCGCCGCTCATAGAGCGTGGCCGACGGCTTACTCATGATTGGCGATACTGTGGCCGCTTGCCCAGCCGCGGTAAAGGCTTCGTCGAGCGCGGAGGATACAGGAATGTGTAACGCTTCCTCCGTGGCGAGGTTTGGACCGTTTACCTAGCTTCTCAATACGGTGCATCGGTAGGCACGATCTGCCAGGGCTCTCCTTCTTGCCAGATCATCACACGTCCGGCCATCGATTCGTACTCGACGAACATCACGACGGCTTCGGCGATCTCCTCTGGTTGAAGCAGAACAGGAGGGACCGACTTATCGCGCTCTTCGGGTGTCATCTCAGCGCGGCTGCGTCGGGACGCCGGGGTGTCCACCCAGCCCGGGCAGATGCAGTTGACGCGAACTCCCATTCGTTCCTCGAGGGTAGCCAGCGAAGCGGTCAGACGTACCACCCCGGCTTTGGCCGCGCCGTACTCGGGCACGTCGTAGGGCCCAAAACCGATCCCACCCATTGACGAAATGTTCACGATCGCCCCACCTTGTCGCATGGCGCGAACGCCGAAGTGTATGGCCAACATCACGCCGCGTAGGTTGAGGTCGATGACGCGCCACCACTGATCTGGCTCGCTCTCCGGGAAGTAGGGCCCCGTAACGCCGCCAGCGTTGTTGACCAGCACGTCTAGACCACCAAACTCCTCTTCAGCAAAGGCGACCATCTTCTCTACGTCGGACTCTACGGCCACGTCGACGAGGACGAAAGCCGCCCGTCCTCCTTCGGAGTGGATTTTACGAACGGCGCTTGCGCCGGCGTCTTCGTCCACATCCGCAACGACGACGGCCGCCCCATCGTGGGCCAAGCGCCTGGCAACCGCTAGCCCTATCCCGGAACCCGCACCGGTAACCACGGCGACTTTATCTTCGATCTCCACTACGCCGTCCCTCCCTTACCGTGACTTCTCGTAGCGAGAGGTAGATCTCGTTTCACGCACTTATCTCGCCCACCAGTCCCCTACCAGCGTCCCCCATCACGGCGCGTTGCAGTACGGTTGCAGTAAATAGCCCTGCGCGTGTCTCTCGCCGTACACCTACACCTCGTATTTCTCCTGCAAATCTAATGCTTTTGGATGCGCGCCCGGCAGGATTCGAACCTGCGACCGGCGGATTAGAAGTCCGCTGCTCTGTCCCCTGAGCTACGGGCGCATTCGGCTTATGTATGCGGAATTTTCGCCTCCGGGGTACAGCCGAAAACCCCTGTGGCAGCAATGTGGCAGCAATAGCGCCTGAAATGAGTGCTCACAGCGCGTCGTCTATAGCGTCGGCCAGTACGCCGTCCATGCCCTCGATGACGTGGGAGTAGGTGTCGAGGGTGATGTTCATGCTGGCGTGGCCCAAGAGTTCCTGGACGGACTTTGGGTGCTTACCTGCCATGAGGAGTATTGTAGCGCAGCTGTGGCGAAGGTCGTGGAACCTTATGGATGGTAGCTATGCTGTTTTCAAGAGGGGCTTGAAGTGGCGGCCGAGGAGGTTGGCGCCGCTTGTGGTGGTGCCCGTGAGGGTCGGGAAGACGCGGTTGTTGTCCTGCCAGAGGGGATCCGCGGCGAGCCTTTCTTCGTTCTAGCGCGACCGGTGGCGCCCCAGGGCTTCTGTGGCCTTTTGGGAACACTTTATGGAGCGGCCTTTGCCGTTCTTGGGTTTCTCGAAGATGTGGCCGGTCCTGGTCTGGCTCAGGGTGAGCATTACGTGGAGCGTGGCGGTGGCTCCGCTGGGGTCTATGTCGTCCCATTCTAGGCCGAGGAGTTCGGTGTGGACGTAGATGGCCTGCGCGCCGAGGAGGACTACCGTGCTCCTCTGCTCGCCAAGGGCCTGTAGCGCGTCGAGCAGCACCCTGCGGGCGAGGACGTATTCAGGATCAGGAACGCCAGGCACCTTCGTTCCTGGCCATCCACTCCATGAGTTCTTCCGCCTCGCTGGGACCGCGTCCTGGGCTGGTTAGCAGGTCGGCCGCGTTCTGGCTTGGGGCGACGTAGTTGATTCCGTCCCGCTCCTCGTCCCGCTCGTACACAATCGGATCGAAGGGCTCGGCCAGGATGACGTTGGCGCCGACCTCGGTCGGGCGTAGGTCGAGGCGCTCGACGGCATCCTCGATGTCGTCGACGAAAAGGACGGCGAGGCGTGCGGGGACCACCGAAGCGACGCTTGCCGCACCGAGCGAACCGGTCACGGCGTACTGGAAATCCGAGTCGCGGAGTTTGCCAAGCAGGGAGTTTAGGCCTCGTGGTTCCAGGTAAGAGACCGTACGGTTGCTTCCTAACAACGAGTAATCCTCTGTCCACCGGTTTATGAGGCCCCGCCAATCGACGTCCGTTACCGGCCCCCTGTTCTCCCTACGGATCAGGTCCTCCCTCTCGAGCAGGGTAAAGACCCTCGATACGTACCCCGGGTCGGTCCCGGCCTTTTCTGCGAGCTCCCTGACACCAACAGGCGGTAGGAAGTCACAGAGGGTGCGTACGATCCGACCCGCCTTCGCCCCCTTGAGGGTTCGCGCGGGCCGCTCCTCTCGCCGGGGATCGCGCTCGGCCCCTGTGGTGTGGACGAAGAGCGCGGGCTTGTCCTGGGCAACACGGATGTTGCCGGTCAGATCTATGTAGCCCACTCCGCGCTCCTCCAGTCGCTCGCGGGTACGCGGACTCAGGAAAGGGGCCACGAGCACCGGCAAGTCCCCATCGCTTGACCGGACTAACGTCGTCAACCGATCGGCGATGGTCGACACGTCCCTCGGCTCGATCCCATTCTTGCCTTCCAGGATGAGGGTGCCACACCTCCCGTCTGGAGCCCAGAGCCTGACAAGCGCGTCGAGAGCACGATCGGCACCGGCCGGCTCGAATTCGACTTCCGTACGCCAGTCGGCGGGGAGGCTAGCGCCTAGTTCGTCGATTGCCCGGGATATCAGCCTGTTGTCTACATAAGGCATGTTGCGCATGTTGTGCAACAGTATACTTTGAGGCAACACATCCGTCCATCCTTATGTTCCCTCGACCCATTCACTTACAGAACAGGTGCTTTCCAATACGTGGCATGCCCCTCTATAAACCGCCTCGCGCCATGCTCGGGACGTGCTTGTATTCCCTTCGCCAGTAGACCTCGTCGGTGAAGCCCAACGAGCGGTAAAGGTCGGCCGGGCGCCCCTTCTCAGCCGCGCTTATGATGGTCGAGCGGCACCCGCGTTCACTGGTGCCCGCGAGGACCTCCCAGAGCAGCCGGCTGGCGATGCCCCGGCTTCTAAACGGCACGCGCGTCGCGAGGTGGTGGACGAGGCGGTCCTCTCCCTCGTAGAAGGCCACCACCGAGGCCGGCTCCCCGGCGACCCTGGCGAGCAGGAAGCGGCCCTGGCCGCCCATCTCCGCCCTGCGGAGGGCCAAGCGTCGCCGGAGGTCTCCTGCTTCGGGCTCGGCCTCGCTGTCCGAGAAAGCCTTCCTCTCCGTTTTCATGGCCTCTTCGATGGTGCCTTCGCTCACCGCCTCGACGCTCAGGTTCACGGGTTCGGACGCCAGGAGCGGCAGCACCCCTGTGTGGGCCAGGAACACCTCCGCCACGTCGGGGGTGCATCCGCACTCGAGAAGGACTGGCCCGATGCGCTCGTCGAGCTCTCGGTCGTCGAGGTGGAAGGTGATCTCCTCTTCGCCAGAATACTCCCTCAGGTCCCGAAGGAACCTCGGAACGTCCTCGGCGGGCAGACGCCTTACGGTGGCTCTGACTCGGCCGGTGTCCTCCTGGCGTTGGTAGAAGCCGAAGCGCCGCTCTTGTACGTAGAAGCCCATCTCGGGGACGGACCGCGTGTACCACAGTCTCAGCTCCGAAACCAGCTCGTCGTGCCTTTGATGTCGCTGCGTGGTGGGGATCTGTCGTCCTCGCTCTGGGTCAGCGGTGATCCCGCGGGACCGATCTCGCCTGCTCCGTTCGGGGAAAAGCGTAGCATGGCGGCCTGCGGTCGTGCGGGATGTGCCCCGCCAATCCCGGCCACAGCCCGGCGATGCGCTATTTCTGGCCCCGTTTGATCCTACCCTCCGATCCCGCCGTCGCTAAGCGGAAGTGACCTCGGCAGCCTACCCGACCGAAGTACGACGAGGTGCGGCGGTTCCTTTGTTAGACGTCGAGGTGGACTGACCAGAGTGCGCCAAGGCGCAGGCAAAGCCTGTAAACTTGACGACATCAGAGGAGGTTGATGGTATGCAAGCGGAGATAAGCCCCGAGCTTTTGGAAGAGCTGCGCCGCAGGGCGCGCGAGCAGGGCCGCCCCGAGCGCGAGTTGCTGGATGAGGCCGTCAAGAGCTACCTAAGGCGCCCCAGCTCCCTCGCGGAGCTGTCCGAGGGTATAGATCAGGGGCAACGCGAGCGAGGGGTGGCACCACTGTCGGAGGACGAGGCCATGCGCCTCGCCGTCGAGGAACAGCACGCCTGGAGGCGTGAGCGCAGATCCAGCGGCTAAGGGCCGTCTTCGACCACAACGTACTCGTCTCCGGAATGATCTCCGCAAAGGGACCACCCAGGGAGCTGTTGCACCGCTGGGTCGGCGGCTCGTTCGAGCTGGTTGTCTCGGCCGAGATCCTGTTCGAGCTCCAGGAGGTGTTGACCCGACCAAAATTCCGCCGCTACGTCACGCTCGAGCAGGTTAGGGATCATGTGCTGTGGCTCCATGACCATGCGGCGGAGGTCTCCGAGGAGCTGCCGTGGGACGTGGTCAGGGGCGTGAGTGCAGACCCGGACGACGACTACATCGCCGGCGTCGCCTACCTGGGTCAGGCGACCCCAATTGTCTCGGGCGATCCTCACCTGACGAACCTGGACTCCATTCGCCGTGGCGACGGGGGTGTGATAGCCCGCGTCCTCACCCCTCGCGCCTTCCTCGACGAGCTGGATCTAGGGTTGTAGCCAGCTCCCGCCAGAGGGAGTGCAGAACCCTTGTGGCAGGCGACACGGGGCCATCACGGTCATGGATGGTGGTCAAACTTCGCCATAGTGTCTAAGACGCATAGCAGGACTTAGACTGGCGGCCGGGGCGCGGCGATACCCGGTTCAGCGCGCCGCGACTAGCAAGGACTGCGCGGCTGCGCCGACGGGCCCCATAACGGGGTCGTGGATGGTGGTGCGCGCGAGGCCGACGCCGCTGGGATGGACGGCAGCCCAGGACTCCAGGCCGACCCACTCGCCGCCCGGGTAGGCGTGCAGGTGGACCGTAGTCTCCGGGTTGACGAACGTCCACGCGGAAGTGTCCAGCGCGCCACCCACGCCGTTGCCGGAGTCCGCGGCGACGAGCACCCTCACCAGCGGCGAAGGCTCCTCGCCCGGGAGCAGTGGCACCCGCATACGCAACCAGGCCGCGGCGTATCCCAGCTCGCGCCACGACCCTTCGACGAATCTGGCCTCTATGCTCTGGTGGTACCCGACCTCGGGGGCCATCTCGAAGAAGGATTTCTCCTCGCCCTCTTCGGGGCCGGGGAGCGTCGGGCGTTCGGGCTCGAAGTCATCGGGCAAGGAGGCCGGGGACCCCGAGATGCGCCACGCCCGGCAGAGCATCACCGGGCGCCCCGCCCCGTCCGAGAGGGTGGCCTCGCGCAGGGAGACCCTGCGCCCGGGACGCACGGTCTTCGCCTCGACGGAGAGCTCGCCCACGGGGACGGGGCAGAGGAACTCGAAGGCAAGGCGCGCGAAGACGCCGCCCTCCCCGCCCACGTCGGACTCCAGGGAGCGGCCCAAGAGCGCGGCGGGCGGGCCGCCGTGCTGCGAGCCGGGGCCCCACGGGCTAGCCGTCAGCTCCGTCGCCCGGAAGCGCCCCTCGCCCAGCGGTACGTAGAAAGAACCGGCCTCAGCGCCCATCCAACCTCCCTCTCTGGGTCACTCTACTTCCGCGATGGCGATCTCCCGCGCGCTACGGATCGTTTCAGGGTTCAGTAAGAGGGCGTGCCGGGCGTGGAGCCGCTCGCAGGCCGCCCGAGCCTGCTCCGGCTCGATGCCGAGCCCGGCCGACGTTTGCTCCGTCGTCGGCGGGAGCCCGCGCTCGACGAGGTGCACGTACACGAACGAGCGGACCTCCCAATCCAGCCGGTCCTCTTCCTGGGGTCTCAGCGCGCCCCCCGTATTCGTCTACTCGCCGTCACTCACGCAAGGTTAGCTTACCGGACCACCTCTCGCTAGCGCTCATCTCCTCCACCAAGCTTGATCCCGCGAGGCGTCCCGGACTTTAAGGCGAGGTTTGGGGTAGTCACGCGGTACGATGACTGCACGCTGAAGTAAGCCGCGCCACGTCCCGCTCGGATGACGTGTACCACTCGCTCCTCAAGCGACGGCCCAGAGAACCTCAAGAGCCCCAATTCCACAACAAGATCACAGGTGTCTATCGAACCCAAACACCGCCGATAAATGGCAGCAATAGAGCCAAAATCGGCACGGACACCGGAAAACGCCCAACGACGAATTCCGCTTATCTATGTGGTTTTCCTTACATCGGGCAGACCGGCACGCCTTAGCAGGGGCTTGAAATGCCGTCCTAGTAGGTTCGTGCCGCTCGTGGTGGTGCCCGTGGTGGTGGGGAACACGAGCCCAGCCCGCGACCGCTACCTTGAAGGCCCGTCCTTCGTCTACTTCCACGGCTTCGATGATCCTCTGCTGCCGATCGACGAGCGTGGCCTCGAGCCCTCTCGCGCCCGGAGCTCTTCGAGACGCCGTTTGTCACGCCCCAGCCGAGGCTCTTCGACCTGCCCGACGCGGGGTGGCTCAAGGCGCTCAGGATGCTAGGCTACGCCCCGAGGAAACGGCGGGAGTGGATGCTAATCCAAGACGTGCCCCTACCTGGAGACCCCTTAAGGCGACCGTCGAGCCTCGCTCGACGATCCCGTGTCCCTAGAGATGCAGGCCAGGCTCGTCTGCTCGGCTATCGCTCTAAGCGGGCGTGATCCAGGACGCTGGCCAGAGCAGCGGCGGCAATCACCGCTGCCGCGAACCCTAGGAATTCACGCGTCACAACGGGCGCAGGTGCTCGATCGTGACGCGGTGCTGCTCGGTCAGCCGCTGGGCGATCAACGAGCGGTGGCAGGCCTCAGGGTCGCGCTCGACACAGAGCAACGCTGCGGTCCCACTGCTCGGCAGCTCCGACACTATCGGCGTGAGGTCGGCGCGGTCGAGGATCTCGGCGGTGTAGCGGCGGGCGTACTCGGCGGCGAGCTCGCGGCGCGAGCGCTTGCCGACCCCTTGGCGGTCATCCTCGGCGTACTGGAGCTGGCGTAGCTCGGTGGTTGGGGCGAGGTCGGGGTGGTGCTCGTAGGCGATCCGGGCCTGGGCGAGGGCCGCCTGCAGCCGGAGTGAGTTCGCCCAGGCGTACTCGGGTCCGCGGACACCGCGGCGCTGGCGTACGTCGAGCAGCAGGCGGACGTCAGCGTGCCGCAGTCGTTGCAGGAAGGACTCTCCGTCGAAGCCATAGACGCCAATAGTCACCATTCTGAGCACCGGAAATCACCCACCCGCCTGCTACTCGTGCCGGTTCAACCGGCAGCCCTGCCGGAGGCGGCGAGGGCGCATCACGCGACGGCGGTCCCCTCGAGCTCGACCAGAAGGTCGGGGATCGCCAGCCGTGTCACCCCGAGCATCGTGTTGGGCGGTGCCACCCCGGCGGCGCCCAACCGTGCCGCCAGGACGCCGTAGTGCTGGAAAAGCAAATCGACGTCGGTGGTGTAGACGTTGAGCCGGACGAGGTTCGCGAGGGACATGCCGGCCTCGCCGAGAATGGCCTCCAGGTTGTCGAGGCTCAGCGTCAACTGCGCCGCCATGTCACCGGCATGCTGGGGCTTGCCGTCGCCGCTCATCGCGGTCTGCCCGGAGCAGTACAGGGTCAGGGTGTGCCCGGAGACGATCTCACCCTGGTTGTACCCCATCTCAACCGACCACTTCCACGGGTTGACCGCCGTTCGCTCCATTGCCACATCAGCTCCATTCGATTCGTCGACATTACGTACGTCCATCGGCTCGGTGGCCACCATCTTTTTCGTCATGTTGATAAGCCTATCAGCAAATCACGACATTCTGTGTCGTGTATTCTGGTAGTATTTTTCGTATGCGCGCCGACCGGTTGGTATCGCTTGTGCTGCTGCTGCGGCAGCGCGGTCGGCTGTCCGCGGCCGCGCTGGCCCGCGAGCTGGAGGTATCCACCCGCACCGTGCTGCGCGACATCGAGGCGCTGTCCTCGGCCGGCGTCCCGGTCTACGCCGAACGTGGCCGGCACGGCGGGTTCGCGTTGTTGCCCGGTTTCCGGACCGAGCTCACCGGACTGAACCACGACGAGGCCCTTGCCCTGCTGGTCGCCGGATCGCGGCGCGGCGCGCAGGCATTCGGCCTCGGCTCGGCGCTCGCTTCGGCCATGCTCAAGGTGGTTGACGCGCTACCCGAAAGCTATCGGGACACCGCGGCCGGCGCGGCCGAGCGATTGCTCATCGACCCGGAGACCGACCTCCTTTCGCGTCGGCTGGATGCTGAGGAGGTACCTGACACCATAGTGGCCGAGGTCCGGCGCGCGGTGTTCGCCGGACACAAGCTGCGCATCCACTACGCGGCTGTGGACCAGACCCCGAAGTGGCGCACGGTGGACCCGATCGGCCTGGTCACCGTACGCGACCGGGGCTACTTGTTGGCCACGAAGTCTGGCGCGGACCGCACCTACCGGCTGTCCCGGGTCTTGGCCGCCGAGGAACTCGCCGAACCCGCACAGCGACCAGACCGGGTCGATCTGGACCGGGCCTGGCAGGAACGCAGCACGCAGTTTCGGACCGGCGGCGACCAAGTCACCGTGCTGGTACGGGTGGACCCGGCGCGGCGGGAGGACCTGGTGGGCACCGCGCTGGCCGTCCGCGCTGAAGAAGCCGACTCAGACGGCTGGCTGCGACTGGAGGTGACCTTCCAAGATTCGAGACACGCCGAATGGGCGCTTTGGCAGCTCGCCACGAACGCGGAAGCCCTGGCCCCGCAGTGGTTGCGCAACTCCCTGGGCAACCGCGCCACCGCGATCGCCACCCGCTACGGAGTGTCATCCTTCTGTACCTGTCGCGGATGAAAGGCTGGCCGCAGACATCGGCCTGTGCCATGCTTTTGAACCTCTGAATAGGTGACGTCGCGACGCTCGCTCGGGAAGAGGCTTAGCCAGCATCAACGTCCACCCCTCACTGCAGGCCTAGTTGGCGTGTTTGCTTACTTCGGTTGACGAGCGATTTACCGTGTAGATGCCGGTGACGATAAGGGCGGTCCCGATCAATAGCGAAAGCGTTAGCCGTTCATCGAGGAAGATCGCCCCAACTACTATGCTGACGAGCGGCACGAAGAAAACGTAGACCGCGACGCGGCTCGCCTCCCCCGTCCGTACGAGGCCGAACCAGATCAACCACGCCAGCGCTATCTCGACGAGCGACACGTAGGAAAGGCTCGCGAAAAGCGCGGCCGTGGGAGATACCTCCGACCAGGATTCTATGGCGAGGCTAAAAAGTGTCAGTACCATGCCCCCGATCACGAACGGTATCGCCACGGCCCACATGGTCGAGATCCTCGCCTCGTACCGCTTGAAGATGACCGTCCCAAGGGCCCAGGAGAAAGCCGAGCCCGCCCCGAAAGCCACGCCCGCCGGGGATATGCTTCCAAAGATGCTCCCCGAGCTCACCGCTACTATGCCCGAGAAGCCCAGTATCAGGCCAATGATCTTGGCCAACGAGAGCGACTCGCCCAAGATCATCCAGGCCAGCAGCCCGACCAGCATCGGTTGCAAGTACTCCAACACCGCCGCCGTCCCGGAGGGCAAATACAGAACAGCCAGGGTCTGAAACCCGAAGAAGAAGACCACGTTGAACGCCGCCAGCAGCAGGAAGACCGGCCAGTCGCGCCACAGATGCGGGCTCCCACCCCAAACGACGGCCACGAGCAGAATCACGAGGCCACCTATCAGGGTTCTCAGCCCGGCAAAGACCATGGGCGGCGAGTATTCCAAACCGACCTTTACGACCGAAAAAGCCGACCCCCAGAACAGCACCAGCAAGGTAAAAGCAAGCACCACGTAGCGTCGCTTGCCGAAGAGCTGCAAAGTTCACCTCTCCTGCGCCGGATGGGGCGCTGGCCTTACGGATGGATCTTCTAGAGTCCGCGCCAGAGCGGCCACGAGCGCGGTGAGGAGCGCGACTGCGCCCGCCACCAGGAATGCCGCGTCGAGGCCGGAGCGGCCGGCGAAGGTACCCAGGGCCACAGGTCCTACGATAGTGCCGATGCCCAGGAACAAGAGGACGGCGCTGAAGCCGGTCGACGGCTGTTCGGGGAAGAGCAGCGAGCTCCACACCGACAAGAGGGCGCTCGTGCACATGATGCCCGCGCCCAGGGAGGCGGCAGAGACCCCCACGACCGCCCAAGCCGCCGGGGCGAGCCCCAGCGAGAGGCCCACGACACCCAGGAAGATAAAACACGCCGCCAGGGTGGAGCGGAGCCCGAAGCGGGCAATTGCATCACCGGTCAAGAGCCCGACGAAGCCCGCGATCCCCAACGCGATGTAGAAGACGTGTCCCGCTTCCGGCGGCAGAGCGCCTGATCGAGAGATAAAGTCCACCGCGAACGTCCAGTAGAAGCCGCTCACGACACCGAAGGACAACGCCACGCCAAACAATACTACCGAACCCGGACGCAGCAACCAGCCCGGGTCCGCTCCGTGCTGCGAGGCAGACGAATCGGGTCCCTGGGGCCCACTCGGCAGGGCCCTCGCGTTCCACGCCGTGGCCGCCAGCGCAGCCGCAGCGAAACCGAGCCAGGCGGCGCGCCAGGGCAGGCCCCAGAGTCCTGCCGCTAGCGTGATAAGGCCGGCCATCGCGAGACCGAAGGTGGTGCCAGTGCTTATGGCCGACAGCACCCGCCCCCGCAATCGAGATGGGACCTCGCGCTCCACGGCATCGTTGTAAGCAGACCAGGACCAGCCCGCGTAGCTGGCCGCCAGTATGAGCCCCGTTGCGAGCACGGGTGCGTTCGGTGCGATGGCGACGAGGATCATACCGGTGGTCGCCGAGATCCCGCCGGCCGTTACGAACAAACGGGGACCGAACCGGGCGGCGAACAGCCCCACGAGCGAGAGCGCGACCAGGTAACCTCCGTAGGACCCGCCGGCGATCACGCCCGACACCTCGGTGGAGAACCCGAACTCCCGGCGAAAGTCCGGTAAGAACAGCCCGAAACCGCTGCGCGCAGGCCCGAACGCCACCGCGATGGCGAAGAACCCGGCCAGCCCCAGCCGCCACGCCCCGGCGAACGCGCCCTCCCGTCCGCGCGTTCCTTTCACCCGTCCTTAGCCTGATACCGGATTCCCGCCTCCACCAGTTCGGCGAAGAACGCGCGGGAGCGGTCGAGCACCCCCCTGTCGCCCTCCAGAGCCCCGGTGACATAGGCGCCCTCCAGCACGACGAACAGACGCTCGGCCAACCTCGCGGAGTCCTCCGCACCGGCCTCGGCGGCGAGGTCCCGGAGTCGCTCTCGTACCCCAGCCTTATGACGCCTGATCACCCGTCGCGCCGGATGATCGGGGTCAGGAAACTCCGCGGCGCAGTTAACGAAGGCGCAACCCCGCATCTCTCTGGCCGTGAAATACTCACTGTAGGCGTCGCAGACGGCCATGAGCCTGTCGCGCGAATCCTCACAACCCGAAAGCTTATCCTCCAGAAACACCCGCCAGCGCCGGTCGTTGTCTTCCAGGTACGCGGCCACGAGATCGTCCTTAGAGGGAAAATGGGCGTAGAGGGTCATCTTCGTAACCCCGGCCCTCTCGGCTACCGCGCTGACCCCGGTAGCGCAGATGCCATCCCCGTAGAAGAGGTCTCGGGCTGCGGCCAGTAACCTCTGCCGCGTATTCGCCTTGTTCCTCGTCCGCACCGCTTCTTCAGCCATAGCTCTACTATACTGAACGGTCTATATAGATACAAGGATATTCTCCGGGTCGCGAAGTTCGCAGGGTGAACCTATGGTCGAGTTATCCTCGGTCCTTGAGGAGGGGGAATGCGGCTCCGCTACTCACCACGCGGAGACTCCCAAGCCATGACTCGTAAACGAGCGGACTTGTACTTCACATAGAGAATTTTCCCACCAGCGCAGTTACAGATATGTGTAACGCTTCTCTATGGCGAGGTCTGATCGGAGTACGTCGTATTGCGAGCAAAGCTTGTAAACATGCGACACCAGAGGAGGTTGACGGTATGCAAGCAGAGATAGGCCCCGAGCTTCTGAAAGAGTTGCGTCGCAGGGCGCGCAAGCAGTGCCGGCCCGGACGACGACTACATCGCCGGCGTCGCCCACCTGGGCCAGGCGGACCTCATTGTTTCGGGTGATCCCCACCTGATGAACCTGGACTCCATTCGCCGCGGCGACGGCACTCGGATAGCCCGCGTCCTCACCCCCGCGCCTTCCTCGACGAACTGGATCGAGGGGTGTAGCCAGTTCATGCCCAAGCAAAGGCTCGGAACGCTGCACGAGCCCACTTTTCACGACAGGATCAAAATTCCGTATCGCACACCTCGCCATGAATTACCGGCTCTGTCGGCTTCTTGGTGAAACGGAGCAACCTCCCTCAAACCGCCCATCCGAGCTGTAGTCAAGCTGTCAGCACCCTCGCCCTCAGCAGCTCGAAGCCTGCCCTGCCGTAGCCCTGTCGCTTCAACAGCTTGAGTTTATGGACGAACCCTTCCACGGGCCCATTGCTCCAGGTTTCGGTCAGCCCCGCCCTCACCGCCGCAAGGTCCTTCTCCAGGCCGACGGCGAAGCGACGCATCACCGGCGCCGCGTAGGACGCGGCTTCTTCGAGCCACCCGTCCAGCTTCTCTCCTTTGAGGTTGCGGACCATCCCAGCGAACTCCTGGGTGAGTCGGTGTGCATCCGCCACGGCCGGGTCGAGGGCCGCGAGCCGTTCGAGGTACGCTGCCTGCTCCGCCGAGAGCTTGCTCTTCCTGCGCATAAACAGAGCCGACACGTTCTTCGCGCTCGTGAACGTCCCCGCCACTGCGCCCTTCCTCGCACGTGGGACCACCGAGAGCGGCCTGCCGGCCACGGTGGCGCGCCGGAACTCCGAGAGCAGGCGGGTGACGTTGGTGTGGGAATGGGAGTAACCTTGCTCAAGGATCTCTCGGTAGAGCCTCTCCCCATTGTGGCAGCCCTCGTTCCACCGTTGTACGAGGTAGGGCACGTAGGGGTCGAGGACGCTCGCCCTCCTCTTGTGTCGGCGACGCGGGGGCGGCCCCGTGAGGTCCTTGTAACGGTAGACGGTCCGGACGCTGACGCCCAACTCTCGGCGGATCTCTCGGAGGTCCATCCCTGCGAGGTACAGACGGCGGATCTCCTTCCATTGAGTGACGAGGCGCTCGTGGCGCTTCTTGGCCGCTTCCTCCTGGCGGGCATACCAGAGCCTCGGGCGGTTGGGGCTCAGTGAGCCTGGGGCACTCACATCCGCATCGAAGCCGAGATCCGCGCCGGCTCCTTCCTCCGACGCGGCGGCCTTCCTGAGCGCCGGTTGCTTCTGCAAGAGGAAGTCCTCCAGCACCAGCGAGAGGTTGTGCAGCAGGTGCCAGCGATCCGCGACCTGCACGGCGCCCGGGGCTCCTTCCGAGATCCCCTGACGGTAGACGTGGGAGCGGTCACGGGTCGCCACCTCCACCCCCGGGTGCTCACGGAGCCATGGCGCGACGGACTCCGTGGAGCGCTCTCTCAGCAGGTCCACCACCCTGCGACGCTCCAGGTCCACAAGTATGGTCCCGTAGGTGTTGCCCTTCTTGAAGGCGAAGTCGTGCCCTCACCTTGCCTACGTTCGGCAGCGGTGCGCTTTTCGCCCTCACGAGCAGGGCGTCTCGACCGACCAAGAGGCCGAGCTCCGCGGCCAACCTGGCTCCCGCGCGCCCGCCCAGCTCGACGACGATCGCAAGCAGCGCCTCCTCCATCCGAGCGGTCTTGCGGGCGCGAGCGGCGATGTCTGGCATCCTCTCGCAGAAGATACTCCACTCGCACGAGGCCTCGTTGCAGAAGAAGCGCCTGGCGCGAACTGCGAGCTCGACCGAGATCCCGTGCCAGGGCAGATCGGAGACGGCGCGAGAGTAGCGGCTGTGTACCCGAGAGGAGCCACGGCCACAGACCGGGCAGCGGGACCTACTCGTCCGGGACGAGACGGAGATGACGACGCGCCCGCCCTCGATGCTCAGACTCTCCAGCGACAGTCCCTCGGGGAGCAGTCCGTGGGCTTCGATGACGGTCCTCATGGCGGCGCTCCTCCTTACCGGGCTCGACGGAGCCTAACGGTAAGGCCTGTTCACCACGAACGCGACAGAACCATTAGAGGCGAGGTCTGAATCTGGACGCCCTGCCGCCCCCGCTTGAGGTGGGTGCCGATTGCTACGCCGGCTTCTCGTCGTTCCTGTATTCTAGGATGTCTCCCGGCTGACAGTCCAATGCCTTGCAGATCGCCTCCAAGGTGGAGAACCGGATCGCTTTGGCTTTCCCGTTCTTCAAAATGGAGAGATTTGCCATCGTGATCCCAACCTTGTCCGCGAGCTCGGTGACGCTCATTTTCCGCCTAGCCAGCATCACGTCGATATTGACTATCGTGGCCATGAGCGCAACCTCATACCGTCAAGTCATTTTCTGATTTTATATCTACGGCATTTTGTAGAAGTTTTTGAAGAACGCCAGCTGCTGTAGCAATCACTACGGAAGCAAAAATAGCTACCAACCCCAACATGGTTGGGCCAGCAGGATCGTCACCTTGAGCCATCACCCGAACATAAAAGATAGCCACTACCAGGAATCCAATTTCAGCTAATGCACAGTACTTGATAGTTCCGACAGCTCTAATAGCAGTTTGGGAGAAAATCGTATCTCTTTCAACATAACCCAACAGCCTAAGAGCTTGAAAAAGTCCTACAAAGAATGGAATAGATGCTACATAACCATAGATAATAAACGGATCTGTATAAATACTGATCAGATCTAAGTTGGTCGCTCTTCCCTCAAGTCGAGGGAACACAATCATCCAGGTAAGCACCACAATGGCTATAAGTAGAACTATGAGCTTCAAAAATAATGTCGAACCTCGTTTCATGAACCGCCCCCCTCAGCTGGTAAGTGGACGAGGCACACCGTACCACAGTAATTTATCGTTTGTCAATACATCTTTATTGTTTTTCAGAATGTCGACCGCCGCCCCGGTGGTGGCGCTACCAAGCAGGTGATGTTCTAGCGGTAGTTTGTTGATCACGGAAGAAGGATCCGATTGCGATCTGGGAGAGTCCGATATGTGGTCAAATTACAGCGCACTTACAGCGATCGAGTAAGCGTATACTCGAGCGATCCTAGCCCACTTATCCCGTCCCAACAAACCACCGCTTAGGCAGCTCGCGGGTACCGTCAAGTAGTAGCGAAGCGTTCCTAGCGCGCGCCAATCGGACGCGGATGGACGCGTTCGGTCTTGCCGGGACCCGTCTTCACCACAAGCACGACAGAACCGAATTACCCGGCGTATGGCCGGAGCATAAGCGACAGGAGGTCGCTCGCTTTCCAGCCGCGCTCTCGGGCTGGCCGGCTAGGGCAGGATCTCGACGTAACCGTCTGTTCCATGCACGCGGATCCGCTCCCCATCCCGGATCAGCCGGGTGGCATGCTCCACCCCCACGACGGCCGGCAAGCCGTACTCCCGTGCTATCACCGCGCCGTGGGTCATCAGGCCCCCCACCTCCGTCACCAGGCCCTTGATCGCGACGAACAGGGGCGTCCAGCTTGGGTCCGTGTAGGCGGTGACCAGGATATCGCCCGCTTCGAGATCGGCCTTCGCCATGTCCAGGATGACGCGGGCCCGCCCCTCGATGGTGCCGGCGGAAACCGGTAAGCCGACCAGCGCGCCGGCCGGCAAATCGTCGCGTCGGTACGCCCCGGCAATGACCTCGCCGTCCGAGGTGAGCACCCGGGGCGGCGTGAGCGCTTGATACGACCTGAACGCGTCCTTGCGCTGGCGGATGAGCTGGTCATCCACCTGGTTCGTGCGCACGACGTCGTAGAGCTCCTGGAACGTGAGATAGAAGATGTCTTCCTTCTCACGAAGCACGTGGGCCTGCACGAGGCGCTCGGCTTCTTCCAACAAGGCCTGCTTGTAAACGAAGTAGCGGCTGACCATGGCGTACTTCGGATACTCTCGGTACCCGATGAAGGTCCTGACCCGGTCGATCATCCGCTTGGCCTCTTCGGCTTTCCGCTCCCCGTCAGGTAATGCCCGCAGGCGCCCCAGTACCTCCTGTTCCTTCTTCCGGGCCTCCTGCCGCCCTTGCTCGAAGCGCTGCTCGCCAGCTCCCGGCTCGAAGTTTTTGATGTTGCCGAGGATGATGGGCACGAGCGTGGTGGGGCGTTCGCCCCAACGCGGCCTCGTGATGTCGATCTCGCCGACGCAGCGCATGCCGTACTTGTCGAGGTAGGCCAGGATGGCGTCTCGCGCTTCCCGCCCGCCCGCGAGCTTGGCCATCTCGTCCAGGAAGCCCTCGTCCTCGACGTGCTGCAGAAAGGCCACCACGTCCGGATGCGTGCGGATCACGTCCGCGACGTCCAGGAGCGCCAGCCCCATCTCCGACGTGACGTTGTTGGGGACGGACTGCGTGAGCGTGTCGGCCGCGTTCTTCTCGCCCAGCCACGCCTGCAGCTGCTCGCCCAGCCACCAGGTGGCCTCCATCGCCGCCATGATCACCTGATGGCTCTGCGGATCGAACAGGATCCGCCTCAGCTCCTGAATGTCCGCCAGGATGAAGTCGAGCAGCGCCGATCCGGACTTCGCCCGGATGTTGCGCTTCAGGGCGGCGATGGAGGCCTGGCTGCGCCCGATCAGCCCGGTGACGATGGCCGGGTCGGTCTCGATCGGGGTTGGCGGTGCGCCGGCCGGCGCCGCGCCGGGACCATCGTCCGGGAGGGTCGGGATGAAGTCGCCGCGATCGAGAATGGTCTGCAGCGCGTCCCCGATCAGCGGATCGGATTTCCCCAGGACCTCCAGGAGGCCTGCGCGGCTCGCCGGCGAAGCCAGGTCCCGGGTGACGTCGACGAACAGCCTCCCGCCGGCCACGTACATGGGCCGGCCTGCCGTCAGCTGCCACAGGGAGAGCCCCAGGGGCTTCATGGCGTCGGTCATCATCTGCTGATGACCGACGGAGACGTAGACGTGGTTCTCTCGGTCGCCGGCCGCGGGGATGGGGAACAGCGTGGTGATCGGCCGGCTCTGGACGAACTGGAAGCCATCGTCGAGTAGGCACCATTCGATGTCCTGGGGACAGCCGAAGTGCGCTTCGATCCGCCGGCCCAGGTGGGCGAGCCGCACGACCTGCGCAGCCGTCAGCGCTGGCTGCTCCTGCCGCTCCGGCTCGATCCCCTGTTCCTGCGTCCCGCCTGCCGGCGAGGCGTGGATGGCAAGCTGCTTGGTGGCAACCGCCTTGGCGACGACCTCGCCGTCCCGCACCTTGTAGACGTCCGCGTTCACCAGACCGGAGACCAGTGCCTCGCCGAGGCCGAAGCTGGCCTCCACGGAGGCGACCTTCCGGTTGCCGGTGATGGGGTCGGCCGTGAAAAGGATGCCGGCCGCCTGCGGGAAGACCATCCGCTGCACGACCACGGCCATGTGGACCTTCCGGTGGTCCAGGCCGTTCCGCAGGCGGTAGGTCACGGCCCGCTCGGTGAAGAGCGAGGCCCAGCACCGGCTGACGTGCTGGAGGATCGCCGCTGGCCCCACGACGTTCAGGTACGTGTCCTGCTGGCCCGCGAAGGAGGCCGTCGGCAAGTCCTCCGCCGTCGCACTGGATCGGACGGCGTAGGCGGCTTGCTCGCCGAGCCGGGCGAGCGGGCGGGTGATCGCCGCCGCCAGATCGTCGGGGATGGCGATCCCTTCGAGGGTCCGGCGGACTCCCAAGCTGAGCGCGCGGATCGCCTCCCGGTCGTCCGGCTTCAGGCGCGACAGCCGATCGAGCCGATCGTCGATGGACGGCGCTTCCGCCATGATCCGCTTGAAGGCGTCCGTCGTCACGCAAAAGCCGGCCGGCACGCGGAGGCCTTCGATCCGCGAAAGCTCCCCCAGGTGCGCGCCCTTGCCGCCGACGACCGCGACCCGCGTCTGGTCGATCTCCTGGAAACCCAACACGTAGCAGCCCATACGCTCCCTCCTTCGTGCGTAGCTTCTGGCTTCGACCGGTATTGTGCCCCGCGACCCGGGGCTTGACGCAAGTCCCCCGGTGCGCTGTACTGTAGAGGTGGAAAGGGTAGTTGGACCCGCCTATGAAGTCCGCGACATCGCCCGCGCAGCCCCGCGGACGATGTCGTAAGTTACGCATCCGGCAGGAACCGATAACCGGCGCCCGAGCCCGCGCTTCGCGAATCACGCAGGTCATCCGTCACCATCATGCCGATTCACGGCGTCCTTCTGGCGATCAGGCTCCAGGTCTCGTCGAAGTCCCAGCGAGACCCGCCACCCTCGTCATGGAAGCGGATCCGGGGTAGCTCTAAGCTGTTCAAGAGGGGCTTGGAGTGGCAAATCCGCCGAAGCTGTCACAATCGATGCCCGGCCGGCGTCTTTATGTGGAAGCCAAGAGAAACCCAGGAGGAGACATGGTTAGCAACACCCGGATCCCGAAGGCCGAACTGACCGGCATCTACGGCGCGATGGTCAAGCGGATGTCCACCAAGATGTTCGGCGAGGTGCCCGAGCCGGTCGAGGTGGCGTGGCACAACCGGAAGGTGCTGAACTTCTCCTTCAGCATCGGTCGCAAGGCGCAGAAATGGGACCAGTGCGACGAGAACCTGAAGTCGTTCGCCCACATGGCGGTGGCCAGCCTGGTCGGCTGCAGCTTCTGCCTGGACCTCGGCTACTTCCAGGCCCACAACGAGGGACTCGACCTGACCAAGGCGCGCGAGGTGCCCCGGTGGCGCGAGTCCGACGTCTTCACGCCGCTGGAGCGCGACGTCATGGAGTACGCCGAGGCGATGTCGCTGACCCCGCCCACGGTAACCGACGAGTTGTCGGCCCGGCTGCTCGAGGAGCTCGGCGCGTCCGCGCTGGTCGAGCTCACCGCGTTCATCGGGCTGGCGAATCTGTACACCCGCACCAACACCGCTTTGGGCATCGAGTCGCAGGAGTTCTCGGCGGCCTGTGACCTGAAGCCGCTCGCCGTGCCCTCGACGGCATGAGAGACGACCCGTTCGTCGCCCACCGCAGCCTGCTCTTCACCGTCGCCTACGAGATGCTCGGCTCGGCGGCCGACGCCGAGGACGTAGTCCAGGAGACCTGGCTGCGGTGGGCTGATGTCGACCACGCCGAGGTGCGGGACCCGCGAGCCTACCTGGTCCGGATCGTCACCCGACAGGCGCTCGACCGGCTGCGGACGCTGGCGCGGCGGCGCGAGGAGTACGTCGGGGAGTGGCTGCCCGAGCCGCTGCCCACCTCTCCCGACGTGGCCGAGGACGTCGAGCTCGCCGAGAGCGTCTCGATCGCGATGCTGACCGTGCTGGAGACCCTTGCGCCAGCCGAGCGGGCGGTCTTCGTCCTGCGCGAGGTCTTCGATGTGCCCTACGCCGAGATCGCTGCGGCGGTCGACAAAACGCCGGCCGCGGTCCGGCAGATCGCTCACCGGGCCAGGGAGCACGTGGCCGCCCGAAGGCCGCGGATACAGGTCGATCGTGCCGAGCACCAGCAGGTGGTCGACCGCTTCCTGGCGGCGCTGAGGACCGGTGATCTGCAGGTGCTACTCGACGTGCTCGCACCCGACGTGGTGCTGGTCGCCGACGGCGGCGGCGAGGTGGCAGCTTTCCGGCGTCCTTTGGTGGGCCGCGACCGAGTGGCGACCCTCCTCTCCCGCTTCAGGACGACCGCGCCGGATGCGGTAGTCGGCACCGTGTGGCTGAACGGCGCGCCCGCGGGCCGGATCGATCGCGCCGGCGAGCTCGACACGGCGGTCAGCCTGGTGGTCGCGGACGGCCGGATCACCCGCATCTACGCGATCCGCAACCCGCACAAGCTCGCCCGGCTGGACGAAGAGGCCACGCTCAGCCGCTGAGGGCCGTCGCTGCCAACCGCTCGCCATCAGTTTCGGGTAGCATGAGTTTGTGAATGGAGGTGCTCGGGAGACAGCAGGAGTCTGTAAGCGACGAGTTAGAGTAAAGGAGATCGACTGATGGCAGCACGCATCGTGGTGACGGAGTTCGTATCGCTCGACGGTGTCATGGAGGCGCCGGGGGGCGAGCCGGAATTCAAGTACCCGGGTTGGAGCTTCGAGTTCGACCGCGGAGACGACGGGAATCAGTTCAAGCTGGACGAGACGCGGCAGGCAGACGGCCTGCTGATAGGGCTGCGAACCTATGAGAGTTTCGCCGGCGCCTGGCCGGAGCGCGAGGGCGAGTTCGCCGACAAGTTCAACGCGATGCCGAAGTTCGTCGTCTCGACGACGCTCAAGGACCCGGAGTGGAACAACACAACGGTCCTCGACAGCGGCGATGCGACGGCCCAGGTGCGCAAGCTGAAGGAGGAGTTCGACGGCGAGTTGCAAGTGCCGGGGAGCCACCGGCTGGTGCAGGAGCTGATCGAGAGCGACCTCGTCGACCAGATCAACCTGATGGTCTTCCCGGTGATCCTCGGGACTGGCAAGAAGGCATTCGAGGAGAAGCCCGAGCGACGCAACCTGAGGCTGAAGGAGTCGAAGGTCGTCGGCGACGGTGTGCTCGTGCTGATCTACGAGCGGGCCGCCGATAGCAGCTAGCGGCAGGGCAGTACCCTCGAAAACGCGAACGAAGGAGTGCTATGGACGACCCCAGGGGGAAGCTGGAGCCATTTCAGGCGCTGGTCGGCGAGTGGACGATCGAGATGACCCACCCGATGGTCGAAGACAGGGTGGTTCGCGGGCGGGCCACCTACGAGTGGCTCGAAGGTGGACGGTTCCTGATCCAGCGTGCGGTCAACGACCACAGCCACTTTCCCGACTCACTCTGCGTGATCGGCGTGATGGAGGGCGAGAACGATCTCTCGATGCAATACTTCGACTCGCGCGGCGTCCATCGGGTCTACGCGATCGGGTTCGATGGCAGGGAGCTGACGCTGGAGCGCGACGCCCCGGGGTTCGCCCAGCGCTGCAGCGCAAAGCTCAGCGATGACGGCTCGACTCTCGCCGGCGTTTGGCAACTGGACGAGGACGACCAAGGATACCGTGACGACCTCGCGTTCACCTACCGGCGGGCTTCCGGAGGCTACGGCTAGCGCGATCCAGTCGGGAGATTATACAGATCGATAGTCGACTGGAGGGGTCACATTTGTTCGCCCAGAGTACGTATCCGGTCTATGCACCGTTGTTCCGCCAAGAACGAGAGTCGATCGGGCGTGGCCTAGCTCGGCTGACTCTCAATAGCCCAGTACCAGCACGACCGCCATGATCGAGAGACCGGCGCCACTCAGGAGGTCGGAGCGGACGGGTACGAAGCGGGCTACTACTCCCCCGAGTTGCAGGCCGACGAACGTCATAAGGGCCGTTATGGTGCCGAAGACCGCTGCCGTGAACACGGGGGGGAAGCCCAGCATCCCCAAGCCGGCGCCCGCTAGGAGATTGTCCAGGCTCAAGGATAGGGGGATACCGAAGAGAGCCATACGCTCATCCAGATCCTCCGGTGCTCCGGTCTGGAGACTCCGAACGACCAGGTAAAGGCCATACACGAGCAGCACGATCGGTCCCACGATCTCCGCCGCTGGCCCGATCTCCTGCCCGAAGTAGCCCCCGATCAGCAGGCCCACCAACGGCGAGATGCCATCCCACAACCCGAACACCACCGCGATCCGGAGTGCACGTCGCCAGCTGAGCTTGAAAGCGCCGAGCGCGATCGCCAACCTGAAATTGTCCAGGCTGAGGACAGTACCGAGGATGAGCAACGATATCACGGCATCCATAGCTAGACTCGGCGAGCCGTGTAGGTGCGGGGGATGAGGTCTGCTTCGTCCTGTTCTACGCCCTCGTTGGCAGCCTCAACCGCCTCGGCCACAACCGAGTGGTCGGGTGAGAGGTGGCAGACCGGATCGGTTCGCGCGGCATCGCCGAGAAGCTGAAACGCCTGGCAGCGGCAACCGCCGAAATCGACCTCGCGGCGATCACAACTCCGGCAAGGCTCCGGCATCCACTCCGTTCCCCGGAAGCGTCGGAAGACGGGCGACTCCTCCCAGATCCATGCCAGCGAGCGCTCACGCACGTCTGCCCGGGGAAGATCGAGGGTGTGCGCCGCGGGGCAGGGTAGGACACGCCCGTTGGGCGTCACCGTTAGCTGCTGCTGGCCCCAACCGCCCATACAGGGTTTGGGGTACTTGCTGTAGTAATCGGGGATGACGTAGATTATCTGCATCTTCCCCTGCAAGCGCTGGCGCGCGGCGCGTACTTCCGCCTCGGCCCGGTCGAGCTGGGTTCTGCTGGGCAGCAGGGCTCCGCGGTTGCGCCAGGCCCACCCGTAATACTGGGTATTGGCCAGCTCGATCCGATCGGCCCCCAACTCCTCGGCCAGATCCAGGATTCGGCCGATCCTGTCGATGTTGTGGCGGTGGAGGACTACATTCAAAGTGAGCGGCCAATCCAGCTCCTTGACCAGACGGGCTGCTGCAATCTTTCGTTCATATGAAGTAGTGCCGGCTATGCGGTCGGAGAGGGCTGGCTCGTCGGCCTGGATGCTGATCTGCACGTGGTCGAGGCCGGCGGCTTTCAGCTGCTGTGCCCGCCGGAGCGAGAGTCCCAGGGCGCTCGTGATGAGGTTGGTATACAGACCGAGATCCCGGGCGCTGGATACAAGCTCGACAAGGTCGCGGCGCTGGAGCGGCTCACCGCCCGAGAGGTGGAGTTGCAAGACGCCGAGCTCCCGCGCTTCGGCCAGCACCCGCTTCCACTCCGCCGTGCTCAGCTCCTCGCGGTAGTCCGTGAGGTTGAGCGGGTTGGAGCAGTACGGGCAGTGGAGCGGACAGGCGTAGGTGAGTTCGGCCAGCATCCCGTACGGTCTATTCATCGCCAAGCTCCACCAAGCGCTTGGCGACGAGTCGAGCGAGGAAGTTTTGCACCTCGTCGCCGTCTACGCTGTTGTACTTTTTGCGCAACTCATCCACGATCTCGGCGACCGTCCGCTCCCCGTCGCACAATCCCAGGATGGTTGCGCCCGTCTGATTCAGTACCAGCACTCCCTCCGGCGCCAGCAGCACGTGCTGCTCCCGCGCGGGATCCCATTCCATTCTGGTCTGTCGCGCCAGATGTGGCCGATTCGTAGATGATACTGCGATGCTCATGTTACCTCCTGCGTGACAGTCCCCTCGCGTCCGCCAATTACGGCGCACGCTCGATAACTGGCCCGATACAATCCGATGCTTATTGGCAACCCCGATCTCCAGTATACGATGATCCGATGGGCGCGATCAATCCGAATAGGCCCTCTCGATGGCGTCCAGCATGCTCCACAGCACGTCGGACTTGAAGGATAGCGCCGCCACGGCCCGGGCCCGCTCCTCCGGCGTCCGGCAGTGTTCCATCACCACCTCCAGGGCGTGCTCCGAGTCGCGCGGGGCCTGTGTGAGGCGGGCGCGGAAATAGGCTAGCCCGGCCGGGTCGATCCAGGTGTAGAAGCGCTCGAACGCGGCCAGGCGCTCTGTCATCAGGTCCGGCGCAAACAGCTCGGTCAGCGAGGAGGCCACCGCCTCGACCCACGGGCGGGTGCGGGCGAAGGTGACGTAGGCGTCGACGGCGAACCGCACCCCCGGCACGACGTGCCGCTCGTCCCACATCTCCTCGGAGGTCAATCCCGCGGCCTCGCCCAGGCGCAGCCAGGCCTCGATGCCCCCCTCCCCCTCAGCCGTTCCGTCGTGGTCGTGGATGCGCCGGATCCAACGCCGCCGTACCTCACGGTCGGGGCAGTTGGCGAGGATGGCGGCGTCCTTACGCGGGATGTTCTCCTGGTAGTAGAAGCGGTTGGCCACCCAGCCCTGGATCTGGCGGCGCCCCAGACGCCCCTCGTTCATCCTCGCGTGGAACGGGTGCCGGCTGTGGTAGCGCTGCGACTGGGCACGCAGGGCCCCGATGAAACCCTCGGTGTCGGATAGCACCAACTCTAGATCTCCAGTTCTAGCCCATCCGCGGCCACTTCGAGCCCATGCTCTTCGACGGTGCGCCGCTCGGGCGCGTCTTCGAGCAAGATGGGGTTGGTATTGTTGATGTGGATGTATATCTTGCGCTCGATGGGGAGCGAGGCCAACTGCTTCAGGCTACCGTCGGCACCGCTGATCGGCAGGTGTCCCATATCGCGGGACGTCTTGGGGGCGATGCCGAGCCGGATCAGCTCGTCGTCCCGCCAGCAGGTCCCGTCGAAGAGCAGGCACGAACAATCTTCCAGGTGAGCACGCACCGATGCCGTCAACTCCTGCGCCCCGGGAAGGTACACAAGGGCCCGGCCGGTAGATGGGTCGGTGATTCGATACCCGACCACGGTCTCTTCCCCCGTCCCGAAACGCGCCCGCTTATTCGTGGGAACTCGGAAAGCCCGGTAGGCCAAACCATCCGCCAGCGATACCTCTGTCCCCGTAACGACCGGTCGCCACTCGACGCGGGCATAGGCGCCGAGCGTCTGGAGCAGCGATGTGCCCCCGAGGAGCGTCTCGTGCACCGCCGCGGTGGCATGTACCTCGAGGTCGCCAGCCTCTCGCAGCAGCAGCAAGCCTAACGTGTGATCCAGCTCCCCGTCGGTCAGCAGCACGGCTTGCAGCGGAGAATCCCTGACTCCCCGTGGGTGCAGGGCCGGGAAGGATTCGATCTGGGCCCGAATGTCGGGTGAAGCGTTGAGCAGGAACCATCGCTGGTAGTCGGCGCTCACCGCGACCGACGACTGGGTGCGCGAACGGCAGGGCCGCGAGCCTTCGCGCACGGCCCGGCACTGAGGGCAGCCGCAGTTCCACTGCGGAAAACCTCCTCCCGCTGCCGCTCCGAGAACACGCACCCACACACCGATCCTCCATCCGTTTGCCTAGACCATTCTCATTTGCAAAGATCTCTCCACGCTGAGTAAAGAGTCGACAGACACGAAGAAGGCGCCGGACCCTTCGGTCCGGCGCCAAAGATCCGCCTATTCCGAATCCGGCCAGATACCGGCGTACGCAGTCACCTCAGCGCTGGTCCCGATCTCCTCGAACTCGGGGGTCTCCCACTCCTGGAGTTCCAAAACTCTCACCTCCTCCTTTCGTGCAGACTCTATCGTGCAGGCTCATCGTTCCTTCTGTTGCGCAGAGTGGCATGCACCACCCTGCGCAGTGGACTTTATTCCTCCGGCAGCGCGAAGACGAAGATAGCGGATCCGTGGGGACCGCCCATCATCCCTGGTAGGAACCCTTCGACCCAAGCGCCCCAGCCGACCGGCACGGCGATGTACTGCCTTCCGTCAACGCTGTAGGTCGTTGGGCTGCTGTGGTGGCCGCTTCCACACTGGAACCTCCACAAATGTTCCCCGGTGTTCGCATCGAGCGCGTTGAACCACCCCGTGGGTTCGCCGGCGAACACGAGGTCGCCGGCCGTGGTGAGCACCGACGCACACATCGGAAGTTCGGTCTCCCACCGCCAGGCTTCCTCGCCGGAGGTATTGAAGGCGCTCACGGACCCCTTCATGTCCTCGGAGTCCACGATGACGTGGGCTCCCCAGTAAGGCATGCCCTCCTTGAACTCCCTGCGCCGCCTCGCGATCGTCGATCCGGTATCCTGCACCGGGCAGTAGAAGAGCTCGGTCTCAGGGTTGTAGCACGCGTGCGTCCATTCCTTGCCCCCGGCCGGTCCAGGGTAGAAGTGGACCTCTTCCCCCTCGTTCTCGGGGTAAATTCGGGGCGTTACGTTGCCTTCGGAGTCGATCTCGCCCCAGTTGATGCGGTCCACGAAGGGCGTCACGCTGACCAGCTCGCCGTTCGTGCGGTCCAGGACGAAGAAGTACCCGTTCTTGTCGAAGTGCCCGAGCAGCTTGCGCCCGTCCTTCTCGAAGAGGATGTTCTCCATGTTGGAGTCGTAGTCCCACAGGTCGTGCGGGGTGTACTGGTAGTGCCACGCCTTCTCGCCGGTGTCGGGGTTCACGGCGACGACGCTGTCGGTGTAAAGGTTGTCGCCCGGGCGGACTTCCCCGTCGAAGTCGGGCGCCGGGTTGCCGGTCCCCCAGTACAGGAGGTTCAGTTCCGGGTCGTAGGTGCCCGTGACCCAGCAGTTTCCGCCGCCCCGCTGCCAGGCCTCGCCGTCCTGCGGCCAGGTCTCAAACCCGGGCTCGCCGGGTTTCGGCACCATGTAGCAGCGCCAGAGGCGCTCTCCGGTCTCCATGTCGTAGGCGTCGAGGTGGCCGCGCGTCCCGAACTCCCCGCCGGAACTCCCCACGATGACCTTGTCCTTGACGACGAGGGGAGCGACAGTGGCGCTCTCACCCGCCCGCACGTCACCATGCACGGTGTCCCAGATCTTCTCGCCGCTTTGGGCGTCGAGCGCGACCACGTGGGCGTTCAGCGTGGCGAGGAAGACCTTCCCGTTCGCCACGGCGACCCCGCGGTTCACGTTGCCGCAGCACAGCGAGACATCGAACGGGATCGCATGCTTATATTGCCACAGCGTCTGCCCCGTAGTGGCGTCGAGGCACCAGAGAAAGCCATCCCAGCCCGAGACGAACATGACGCCGTCCACGACGAGCGGGGCGGCCTCGAACGCGTACGTCGACGGACCCGCGTGAAGGCCCTGGCTGCCGGACTGGAACACAAACGCGGGTGTGAGGCGCTTGACGTTATCCTTGTTGATCTGGTCCAGCAGGCTGAACCGCTTCCCGTCGTAGGCGCCGTAGTAGGTGATCCAGTTCTGCGGTTCCCCTTCGCGGGCTTCTAGGATGCGCTCGTACGTGACGTCCTTCGCCACCGGCGGCGCATCCCCAGGCACGGCGCTCAAATTCCCGAGAGCTACGGGCGGTGGTGCGTCTATGTATTCTTGCGTCAACCGATTCTCCTTTCCGTATGGTCGTGCTTACGGGTCATGGCTACGGCCGCGGCTGTGGCGGACGGTCGAGACGAGCCTCCTCCGGAACGTCCCCCAACACGACGATCGCCCCCATCAGGCCCCGACCTTCGTCGTTGCCTACATTAGAGTTGTACCAATAGTAGCCTGGGCCGTCGAGGGTGACGGTGACCTTTCCTCGTGAACCGTTCGGCAACCATATCCACTGATAGTCGCCGTTGCTTGGCACCTGCGCGCAGTGGGTGTTCGTGTCATCGTTGAAGAACTCGATCTCGAGTTCGCCCGCATGGGGCATGACGGTGATCGAGGGCGAGTATGTCAGCTCGTCTTCGGGAATCCGGATCTGGATGCTCATGCGTCCGTCGGATCCCTCCTCGGCTTGCCCGATGCCTCCGTGGTTGAGCAGGCGACCTATCGACCCCTTGTTTTGCTTGTCCAGCCCAAGCTCGCTCACCACCTGGGATAGCAGCTTCTCTCTGGCCCTTGCCACTAGCCAGCCTCCTTTCCTGATGTCCCCAACAGTACCATTGATGTATGGAGATCAATCCCCAATTATTCTCGTGGTCGTTATGAACCCGACCCCCTTACTTAGCTTCCCCAGCTTTAGGCACGGTACCATACAAGCACATTTGGGGTCAATCCGTTATCTCTATTACGGTTGGATGCCTGTCTCGAGGTCCAGTTAACGGCCAGGAAAGGCGGGCGGCAAGCGGGAGTGTAAGCAAACGGACAAAACCGGATCCCGCCCGCGTGCAAAATAGCAAGTATAGAAGAGCGATGAAGATACGCCTCAAACAAGACGTCCCCAGGTACGCCCGCCTCACCGAAGGCATAATCGTGGACGCCGAACGTGTCGCCAACCATCCCGAGCTGATGCGGGTGAAGAACTTCAGTCCTTTCGAGAACGGGGCGCTGGTGCAAAGTTGGGAGTTGGTCTTGCTGGATGAAGTAAACGAGGCGCTTCTAAACGAGGGCTAGCACCTGCTTGCTACTCTTCCTTTCCCTCCCCGCCGGTCACTCCGTGGATTATCTCGAAGCCAAGCTTGCCATCCCCGGTGCCGACAACCAGCTTGTCGCCTCGTTCGAGCGAACCATCGAGGACCATGCGCGAGAGCGTGTTATCCACCCGGCGCTGGATGGTGCGCCGCAGGGGCCTGGCACCGAACTCGGGGTCGAAGCCTTCTTCGGCGACTAGTGCCACGGCAGCGTCGGTGAACTCGATCCCGATCCCCTGGGCTTTCAGACGTCTCGAAGTGTGGTCGAGGAGGAGGCGCGCAATCTCCGCTATCTGTCCCTTCTTTAGAGAGCGGAACACGATCACCTCGTCTATGCGGTTCAGAAACTCGGGGCGCAGGGTGTCCCTGAGTAGCCGGTTCATGTCCTCCCTGAGCTCCTCGAACGACTCGTTTCGCCGGGCGTGTGCCCTGATGCGCTCCGCCCCGAGGTTGCTCGTCATGATGACAACCGCGTTCTTGAAGACCACGGTTCTACCTTGTGCGTCCGTGAGCTGTCCGTCGTCCAGGATCTGGAGCAAGACGTTGAACACGTCCTGGTGCGCTTTCTCGATCTCGTCGAGCAGCACCACCGTGTAAGGGCGGCGTCTCACGGCCTCCGTCAGCTGCCCGGCCTCCTCGTAGCCGACGTATCCTGGAGGCGCCCCGACGAGCCTGGAGACCGTATGCTTCTCCTGAAACTCCGACATGTCCATCCTGACCGTCGCCGCCTCATCCCCGAAGAGGGCGTCGGCGAGCGCGCGCGCAAGCTCGGTCTTGCCGACGCCGGTGGGACCGAGGAACAGGAAGCTGCCGATGGGCCTGTTCGGATCGGAGAGCCCCGCGCGGGCGCGTCTTATGGCTTCAGCCACCGCCTCGACGGCCTCTTCCTGGCCGACGATGCGCTCGTGGAGCTGGCCTTCCAGGCGCAGCAGGCGCTCACGCTCCTCCTCGGTGAGCTGGCTCACCGGGATGCCGGTGGCCCGAGAGACGACCTCGGCGATGTCCTCGGCCGTCACCTCCCCCACCGGGGGGCGAGGATCGCCGCCGGGTTCCTCGATCCGCTCGGGCAGGGCGGCCACTTTCTCCTTGGGTTCCTGTGTCTCCCCTAAGTCCTCGACCGCGTGATCCCTCTCCTTCTGAAGACTCCTCAGCTCCTCATCCAGATCTTTCGTCTTCCCGGGTTTGGACTTCGCGCGCAGGCGCACCCTCGCCGAAGCCTGGTCCATAAGGTCGATGGCCTTATCCGGGAGGAAACGGTCGGTAACGTAGCGGTCGGAGAGCTCGGCGGCGACGATGATTGCCTCTTCAGTGATCCTGACGCAGTGGTGCGCCTCGTAGCGATCCTTGAGGCCCCGCAGGATCTCGATAGCCTCGTCAACTGAGGGCTCGCCGATTAGGACCGGCTGCAAGCGGCGTTCCAGCGCCGCGTCCTTCTCTATGTTCTTGCGGTATTCGTCAACCGTGGTTGCACCCACGAGACGCATCTCACCATATGCCAGGGCGGGCTTGAGCATGTTGGAGGCATCCATAGATCCCTCTACCGCGCCGGCTCCAACCACGGTGTGCAGCTCATCGAGAAAGATTATCTGGTCATCCGGGTTGTCCCTGACCTCCTGTAAGACCTTCTTGAGGCGCTCCTCGAACTCCCCGCGATACTGCGTCCCTGCGACCATTCCCGACAGGTCCAGCGCGAGGAGACGCTTACCAGCGAGCGAATCCGGGATCTCGTCGTTGACGATCCACTGAGCAAGCCCCTCGACGATGGCCGTCTTGCCGACGCCGGGATCCCCTATGAGCACGGGATTGTTCTTGGTCCTCCTAGAGAGGATCTCGATGATGGTCTCGACTTCATCGGTCCGCCCGATGACGGGGTCGAGTTTCCCTTCTTTCGCCATCAGCGTGAGGTCGCGACTGTACTCATCCACCATCGGCGTCGCACTGGTCCGGACCCCGTTGCTGCTCCTTGCCGTATTTACCTTGTCCTTATCCAAATCTTCGCCGATGGGTTAGAGTGGCCCGAAGATCAATACACATCATCCTCGATATCCTACTATGTGGGCACAACCGCACTTCGCCGGAGCTTCCCTGAGCGAGATCAGAAGGAGCCGCCGAACGTAGTCTAACGCAACCGGCGATGGCCGAGAACCCCGGCCACAGCATCTCCCAGCGCTTCGCCCTACACCGTCAGAGGCGCCCCGAAACCGCATCCCACCGGTTGAGGAACGGTCCCTCGTCACGCTGGCCGTTACCGGTTCGTGGTCAGCCCCTGTTCGAGTTGGGCGATCCTTATTTCGAGGCCGACGAGGTACTCGGCAAGTTCGCGGGTTGCGCCCAACTGCACCAGTTCTTCAATACGTGGCCCATAATTCCGTCGTTGAGCCTCCGCTATCTCTTGTGCGCCTTTTGCGGCTATGGCGTTAAGGTCGTCCACGGCAATATCCTTTCCTGATCGCCCTTCCTAATACGGATCTATCCGGTTGCCGCGGCCGATTCCGGGAGTGATTCGGCGACGTTCGCGCCGACGATGCGCCCGAAGATACTCGCCCGCAACACCGACGTTTGCGGTAGTTGCTTGTGGTAGCCCGCGATCTCGCCGGCAGCGTAGAGACCGAGGATAGGCGCATCATTCGTGTTTAGCACGCGCCCGTCCGGGTCGACCTTCAACCCGCCGAAGGTGAACTTGACTTGTGCGGTCATCGGGAACCCCGAGAACGGCGCTTCGACGATCGGGTTTGCCCAGTTGGATTTCAGCGGCGTGATCCCCGAGGTCTCTTTGCCGTCCATCTCGACCGGGTTCCAGTCGCCGGGGCCGCAGGCATCGTTGAACTCGTTGACGGTTTCTTCGAGCTTCGCCGGGTCGAGGCCGAGCTTCTCGGCCAGACCGGCGATGGTGTCGGACTGTTCCGGCGGCAGGACGGCCGTCTCGTAGACCCAACTACCCTGGAAGCGATCCATCACGGTCTTGTCGGTGATCAAGTACGACTTCTGGTCCTGGTTACGCCAGGTGTCGTGGGCGATTGCCTCGGTGGTGGCGAAGAGGTAGTCCTCGCCCTCGTCGTGGAAGCGTTCGCAGTTCTCGCTGACTACGATCCCGTAGTTCTGGCCCCAGATTACCGAGTGGGGCGTCTTCGCTCGCGGGTCGACGAGCTCGGCGTGGAACATGTCGAACCGTCCGGCCGTGGCGGCCCCGACCTCCGTCGCCATGCGGATGCCGGCGCCGCTGTTGTACTTGATGCCAGGGTCGATGATCGGAAGGTCACTCGCATCCTTGCCGAGATGCTCACTCAACATCTCCGGGTCCCCCTCGAAGCCGCCGCAGGCCAGGACGACCGACCCGGTCGTGAGGGTGCGCTGTTCGCCATCGGGCTTTTGTACGACGACGCCGCCGATCCGCCCCTCGTCGTCGAGGGTCAGCCAGGTCGCTTCGTGCCCGTAGAGTACGTCTGCGGTTCCGTACTTCGCGATCTCGATCAAGTAGTCGTCGATGATCTCCTTGCCGCCGCCTACCCCAGGGTAGGCGAAGTGCTGCTCCTCGAAATCAAGGGCGGCGTTCTCCTCATCGTGATGGATCAGCTTGACCCCATGGTCCTGCATGAACTCGACAGTGTCCGGCACCTCGTCCTCGAATTTGCGCCAGTAGTCGAGGTCCGGCCGGTCCTGCTCCGCGCTTGCAGCCCGGTCGCGCATGAGCTTGTTGTCGCTACCCAGCCGCAGGAAGGGCCTCGACCAGCGCGAACCTCCCGGCCAGGTGCCTTTCTTTCCTGCCTCGATCAACGCCACACGGCCAACCTGGCCGGCCTTCTCCGTCGCCTCCAGGAAACTCAACGTGGCCGTCGAGCCCGCGAAACCGCTACCGATGACCACCATATCGTAGTCTGGCAAAATCTTCCCCTTTCCACGTTGCTTGCCTTTCGGCTTCCCCTGTGCCGCAAAATGGTACACGATCTGAGAGGGGGGTATGATCGAGAAACGGGTTCTCCCCCGAGCCGGGCTGATGCAAGCTTCTAAGGCGTTCCGGTTTGCCCCTGGGGACAGCTACGCACTCTAGCTGCTATCTATCCAGCACCACGTCCGAAAGCGGGCTGCCGATGCAGATGAGGCGCCAGCCTTGCTCCAGATCAAGGTCGTCCAGTGCAAAAGCGAGGTCCTGGTCCATCTCGCCTTCGAGGCACTTCGCGATACAGGTGGTGCAGGTGCCGCTGCGGCAGTCGTAGGGGAGACGCAAGCCCGCGTCCTCGGCCTTTTCGAGGATGTACTCGTCCTCGGCGCAATCTATGGTTATACCCTTGCGCCGAAAGGTTACCTTGTGGGTCTTCGCCATGTCTCTCCTATGGGCCGTTGTGTATTCCGGATTGTTCTAGCACATCGGAGAAAACAACAGTACTACAATGGACTTCGGATGAAGAGATCGAGGCGCTTCTAAACGAGGGCTAACTGCCGGCAACGCCTGACAACCCTCGCCACGGGCAACGACCGGATCGCTGCATCCCGAAGGGGAACAAGGATAGAAGACGCACATAGACGAACCTGCTATCGAGGGGTACGCGCCAGGAGCGCCACGATGGTCCAGGGGTCTGCGGCAGACGCGCTTATCGTAAGATGAAGCCTTAGGGTAGCTTCTAGGTCCAAAAAGCCGCGAACTTCTGACTGACGGCGTTACAAGACGTTCGTCTCAAAGTGCTTTGGCCAACATCATCTTCGTCGTCCAACGAGCGGGAGAAAACAGAAGGCGTCGCACTTCCTGTCGATCCGCGCGAGGAAACCGACTCAGCCCCCGAGGAGGGCGGCGATGAGGAGGTCTCCAAGCCAGCGCTCATAGTCGTCTGGATTCAAGCCGCCGGTGTGGATCTGGAGGACGTAGAGCTCCGGTACGCTCAATGTCCACAGCGTCCGAGCTGCCTCATCGATCGTCGTCCTGAGCTTCGCCTTGCTCGCGAGGCGTCTCGCGCTGGTGCGCGCACGGCCGAGGCGCTCGTCGTTGATGCCCCGCCAGAGGGCCTCTATGTCGCCGTCGCTCGCCGCCGCGGCGCGTACCACTTCGAGCAGTTGTCCCGCGCGGTCGTACATACGCCGCGCGTTGCGAGCGATGAGGCGCAACTGCCCTTCGGCGGTGGGTTCTTCGAGCTGCTCACGAAACCAGACCTGCCGCTCCACCTCGCCCGCTTCCCCGTTCTTAATGGCCGCGTCCACCGACGCCTTGAGCAGGTTGCGCTTGTTAGCAAACACCTTATAGACGGTCGGTACGGCGACTCCTGCTTCGGAGGCGATGTCCTCTATGCGCGCTCCCTCGTAGCCTCGCGCTTCAAATACGGCCTTTGCTCCTTCGACGATACGAGAACGCGTAAGGGCTGCATGCTCGCTGCGCAGCGTGGATCTCTGCGATTGAGGCTTGACTTGACGGGTCACAGGGCGTAATGTTACCATACCTCTGTATAGTTCAACTATACAATATATAGATGAACTATTATCAGGGCTCAGGGAACGTAAGGAAAGGAGCAGTTTATGGTCGAGCAGCGAGCTACCGAAACCCTGCGGCCGTTCTTGGAGGAGCTTCACGAAGCACTCACCGCGGTTGCCAACGGAGATCCCGAACCAATGAAGGCGCTGTGCTCGCACACCGATGACGTCAGTCAGTGCGGGTTGTGGGGAGGCGTCGAAAGCGGCTGGGCCGAAGTCGGTGAGCGCTGGGAGTGGGTGGCTTCGCAGTTCGTGCCAGGTCCGGGCGAAGTCACGAGCCAGACGGCCTTCCTGACGGTGAACGGCGATATGGCGTATGGGGTCTTCATCGAGCGCTGGTGGGGGCAATTAAAGAGTCACTCCGGGCCGGCCGAGCTGAAGCTGAGAGCCACGCTGATCTTCCGGCGCGAGGACGGCCAGTGGAGGGCCGTCCACAGGCACGGGGATTACGCTGTGGAAAAGGACCCGCCAAGCTAACACCACAAGACGTTAGTAACCCAACGTCTTATTAAGGGGCTTCTCGGACGGTGACATACGACATTTTGCACAGATCGACGCCCGAGTGCGGCTCGGGGTGTGTTGTCCGCCTTAGAGGCTCGTGGCGCCAGGTACTACATGTTGTGGCGTCGGATAAGAATGCGAAACCGTGCCTGAGATCCGGACAGGTACCGCGCTAGAGAGAACCCGACTATAAGCAGAGTTTACTGCCGGACTAGATGCTTCCATCTACTCAGGTTTCTCGCAATCACGCGAGGATCCTTATCTTGCTCGCGCCAACGATCCGCATCAGATAGCAACCTCCCGTGCGCGTCACGGACCGGATCGCCCCGTCAGGCCGCGCCCAGGGCTCGGGCGTGATGGAGGATATGATCCTCCATGAAGGTGGAGATGAAGTAGTAGCTGTGGTCGTAGCCTTCTTGGCGCCTGAGCGCCAGCTTCTGCCCCGAGGCCTCGCAGGCCTCCTCCAAGACGTGCGGATACAGTTGTTCTTCGAGGAACTCATCCTCGGTGCCCTGGTCCACGAGTATCTCCCGCCCATCTGCGAACGGATGCTCGCGCACCAGCTCGCTGGCATCGTAGGAGCGCCACGTCTCGCGGTCTTCTCCGAGGTAATTGGAGAACGCCTTCTCGCCCCACGGCGCCCGCATGGGTGCTGCCGCGGGCGCGAACGCGGAGACGGAACGGTAAAGCTCGGGATTCCTGAGCGCGAGCACCAGCGCGCCATGACCGCCCATGGAGTGCCCGAAGATGCCCTGCCTCTCGGTGTCCGCCTGGCCCGGGAAAGCGTCTCGCAATAGCTCGGGTAGCTCCGCGGTTACGTAGGAGTACATTCTGTAGCGTTCCGAGTACGGCTCGAGCTCGGCGTCGAGGTAGAAGCCCGCACCGGTGCCGAAGTCGTAGTCGTCGTCCTCGCCTTCGATCCCCGCGTCGCGCGGGCTGGTGTCGGGGGAGACCAGCATGATGCCGTGCTCGGCGGCGTAGCGCTGGGCTCCGGCTTTGATCTGGAACGTCTCCTCGGTGCAGGTGAGCCCGGCCAGATAGTACAGTACCGGGACAGGTCCGTTCTCGGCCTGCGGCGGGACGTATGCCGAGAAGCGCATCTCGCCTCCGGTGGCCTGCGAGGGGTGCTCGTGGAAGCTAACGACACCGCCGAAGCAGCGGTTCTCGGCGGTAGTCTGTACGTTGGTCTTCGCCATGCTCTCCTCTCGCTAGAACGTTACTACGCTTCGGATGGACTTGCCCTCGTGCATGAGGTCGAAAGCGTCGTTTATCTTCTCCAGGGGCATTGTGTGGGTGATGAGGGGGTCTATCTCGATCTTGCCGTCCATGTACCAGTCCACTATCTTAGGCACGTCGGTGCGCCCCCTGGCCCCGCCGAAGGCGCTGCCGCGCCACACCCTGCCGGTAACGAGCTGGAACGGCCTGGTGGAGATCTCCTGCCCCGAGCCGGCGACGCCGATGATGATGGACTCCCCCCAGCCCCTGTGGGCGCACTCCAGCGCTTGCCGCATGACGTTCACGTTGCCGATGCACTCGAAGGAGTAGTCAGCGCCTCCTCCCGTTAGGTCCACGAGATAAGGTACGAGATCTCCTTCGACCTCGTTCGGGTTGACGAAGTGCGTCATGCCGAAGTTCTCGGCGAGGGGCTTCTTGTCAGGGTTGATGTCCACGCCGACTATCTTGTCGGCCCCGACCATGCGGCAGCCCTGGATGACGTTGAGCCCGATCCCGCCGAGCCCGAAGATAACGACGTTGGATCCGACCTCTACCTTCGCCGTGTTCACCACTGCCCCGATGCCAGTGGTCACACCGCAACCGATATAGCAGACCTTATCGAAGGGCGCGTCCTCTCTTATCTTGGCCACCGCGATCTCCGGCAGCACGGTGTGGGTGGCGAAGGTCGAGGTGCCCATGTAGTGGTAGATTTTTTCGCCGTTCAGGGAGATCCTGCTCGTCCCGTCGGGCATCACGCCCTGGCCCTGGGTGGAGCGTATCGCCGTGCAGAGGTTGGTCTTCCTAGACAGGCAAGACTTACACTCCCGGCACTCCGGCGTGTAGAGTGGGATGACGTGGTCGCCTTCCTCCAGGTGGCGCACGTCCGGCCCCACCGCGACGACCACCCCGGCGCCCTCGTGGCCCAGCACCGCAGGGAACAGGCCCTCCGGGTCGGCCCCAGAAAGCGTGAACTCGTCGGTGTGGCACACGCCCGTGGCCCCTATCTCAACGAGAACCTCCCCGGCTTTCGGCCCCTCCAATTCCACCCTCTCTATCTGTAGGGGCTTGTTGGCCTCGTGTGCTACCGCCGCCTTGATCTCCATTTCCCTCCTGTCCGTTGCGTAGACGCAGTGTGCGAATCAGCACTCGATTCTACACTCGCGCGGCCCGCATCGTGTAGCAGGCGAATCCAGCCCTCGACGGGCATACCACCTTTGGCGGAATCGCCACGCGAGACTATTCGTGCGTGACTCCTCCCCTCGACAGATTACGATAATGTCCGTGGGCTCCACCTCTCTAGGGGGCGGCCACCTTGCAATGGCGTTAGTGTCGTCAAGAAAGGAGACGCATATGGCTAGGAATGTGTTTCCGGTCGTGTTCGATGGCCACAACGATGTCCTGTTGAGGCTCGGTGGGCCGGACGGGGGCGGACCCGCAGCATTCTTCGAGCGCGGTGAGGAGGGCCACCTGGACCTGCCCCGGGCACTGGATGGCGGCTTCGGGGGAGGCTTCTTTGCCGTCTGGATCCCCTCACCTAAACAGCAGACACCCGATTCCACGCCAGGGCGCACCCGGAGCGTGCTTCCACCCGCACTCGATGGGGTGTACGCGTTGCGCCGCTCGATGGCGGCTACTGCAATGCTCTTCAGGATCGAGGATCGCTCGGACGGGAAGTTCCGAGTCGTGCGCACCGTGGCCGAACTACAGCGGTGCCTGGCCGACGACGTAATGGCGGCGGTGCTCCACTGGGAGGGCGCAGACGCCATCGATACGGATCTCGACGCGCTCTACGTGCTCTACCGGGCAGGACTGCGCTCACTAGGCCTCGTCTGGGGCCGGCCGAACGCCTTCGCCGAGGGTGTTGCCGTGCACTTTCGGCGCTCGCCGGATACGGGGCCGGGGCTGACCGAAGCCGGTAGGGAGTTGGTTCGCGCCTGCAACGACCTTCGCATCATGATCGATGTATCTCACCTAAACGAGCGAGGCTTCTGGGACGTGGCGGCTCTCACGGATGCCCCACTCGTCGCGAGCCACTCCAACGCTTACGCTCTGTGCCCCTCCAGCCGAAACCTCACGAACCCGCAGCTCGACGCCATAGCCGCCTCGGACGGAATGATCGGCCTCAACTTCGCGGTCAACTTCCTCCGGGAGGATGCAGCCCGGGATGCAAACACTCCGCTGGATGTGATGGTCCGACAGATCGACTACTTGGTAGAGCAAGTCGGGATCGACAGGGTCGGCTTCGGCTCCGACTTCGATGGGGTTCTGATATCCCAGGAGTTGGGTGATGTGTCGGGCCTCCCGAAGCTCATGTCGGCGCTCGAGAACAATGGTTATGACGAGCAAGCACTCCGAAAGCTCGCCCACGAGAATTGGATCCGTGTCCTGGGCAAGACCTGGGGTGAGTAGAAGGCGAGACCAGCGAGGCGACCTTTCTTCCGGCTCTCCCGTGCTCTCGATGAATACCAGGCATCCCGTCGCTGTTTATGCGCGAGGTGAGTCGGGTATCAAAACTTAAATGCTGCAGTAGATGTATGGCGGCATTTGCTTTGTGGAGCAGCGGTAAGGAGGGACGAACGTGCAATCGGGAGACAGGACCTCGATCTTGCTGGAGGAAGCCCAGAACGTGATCGAGGCTGCCATGCAGAAGGCCGAGGAGATCGGCCAGCCCATGAATGTGGCAGTCGTGGATAATGGCAGGGACCTCAAAGCGTTCGGGCGTATGGAAGACGCCTGGCTGGGTTCCATAGACATCGCCATAAACAAGGCCTTCACCTCTGCCTCGTTCGTGATGCCGACGCAGGATTTGGCCGAGATGACCCAGCCAGGGCAGCCGCTCTACGGCCTGGAGACGACCAACTTCGGACGAGTCGTCAACTTCGCCGGAGGGATCCCGCTCATGCGCGGAGAGGAAGTGGCTGGAGCCGTAGGGGTGAGCGGTGGCACCGTAGACCAGGACCAGGAGGTCGCCGAGGCGGGGGTCGCCGCCTTCTAACAGGCCGTAGGGGCGGTTCGCGCGTAGGGACGGAGTGGTGGACGGCCGTCGAACAACGCAGGGACCACTGTGCCGCGGGCTAATCCGAACGTTGAGCTTCCCGGTGCCGGGGCAGGATGGATGCTTGATCCAGCAGTCTGTAGAGTTCCCGCGCGGCAGGTTCGCGGGGAGTAGCGCTAGCCAGATGGCCCCGTGCTTGCTGCTGATAGAGCCACACGATCAGGGCCGTATAGCGCAGGGAACCCGCCTCTGCCAGGAGTTTCCGAACCCCGTCATGGTACTCCGTGGATCCACGGGCGGCCGCGAGCAGCTCCTGTAGTCGCTCGCGCCTATCCCCACTCAGGGTGGAAAGCGCGTGGACTACCGGGAGCGTGCGCTTCCCGTTCGAAAGGTCTTGACCGCGCTTGTGGCCCCAGATGTCTTGCGCGTCGTTTATGAGCTGTTGGGCAATGCCGAAACACGAACCGAAGGCCGCGTATGCCTCGAGCGCGGAGGCTTCTTCGGTCGCCAGGGTAGCTCCCGCGGTCGCGAACAAGGCATATTCTGCCCCGCTCTTGTGCTCCGCCATCGCCCGGCTGTCCTCGATCGACACATTCTCCAGGCTCGGGAAGAGTAGATCTTCGTACTGGCCGGCACCCATCCTCAAACCATAATCTGCGAACTGGTGGGCAAGCGTCCAAAGCCTCTCTGGCGGCGTCCCCCTTTCTTGCAGTCGAGCTATGGAAAGCTGGGGGAGCGCCCCGAGAAGAGTGGTCGCCGCCAGGCTAGCCTCAGAGGGCTCGCGGTCCCGCCACGAGGGCGGCAATTCGTGATCCAGGATGCTGTCGAACAGGTCGGCGCCGAGGTACAAGAGGGTGCAGGCTCCGGCTACGGGGAGAGCAGGTCTCTCATCGCCTGTGATCGCGGCGTGCACCAAGAGAGGCAACTGGACCGACGACATCTCCGGCCAGGCCTCTGCGCGCTCTTTGCCGACGCTCAGATGTAAGTTCAGTAGATGCCTGTGGCCCGGGCGTAAGGGGAGCGCCAGGATCAAGTCGCCGAGGAAGGAGAAGACTCCTTCCACCCGCTCACGAGCCGGTTCTTTACCTGGGTTCGCTATCTTGCTGCGGCTCTCTACGCTGCGGACCTCACCGAATCGTCACGTCGCAACCAGGTTTGTTGCGTGGCGCAACTCTACCGCTCGGGTGTTACCTGTGGGCGTCTGTAAGGCCTTCGAACAGATCTACATCCACGCTCTCGCGGACGGCATAGAGGAAGTTGTTTACTTGCGCCATTTCCGCAGGGCTTAGGGCGAACCCGTACCTCTCTAGCGCACCCTCCGGGTCGTCCCACATTTCGCGCCGGAACTCTTCGTCGTGGACCGCCAGGATAGTCAGCGCCCTCAGCGCCTCTAGCCGAATTTCCTCCCCACGCTCCATAACGTTCCTCCCACTAGCTAGCCTTCAGATCCAACCCCTTGAGTTTAACCAGCAATCACCCCCCGGCACAAGGGTAGTCCCCTTGTACTCGGCTATCAATTGTCGCTGCTGACTTCGAAGAAGGCGCCGATGCATCCCAGATACCGACGGGCTCTTGTCCTATAGTGGTGCACGATGAAAAGAGTATTCACCTTCTCCACCCGAACAAGGTCCCGGCCGACGATCCTTCCGAGGCCCGCCGCGCAGGGTCTCGAGGCGGCGCCCGTACATCCATGACCGCTCTAGAACGACTTGCGCCTCCTGTTCGACGAGGCTTACGGTTCCTCCACGACCATCAACATCCGTCGGGAGAATTCAGAACCTACGCCAGCCCCTCTAGAGACATGCGTGTAACCGCTTTCGATAGCTCGGTGTTCGTCACAACCTTCGTTCTCTACAGCATCGCTTTTATCGACTGCCCTATTGTAACGACGATGACGAAGAAGGCGATCTCGTTTCTCACGGATGAGATGAGGGGTCCCGGCCTGTTTCAGTATTACACTTCGAAGAACACCCACGGCATCGGATTCGACCTGGACGATACCGCTTGCGCATCGGTCGCACTGCAACAGAGCCATCCCTTTGTGGCTGGCGGGGGTAACGTCGAGCATTTTCTGGAGAATCGGAATGCGGCTGGGCTCTTCTATACCTGGATTGGCGACGCGGCTCCAGAGAACGACATAGATAGCGTCGTCAACGCCAACGTGGTTTTCTATCTGGGCGATCGCGACGAGACGAGGGGAGCGTGCCGGTATTTGATCGATACGATCGAGAGCGGCCGCGAGAGCGACTCGTACCGCTATTATCTCGACGATATGATCCTCTACTATGCCGTTTCACGCGCGTATGCGCGCGGCGCCTCATCGCTGGGCGGGGCGAAGGAGGCGATCGTCGAGAAGGTCCTACGGCGCGGCGAAGATGACGGGTCATTCGGCGATGAACTGGCTACAGCATGCGCGGTGTGCAGCCTGGTCGATTTCGGGTACAAGGGCATCAGGAGGCTCAGGGACGCTGCGCGTTACCTCGAAGAACACCAAAGCGCGGACGGCTCATGGCGTAGGATAGCGATGTTTTGCCAACCAGGCAGGTACTACGGCTCCGAGGAGCTGACCACCGCCCTCTGCCTCGAAGCGTTGACCAATGTCGCTGGAGTGTAGGTTCAGGGCGAGGCCGGGGAGATGTACAGCCAGGATCTCTCGGAGAACGAGCAGGCCCACCGAGTCGTCTAACAGTATGGGTGACAAGGTTATCGTCGTCTGTCATCATGTCGAGCAGCGAGCGCTGGCTGAAAGGTACGGGTTGGCTTGGGTCCTGAGCACGGAAGACCGGGCGAGTTCGCCGGTAGGACCGATGCCCTGACGTCCTCCACTCTGGCCGGACGTAGCCTCTTGGTAGCCCGGGTAGGGTGGCTGGTGGTGTTCGCGCTGTCCGTGGGCCTGTTTCTGGCGAGTATTCCGGCGCACTACGATGCCATCGTCAGCTACGCCGATGCCGATCTGAAGCCTCAGGCCGTCCGTGCCAGCCTGGAAGAGAGCGGGATCTCCGTTCAGGTTTATGCGGTTTGCCTGCTCTCGATCAGCCTGGTATCGACGGTGGTGTGGGTCGCGGTCGCAGGGGTCATCTTCTGGCTGAGGGCGGATAACTGGATAGCCCTCTTTGCTTCGCTGTCCCTCGTTACGTTCGGTACCTTGGGCCTCCCTCCCAGTCTGCCTGCGCTAGCGGACCAGTCCTCCTCTGTGTGGCTGCCGATTCACCTGTTGGCGCTCGTCGGCACGGTGGCACTCTATGTTTTCTATCTCCTCTTCCCCAGCGGACGCTTTGTCCCGCGCTGGACGCTCATTGCGGCCGTCCTTTTCGCAGCGCACGACGTGTTCTACTGGCTCTTCCCCAAGTCTATCTTCAACATCGCCAGGTCATTCCCCCTCCTCGATTTTGCCGTGCTAACGGCCTTCGCTTTCATCGCCATAGGCTCGCAGATGTACCGCTACCGGTACGTATCGTCTCCCACAGAGCGCCAGCAGACCAAATGGGTGGTCTTCGGTCTGGTTTCGGCCGGGCTGGGGGCGATAGCATTCGAGCTATCCATCCCCGGGTCTCCACTCAGCCAGTTCGGCCCGCTGCTCGCTCTCGGGTTCGAGGCCGGGCTCTTCGGCTCTCTGCTCCTGATCCCGTTGTCGATCGGCGTGGCGATCGTATACGATCGATTGTGGGACATCGACATCGTCATCCACCGCACGCTGGTCTACGGTATCCTCACGGCCTCTCTCGCGCTGGTGTATTTCGGTAGTGTGGCAATGGCCCAGGCAGTCCTTCACGCGCTCACCGACCAAAGTGAGCAGCCACAACTCGTCGTCGTCGTCTCTACACTGGTGATCGCCGCGCTGTTCAATCCCCTAAGGGGGCGCATCAAGTCCTTTATAGACAGGCGCTTCTACCGCAGCAAGTACGATGCGAGAAAGACGTTGGAAGCCTTCTCGGCCACGCTAAACCAGGAGACGGACCTCGATGCCTTGAGTGAAGATCTCGTGAGCGTGGTCAGGGGGACGATGCAGCCGACGCACGTCTCACTGTGGTTACGCCCCGAGACGGATGCGAAGGGCGAGCAGATAGCAAGCCGCTGACGCTGCCCTTCGTACTTGCTGTGGTCTCCAACCTGTTGGAGGCGGAAGGGGTGGTCCAGTGGCTCGTAAAGTGAATGAAGGACACACCGAAGGTGGCCTGCCTTACCTGTAGTTCGGCGAAGGGCCGCTGCTCGTTGTGTTTCCCGGCCTGGGGATGACCAACGCAAATCCTTCCGGCATCCAGCGCTGGGGAGAGATGCGGCTGCTAGCTCCTCTGGCGCGCACCTTCACGATTCACAGGATAAGCAGGAGGGTCGGATTGGCGTACGGAACGACGATAGAAGTCCTCGCCAGCGACTACGCTGGGGCGCTCGAGGAGTTCGGGGGTCCGGTCGACGTGCTCGGCATCTCGACGGGCGGTTCCATCGCCCTCCAGTTCGCCGTCGACCGACCAGAGCTGCTAAGAAGACTCGTGGTGGCCGGAGCGGCCTGCCGGCTCAGCGAGCACGGACGGAGGTTCCAAAGGTGCACGGCTGAGCTCTCCACTTCTGGCGACCTGCGCGATCTCTCCATGATGCAGGCTCCTGACATCACACAGTCGCGTCTCGGACGGCGGATCGTCGGGGGACTTTTGTGGCTCGTGGGCCCTTTACTTATCAAGCGGAACTGGGACCCATCAGACATGATCTCGACCATCAGGGCCGACGACCCCTTCGACGTAGGAGATCGACTCGGCGAGATCTCCGCCCCGACCCTCGTTATCGGTGGGGGCCGCGACCGCTTCTACCCGACCGCATTATTCCGAGAGACAGCAGAAGGCATCCCGAACGCGCGCCTCATCATCTACGAGAACCGGGCGCACGGGGGCACCTTCGTCGACCGGCGCTTCGGCAGGGACGTCGTAGCTTTCCTGACGGCCGATCGAGCCCTCTCGTGACCTCTGGACATGAGCTCGATTCGCTGTGTCGGGCAAGCAGACTTTGTTGGGAACCACTCTTGCCAGGTGATAGCCGGCCGAGCACCCGCTACCGAAGGAGGTAAGGGCTGATGGCCAAGTCTAGACCGCAAGGAGCTGGATACACAGAAGCGTCAGAGGCATTCCTCGAAGAGAAGATACCGACTGAAACCGTGCCGGGTTTGTCGGTTGCGGTGGTAAAGGGCGGCCGCATCATCTGGAATCGAGGTTTCGGCTTCGCTGACCTCGCGACTTCCACCCCGGCCACGCCCCAGACGAGCTACCTGTGGTTCTCGATGACGAAGATCGTAACGGCCACGGCGATACTGCAGCTAGTCCAGCGCGGGGATCTCGATCTCGACGCCCCGGCCGACGAGTACTTTCGAGGCTTCAAGATCGTATCGCAGCCGACCCCCGTGAGTGTCCGACACCTCCTGAGCCACAGCTCCGGTCTCGCCAATCCCCTGCCGCTCAGGTGGGTGTATCCCGCTGCAGGCCCGGTAGTCGACCGGCGCGCCTTCGTAAGTCGCCTACTGGGCAAGCATCGCAAACTCAGGTTCGTCCCCGGCGGGCGTGCCAGTTATTCGAATCTGGGCTACCTGGTGCTGGGGGAGGTCATCTCCGAGGTCTCTGGCATGAGGTACGAGGTATACGTACGCGAGGAGATTCTCTCTCCCCTCGGGATGAAGCGCACCGGCTTCGCCTACCCGGAGCACGCGGACGGTGGAGCGGCCACCGGCTATCAACCACTGTGGAAACCTCTTACCCCGCTCTTCAGGGCCGCCTTGCCGAGAGGCATAGTAGGACCCCGGCTGGGGAGATACGTCACGTTCAAGCCATTCTACGTCAAGGGACCGGCCTATGGCGGACTGGTCGGCAGCGTCGACGAGGCCGCCCGGTTCGTTCTGCTCCACCTGAACGGCGGCGAGGTGGACGGCACGCGGCTCCTTTCGGCGGAGTCGATAGCCGAGATGCAGCGGGTTACGCCCCAGGGGGGCAAGCGGGATTTCGGGCTGGGCTGGTTCCGCGCGCACGCGGCTGAAGAGCAGCGTCCCGCTTTCGTCGAGCATTTGGGAGGCGGAGCAGGTTTCTGGAATGTGATGCGCATCTATCCCGAAGTGTCTTTGGGCGTGGTGATGATGGGTAACACCACTAGCTACGATCATGAATCCGTCCTCGACGCTATTCTCAAGGCCGGGTGGGCTTGACCACTGGGACTCCTCTCTTCGTATCTTCGATCGGCGGGTCACCACTTGCCATCTAATTCGTGTATTCCCTGGGGTAGCGAATGCTTTCTGGCGTCGCGTAATCAGGTAGCCTATACTGCGGCAAGCCCTTCGGGCGGCTGGTGCGTCTGTACATCGTGGTTACCGAGTCCGGATAGAAGACCGTTGTTTGCCACCACGCCGCGCTTCCGCAGGAGGACTACAGAGATGCACACCCGTCCCGTCCGTACCGACGAACTCGACCTCTTCGTCGAGGCCGCCGGAGCCCCAGACCACAGTAGAGAAGTCGAGCAGTACCTGGAGAGTATGTTCGCCGCAGGGTCGATGCGCACCGAGTGGTGCTTCGTCGCCGAAGAAAAAGGAGAAGAGCCTCTCGGGCGTGTCGCCTTCTGGACTCTGCCTGGCATGGAGGAGCCGTTCGCCCTCGTGCTGCTCGATGTCCTCTGGGATGGGGACTACTTGGGCGTTGGCACACGCCTCCTCGGAGACGTCCTGGAGGCGGCGCGTGCTCTTGGGGCAGAGGAGATCGAGCACGTAATAGATGATCCACCGATGCGTCCCCAGTTCCAGCACCATCCCGAGCAGCGGATCGAACTGCTGGAGAGCGTTGGATTCGCCTTCCGCCGAGAGACCGGCCGCTTCGAGTGGCGCGGAGGGGAGCCTCCCGCCGTTCCCGGGCGACTTTCGTTTCGCACCCTGGAGGAAGTTGGCGAAGATGCGTTCGTCGAGGCAATGAGAATGGTCTCCGAAGGAACGCTGGACCGTGAGATCCAGGGCGAGCGCGAGAGGCTTGGGGCGGAGCGGGCCGCGCGCGAGTTCTTCGAGGACGCGCGAAGGGTCGAGCACGAGCCCTCCTGGTGGCGACTCGCTTACACACCGGAGGAAGAGCTCGTCGGCCTGGTGATGCCGGCGGAGCCACCAGGCTTCCTGACCATCTTCTACGTGGGCGTCGTTCCAGGGATGAGAGGACAGGGGTACGTCGACGACCTGCTCGCCTTCGGCACCGCTACGCTCCTCGAGGCCCGTATGAGGGAAGGGAATGAGAAGCCCCTGCGGGCCGACACCGATGTCGCAAATGGGCCGATGGCGGCAGCATTCGGGCGGGCTGGGTGGGCGAGGTTCGCGAGGAGGCGAGAATACGTCGGTGGCGGGATGCAGAAAGGTTGAGCCTTCTTGCAACCCGCGCCGATCAGCGTTTCAGCACGACCCTCAGCCAGCCATCGCTCAGGTATGAATGTCCCAAAGTGCGCCGCGCTCGCTGTATGCTCGTCGGGCTACCCGAGGAAGCGATCACGGCGTCTTCCGACTCGGTCTAACCCGTCTGGCGTTTCGTAGGCTTCTGCCCGGCGGGCGAAGGGTCTCCCATCGCTACGGTAAGGGGCCGCGGGTGTACCATGCGCCCCCCGGGCCGATGTAGCTTGGGCCCTCACCCCAGGTCGCGTGGGTGCGACCACGCCCGTCGACGGCCAGTTGTCCGTAGTCGCCGTAGGGGAACCTGAACCCTCGCGGTGACTTATAGGGAGCGCCGTCTGGCCGGTCCGAGAGTCTTACGCTCCCCGACCATGTTCGCCCGCCATCGGTAGAGCGCCGGTACCACGTGTTCCAACGCCCAGTACGGTTGTCCATCCACGCGACCCGAACATCGCCGCGATCGGCCGCCGCGATCATCGGGAACTCACTGTCGACGCGGCCCTCTTCCGCCGACGAGATCTTGCGTGCGGGCGACCACGTTTCGCCCTCGTCGTCGCTCCAGCGCAGGTAGATGCGCGCGGGCCCACCGCTGCGAGCCGTCTCGTTCCACACTACATAGACACGCCCGCCTTCGTCCGTGGCGATCGCTATCTGCGGTCCGAGGAACCCGAGCCCGCACCCCGCCCAGCGGGGGCAGCGGCGCCCCTGCCTGGACTCCGCGATGGGGACCCGGCTCCACGAGCGTCCGCCGTCTTCCGAACGGAGCACGTACAGAAGCACGTTGCCTTTGTAGTCTTGTTCGTAGGCATCCTGAGAGCTGATCGCCGTCCCTTCCGGTGTGACGGTCAGGCCGCCCGCGAACCAGTACAGCCCGTTCGTCCGCACCCCACCCACCGGCCGCGACCAATTGGCACCGGCGTCGTGGGAGTAAACGGTGTAGGGCGTACCCGCGCTACGGCCCGGCCCGTTGAACGTGATGTAGACATCCTTCCCGTCCCCGGAGACTCCGATCCAGGGCTTGTCCGACCATCGAAGGGGTCCGTCGACCGGGCGGGGGTCCGTCCAGGTGCGTCCGAAGTCGTCGGAGCGCGAGAACTGCACGGCGAAGTCGTTCATCCACGTGGCGAAGACCCGCCCGCGCTCGTCGGTCACGAGCACCGGGTCGGCCTGCTCCTCAACGCCGGGGCAAGGACACAGAAAGCGCGGGCTGCTCCACGTGCGCCCGCCATCGCTGGAGCGCTCGAAGACTATCGCGGGATCCGGGCAGTCCCGGCACGCGTTTGGTCCGTCGAAGCGGGTCGTGGCGATGTAAACATGTCCGTGTTCGTCTGCCGCGACGGAAGGCTCCCAGTCGTCCTGGCGCTGTCCCGGGGCCGAGAAGAGCATCTCCGGTGCGAACCGGGGGTGTGCCTCGGCATCATCCGTATCATCTCCTACGGTATCGTCCTCACCAAAGCTAGCGGCCGGCATCACTCCGAACGCGAGCGTGCAGATCAGAACCATGTAAGTAAGACGCTTCGGCCACCTGCCCAACCTGTCCCTCCGCTCACATCGTCCGCGAAACCCAGACTCGCGGATCACCCCTGGAGCCATCTTTAAGGCGGGACGGCTCCGACCATACCTGGCCATAGTAACATCGCTAAAGAGTTTTGGGCTTCGGGCGTAGTATTGCGCCTTACGTCGAGCCACGCCCCGTCGGAGTGCGAACGGACATCGGCTTTCCCTCCCGCCGTTTACCGCGCGACACAAAGTGCGAGAGCGGGTGAGGGGAATCGAACCCCCATCACCAGCTTGGAAGGCTGGGGCTCTACCGTTGAGCTACACCCGCACTGCTCTCAAAGTGGTCCCGCCAGCTTCGCTGTCGGGGCGAGAGGATTTGAACCTCCGACCCCCTGCTCCCAAAGCAGGTGCGCTACCAGACTGCGCCACGCCCCGCCGAGACCGGGCATGAGTATAGCAAACAGCCAGTCAGCACGGCGCTTCGCGCCTTGTCAGCACGCTCGGTCTAACGCCCTCGCTTGTCAGCCCGCCGCCTCGCTATGCTCGACGGCTCGTCAGCACTTCAGCAAGTCGTCTCGAAGCGTGGCCACGAGGTTAGCACCCCACTACCGCTGTTGGCGGTTCGTCGTGCGCGGGTGGGCGAGGTCGGAGTGGGAAAAGCTGACCTGTTGACAAGCGAGGGTCGAAGACCCGAAGCGTGCTGACTTGCTCTAGATTACGGTCGCCGGGACTACTGCCTCTATCTCCTGGTCCAGGAAGCGGCTTCCGAGGGCGGCGAACTCTTCCGGGTCTGCGCTGCACACGAAGGTGGCTTTGCCTTCGTCATCTGTGTGGCGCGGGCGGCGCAGGCGGTCGCGGCGGGAAAGGACGCGGCCGACCTCCAGGGCGGTCTGGCCCGCGGAGGAGATCAGACGCACCTCAGGACCCAGGATGCGGTTGATCGGCGCCGAGATGAGCGGGTAGTGGGTGCACCCCAGCACGACCGCGTCAACGGCACGCTCCATGATGGGCTCGAGATAGCCCCGCGCGACCGTTTCGAGCTCCGGGCCGTCGACGACACCGCATTCGATCATGGGCACGAACTCAGGGCAGGCCTGCTCGTGGACCTCCACTCCCGCGTCCAGGGAGTGGACGGCACGCCTGTAGGCGCCGCTCGCTGCGGTCAGCGGCGTTGCAAGCACGCCGACGCGTCTGTTGCGCGTCTCCTCCACCGCGGCCCGCGCCCCCGGCTCTATGACGCCTATGATCGGTACCTCGAAGGACCGTTGCGTCGCCCTCAAGGCCGAAGCGGTCGCGGTATTGCACGCGATCACGATCAGCTTCACGTCCATGCCGATGAGATAGTTTATGATCTCGAAAGTGAACCAACGGACCTCAGCAAGGTCCCGTATCCCGTAAGGCACTCTCGCCGTATCTCCAAAATAGGTGGTGTGCTCGTAAGGGAGACGGTCCCGGATCTCCGCGAGCACCGTCAGCCCGCCGACACCCGAATCAAAGACTCCAATGGGCCGTTGATCGCTCACGGGAATGCATTATATCGATTCGCCGCGCCTGTTAGCACGCTGCGCCCGGCTCCGCCGGGCTTCTCTTGTCAGCCCGCCGCCTCGCTTTGCTCGGCGGCTCGTCAGCACTTCAGCATTTCAGCTAGTCGTCCCGTAGCGTCGCCTTGAGTGCAGGACCTCACTGCCATGGGCGGCGGGTCCTCTTCCGCGGGCGGGCGGGGCCGGAACGGAAAAAGCCGACAAGCTGACAAGCGAGGGCGAAGCCTGAAGCGTGCTGAGAGGTGCGAGGCGCCGTGCTGACCAGCGCGCTTCGCGGGTTCCCCGCGAAGCGCTAGAGTGGAGGCGGCGGGATTCGAACCCGCGTCCGCGAGCGCGCCGTCCGTGAGATTCTACGAGCATAGCTCCCGGTCTAGCTTCGCCTGCCGCGACGGACCGGGGCGCCGCCGCGAGGCTAGCCCGTTGAGTGTCCCCTCAGCGCTCCGGGCCAGAACCCTGGTGGTAAGCCCACTAAATGACACCGGGAACCGGGCCGTGGGCCGCCCGGACCGATGGGCTACTTGTTAGTTAAGCAGCCAGAGCCATTTCTTTATTGGCGTGTATCTTTTGCTGCCGGCGTTTTACGAGTCTCCAGCAAACTCGGCTCGTCTCACAGGACGCTGACCACTCCCGTCGAAGCCTATGCGCCCCCTTGTACGCTAGATATTCTACCATTTTGGAGGAGTTTCACAATTGTGAATCGTGAATCAGGAATTGGTCCGTCGCCTAGCTCTTTCCCAATTCACAATTCCAACTTCACCATTCGAGCGATTTGCGGAGCAAATCGAGCTACCGGCGGAGGCGTTCTTTCACGGCGCGTTCGATCTCGCGGTCGGCCGTCTTTTTGGCGATTTCGCGTCGCTTGTCGTACTGGCGCTTGCGGCTTGCGACGGCGATCTGGAGCTTGACTATGCCGTTCTTGGAGTAGAGCTTTAGGGGGATGAGGGTCTTCCCTTCCTCCTGGCTCTTGCCGATGAGGCGGTCGATCTCCTTTCTGTGCAACAGCAGCTTGCGGTCGCGGGTGGGGAGTTGCCTTTCTTGCCTGGCGTTTGCGTAAGGCGAGATGTGCGCCCCGATCAGGAAGACTTCGCCGTCCCTCACCCTGGCATAGCTCTCCTTGAGGTTGGCCCGGCCCTCCCTGACGGACTTTACTTCAGGCCCTGTCAGCTGGATGCCGGCCTCATAAGTCTCCTCGATGGCAAAGTCGTGGAGGGCCTTCTTGTTTCGCGCGAAGTCTGTCACAACCGTTTCACCACCCTCAGCTCGGCCCGCTGCATGAGCGGGAGAACGTCCAGCAATTCTACGAGAACCCTGTCCCCCACCCTGTATGAGGCGCCTATAGCGTCGTTGGAGAGGACGACGCCGCTCGGCTCGAGCTCCCACCATCCGGGGAGTTTGCTCACGTGGACGAGGCCGGTGGCACCCGTCTCGAGCTCGACGAAGAGGCCGAAGGCTGCGGTGCTTACGATGGTCCCTTCTAGCACCTCCCCCACACGGTCTCGCATCAGCCACATGAGCGTGTACTCGTCCGCGGTACGTTCGCAGATCATGGACCCGTACTCCCGCTCGGAGATGTGGCTTGCGATACCGGCGAGATCTTCGGGAGGCTCGTCTCCCAGCAGGGCGCGGTGGACGAGGACGTCGGCGTAGCGCCGGATCGGGGAGGTGAAGTGCGTATAGTGCTCCAGTGCGAGCCCGTAGTGCCCGAGGTCCTCTGGCGAATACAGGGCGCGAGGGATGGAGCGTAGGATCAGGTAGTTCACCGCGTCCGACTTGGCCATCTGGGAGATCGTCCCGAGGTTCTCGGGCGTCGGCTCGGCCTGCATCCCGACGGCGGCGAGCCTCTGGCCAAGGAGCTCCAGAGAGTCCTGGTCGGGTCTCTCGTGCACCCTGAAGACGCCGCCCTTCTTTCCGCGCAACATCTTCGCGACCGACTCGTTGGCGAGGACCATGAGCTCCTCGATCAACTCCCTGGCCGGCGTGGAACGGCGGACTCCGGCGCCCATTGGCACCCCCTCCTCGCCGATCATGTACTCCGGCTCCCGCCCGCCCAGGTCCAGTTTTCCACGCATCGCCGCCCGCGTCTTGAGCCTGCGCGAGAGATCGTATGCGGTCCTTACCAGATCCGTCTCCCCTATCGTCTCTTCGCCGCGCAGGAACGCGTCGACGGCTTGGTAGGTGAGCCTGGCATCGCTGACGATTATGCTCCGGAATGCCTTGAAGCTCTTCGTCTCGCCTTCGACGGAAACCTCCATCTCTACCGTTACGGCGGCCCGCTCCGAGTGCGGGCGCAGGGAGCAGACGTCGTTGGAGAGACGCCAGGGAAGCATCGGCGCGACGGTCCCTGGAAGGTACACGGAGTTGCCCCTGTAGGCGGCCTGCCGGTCGAGGGCCGAGCCAGGCTCGACGTAGCGGGTTACGTCGGCTATGTGGACCCAAACACTGTAGCCGTCCGCGGAACGCTCGACCGAGATCGCATCGTCGAAGTCCTTTGCGTCGGCGCCGTCTATGGTCACCGTAGGGAGGTGACGCAGGTCTCTGCGCTCCCCGATCTCCCCGTGCGCGACGGCTTCGGCCTCCTCATCGACCTTTCTCGGAAACTCGCGGGAGGTGCCGATAGAGGCGAAGAGCGCCTCATAGACGTTGCGCGGGTCCTCAGAAGGCCCGACGACGCGCGTCACCTCGCCCCTGAGCGAGCGGTTCTTCTCGCGGGCGTTCACGAGGACTATATCGCCGGCCTCGGCACCCCTGCGAAGCTTGCGTGCGACCAGCACAGGGCGCCGCTCCTCGACGAAGAGCGGGTCTGCTACCGAGTACTTCCCCCGACGGACCAGCATAGCCGGAAGTATCAAGAGAGTGCTCCCGAAAGTGTCTGGTAAGGCACGCTCAGAGTCTATCACGCAGCAGGTCTTCTCCAGGCTTCAGGTTCTGGTTTGTTGCGCGAGAGCCCGACCGCGCTTGCGGGCCGCCCGGCATCGTCGGGGCGCCGTGGGCAGAGGGTGTGGAGAACCCGCAGATGCGGCGGAAGCAAACCTACCTGATGCCTGTAGCCTGAAACCCAAAAAGGCTATATCTTCCTCAAGAACCTTGTTACGGAGAGGAAGCTGCCGATGACGCCGATGGCTACTCCTACGGGGATCAGGACGAGCAGGGTCGAGACGGCGTTTAGTGCGTCGCTGGAGATCGGTACGTAGGGGAGGGCGTTGTGAGACCAATCGACGAAGAGGAGGTTGATCCAGATCACGGCGAACGCCGCGAGGGTGGCTCCGACGAAGGCTTGGAGGAGTCCTTCGAAGACGAATGGGGTGCGCACGAAGCCGTCGGAGGCGCCGACCAGCTTCATTACCTCTATCTCCTTGCGTCTGGCGAAGATGGAGAGCCTGATGGCGTTGGAGATAAGGAGCACGCTGGCGATAAGGAACAGGAGCGTGGCCCCGTAGAGGCCCCAGATCACGTACGAAGTTATCGAGTTGAGACGGTCGATGGTCTGCTGGGGGTAGCTCAGGTTTCTCTCCGTGAACCCCTGGTCCTTCAGCCTCTCGGCCACGGCGCCGGCGCTACCCGCGTCCTCGAGCTGGATCTGGACGGAAGGAGGGAAGACACCCGTGTCCAGGTCCTGGTACAGATCGGGCTGGTCCTCGAACTTATCCTTGAACTCGGCGAACGCCTGCTCTTCGGAGACCCGGCTTACTTTGGCGACCTCGGGCCAGGTTCGGACTTCGTTCGCGAGGGCGATTACCTCCATGCGCGTAGTGTTCGGCATGAATGCCTCGACGCTGACGTCCTCCCGCACGGAGTCGATTATGCTCTGGATGTGGGCGCTGACGAGCAGGCCGAGCCCGAAGACCAGGATACAGATGAACGTGGTGGTGATGGCGGTGATGCTCATGAGCAGATTCAGGCGGAGGTTCTTGAGGGCCTCGGCCAGAAAGAACCCCAGGTTAAACCTCATCGGCGTACGCCCCCTTTACCTTGTCGCGTACGACACGCCCCGCCTCCAGGGCGACCACCCGCTTGCGCATTACGTCCACCATCTCCCTGTCGTGGGTCGCGACCAGGACGGTGGTGCCTATGCGGTTGATCCTGTGCAAGAGCTGCATGATACCGACGCTGGTTGTGGGGTCCAGGTTGCCCGTCGGCTCGTCGGCGACGAGGATGGGCGGCTGCGACACGAAGGCCCTGGCTATGGAGACGCGCTGTTGCTCGCCGCCCGAGAGCATTTCGGGGAACTTGTCCATCTTCGCCGAGAGGCCAACGAGGTCGAGTATCTGGGGCACCTTCGTGCGGATCGTACGCCGCCTCTGGCCCGTGACCTCCATCGCGTAGGCAACGTTCTCGGCCGCGGTCTTGTTCGGGAGCAGTTTGAAGTCCTGAAAGACGCACCCGATCCCCCGGCGCAGACGAGGGATCCTGCGCCGCGGCACAGAGGAAAGCCTGGTGCCGTTGACGTAGATGGCCCCCGCTGAGGGTTCCACCTCCTTGAGGATCAGGCGCACTATGGTCGACTTGCCGGATCCGCTAGCCCCTACAAGGAATACGAACTCGCCCGAATCTATCCCGAGGTTCACCCGCTCCAGGGCGACGGTGTCTTTACCATAGACTTTGGTGACGTTATCGAGTCGGATCATTACTTCTCCACGCGCGGTTCGAGGTCCCCCCCTCCAGGGCCCGGGCATCGGAGACGATAACAACAACTTAGGTTGTTATCAACCGCCGGGGTAAGCGCCGAGCGGCACGCTCGGCACCCTGCCGCTGAGGATGATCCGCCCTTCTTCGGCCTCGACGCCGGTGATGGTGGTCTGGTAAGGCAGACGGTCGAGGGGGTACTCGAAGGACGTGCCGGCGAGCAACCGGTCTGCGAGCTCATCGGGCACTCTTACCCCCGCCGCCGTGAGGCCCCGCGGCTCGAAGATCAGCTCTCCGTCGCGCAAGGCGGGTTCCCCTTCTATGGAGGCCGGGAACCGCGTGCCGAGCACCGAGACCTCCGACCTGGCGATCACCCCGCCCTCCTTCACGTCCAGGCCCTGTATGGGAACCTCGGATCCCGCCTTCGCCAGGCGCGAGACTTCGCTCTCGGGCACATCGACCCGTATATCTCCCGACAGGGGCTCCCTAGCCACCACGCTTCCCTCTCTCATGGTGGCCCAGACGTCGATGTCGAAGGGGTCGAGGTCGATCCGCGTCCTCGTTGCCGTTACGTTGCCCAGATCGGTGTTCTTCATGACGACGCGTCCTCCCGAGAACTCGCCAGCCAGCATGCGCAACGGGGGGTCGCTCTTCAGCTCTACATCGGGCTGCTTTTCGATGCCGAGCCTGGCCTTGACGTCCCTGGCGACCGCGTACTCCAGCAGCGATGGCAAGAACGTGTATGGTCCGATCAGGAAGACGAGGAGTACGGGGGCGAGCACGGCCGCGACGACGCTCCGCATGGCGCTAGGCCACGGTCCTGTTCTTCAAGTAAGCATAGACGAAGGCATCGAGGTCACCGTCGAGCACGCGGTCCACGTTCGCCGTCTCCTCGCCGGTGCGATGGTCCTTTACGAGCTTGTAAGGGTGGAGTACATAGGACCGGATCTGCGAACCCCACTCGATCTCGGCCTTCTCCCCGCTCTGCGCGGCGATCTCCTGCTCCCGCTTCTCGCGCTCGAGTTCGAAGAGCCGCGCCCTCAAGACCCGCATGGCCACCTCGCGGTTCTGGTGCTGGCTGCGCTCGTTCTGGCACTGCGCCACGATGCCCGTCGGGAGGTGCGTGATCCTGACGGCCGAGTCGGTCTTGTTGACGTGCTGGCCGCCGGCCCCCGAGGCCCTGTAGGTATCCACCTTGAGATCTTTCTCCTCGATCTCGACCTCGACGGCCTCGCCTATGACGGGTGCGACGGCGACGGAGGCGAAGCTGGTGTGCCTCCTCGCGCCGGCGTCGAAGGGACTGATCCTGACGAGACGATGCACCCCGCGCTCGGCGGACAAGAGCCCGAAGGCGTACTCCCCGGAGACGGTGAAGGTGGCGCTCTTTATGCCCGCCTCCTCGCCCACGGTGTACTCGATCACCTCGAGCCCGAAGCCCCGCCGCTCGGTCCAGCGCTGGTACATTCGCACGAGCATCTCGGCCCAGTCCTGCGAGTCCACCCCGCCCGCGCCCGAGTTTATGGTGAGTATGGCGTCGCCCTCATCGTACTCGCCGGCGAAGAGCCTGGAGACCTCTTGCTCCTCGAGCACCCGCTCTACCCGTCCGAGCTCCTCCCTGACTTCAGGTAGCAACTCTCCGTCATCTTCGGCGAGCTCGATGAGTTCCCCCGAATCCGAGAGGCTCGCTTTTAGCCCGTCGAGAAGCTCGACCCTGCCCTGTACCCGGGAGAAGCGTGCCGATATGGCCCTGGCCTCCTCGGGATCATCCCAGAAACCGGGACGGCTCATGTCCTCACCGAGCTCTTCGGCCTCCGTGCGCAACCCTTCCACGTCGAAGAACGCCTCCAGCTCGGCGAGGCGTCCTTCCAGCTCGGACGTCTTGTCTTTGAGATCTGTCACTAAGTTGCCCGGGCTTCGGACGCGAGTGGCGGCGCGCCCGGCTGTCCGTGGCACTTCTTGTACTTCTTCCCGCTGCCGCACGGACAGGGTTCGTTGCGTCCGATCTTGGCCGCAGTCTTGCGCGGGCCCTTCTGACGTTGGTTCGGCTCTTCGCCACCGCTGTAGGAGAGCTGTTGCATCTCCTCCTCGCGCACCTTGATGTTCTCCACGCGGTAGATGTAGGTGACGTAGTCCGCCTTCAGGCCCCGCTCCATCTCCTGGAAGATGTCGAAACCCTCTCGCTTGTACTCGACCAGCGGGTCGCGTTGGGAGAGTCCGCGCCAGCCGATCCCCTCGCGCAGGTAGTCCATCTCGTAGAGGTGCTCCCTCCAGCGGGAATCGACCACTGAGAGCAGCGTCCTGCGCTCGGCCTCCTCGAACGTGGCCACCCCGTCGCCGCGGGCGAGCCCGCGCCTCTCGAGCTCGGCGGTCCGCTCGTCCCACTCGGCCTTGCGCTCCTCGAGGCGCTCGTCGGCGTCCTGGAGGACCATCGCGAGGACCTCGGCGGCCGTAAGGGTCTCGACGTCGATAGCATTGAAGTCGATCGTGCTGGGATAGAAGCGGTTTACCTCGGTCGTGAGGGCTTCGAGGTCCCAGTCTTCGGGGTAGACGTTCTCGGAGACGTATTCGGAGACGACTTCCGTAAGCACGTCTTCCACGTAGGACTTCGTGTCGACGTCCTCCCCCATCAGGATGTCGCGTCTTATCGCGTAGATCACCTCGCGCTGCTTGTTCAAGACGTCGTCGTACTCGAGGATGCGCTTGCGCATCTGGAAGTTGCGGCTCTCGACCTGCTCCTGGGCGCGCCTCACGGAGTTGGAGATCATACCTGCCTCGATCGGCACGTCCTCTTCCAGCCCGATGCGCTCGATGATCCCCTGCATCTTCTGGCCGCCGAAGAGCCTTAAGAGCTCGTCCTCGAAGGACAGATAGAATCTGGACTCGCCTGGGTCTCCCTGCCTCCCAGAACGACCCCTCAGCTGGTTGTCTATGCGGCGCGCCTCGTGACGCTCGGTGCCGAGTACGTAGAGTCCTCCGAGCTCGGATACTCCCTCGCCGAGCTTGATGTCAGTACCGCGGCCCGCCATGTTCGTCGCTATCGTCACGGCGCCCCGCTCGCCGGCCCCGGCGATGATCTCCGCTTCCCGCTCATGCTGCTTGGCGTTGAGTACGTTGTGCGCGATCCCACGCCGGTTTAGCAGCGCCGAGAGGCGCTCGGAGACGTCCACGGAGACCGTGCCGACGAGGATGGGTTGGCCCATCGTGTTTCGCTCCGAGATGTCCTCGACGACGGCTTTATGCTTTGACTTCTCGGTCTTGTAGACGAGGTCGTCTTTGTCGTCCCTGACCATATCCTCGTGCGTCGGGATAGAGACGACTTCCATCTTGTAGGTGTGCATGAACTCGTCGGCCTCGGTCGCTGCCGTGCCTGTCATGCCGGAGAGCTTGTCGTACATCCTGAAGAAGTTCTGGATGGTGATGGTGGCTACGGTCTGGTTCTCTTCCCTGATCTCTACGCCCTCTTTGGCCTCGATTGCCTGGTGGAGCCCCTCGGAGTAACGCCTGCCCTCGAGGACTCGCCCCGTGAACTCGTCGACTATATAGACCTGCCCGTCGGTGACGATGTACTCATCGTCCTTGTGGAAGAGCGTCTGCGCCCTCAGCGCCTGGTTCAAATGGTTGACGAGGTTGGTGTTGACGTCGTCGTAGAGGTTGTCTATGCCCAGGGCCTTCTCGACCTTCTCGACTCCGCTCTCGGTCGGGGCCACCTGCTGCTTTTTCTCGTCCGCCTCATAGTCTTCACCGCTCTTGAGGCGCGGGACTATGGCGGCGAAGCGGTAGTAGACGTCGGCGGCAGTCTCTGGCATACCCGAGATGATGAGCGGGGTGCGGGCCTCGTCGACCAGGATGGAGTCGACCTCGTCCACTATCCCGAAGTTGAGGTTCCGCTGCACGAGCTGGTCCGTGGAGGTCGCTATGTTGTCCCTGAGGTAGTCGAAGCCGAACTGCGCGTTCGTGCCGTAGGTGACATCCGAGTCGTAGGCGACCTTCCGCTCGTCGAAGCTCATGCTCTCCTGGATGAGGCCGACCTCTAACCCCAGGAAAGTGTAGATCTCACCCATCCAGGCCGCGTCGCGGCGCGCCAGGTAGTCGTTGACGGTGACGACGTGGACGCCTTTGTCTTCCAGCGCGTTGAGGTAGACTGGCATGGTCGCCGCGAGCGTCTTGCCCTCGCCCGTCTTCATCTCGGCGATCTTCCCTTCGTGCAAGACTATGCCACCCATTACCTGCTCGTCGAAGGGACGCATCCCGAGAGTACGCCTGGAGACCTCCCGCACGACGGCGAAGGCCTCGGGCAACAGGTCGTCGATGGTCTCCCCACCGCTTAGCCTCTCGCGAAACTCGTCCGTCTTCTCCCGCAGCTGTGAGTCGGAGAGCTTCTCCATCTCGGGCTCCAACGCCGAGACCTCCTCCACGCGCCGCTGGAGAACCTTGACCTTGCGGCCCTCGCCCATCCTCAATATCTTCGTCAACAAGTTCGCCAAAACAAGCTACCTCGTAATAGTAGTCGTACCGGTCTAACGGGCAGGCTCTATGAGCCCGTAGTCTCCGTCACGACGCCGGTATACCACATTTATATCACCGGTATCGGCACTCGTGAACACGTAGAAGTCGTGGTCGAGGAGTTCCAATTGGAGGACGGCCTCCTCGGCGCCCATCGGCTTCATCTGGAACTGCTTGGTCCTCACGATACGAGGTTCGATCTCCTCTTCTTCCTCAACGATGAAGGGTTGGGCGCCTGAGGGGGGCACGTCCGGCGTGTTCTTCAACTGGCCCTGCCAGCGGTCGATCTGGCGCCCCCTGAAGCGCTTGACCTGCCGCTCGAGCTTGTCCGACATCCCATCTATGGAGGCGTACATGTCTTCCGAGGCCTCACTGGCCTTCAGCACGGACCCGTTGATAAACAACGTGGCCTCGGCCACCTCCGGCTCGGAGACGGCGCGGTTGCGCTCGTGGATAAGCTCCACCTCGGCCCGCGAGGCGGTGCGCTTATCATCGAAGAACCTGGTGACCCGCTCCACCTTCTCCCAGGCGTAGCGCTCCAGAGCCTCCGTCATAGGGATGTTGCGGCCTTTGATGAGTATGTCCAATTGCAGCCTCCCTTCGCAAAAGGCTTCAGGCAACAGGTTTCAGGTTTCTCGATACAGCCTCCTGCACGGTGCGCACCGGGACCACCCGCAAGGAGGAGCTATTGCCCGAAAGGTAACGCGCCAGCTTTCCTGAAGCCTGTGACCTGAAACTTGATACCTCCTATACCGTCCTGCACAACGTCAAGGCGTGGACCTCTTGGGCGCCTGCCCGGAGGAGTGTTGTTGCGCACGCGCTCGTGGTGGCGCCGGTGGTGAAGACGTCGTCGACTAGAAGGATCTTGCCGCGCAGAGGTCCGGTGGTTGAGTAGGCGCCGGCGACGTTGGCCCTCCTCTGGGCCGCCGAGAGTTCGACCTGGTCCCTTGTGCTGCGCACGACTACTAGTGTATCCGATACGGTTGCTTTCATCTTCTCTGCGACGCCACCAGCGAGGAGTTCGGCCTGATTGAAGCCCCTCTTCCTCAGGCGTGAACGGTGCAGCGGCACGGGCACGACGGCGTCGAAGCGGGTGTCGTCGAGGACCTGCAGCATCAGTGGCGCGGCGAGCCGCCCGACCACCCGTTTGTAGCCGCGGTACTTGAGGGCGTGGACGATCTGCTTTCCGACTCCGTCGTACTTCAAGGGCGCCTTCGCGCTCTTGAAACCGAAGTCGACGTTCTTGCACTCCTCGCACACGAACGTCGCGAAGGCGGTGGGTAGCCCGCAACGTCCGCAGAAGGGGCTGCCCACTCGGGGGAGCGCGTCGAAGCAAGTACGGCAGAGCACGTCGCTCGCCCGCCGCTCACAGCCGACGCAGCGCTCGGGGTAGAACATGTCGGCGAGCGCGGCGAGGTAGGGTTGTAAGGTTTCAGGCATCAGGCTTCAGCAGTGTTATGGGAGTCGCAACCGCCGCAGCATGTTCGAGGCCCTGGGCCGGCCGTAACACTTTCTACCTAGAGTCGGACGGGGTGGCCGTCGGCTTTAACCCAAGACCTGAAGCCTGCTGAGCGAAGCGAAGCTAGAAGCTCAAGCTGCGGGGCGAGACGATGACGCCGGGGTTCACGCGTATGCCCTGGTCGAGAACGTTTCCCTCACCGACCACGCATCCGGCGCCGAGCACGGAGAGGCCGCGCACGATGGCGTTGTTGCCGACCCTGGCGCGCGGGCCTATGACAGAACCCCGCACGACGGCGCCGGCCTCGACTTCGGCCCCGTCGAGGAGGATGCTACCTTCGACCACGGCCCCCTCCCCCACCACACAGCCCTTTCCGAGCGAGGAACGTCCGCCTATGGTGGCGAGGTCCGAGATCTTGCACCCCTCGGCTATCGAGACCGGGGGCAAGAGCCTAACGTTCTTGCCGCACTCGACCGAGGGGTCGACTTCGAGGTATTCGAAGCCTTCGTGGGCGCCGACGGCGCCGGAGAGGACATCGTGGGAGGCCGCCAGGTAGCTGCGCGGCGTACCTATATCCCGCCAGTAAGAGCTCGTGATGTGGGCCCTGAGCCTGCCGCTCTCCTGCAGCTCGGGGAAGATCTCACGCTCTATGGAGACCTCGCGGCCGGCCGGGATCATGGCGAGGACCTCGGGCTCTATCACGTAGACGCCGGCGTTGACCAGGTTCGTCGTCACCTCGTCGGCAGCCGGCTTCTCGATAAAGCGGTGGACCAGCATCTCGTGGTCGACCTCGACGAGGCCGTACGCCGTGGGATCCTCTACGCTCGTCAGAACTATGGTGGCTAGGGCGTCCGAGGCTTTGTGCACCTCAATCGCCCTGGAGAGGTCCATACCCGTGAGCACGTCGCCGTTGACGACGACCAGCGTGTCGCCTGCGAGGTATTTTTCGGCGTTTTTGATGCCGCCGGCAGTCCCCAGGGCGTTGTCCTCGACGGCGTAATCTACGGAGAAATCAACGAGATCCTGATTCTCGCAGAGGTAGGCCTGGATAGGGTCCGGCAGGTAACCCAAAGAGAGCACGGCGCCATCGAGGCCCGCGCCGCGCAGAAAGTCCAGCATGTACCCCATAAAGGGACGGTTGCGGAGCGGCACCAGCGACTTCGGAATGTCGTAGGTTACAGGCCGCAGCCTGGTCCCCTGTCCGCCAACAAGTACGACTGCTTGCATAGACCTAGCTTACACCAGGCCCGGATCTCAGACCAATACGGGGCGAGCGATATTTGAACGGCGCTCTCTTCCTCACGCCAGGCCCGAGGCTCCGACCAGCGCGGAGAGGGGGATAATGAGAAGGCCGAATAAGGTGGTAAGGATTGCCAGCACGTAGACGGAGAATCTTACGGCGCCGCTTCCCTTCGTTCTCGCTGTGTCTGTCTTCGGCTCCTCGAAGATCATGTTCCTGATGATGCCGAAGTAGTAAGGGACGGAGAGGACGGTGTTGACTACGAGCGCACCGACGACGATGTAGACGAGGACCGAACCGGACTGGGCGCCCGCGATGATGATCCAAAGCTTCCCGAAGAATCCGGAGAGTGGGGGGATACCGACGAGAGCGGCCATAAACAGGGCCATGCTCGCCGCCACGCCGGGGTTCGTCCTGACGAGCCCGTTGTAGCTCTTGGTATCCTCGCCCACCAGGTCTATTACGAGGAAGGCGCCCATGTTCATAACCGCGTAGGCGGCCGTGTAGATCAGAACGGCCTGCACGGCGAAGGCTACCCCGCCACCCTGGAGCGCCGCGAAGGCGGCGAGGATGTACCCGGAGTGGGCGACCGAGCTGTAGGCGAGCATGCGCCTGACGTTGCGCTGTCTGAGGGCGAAGAGGTTGCCGACGAACATCGTTATGATCGCCAGAAACGCCATCACCGCCGTCCAGGTCGGCGCTGCGCCCGGCATGCCTTCGAGGAGGATCCGAAGCAGGATCGCGAAGGTGGCGGCCTTGGGGGCTACCGAGAGGAAGGCGGCCGCGCTCGTCGGGGCGCCCTGGTAGGCGTCGGGGGTCCAGAAATGGAAGGGCGCCGCCGAGAGCTTGAAGGCGAAGCCCGAGATCATGAGCACGAGCCCGAGAACGGCGACGGGGGTGAGGGTGCCGGTGAACGTGTTAGCGACGTCCTGGAGCATCGCAGAGCCCGAGACGCCGTAGATCAAGACGATGCCGTAGAGCAGCACGGAGGAGGCGATGACGCCGGTGATCAGGTACTTCATCCCGCCCTCTGCGCTCTCGCGGCGGCTCCTATCGAAGGCGACCATGGCGTAGGAGGGAATTGTGGCCAGCTCTATGGCGATGAAGACGCCGAAGAGATCCCGCATGGAGACGAGTAGCGTCGACCCGAGCACAACGGCGAGGATCAGCGTCAGGTATTCGGGGGCGTCGCCGGTCTGGCCGGACCAGCGGGCCGCCGCGAGCACGGCGAAGAAGGCCGAGCCTGCGACTATCAGCTTGAAGTAAAGCGCGAAGCCGTCGACCACGAAGCCGCCGCCGAAGTAGCTCCCCGAGAAGCCGGTCGCCAGCAAGACGGCGGCGCTCCCGAAGACGGCGAGCGTTCCGAGGGAGGCGAGTCCGGCCGCCACACCTGCGTTATTGTCGCTGAACACTCCGGCCATCAGGACCAGGATCAAAAAGCCCGTGGAGATCAGCTCGGGCAAGAGCGCGACGAATGCCTGACCGGTCACTAGCTACCCCCTATCACGATCAGGACGGCGTCCACGGCCGGGCGCTGGATGCTCATCAGCAGGGCAGGGAAGACGCCAAGCACCACGAGCAACACGGCCAGCGGCACGATCGAGGCCATCTCGGCCGGCCCGGCGTCCGTGATCTCCTCGTAGGCGGGGCGTTCGATGGGGCCGAAGATCACGCGCGCTAGCATGTAGAGCAGGTACATGGCCGAGAGTATGATCCCCAGCGCCGCGAGCACTCCCTGCACGGGGAACGTCTCGTACACGCCCATGATGCTCATGAACTCGGAGATGAAGACGGCGAGCCCGGGCAACCCCATCGCGGCGAGGGCACCGAGGGCCAGGAGCCCTCCCGCCCATGGCATACTGGCCGCCAGCCCGCCGAGATCCTCGATGCGGCGCGTTCCCGTGCGGGCCGCTATCACCCCGACTAGGATGAAAAGGAGGGCTGAGTAGAGCCCGTGCGAGACCTGCTGGAAGACGGCCCCGTTCAGGCCAACCGCGTTCCCCGAAGCGGCACCGATCAGGATGAAGCCCAGGGTTCCTATGGAGGAGTAGGCGACGAGCGCCTTGAGGTCGGGCTGCAAGAAGGCCACGAACGCCCCGTAGATGATGTTGATCACCCCGAATGCGGCGAGGTAAGGGAGGAAAGGTGTGACGCCCTGGGGGAGCAGGGGAATGGCAACCGCGATCAGGCCGTAGGTACCCAGCTTGGGCAGAACTCCCGAGAGCAGCACGTTGGTCGAAGTCGGGCTGGAGACGTACACGTCCAGAAGCCAGCTGTGCAGCGGCACGGCGGGCACCTTGACGAGCAACCCGAAGAGTATGGGGGCGGCCACCGCTATCTGGGCCGTCCGAGAGAGGCCGCCACCGCCGCCGAGGGCGTTCATCGAGTAGGTATCGGCGAGGATCCCGAAAGCCAAAAATCCGGCCAGCATCACCGTCGATCCGAGGAACGTGTAGATGAAGAACTTGATCGCGGCCGGACGCCTGTTCTCGTCCCCCCACACGCCGACGAGCAGGTACATGGGGATCAGCGTGACCTCGAAGAAGACGTAGAACAGGATCAGATCCTGCGCCGCGAAGACCCCCAGCATTCCCACCTCGGCGACGAAAATGGCGGCGAAGTACTGCTTGAGGTTGCTTTGCACGTCCCAGGAGGCGAGAACCGCTATGACCGTGAGCAACGTCGAGAGGAAGAACATCCCGAACCCGAGACCGTCGAGTCCGACCCGGTAGCCTATGTTCAGCGACCGTATCCAGGTCACGTCCTGGGTGAGCGCGGCGACGCCGAGGTCGTCCCCGAAGGCGAAGTAGACGTAGACCGCGAGGATGAGAGGCACCACAGAAACCCCGAGGGCCGCGTAGCGCACCAGTCGCTCGTCGTCGGGCAAGAGCAGCAAGAGTACGGCGCCGAGTAGCGGGATGAGGATCGTGATAGTCGTTATCACAGTCGACTCCCGACTGCGAAAGCGGCGATAGTTGCCAGCGCGATCACGCCGACGACTATGGCCGCGTACTGCGCCCCCACTATTACCCCGATGATCAGGACGCTCAGCAGGATAAAGAGCGCGTAGCTCTGGACCCCGCCGTTCTGCAGGCGCTGCAGCAGCCCGCCCGTCCCCAGGGTGCCTCGTCCCACCCCGCCCACGAGTCCGCCGATGACGTTGCGGTCGAACCCTCGGGTAGCCCTGCCGAGCCACATCGCGGACCTCACGAACGTCGCGCCGTAGAGCGCGTCGAAGTACCATCCCTTGTCCAGGAACGTGTGCAGCCAGGAGAACCTGGCCGCAAGCTCCCCTGCCAGCTCCGGCCTCGCGACGTAGAGCGTGTAGGCGAGCCCGATCCCGAGCAGTCCGACGACGACCGAGATCCCACCCAGCACGAAGCTAAACGCGTGCTCCTCGATGCCTAACGTCGTGACGGCGAACTCGCTCGGATGCACGAACTCGCTGAAATAGTCCCTTATGGGGAGGCCGAACCCTTCCGGTATCCCGACCCAGCCGCTCACGACGGCGAAGAAGGCCAGGAGCATCATCGGCCCCGTCATGATCCCCGGCGACTCGGTGGCCTCGCGGGCCGGTTCGGTGCGCGGCTCGCCGGTGAAGGCGAGGAAGATGGCGCGGAAGATGTAGAACGCGGTGAGGAACACGGTCAGCAGCGCCATCCCGAAGAGCAGGTAGTAGTGCTCATCGTAGGCCGAGGCCACGATCGCGTCCTTTGACCAAAAGCCGGCGAAGGGAAATATCCCCGAGAGCGAGAGTCCCGCTATGAGCATGGTCCAGAACGTGATGGGCATCCTGCGCCTCAGTCCCCCCATCTCGAAGAGGTTGTAGGAGTCCATCGCGTAGATGATGCTGCCGGCGCACAGGAACAGGAGGGCCTTGAAGAAGGCGTGGTTGTAGAGGTGGAAGATGCCCGCCGTGTAGGAACCGAGCCCGAGGCCAAGCATCATGTAGCCGAGCTGCGAGACGGTGGAGTAGGCGATTACACGCTTTATGTCCTTCTTGACCAGCGCCATCGTCGCGGCCATCAGCGCTGTGAAGCCGCCGATGTAGGCGACGACGAGCATGGCCGTGGGGCTCTGCACGAAGATGTCGTAGGTGCGGGCCACGAGGTAGACGCCAGCCGCGACCATGGTGGCTGCGTGGATCAGGGCGCTCACCGGAGTAGGGCCCTCCATGGCGTCGGGGAGCCACACGTGCAGCGGGAACTGGGCGCTCTTGCCGACGGCGCCGATGAAGACGAGTATCACGGCCGTGGTGAACAGGGAACCCCCAATAAACCCGGCCTGGGCGGCAGCCGAGATGTCCGTAAAGGCCGTAGAGCCTGTGGTAGCCCAGAAGATGATGATCCCGACGAAAAGGGCGGCGTCACCGACACGGGTCACCACGAAGGCCTTTACCGCGGCGTCGCGGGCAGAAGGCTTCTCGAACCAGTGTCCGACGAGCAGGTAGGAGCACAGACCGACGAGCTCCCAGAAGACGTAGAGCTGGATGAAGTTCGGCGCCAGCACGAGCCCGAGCATCGAGGCCGTGAACAGGTTGAGCACCGCGTAGAACCAGGCGAAGCGTTTGTCGCCCTCCATGAAAGCGCCCGAGTAGAGCTGGATCATGAGGCTCACGAAGCTCACCACGACGAGCATCACCGCGGCGAGACCGTCGATGTACACGCCCATCGGGAACGAGCCGCCCTGGCCGAGATCTATCCAGTTCACCGAGAACTCTATGGGCACCCCACCGCCGGGGACGATGCCGGCGACGAACAACAGGGCGAAGACCGAGAAGACGAGCGAGATGGTCACCCCGAGGATGGCGACGTACTGGGCGTTCTCCTTGAGGAGGCGTCCTGTGAAGACCAGCACGAGAAAGACCAGCGCGGGGAGCGTCGGTATGGCCGTGATGATCAACTGTTGGCCTACTGTCTGCACGGGTTCCCTTCTAGCCCCTCATGGAGGTTACTTCGTCCACGTTCACGGTGCGCCGCGAGCGGAAGACGGCGAGCACGATAGCGAGCCCTACGGCGACCTCGGCCGCGGCTATGGCGATCACGAGCACGGCGTAGCTGACGCCGAGTCCCCCAGCGTTAGGGAGGTAGTCGGCGAAGGCGACGAGCGTGAGATTGACGCCGTTTATCATGAGCTCGACGCACATGAAAACGACGACGGCGTTGCGGCGGATCAAGGCCCCCCACGCCCCTATGGCGAAAAGAAGGGCGCCAACCACGAGATATCCCTCGAGCGGCGGGGCCGCGACCAGCGTGTCGAGTAACTCTTGCACCTGTGTCGGGATCTGGGCCACTACTCTTGCACGCCCCTATCTACGCCTTCTCCGATCTTCCGGCGGCTCACCACGATGGCGGCCACGACGGCGACGAGGAGCAGCACCGAGGCGACTTCGTACAGCAGGGTGAAGATCTCGGCTCCCTGGCTGACGCCGAGCAGATCCCGGCCGAAGGCCCCGACCTGCCGCGGCCCGTTACCGGCCTCTGTCCCTCCCCAGTCCTCGGCGGAGAGAACGTAGGCCAGGAAGGCACCGACGCCCGCCGCCACCAGGAGACCGGCCCAGAACTGCCGGTTGATAATGGTGCGGTAGCGCCTGACCTGCGGTTTCTGGGTGAACATGATCCCGAACAGGATCACCACGGTAACAGCCCCGACGTAGATGAGGACCTGGAAGGCGGCGAGCGCCGGCGCGTTGAGCATCACGAAGTATCCGGAGATGCCGAGGAACGACCCCGACATGAACAGCGCCGAGTGGACGACGCTGCGGCTCAGAACTACGCCGAGCGCCGAGACCAGCGTCATCCCAGCCAGGAAGGCGAACGCTACCGTCAAGCCGCGTCGTCTTTCTCGGTGACGGGACGCTCTACGGTCCTCGGCGCTTTCTGGGCGGTGGGCTTTTTCTTCTTCTTGGCGGCGGGCTTGGGGTCTACCGTAGGGTCGACGGGACGCTCACCGAACTGCCTGGCCAGCTCCAGGCGGTTGTAGGCCTGCGCCTCGAATTCCTCTGTGTGGTAGATGCAGTTGACCGGGCATACCTCGACGCAGAGCGAGCAGTACATGCAGCGCGAGTCGTCGATCACGAACCCCACGGCGAACGGCTTGGCCTTGCCCGATCCGTCGGCGTCGCGCTTTACCTGCTCGATGGAGATGCAGTGGTCCGGGCAGATCCTCATGCACTGCAGGCACGCGATGCAGCGGTCCATGTCGACCGTGAGCATCCCGCGGCTCCGTTCAGGGAGCTCACGCTTGTATTCCGGGTACTGGCGCGTGATCTTCTGCCCGAAGAGGTGCTGCAACGTAACGCCCATCCCCTTCAATATGCCCTGTCCTAATTGCGGCATCGAAACCTCCTAGAAAACAAGCATAGCTCCGGCCGTAACGAACAGCCAAACTAGGGTCATCGGAACCAGCACCTTCCAGCCGAGGTCCATGAGCTGGTCCATCCTGAGGCGCGGCACGCTCCACCGGATCCACTGGAAGGTAAACATGATGAGCGCCGTCTTGATACCGAACCACACCCAGTTGAAATGCCCGAGGTCCAGGAAGGGCAAAGGCGGCTGCCAGCCCCCGAGGAACAGCGTCACGGTAACGGCCGACATGACCGCCATCGAGGCGAACTCGGCTGCCTGTATGAGGGCCCAGGTCATCCCGGAGTACTCGATCATGAAACCGCCCACGATCTCGCTCTCGCCCTCAGGGAGGTCGAAGGGCACCCGCTTGACCTCCGCGATACCCGAGATGTAGAACGTCAAAAACATCGGGAGCTGGGGCAAGAAGTACCAGGTCCAGATGGTATCCCCCTGCGCCCTTACCACGTCGGTTAAAGAGAGGCTTCCGGAGAGCATCACGACGCCGAGCAGGCTCAGTATCAGGGGCACCTCGTAGGAGATCATCTGCGCTGCCCCGCGCAAGGCGCCGAGAAGCGAGAACGCCGAACGGCTCCCGTATCCGGCCATGACGACGCCCAATGCGCCGATCGAGGTGATCGCGACGAAGAACAGTATGGCGACGTTGAGGTCGGCGACGACCGCGTTCGGCGCGAACGGGATGACGAGCCAGACGAGCGCGGCCGGGATGAACATGGCTATGGGCGCCCCGAGGAAGACCCACAGGTCTGAGCGGCCCGGCGAGACGTTCTCTTTGGTAAAGAGTTTGAAGACGTCGGCGGCCGGCTGCAACAGCCCGCGCGGTCCGACCCTATTCGGCCCGAAACGGAGGTGGATGTAGCCCGAGACCTTCCTCTCGGCCATCGTAAGGACGGCCGCGAGGTTGAGCACGAGGAACAGCACGGCTCCGAAGGAGATGAGCAGTCTTATCGGCTCGACCTCGAGCAGGTTCAGGACCGTCTGCATCTACTTGTCCCACCCTCCCGAGACGGGGTCGATGAGGCCCATAATAGGCATTATGTCCGGCAGATAATGGCCCGGCACGATCTCCTGCAAAAGCTGCATGTTGCAGAAGCTGGGGTCGCGGTAATGGACCCTGTAAGGGGTGTCGGAGCCGTCCGAGACTACGTGGACCGCGTACTCACCGCGGGGGCTCTCGACCCTTCCGAAGCCCTCGCCTTCGGCCGGACGGATGCGGCGGCCCGTATCCCCCATCACCTCGCCCTCTGGCATCTGTTCCAGGCACTGCTTGATGAGCCTGATGCTCTGCAAGCACTCGGCGATACGGACCCTGTAGGAGGCTTCGACGTCGCCCGCCGTATCCGTGATGACCTCGAACTCCAGTTCGGGGTAGACGCTGTATGGATAGTCCATCCTGATGTCGAAGTCCACGCCGGTGCAGCGCAGGGCTGGGCCCGTGACGCCCATCTCGACCGCCTGCTCCTGCGTCATCCTCCCCACGTTTCGCGTGCGGGAGATGAAGATCTCGTTGCCCTGGATCAGGTCGACGAAGTCCCTCTGGAAGTGAGCCTCGAGGCTCTCGATGTACTCCCAGATCTTCTGAGGTATATCTGGCGGTAGGTCGGCCTTGACGCCCCCGATGCGTATGTAATGGAACATCATCCTGGCGCCGGTCACGGCCTCGAAGATGGTCTGTATGCGCTCCCTCTCGCGGAAGGCGTAGAGGATAGGGGTGAAAGCCCCGAGCTCGAGCATGAGGAAGCCTATGGATGGGATGTGGCTGGCCAGCCTCATGAGCTCGCACATGAGGACGCGGATGTATTCGGCCCTCGGTGGTATCTCCACGTCGAGCAGGTCCTCCACCGCGAGGCAGTAACCGTGTTCGTTGTGCATGTTGGCGAAGTAATCGAGCCTGTCGGTCAGGGGGATTACCGCCGGATACATGCGGTTCTCGGCTATCTTCTCCTGGCAACGATGCAGGTAGCCCATGACCGGATCACACCTGACCACCGTCTCCCCGTCGAGCTCCAGGATAAGCCTGAGGAGCCCGTGCATGGCCGGGTGCTGCGGACCCATGTTCATGTCTATGGTCTCGAGCCCGAACTCGTCCCTGATATCGGGGCTTGCGAGTCGGCCGCTCGCTGGCTCGGTGAGCGCTCCCTGGTGTTCTGCGCGGCGTTCTTCTCCGAGCATGCTCTTACCTCAATCCCTCGAAGGTGCGCTTGGTGCTTATCTCGAAGCTCTTGAGCAACGGGTGGTGGTCGAAGTGGTCCTGCCACATGTACGTCCTTCGCAGGTCGGGATGGCCGGCGAAGGCGACCCCGAACATGTCGTAGGCCTCCCGCTCGTGCCAGTTGGCCGTCGGGTAGACGCCGGTGACCGTCCCTATAACGGGCTCATCTCCCTCGATGCTCGTCCTGACCCTCACCGTGGCCCCGCGGAAGTCCATGAGCTCGTAGCTAAGCTCGAAGGAGCCCATCCTGTCGACGACGGTGATGAAGGAGAGGTGAGGGATGCCCAGGGTCTCGCGGGCCGTCGCCAATACGGCGGGAAGGTCTTCCTTACGGGCGACGATCCGCACCACATCGCCGACGATCTCCGCTTCTTCGAGGCCGTGGCGGTCGCCGAGGCCGTCGAGGTAGCGTTGCAGTCTGCTCTGGAGGTCCCCCTCGGGCAACGTGAGGGCCACCTAAGCGTTCTCCTTGCCATCGGCGTCGTCCTGCGCTTCTGCTGCCTTTCTGGCCCTGGCCTCTTCCCTGAGCCTCTTCTTCACCTCGGGAGGGACCCAACCGACGTCCGTCTGAGAGCCGGGCGGCATGCCGGCACGCTCGAAGACGTAGGTGCGCTTGAGCGGTCTTATCCCCGTGAGGCGGGGCGCCTTGCCCGAGCTGATCTCCGTGTACTCGCGCTCGGGCAGGTACTCGCTGATGGTGCCATCCTCGTCGACGAGGGCGGGGAGGGGTCGCTCGTAGCCTACCTGCTGGTCGCGCTCTATCTTCTTCTGGAGCGTCATTATCCCGAAGATAAGCGCCTCGGGTCGCGGCGGACAGCCTGGTACGTACACGTCCACGGGTATCACCCTGTCTGCGCCCATCAGCACGGAGTACCCATCCAAGAACGGGCCGCCGGAGATCGCGCAGGCCCCCATCGCTATGACCCACTTCGGCTCAGGCATCTGCTCGTAGAGGCGGGTCATGCGCTCGGCCATCTTGGTCGAGACGGTGCCGGAGACGATCATGACGTCGGCCTGCCGCGGCGAAGCCGCGAAGAAACCGGCGCCGAAGCGGTCGAGGTCGTTGTGGGCCATACCAGTCGACATCATCTCGATGGCGCAGCAGGCCAAGCCGAACTGCAGCGGCCAGAGCGAGTTCTTCCGGGCCCAGTTGAAGAGTTTGTCCGTGCTCGTGGTTATGAGGTTCGGCTCGTTGAACTGCTGCATCACACCCACTTGAGGGCTCCCTTCTTCCAGGCGTAGACCAACCCCACTGCCAGGATCGAGACAAAGATAACCATCTCCACGAAACCGTAGACGCCGAGGCTCCTGTAGATGACGGCCCACGGGAACAGGAATGCGGCCTCCACGTCGAAGACCAAAAAGAGCAGGGCGAAGACGTAGTAGCGCACGGGGAAAGGCCGCCACGGGTCGGTAACCGTCATCTCGCCCGTCTCGTAATTCTGGGACTTCGCGCTCGACCTCCGGCCAGGGGAGATAAGGCGTGCGAGCACCAGCGTGGTCGCGACGAAACCGGTCACCAGCAACATGAAGATGCCCACGTACAGATACACCATCCCGTAGGAGGCTCCCTGTTGCAACAGACCCAACGCCAAACCGAACCTTTCTACCCTATAACTGCCTGAAATATACTCGCGCGCGGTAGAAAGTTCAAGCGGTAACTAAAGGTATCAAACGGCGACTAATGGCCTTCGGCCGTAACTCGGACGCGTCTGGGGTGCATTGCCATTCCCTCTTGCGGAGAGTTCTCTCATCTGTTGACAACGATTGCGCATTGGATAGACTGGTTTCCGGAGAATCCAGCACTAAAAAAGGGGAAACAACGTGGCCTACGTTATTACCGAATTGTGTATCGGCACGAAGAACACGGCCTGCGTGGGGGCGTGCCCGGTGGATTGCATCTACGACGCCGATGACCAGTTCGTGATCAACCCCGCTGAGTGCATCGATTGCTCCATGTGCATGCCGGAATGCCCTGTGGAGGCCATCTATCCGGGCGACGAGGTCCCCGAAGTGATGGAGCATTCCAAGACCAGGGCCGCCGAGTTCGACTACTCGAACATCGCGCCCGGCGTCGAAGTCAACTAGCCGGATCATGGCCGAGATGAAGCGACGCAACCTGGAAGAAGTCAAGGCCCTCAGCGTGGATGAGGCTGTGGAGATCATGCGCCAGGCCGGCATCGTCGGCGCTGGAGGCGGCGGTTTCCCTACCTACTTCAAGTACAAGTCCCCCCAGCCTCACCTGCTGGTCAACGCCACCGAGAGCGAGCCGGGTTACTGGGGAGACAAGCTGGTCCACAAGGAGAATCTGCAGGAATTCTTGCAGCTCTTCGAGGCCATGAACGCGATCTTCGACTTCGAGCAGATCTCTTTGTGCGTCCACGAGAAGGACCGGGAATGGTTCGCCGACTACGCGGAGCATGCCGCCGACGGCTTCTTCGACGTGCGCTACGTGCCCGACACTTACGCCCTGGGCGAGGAGAAGACCCTCGTCAAGCACGCAACAGACACGAGGGTGCCCAGGTTCCTCGACACCCCCCAGGGTATGAGACGTCCTGGGATGCCGCCGGATGTCGGCAAGGTCGTCAACAACTCGGAGACCTTGCTCAACGTCTACAACGCGCTCTTCCTTGGCAAACCGACCACCACAACGGTCTTTACCCTCTACGGCGAGGGGATAGACCTGAAGGTATACGAGGCGCCGATAGGGGCGTCTTTCGCCGAGGTCCTGGAGATAGCCGGGCTAGACGTCCAGAACTCCGGCCACCTCTCGCTCCTGGACGGTGGGCCCTACCTGCATGATATGGGTATCAAGGAGATAGGGAAGGGCGACGGCTACGTGCGGCGCATGACGAACGCACTCTTCGTGATCCCCAAGGACAGGCAGGGCAAGGAGTACGCCGATCAGAAGACCGATCCTCCCGAGGAGGGTATCGTCTCCCTGGTCGGAAAGGTCTCCGGCGTGAACATTCCCCTTGGCGGCGGTCTGTTGAAGCCTGCCACCCGACTCGTCGCCGAGGGCGATGAAGTCGAGTACGAGCAGAAATTGGGCGAGCCCGCGGACGAGGGGTTCTCGATCGGGGTCTGGGCGAGTATGGGAGGAGAGATCTCCTCGATACAGAACAACATAATCGCCATCGCCGAAGGCGCGATACCCCAGGAGGAGGCCGCAGCCGAGGCCGAAGCGAGCGGCGGCGGCGAGGGACCTCGTGGGGAGGCCGAACCTTTCCAGGAAGCCGAGACCGGAACGAGGAGGTAGAAGCGCTCCAGCCTCCGGCTTCAGGGTAACTTGCCGTTGCGGCCGACGATCTGGACGAACTGGACGATCATCTGCCTGTAGGTTTCCAGAGAGGAGATCACCACATACTCGTTCGGGCCGTGGTGTCCCCCACCGACCGGACCGAACTCGACACCGGGTACTCCTGCGCGCTGGAAGTAGACCACGTCGCTCGCACCGTGGCGGCCGACGCCGACCGGATTGCCTCGGAAGTGGCGCGCCGAGACCTCGCGGAGCGCCTTCACGTAGGGGTTCTGGCGCGTCACGTAGGTGGGTTCGCGGTAGAACAGGACCTCGACGTCGGCGGGGAGGTCGACCGAGCGTATCTGGCGCACGATCTCCTCGGGATCCTGGCTCGGGAGGAAGCGGACGTCGAGGTCGTAGGTGCAGCGATCTGGCACCCGGTTGAGGACGTCCCCCCCGATGATGCGCGCCAGGTTCACGCTCGGATAAGGGAAGAACTCACTACGCTGTTCCGTGAAGGGCAGACCCGAGACCCTGCGGTAATGCTCGTATGCGAGGATCGCGGCGTTCTTGCCGAGCCAGGGCTGGGAGCCGTGGGCACTCTTGCCATGTAGCGTCACACGGACGTCGAGGACACCCTTAGCCTGGGTACCTATATGGAAGTCCGTGGGCTCGCCCGTGATTACGAAGTCCCCCACGTGGCCGTTGGAGATCAAGACCTCAGCGCCAGTTTTCGCACCGTGCTCACCCTCTTCATCGGGGACGACGAGGAGCTCGACCGTGCCTTCGCACCCCAGCTTCTGCAAGTCCTCGATGGCGTACATCATGGCGGCGAGGGCACCCTTCATATCGTAGACGCCCCGACCGTAGAGCTCGTCCCCCTCCTCGCGCGGTTCGAACTGCGTATCCTCGCCGGGCACCACGTCGACGTGGCCGTGCAGGAGTATCCTTGGATCCCCGGTCCCGACCCGTACCACGAGCGAGGTAATGTCTCCACGGGGTCCCGCGCCCGAGTAGCGCATCGTCTCTAATCCCCGCGCCCCGAACCAGCCATTGATAAAATCCATCGCGGACTGCGCCGCGCCCGGCGTGTAAGACCTGTAGCGCACGAGCTGGCGGGTAAGCGCATGAACCTCGGTGTTATCGCTCTCTACCGCCAGATGATCCTCCGCTCTCCAGACGCCAACAAGAGCAGTCTATATTTCAGCACGCCGCCTTGCAGGCGGCTTGTCAGCTAGTCAGCACGCTCCAGCCTACGGCTGTCGCTCGTCAGCACTTCAGCTTGTGCAAGCCCTGGCTGAAATGCTGACAGGCGGAGCCCGAAGGGCCGACTTCAGCGAGTAACCTTGGCCTCCGCCTCAAAGGCGACGGTCGCGCCTAGCGACGTGAGCTTGTCTTCGAAGTCTTCGTAGCCGCGCAGGATGTGCGTGGCGCCGTCCACGACGGTGGTACCTTCGGAGACGAGGCCTGCCATGACGAGCGCGGCGCCGCCGCGCAGGTCTGGGGCCTGCACGATGGTTCCCTGCAGGCGGCGCGGGCCGCGGATGAGGGCCCTGTGGCCGCCGAAGAGGTCGATACCCGCATCGAGGCGGTTTAGCTCCTCGGCCACCTGAAGCCTATTCTCGTAGACATTCTCCGTGATGATGCCGGCACCGGTGGCCTGGGTTAGCAAAACCATCATCTGGGCCTGAAGGTCGGTCGCGAAGCCAGGGAAAGGAAGGGTTGCGACGTCTACCCCGGAGAGCGAGGCGGGATCGTCGATCCACACCCTGATCCCAGGGGAGCCCTGGGTGGCGCTTACCTCCACACCCATCTCCCGCAGCTTCTCGAGCTCCATCTTCAGGTGCTCGGGGAGGGCGTTCGTGACCGTGACGTCTCCGCCGGTCGCCGCCGTGGCCATCAAGAACGTTCCGGCTTCGATACGGTCCGGCATCACCGTCCACTCGGTGGGACGCAGCTCCTCTACGCCTTCGATCACGATGCGGCCGGTACCCGCTCCCATGACGCGGGCGCCCATGGAGTTGAGGAAGCCGGCGAGGGCGGAGATCTCCGGCTCGCGGGCGCCGTTCTCGATAATGGTGATGCCGTCCGCGAGCACGGCCGCCATCATGACGTTCTCCGTGGCGCCGACGCTCGGGTACTCGAAGTTGACCTCGGCGGCCCGCAGCCCGCCGGGCGCGCTAGCCTTTATGAAGCCGTGGTCTAGCTCGACGTTCGCGCCGAGAGCCCGCAGGCCGTCGACGTGAAAGTTGAACTTCCTCAAGCCCAGGTTACACCCGCCCGGGGCAGAGACCTCGGCCTCCCCAAAGCGCGCCGCGAGGGGCCCGAGGACGACGAGGCTCGCCCGCATCTGGCGCACCAGCTCGTAGGGGGCCGTATACGAGTCTACTGTCGAGGCATCGATCTCCAAGGTGCTTCCCGAGAAGCGCGTATCGACCCCGAGTTCGTCGAGGAGGGCGAGCATGGTGTGCATGTCTTTGATGCGGGGGACGTGGTGGAGGACGGTCTTCCCCGACGCGAGGAGCGATGCCGCGACGAACTTCAGGGCGGCATTCTTGGCCCCCGAGACCTCGATCTCCCCCCGCAGCCGTTTCCCGCCTTCGACGTAGAATCTCTCGGACACGGATCCTCCCCGGTATGCCTTCCCGGTCCGCTCTTCCGGACTCGTAGTGTCAGTATGCCTACGAAACGTTACGAAACGGCAACAGCCGGATAACGTCTGCGTTACTACCGGCGATGCCGTTTCGCCAAGCGTATATTCTAGCGCTTCTTGGCGCTAGCTGCTCTTGTACTTGCGCGCCAGGCGCACGAAGTTCTCACCCGTACGCTGGCGGCGCCTTATCTCCTCGAGCACCCTATCGCGATCTTCGGCGTCTTCGGAGACCTCGGAGATCTCCCTCTCTGCCTCCTCGACGCGGTTCTCCGCCTCATCGACGTCGATGTCCTCGGGGGAGACGGCCTCCTCGACGAGCACCTGCACGAGGTTCTCGGAGACCTTGAAGAACCCGTCCGAGGTCGCGTAGACCCGCTGTTCGTCGTTCTCCCTTATCCTGACCTCTCCCGCTTCGACGGTGGAGACCAGCGGAGAGTGGTCGACGAGCACCCCGATGTCCCCGTCGGCGATGCGGGCGATCACGAGGTTCGCCTCACCGTCGTAGATCACCTCCTCGGGCGTGATGACCCGGCAGTAGAGCTGCCGTCCCCCGCCCCGCTGCTCGCGATCTTCAGCCATTAGCCCTCGTCATCTTCGCCGGATTCCTCCGAGTCCTCCTCGCCGGATTCTTCGCCCTCTGAGTCCTCTTCACCGCTGGACTTTCTTGCTTTTTCGACGGCCTCATCTATACCGCCGACGAGGTAGAAAGCCTGCTCGGGCAGTTCGTCGTGCTTGCCTTGGACGACCTCCTTGAAAGAATGGATCGTCTCGTCGAGCTCGACGAACTTGCCTTCGAGGCCGGTGAACTGCTCGGCGACGAAGAAGGGCTGGGAGAGGAAGCGCTGGAGGCGCCTGGCCCGGCCGACGATGACCTTGTCTTCCTCAGAGAGCTCGTCTATGCCGAGGATGGCGATGATGTCCTGCAGCTCCTTGTAGCGCTGAAGTATGTTCTTGACTTCCTGGGCCACCTGGTAGTGTTCGTCGCCGACCACAGAGGGGTCGAGGAGCGTCGAGGACGAACTCAGAGGGTCGACCGCAGGGTAGATGCCCTGGGCCGACAGGGATCGCGAGAGCTCGACCGTCGAGTCGAGGTGGGCGAACACCGTGAACGGCGCCGGGTCGGTAAAGTCGTCGGCCGGCACGTAGACGGCCTGGAAGCTGGTGATCGACCCGTTCTTCGTCGAGGTTATGCGTTCCTGGAGCGCGCCCATCTCGGTGCCTAGGGTGGGCTGGTAACCGACCTCGGAGGGCATGCGGCCCATGAGGGCCGAGACTTCGTTCCCCGACTGGACAAAGCGGAAGATGTTGTCGACGAAGAAGAGCACGTCCTGGCCAAGCTCCTCGCGGAAGTACTCGGCCAGGGTGACGCCGGTGAGGCCGACACGGAATCGGGCGCCGGGCGGCTCGTTCATCTGCCCGAAGACCAGTCCCACGTTGGAGAGGATCCCTGCTTCCTCGAACTCGCCGTACAGATCGTTCCCCTCGCGGGTGCGCTCGCCGACGCCTGCGAAGACCGAGGTGCCCTCGTACTGCAGGGCTATGTTGTTGATCAGCTCCTGGATGACGACCGTCTTGCCTACGCCGGCGCCGCCGAAGAGGCCGACCTTGCCGCCCCTGCGCACCGGACAAAGAAGGTCCATGACCTTGATGCCCGTGACGAACTGCTCGGACTGCGTCGTGAGGTCCTCGAATCTCGGGGAAGGACGGTGTATCGGCCAATAGTCCTCGGCGTCCTCCACAGGCCCCTGCTCGTCCACCGGCTGCCCGAGCACGTCGAGCACGCGCCCCAGCACGCTCTTGCCTACCGGCACGACTATCGGCTGGCCGGTATCCTGCGCGTCCACGCCGCGCCTCAGGCCGTCGGTCGAGGCCATGGCCACCGTGCGGACCATGTCGTCCCCGAGGAGCTGCTGCACCTCGAGGGTCAACTCCGTGGTCTCCCCGTCCGCCTCCATGGAGACCGTGACGGCGTTGAAGATCTCCGGTAGGTCTTCGGGCGGGAACCTGACGTCCACGACGGGTCCCTTTACCTCGACGACGGTGCCGACGCCCTCGCGCCGTTCTACGTGGCCGTCCCTGCCGCCCTCCTGCTCGGTGGCGGCGTGGCCGTTATCTATCTCGCCCCTTTCGCCGCCGAAGGTCGTACGGTTGAAGGACTGCCCGCTCTCACTCTCGCTCATCAAAACTCCTGTTCTCTAGCCTGCGGAGAGGGCCTCCGCGCCGCCGACGATCTCGAGTATCTCCTGTGTAATCTGGGCCTGGCGGGCCTTGTTCATCTGGAGGGTAAGGTCGCTCACCAGGTCGTTTGCGTTGTCCGTTGCGTTCTTCATCGCCGTCATGCGGGCGCCGTGCTCGCCCGCCGCGCCTTCGAGGAGGGCCTGCCACACCATAGTCTCTACGTAGCGGGGAACCAGCCGCTTCAATACCGTCTCCGCGTCGGGGACGTAGTCCATGTAGGAGGTGCCGTTCCCTTCATCTTCATCGTCCTCCTCCCTCGCTACGGGCAGGAGGCGGTTGACTACGGGCCTCTGGTTGAGGGCGCTCTCGAAGCGGTTGTAGACGAGGTACACCTCGTCCGCCTCCTCCGCGTCGAAGAGGCGGGTGAGGGCGCGTCCGATCTCGCGCGCGTTCTCGTAGGTCGGGTTGTCCGTGAAACCGGTGAAGACTTCGGCGAGCTCCACTCGCCTGAAACGGAAGAACGCAACGGCCTTGCGGCCGCTCGCGACCTGCAGCGCATCTGGATCTTTCTCTTCTCGGAGGCGGACGGTCCTGCGAAGCACCTGCGCGTTGAAACCGCCGGCCAGGCCCCTGTCCGCGGTGAGGGTGCAGACGGCGACCCGATTTACTTCCCGCCCTGTGAGGAGAGGTAGGTCCCCCGTGGCGTTGGCCGCCACGTCGCGCATCATCTGCTCCACGTTTTCGGCGTAGGGGCGTGCGCGCTTGACCCTAGCCTCAGCCTTGCGGAACTTCACCGAGGAGACCGTCTGTAGGGCGGAGAAAACCCTGGCCTGGTTCTTTACGGTGTTGATCTGCCTCTGAAGGTCCCTGGCTGTAGGCAAGCTCTAGCTCTCCTCTTCCTCTCGGGTCTGGTCTTCTTCCTCCCCGTTCTCATCCTCTAGCGCGTTGTCTTCCTCGCTCTCATCTTCGTCTACGGAGATGTCCACGAGGCCCGTCTGCTCGGGCTCGAAGTTGGAGTCGAAATGCTCTACGGCTTCGCGCAGTTTCTCCTCGTTCTCGTCTGAGAGCTCTTGCTCGGTACGGATTGAGTCGAGCAGGTCGCCATGGGTGTCGCGCATAAAGTCGCGGAACTGGCGCTCCCAGTCCATGACCACGTCGGTTTCGATCTCGTCCAGGTAGCCGTTGGAGGCGGCGAAAAGGACGACTACCTGCTCCTCGACCGACATCGGATCGAGCTCTTCCTGCTTCAGGATCGCCGTGAGGCGTTCCCCGCGGTTAAGGGTCTGCTGCGTGGCCTTGTCCAGGTCGCTCCCGAACTGGGCAAAGCTGGCGAGCTCGCGGTACTGGTTCAGGTCGAGCCTGAGTGTGCCGGCGACACTCTTCATGGCTTTTATCTGGGCCGAAGAGCCCACGCGGCTCACTGAGTTACCCGTATCTATGGCGGGACGCTGGCCTGAGTTGAAGAGGTCGGAGTCGAGGAAGATCTGGCCGTCCGTGATGGAGATGACGTTCGTCGGGATGTAGGCCGAGATGTCCCCCGCTTTGGTCTCGATAACAGGCAACGCCGTGAGCGACCCGCCTCCCGCGTCCTCCGAGAGCTTCGCCGCGCGCTCCAGGAGCCTGGAGTGGAGGTAGAAGACGTCGCCAGGGTAAGCCTCGCGGCCTGGCGGGCGCCTCAGGAGCAGCATCATCTGCCTGTAGGCGACGGCGTGCTTGGAGAGGTCGTCGTAGATCAGTAGCGCATCCTCGCCCCGGTTCATGAAGAACTCGCCGATGGCGCACCCCGCGTAAGGGGCCAGGTACTGCAGCGTCGCGGACTGGGCCGCCGAGGCATTCACGACCGTGGTGTACTCCAATGCGCCGGCCTCCTCCAGGGCGGCGACGACGCCCGCCACGGTGGAGTCCTTCTGGCCGACGGCGACGTAGACGCACTTCACGTCCTGGTCGGCCTGGTTGATTATTGTGTCGAGCAGGATCGAGGTCTTGCCCGTCTTCCTGTCACCGATGACCAGCTCACGCTGCCCGCGTCCGATCGGGATCATGGAGTCTATGGCTTTGATCCCGGTCTGGAGCGGCTGCTTGACCGGCTGGCGCCTGATGATGCCAGGCGCCACTATCTCCACAGGGAGAGATTCTTCGGCCTCGATCTCACCCTTCCCGTCCATCGGGCGTCCGAGGGCGTCGATGACCCTGCCGAGCACGCCCTCGCCGACGGGCACGCTGGCCAGCCGCTCCGTGCGCCTTACCGTGTTGCCCTCCTGGATGTGGGTATCATCGCCGGCGACGATAACGCCGACGTTGTCCTCCTCCAGGTTGAGCGCGAGGCCCGTGATCTTCTCTCCCGCGGCGTCTTCGAACTCCACCATCTCCTGGTACATGACGTTGGTGAGGCCGTGGACGCGCGCGATGCCGTCCCCAACCTCGAGGACCTGGCCGACCTCTTCGGTCCTTACCCGGTTCTCGTAATCTGTGATAGCGCCTTTGAGTATGGAGGAGATCTCCTCCGGCCTGAGCCTGCCCACTAAACAACACTCCTCTCGAGCATCCCCTCCCGGAGGCTCTCGAGGCGCCCCCGGATACTACCGTCCATCATGCGTCCCCCAAACCGGAAGACCACGCCCCCGATAAGCTCGGGGTCCACATTGGTTTCGAGCACGACCTCTTTGCCTTCGAGCGTCCGTTCGAGCCGCTCTTTGAGCCTGTCGAGCTGATCTTGTGAGAGCTCGACGGCGGTCGTTACCCCGACCTCGATCCTGCCGAGGTGCTCTTTGACGAGCTGCTCGTAGCGGCCGAGCACCTCCTCCAGGATCTCCTCGCGCCCGTTGTCCACGAGCACCTTCAGGAAGTTGGTCGCCTGTGTCTTCATGCCTTCGGTCAGGCCCTCGATGGCCCTGCGCTTCTGGCGCTCGGGGATCTGCCCACCGTAGAAAAACAGCCTGAGCTCCTCGCTCTCGTGCAGGGCGGCGACGAACTCACCGAGGTCTGAGAGGACCTCCTCGAGCTCGCCTCTCTCTTCCGCCGCCTCGAAGAGGGCCCCGGCGTACGTGGAGACGGCGCTCAAGCAGTCCCGCTCTCTGCCATCTCGGCTTCGAGATCGTCGAGGGCCTGGGAGATCAGGCCCTCGTGCTCGTCGCGGTCTATGGAGCGCCCGATGACCTGCTCGGAGGCCTGCACGATCATATCGGCGACCTCGCGGCGGACCTCGCGCACGGCTGACTCTCGCTCGCGGTCTATCTCCTCGCGGGCGCGCTGGATTATGCGGTCTCCCTCCTCGCGGGCCTCCCTCTTGGTCCGCTCGCGCTGGGCTTCCGCCTGCTTGCGGGCGTCTTCGAGGATCTGCCGGCCCTCGCCGCGGGCCTCTTCGATCTGGCGCCTGTACTCGGCCAAGAGCTCGCGTGCCTCAGCGCGCGTCTTCTCGGCCTCGTCTATGGAGTGTTCGATCTCGGCCTGCCGCTGCTCGATCTGCTTGCGGATCGGCGGGTAGACGTACCTGACGAGCAAGAACAGCACGATCAGGAAGGTTATGACCTCCCAGAAGATCAGGCTGGTATTACCCAGGTCGAAGATCCCCGTCGGGTCTAACTGTGCCAGAAGCACTACCATAAACACCCTTTCCTGCGTCCCTACCTACGTCCCTAGAGCACGAAGGCGATGAGGAGGGCGAACACGATTCCATAGAGCGCGAACGCCTCTACAAGTCCGATGCCTAGGAACATGAGCGTCCTTGTCTGATCGAAAGCTTCGGGCTGGCGGTGGATGGAGGCGATAGTCTGGCCTATAAGGTAGCCCATCCCCGCTCCCGGCCCGATGACCGCGGTGCCTGCCGCAATACCGACCCCGATCATGGTTACGTCCCCGCTTGCCTGAAGCAACGCTAATATGGGTAGCAACATCGCCACTGTGTCCATCTCTTTACTCCTTTCGCCTCTCGGCTGACTCTCTTGACCTGCTTATAGCTCTTAGTGGTCGCGGAACATTGCCAACTCGATGTAAACCTGGGTGAGTATAGCGAATATATAAGCCTGCAAGACGGCCACAAAGATCTCGAATCCATAGAACACCACGGACAGGGGCACGGAGATTACCGCAACGAAGGTACCGAAGTACAGGATGAGCCCGAGGAAGACGTAGATGATCAGGTGCCCAGCCAGGATGTTGGCGTACAACCGCATCCCGAGCGTGAGTGGCTTGGTGAACTCGCCGAGAACTTCGATCCCCCACATGAAAGGCACCATGACCGGCTTGAGCGGCAACCCTGGAGGCGCGAAGCTCTTGAGATAGGTTCCTGCACCGTTGCGCCTGAAGCCTTCGTACTGGGTAAGGATGAACGTGAGCAGCGCCAGCACCAACGTAAACGAGATGTTCGCTGTGACTGGGTAGGTATTGGGGATGAGCCCAATCAGGTTGAGCACAAGGATGAACACGAAGAGGGAGAGGGTGTAAGGGAACCACTTCCTTCCGTCCTCACCGACCTGCCCGCCGAGGTTGCGCCCGAATCCGTAGACCTCCTCGACGATAACCTGGTAGGCGCCTGGCCTGTCCTTGAGCAACCGGCTGCCCACGAATAGTATTAGGAACGTCACGGCCGCCCCGAACCACAAGAACCAGATGCTCTTGTTGATCGAGATGTCTACCGGCCCTATGTGCAGCGGTATCTCCCAGGCGTGCCTGGCGGCCTCGAACGTGTGCAGGATCTTCGTTCGTAGCGCGTCCTGGCTTACCTGCGCCAGAGTACCCGTCAAACCTTCGTCCTCCGTTCTACTGTTTCGCGTGTCGCCTCACGCCTTATGCTCGCGTGGCTGATCTTCAACGCCTTAGGCATGAGCACGATGTTCTCGGCCAGATAGACACCTGCGAAGCCTCCCAGCATCGGCAACACGGGCCAGAGGCCGAGATATGCGGGAACGCCAAGCGCTGCTGCCGCGAGAAGACACCGACCCACGAAGGAGAAGGCCCCTACCATTATACCAACCGCCATGTTCGGTCCCCACAACAAAGAGACCGTAAGCGCCGTAGAGAGCAGGCTCACAAGTCCAATCCCTACTCCGTAAGCGAACGCTTCAGCATGTGCGACGCCGTAGACATACAGAAGCAACGCCCCAATAGGGATCATCAAAGCGAAGATCCAGCCGGCGCATCGGAAAGCTAACCGCCAGTGATCGCCCATCAGTCGCCCAACTTCAGGAGCGCCTTGTACACGTAGAACATCCCCCCGACGAAGCCTGCGCCAAGTCCGATCAGGAGGAATAAAGGAAGCGTACCTGCCAGCCTGTCCAAAAAGTAACCTACCACGGTGGGGAGACCGAAGATCAACATGAGCGTAATTCCAAGACCTACGAAACGCGCGTAATTGCCGCTCGCGTTGTTCCGTTGAGATCTGGTGTCGGGCATCACCCGAACTATACCTTACGGGCCAAATTGTTGCAATCAGTGTCAATCTCCGGAAGATCCCTCCTCTTGCGAATTACCACGGGCTACAGGAGGCCGGTTCACGACCTGCTCCGAGAATTCCCTGATAAGCTGGGCCAGGCGCTCGGGTGCGTCCTCCGGGACGAAGGCACGAGAGCCTGAGACGGCCTCCAACCTGACGTTGGGGAAGTCCTGCTGAAGCCGAAGGGCAAGCCGCGGGGAGAAGAAGAGGTCTCCGTCTCCCCAGACGATCAGCACCGGCCGATCGAAGCCAGGAAAGCTGCACGCCGCCTCCAGCGTATACCGGTTGGAGACGCCGCCGAGAAACCGGGCGAGGTCACGTCTCACTCCCGCGTCCCGGATCAAGGGCCCGATGTAAGCATCGAGCGTGGCTTCGTCCATGCGGCGAGAGGCCACGGTCTTCAACAGAGCGCGCCGGGCGACGCGCGCCCGCAGGACCAGCGCGAGCAGGTCCACGAACCGCGTGCCAAAGAGCCGAGCGGCGTGCTGCAAGGGACGGAGTAGCATCGGGAAGAAGGCTTCGTAGGCGTCGCAGTTGGTGAGGACGAGGCCTCCAACGCGCTCGGGGTGCTCGGAGATCACAACCTGACAGATAGCCCCACCTGTGTCGTTGCCAACCAGCGTCACGTCGCGCAGCTCTAGAGCCTCGATCAGATCTGCGACGATCCGGGCCACCCCGCGGGGTGTGAGGTCAGCATCCAGGTCCAGCGGTACTTCATGACCGCCGAGTGGCAGGTCGGGGACGATGCAACGAAAATCCTCGGAGAGCTGCGGGACGACCTCGCGCCACAACGTGCCGTTCGCGAGGATGCCATGGACAAAGAGGAGCACCGGACCTTCGCCCTCGTCGCGGTAGCGGATCACTCCGCTGCCCAGCCGGATTCCCCTCGCCTCCCACCTCAACACGCTCGCGGCCATCCGCCTCTTCTTCCGTACTTTGCTACACGTATGTTACATCTTTATTGACAGTACGTCAATAGACACAGCGTCAATAAGACGGTACATTGTCCCCTGTGGAGAGGGCGTGGTAAGGGTGGTGTGGTGAGCAAGGGGCGGGCTCCGCGGCGACGTCGCAGGCCTGAGGAGGCCGAGCGGGCGATACTGGCCGCGGCGCGCGCGTTTCTGGAGGAGCGCCCTTTCAGGGAGATGACCGTGGAGGGGGTTATGATCCGCACCGGGTTATCCAGGCCAGCCTTCTACGCGTATTTCCGGGATCGTTACGACCTAGTTACGCGTTTGCTGGAGGGTGTTGGCGGTCTGCTCTTTGCGCTGGACTGGCGTTGGCTCTCAGGTGAGAGCGGGGACGAGGCTAGAGAGGTTCTGGTCGAAGCGTTGCGGGCGGGTTCGGAGACCTTCGTCGAGTATGGGCCTGTTTTGCGGGCGATCGCTGATGCGGCCGGCTACGATTCCAGGGTCGAGCAGGTTTACAGGTACGGACTGATCGAACGCCTCATCGGTGCGGTTGCTGGCCGCATCTCGCGCGACGTAGTGGCCGGTCTATCCCCTACCGACCTCGAACCGGAGGAGACGGCCCGGGCGCTGGTGCTCATGACCGAGCGTTACCTTCTTGATGTTTTCGGGCATCCCGAGCGCCGGCCTTCGGAAGAGGAGAGCATGGCGGTCTTCGCTACGCTGGAGGGGATCTGGGTCAGGACGTTGTATGGGTAGGGCGGTTCGTTGTTCGGGCGGGTTTGAAACCCGCCCCTACATCCTTGTGGGGGATGCACCCATGTCGCGGCGGCGTTGCGGGTATGTCGTTGTGCGGACCACGCCATGAGTCCGGGCGGTTCGCGAACCGCCCCTACATGGGATCGTGCGTATGCGGATCGGGTATGGTATGGAACGTCCTGATGGTGCGGTTCCGCGTGCCGACGTTCGCCTTCACGTGGGCGCGATCGCATACGGACGCGTATTCGTGTGGACCGTGCCCTTCGACGCGACACGTGGTCGGGCAAAACCCGTAGGGGCAGTTCGCGAACCGCCCGCGTCATCAAATGGGTGCGTACGACGGCGATGGCGTCAATGGTCGTGGTCGAAGCGGACCATGGCGAGGCCGCCTTCGGCTGCGAGTTCCATGGCGAGGGGGTCGGGGTAGCCGCCGGCGTAGTGGACCTCTTCGACACCGGCGTTCATGATCATCTTCACGCACATCAGGCATGGTTGGTGGGTGCAGTAAATGGAGGCGCCGGTGATGGAGACCCCGTGGTAGGCGGCCTGGATGATGGCGTTCTGTTCAGCGTGGAGCGTACGCTGGCAGCTCTCGCGGCCGTCCACGATGCGGATGAGGCATCCCACGTCGTCGCAGTGGGGCATCCCTGAAGGGCTGCCGTTGTAGCCGGTGGTAAGGATGCGTTTGTCGCGCACGATCACGGCCCCTACGGCGAGCCGCGGGCATGTCGAGCGGGTGGCGACCTCGTGGGCTATGCGCATGAAGTACTCGTCCCAGGAAGGCCGGATTTTCTTCAGGGCTTCGTGGGAGTTCGAGGTGTCTACCGCGGGGTCTTCAAAGGGTTCCATAGAGTCTGTCTCCGGCGTCGCCGAGACCAGGGACGATGAACAAGCGGTCGTCCAGTTCAGGGTCGACGGCGGCGGCGTAGAAGGTCACGTCGGGGTGCTCGCTTGAAACGCGCTCTACACCTGGCACTGCGGCGACCGCGTGGAGGCAGGAGATCCAGGTAGCCCCCTCTTCCTTGAGCTTGTCTATGGTGGCCGAGAGGCTCCCCCCCGTCGCTAGCATCGGGTCGAGGACGAGGACCAGGTATTCGTCGAGGTTGCGGGGGAGGTTGACGTAGTACTCGATCGGCTGGGCCGTCTCCTCGTCGCGCTGGAGGCCCATGAAGCCGACCGTCGCCCTGGGCAGGAGGGCGAGCGCCCCGTCGAGCATACCGAGGCCGGCGCGCAGGACGGGAACGAGGCAGACGGGACCGGAGATCTCCTCGACCTCCGTATCGGCCAGGGGCGTGCGGATCCGGACCTGGCGGGTAGGCATATTCCTTGTGGCCTCGGCGACCATGATGAGGGCGAGCTCCTTCATAGCCTGCCTGAAGTCTGCGGTCGTGGTCCGCTCGTCGCGGAGGACCGCGAGCTTGTGGCGACTCAATGGGCCGTCCACGACGTGGAGATTCTTCACGTCGGGGCTGGTCTCACTCATACAGTGGGTAGGCTTCCGTAAGGGCCTTTACCCTGTCGCTCAGGCCTTCTGTCTCGCCGCGCGTGGTTGCGACGATGATGTCGGCGATCTCCTGCATCTCGTCCTCACCCATGCCGCGGGTCGTCATCGCCGCGGTGCCCAGCCTGATGCCGCTGGTCACGGTCGGTGGTTCGGGGTCGTTCGGGACCATGTTCTTGTTGCAGGTGACGCCGACGGCCTCCAGTGAATCTTCCAGTTCCTTGCCCGTGACGCCGGTATGTTTCAGGTCGACCAGGACCAGGTGGTTGTCCGTTCCTCCGGAGACGAGGTCCAGACCCCCTTCCAACAGTCCATCGGCCAGCACTTTGCAGTTCGCGACGATACTACGGGCGTACTCTTCGAACTCGGGCTGCAGCGCTTCTCCGAGGGCGACGGCCTTGCCGGCGATCGCGTGCATCAGCGGGCCACCCTGCATGCCTGGGAAGACGCGGCTGTTGACCTTTTTGGCGAACTCTTCGCGACAGAGGATCATACCCCCCCTGGCTCCTCGCAGCGTCTTGTGGGTGGTTGTGGTTACGATCTCGGAGTAGGGTATTGGTGAGGGGTGAACTCCCGCGGCGATGAGGCCAGCGATGTGGGCCATGTCCGTAAGGAAGAAAGCACCGACCTCGTCGGAGATCTCACGAAACTTCTCGAAATCGAAGATGCGCGGGTAGGCACTGGCCCCGGCGAGGATCATCTTCGGCCTCTCGCGGAGCGCGATGTCGCGGACCCGATCGTAGTCGATGTAGCCGTCATCGCCGACGCCGTAGTGGACGAAGTCGTAGGTCCGGCCCGAGAAGTTGAGCTTCATCCCGTGCGTGAGGTGCCCGCCGTGGGCCAGGTCCATGGATAGAACCTTGTCGCCGGGATCTACGAGAGCCGCGTAGGCAGCCTCGTTGGCCTGGCTCCCCGAGTGGGGTTGCACGTTGACGTGCTCCGCGCCGAAGAGCCGTTTCGCCCGCTCGATGGCGAGGTTCTCGACCTTGTCTACCTGCTCGCAGCCGCCGTAGTAGCGCTTGCCCGGATAGCCCTCGGCGTACTTGTTGGTAAGGACTGAACCCTGTGCTGCCAGGACCGCGGGCGAGGTGAAATTCTCGCTCGCGATGAGCTCGATGGTGTTGCGCTGACGTTCCAGTTCGCCGTCGAGAGCCTCCTGGACCTCGGAATCCACGGTCTTGGTGTACGGTCCGATCAAGATCTACCTCCGATTCGGGTTAGAAGAGTGCCCGGCGCCACGCCGGGAAAGATGGTGGTTGAGCGATCCTGTGGGGGTCTAATCTCCCCGCGTCCTCCCTACCAGCCCTGCAACGGTATGGAGTATAGACCTTCTCCGCGAAGGGCTCAAATTGAAGCTATACGTTTCAGATCGTTGGCTGGCATCTACTGCTCCGTTGTGTGACGACTCCGATGCTTGAAAGCACCGGCTTCTCGGCAAACGCTTGCGTCAACTACCGCTACGTTGGCTGCCGAAAGCTCCGTCCGAGCCCGAAAGTGTTCTTGTCCTTTTGGCCGTCGCTGTCGCGAAAGAAGTGTGCAGCCAGACACAGAACAGGATCGTTTATCCTGACCTGGCTTCGGACATTTTACCGGGCGGAAGACTACCCGCCCGAACCAGCAATATCCGGTTATCAAGAGCCAAACGGCCCTCAGACTTCGATACGTAACTTACCACGGAGGGGGGGTGCGCCGGACATCCTCTGCCCCCTGAAGGGAGCAGTCCCCGTCCGGTGATTTTCTATGGAAGCTCGAGGCTTCTCCGCAGTGGATTCCCACTCCCCGCTTTCGCGGGGTCAAGCTTCGTGGGAACGACGGTTCAGGACGCCGATCCGATGGCGATTGAACGGACTTGGTATGACTCGCCAGAAATCTGCTAGCGAAACGTCAAAAAGGTGATGACAACCATTGCTGACAATATCGTGGGCCAATAGAGAACCTCAGTCCACAGGTTGTCATAGTCGCGAAACAGTTTGAGGTTCGGCTGCGCCACCAGCAGCACCGAATTGATCCCGACAGCGAGGATCACGAAATATGTAAGGATGTACAGACTTTCGAGGTAGACCAGGCCGTACGCTCTCAAGTCTCCGCGTAGCGAGTTGTGCGCCACAAGGGTGGCAAAGAAGAATGCCGCGCAGGTGAAAATGACCCCGCCCGGGCGCACGCCGAACTGCTCCAGCCGTTGCTGCTTCGTGCCGATCACCACCACGAGGACAAAGAGCTGGATGAGGATCACGAGCGGCACAATCATCCGCGAAATCAGGGTGCTCAGAAGGTGCCGTTTGATGGAGATGACGTAGCGCAGTTCGGGTGACCTTTGATCCCCTGCATAGCCCTGGACGCCAAAATCCGAATTGTAACGGGCACCGCGATAGCTAAAATAGCTTTCCTGAAAGTCCCAGTCTTCCAAAACGAGATCCTTATCCAGCGCGGGTAGCGCGGCAGGGTTGATCGCGGTGTATCCCTCCAAATCAGGCGTAAGGTAAACTCTCTGTTCGAAGTCCTTATGCCACAACTCGATCCAAATCTGCTGGCGGTCCAGCGGATACTCCCGATAATCAAATTGCTCACGCAGGGTCGCGAAAAACGACCAGCCGATCAGTTTTTCGTTGCCCTGCTGCGCCTCGTACACCTTAAAGAACCTTGCATATTGAGCTTCGGGCATGACGAATCCTTCATCAAGTTCCTTGGGCAGATCGTTCGCGTACCGCTGCCAGACGTACCCGGATACCTGCACGTTGTAGGGGCCCTTGAACTGGATGGACTCGATGTACAAACCGGTGGGGATAAAATCCGGCGGCGTGCTGCCACGCTCGGGGGCTGGCATGAGCGCCTCCAGGTAGCGTGTAACCTCGTCCTGGGTGGTTACCACGGTATCGGCAGGGGCTGGCGCCGGCGGCGCAGTGTACGCACGAAACCACATGGTGCCCAGTGCGATCAGGCATCCGATCGAAAAGAGCGCAGACACGCTCCAAGCCCATCGCCCTACCCGGGCAATGCCTTCAGATTGTTCTTGGTCGTCGACCATCGCTGGCACTTATACCAGACATGAGATCCCGACGCTCTAGGGGACGATTTTGATCCCCGTATGGTCGGCGCATGGGCGTGCAAAGTACACCTGGAGTTCCTGTCCTCGGTCTCCCCGGAGCTTATGCCCGCGTAGAGGCTGTGGCCCTTGAGCAACGAAGCCATAGCCAACCGGCTCTTCGAAGAGATCTCCGAGGTGGAAGAGGCGCGCTTGGAGCGATGCCACCAACTGCTCGATCGGGCCAAGACTATCAGGGACCTGACCAACTACCACTGGTGGCCCCGCGGCATGATACTCGAGGAACTCTTCACCCGGATTCCGTATGACTGCCTGCTTACTTCTTACCTGACTCTCACGACCCATCTGGTGACCTGGAGACCTGTGCCCAGCAGCAGCGCGCTAGCGAGAAGGAAAACTGATGGAGGTACGCCGCCGGTATCCGTGAGTAAGGAAGGGCTTTGCTGCTCGACGGCGTACAGGACCTCGCGAACCGAGTCGATCACGAGCTTGGGATGCTCTTGGTGTATGTAATGGCCGCTGTCCGTGTTCGTGATGTGCCTGGCGCCGGGCACCCGGCTCACGACATTGGCCCTGGCGTCCACAACAGCGTTAAAGAGTAACCTCGCGAACTTCTTCGCTTGGTCGGCCGTCAGCGGCATCGTGCCGTTCTCGACGAAGGGCAATACGTCATAACGCTCGTCCGCGGAGAGCACGATAAGGGGCATCGGTTTCAGGGGAGGAGCGACCGAATCCTGATGGAAGCTCCGCTGGTTGGCGTTGTACTCCAGATCCGGGTATATGGCGAGAGCTTCTTCCGATGGCGCACCCAGGAGGGGATCCTTCCATAAGGACCACTGCTCATCGGTCAGTGCCCTGCGCGCCTCATAGGGAAGGTAATCGATGAGGACGAGCCCCGAGACATCCTGAGGGTATTCGCTCGCGTAGAGCTTTGCGATCGCGCCTCCTAGCGAGTGCCCCACCACGACATAGGGACCGCGTTCTCCTGAGGCGCTCAACATAGCATGCAGATCATCGACACCCTCCTGGAGCGTGGTGGGCTGAGGCACCGGGTCGCTGCGGCTCGGCTCGAAGTCCTCTGCTCCATCACCCGTCGCGACGATGGTTCCGGGACGGTCGTAGGCGCATACCCTGTTGGTTTCGGCGATCGCGGGCAACACCGCCTGCTTGGATGGGTCGAGCGTTTTGCTCCACGTTTCGGCGCGGTCGGAGCCCCCCGAGACGAACACGACCGTGGGAGAGCCTTCGCCCTGGCACTCCATGTACATCTCGCGGCCCCCGCCGATATCGACCAGCTTACCGGAGTTGTTGGCGCTCCCGCTTTGGGCGAGCGCCGGGGCTGCCACAGCTAACACTACGGACACACCCCCTGCCAGCACCATCATCTTCCTCAACATACTATCTCCTCGTTACCGTGTTTTCGAGCGTTTCGTTGGATTGTGGCTCTTGTTCCTGGTGGGCTAGCAGCCCGGTCAGTCCACACTGATGGTATCCCCTTCCTGTCTAGTGACAGATACGGTTGGTCGGGTGGCGAACCCAGATCTAGGAAGCAGGGCAAATCGCTGTCCTGCGCCTTCACGCGAGGATCCCGTTTCTCCCTGCGACGCCCGTATCATAAACCCCCGTCGGGGGTGGATGCATCCCCAAATGAACTAGATTCGGAGACTTCTTTGCTTTCTCCGGAGAATGATCGCCACGAAACCGTTTGAAAAAGCGAGCGGGCTGGGTCGATTTCGTACGCTCCCGAGCTTGGAATAGTATCGGTGACGGTGTTCCGGGGGAGGGCCGCGGAAGTCCGGCTCCCTGCCCTCGAAAGCGAAGGAATTTGGCCCCTTTATGGGGCTCATGTAGATTTCGGGGTGCTGCTCCAGGTAGCGCCAGAGCGAGGTCGTCCCCGATTTCCCGGCGCCTATGAGGAGGTAGTTGGGTAGCGTCACGTGCCTAGGCTTCCTTGCTCAACCATCCGGAGAGGTCTCGCCCAACGAGCTCCTGCAATTTGAGGATGTCCTCCCGGTATGCTTCGGTTAGCCCCTCGCGAACACCCTCGGGCATCGGCGGCGGTTTGGCGAGGTTGCGATTGCGTAGGTTTAGCGCGATGCGCTTGCGCAGCCCCTTGGGAAGGAACGGCCTTAGGACGCTCTTGAACGGGTTCGGCTTCTCGATAAACGTTTGCAGGGCACGGCTTCTGGGGATGCGCGCCACGTTGTACCTCCGGGAGGTGTCAGGGACGAAGGCGTCGTCCACCCCCAGGAAGCGGAAGATGCTTTGGGTCATGCCCACCGGGTCCTCCTTGAGGTCCTCGTAGAGGTAGACCCGGATCCGCTCTGGCCCCAACAGATCGTAGTAGCGCGAGAGCTGCTCGTGGTAGTAGCCCCTCCTCTTGTAGTGGAAGGAGGGTCCCCAACGCTCGCGCACGCGCTCTTCCTCGGCGTCTAAAGCCTGGGCGAAGTCGGTGAGCCCTTCGCCACCTTGAGCCAGCCGGTACAGGAAGTGCGAGTAGGCCCTGTCTACCGGGTTGCGCAATACGGCGACGAGCTTGGCGTCGGGCACGTGGTGTCGGATGCGCTTGGGGGCCTCTTCTCTGTAGAGGTAGTAGGCTGAGGCCTCACCTATGGCCTTCTCTTCCGAAACCCCAGCGAACAGGGCGCAGTAGGCTTCGAGGTCGGTGACCGCCCAGGGCGTCCTGGGGCCGCGGAAGTCTGGCACTCCGCCCTCGAAGGCGAAGAAATTGGGCTCCTTTATGGGGCTCATGTAGACTTCGGGGTGCTGCTCCAGGTAGCGCCAGAGCGAGGTCGTCCCCGATTTCCCGGCGCCTATTACGAAGAAATTCGGCAGCGTCACGCGCTCGCCCCCACTTCGACCGCGCGTATCCTCGAACGGCTCATTCCGCAACCGCTGGTCACGAGCACAGCGGCGTCGTACAGTTGACCCGTTACTAACGGCTCGTCATCGATTGTTGCCTGTCGCAAATACTGCGTAACGGAAACGGGAGGCCAAGGCTTCACGCCGCGAAGTGGTTAGATGAGCTGGATCGGTATCCAGAAGTAAACCGCGATGGTCAACGCTGAATCCGACTCCCTCCAACCCAATCTTATCCAGCGCGTCGCGTACATCCTGTCCTGTAGGCGCGGGCGGCCGAGCGCAGATCTCAAGCTGAGCCTGCGGACATCGCCCCATGCACTTGGCGGCGCGCCCAGGGAACGCGGCATCGTACATCTTGAGCCCTTCGACGTTAGGCGTTAGCTTGCGACGCGATAACAGCACCGTCAACCCACACGATTGGTCGCCAACAAGGATACTGGTCAGACCGAGCTTCTCGTGTATTCGGAGAATGCGATCTAGGATCTGTGGGTCGAGTGTTTTCGTATCTGTACTGTATTCCCCAACGGGTCGAGGGGCGTCGCGAGCCTCGAGATACTTGTCCAATCCGTCGATGTACTTCAGACCGCCTAGCACCGAAACGCCCGTGGCTTCGCCGTAGAGCAGGGCCTGAGTGATTTGTTCCTCACTGTCGTTCCAACCTCGTGCTATGGGACGGTAGTAGTGACCCCACAGCGTGTGCTGGGCGTGCTCATTGAGCAACTCGAGCGTGTCCCAACGTTTCTGCACAAACGCTCTGCTTGCACCGGTTGGCTCGATCTCGGCCGGGTTGCTATTAAAGGTGAGCAACAACAGGATGGTCGAGTTTCTGAACGTTTCCAAGCGCTCAATGTCTTCTCGAGTCAAGTAGTACTTAGTGATTATCATGACGTCGTTCGATAGGCGCCGCTGCTCTAGCAATTCCAGCAAGCGAAACGTGCTTTCTTTGACTTGCGGCAGGAAGGGGTCAGTGGTCGCAGTGTGCAAACCCAGCTGCGTTGTATGCGCAAAAAACAGCGGGTGACCAACTAGCGTGTCGATAATCTCTTCCTCGGTAGTGACATTGATAGGCACGCCCTTCAAGAACCACTCCGTACTCGAAGCCTGCTCGGGCGAACGAAAACAGTAAACGCAGCCGAAATTGCACCCAAGGTAAGGATTCAAGATTAGCATTCCCGCATGGGGCCACACGGGCTCAACGCCGTACGGATCTTCATATAGCCCTATGTGTTTCATTTCGTTGAGGGTTTGCGCAGAGACCACTCGTCGCAGCTTCTCCTCTTGCGGCGCGGTATTGGCGGACGGCCCGTCACGATAAATCGAGCGGGCGAGTCGGGCCAGCCTTGGCACCGGCGAAGAGCTGACGAAGCGATTACTGCTTTGTTCTGCAACACGCAAAACTTCCAGAAAAACCGTCGGGAAACCATCGTTGCCGGTTTGAAAAGCTTGTACTTCTGCATTCGCTTCCGCTCGGAGTTCTTCGACAGGCTTTCGACTAGAGCGTGCCAAGTTGACCAATTGGAGTGTTGCTAAATCACGCATCAGTATTCAGCATCCCAAGTGACGGTCTCTGCCGCCTCAAATGTGCAACAAGCTGTCCCGCTGTTGCGCGCTGCACCGAGGCAAGGAAACGGAGCTTGACAACGCAGGCGAGTACGAATATGGCGTACTTCGCGCCGCTACAGAATGGGCTGGATCCGAGAATCGGACTTCTCCTGACAACATTTCGTGGTTTGATAGTAATGCATCTTACAACGGTGAAAATGGGGCGTCAACATGGTCCGAACTACGCCGTCTCGAGCGCTTGTCACCAGCTATTGCAAACATCGGGCGGTCGTAACACCCAACGCAACACGTTCGTGCGCGTTGACACGCCCTGAGGCAGCCCCTCTCGATGGCCGAGAGCTACAAGTACCCCTCGGCCATAAAGCGCCGGCTCGAGCCGGCCCATCGCGAGCTGGTCCACAGGGGCTTCCTCTCTCGGACTTCGAGGAGTGCGGCCGGGGCGCCACCAAGTCCAACGTGGTCGGTGCGAAGCCCACCTACGTCACTCCTCTTTCGGCAGACCGGGCCAAACGTTGTTGGGACTGATGATCCGGGTGATGTCCTGGATCATCAGCCACGAGCCCGGGATATCGGCGCCCGTGTTCAGCATCACCACCATCGTCATCCGCTCGGACGGCAGATAGTAGGGATAGACCATGTAGCTCAAGATGTTGCCGTTGTGGCCGATCCAGCCGTTTTGGTTTTCGAGCGCCAACCCGTAGAGCGTGCCGTCGCCTTCCGCAGGCGCCGGCAAGAACCGCTGTTGCTCCTGCTTCATGGCGGGCGAGATCAGCTTGCCCATGGCGAGGTCGCGCGCCCACACGTGCATGTCGTCGAGCGTCGAGATCATGTTGCCCGACGCCCAGCCCCATGACGGATTCCAGTCTGTCGCGTCGACGATCTTGCCGTTCGGCATTTTGAAGTAACCTTGGGAGTGCGGCGACGGGAACTCGGCTCCCGCCGGAAAAACCGTGTGGGTCATGCCCTCCGGCTCCAGTATGTTCTGCTCGATGAAGGACCCGAGCGACTGGCCGGAGACCTTCTCGACCACCAGGCCGAGCAGGACGGTGTTGGTGTTGGAATAGTCGAAGGACTTGCCCGGCGGAAACAGGGGCGGATGGCGGAATGAAATCTCCAACAGCTCGGGCGGCGTCCATTGTCGGAAGGGCTGCTGCGGCATGTTCTTAATGGTATAGCCGCTGTAGTCGTAGAGCCCGCTGCGCATCTGCGCGAGCTGCCGGAGCGTGATCCGGTCGCCGTTCGGCACGCCCTTGACGTAGCTGTCGATGGGATCGTCGAGACCAAGCTTTCCCTGTTCCGCCAGCATCAGGACGGAAGTGACCACGAACGTCTTGGTGTTGCTGCCGATGCGCATGTAGAGGTCCGTGGCCATCGGCTCGCCGCTCGCCGTGTCGCGGACGCCGAACGCGCGCACATAGGGCGGCTGCCCCTCGCGCCACACGCCGACAATGGCCCCTGGGACGGAGGCCCGCTTCATGCCCGAGCGGATGGCCTTGTTGAGTGCAGCGTCACGTTTCTCCGTGGCTCTCGTCTTCGGCGCTGCCGCCTGCTTGCCCTCCCCTTGTTGGTCCCCACCGCCCCCGCCGCCACATCCGCTCACCAACAGGAGCACCAGCGCTGATATGAGAAGCTCCCTCATACCCCCCTTATTCATCCCACTACGAGCGATGAACACCCTCCACCCCTTCCGGTCGACCATCGATAACCGAGAGGCCCATGAGCAACACCGTGAGCCTCTGCTCCCACATGATCGTGCTTAGGGTGCTCCGCGACATGAGCGTACCTCCTAGGAGTAAGGTGGGCGGTACTCGTCTGCCCGGCCACATCAGCTGATGCCACCACACTAGCAAGGAGTGGCGCTAGGCGCATCCCCCAAATGAGTGATTTATTACTATTGCGAACGCGTGAGGTCTGCCCGGGTCGTCCCCAAGTGCGGTCCAGGACGAGATATCTACTGGCCGGTGCGAAACCTTATACCGAAGACGTCAGCGAACAGGGCGCTCGTTGCCGCGTTTGAAGTTACCCGTGGCCCGGGCGAGCGCGAGTTGCTGTTGTTCAGGGTCCATCGCCGGCAACTCGCTGGTAAGCTTTTCAGCCCGCGGGCCCTTGAGGACCATCTCGCGTTTGCTTTGTTCGCCATGCCAGTAGACGAACAGTTTCCCGTTCTTGGTGATGCGGTATGAATACTGTTCCTTGCCCATTACTCTCCGTTTCTAGCCATCCTCACGTCGTCGCGAGCCTGGCCAGATTCTGTGTGGACAACTCCCTGGTTGCCCGCACGAGCCGGACGTTGCCCTTCGAGAGGTCGACGACCGCCGAGGCTTCACCGGTGCCCTTCTCTCCACTGACGATCATGTCGACGGACTCGAGCACTTGCGGGTCCACGTCATCGGGCGCCGCTACGGCAGGCTCGCCTGAGAGGTTGGCGCTTGTTGCGTAGAGTGGGCCGCCGTAGGACTCGAGCAGGTCTTGCACGGCCTTGCCGGCGGGCACCCTTACTCCGATGGTACCTCCGGAGGAGAGATCCAGGACGAGCGTTAGTGGGCCGGGCCAGTAGATTTCCGCGAGATCTCTGGCTAGCGGGGGCACGTTCGCCGCCAATCCGAAAGCCTCTTCCGCCGAGGCGCAGAGCAGGGCAATGGGCTTGTCGGCGTCCCTGCCTTTGATCTCACGCACCCGGGGGAGGCCCGATTCGGCGGCGACGAGGCCGACTACCGTCTCTGTGGGAACGATGGCGACGTTCCCGACCCTGAGGGCGGCGACGGCATCTCGGGGCGAGACGGTCTTCATTCCCACCTCAGCAGCACGGCCCGCGCTGAGCCTGCCAGGTCTTCGCGTACGCCCAGCGGTATGAAGCCGGATTCAGCTCCCAGACCCTGCACCTTCTCGGCCTGGCCTTCGCCAATCTCCAGAACCACGTCAGCACCGCGTCTAAGCAGCGGGGGTGTCTCCGAGAAGATGCGGCGGAAAAATCCCAGCTCGTCTGTACCGCTGTAGAGGGCTATTGGCGGGTCCCATTCCCGCACTTCTGGAGCGAGCCGACGTGGGGCATTGATCTCGTCAACGTAGGGCGGATTGGAGACGAGGAGGTCGATCGAATTCTTCAAGGAATGCAAGCCTGAGGCCACGTCGGCCTCGTGAAATGTGACGGCCACGTTGTTCCTGGCCGCGTTCTGGCGTGCGATCCGGAGCGCGGCTTCAGAGATATCTGTGGCGTAAACCTCGCAGCGGGGTCGTTCCTGGGCAATGGAGATGGCGATGGCCCCCGAGCCGGTTCCGACGTCGAGCACGACGCAAGGGTAGCCTCGGGAGTCTATGAGTTCCAGGGCCGCGTCGACGACGCTCTCGGTGTCCGGGCGAGGGATGAGGGTGTCCCTGTTGAGGTCGAGGACCAGGTTCCTGAAGTACGCGTAGCCCAGGATGCGCTGCACGGGCTCGCGCTGCAAGCGGCGGGAGATCCAGACTTCGTAGAGCGACGCCTGCTCGGCTGTCAACTGCACTGCCGGGGTAGCGAGCTCCGCGCGCCCTACGCCGAGTAACTCGGAGAGCAGGACTTCGGCCGAAGCGACGGGCTCGGGGACTCCTGCACTTTCGAGTCTCGCGGCGGCGCTTCGGGCAGCGTCTCGGGCGCTGGCCTGGCCTGCGCCGGCATGCACCGTTCTAGCCCGGGGTTCCTGCGGCTTCGGCGGCGAGCTTGTCCGCCCGCTCTTTGGCGGCGAGGGCCTGGGTGAACTCTTCGAGGTCGCCGCCGAGGGTGGCCTCGAGGTTGTGGGAGGTGACGCCGACACGATGGTCGGTTATGCGTCCCTGGGGGAAGTTGTACGTGCGGACCTTCGCCGAGCGGTCGCCGGTACCGACCTGCGCCTGTCGGAGGGCACCTTCCTGCTCGGCCCTCTCGCGCATCTCGCGTTCCAGGAGCCTGGACTTCAGGATCCTCATTGCCTGCTCCTTGTTCTGGAGCTGGCTCTTCTCGTTCTGGCAGGTGACGACGAGGCCCGTCGGCTTGTGCGTGATCCTGACCGCGGAGTCGGTGGTGTTCACGCTCTGGCCGCCGGGACCGCTGGAGCGGTACACGTCGACATCGAGGTCTCCCGCGCTGATCTGGACTTCCACATCCTGCGCTTCGGGCAAGACGGCCACGGTCGCCGTCGAGGTGTGAATGCGGCCCTGGCTCTCGGTCTTGGGCACCCTCTGGACCCGGTGCGTCCCGCCTTCGTGCTTGAAGACCGAGTAGGCGCGGTCGCCGCTTATCTCCACGGCGATCTCCCTGTAGCCGCCGACCTCGGCAGGGCTGGACGACAGGGTGCGGTGCTTGAAGCCGAGGCGGTCGGCGTAGCGGGTGTACATGTCGTGGAGCTCGCCGGCGAAGAGGGCCGCTTCGTCGCCGCCGGCGCCGGCCCGGATCTCGATGATGACGTCCTTGTCGTCGTTCGGGTCGCGGTCGATGAGCTCGGTCCTGATGCGCTCGGAGAGGTCTTCGACCCTCTCCTCAGCGTCCCTCGCTTCGGCTGTGAAAAACTCCCGCTCCTCCGCGTTCTCGGCCTGGGGGATGAGCTCCCGCGCGTCGCGCCCGGCCTCTATCGCCTCCAGCAGCTCCCTGGAGAGCTCGGCCCCGCGCCGCATGCGCGCGTGCTCTTTGGCGACCCCGGCGTAGCGCCGCTGGTCGCCGAAGATGTTCGGGTCAGAGAGTTCTTCTGTTAACGCGTCGTAGCGGCCGAGAGTCTCCTCGGCCAGCTTCACTACCTGACTATCCAATTCAGATCACCAGTTTGTTCGTAGCCTCGTTCGGCTCGATCTCGGATTCCTTCTCCATGGAGAGAACCTTCTTCAGGGAGGCCATCGCGATCTCGACCATGTCGTCCGAGGGCTCCCGCGTGGTCAACTTCTGCATCTGCAGTCCGGGCCAGACGAGCGCCTGCACCAGCGCGCTGTCCTGGTGGCGCGCGCTCCACATGATGAACTCGAACGCTATGCCCGCCACGAGCGGGATGACGATCACCCGGCTGGCCAGCATGTACAACCATCCCTCGACCCCCAATAAGGAGAAGACCAGGATGGAGAGTACGAGCACGTAGAGCACGAAGCTCGTTCCGCAACGGACGTGGCTCGTGTCGAGCTTGCGCGCGTTTGCAGGGATGAGTTCCTCGCCCCGCTCGTAGACCTTTATCGCCTTGTGCTCCGCGCCGTGATAGGCGAAGAAGCGCTTGATGTCCTTGCTGAGGAGCGTGATCGCCAGCAGGTAGGCGATGAAGATCGCTATTCTTATGAATCCCTCGACGAGGTTGAAGATCACCGGATTCTCGATGCTGCTCCCGAGCAGTGAGCCCAACCCCTTGGTCCCAAGCACGGGGGCGACGAGGAAGAGTCCGAAACCGAGCACCAGCGCGAAGATGAGCGTACCCGCTATCTCCTTTTTGGAGAGCTCTTCCTCCTCACCAAGCGCGATGTTCGTGGAAATGGTGAGGGCCTTCATGCCAAGCCACAGCGTCTCTCCGAGGGAGAGGGCACCCCTGATAATAGGCAGGCGGAACAACTTGCTCCGGCGGGTTACGGAACGGAACCGCTCGGCCCGCAGATCCATATCCCCCGATGGCGTGCGGACGGCCATCCCCCAGAAGTTGGGGGAGCGCATCAAGACGCCCTCCATGATGGCCTGTCCGCCGACCCTCACCGCGTTCGGCCTTACTGCCTGTTCTGGCGAGCCTGGCGGCGGTTCTGGAAGCGCTGCACCCTGCCGCCGGTGTCCACTATGCGCTGCTTGCCGGTATAGAACGGGTGGCACTCCGAGCAGAGGTCCACCGTGATAGTGTCTCCCGCCGTGGAGCGCGTCTCGAACTCGTTGCCGCACATGCAGCGCACAAGCGTCTTCGTATACTCCGGATGTATACCAGTCTTCATTCTTGCCTCCTGCTGTTGTCGATACTCGCTCATTCTACCGCAGCCACTTCGGGAAACGGGGGAGTAGAGAGTAGGGAATTGGGAGTAGGGTCAATTTCGTCTCTACTCCCCACTCCCCAAGCGAGCGTAGCGAGCGCCTCCCTACTCCCTGGAGCGAAGCGACCCTATCCGCGGACGCGTTGTAGTTCGCGCAGGAACTCGGGGTTCGTGCGGGTCTCCTTGAGCTTCTGGATCAGGAGCTCTATCTTCTGTGCGTTGTCCAGGGCGTTGAGAATGCTACGGACTTGCCAGACCCGCTGGGCCTCGGCTGGCTCCATGAGCAGTTCCTCCTTGCGCGTGGAGGAGTCCTCGATGTTGATGGCGGGGTAGATCCTGCGGTTCGCCAGTTTCCTGTCGAGCCTGAGCTCCATGTTGCCCGTGCCCTTGAACTCCTCGAAGATGACCTCGTCCATCCTGCTGCCGGTCTCGACGAGCGCGGTCGCCAGGATGGTCAGGGACCCACCGTTCTCGATGTTGCGCGCCGCCCCGAAGAACTTCTTGGGCGGGTAGAGCGCCGCCGAATCGACGCCACCGGAGAGGATCCTTCCGGAAGCGGGTGCTGCGAGGTTATATGCACGAGAGAGCCTTGTAATGCCGTCGAGGAGGACGACGACGTCCTCGCCCTCCTCGACCAGGCGCTTGACGCGCTCCAGGACGAGCTCGGCGACGGCGATGTGGTTGTCGGCGGGCTGGTCGAAGGTCGAGGCGACGACCTCGGCCTCCTCTACGCTGCGCTGCCAGTCGGTGACTTCTTCGGGGCGTTCGTCGGCGAGCACGACGAAGAGTTTGGTCTCCGGGTAGTTGGCCGCGATGGACTGGGCTATCTGCTTGAGGATCGTGGTCTTGCCGGCCTTGGGGGGCGAGACGACCATGCCGCGCTGGCCCTTGCCGATCGGCGCGACCAGGTCTATGACGCGCGGGGCGATATCGTTCGGCTTCCACTCCAGGCGCAGCCGCTCCATCGGATACAGCGGCGTCAGGTCGTCGAAGTTCGGGCGCCAGCGGCCCTTCTGGGGCTCCTGGCCGTTAACGGTCTCTATGCGTACCATGGCGGGGTACTTCTCGCCCTCGCGGGCGGGACGGATCTGGCCCACTATGTAGTCGCCACGCCTCAGGTTGAAGCGTTTGATCTGGCTGGTCGAGACGTAGACGTCGCCCTTGCTCTGGCTGTAGCCACCCGTTCTCAGGAAGCCGAAGCCGTCGGGTAGCACATCGAGGATACCGCTCTGCACGTTCTCCTCGCCGCCCTTGCCGTCCCTGTCACCCCGCTGCTCCTGGCGGCGGTCCTGACGGCCGTTCTTACGGTCGCGGCGGCCGCGCTCCTGACGCTGGCGCTCGACCTGTTCTGTGGTGGCGAGGTTCGTGTCTGCCTCGCCGAAGCCGTCGGCGGGCGCCACGGGCGTCTCCGTCGCTGCGCCGTTGGGAGCGTCTGTCGTTACGGGGGCTTCCTGCGTTGCGGTCGCCGCGGCGCCTCCGCTGGTCGCAGTGTCGCTCTGCTGGCTCGCCGCCTCCTCGGTCGCGACCTGGTAGATCATCTCTGCCAGTTCCGGCTTGCGGTATTTGCGGTACTGCTTTATCCCTAGCTGCGAGGCGATCTGGTGCAGGTCGCTCAGGCGCTTGCGCTCAAGGGTAGATCTTTCGGTCATGTTGGTACTCCACCTCTCCTGTTTACGATGCGGAAATGTCTTTCGACGGATTTCTTCACGGGTTTGTCAAAGCTGGAAGCCCCGCCGCCCTGCTTCGGGCTCTAAGGCATGGATAGTATCCATGAATCTTACCACACGAGGCTCGGTCGACATAACGACCGTATGCGTCCTGGCACCGCCCCGGAAATACCTGACCCCGTTGAGGGTCTCGCCTGGGGTGATCCCCGTCGCTACGAATAGTACGTCGGTGCCCCGGATCAGGTCGTCCAGCGTAAGCTTCCGCTCGGGGTCCGTAAAGCCGTACTCTTCGAGCTTCTCGACCTGTGAGCGTTGCGTCGGCCACATCCTGGCCTGCATCTCCCCGCCGAGGCACTTCATGACGGCGGCCGCGAGGATGCCCTCGGGGGCGCCTCCTATACCGATGATGGCGTGCAGATCGGCCCCACGCATTCCCACGGCGATGGCCGGAGTTAGGTCGCCTTCTGGCCTTATCTGGATGCGGGCTCCCGTCTTTCGGATCTCCTCTATCAGGGTCTCGTGCCTGTCGCGGTCGAGGACAGCGACGGTTATCTCCTGAGGCCTTCGGCCGAGGGCCTTCGCTATGGCCTCTATATTCTGCGAGACGGGGGCGTCTATGTCGATGTTGCCCTTCGCTCCGGGGCCAACGATGAGCTTGCTCATGTACATATCCGGGGTCCGTAGCATGCTCCCCCTCGGGGCCGCAGCGACTGCCGAGATCGAACCTTCCTGCCCCTTTACGAGCAACGGCAAGCCCTCGATGGGCTCGACCGCGAGGTCGGCCTCAGGCCCCCTGTTCCCAAGCGAGTCGTCCACGCTGACTATCCCAGGATGGCTCTTTGGCGCCCTGACGCGCCCCTTCTCGTCGAGACGCTGCTCGCGCAGCACCACTACTCTTCCTGATACCGGCACACGCTCGAGCTCCTCGCGGAAAGCCTCCGTGGCGAGCGTGTAGGCCCGCTCCGAATCTCCCGAACCTTCGAGGCGCGCCACCTTGAGCGCGACCTGCTCGGTTACGGCGGCGTATTCCACGGCAGCCGAAGCGATGGTTCCCGAAGGGGAATCAGTAACGTTAATGGGCTCTCACCGAACCTCCCATGACCCATCAAGATAGACCGCACGCCACGGAAAGCTCTCGTGGCTGGGCCTGCGTCGAAACGGTACGGAGTGGTTCCAAAGAACCAGCGTACCTGACACCCCAATTATACACCAGCGCCGGTAAGTCGACCACCGGCTCAAGGCACCCTGCTTGCCACCGCCTCCCGCGCGAGCCCGAGTAACTCCCGGTCCAGGCCCTCGCCCACGGGGTCGTTATCGCAGTAGAAGACGGGCTTCCTCTCCGCAGCACCCCGGCGGGTAACGACGTCCACCGCCGCCGCCTTTATCTCGGTGAGATACGCCTCTACTCCGGACATCTCTTCGAGGTCAGCGCCGAGACGCTTTCTGTCGGAGAGGTTCCCCGAGGCAGCGACCACCTCACAACCGGAGTGTTCCTCGAGGTGCCTGGAGAGGGTGTCGAGCACTGCGGGCGGCGCGGTCGAGACGTAGCCGACCCGCAACCCCTCGACCCCTCCGACCGGACGGGGCCTGAAGACCGTGGGGATCACGACCAGATCGGGACGCACCTTGCGGATCGCCGCGACGAGAGAGCGGACCTTCTCGCCGTCTGCCATCGGCTCCTCGCTCATGGTGAGGAGGACCAGGTCTGAGAGGAGTAGGCGGTAGGTACCGAGAAACCCTACTATGTACTCGGGGTCCTGATTGGCCCCTGCGACGAGCACGCGCCTATCGACCTGGACTGGGGGCATGGCCGCCCCCGAGCCGTCGAAGATGGTAACGCGGGTGTCGAGGCCGTTGGCGATCTCGGCCCCCTCCAGGACGTTGGAGACGAAGGGTTCGCCTGCAAGACCTCCGCCGCACCTGCGGCATCCAACGGTGATGACCCTGCTCAGGGCCGCCGTTTCGTAGTAGTCGCTCGCGGCGTGCGCCCCGCGCCCGAGCGCCTCTAGCAGGTACTCGCTGCCCACCTCCATCTTGTGGCCCTCGATGACCTCGGGCAGTTTGGGACCTCCGCGGCCCATGGAGACCACGCCGGGGTCGAAGCCTTCGGTCGCGAGCAGGCGTGCCAGATAGCCCGAGATCGCCGTCTTCCCCACCCTCTTGCCCGTCCCGATCACGGCTAGAGAAGGCTTGGTCGAGACGGGGCGAAAGTCCGGCGGCTTCAGCTCGAAGTCGCTGCCGATGTAGCGCGCCCCGGCGTAGAGGGCGAGCGAGGCTATCTTCATCCTTTCTCTATAGCCGATCACAGGCTCGTCGGAGAGGTCTACGACAACGTCGACCTCGTACTCGGCGAGCGCCTTCTCGACTGCGGAGACAGGGTCTTTGCCACCGACCAGCGGGACGCCGTAATCGGTGCCATCCCTGATCTTCTCGGTGCCGCCCAGGAAGGCCGCCGCGACTCCCTCGGCGTCAAGGGACTGCTCTACGCTCTGCATCGCGTCGAGGACGACGGGAGGATAGTGCTCGCCGTCGATAAGGAACAGCGCCCGCACGAAGGTCTAGCTCAGCGTTCGCCGCTTGCGAAGGTCCTCTGGTCTGCCATCGGCCTGGCCCTCTTCGAAATGCAGATACTGGTGGGTCGCGGAGTCGAAGTCCACGATCAGCTCGCGGTCCTTGAAAGGGTACTTGCGGAAGACGCGCACGCGCCCGTCCTCGATCTCTATCACGTTGTAGCAGGGACGGGTATTACCCCTTAGACGGGTGGTCGAGGCCGTGCCCGCGTTGACGATGAACATGTTCTCGAGCTTCCAGGAGTAAGGCACGTGCTTGTGCCCAGAGAGGACGAGGTCTACCTCTGTATCGGCGAGTAGCTCGAGCACATCCCCAGCATCGTAGATGATGTTGCGCTCCCTTCCCGTTCCGGGGATGGGGATCAGGTGGTGGTGGATGACGAAGATCTTGAGCTTGTCTTCGGCCATGGCGAAGGTCTCGTAGATGAACTCGTAATGCTCGCGGCCCACCCGCCCGTCGTCTAGGTCGGGCTCGGATGAGTCCACAGCGACCATGACGGCCTCTTCGAAGTCCAAGATAGAGTAGCGCTCCCCGAAGAGCCGCTCGAAGTGTATGTATCCGACGTTGCGCGAATCGTGGTTGCCCGGTATCACCATGACCCGCTCGCACTGGATGCGACGGATGTACTCGGCCGCCTCCTCGAACTCCTGGCGGTAACCCGCGTTCGTCAGGTCACCCGAGACCACGACGGCCGTGGGGTCGAGGTCGTTTATCTCGAGGATCGAACGCTCTAGCAAGTCCGGTATGAAGTAGGGACTTCCGCAGTGGATGTCGCTGATCTGACAGATAACCATCCTGCCCTGCGTGCCCATTCGCTCTCCGATTCTATTGGATAGAGACGCCGCCGAGAGTATAGCAAAGAGGCATCAGGCTACAGGTTTCAGGCTTCAGTACGCTCCAGCCTTCGGCTTCCGCTTGTCAGGATTAGGAGTGTCAGCTTGTCGGACTATCTGGCAGCGAGTAGTACTGCGAGGTCTTTGTGGGCGTCGAGGGAATAGTCTCTTGGGTCGGCGGCGACGAAGTGGCTGAGGCCGAAGTGTTCCATGGTCCGGCGCGTTTGCTGGTCCTGTTCGGTGGAGAGGAATGCAGCGCGCAGGCGTTTTTTCAGCTCTGGATCGAGGGCGGAACTCACGACGACGGGCTGTATCGGGTAGGGACCCCAGGACTCGATCACGCGCAACTCTTCGCGGAGGGTTGGCGCTTGTATCCTCAAAACGTTGGAGTCGATCGCTGCGGCGTCTGCCTTGCCGCTTAGGACCGCTTCTATGGAGTTCAGGTGTGACCCGGAGCAGTATACGATATCGAAGAAGCTCTCATCCGTGCCCGACTCCGCCAGCTTGTTCAACAGGCTGTAGTAGCCGCTCAGCGAGCACGAATCGTTGTACGCCCACGAGGCTCCTTCGAGCTCGGAGAAAGCTTGGATGGGAGCGTTATTGCGCACCACGACGTCGCAGAAGTAGACGGGCCTCCCCTGGTTCCTTTCGTCGTCGAACATGGGCAGCACGCCGAGGAGCTCCGCTGGCGGCGGTCGCAGGTTGCGCAACCAGACGAACGAGGGCGCGCACATGAACGCCACGTCGGCTACTTCGGCGAAGGTGGAGCATTCGCCCCCCTTCTGCGGTCCCGAGGCCTGTGACTCGATCCTTAGGGAGACCCGCTCGCGTCCGAGGGCGCGCTGCACGTGATCCGCCAACGCCTCGAAGAAGGCCTGTGGGATGCTCGGGGAGAGGTAGGTAACGAAGCGGATGTCCTCGTCCGCAGCCATCGTTCCCTACATCTTCTCGGGGGCGTTCACTCCGACCAGGTCAAGGCCGCTGCGGAGCACGGACTTTGTGGCGGCGCAAAGGGCGAGGCGGCGGGCGCGAACGTCGGCTTCTTCGACCAGAACGCGGTGGACGGTATAGAACTGGTGGAAACGCGTGGCGAGGGTCTCGAGGTAGGTTGGGATGGGGTGCACCTCGCGCCTTTGGGCCGCATTCTGTATGACGCGGGGGAAGTCGAGGAGCTCGAGCACGAGGAGACGCTCTTCGGGGGCAAGATCTCCGGTAGGAAACTCGTTCACTTCCTCCGGGTTGACTGCGGCGCGTTCGAAGATGCTGGATATGCGGGCGTGGGCGTACTGCACGTAGAAGACAGGGTTCTCGTCGGAGTGTTTTATGGCGAGATCCAGGTCGAAGTTCATCTCGGTCTTGTGGGAGGAGCGCACGTAGAAGTAGCGCGCCACGTCCTCCCCCACCTCGTCGAGCAGTTCGTCGAAGCTCACGACGTTGCCGGCCCGCTTGCTGAACTTGACCTGCTCTCCCTCGCGCACTAGCTTCACGAGCCGCACCAGTTCCACGTCGAGGAACTCGCGAGGCAATCCGAGCGCGACGAGACCGGCCCTGATACGCGGCGGGTAGCCGGCATGGTCGGCGCCCAGCACGTCCACGGCCGTCCGGAAACCGCGATCCCACTTGTCGCGGTGGTAGGCGAGGTCGGGGGCCATGTAGGTGTACGAACCGTCGCTCTTGACGAGCACCCGGTCCTTGTCGTCACCGAACTTCGAGGTCGCCAACCACAGGGCGCCTTCGCTCTCGTACACGTGGTCGCTCCCCACAAGCTCGCGGACGATCTCATCTACGGCGCCCGACTCGTAGAGGCTCTTCTCGTTGAAGAAGCTATCGAAACGGACCCGCACGCGGGCCAGGGTACGCTTGATGTCGTCCATGCACCAACGGGTCGCGAAAGCGGTGATCTCACGTAGGGCCTCTTCGCGGTCCACATCCAGCAGGCTGCGGTCGTGCTCTCTGGCGATGTCCTCCGCTATCTCCTCCGTGTAGTCGCCCATGTAAGCCGCTTCCGAGCCGGAGACGGGCCACGGCTCTCCATAGAGCCTGGCGTAGCGCACGGCGACCGACTCGCCGAAGAGCCGGATCTGGTTCCCCCCGTCGTTGAAGTAGTACTCGCGTGAAACGTTCCTGCCGGCGGTCTCCAAGATCCTGGCCAGCGAGTCCCCAAAGGCCGCCTGACGTCCGTGCCCGACGTGCATGGGCCCCGTCGGGTTGACGCTCACGAACTCGAGCAATACGGGGTCCCCCGAAGGCTCTCGCCTTCCGTACAGTTCACCCTCACGCAGCAGAGAACCAACCTCATCCCAGAGCGCTTCGGGGGAGAGCCTGAAGTTAATGAACCCTGGCCCGGCGACCTCGGTCTCCCGCACGAACGGGGCGTCCAGGGCTTCCACCAGATTCTCCGCTACCTCCCTCGGGTTCCGCCGCAATACCCTGGCATTTGCGAGGGCCACGTTGGTCGCGAAGTCGCCGTGGGCGGGGTCGTTCGGCCGCTCGACGTGGATACCGTTCAGCTCGACCCCGTAGGACCTGTAGACGGCCTCCCGAACGGCGCCCACCAGACGCTCCTCAAAGCTCATTCCGAACCCCCGAGAAGCTCGTCCAAAAGCCGCCGGTTCTCCTCGGCGATGCGGAGGGTCTCCTTCCTGTCGTACTCGAAGCGTACCTCGAAGACATCGCCGGCGGAGACCTCTTCCGGCAGCAATTCGCGCGGCACGTCGAAGGTCGTGCGCCCGTCAGGGTAGGGCAAGAGCACGGCCCACCCGTTGTCCTCGAACCTGTCTATCTGCACTCGCATATATGTGTATTCTAGCAGTCAGGGTAAAGGTTTCAGGCTTCAGGTTACAGGTTTTTGGCCGTGGTATGCGCGTCTTCGCGAGCGCACAGATCCTGGAGAAGCGCCCCTGGCAGGGTTGTCGTGTGAAGATTCGGCGAGACGAGACTTCCTGACACCCGATGCCAGAAACCTGCGGAGCGAAGCGACGCTACCAGTGGTATTTCTCGTTGCGGTGTATTTTGGCGGCGCGGTAGAGTTGTTCGAGGAGGACGACCCTGGCGAGTGCATGCGGGAGCGTGATGCTGCCGAAGGACCAGAGGGCGTTGGATCTTTCGAGTACATCGGGGGAGAGGCCGAGCGGACCACCGATCACGAAGGCTACGTGACTGCGGCCCGAGGCGCCGAGGGCTTCGAGATTCTGGGCGAGTTTCTCTGATGGGTGCTGCTTTCCTTTCTCCCTGTCTAGGGAGATCACGTACGCTTCCTTGGGGAGGCGCTTCAGGATGCGCTTTCCTTCTGCGGCGAGCACTTCGTTGTGGGAGAGGCGGTTCATGTCTTCCTCGGCGACCTCGATGATGGTTACGGGGAAGTAGCGCCGCAGACGTTCTTCGTAGTCCTCGGAGGCTTCGGCGGCCCAGTCCTTTGGTTTTCCGACGGCGACGAGGGTGCAGCGGCGTATCACTCTATACCGAAGAGTTGTTCTGCTGCGCCTCGCTCGCCGTAGCGGTAGACGTGCTCGGTGACCTGTAGTGGGGCTCCTACCTCGATCCAGGGTGTTGGATGGCCGGCGATCGCCGCCCGAACCCTGACGGAGCTGTGGCCCGCTTCCCTGAGCGCCCGGTCTACGGTGCCACAGGCCCGGGTCGGAGAGTTGTTGGTCTTGGAGAGGTGGGCTAGGACGAGGTCCTTGAGCCCGTGCGGGACCAGCGCCACGGCGGCGGCCGCCGCCTGCCGGTTGGAGAGGTGGCCGTGCCGGGAGCGGATCCGGCGTTTCAAGGTCGCCGAGTATGGACCACGAGTGAGCCAGTCCGGATCGTGGTTCGACTCGAGGACCACCGCCTCGGCCCCACTCATGCTCCGCAGGACATCGATTCCGGCCTCCCCGAGGTCCGTGGCCATCGCCACGGCGCTCCTGCCGTCGGAGACCCTGACTCCGTAAGTCATGGAGTCATGCGGGACCGGAAAGAACTTAACGTCAAGGTCTCCGACGGAGCAGGGCTCTTCAGTGGCTACCGTGTTCGCGCCGAGGGTCTCGCCGACGCCAGGCGCGGCGTAGACCTCGACTTTGCGTTCGCGTATCAGAGCGGGGACGCCGCAGGTGTGGTCGGTGTGTCCGTGGGTCAGCAGGATGGCGTTTACGTCTGACAGGTTCCTGCCGATGCGGGCGAGGAGTGCGCTTATGCGCCGTGGCGGAAGGCCGGCGTCGACGAGGAGGCCGCCCGAGTCCGTCTCCATGTAGGTTGCATTGCCCGAGCTTCCGCTCGAAAGTACGCTAAGTCGCAAATCCGTCCTCTATCAGGTTGGGCGTTTGACCGGCGGGAACGAAGCCCGATCAGATCTTAGCACGCTACATTCAGGTGCTCTTGCCGACGAGTCCGCCCCGGACGATCAGGCGCTTCTCGTGATTCGGATCCGAGGCGCGGGCATCGGGCTGATCCGGAGCAGCCGTATTGCCGTAGAATCAAGGTATGGCTGAGAGGAGACGGCAGTACCTGATACTCGCTGACGAGGATTTGATCTCCCTGGTCGAGGCGGCCGACGCCGAGGCGTTCGCGACGCTGTATGACCGCCACAGCCGCGCGGCCTTCTCCCTGGCCTACAGGATGATGGGGGAGCGCCAGGCCTCCGAAGACCTGGCCCAAGATGCGTTCTTGAAGGTCTGGCGGGGCGCTAGCAGTTACCGTGCGGATCGCGGCAGCGTACGGACATGGATCCTCTCCATAGTCCACAACCGCGGTATAGACCAGATCCGATCCCACGCGAGCCGGCGCAGGACGCAGGACAAGGTCGAAGCCTCGGCCCCACGCTCCCAACCTAGCGAGGCCTTCGCGGAGGCCTGGAGGAACTCGCAGCGCGACCAGGTCAGGGAGGCCCTCAACACCCTTCCGTCCGAGCAGCTCAAGATACTGGAGTTGGCGTACTTTTCCGGGTACACGCACGTGGAGATATCCGACCTTCTCGGCCTACCCCTCGGGACGGTCAAGGGCAGGATGCGTTTGGGACTGAAAAAGATCAGAGACTACTTCGAGTCAAGAGACGCGGCGGTGCCGAGATGAGTGAGATGAACAACGAACGCTTCGAAGATCTCAAAGACGCCTACGTCCTCGGTGCCTTGCCCGAGGAGGAGAGGCTGAGTTTCGAGGAGTATCTCGTCGCCCACCCCGAAAGGCAGGCCGAGATAGATGACCTCGGTGCCGTGGCGGGCCTGCTCGCGTTCTCCCCACAAGAACAGGTACCATCGCCTGAGCTGCGTAGCAGGGTCATGGAGATAGTGGAGGTCGAGGCGCAGCCCCGCCGCGTCGCGCGCCGGTCACTATCGGCAAGAATCGGGGACTATCTCAGCGTCCGTAGCCTCGCCCTCGGCGCCGCGGCCCTGCTCGTGATCGGGTTGCTATCGTGGAACGTGCTGCTGCAAGGCCAGGTCGAGGACCTACAAGGACGGGTTCAGGACGCGCAAGGCCAGGTACAGGACCTGCAAGTCCAGGTAGAGGATGCACAGGATCGGCAGCAGATTCGGCAGAGCCCGACGATCGAGCTCGAAGGATCGTGGGCGGATCAAGGCGCCAACGCCGAAGTAGCCTCCATCAACGAGAATCAGGTCATCCTGGTGGCCAGGAACTTGCCTTCCGTGCCCGAGGACCGGACGTGCCAGATCTGGGTCATAAGCGACGACGTGCCCAAACCCAGCGGCCTCTTCCAGCCCGACGGGAACATGACGGCAACACCGATCACGAACTCTATAACGAAGGCCGACGTGATAGCGGTGACCGTCGAGCCTGCCGGGGGCTCCGAGCAGCCGACGAGCGACCCCGTACTCCTGGCCGAACTGTAAGCGGGATGCAGGAAGTGCCAGCACTTACTTCCCGCGCCTCTCAGCACGCTCAGGCTTTTAGCCTTCGCTTTTCAGCACTTCAGCATGTCAGCTATCTGGCTTGTCTCCGGTCTTGTTGCCCTGGTTGCCAAGCGTTTATTTCCCGTGGTCGCGGGTAGTAAGTGTTCAAGGAAGCTGAGAGCAAGCCAGGGCAAAGGAGAGCAAATGTCCGTAGCCAGAGTGACCGAACTGAGCATTGTTTCGGAGACGAGTTTCGAGGACGCCATAAGGCAGGGTGTGGCCCGCGCTACCTCCACCCTGCGGGGTGTCGAGGGCGCCTGGATCAAGGACATGAACGTCCTGATCGAGGACGGCAACGTTACGGGCTACAGGGTGAACATGGAGATCACCTTCGTACTCGAAGGTTAGTAGATTCGAAAGCCCCACGTTTAGGGTCTTGCCCCGGCTCTCGGGCCGGGGCTTTTTGTGGGCGGTTCGCGAACCGCTCCTACATGCCACGCTTCGCGAACCGCCCCTACATGCCGCGGTTCAGAACGTCAGGCGGCGGGTGTCTGTTTCGGCAACGTGTGGGTCAGGTGGCCGATCGCGGCGGTGGGAAGCGGAACACAATGGGCGCCCGAGCGGCGTTGTATACCGGGGGCGTGATACGACTCGGCTACCCGACACAGAACCTGACGATCCCGGCGAGCACGAACCGTACGCTGAGGCTCGCCAGCCTGGTAGATGCGGAGCGAGTCAAGGGACTCGTCAGGGAGAACATCGCCGATCTGAGAAGGATCGTTCGGTGGAATGCGGAGCATGGGGTCGGGCTCTTCAGGATGGGGCAGAACCTGATCCCATTCGCCTCGCACCCGGGGTTTCCTTACGACTGGGAGACCGAGCACGGCGAGGCGCTGCGCGAAGCAGGAGAGCTGGCACGAGATTTGGGTATCCGTCTCTCGATGCATCCCGGCCAGTACATAAACCCCGGAAGCCCGAAGCCCGAAGTGGTCGAACGCAGCCTGATAGAGTTGCGCTATGTGGCGAGGGTGTTCGATCTCCTTGGCAGCCCCGACGGGGTGGCCGTGTTGCACCTGGGTGGGGCCTACGCGGACAAACAAGGTAGCGCCGCGCGATTTATCGAGGTGGTGCGTCCCGAGGAGCCGGTCCTGCGCTACCTCGCCCTGGAGAACGACGAGCGGGTCTGGACCGTGGCGGAGGTCACCCGGACGGCCAATGCCCTTGGCATCCCGGCGATCACGGACGCCTTCCACCACGAACTCAATCCCGGTGGACTGTCGCTGGAGGAGGCGCTTGATCTCTCGCTGCCCACGTGGTCATCCCGGGGCGTACGTCCCAAGTTACACCTCTCCAGCCAGGACCCTGCCAAACAGGCCGGTGCGCACGCGTACTCGGTGGACAGCAGGGACTGGCAAGCGCTGCTCGGCGCCGTTGGCAGTAGGGAGGCTGACGTGATGGTCGAGGCCAAGGGCAAAGAACACGCCCTTGCGCCCATGGGTGTGGAGATCGTATAACATCGGGTTTTGAGGTCCCTGAGGAAGAGAGCGGCATGCACGCAAACCCTGACCTTCGAGAGATAAGAGATATTCTGCAACGCTCGAGTAGAGTGGCTGTCGTCGGGCTTTCGGACAGGCCTTACCGCACCAGCCACCGTATCGCCCGCGCACTGCAGGACTTCGGATTCAAGATCTTCCCCGTCAACCCGAATCTCCGCGGTCCTGTACTCGGCGAAGAGCCTTACGAGACGGTCCGGGACATCCCGACCGCGGTGGACATCGTCGACGTGTTCCGGCGCAGCGAGAAGGTCATGCCTGTGGCCGAAGACGCCGTGGCCGCAGGCGCAAAAGTACTGTGGATGCAATCTGGTGTGATCAACGAAGAGGCGGGCGCTTACGCCGAAGAGCACGGCCTCACCGTCGTTATGGACCGCTGTGTAAAGGTAGACTTCGCGACGCTGGTCGGCTCCGCGGCCTTTCCAAGAGAGTAGGCATCAGGCTACAGGTTTCAGTTTTGGACCGGTAGGCGATGGGCGACTCTGGTGGTTCGCCGCTGGTTATGTTCTTCTACGGTACGCTCAAGCGTGGTGAGCGTAATCATGAGCTCTACTGCGATGGGGCTTTGCGCGTCGAAGAGGGGGCGGTGCGGGGCGATCTATTCGACGTTCACCTGGGCTATCCCGCGCTGGTCGTTCCGGAAGAGTCCATCTGCGCTCTCGGGACCGGCGAATATAGAAGCGACGCGGAGGAGCACCAACGGCTTGACCGGGGGCGGGCGCCGTTGCTGGAGGGTCCACGCGTCTTCGGTGAGATCTTCGCTTTCGACAATCCGGAGTCTCGTCTACCGGCCATCGACCTCCTGGAGGGCTTTGATCCCGCCGATGCCTCTAGCCACTACCGGCGGGTTTTGCTGCCTGTCGAGACAGACGAGGGCTCGGGCCTTCTGGCGTGGGCCTACGTGGTCGAGCAGTCATCGGGAAGCCACCTGCCGGGGGGTAGATGGCCGCCCTGAGGGCGGTTCGCGAACCGTCCCTGCAAGCAAACGGCTTTAGCTGCGAGTGTCGTCTTCTTCGATGATCTCTTCTCGTATGACGCGGCGACGGATCTTCGTGCGTCCGCCTTCCTGGATGGTCTCGGTCTCCTCGGTCTGGCGTGTGGTGGGCGCCTCCCGGCCCGTCTCATCAGCGAAGGGCCCTGTACTGCCCATGGACGATCGCCCCTCAAAGGACTCTCCCGCGAACCCGGTTGTGTCTCTGGGGTCCTCGCCCCTTTCGGTCGGCTCCACGCGTTCCCCATGCTCGGGGTCCGCGGAAGAACGGTCGTCATCCGTAGAATCGACTTCCGCTTCGAAGTCCTGCGCCTCGCGCTCCCTATCCGCGAAATCGCCGCCCGAGTATGCTCCGTACCCACCGCTGGGGGACGCTCCGACGGATTCGAGGCCGAAGTGACTGCGGATACGGTCCTCGTAGTCGGGGGTGATGTCCTCGTCGTCGTCGAAGCTCGGGGCGTCCTTTACGTGGGCCTTGGACTCCGAGACTTCTATGGTCCTTTCACCTTCGTTTACGCGGACGATATCCATAGGGATCAGGGTCGACTTGAGGCCCAGGAATCCTAGCTTGACGCCGATGTACTCTTCGCGGTCCGTCTCGTCCACGAAGAGGTCGTCGACCTTCCCGATCCTCTCCCCCTGGTTGTCGTAGACCTTGTAGTCCTCGTACTTCTCCTCGAGCTCCCTCAACCTATCTTCGCTCGCCACGTTCTCCTCCTGGATAAGCCTGCGGCCGTTAGTGATCTGGGTACCCGAGTCAGGGTTGCCTGTAAACATGGACACTCCCGCACAACGATTGTGGGAACAGGCTTGTTAAACTACTGCGAAGGGTGATCCTCAAGGGAGGTGGGAGCGTGGTATCCAGAGAATCTGAGGGTGCAAGGATTCTCTCTGTGGACGTTGGTTCCTCGTCGGTTAGGGCCGAGCTTTACGACGACGCTGGCAACGGCGTAGAGGGGACCGAGGTCAGGCTCGACTACGAGTTCGAGTACACGCCGAAAGGCGGCGCGGTGAAAGACGGCGACGAGCTACTCGACCTCGTAGTCCGCGCCGTAGACGGCACGCTCTCCAAGGCCGGTGGAACGGAGATCTCCGGCGTCGCCATGAGCACTTTCTGGCACTCGGTCCTCGGCCTGGACAGGGACGGGAGTCCCACGACCCCGGTCCTGACCTGGGCCGACCGCCGAGCGGCAGAGTGCGTGCCGGATTTGCGCAAACGCCTGGACGAGAGGGCCAACCACCGGCGCACGGGTTGCGTGCCCCACTCCAGCTACTGGCCCGCCAAGTTGCTGTGGTCGAGTTGCGCCATGCCCGAGACTTTCGAGAAGACGGAACGCTGGGTCTCCCCCGCCGACTACTTCTACGCGCGATTCTTCGGGGAGCCCTATCAGGTAGGGACGTCGATGGCCTCGGGAACGGGCCTCTTCGACCAGAACCGGCGGAAGTGGGACCACGGGACGCTGAGAGTCCTGCCCGCCGAAGAAGGCCAGCTCTCCGCCATCTCGGATGAGCCCAGGAGTGGTCTGGCAAGGGAGTGGGCAGAGCGGTGGCCGGCCCTGCGAGATACGCCCTGGCTCCCCGCTGCGGGCGACGGCGCCTGCTCGAACGTCGGGAGCGGATGCACGGGTAGTGATCGGCTGGCGCTCATGGTAGGCACGAGCGGCGCGATGCGGGTGCTGTGGAAAGCGGAGTCCGTCGAGATACCCGACGGGCCCTGGTGTTACAGGGCCGACGCGGAACGCTACGTCATGGGCGGCGCGCTCTCCGATGGCGGAAACCTGATCGAATGGCTGCGCAACACGCTACACCTCCCCGCCCCGGAGAAGACCGAGAGACTGCTGTCCGAGATGGAGCCGGACTCCCACGGCCTCACGTTCCTACCCCTGCTCGCCGGAGAGCGTGGACCGGGATGGGCAGACAGGGCAAACGGTACCGTGTCCGGGCTCTCGATGAGCACCAAGCCGGTCGAGATCCTGCGTGCCGCCATGGAGGCCGTGGCCTTCAGGTTCGCGATTATCGCGGAGATGTTGGAGCGCGCTTCTCCCGGGGAGAAGGAGGTCATCGCCAGCGGCGGGGGCCTCATCCACTCGCCGGCGTGGACCAGGATCATGGCCGACACCCTAGGCAGGCCGGTAACGCTCTCTGGCGTAAAGGAGGCCTCCGGCAGGGGAGCGGCCCTGATCTCCCTGGAAGCGCTGGGAGGACCGGAGATCGAGGCCGCCGATGTGCCGCTCGGCGAGACCTTCGAACCTGACCCGGCGAGGCACGAGATCTACATGAAAGCGCTCGAACGCCAACGCCGGCTCTACGACGTCGTACTTGGCGGCGCGTAGCGCCGCCAGCTCGTCAGCACGCTACGGCCTTCGGCCTCCGCTTGTCAGCGCTCGTCTATCGGCACGTAATCTGTTTCGCGGGGGCCGGTATAGATCTGGCGCGGACGGGCGATCTTGAGCTCGGGGTCGTCCATCATCTCCATCCATTGGGCCATCCAACCCGAGGTGCGGGGTATGGCGAACATGACGGTGAAGGCGTCCGTCGGTATCCCGAGGGCTTCGTAGATGAGGCCGGAGTAGAAGTCTACGTTCGGATAGAGCTTGCGGCTCGTAAAGTAGTCGTCGTCGAGCGCGTGCTTTTCGAGCTCGATGGCGATATCGAGCAACGGGCTCTCCTTGTTCGTGGCCTCGAGCACCTCGTCGACGTGGCTGCGGATGATCCTGGCCCGCGGGTCGTAGTTCTTGTACACCCTGTGCCCGAAGCCCATGAGTCGCTCGTCTCCCTGCTTGACGCCCTGGAGGAAGGCGGGGATGTTCTCGATACTTCCGACCCGCTGGAGCATCCTGAGGACCGCGACGTTGGCCCCGCCGTGCAACGGGCCGTAGAGCCCGGCGCAGCCCGCGGCGATGGCCGAGAAGGGGTCGACCCTCGAAGACCCGACGACCCTTACGGCTGCGGCGGAACAGTTCTGCTCGTGGTCGGCGTGCAGTATGAAGAGCACGTCGAGCGCCTTCTCGAGGCGCGGGTCTGGCTCGTACTTGGGCTCGGCCATCTTGAAGAGCATGGACAGGAAGTTGCCAGCGTAGGAGAGGTCGTTGTCGGGGTAGACGTAGGGCAACCCGAGGCTGTGGCGGTAGGCGAACGCGGCGAGGGTCGGCACCTTGGCGATCAGACGCACCGCCGCAACGTGGCGCTGGTACTCGTCGTCGATGTCCTTGGCTTCGGGGTAGAAGGTCGAGAGGGCGCCGACGGAAGCCTGCAGCATCCCCATCGGGTTCGCGTCGTGACGGAAGCCGTTCATGAAGTTCTTGATGTTCTCGTGGACGTAGGTGTGATGGGTGATCTCATAGGTCCACTGGTTCAACTCATCCTCGGAAGGGAGCCGGCCGTACATGAGCAGATAGGCCACCTCGAGGTAGGAAGAGTGCTCGCATAGCTGCTCGATGGGGATGCCGCGGTGCTCGAGGATCCCCTTCTCCCCGTCGATGTAGGTGATGGCGCTCCTGCAACTCGCCGTGTTGGAGTAACCAGGATCGTAGGTCATTAGGCCGAAGTCGTCTTCGTCGACCTTGATCTGCCTGAAGTCCATGGCCCGGACGGTGCCGTCCTCTATCTCGACGTCATAGCTCGCGCCCGTTCGATTGTCCGTGACCGAGAGACTCTCGGTCCCCGTGGTAGTCGTACCCCGCCCGTTACCCGTGCTCTGCGACTCTTCGGTCAACCTGTGCCCCTTTCTTTTGCAAGTGCGTTAATTATATATGCTCCTGCCACATATGTGTCTGTGTCGAAACGCACTGTGAGGTGGGGTTATTATCTCGCACCGGAAGGGAAACGGAAAGTAATGGGCGTGCATCGGCCGCATGGAGGATGAAACCTTCGTGATGTGCCTACGTATAGGCGGTTAGCCACGGTGAGGAAGGAGCGCACATGAAGACCGACGCGAAGAACTACGGGATCCAGCGCGAGTACGGGCCGCGACTCGAGGTGTCGGCGCCCGGTGTGATGAGCGTCGAGGGGGAGCGCACATGGTCGGTGCTGGCCCATTTGAGCACGTTCTTGAACCTCTTTACCGGATTTCTCGGGCCGGTTGCGGCGTTCGTGATCTGGCTGGTCTACAGGGACGACTCGCCTACGGTGGCCAGGCACGCCCTCAGATCCGTCTTCTACCAGGTCGCCTGGCTCACCGCCATCTTCATCGGGTGGACCGTCACGTTCGCGCTTATGGCGATCCTTGTCGGCTTCCTGCTGGTGCCCGTTATGGCAGTGGTGACGCTCGGGCCTTTCGTACAGGCTTCCTATGAGGCATATATAGCCTACCGGGGCGGTGGCCGTCGTTATTAGCAGGTAACAGGTTTCAGGCTACAGGTGTCAGGTTGGGTGCCTGCTCTCGGATCAATCCTCCAGCTGGAAAGTCACCTCCACGTTGACCCTGTAGGCCTTGATGTTTCCATCCTCTATGCTGACGTTCATGTCCTTTACCCACGCGCCTTCTACGCCCCTGAGCGTCTTGGTGGCACGGGCGACGGCCACGTTGATGGCGTCCTCGAAGCTCGTCTCGGACGTGGCGCTCAATTCGGTGACTCGGGCAATACTCATGGTGTTCGCCTCCTTGCTAGACCCTAGCTTGCCGCTTATCTGTCATGTATGTAGCCTTATCGAGCGGAGATCAAACATCATGGGTAAGAGGGCTCCAGCAAGTCCACGTGGCTCGGTGAACAACGTCTCTATACAGCCTGCTCCTTCTCTGGGCGTACCACCAGAACGGGGCAGTGGGCGTGCCTCACGATCGAGTCGGAGGCGCTGCCCATCAAAGCCCTCCTCATGCCACCCAGGCCCCGGCTGCCGGCAACGATAAGACCCGCTCCTATCTCCTCACCCAATACGACGATCTCTTCGTCCGGACGCCCCATCCTCAGATGGGCCGTCGTGACGGTTCCCCCGGCCGACGTTATCTCGTCCACCTGCTCTTCGAGTAGCCGTTGGGCTTCTACTTGGAGCTCTTCGGATCGGGCCAGGTACCCGCGCCTTTCAGGGTGGGAGACGGGCCTTACCTCTCCTACGTGAACCACGTGAAGCTCCGAGTCCGTACGCTCAGCAAGCTCCGCGGCCGTCTTGGCGGCCGTCGAAGCCTCCTCGGAGCCATCGACGGCGAGCAGGATCCTGCCCGGCAGGAAGTCGCTCTCGTTTTCACCGTCTCGCACCACCAGAACGGGGCAGTGGGCGTGGCGCACCACCGAATCGGAGACGCTGCCCATCAAGGCTCTTCGGATCCCGCCTCGTCCCCTGCTGCCCACCACTACCAGCCCGGCCCCTATCTCCTCGGCCAACCCAATGACGGCTCCGGGCACGCCTCCCTCCACCAGGTGCGCCTGCGCCAGCGTTCCGCCGGCCGAGCGCAGCTTCTCAGCCTCCGCGTCGAGCAGTTCCCTGGCTCGTTGTTCCGAAGCCCGCTGGAGATCCTCCTCCAGCATCGGGTCTTCCAGCGCAGCTCCATCGAAGCGGGCGGATTCGGGGTAGACAGGGTACCAGGGGGCGATGCCCAAGACGTGTACCACGTGCAACTCAGAGCCGGTCTTATCGGCCAGTTCGGCCGCTCTCCGGGCGGCCAGGTCGGCCTCATTGGAACCGTCAGTGGCCAATAGGACCTTGGTGGGGAAGATGCTCATGTAAGGTGTCCTCCTCGCTCGACGCTTGCCCCGCGACTACATGATGCCAGCCGCGCGTACCTGGTGCGACTTCTCAAAACCCCGTACACGCGACGTTCGGTACATCTCCGGCCTTCACCACGCCGGGTGTTTTGCGCCTGGCTTAGGGGAACGAGCGCACCCACTTCAAGACCACGGGTAGGTCCGTCCGTTGGTAGTAGACCGATCCCCTGCACACGACGTAACCGAACGAGGTGACGCCCACTATGGTCCGCTGGTCGGGAACGAACAGCGGTCCGCCCGAATCGCCCCTACAGGAACCTTCCCCCTTGCCGTTTATGAAGTTGACGCCCGTGGTCTTGACGAACATGTCTCTTAGGGCGTCGCTTGTGTTGAGAAGCCTGACGTTCGCGCTGTAGCGGTCGCCCGGATAGGCCAGCTGCGGCCGCGGCGATTCGCCGCCGATTCCGTATCCGGTCGCGCCGTAGCCCACGGCGGTGAGGCGTTGGCCCTCCTCGAGGGTGTCGACCAGGCCCGCATTCGGCAGAGCCCCGTAGGACGCCATCCTGACCGGCTCTTCGAGGACCGCCACCCCTACATCGTAGCGAATGTCGCGGGCCAGACTGCCCACGATCTCGGGACGTCCTGGTGGCGTGCATTCTCCTTCGTCCTCAGGATTCGGGAAGCAGAATTTTGGATGGGTGTGGGGCGTTGCCTTTGTAACCTTGGATGCTCCCGGCTTGTAAGTCGGGTCGAAAGAGACGTAGGTCGGCAGGTTCTCTTGCATCAGGAGGTCCGTGCAGTGCCCTGCCGTAAGGAAGACCCTGGGAGAAATGAGGGTGCCCGAGCACACGGGGATGCGTTGCCCCTCGAACTCTCCGGAAGGGGGCACGGTCACTAGCGCTCCCACGTAGCGGTGGGCGTCAGGACCCCTGTCTGGCTCGCCGTTTATAACGGCCTGTGCCACGCCGCCGGCCAGCAGGACGGCTAGAGCCATCGTCGCCAGCACAAGCACTACTCGTCGCATGCCCTCTCCTTCTCCAACGTGCTCCCCACTGGAGCGTTTACACGCAAGGTAACAAGACTATGAGACTGGGGCTTTCAGAGTGTCTCTCTACCCTCTCGGGGAATAGAGGCAGTCAGGTTCTTTCGGACTTTTTGCTTCACGGTCGCCTATGGCCCGTAGACCGGGATGGTGGTCTCGGGTGGCGTGGTGTAAGTGGGTAGAGGAGGCAGCGCCACTTCGGAGCAGTAGACGATTTCCACGGGCGACTCACAACCCTTTATAACCTCGCCGTTCAAAACGTTGGCGGAGATATCCACGTTCCAAAGGTCGGGCCTGTCCGGCCGACCGCTGTCCGTCGCGCGTATCGCCACGCCCTCAGTATTGGGTAGGTACGCAACCTCGGCGATGGTCGCCGCACCGAAGATGTTGTTGCGCACCACCGCGTTCTGCGCATCGTGTATGCTCACGCCGCCCCGTACCGCCTCGACAGAGTTGCCGTGCACCTCGTTGTTCTCGATGAGCGCTTCGCCGGAGTCGGCAACGTCGCCCACCTCCTCGAAGCGGATACCGGCCCTTCCGTTGTCGACCACGAGGTTGTCGTGTACCCAGTAACCGTTCAGATGGCTTTCTGAGTCGTGGCAGTAAACGTCGCACCACAGGCCGTTGCCCTGATTGTTATGGACGTAGGAGTTTCTGACCTCGACCTCGGTTATTGCCTTCAAACCAGAACCAGTGAAGCCTAGGAAGTTAGGATCCTGGGTGGTGTCGTCGAGCTCGATACGGTCGAAGGTGCCGTGGGCGTTGGTGATGCCCGCTGCATCGCTGCCGGTGATGTGTACGGCGTAGAGGCTGCTGGTATTGGAGGCCATTCCCATGGCGAGTCCGGAGCCCGTGCCGGCGAGCGGGGAGCCATCCGGAGAATACTGTCCTGTGCCACCGACGATCTTGACCCACTCCACTCGAACCGTGCCCTTGGCGCGGATCACGTTTCTTAGGCCCTCACTACCCACGATGGTGACAGTGGGCTCTGGGTCGAAGGCGGGGTAGCGCTCTATGAACGAGCCGGCCGGGCCCGCGAGCTCGTCACCTTCGTTGAGCTCCACCATCGTATCGACGGTGTATGTGCAGGGTCCTTCGAGCTGGAATCTGGTTCCTATGGTTGGGTCGTCGGCGTTGACGACAGCGCCGAGGTCTTGGCCGCAAGGCACGACGACTACCCTATCTGCCCCCATAACGAAGAGCGCCGACAAGACCACGATCGAAGTAAAGCAGATCAGTTCGAATAGGTGCTTCACTCCTTAACCTTTCCTCGGATGGCTACGCACACGCGTCTACCCCACGGTTTATGAACCTACATTACTACAATGGGAATGAATTCGCGATGAACTTTGAGGAAAGAAGGGTCTCTTTTGCACAATTAGTGCCGGAGATGCTCTTTTCCGCTCGTGAGCACTTCAGCATTTTGTCTTTCCTCCTTGCTGGTAGCCCATAGCCGAATGAGTGATTCGCAGTACGTCAATATCTCTGCGAGTCGCTCTAGCGCAGGCGGTGTGCAAGCTCGTCGATGTCGAGGTCGGTGGGGTCGACGACGGGAGGTTCGGGGAGGTCCTGTGGCGGCGGGTACTTCTGTCCGATGCCACAGTCGAAGACGACGACCTCGTCGTCGCGCCCGATCTCCCCCCTTTCGCGCAGTATGGGGACGCCGGCGAGGGCCGCGGCAGACTCGGGGCTGACGTACCCGACTCCCATGCGTCCTGCGAACGTCTGCATCTCAGAGATGGAGTCTTCACTTACCGCGACCGCGGTGCCTCCCGATTCTCTCAGGGAGTCCAGGATCAGGAAGTCGCCGACGGCGGAAGGGACCCTGATGCCAGAGGCCCTGGTTTTCGCATCCTGCCAGGGCTCGGCGAACCTGTCTCCCGACTCGAACGCACGGACTATCGGGGCACAGCCCTCCGATTGCACGCTCACCATTCTTGGCCGGTCGGGCCCGATCAGGCCCATATTCTCCAGCTCCTGGAAGGCTTTCCACATCCCCACGAGGCCAGTGCCGCCCCCCGTCGGATAGACGATCACTTCCGGCAGGCGCCAGCCGCGCTGTTCGGCGAGCTCGAAGCCCATGGTCTTCTTGCCCTCGACCCGGTAAGGCTCTTTCAGCGTACTGACGTCGAACGCCCCAATCTTCGGGGCGAGGGCCGTCGAGATCTTGCCGCAGTCGGAGATAAGACCTCGCACCAGGACGAGCCTTGCCCCCATCGCGAGCACTTCCTGCCGGTTGACGGGCGTGGCATCCTCTGGCGTCAGCACGGTGACCTGCGCACCAGCGGCAGCGCCATAAGCCGCGAGCGCGCCGGCCGCATTCCCCGCAGAAGGCGCGATGAACGAGGCCACGCCCAGCTCCACGGCCCGCGAGACCGCGACGGCCATCCCCCGCGCCTTGAAGGAGCCCGTGGGGTTCAGGCCCTCTGCCTTGGTAAAGAGACGGGGGACCCCGAGCGCCTCGCCGAGCCTCGACTGCGGCAAGAGCGGCGTATCCCCCTCACCCAGATACACGATGTTACTTCTGTCCCTCACCGGCAGCAGTTCGGCCCAGCGCCATAGGCCACCGGTGCGACGCTCGGCCAGCGATTTCTCTGTCAGAGCTCGGGCGGCCTTCTCCATGTCGTAGCGGGCTAGCAGAGGGCGCTCGTCCACTGGATCGAGCCCGATCAACTCGTCCGCCGGATACCTCTCCCCCGAAAGCGCGCCTTGCAGGTGCGTAAACGCAGAACCGGTATCGTTCAAGTCAACCCCTCGAGACGTGTCAGAACCGGCGCAATTCTACTCGCGTGTCAAAGAGAACGCCATCCCCGAGCATCGGTGCTCAACGCGCGTGTGCCGCGGCGACCTCCTCCAAATAGTCGAGCGTCTCCCGAACGGGGATTACGTCACCGTACTTGGCGTCTATGTCGTAGAGGTTCGCCGCGTGGGCGTCGTGGTTGCGGTCGCCCACGGCTTCGCGGGGAACGACGGGGCGGAAGCCGTACTGGAGGGCGTCGACGGCCGTTGCGCGGACGCAGCCGGAGGTGGATGCTCCGGTGATGATGAGGGTATCTGTGCCGGCGGCGGTGAGGAGACTGGAGAGGCCGGTGCCGAAGAAGCCCGAGGCGAAAAGTTTGTTCAGGACTGGTTCCGTCTCTTCTGGGGCTATACGGGGGTCGATCTCGGCCCAGCGGGTTCCGGCCTCTAGGGTGAGGAGCGCGGGCACTTTGTCTATGAAGGCTGCGGCGGTGAGTTTGTCCGACTCGCGGTAGGCGACGGTGGTGAAGACGATGGGGATCTCCGCCCGTCGGGCTGCTCTCAGGATCTTCTGTATCTCCGAGATGGGGCCTTCGAGGTCGCAGGTCAACGGAGATTCCGGATCTGTGAACCCGAGGGTCATGTCGATGACGGCGAGGGCGGGTCGGCGGCCGAAGCCGCTGCGTCCGCCGAACCCTTCTATGTGCGCCAAAGTGTTACCCTCCGTCGCCCCTCGCTTTGCCGAGCTCGCCCGAGAGCCACTCGTTGAACTTGCGGCGGGTCTCGGCGATCATGCGCCGCTGCTCATCGAGGGGTGGCAGGTCCCCGTGGTCGAACCTCGGCGACTCGCCGCGGCCGGCCTTTATCTCCTCTCGCTTAGATTCTGTGGCTCCTGCGTCTACGGTGCCTTCGTCACCGACCACGACGCCGTAGTCGCTTTCGGCGGCTTCGGGGCTGATGAGATTCCAGCGCACGTCTTTGGCCGTTGCCTCGGAGTCGCGCTCCAGCGGGTCTCCGACGCCGCCGGCGCCGGCCGTCTCGAAGATGAGGCGGTCGCCCTCGAAGACGGGCACATCGCGCACCTTGGACGGCATGTCGACCTCCTCGCCGTTCGCCCTGACTAGCGTCTTCTTGGACGCGGCGCCCGGCTTGCCGCCGTCCACGCCGTAGGGGTAGGTATGATGTCTATCGTCCTGGTATGTGATGCTGCCGTCGGCCAGGAAGCGGTAGACCTTCTTAATCCCGCAGCCGCCCCTGAACTGGCCGGCGCCGCAGGAGTCTTTGCGGGCCGAGTACTCCTCCACGATCATGGGGTAGTACGTCTCCATGTACTCGGCGGGGACGGCGAGGAACTCGGGCCACCAGGAGTGTCCGTCGAGGCCGTCCTTGCCCGGGATGGCCGGGATCCCACCGTAAAGGATCTCCATGGTCTGGAACGGCTCGCCGGTCTCCTTGACACCGGAGTAGACGAAGTTGGGGCTGGTCCCGTAGGAGCCCGAGACGTTGAAGCCTATGGCCTTCGCGTAGACGGCGCCGAGGACGTCGAACTGGCGGGCCATGACCACGAGGCGGTTGCTCAAGGGCGCCGGCTCCCTCGGTCGCAACACCGTGCCGTCGGGGATGTTGACCTTGATGATATCGGCGTAGCCGTCATTGAAGAGTATCGTCGGGTCTACGGCGGAGATCAAGAAGACCCCCGCGAACATCTGGAACATCTCTTTGTTGAGGAGGAAGTTGACCGGTCCTGGAACCTGCGCGTCTGTGCCCGTCCAGTCGAGGTGCAGCGAGTCGCCCTCGCGCCACATCGCCAGCTTGAGCTTTATAGGACCGTTGCCGAGCCCATCGTCGTCGGTGTAGTCCTCGAACTCGAAACGCTCGTCTTCGGGTATGAGCTGGCGGATCAGATTAATGATGCTCGTTCGCGTCCGGGCGAGGAGCGCGTCGCAGGCCTCCAGGTACGTGTCTTTACCGAAGCGGTCGCAAATGTCCTTTACCCGCTGGGCGCCCGCGGCCGTGCCGGCGGCTATGGCCATGACGTCGGCGCGGGTCTCGCGCGGCGTGCGTGAGTTGTGACAGAAGAATCGCAGGACCTCCTCATTTAGAGTGCCTGCGTCGTAGAGCTTGACCGGCGGAAGCCTGACGCCCTCCTCGTAGATGGAGCGGGCGTCGATGGGGATGGAACCCGCTGTCGAGCCGCCGACGTCCATGAGGTTGCCCCACTGTAAGGCGTAGCCTATGTGATCTCCCGTGTAGAAGATCGGACGCACCAGCAGGATATCTGGAAGGTGGGAGGTGCTCCCCTCCATCATGTACGGGTCGTTGAGGGCTATGACGTCGCCGTCCTTCAGGTCTTCCACTGTGTAGGGGGAGTTTTCGAGAACGGTATCCACGGGGCTTCCGAACTGGCCCACGACCATACGGCCCTTGCGGTCCGCTATGAGGGGAAATTCGTCGGCCTGCTCCCGGATCACGGGGCTCACGGCGGTGGTGACGAGCACCCGGTCCATCTCGTGGCGGATGTTCTTCAGGGCGTTCTCGATTATGTCGAGGGTCACGTGGTCTATGTCGTGTTCCCGGACGAAATCCGGCTCGGCTTGCTCGTGCAACACCATCTCTTATGCCTCCTCGATCAGGATGTTCCCGAAGCTGTCAACGGCGCCCCTGTAGCCCGGCTCTAGCACCGTGGTCGTGTCGTCCTGCACGACTACGGCGGGACCGGCTACGGCGTTTCCGGGGCGCAGCCCGGCACGGTCGTAGATCGGGGTCTCCTTCCAATCGCCCTCGAAGTACACCTGCTCCTTGCGCGTGATCGCGCCAGACGCGTCCTGCCCGGCGCCGTCCTCGCTCTCCAGAAGGCTGACGCCCTTTATGGTGCCGCGCCCGACGACGCGGACGGTGGCGATCTCCAGCGGAGAGTCTGGCAGGTCGAAGTTGTAGCGCTGGCGGTGGGCCTCCTCGAACCGTCCGCGCAGGAAGGCGCTGCTCCCATCCTGGAGTTCCCCGAGATCGAAGCGGCAGGGGATCTGGATGTTCTGCAGGTAGTAGCGGCAGTCCGCGTACAGGTCGAAACGCTTCTTGTCCTCCTCTACCCCCTCGCCTTCCAGCCACTCATCTGCCTGCGCGATGAGCCCCTCGATCTTTGCCCTTAGTTCCTGTGCAGAAGTCTCCTCTGCAACGCGCAGGTACGTTTCCGGAAACTCGTTCTGGATATCCGAGGAGAGGAATCCGAAGGCGCTCATCACGCCTGGCGTCGGGGGGACTATCACGGAGCAGGAGTGTATCAGGCGCCCCAGCGCGTTCGCGTGCATCGGACCGGCACCGCCGAAGGCGACGAGGCCGAAATTCCTCGGATCGTGCCCGCGCTCGACGCTGACCACGCGCAGGGCGGCGTGCATGTTCTCGTTGACGATCTCGATGATCGCCTCCGCCGCCTCCTCGACGCCCATCCCGAGCCGCTCGGTAATGGTACCCACGGCCTCCCTCGCCGCCTCCTCGTCCATCTCCAGCGTGCCCCCAAGGGCCACGCCGGGCGGTATACGGTGCAGCACGACGTTCGCGTCGGTCACGGTCGGGGCCTCGCCGCCGCGCCCGTAGGCCGCCGGCCCCGGGTCGGCGCCTGCGCTATCAGGTCCGACCTGCAGGGCTCCGCTCGCCGAGACGAACGCGATGGAACCACCGCCGGCCCCGACGCTGTGGACGTCCACCGCAGGGGACTTGAACTGGTAGTACCCGAGCTGTATGTCCCGCCGCACGGGCGTCTCGCCGTTCAGGCAGAGCGAGACGTCGGTCGAGGTACCGCCCATGTCGAACGTCAGGACGTCGGGGACCCCGATCTCACGCGCCAGGTAAGCCGAGCCGGTAACACCGCCCGAGGGTCCCGACAGGGCTATCTGGATCGGGCGCTCCGCCACCGCCTCGGTGCTCATCGCCCCGCCGTCGGAGCGGACGATGGAGAGCGCGCCCCCAAAGCGCTTCTCGTCGATGGACTTCTCGAAGTTCCTCATGTACAGCATGGTGCGCGGCTGCACGGCGGTGTTGACGACCGTGGTGAGCGTCCGCTCGTACTCGCCGTACTCCTGCCCGATATCCGCGGAGATGGACACAGAGAGATCCGGGTACACCTCACGCACGATGTCCCTGGCGCGCCGCTCGTGGGAAGGGTTCACGTACGAGTTGAGGAAACCGATGGCCAGCGACTCGACTCCTCTATCCACCAGTCGCTCGACCGCCTCGCGCACCTCGTTCTCGTCGAGCTCTGTGAGTACTTCGCCGCCGGAGCTTATGCGTTCCGTGATACCAACGGTGTCTGTCGGATCGGCCGGCGGGTCGGGTTTCTGGAGGGACATCCAGCCGTAGAGTGGGCCGGGGGTCCAGGCGCGGGCGAGGTGCAGGATCTGCTCGTGCCCCTTCGTCGTCAGGAGGCCGACCCGCGAGCCCGTGTTGGTCAGGATCATGTTCGTCACCACGGTCGTGCCGTGGAAGAAGAGGTGGAGATCGGGAAAAGAGATACCAACCTTCTCGCAAACGGCCTCTATCCCCTCGACCACGCCCTTGGAAGGATCCTCCGGCGTCGAGAGCACCTTGCCCTCCGTCAGCCCGCCCGTATCCTCATCGAAGACAAGCACGTCCGTGAACGTTCCGCCGACGTCTACCGCGACGTTGTACATGGTCGCTCCTTTCTCAGAAGGCTTCAGGCTTCAGGTATCAGGCTTCAGGTTTCTGGTGGGTAGCGAGGCGGCTTGTCGTCTACGCCACCCTCTCTGGATCGCTTATCTGGATATGTGATGCTGGTTTTCCTCTCCCGTGTAGGTCGCGAGTGCATTACCTGATACCTGTTACCTGACACCTAATTCAAAGTTTCCCGCCTTGTACACCTGTCCCGGTAGCTCTTTGTCGAGTAGTCGTGCGAGCCAGGTTGCTACGTCGATGAGGGCGTCGAGGTCTATTCCTGTGGTGTAGCCCATGTTGTGCAGGAGGTAGACAAGGTCTTCTGTGGCGATGTTGCCCGTGGCGCGAGGGGCGAAGGGGCAGCCGCCCGTGCCGGCGACGGAGGCGTCGAGCACCGTGGCGCCGCTCTCTACGGCGGCTGCGGCGTTGGCTATCCCGGTGTTGCGCGTGTCGTGGAAGTGGCAGGCGACCGTTATACCGTGGGTCGCGACGCCCTCTACGAGATTCCGCACCTGGTTTGGTACTCCCACGCCGATGGTGTCGGCGAGGACGATCTCGTCGGGACCCGATGCCGCAACGCTGGCGGCGATCCTGAGTACGTGCTCGGGGTCGACCTTTCCTTCGAAAGGGTCTCCGAAGGCGGCGGAGAGCGTGATGGAGACGCGTACTCCGTCTAGCCGGGCCCGTTCCACGAGCCGCGTGGCGAGCTGCGTGGCGTCGGATACTGTGGTGTTCTGGTTGCGCCTGGCGAAGGTCTCGGTTACGGGGAAGGCGTAGCGTATTTCATCTACGCCTGCTCCGATAGCACGCTCGTAGCCCTTCTCGTTGAGGACGAGGCCGGCGTAGGTCGTGCCAGGGGAACGCTCTATATCGGCCAGTACTTCCTCGGCGCCGGCCATCTGTGGGACGCGTTTCGGGTTGACGAAGCTGGCCGCTTCGACGCGCGGGACGCCAGAGGCTGCGAGCTTCTCGCACAGCTCGGCACGTACCTCGGGGGGTAGGGTCTTGTCCTCGTTCTGTAGGCCGTCTCTGGGTCCTACGTCGACTATCTCGATGCGCATCAGACGATGCCCCGTTCGCGCAGACCGTCGAGGTCAGCCTCGGACATCCAGAGAACCTCTCTGAACACTTCGTCGTTGTGCTGGCCTAGCTTAGGTCCTGTCCAGCGCACCTCTCCTGGCGTTTCGGAGAGACGGGGAACCACGTTCTGCATCGGGAATGGGCCGATCTCCGGGTCTTCGACGGTGACGATGTTCTGGCGCGCGGCGTACTGTTCGTCGGAGAGCATGTCTTCGGCGGTGAAGAGCTTCCCCGCGGGGACGCCTGCCTCTTTCATTGTCTCGAGTACTTCTTCCGCGCTTATTTGGCTGGTCCAGTCCGAGATCAAAGCGTCAAGCTCTTCCTGGTTCTCGCCGCGGGCGTGGTGGGTCGCGTACTTTTCGCCCTCGGCCCACTCGGGATGCCCGAGCGCCTTAGCGAACCGTCCGAAAACGGTGTCGGCGTTGGCGCCGATCACGACGTAGTCCCCGTCGCCGGTGGGGTAGGTGTTCGACGGTGCCACGAAGGGCAGTATGGCCCCTGTACGCCCGCGGACGTGGCCGGCGAGTGCATACTCCGGGATCGTGCTCTCCATGAGTGCCAGAACGGCCTCGTAGATTCCCACGTCCACCATCTGGCCTCTCCCGCCTCGCGTCTTTCGGTTGTAGAGGGCCGTCACCGCGCCGAGGGCTCCGAAAGTTGCAGCTAGCGAGTCGCCGAGGCTGATGCCGACGCGCGGCGGCGGACGGTCGGGGTACCCTGTCACGTGTCTTATCCCGCCCATGGCCTCGCCGATCGACCCGAACCCGGCCTGGTCCTTGTATGGTCCCGTCTGTCCGTAGCCCGAGACCCGCACCATCACGAGGCCGGGGTTGATCCCGCTCAGGTCCTCGTACCCGAGGCCCCATTTCTCCAGCGTGCCAGGTCTGAAGTTCTCGACGACGACATCGGCCTCGGAGATGAGCCGTCGGGCGAGGTCCTGCCCTTCGTCCTCTCGAAGGTTGATGGTGACGGATTTCTTGTTGCGGGCGATGATGGGCCACCAGAGGGTGCGTCCCTCTTTGCGGTGGCGGCCCCACAAGCGCATCGGGTCTCCCTTGCCTGGCGGCTCGAGCTTGATGACCTCGGCGCCGAAGTCAGCGAGGAGCTGGCCGCAGAAAGGGCCCGCCAGCAGGCTACCCATCTCGACGACGCGCACGCCTTCGAGAGGACGGGTACCGTTATCCCCATCAGCCATTCATGTCCTCCTCTAGGGCTCCTATGACGAAGTCGCGACCCTCGTATACGTGCTCGCGCATGATGGTCTCCGCCCTGTCGGCGTCGCTCTTTTCCAATGCTTCCAGGATCTGACGATGATAATGGTTGGAGATGGTCCGCTCGTGCGGCGTGTACCAGAAGAATGCCTTGAACATTAGCGGTATCTCGACGGTACGGTTTATCAGGTGCTCCAGGCGCCTGTTGCGGCTCGCCTCGACGATGGTGCCGTGAAACTCCTGGTTGAGCGTGACGAGAACCCTGATCTCCTCTTCATGGTCGTCGAACCGGCCTGGCAATCCCTCCATCTCCCTGGCCAGTTCCCGCAATCGCACGAGCTCGCGCCTCTCAATACGTCCCGCCGCGCGCCTGGCGGCGTGGCCTTCGAGTACGGCGCGCAGGTCGTAGATGTCCCACACGTCCTCGATGGAGAAAGAGCACACGCTGGCCCCGCGGTTCGGCGCGATCTCCACGAGACCCTCGGCCTCTAGCATCGTTAGCGCCTGCCTCACGGGAGTCCTGCTCACCCCGAGCCGTTCCGCGAGTTGCTCCTCGATCAAACGTTCATCAGGACCATACTCGCCCGTCAAGATCAAAGCCCGCAACCGCTCCACGATCCCGACAGACCGCGCCCCTTGCCCAGGACCTCGCACGACGTATCCCACTCAAACCCCCGTCTTCGACCCACGGAGAATCCCTTGTATACAATCTTAGGCGCCCACGAATCTTGTGTCAAGAATGCCAAAAACAGGGACCGTACTCAGGCTGAGTCGGCGGTCTGGCGCATGAGTAGGTGCCAGGGCGTGAGGATCTCGCAGCCTTTAGAGGTCACCGCTATGGTGTGCTCGTACTGGGCGGAGAGCCGCTTGTCTGCGGTCACCACGGTCCAGCCGTCCTTTAGATACCGTATCTCGGGGGTCCCTTCGTTTATCATCGGCTCGATGGTGAACGTCATGCCTTCGCGAAATCGCATACCGCGACCCCGACGCCCGAAATGGTTTATGTGGGGCTCCTCGTGCAGCTTGTGTCCGACGCCGTGGCCACCAAGCTCCTGCACGACACCGTAACCGTGGTGCTCCGCGAGCTCCTGGATAGCCGCTCCCACGTCACCGAAATGCTTACCCTGGCCCACCTCGGCGATTCCGGCCTCCAGGCAATTCCTGGCGACTTCCAGAAGTTTTCTGGCCTGCGGCGAGATATTGTCGATCGGGTACGTGTAGCAAGTGTCCCCTACCCAACCGCCCAACGTGGCGCCGACGTCTATACCCACGATATCCCCATCTCGCAGTCGCCTTGGGCCTGGAATGCCGTGGACGATCTCCTCGTTGACCGCGGTACAGATGGAGCCCGGGAAGGGAGGGACGGAGGGTGATGGCTGGTAGCCCTTATAGGTAGGCACTCCGCCTTCGGAGAGGATGAACTCCTCGGCGATCCTGTCGAGTTCACCGAGCCTGACACCGGCTCGGACGTGCTCTTGTAGCAGGACCAAGGCACGGGCAACAAGGTCACCCGCCCGCCTCAAGCCCTTGATTTCGTTCTTGCTCCGCAGCACCATCATGGGTGCCAGCTACCGTAGCACAAACTGGATTAGCTTCTGCCGGTATCTGTCTTCATGTATGGAAGCATCGCTTCGACTTGTTGGGCGGCAAGGTTGACCCTCAGGGCCCATGCCATCGGATCCTCGTCGTGCCGATCGTCGACGTCGGCCGCGTAATCAGGGTTGGTTCGGTAGGTCAGTCCATTGGCCTCCAGATAATCGAGGGTGAAGCCGCGACACTGGCAGAACAGCGGCCAGGCGCAATCGTTGCCGATCGTATCCACGTCGCAATCTTCGACGATGGCTTCCGCGGCACGGCGAGACAGCCCTCGAGCCGCCATCATGACATCCCATGACAGGCCACTCACGAGGCGAAAGATCTCGTTCACAACGCCTTCGGTCATGGTGAGACGGCGAGGTAGAGTCGCCATTGAGCGCGGGCCACGACCGATGACCGTACAGTCGGAGCGCTGAATCCGCTGCACGGCAGCGTCCATCTCTTCGGCATCGTTCTCCAACCAGCGTAAGGCGTGATCCAGATCCAGATAGAGGATGTGGCCGACCACACCAACCTCAAGCGCTAACCCTACGGCTTCACGCCGGTGCTGCCCTATGGCCTCGGGGTCAGCAGGGGCGGTCCTCAGACTGGCACCTACGGACTGGAGCCGTTCGAGGATGCCTCTGTGGGTGGAAGTTGTCGTATGCACGGCGAAGGAGTCGAATCTTTCGCAAAGTCCGGGGAGCAGTTTGTCCAGCTTTCCGACGAGATGACCTTGAGGATCGTGCACCGCCAGGGCGAGGGCGACCTCAGGCATGCGCACTACGTTCGGTAAGTCTATACAACATCTCGCCTAGGTCTCGCGCACCTCGGCGAGCACGGCGCCGCCCGGGACGAGGGAACCCTCTTCGAAGGGGAGCGAGTGGACGACTCCTGCGTGGGGCGCGGAGACTGGCTGCTCCATCTTCATCGCCTCCAGGACGAGGAGGAGTTGTCCCTCCTCGACCTCCTGGCCCTCTTCTACGAGTACCTTCACGACCGTACCAGGCATCGGGGCTGTGAGACTGGCGGCGACATCGGCGCCAGGGCCTGTCTCGTCGACGGAAGGAGGCTGGGGCTTACGGAGCGTATGAGTCTCGCCGCGTAGAGAGACGCGAACCTCTTCGGGACCAAGCAGTATTCCAGCCTCGAGGGGCTCCTCGTCGATGAGGGCACGGATGCGGCCATCTCTGTTGTAGAGAACCTCGACGATGGACTCTTCTCCTTCGGCGGTGATCCTGAACCTTCCGGGCCCGGTGCGTTCCGCCTCGACGCGGTGCTCGTCGTAGTCGAGGGTGGTCGCGCCGAGTAGACGCCAGGGGCCCGCCGCGAAGGGGTCTGATGACCACGGGATGCTGTAGAGTTCCGCCGCCGAGGCTAGCATCATGGCTTCGCGCGGGATGGGCTTCTCGGGCCGAGGTTCAGTGAGATCGTATGTTTCAAGGAAGCGGATCGTGGTCTCGCCAGCCTCGAACGCTGGATGTGTCGCGACGCGCCTGAGGAGCGGGAGGTTGGAGGAAGGACCAAGGATCTCGTAGTCCGTGAGGGCTCTTCGGAGCCGGCGCACCGCAGAAGGACGATCGGGGGCGTAGACGATCAACTTCGCGAGCATGGCGTCGTAGTTTATTGGCACCTCATCCCCGGCCTCGAACCCGGCGTCGTTGCGAACGCCCGCACCCTCAGGTGCTGAGAAGGTTTCGAGCAGGCCGCCCGAAGGCATTCCCTGCTCGTCCTCGGCATAGATGCGGGCCTCGATTGCGCTGCCCCGCAGGGTCACGTCGTCTTGGGTGAGTGGGAGTGTTTCACCCGCCGCGACGGCGAGCTGGAGTTGGACGAGGTCGAGGCCCGTAACAAGCTCCGTCACGGGGTGTTCGACTTGCAGGCGCGCGTTCATCTCCAGGAAGTAGTAGCTATCATCGTCGAGGAGGAACTCCACCGTGCCTGCGTTGTGGTAGCCGGCCTCGCGGGCGAAACGGACGGCGGCGTTGCAGATCGACTCGCGGAGGTCCGGGTCGAGCGCAGTGGACGGGGCTTCTTCGACGACCTTCTGGTGGCGCCGTTGGATCGAACACTCCCGCTCGAAGAGATGGACGACATTGCCTTGCCGGTCCCCGAGTACCTGGACCTCCACGTGGCGTGGGTCTTCGAGCAATTTCTCGAGGAACACCGCTCCGTCTCCGAAGGCAGCCTCGGCCTCCCGACGCGCCCCCCTTACAGCTTCGACGAAGTCACTCTCGTGCGTCACGGACCGCATTCCCCGTCCTCCACCTCCCGCGCTCGCCTTTACCAGGACGGGGTAGCCGATGCGGGCAGCCTCCTCTGCGAGCTGGTCCTCGCTGTCGTCTTCCCCGTCGTAGCCTGGGATCGTCGGCACGCCGGCGCTGCGTGCCAGTTCTTTGGCCCGTACTTTGAAGCCGACCGCGTCCATAGCATCGGGCGGAGGCCCGACCCATACTGTGCCTGCCGACTCAACCGCCCTGGCGAATTGTGCGCTCTCCGAAAGGAAACCGTACCCTGGATGCACGGCTTCGGCCCCTGAGCGCTCGATCGCTTCCACAAGCCGCCCGACGTTCAGGTAGCTCTCCGGGGCCGGAGCAGGGCCGAGCAGGTATGCTTCGTCGGCGAGGCGGCGGTGCATCGCACGTTCGTCTGTCTTCGAGTAGACGGCGATGCTCTTTATCCCGAGTTCCCGACAGGTGCGGATGATACGGACCGCAATCTCGCCGCGGTTGGCGATGAGGACGCTCTCGAAGCTCACCGCTCCCTGCTCCAGGTGGGCCTGCGTTTCTCCAGGAAGGCCGCGAGTCCATCCTGGCCCTCTTCACCGGTGCGCAGCTCCGAGATCACCCGCGACGTGAGGCCAGGCGCCTCCATCGGCTCCGTAGTCTCGAGCCTGCGTAACAGGCCCTTCAGGGTCGCCTGCGCGACCGGACCTCCTTCGAGTAGTTCTCCGACCTTCTCTTGGACTGCTTCGTCGAGTCCAATCTTAGAAACGACCCTGTGTACGAGGCCGATCTCTCGGGCCCGTTCGGCATCGAACCTTTCCCCTGTGAGGAATAAAGATCTCGCGTACGAGACCCCGATCTTGCGTACCACGAACGGTGAGATCGTGGCCGGAGCGATGCCGAGCTTTATCTCGGAGAAGGCGAACCGCGCCTCCGAGTCCGCCACGACCACGTCAGCCACGGCGAGAAGACCTGCCCCTCCACCCATCGCGACTCCCTGGACCTTCGCCACCACAGGCTTCGGACACTCGTCTATCGACCAAAACATCATGGCCAGTCGTCTTGCGTCCTCCAGATTGTCCTCGTAGGAGAGTCCGGCAGTCTCACGCATGTACCCGATGTCAGCGCCGGCGCAGAACGAGCGCCCCTCCCCGGCGAGCACCACGACCCTCGTCTCCTGGTCCTCCGCCAGCTCTTCGAAGCAGCGCGTCAACTCATCGATGAGCGCCACGTTCAGCGCGTTGTGTGAATCGGGCCTGTTCAATGTCACGGTCGTCAAGGAGCCACTCCTCGTCACCTTCAACAAGTCAGGCATCGTTACCCCTATCTCTGCGCAGCAGCATTAATCGAATTCTCCTATCCAACGTATCTCTCCTTCACCGGTCCAGGAAGCCAGCGCCTCGGAGAGCGCCCGAGGCCGCACGTCTAGCTCCGTCAGGCTGGTCAGATCCACCCAGACCGGCCTGTAGGTTCCCTTCGCGGTCGACCCCGAAGTAATCATCTCAGTACCCCGTCCCGTGCCGAACGTTCCCCCTGTGATACTCGCAAGGTAGTATCGCTGCTCGCGGCCATCACGGTAAGCCACGGAGATTAGATCCCCAAGCTCTACACTAACGCCCAACTCTTCGTGCGCCTCGCGCACGGCAGCCAGCTGCGGACTCTCGCCACTCTCGACTCCTCCACCGGGAAACTTGAAGTAAGTGTGCCCTTCGCGCACACGCTCGATCAGGGCCACCCGCCCATCCTCTACGATAACGACGGCGGCGCGCATTTTCACATCCTGAAGATTCCGTAGCGCGTCTCCTGGGCGGGGGCGTTTGCGGCGGCGGAGAGGCCCAGGGCCAGGACCATCCTCGTATCTACGGGGTCGATAACGCCATCGTCCCAGAGTCTTGCGGTGGAGTGGTAAGGGTTGCCTTCATCCTCGTACTTTTCGAGGATCGGGGCTTTGAACTCTTCACGCTCTTCGTCTGTCATCTCTTTGTCCTCGCGCCGCAGGCCTTCCTCCTGCACGGTGAGAAGTACGTTCGCGGCCTGTTGGCCGCCCATCACGCTGATGCGGGCGTTGGGCCACATCCACAAGAAGCGCGGCGAGTAGGCCCTGCCGCACATCCCGTAGTTGCCGGCCCCGAACGAGCCGCCGACGATCACCGTAAACTTCGGCACACCGGCATTGGCGACCGCCATGACCATCTTGGCACCGTCTTTGGCGATGCCGCCTGCCTCGTACTCCCTGCCGACCATAAAGCCCGTGATGTTCTGCAGGAAGACGAGCGGGATGCCGCGAGAGCAGCACAACTCTATAAAGTGCGCGCCCTTGAGCGCGCTCTCGGAGAAGAGGATGCCGTTGTTGGCCAGGATACCGACCGGGTGGCCCATGATCCTGGCGAAACCACAAACCAGGGTCTCGCCGTAGAGCGGCTTGAACTCGTGCAGACGACTGCCGTCAACTGTCCTCGCGATGACTTCTCTAACGTCGTAGCCCTGCCTGTAGTCGCTAGGGACGATACCGTAGAGTTCTCCTGGATCGTAAAGAGGCTCCTCTGGCTCCTCGACGGTCCAGGGTATAGACTTCTCGCGGTTCAGGTTCTCTATGATGGAGCGGACTATTGCGAGGGCATGATCGTCGTTTTCGGCGAAGTGGTCGGCGACGCCCGAGAGGCGGGTGTGGACCTCGGCGCCGCCAAGCTCTTCCGCCGATACTTCCTCGCCGGTCGCTGCCTTGACGAGGGGAGGACCGCCGAGGAAGATCGTACCCGTCCCCTTTACTATGACGACCTCATCGCTCATCGCGGGGACATACGCTCCCCCGGCCGTGCAACTTCCCATCACCGCGGCGACCTGGGGTATGCCCTTGGCGCTCATCTGCGCCTGGTTATAGAAGATGCGCCCGAAGTGCTCCCGGTCGGGGAAGACCTCGTCTTGCAGCGGGAGGAACGCGCCGCCTGAATCTACGAGATAGATGCAAGGCAAGTAGTTCTGCTCAGCTATGTCCTGCGCCCTCAAGTGCTTCTTGACGGTCATGGGGTAGTATGTGCCGCCCTTTACGGTGGCGTCGTTGGCGACGACCATCACCTCGCGACCCGAGACGCGCCCGATCCCCGTGACTATCCCCGCCGCCGGAACGCGTCCGTCGTACATACCGAAGGCAGCCAGGGGCGAGAGCTCCAGAAATGCAGTTCCGGGGTCGAGGAGGCGTTCGATCCTCATACGGACCGGCAGCTTTCCACGTTCTCTGTGCCTCGTCTGCGCCTTCTCCCCTCCACCGCGCCTGGCCTCGGCGGAGCGCTTGCGCAGCTCGTCCACGAGCGCCGAGAAGGCTTCAGTGTTCTTCTCGAAGGCCTCGCTCTTCGTATCCACGAGGGTTCCTAGCTTGCTCATCCACCCCGTTCCGTTGGCCGCCGTTCGAGAGCATGTTAGCTACAGCTCCCTGCTTGCGCCACAGTACGCGTCTGAGGGCGACGCTGCAACGAGGTATTCACGGGTCGAATAGAATGGTGATTAATGACGCTGTTTACAGCCGAAGAGCGAGAAGAGGTTGCCGAGCGAGTATCCCGGCTGCTTGGCAACGATGACCGCATAGAAGGTGTCGTCATCGTAGGCTCGCTTGCGGGCCAGAGCGACCGCTGGTCCGACATCGATATCGAAGTCGTCGTCGGCGACGACGAAGAATTGCCTGCGGTTACCGCCGATTGGGTCGGGAACCTGTACGAACTCTTGCCCGTCGTGCACCACTTCGAGACGGCCTTCGGAGACACGCTCGTGCGCGGCTTCCTGCTCGAGAACCTGCTAGAAGTGGATCTAGCCTTCGATCAAGCCAGGTCGCTGTCTATATGGAGCCCGGCGCGGGTGATGTTAGATCGCTCGGGCCGCATTGCGGGTGCCGCCAACGCACATGCCCAGGATGATCTTTACGCACCGGATCTGGCGGGCGAAGCAGGCTTTGCATGGCACGATGTACTGCACGCCTGCACCGCCGTGCGGCGCGGCCGTCCCTGGCAGGGTCTTTGGTACATGGAGCGTGTCCGAAACCGTACCCTGAAGCTTGCACAAGAGCGGCGCGGCTTCTACGCCGACTTCTTCGATTACGTGGACGATCTGCCGGTCGAAGAGCTTACGCCACAGGTGGATACACTCGTCGTCTCCCTTGCTCGTGAGTCGCTGCTCGATGCCATCGACGTTGCCGCACGTGCTTTCCTTGTCGAGCTTCGACACGGCGAGCCACACCTGGCGGACCGGTTGGAAGGCCCGCTCCTGGAGTTCGTTCGGCTTCGCGAATCTTAGACCATTCAGCGACGAAAACGGCGATCTTACCCGCCGACGTCGTTGCAGTTACACGCGTGGGGTTCTTCGCGAGATTCCCTTGCCTACCTTACGCCGATGTCAGTGTCTTGGTTCTAATATACAAACACTTACGACACCCGAGCTGATGTTTCGAGCGTCACCCCACTCCGGTGAATAAGGGCTACTACTCCGTCAGCTTGCCCTTAGAGTACTTGTCGGGGCGCAACCACAGAGATACGTAGGCGGGCTGCATCGTCTCCCTGACTACACCTTCTAGATCGCCGCTCAACGCTTCCAAGTCCGTCTCATCCCGCAGCTTCGAGGAGAAGGCTTCGAGGGTCTTCTGTGCGTCGTACTTCCTCCTGTAGAAGCGGCGATCTATGAATGACTGGATGCGTCGCCTCAAAGGAGTAAAGAGCGCCGCGATCAGGAGTGTGGAGACGACGATGGCGAGTTGGGGTTGCTGCTCCTGGCTGGTGAGGGCGCGGAAGAGGGCCTGGGTGGCCGTCACGCCCCCGAAGTACACCAGCGCAAGCATCAGCGTGAGAGCTCCGTAGACGAGGGTGCGGTTTATGAGGATGTCTATGTCGTAGAGCCTGTAGCGAAGGATGGCTATCCCTATAGAGATTGGAACGCCTGGTGTCACGGCTACGTTGATCGCATTCGTAACCCACTCGTACCAGCGTGGTGGATCTATGGCGATCGAGATGATGATAAGAACTGCCACGACGGCGAGCCCCCCTGCTGCGTAGGCAAGCCATTTGAGTTGCTGGCGCTCTACCCCTACAGCCCTGCGCAGTCGTATAAACAATGAGAAGGTTACTGCGATGATCAGAGCAGGATTCATGGTGTACACAACCGCTTTGTAGAACGGGGTGAACCCTTCTATACCGAGTGGGTTGCGTATCGGGCCAAGAGCACCCAGATACGCTCCAGGAGAGAACGCAGCAGTGATCACCCCCACCAAGACATAAGCCGCCGTCAGCCACGCCAGCCATCTCCAGCGCCTGCTCGGCAACTGTCCAGTAGGGAACAACATCAAATAGGCCACCTGGAGCCCGATCATGATGGGCAGCATCCACGCGGCGATCCAGGCCATCGCTTCGCCTGCCGGGAGCGAGTTGGGCTCGGCCAGCAGGGCATAGATAGCGTACTGGGAGGTAAAGGTGCTCGTGCTGACGGCGAGTCCCGAGAGACACAAGAACCAGCCCACGAGGTTCTCGGGTCGGCGGGAGGCCACGATGGCGCCAACGGTCGCGTCGATTACGACGAGCGTGTTGCCGAGCCACCAGTCGAAGATGTGGGTGCCCGGGTGAGAGCGGATCAGGGCCAGGAGAAGGAGGCTCAGTGCCGTCAGCGCCACGGAGAGCGCCCACAGCGACCAGGCAAGCCAGGCGGCGGCTCGGGGGTCTATCCCACCGATTCCTCGACGCTGTTCATTTGTTCTTTCTGTCATAACCACACTCTACAGAACTGCCGTCTCCTAAGCGTTACGAAAAACGTTACGAGGTCGAGGGGAGAACGACTTCTTAGAACGCCGTAAAACGGAACTCCAACTTCAGAGAAAGCACCTTTCACGCACCCCGGTAGATGACGAGTGTGGACGTCGGGTTCAAGCGGCTCGTCGAGAGAAGCGCTGGCTCCTTCGCCTTCATCCGATTTCGAGCACGATGAGTAGATCTCCCGCCTCTACGTTCGTGCCCGAGGCCACAGCCAGCCGTTCGACTGTCCCGTCCGTCTGGGCCCGGATGGCCGACTCCATCTTCATCGCCTCGATGCTCCCGATCTGCTGCCCACCAACGACTTCCTCGCCTTGGTCGACCGTGAGCGTCACCACCCCGGTCATCGGCGCGGCTACGTGTCCGTCTTCCCCTGGGACAGCCTTCTCGCGGGCCGGGACTTCGGGTTGCAGCGAACGGTCCTGGGCATCTATTGGCCGGGGCTGGCCGTTTAGCGTGACCAGCAGGGTCCGGATTCCGCGGCCGTCGGCCTCCGTGATAGCTTCGAGCTGTACGTACAACCGGACACCTGGCTCCAGGTCCACGGCCAACTCCTCACCGGGCTCCAGACCGTAAAGAAACGCCCGGGTTGGGACCACCGAGACGTCTCCGTAGCGTTCCCTGACCGCGGCCTGCTCCTTTGCGGGTCCTGGCAACATCAGACGGTTCAGCGCCGGCCTACGGTCCTCGCCACCCAAGGCAGCCCTATCTTCGGCGGAGAGACCATCATCGTCGGGGGACTCGTCGCGACCGGCGAGCGCCAGGGTACGGAACGGCTCGGGCCATCCCCCTGGCGGCACGCCCAACTCTCCGCGCAGGAACCCTAGGACGCTATCTGGCAGGTCATGTGAAGCGGGATCTGACTCGAAATCGGCCAGGGGGATGTTCGCGGAGATCAGGTAGAGGGCCAGGTCCCCGACGACCTTGCTGGTAGGCGTCACTTTGACAAGTCGGCCCAGCAATGTGTCGCAGCGGGCATAGAGAGCTTCGACCTCCTCGAAACGCTCGGCCAGTCCCATGGCGTTCGCCTGCTGACGCAGGTTGGAGAGCTGTCCGCCGGGGATCTCGTGCCGGTAGATGGTGCCTGTCGGGGAACGGAGCCCCGCCTCGAAAGGAGCGTACAGAGTTCGCACAGCCTCCCAATAGGGTTCGAGGTCCCCCAGGGCTTCGAGCGAGAGGCCGGTCGCGCGATCGGTGTGGTCGGTGGCCGCCACGATCGCGGCCAGCGACGGCTGGCTCGTCATGCCCGAGAGCGGGGCCGCGGCGCCGTCTATGGCGTCCACCCCGGCTTCCACCGCCGCCAGGTAGGTGGCGAGTTGCCCCCCTGAGGTGTCGTGGGTGTGCAGGTGTACCGGCAGGTCGAACTCGCTCTTCAGGGCAAAGATGAGCTTTCGCGCCGCAGGGGCGCGCACCAGGCCAGCCATGTCCTTGATGCAAAGGATGTGCGACCCGGCGTCGACCAACTCCTCGGCCAACTGCAGGTAGTAGTCCAGGGTGTAGAGATCTTCGTTCGGGTCGGAGAGATCGCCTGTGTAGCACAAGGCTCCCTCCGCCACAGCCCCGGCCTCCAGGGTGGCCTCGATGGCGGGGCGTATGTGGTCCACGTCGTTGTTGGCGTCGAAGATGCGGAAGATGTCCACGCCGGTGGCGCGCGCCTCGTCCACGAAGGAGCGCACGACGTCCGGCGGGTAGCGGGTGTAGCCGACGGCATTCTGGCCGCGCAGGAGCATTTGCAAACAAACGTTGGGGAGTCGCTCCCTGAGACGGGCCAGCCTCTCCCAGGGATCCTCGTGCAGGAACCTGAGCGCGACGTCGAAGGTCGCCCCGCCCCACACCTCGGCGGAGAAGAGTTGGGGCATGGTGTGGGCGACGTGTGGGGCGGCGGCGAGCATGTCGAAGGTCCGCATCCTGGTGGCGAAAAGGGACTGGTGGGCGTCGCGCATCGTGGTGTCGGTCACCTGGAGAGTGTCGGTCTCGCGCAACCAGCGGGCGAAGCCTTCCGGGCCGAGGTCAAGCAGCCGCTGCCTGGAGCCCGGCGGTGGGTCTCCCCGCGGCAGAGGCGGAAGCTTGGTGCGCGGGTCAGGTACAGGGGGCGGTGGCCCGTGCGGGCGGTTGACGGTCACGTCTGCGAGCAGGGAAAGGAGGCGGCTGGCCCGGTCGGCGCCGGTCGAAACGGCGGTGAGGTAAGGCCTCTCGTCGATAAACGAGGTGGTCGCCAGCCCGGCCAGGAAGTCCGGCTCGGAGAGCACCGCGCGCAAAAAAGCCACGTTCGTCGCCACGCCGCGCACCCTGAACTCGGCCAAAGCGCGGCGGGCACGAACGGCTGCTGAGGGCAGATCCGCGCCGTGGGCGGTGACCTTCACCAAGAGAGAGTCGAAGTACGGTGTGATCTCCGTGCCCGCGTACGTATTGCCGCCGTCCAGCCTGATGCCCGCCCCACCAGGTGAGCGGTACACCGAGATACGGCCCGTGTCCGGCCTGAAGCCCTGGGCAGGGTCTTCAGTGGTCACGCGGCATTGCAACGCCACGCCACGTTGCCTGATGCGGTCCTGGGTAAGGTCGAGATCCCGCAGCGTCTCGCCCCCGGCGATACGAAGCTGGGCGTGGACCACGTCCACATCTGTCGTTTCCTCGGTGACGGTATGCTCCACCTGGATGCGCGGGTTCATCTCGATGAATACGTGACGCCCGTCCTCGCCCACGAGGAATTCCACCGTGCCGGCGCCCAGGTAGTCTACGGCGCGCCCGAAGCGGACGGCAGCCTCACACAGTCGCTCGCGCAGCCGCCCCTCGAGGTTCGGCGCCGGCGCTATCTCCAGCACCTTCTGGTGGCGGCGCTGCACCGAGCAGTCCCGCTCGAAGAGGTGGACGATCTCGCCCGCCGCGTCGGCCAGCACCTGGACCTCGATGTGCCTTGGCCTTATGAGGGCCTGCTCCAGGAAGACCGTGGGGTCGCCAAACGCGGCCTCTGCCTCCCGCGCCGCGGTCTGGACCGACTCCTTCAGATCCACGGGCCGCTCGACCAGCCGCAATCCTCGCCCCCCGCCGCCGCCGGCCGCCTTCACGAACACCGGGTATCCTATCCTCTCGGCGGCGTCCGCAGCCTCCTCTGGACTTGCCAAAGATCCGGAGGCTCTCAGTACGGGGATGCCTGCCTCCTCGGCGACCAAGCGGGCGCGTAGTTTGTTTCCGGTAAGTTCCAGCGCCTGGGACGGCGGCCCTACGAAGACGAGCCCGACCTCCTCGCAGGCTCGGGCGAGGTTGGCGCTCTCGGAGAGGAAACCGTAACCGGGGTAGATGGCGTCGGCCTCGACCTGGAGGGCTGTTTCGACGATCGTGTCGACGTCCAGGTAGGCGCGCACAGGATGTCCCGACTCGCCGATCTCGTATGCTTCATCGGCCTTCTGCCGGTGCAGTGAGCTCCGGTCATCAGGGGTGTAGACGGCGACCGTACGGATGCCTAGCTCGTAGGCAGCCCTGAACGCCCGGATGGCGATCTCCCCGCGGTTCGCTACGAGAACCTTTTGCAGCATCACGACCACCTCTTCGGCCGATCCTTACGGTGCAACCAACCTCTCCTGCGCCTCTTCCGCTCTCTCCGCCAGGAGGGAGCGGGCGATGATCTGGCGGTTTATCTCGCTGGTCCCCTCCCCTATCTCGTTGATCTTGACCTGCCGCCAGTAGCGCGCGACCGCGCTGGTCTCCATAAAGCCCTCGCCGCCCCAGATCTGGGCCGCCGCATCAGCGGCCCGCTTGGCCGCCTCGGAGGCGAACACCTTAGCCATGCTCGCCTCCCGCCCGAAAGGCCGGCCCTGATCCTTGAGCCACGCGGCCTTGAGCACCATGTTGCGCGCGAGCTCTATCTCCATCGCCATGTCCGCGAGCTTGAACTGAACGGCCTGGAACTCGGAGATGGAACGGCCGAACTGCTCCCTCTCTTGCGCCCGCGCCAGCGCCTCGTCGAAGCAGGCCTGCGCGAGTCCCACGGAGAGTGCGGCGACCGCGACCCTGCCAGCGTCGAGCGTCGCGAGAAACTGGTTGAACCCCTTTCCGCGCTCGCCGAGCAGGTTCTCTGCGGGGACGCGGCAGTCCTCGAAGAAAAGTGGGTGCTGGTCAGAGGCGCGCCAGCCCAGTTTTTCGTAGGATGGTCCACGGCTATATCCCGGGGTGTCCTGGGGGATAAGGATCGCGGTAAGCTCGGGTCTTCCGTTCTCCTGAGTTCCGGTCCTCGCGATGATCGTGACGCCGCCGGTGACGTCGGTTCCTGAGTTCGTGATCCATTTCTTCGACCCGTTGATGACCCACTCTCCCCCATCGAGCTCCGCCGTCGTGAGCGTTCCTCCCGCGTCCGTGCCGGCTCCCTCCTCCGTAAGGCCGAAGGCCCAGAGGTTTTCGCCTGTGGCGCATCTGGAGAGGAACTTCTCCTTCTGTTCCTGTGTGCCAAAGGCGGCGATGGGGGCGCAGCCCAGGGAGATGTGGGCCTCCATGGTTATCCCTACCGAGGTGTCCGCGCGCGAGATCTCCTCCAGAGCCAGGTTGTAGGCGACGAAATCCCCGCCCGAGCCGCCGTACTCCTTGGGAAGCGTAAGGCCCATCAGGCCGAGGCCGGCCATCTCTGCAACTATGTCGTAGGGGAACTTCTGTTCGCGGTCCAGCTCGGCGGCGCGGGGTCTGATCTCACCCTGGGCGAAGTCGCGCGCTAGATCCCGCCAGCGGCGTTGTTCTTCGGTCGGGTCGAAGTTCATGGAAAACCTCCTGATCCCTCGGATTGAGGGCATGATAGCAGCAGACCTTCTGGCATACGGAGGTGTCTGTCAAGGAAATATACAGTTCATTCAGAAACAAATGTTCCCTCCGCGCGTATTACGGGATACAATTAGGCATAGAAGATCAACCACGAAGGAGGCAAGGATGCTGGGGGCATTAATCTTCTGGATCATAGTAGGCCTTATCGCAGGCGCGCTAGCCAAGTTCGTCATGCCTGGTGACGATCCTGGCGGGTTTGTTATCACGATCATACTCGGGATCGCAGGCGCTATCGTGGGTGGCTTCCTGGCCAGCCTGATCGGTATCGGCGGTGGCGGCTTTATCTGGACTACTTTGATCGCCACCATCGGCGCGATCATACTGCTTGCGATCTACCGGGCGTTCGCGGGCAATAGAACAGCCGGGTAACAAAGACGGGTTAGAGGGCCGGGATTAGTCCCGGCTCTCCTCTTGCCATGTGGGCCGTTCGCGAACGGCCCCTACGGTCTTGTTGTGTACTGTAGGCTGTAGCGTTCGACGGCGGTCTGGCGGAGCTTGTACTTCTGGATCTTGCCGCTGGCGGTCATCGGATATTCTTCGACGAAGTCTACGTACTCGGGGACTTTGTAGTAGGCGATGTTCTCGCGGCAGTAGTTCTGCACATCTTCGGCCGTTAGCCCGGAGCCTCCGCTGAGCTTCACGGCTGCTGCGACCATTTCGCCGTACTTTTGGTCGGGGACGCCGTAGACCTGAACATCGGAGACCTCGGGATGGGTATAGAGGAACTCCTCGATCTCGCGCGGGTAGACGTTCTCGCCGCCGCGGATGATCATGTCCTTCGCCCGGCCCGTGATCCTGACGTACCCATCTTCGTCCATGACAGCGAGGTCGCCGGTGTGGAGCCATCCCTCGTCGTCTATGACTTCGCTGGTCTTCTCCTCCATCTTGTAGTAGCCGCGCATGACGTGGTAGCCGCGGGTCCACAACTCGCCCTGCTCTTCCGGCCCGGCATCTTCGTCTGTCTCAACGCTGACGATGCGGACCTCGACGTCGGGGAGCTTGCGTCCAACGCTGGAAACCCGCAACTCCAGCGGGTCGTCGGTTCGGGTCTGGGTGATGACGGGGCTCGACTCGGTCTGGCCGTAGGCGATGGTGATCTCCGAGGCGCCCATCACGTCGACGACCTTCTTCATGACCTCCATCGGGCAGGGGGAGCCGGCCATGATCCCGGTGCGCAGAGAACTGGTGTCGTATCGCCCGAAATCCGGGTGCTCCAGCTCCGCAATGAACATCGTCGGGACCCCGAGGAGCGCCGTGCACCGTTCCTGGTCTACGGCCTGCAACACTTTCTCTGCGTCGAAGCTCTCGACGGGGACCATCGTCCCCTCGTGGGTGACGGTGTTTAGGGTGCCAAGCACGCAGCCGAAGCAGTGGAAGAACGGGACCGGTATACACACCCTGTCTTCGGGCCCGAGCTTCATGCACTCGCCGATGTAGAAGGCGTTCTTGACGATGTTGGCGTGGGTCAGCTGCACACCCTTCGGGAAGCCCGTCGTCCCCGAGGTGTACTGCATGTTGATAACGTCCTCGGCGTCGAGAGACGCCTGACGCTCGCGCAACGCTTCGTCGGAGACCTCCTCTGCCTTCTCCATAAACTCATCGAAGCCTATGGCGGGCAGGCCTTCGGGCGAATCCCCGCCCATCAGGACGACGTGCTTTAGGAAAGGCAGCTCCTCTATCGATAACTCGCCATCTTCGGCCTCGCCGAACTCGGGAACGGCGCCTTGCAGGATCTGGAGGAAATTCGCATCTCCGGCTCCCTCGGTCAGGAACAAGGCCGCTGCGTCGGATTGCTCGAGCACGTACTTCAGCTCGTGCGACTTGTATGCGGGGTTGATCGTAACCAGCACAGCCCCGACTTTGCCCGTGGCGAACTGCAGGGTCACCCACTCGGGCACGTTCTGGCCCCACACGGCGACGTGGTCGCCCTTATCTATACCGAGCGTCATCAATGACCGGGCGCACTTCTCGACGACCGCCTTGAACTCCGCGTAGGTGTAGCGCAGGTTCCTGTCTGCGTAGACGAGGGCTTCATCTTCGGGGCGTCGTCCGTCCACCAGATCCAGCAACCCGCCTACGGTCAGACCATCGATATCCTCGGGGCGCATTCCTTCCTCCTCGTTTCGGTCCCCACCGATGGTCCGCAGTCTAACAATCGGGGCAGGCAACGCAAGCGCGCGCGTGGTATCCTTACCCGTCGTTGTCGAAACGCGCGGCGTCGGACTCCTGGGGCACCAGTATTTGGAGGGCGTTCTGGGCCACGGAGAAGTCTTGTGGGGTCATGGCCACCACTTCCCCGTCTATATTGACCGCGAGATCGGGATCGGTCTCGATCTGGACACGCGAGGTCCTGAAGTGGTGTACGCCTTCCATCTTGATGAAGTCGCCGCTCTTGAGGTACCTGGCGACCCCGATGAGGTCCCTACGCCGGCCGAGGTCTATGGCGTAGATGTCGAGGAGCTTGTCGTCTATGCCCGACTCTGGGGCGACGACCATACCCCCGCCGTAGAAGCGCCCGTTGCCTACGGCGACCTGCAGCAGACGGTCGTAATCGACGGGCTCGTGGTCACCGTCGGGGAAGGTCAGCCTGGCGGAGAACGGTTCGTGACTCAGGAACGCCTTGATGGCGGCCGCGGGATAGGCCAACGGACCCGTGCTCCGCTTCAGCCACGGCGAGAGGGCCCGCGTGGCCTCCACCCCGAGCCCAACGGAGGCGACGTTCACGTAGTAGTTGTCGCCGGCGAGACCGAGATCGATGTCGACAACCTTGCCTTCTGCTATCGTCTTGCAGGCGCCCTCGATGTCCTGCGGTATCCCGAGCGTACGGGCGAAATCATTGGCCGTACCGAGGGGTAGTAGGCCCAGCAGCGTGTCATGGTTAGCCAGAAAGTCGACCACGGAGCTCACGGAACCGTCGCCGCCGCCCAGGATCAGAAACCTGTAACCGGAGCCGTGGTCGAGGACCTCCCGCACCGTCTCGGGGAGCCGCGCGGGATCTCTTATGGCGTAGGTTACTCCGAGGGTGATACCAAGCTCCTGAAGGCGGTCGAGGGCCTCGAAGAACGTCCGCTCCCCACTGCGAGAACGCGTGTTGACGATCAGGGCCGCACGCTCGGTCGCGATGTCGTTACTCATATGTATTCCGGTGGATCGCTCCTGAAAGTGTGGATATCTTGGTGCAGTGGATTCCCGCTCCCCGCTTTCGCGGGGACAAGCTTCGCGGGAATGACGGGAGAAGAGGCAGGAATTCGCGCCCTGCGGATCTCATGCTGCTGGTACTCGCTTGTCATCATGGCAAAGAGAGTATACGAGTCCCCTGCCCACAGGGTTTCACGGGAAGACGGGTCGAAGGCGGGTTAGGGCGTCTGCTCCACCCTTTTCGGTTCGTGGTCTTCGGCGGAGCGGTAGGCGGCAAGGACGACCTCCAGCGTTCGCAGGCCATCGAGCCCACTTGCGCCTGCAGGTACGCCCTCGGCCACACCGCGCAAGAAATCCTCCAGCATCAGCGCGTCCATATCCTCCCCCATATAGGACCAAGAAGGGGCACCGGTTTCATGGTCGAACGCTCTCAAGGGCTGCGCGAATGGGTCCACGTCGAGGACTCCGGAGGTGCCCGAGATCCTGAGTGTCACGTCGCCCCAGGTCGGGTAGCCGTCGCCGCGGGACCAGCTCGGGTCTATGGTGGCGAAGACGCCGTCGGCGAATGAGCCGCCTTCGAGATCCAGGGTCAGGATGGCCGCGTCGTCCGCTCTTCCTGCACCGAAGAACGAATCTACCTCCGCGTAGACGCTCTTCACCTCGACGTCGAGCATCCAGCGGAGCAGGTCGGCGAGGTGTACGGTGTGGTCCATCACCGCGCCGCCGCCCGCCAGCTCGGGGTCGAGGAACCATCCGCCCGGGATCTGGCCGTGGTTCGTGCCGTTTACGGCCAGAACGCGGCCCAAGGCGCCGCCGCGAACGAGTTCTCGCGCGCGGACTACTGACGGGAGGTAACGCACGGGGAAGGCCGTTCTGAGCTGGCTGCCCGAGTTCTCGGAGGCCTGGATCATGGCCCTCGCGTCCTCGACGGTCGTCGAGATGGGCTTCTCGCAGAGCACATGTACGCCGCCCTGCAGAGCGGGGATCACATCCTTGGCGTGGTTCTTGTTCTCGGAGCAGACGACGACGGCCTCGACCTCCTCCGAGAGGGAGGCCGCGCTATCGAAGAAGCGCACGCCGAAGAGTTCGGCGGCCTCGGCGCCGCGAACTGTATCTTCGTCAGTTATGCCGACGAAATCCGCGGCGGCGAGATCACGTAGCACACCGGCGTACGCCGGAGAGTGGACGTGGGCGAAGCTGATGATGCCGACCTTGACACTCAATTCCGGTCTCCCAGGGTAACGGGTTCGCCTGTCAGGACGGATTCTGTCGCGGCCAGCCCGATCCTGAGCGCCTCGCAGGCGTCCTGCGGCTGCACGATCGGCTCTTCTCCGGTCGCGATACAGTGGATGAAGTGTTCGAGTTCCTTCTCATAAGGACTCTTTTCCGCGACGAGGTCAGGCACTTCGTCTGGGGCTCCACCGATCAGCTGAAGTGAGGCCGGTTCCGTGCTGTTTGCAGTAAGTAGGGCGTCGCTCCCTGCGACTTCGATAGAGTAGTTGAAAGGACCAGGGTACCCCCAGTGTCCCTCGATGTGGGCGATGGCACCGCTCTCGAAGCGCAGGGTAACGAGGACGTAGTCCAGGCGGTTGTACTCGCGTCCAAGCATGCCGCGGGCGTAGACCCTCTCGACCTCGCCGAGGGTCCAGCGCAGGTAGTCGAAGTCGTGGATCACCAGGTCCAGAAGGACACCGCCGCTCACGCGCCAGTCGGCATACCAGTCGTTCCAGCCGAGGAGTAAGGGTGAGCGGCGGCTGGTGCGGACCACCCCGATCGTTCCGAGGTCTCTGGCATCGATCTTCTGCTTTATCCCCACGTACTCGGGAAAGAACCGGACCACGTGTCCGACGAAGAGGCGGGGACCGTCTCCCGAGAACGCGTCGAGGATCTGCTGTGCGTCCTCTATGGTGCGGGCTATCGGTTTCTCGAGGATGACGTGCCTGCCTTCGCGGGCCGCCCTTATCGCCAGGTCCCTGTGGAAGGCCGTAGGCAGGCAGACGTCGACCACCTCCACGTCTTCTGCCGCGACGAGATCCTCGTAGGAAGCGTAAGGCCGCGCCCCGACCATCTCAGCTCCAGCCACAGCCGCCTCGATGCGGGCGTCGGCGACACCTACCACCTCTACGTCAGGGATGCCAGCGTAGGCGTCAAGATGGACGCCGCCCATAAAGCCCGCACCTACCAGGCCAACCCGCATTCACATACCCCCTCTTGCCTTGTCCAAGACTAAGATGCCTGGCCCTGCTGGATGATGTTCTCGAGCTCGCTCTTGAGGGTGCGGGCTGCCTCCTCGGGTGTCGTGTCTCCCGTGAGCGAAGCGTGGAACTGATCCTGCATCTCTAGGGACATGTCCGAATAGTAAGGTGATACGGGGCGCGGGCGGGTGTGCTGGAGCGCCTCTTTGGCGAGGGCGACTACGGGCACGCTGTCACGGATTTCGGGGTCGTCGTAGAGATCCGAGATTGTCGGCAAGTAGGAGCCTTCGAGCGCCCTGAACTTCTGCTGCTCGGACGCGGTGACGAACTCAATGAACTTCCAGGCTTCGTCAGGATACTTCGAGGTTGTGCTTATGTAGAGCGGCTGGTCCCCGACCGTGCCGTTGCCTGGTTTTCCGTCCGCCGAAGGCAACTCCGAAACACCCACCTGTTCGGGCTCTAGGTTCGGGTAGTTCGAGGTGCCGACCAGGGCGTAAGCGTAAGGCCACTCTCGCAGGAAGATCGCGTCGCCGCTCAGGAAGACTCCGTCCGTTTCGGACTCCTCGTAGACCGTGACAGACTTCGGCGCGATGCCGTCGGTGATCATGCTCCGCTCGGTCTCGAGGCCTGCTATTGCCTGGGGGCTGTCGATGACGACTTTTGTCGGGTCCTCGGGATCCAGGACGTTGCCACCATGGCCCCAGATGAACTCGCAGGCGTCGCACACCCCGCCCTCGTACCTCGCGCCCTGGAAGACGAACCCGAACCTGATGTCTGACTCCGCACGCACCTTCCTGGTCATTTGCTTGAGCTCGTCCCAGGTTTTCGGCGGGCCATCGTAGCCGCTCTTTTCGAGCAAGTCCTTGCGATAGTAGAGAAGGCCCGTATCCGTGTACCACGGCATGCCGTAGGGCTTGCCATTATAGATTATGGCCTCGACCGAGCCAGGCAGGAACGCCTTCTGTTCGCTCTCGGGGAAGCGGTCCGAGAGGTCGGAGATCCAACCGCTCTCGGCCATTTCGGCGGTCCAGATGACGTCGCCAAGGATTATATCGATCCCCTCTCCACCAGCCTGAAACTGGGTCCTGAGCTTGTCCAAACGCTGTCCCGTATCCGAGTTGCCCCGCTGGAAGATGACCTTGTACTTGCCCTTGTACTTCTCGTTGAACTGGCCGACAAGCTTCGATATGGTCCCCGTCGTGTCTGGCGGGGCGTGATAGTACAGCTCGGTCGCGCCTCCGCTTTGCTCGCCTCCTCCGCAACCGGCGGCCCCGAGGAGCGCCGCGCCGGCGAGCCCGGTCCCGCCCACCTTGAGGAAGTCCCTGCGCGAGAGTTCCCTGGGTCTTATTGTTCTGTGTTCCACACGCTTCTCCCTTCTCTAGCCGAGCAGCCATTCGTGGTCGGGATGGTTCTTTATCTTCCACTCGCGTACTGGTCCTGCCATGACGTTGAGGTAGTAGAGGTCGTAGCCAGGAGGCGCCGAGACCACGTGGTAACCCTCTGGCACGAGCACAACATCACCGTCGTGGAACGTCAGGGTCTCGTCGAGCGAGCCGTCTTCGGTATAGACCCTCTGCAAGGCGAAGCCTCTTACGGGATGGATCTTGTGGAAGTAGGTCTCCTCCAGGTACCGCTCCCGCGGAGGGTCATCCTTGTCGTGCTTGTGCGGCGGGTAGCTCGACCAATGGCCGTTCGGGGTAAGGACCTCGACCACCAGGAGCCGTTCCGCCCCGCGGTCCTCCATCAGGATCGGACGTATCTCCCGCTCCATGTTGCCAGATCCGCGAACCTCCACCTCGATGTCCTCAGGCCTCACCACCATCGGGTCGACGCCCTGATCGGCGGGCGCCGAGGCGACCGCGATCTCCAAGTCCGTCGAGGCTTCTACCGTGTGCTCCGTACCAGGCGGTAGATAGACCGCAGAAGGAGGACCATCGAACACGTTCTCCCTGCCACCGATGTCTTTCCACCGCTCATCTCCTGCCGACACCGTGCAAGTCCCCGAGAGAGGGACCAGGCACATCTCGTCGCTCCCTGAGTGCCGGTTCGCGCTGCGGCCCGCCTCGATCCTGAGGACCTCGAATCCGACGTACTCCCAGCCCGCAGACTCTGGGGTGATCTTGATCAGGGCGCCGTCTCGGTCGGGCTGGCCGTTGCTGGTAACGAGCAGGTCTGGCACGCCGAAAACTCCTTTCTAGAGGTATCTACGTTCAGCTTTCTTGTTCTCCGCGTACTCTTCGCGGGCCGAGATCACGGACTCCATCTCGGAGACCTCGGAGACGGGCACGTCCCAGAAGGAGTCGTAATCTGGGACGCCTTCGTAGCGGTCGACGGGGATGTGGATGACCACGGTCCTGTCGACGTCTTTGGCGGCCGCGAGCGCTCTTTTCAGGTCCTCGATGTTCCCCGTCCGGATCACATACGCTCCGAGGCTCTCTGCGCCCTTAGCCAGGTCGACGGGCAGGACGTCTCCCGGCGTCTCCTCCGAGTCGAGGCCGATTGATCCTCCCTTGCGATAGCGGTAGTGGGTACCGAAGCCATCCGAGCCGACGGAGCGGGAGAGCGCCCCGATAGAAGAGAATCCGGAGTTGTCGACCAGGACTATGGTGAGCTTGCGGCCTTCCTGGATGGAGGTGACGATCTCGGAGTTCATCATCAGGTAGGAACCGTCGCCGCACATTACGTAGACCTCGCGATCGGGAGCCGCCATCTTCACGCCGAGGCCGCCGGAGATCTCGTACCCCATGCACGAGTACCCGTACTCGACATGGTAGCCTTTCGGGTCGCGCGTCCTCCAGAGCTTGTGCAGGTCACCCGGCATGGAACCGGCCGCGCAGACGACGACGTCCTCGGGATCGGAGAACGAATTGACTGCCCCTATGGCCTCGCTCTGGGCCGGCAGCGGCCCGTGTCCCGCGTCATAAAGCCGTCCAACTTCCCTATCCCATCTCCGAGCTTCGGCGGCGTTCTGCTCCCTGTAGCCTGGCTCTACTTCGTGGCCGGCGAGAGCATCGTCGAGCGCCTGGAGTGTGGAACGGGCGTCGCCGACGAGGGCTGCTCCGGCGTGTTTGCTGGCATCAAAGCCGGCTATGTTTATGTTGACGAAGCGCGCCTCGGGGTTCTGGAAGGCCGTCTTGGAGGCCGTGGTGAAGTCCGACCAGCGGGTGCCAACCCCGATGACGAGGTCGGCCTCGCGGGCCGCGCGGTTCGCCGCGAAGGTGCCCGTCGCGCCGACGGCGCCCAAAGAGCAAGGATGGTCGTAGGGCAGCGAGCCCTTGCCCGCCTGCGTCTCCCCGACAGGGATGCCGGTGCGTTCGCACAGGCGCCGCAGCGCTTCCGTGGCCTCCGAGTAGATGACGCCACCGCCGGCCACGATCATGGGCCGGCGGGAAGCACGGATCATGGCCGCTGCACGGTCCATTGCCCTGGCATCTGGCAAAGGGCGTCCTACGTGCCAGACTCGTTTCTCGAAGAACTCTTCCGGATAGTCGAAGGCCTCCGTCTGCACGTCCTGCGGGAGCGCGAGGGTAACGGCCCCCGTCTCGGCCTGGTCTGTGAGCACGCGCATCGCTGCGAGGGCGGCCCCTATCACCTGCTCGGGACGTGAGATCCTGTCGAAGTATCGAGAGACCGGCCGGAAACAGTCGTTGACCGAGAGGGTCCCGTCGTGGGGTGTCTCGAGCTGCTGCAGAACGGGGTCTGGTCCGCGCGAGGCGAAGACGTCGCCGGGCAGGAGGAGCACGGGAAGGCGGTTTATCGTGGCGAGGGCCGCTCCCGTAACCATGTTGGTGGCGCCGGGACCTATGGAGGTAGTGCAGGCGAGGGTTTGGAGGCGGTTTTTCTGGCGGGCGTAGGCCGAGGCCGTGTGTACCATCGCCTGCTCGTTGCGGGCCTGGTAGTAAGGGATGACTCCCGCGTACTGCTGGAGCGCCTGACCGACACCGGCGACGTTGCCGTGGCCGAAGATCCCGAAGCACCCGGAGAAGAAGCGGCGTTCGATCCCGTCCCTCTCCACGTACTGCTCGGTCAGGAAGCGCACCAGCGCCTGGGCCGCCGTCAGCCTTACGGTGGGCAAGAGGTCACCTCCGTTCGAAGACCTGTAGAGCATAATCCGGTTGACCGCTCCTTGTTGAAGGTACGGAGTTCTTGCCGCGGTGGATTCCCGCTTTCGCGGGAATGACAAGAGGAGGAGCGCGGATGACGAGAGGTGGGGCGCGGGTGACCAGAAAGTAGGCGCGAATGATGAGAAAGTAGACGGGAATGACCAGAGAGAAAGCGGAAGGGGCTCTCAGGCATTCGAGGATTCCTTCAGGAGTTGTTCCACTTCGTCGCGGGTCGGCATGTCGTCGGCGCACGCCAGGCGAGAGGCGACGATGGCTCCGGCGGCGTTTGCGTAGCTGATGGTCCTCTCGGCATCCCACCCCGAGAGAAGCGCGTGGCAGAGCGCCCCTCCGAATGCGTCGCCCGCGCCCAGGCCGTTGACGATCTCTACCTCTATTGGCGGGGCTTCGGCTACTCCGGCTTTCGTGCGGGCGAGCACGCCTTCAGGTCCCCGTTTGACTATCGCGAGGTCAAGGCCGAGGTCCAGCAGCGCCTCCGAGGCTTCGAAAGGGTCTCCCGTGCCCACGGCGACCTCGACCTCGCTCTGGTTGCCGACGGCCACTGTGGCGTGCCGCAGCGCTTCCCTGTAGAAGTGGGCCGCCTCCTCTTTCGAGGCCCAGAGCGTGGGTCTGTAGTCGAGGTCGAAGACCGTGATGCCCGTTGGCCTGTGCTCGAGGGCCGCGAGGTTAGCCGTACGGCTCGGCTCGTCGGAGAGGCCGGTACCGGTGATCCAGAACAAGGGAACGGCCGAGATCGCGTCGAAGTCGAGGTCTTCGACCGTCAGGTTCATGTCGGGTGCCTTTGGCTCGCGGTAGAACAGGATCGGGAAGTCGTCGGGGGGGTGGATCTCACAGAATGCCAGGGGCGTCCGCAGCTCGGGGTCCGTGCTGACCCAGGTGGTGTCCACACCGAACCCTTCCAGCGCGGTGCGGATGTAATCGCCGAAGCCATCGTCACCGGCCTTGGTTATTAGGGCGGAGGGGTGGCCGAGACGGGCGGCGGCGACGGCCACGTTCGTCGCGCTGCCGCCGAGGGACTTGGCGAAGGTCTCGACCTCGGCGAGCGTGACCCCGATCTGCTCGGGATAGAGGTCCACGCTCACCCTTCCCATCGTAATCACTTCATGGTTCATACATATTCCACTAGATCGCTCTTGGTCGACTGTGCGGAGATGCTGGTGCAGTGGATTCCCGCTTTCGCGGGAATGACTGGAGGAAAGGCGGGAATGACTGGAGAGGAGAAGGAAATGACTGGAGAGGAGGAATTGACGTATGGTTGGACGGTCACGGTGGGAGAAACGGAGCACGATTTGTGCTCGCACTGCTTGTATACGGCGGTAACACGATCATGTGGATTCTGTATCATTGCTCGAGAACTCCGTTCAGGTAGGCGAGGCTCCTGCCTACTTCGGCGGCAGGTCCGTAGCCAGGGTCGGTGGAGAGCATTATGTCCTGTTCGAGCACGTACCACCCATCGTAGCCTGCCCTGTCCAGTACTTCCAGCACGCGCCTTACGTCCACGTCGCCGTCTCCCAGCGGCATGTAGAGACCGTCCCTGACCGCCTGTTCGTAAGGCAGCGTGCCCGAGATCACCCGTTCGGCGAGGTCCCGATCCACGTCCTTCAAGTGGACGTGACGGATCCTGGTCGCTGCCGACTCCGTTAGCGCGACGGGATCCCCGCCCCCGACCATAGAATGTCCCGTGTCGAGGCAGAGTGCTGTGTCGCAACCTTCGAGGAAACGCTGCACGTGTTCGGGGCTTTCGATCTCTGTCCCATAATGTGGGTGAAGGACGACGCTGAGGCCGTGTTTGGTCCCGATCTCCTCTACCATCGCGAGCGTGGCGAACAGCTCCGCCCACTCGCTGTCCTCCAGGCCCGCGGACTCCTCGTAGCCCTCCTCCCCCGTCACAGCGGCGATCACCAGCACGCCGGCGCCGGCCGCGGCGAAGAGCTTCGCCTGTCTCTCTGCCGAGGCAAGCTCAGAGTCGCGCGCCTGCGGGCGATGGAGCACGACCGGCACGAAGCCCCCGACCAGCTCGAGCCCGTGTTGCGAGAGTAGAGAGGCCATCTCTTCCGGGTCCCCTGGTAGGAAGCCGTCGGGTCCGGCTTCGAGTGCCGTAAGGCCGAGGCGGGCGGCTTCGTCGAGGACCCTCTCGGCATCCATCTGGTAGCCCCATCCGGGCACCTCGCAAACACCCCAGGAGATCGGCGCCCCTGCCACGCGTGGCATCATCCGACCTCCGATGGGGAGACGGGGCGATGCTCGGCCAGTGAGAGATCGGCCGCCATCGCGATCCTGAGCGCCTCCAGCGCGTCGGTGGCCGTGCACGGGTTGCCGGCTTCGCCTCTAACCAGGGAGAGGAAGTGTTTGATCTCCGCCGTATACGCCTCCAGAAAGCGTTCCTGGAAGTTCGGGTAGGCCTCTTTCTCCGAGGCCGGGATGCCCGGCTCGACGGAGCGTAGCGGGGTGCGCCTGTCCACGCCGACGGCGACGCTATCTCTGGAGCCGAAGACCTCGGCCCGCACGTCGTAGCCGAGGGGGTTGTGGCGGCCTCCCGTCAGGACGGCGACCGCGCCGTCTTGCATCCTGATCAGGGCCGCAGCGGTATCCACGTCGCCGTGCGTGGCGAAGAAATCGAAGGTGCGGACGCTTCCCGTGGCGTATACCTCATCTACCTCACCACCGGTCAGCCAGCGCAGGATATCGAAGTCGTGGATGTGGAGATCGCGGAAGATTCCTCCTGAATCGGGGATGTACTCTTCGGGCGGCGGGTCGGGGTCGTGGGTGGCGAGCCTTAGTGAGTAGATGGTTCCCAGAGCACCGGATTCTATGAGACGTCTCGCTGTGGTGTATCCGGCGTCGAAGCGCCTCTGAAAGCCGATCTGGAGCGTTGCGCCCGAGGCCTCGACCTCCTGTGCTATCTCGACGGTCTCCTCGTATCCCAGGGCTATCGGCTTCTCGCAGAAAGCCGGGATGCCCGCTTCGATGGTGGCCCGGATCAAAGGCGCGTGCGCCGGGGTGGACGCGGCGATGACGACGGCGTCGGGTCCGGAGGCGAGCACGGCTTCGATCCGCCCTGCCTCTCCTCCGACCTCCCGTGCCACCTGCCCTGCACGCTGCGGGTCGGCGTCGCCGACGAGTATCTCGTTCACGCTAGGATCACGGGCCAGCACGCCGGCGTGCAGGGCGCCGATACGGCCGGCTCCGAGCAGTCCGACCTTCATCCTACTCCTCGACGCCGAGCAGGGAGCCGAGTTCGTCGCTCTCGTAAGTCTGCAGGGTCTCGGTGGCGCCGCCTACCGGTGATCCTCTCAATATAGGCGCTCATATCTCCCCTCGTCCAGAGAAGGCCATGTGCGCTGTGCCGTACCGACCCCCTCGCCACCCTGGAATCCATCGCGACGATGCTACTGGAGTGCCCACCCCGCGTCAACGGGTGCTGGTAGGGATGGCGCGGTCTAGCCGGCGACGCCGTGTCCGAGGTCCGAGGCTGCCGCTTCGTCGAGAAAAAGTACTGCGCTCGGGTGACTCCTCAGCATGGAGGCCGGCAGGCTCTCGGAAACATCGTCTTCGACGGCGGCGGCAACGGCCCCTGCCTTGTTCGTACCCGAGGCGAGGAGCAGGACCGACTTCGAGGCGAAGATGGTAGCCATGCCGGCTGTGATCGCACGCTCCGGAGCGCGGTCTGCTTGGAAGTCCGAGGCGTTGACCTTGCGGGTGCTCTCGGAGAGCTCTACGACGCGGGTACGTGAATCGAAAGGCGCTCCGGGCTCGTTGAACCCTATGTGACCGTTGCGCCCGATCCCGAGCACGCACACGTCGATCCCACCGGCCTCCCCTATGGCCGCCTCGTAGCGCTCGCACTCCGCCTCGGGGTCTGGGGCGGTCCCGTCGGGGACGAAGACCCGCGCTGGGTCGGCGTCGATGAGCCCGTAGAAATGCTCCTTCATGTACACGTGGTAGCTCGCCCTGTGGTCAGGCGCCAGTCCAAGATACTCGTCGAGGTTGAAGAAGGTCGCGTTCGCGAAAGAGAGTCCCCCCGAGCGGTGCATCTCGACGAGCCGCCGGTACATCCCGAGCGGGGTGGTGCCGGTTGGCAGCATGAAGACCGTGGAAGGCTCTTCTTCCAATCTCCCGGCGACGACGTACGCCACGGCCGCGCTAATGGCCTCGTAATCAGGGAAGACGCGCGCCCTCACAACTCCGAGACGACCTTCTTGGCCCTTGGTATCTGGGGGGCGGCCATGCTCAACTCCGTAACGCCGAGCTCGACGAGCTTGGGGATCATCCCGGGATCGCCGGCCGCCTCGCCGCACACGCCGACTGGAATGCCGGCCGCGCTTGCTGCTTCGCAGGTCTGACGTATCAGGGCGAGAACAGCGGGGTGGTCAGCGTTCTGGAGCCGTCGCAGCCGCTCGTTGCCCCTGTCCGCGGCAAGGGTGTACTGGACTAGGTCGTTCGTCCCTATGGAGAAGAAGGCCGACTCGTCGGCGAGCTCTGCGGCGCAGACCGCCGCCGCCGGAGTCTCGATCATCACTCCCGTCTCGACCTCGCCGGTCTCCACCCCTTTCGATTCGAGCTCCCTTCGGCACTCCTGCAGCATCGCCTTCGCGGCCTCCAACTCTCCGACGTCAGCGACCATCGGGAACATGACCTTGAGGTTGCCGTTGGTCGCGGCGCGCAGGATGGCACGTAGCTGGGGCTGGAAGAGCTCGGGTGTGTCCAGGCTCATCCTTATTCCGCGCCAGCCGAGGAAAGGGTTCTCTTCGTCGGGCTGGTCCACGCCTGGCAGGTCCTTGTCGCCTCCCACATCAAGGGTACGGACGATGACGGGCTTCTCGCCGAACGCGCGGACGACGGCTGTGTACGCTTCGTACTGCTCATCTTCGGAAGGGAGCTCATCACGCTCCATGAACAGGAACTCGGTGCGGAAGAGCCCAACACCTTCGGCGCCCCAGTGCAGCGCGTCTTCAGCCTCAGAGGACGAGCCGAGGTTCGCGGCGACCTCGATGCGCCGTCCTTCACTGGTGCCCGCTTCGATATGCCTGTACTCGTCGAGGGCCGCCCGCTCCTCAGCCAGTGATCCAGATTTCCTCTCGAACTCTGCGACCGTCTCCGCGTCGGGGTTCGAGATCGCGTAGCCCTCTCCCCCGTCGACCGCGACCGTCTTGGCGCCCATGACCTCCTCCAGGGCGGGTCCGACCCCGACGACGGCGGGGATGCCCATGGACCGGGCCATGATCGAGACGTGCGAGGTCCTCGACCCCTCGGCGGTGACGAACCCGAGCGCCATCCCCTTCTTGATGCGCGCCGTATCCGATGGTGCGAGAGTATGGGAGAGCACGACGGAGGGCGTCTCGAGGGCTTCGAAGGACGAGGTGCCACCACCCATCAGCCGGGCAGAGATCTGGCCCGTAACGTCGCGCACGTCGTCGGCCCTTGCGGCCAGATACTCATCTTCCATCGCCGCGTACTCCGCGGCGTACTCCTCACCGACGGCGAGCACCGCCGCCTCGGGGCTCTCCAGGTTCCCTACACGCTCCTCGACTGCTGAGGCAAGCTCGGGGTCCTCGGCCATCTCTGCGTGGAAGTCGAAGATACCGGCTTCCTCTTCGCTCCCCGCGGCACGGAGCCTCTCACCGGTCTCCGAGAGGTCGCCGGCGACGGCTTCGACGGCCTCTTTGAACCTTTGGAGTTCGGCCTCTACCTCATCCTCCGTTATACGGGTCCGCTCGGGGTCGGGTCTGCCCGTGGCCGGCACGAACGCCGGGCCGACGGCCACCCCTTCCGACGCTCCTATGCCGGTCAACTTCACGAGCTTCGCCCGAGTCTAGTGTTCGTCCGCCGCAATGAGCTCGGCCAGGGTCTGTACGGCCTGTTCGGCGTCCTCGCCCTCGGCGCGGATGGTAACCTTCTCGCCCTTTCTGGCGAGCCCGGTTATCTTCAGGACGCTCTTGGCGTTCACTTCCCGATCCCCCTTTACGATAACGACCTGTGAGGAGAACCCTTTCGCCGTCTTTACGAACCGCGCCGCCGGGCGGCCGTGTAGCCCCTCCTCAGGCCCTACCGTCGTCTCTCTCTGTGCCATGAAAACTCCTCTCACGCCAGCGCTCTCTAGAAGAACCGGCATACCTGCTCCATGATACCCTCACTCGCTCTCGAAAGCGGCTATGGCGCCGGCCGCCGCCGAGGCCATGAGCCGCACGTCCGAAGAGATGGTGACGAACTGGAAGCCCTTCGCTGCCACGCGCGAGGCGTACTCGGGAGAGCCGGTGAAGATACCGGCGGCGAGACCGCGCTCACGCGCGGCGGCCAGCACCCTGTCGATAGCTTCGACTACCGCTGGCTCGCTGCGGTCCGTGCCTGGTCCATGCCCCAGGCTCTGGCCGAGGTCCGAGGGCCCCACGAAGACGGCGTCCAGGCCCTCGACGGCCAGGATTTCCTCCAGGTTTTCGAGCGCTTGTTGCGTCTCGATCATGGCCATCGTCACAACGGTCTCGTTTGCGTGGTCGGTGTAGTCCTGGCCCCCGTAGAGTGTTGCCCTGTAAGGACCGAAGCTGCGGTAGCCCTCAGGAGGGTACCGGCAGGCCCCGACGAAGGCTTCGGCTTCTTCGCGGGTGTTTATCATCGGGCAGATCACTGCGTAGCACCCGGCGTCGAGCACGCGCATGATGAGGCCGGGATCGTTCCACAGTACCCGAACGACGGGTACTGTCTCCGTCGTCGAGATGGCCTGGAGCATCGACACGAGGCTCTCATAGTCGACGGGTCCGTGCTGCATATCTATGGTCAGGCTGTCCCATCCCGCGTGCGCCATCACCTCGGCGGAGAAGGGGCTCGGAACGTGAAGCCACCCGTTCACGGCGGTACGGCCTTCCTGCCAAATATTTCTGAGCCGGTTCTCCCTCATCTTTGGTCTCCCTCCCGCCGCGCCCCGGTCCCCCCAGAGTCGCGGCGCACGCACAGATCCGTCCCGGATCCCGGCGGAGGTCGCCGCCGGCCCGTCTCAGTAGCGGGCGATACCGGTCACTTCTCCGGGATCCAGCCACGTTCCAAAGGATACCAGCGCACCGGCTGTGCGCACTAGAGTCGCCGCCAACCCACACTTTTCGAATCACTCATTTGAAGGAGGCGACTTCCACTAGCTATTGCTACAATAGTGACGTTCGTTGCCCGGGTGAGGCTGAGGGGTCTCACGGGTGAACAAGCCGATAATGCCACTAGCACCCCACTCGCAACTGTAGTATGCAACAAAAATCACTCATTTGAAGGATGTACCGGATGCTCGAGGAGGGTATGATGCAACCGTTACGTGGGAAAGGAGAACATCGCGGGAAGGCGCAGGAGCGGTTGCCTTCCATCCATACCAGAGCAAGCCACCCGATGCGTAGGCGATTCGGTAAGGATAGGATGGAAGAGAGACGCACTGGCGCTAAAGTGGTCCATTTGCGGAACGTCCCCGTATACAGGGGTACTCGCCTATTCGGGGCTCGGGAAAGGAAGTTTACGATTGTTGGGACAATCGCCGAGCCCCGAATAGGCGCAGTATAGAACAGGCGCAGTATGGCCGGCGATTCTAAGAACGGGCTAAGAGTCGTTGGGGATCGTGGGTTCTTCGCAGAGACGGACAGGGGTGGTCTGCCAGGATGCCTACTGCCGCCGGGCGAGGTAGACGCCCAGGAGGATGATGGCGCCGCCGAGAACCTTGTTCGCCGTGAGGCTCTCCCCGAGTAGCAGCACGCCCGCTGCCACGCCGACGAGCGTGATCAGGTACTGGTAGATGAGCACGCGGTTGGCGCCGACCTGCGAGACGCCCCTCTGCCAGGCCCAGAACCCGAAGGCCGCCACCAGGAGCGTGGAGTAGGCTAGGGCCTCCCAGGCCCTGGCGCTGGCCCCGGTCCATCCGGCGTCCAGGAAGCCCGGCAGGGCCAAGGGCAGGGCTCCCAGGCCCCCGAACAACATCGTGTAAGAAGCCACCACGAGCGGCGAGTACCTCCGCAAGAGCGGCAGCGACAGGACGGCGTAGGACCCCCAGCAAACCGTCGCCACCACGACCAGGAGGTTCCCGAGGAGGCTCGTGCCGCCCGTCAGGCCACCGTAGACTACGACTCCGACGCCCAGGAAAGCGAGACAGACGCCCAGGATACCCCACGGGGTCGGCCTCTCCAGCCCGAGCGCGAGGCCGAGGAGGATGCCCCAGATCGGTACCGCCGCGTAGATCAGGGCGGTCTCGGACGCGGTGGTCATGCTCACCCCGAGCGTAAAGGCGACGTTGTTCGCCCCTACTCCGACGAGGCCTACACCCGCCAGGGAGAGGATGTCCCGCCGACCTGGTCTTCCGTCCCTCGGCTCGAGGAGCGCGACGAGGGCGAGGAGCAGGAGCCCGGCCAGGGTGAACCTCATCGCTACGAAGGGGAAGGGAGGGAACTCGGTGACAGCGACTTTGACGGCCACGGGGTTGGTGCCGAGAAAGAGGACCGCGAGGAGCAGCGAGGCCTCCACAAGCGTCGCCGCCCTGTCCTTGCGCCCGTCCATGAGCCCGAGTCTACCGCCCTGGCACGACGGTCACCGGCTCGTTGCGCTCGTGGGTGAGGCTTACCGTCGGGAGCGCGGTCCCCCTCCTGGGGCTGGACGCGTTATCGGGTTATTGGTCGGGCAGGGGGGGGTGGTTTGTTGCGAGAAGCTCTTCCGTCTCCCTGCGGAGGTGTGGGCCCCACCAGTAGTCGCCCTGTCCGACGTCGCATCCCAACTTGCCGAGTTTCTCGAACTCCGCGTGGGTCTCTACGCCCTCGGCGACCACCTCGATGCCCAAGGCGTGCCCGAGGTCTACCGCCGCCCGCACGATAGCCAGGTTCTTCTCGTCCGAGTCCAGGTCTTCGACGAGTACCCGGTCCAGCTTCAGTTGGTCGACCGGCAGGTACCTCAGGTACGACAGCGAGGAGTATCCCACCCCGAAGTCGTCTATGGCCAGCCGCACCCCTAGGTCCTTGAGGCGCTGGAGCGTGCCCGCGCTGGACCCCTCATCCTCGACCAGGACGCTCTCCGTGATCTCCAGCGTAAGGCTCCCGGGATCGAGGCCGGACTTCTTCAGGGCGTCCTCGACTTCGCCGACGAGTTCCGGGTAACGCAGTTGACGAGCGGAGATGTTGACGGCTATGGTCAACGGGGCGGCCTTGGGGTAGCGTTCCTGCCACTCCCTGGCGCGCCGGCAGGCCTCGTTGAGCACCCACCGGCCCATCGGGACTATCAGGCCCGTCTCCTCGGCCATGGGAATGAACCCGGGAGGGACGAGCAAACCGTGCTCCGGATGGGCCCACCTCACGAGCGCCTCCATCCCCACGATGGTGCCGTCGGGTATGGAGACCATCGGCTGGTAGAAGACGGGTAAGCGCTCATAAGGAGCCTCGAGAGTCCGTCTGAGATCGGCCTCCAGTTCCAGGCGGCCCTTGGCCCGTCTGTACATATCCGGGTCGAATACCCTGAAGGTTCCGCCCTCTTCTTTGGCCCTGTACATCGCCGTGTCGGCATCCATGAGAAGGGCTTCGGGCGTCTTCGCCTTGGCGTCGCCCAGGCCGATGCCAATGCTGGAAGGGGCGAACAGTTCACGGCCCTCCAAAAAGAACGGTCTCTTTAGTTCCTCGGTTATCCTCTTTGCTACACGCACTGCTACCTCGGGGCCTTCGATGTCCTCGATGAGCACCACGAACTCGTCGCCTCCGAAGCGGGCCAGGCTATCTTCAGGGCGCAGGCAGCGCTTGAGGCGCTGGGCGACGAGCGTGAGTAGCGCATCCCCGGCCTCGTGGCCGAGCGAGTCGTTTATTATCTTGAACTCGTCCAGGTCCATAAAGAGTACCGCCACCTTCCTGCCCCTCTTGCGCCTCGTGCGATCCAGGGCTTTTCGGAGGCGGTCTACGAAGAGCTGGCGGTTCGGGAGGTCGGTCAGGTAGTCGTGGAAGGCGCGGTGCTCGAGCCGCTCCTCCAGGGCCTTGCGCTCGGTAAGGTCGTAGATGACCCCTTGCCAGTAGAGAGGTTCGCCCGCTTCATCTCTAAGTAGGACCGCTTCCTCACGGACCCACACCACCGATCCGTCCCTGGCCACTAGACGGTACTCTTCGCTGAAGGGCTCCCCGCTGCCAGCCTCGAAGCGCTCGTCGGCCGCCAGTATCCTCTCCCGATCGTCGGGGTGGAGGCACTTGGGCCACAGCTTGCCCTCCCTCCACTCCTCGGGGGTGTATCCGAGCATCTTCTCTATCTGGGGGCTGGTGTACAGCGACGTCTCCGGGTCATCCACAGGGTCGATGTAGGTGACGGCAGGGATCTGGTCGACCAGGGTACGGAAACGTTGTTGTGCAGCCCCGAGCCGCATCTCGGCCCGCTTGCGCTCCGTTATATCCATCTGTACCCCAAGCCAGTAGAGGGGTTCACCCTCTTCGTCCCTGATGAGGGTCGCCTCGTCTCTGATCCACACCAGGCGCCCATCCTTGGCGAATCGACGATACTCCATGACGAAAGGCTCTCCGGTCTCGTTGGTGCGCACATCCTCGGCCAGGACCGCCTCCCTGTCGTCGGGATGAAGGATTCTTCTCCAGAAGTCTGGAGACGAGGTGCACTCCTCAGGGGTGTATCCCATGATGTCCATTACCTGGGGGCTGACGTACACGGTTTCGCTGTTGTCGCGTATCACCTGGATGTAAGTGATGGCCGGTATCCGCTCGACGAGCATACGGTACCGCTTCTCGGCCTCCCTGAGACGGTCTTCGGCCTCCTTGCGCCTCGTGATGTCCCTGGAGTTGATAACGTATCCGCCCACGCCGGGTTCTTGGATCAGGTTGGTACCGACCGACTCGAGCCAGCGCCAGGAGCCGTCCTTATGGCGAAAGCGATACTCGGCCGAAGGTTGACTCACAGGGTCTTTCAGGCCCTCGTCGTAGGCTGTCTTCACCCTCCTATAGTCGTCGGGGTGCACGTAGTCGAAAGCGTTCTTCCCGAGGAGTTCCTCCTGAGAGTAGCCGAGCATCCACACAATGGCCGGGCTCTCGTAGCGGACGATGCCCGTGGCCTCCATCACCGTGACAAGGTCCGAAGAGTTCTGGGTGAGGGCGCGGTAGCGTTCCTCGCTGTTGCGCATCCTGGCGTGGAGGCGGGCCCGGCTAACGGCCAGGTCGACGAGCTCGGTGACAGCTACCATCACCCGCAGATCGTTCTGCGTCAGCTTTACCCCTTCCACGCTCTCCAAGTCGAGGAGACCAACAGCCTCGCCCCCATCGAGTAGCGGCACGCAGATCTGGGAGGTCACACCCTCCACGGGCTGCGGGGAGTCAGGGTCGGCGCTCACGTCTTCCACGAGCAGAGGACGCGCGGAGCTGACGGCGCGGGCACGGACGCCTTTCGTCAGGGGGATCCGCCCTGGCGCCTCGTGGTATCCGGCCTGGTGCTGGAGCACCAGTTCCCCGCCTTCGACCAGGTAGACGCTCAGCCTGGTGTGGTCGTAGGTCTGGGCCAAGGCCTCTACCACCCTGGCAAGTACGCCAGGTACCTCCAGCTCACGCGCTACCGCCGCGCGAACCCTGTGGAGGAGGTCCAGCTCCCTCGACTGGCTGCGAAGCCTCTCCTCGGACTCTGTGCGATTCGTGACGTCCCTCACGGTGATCACCACACCCCTGACCACGGGGCCCCGTCGAGACCTGTGACCTTCATGATCTCAGGGAAGTCCTCTACGACCGATCGCAACGACCGGTCGTCTTCCTGGGGGCCGTTAATATGCGCGGGCCTGTCGTTGCCATAAGGGTTACGGTTCGGTAGGTTGTTTGGATCAGACTTTGGAGGCTCCACCAATGCAGTCTTTCCGGCCACTGACGATGACTGGACCGTAAGTATACCGGAGGATGCCGCCCGGTCATGGATACCGCCGGACGTGGAACTCGTAGACGGGGCACAGATCCTCGTGGCGAGGGGCTCAGGTCGATCTGAGCTGCAGCGACCCCAGCCTCACACCGGCGCGGATACTCAAGACGGGGCCATCTCCCCTCATGGCGGCTTCGGTCGAGAAGGCGCCCTCGCTTTTCGTGAAACCGTCGCCCACATCCACGCGGCCGAGGGTGGTCTCGGCGACCACCCGCGTCGCGGTAGAGGAGGGAACGGACACCACTACCCCCGAGATCCCCGTCTCTATGCTCACCTCGGCGTCCCGCGAGAGAACACCGCCGAAGTCGAGTTCGTAGCTGGCCGCCCCTCCCGAGAGACGCATCTCGGAGAAGTTGGCGTTGGCGAGGTTCTCCACCTCTATGGCGGCGGCCCCGCTGGAGATCTCCAGCAGTTCCATAGGCTCGGGGTTGGGTTGCGGAAAGCCGAGTTCGAACTTGCCGGCGCCCTGCCTGACCATCAAACGACTCAAAGGTACGCCCCCGAAGTCCAGATCGAAGTCGCTGGCGCCGGTCTCGATCGTCAGGATGAAGGGTTTTTTCTTGCCGAACACGACTTCGTAGCGGGGTACGTCCCCGAAGACGGCAGGGATCTGTTGGAAGGAGGGCTCCGACTCCGTGATCGTAACGCCCGTCTCTTTTTCGACGATCCTCAGGGGCCTTCTATCTGTCGGGTCGCTGTACGTCCCCGCGACCCATTCATCTCCTTCGCCCGGCCTGGCCGTGAATTGGCAGGCGCCAAGAGCCAGGCGCAGCTGCGGGTTGCTTACAGAAGGGTAGGCGACCTTTATCGGCGTCTCTCCCACGAGAATCTCCTCTCCCTAGGTTTCACGAACGTAGTGGGTACAGAAGCAGCCTCGTAGGGTGCACGTTAGTGTTCTGGATCGGGGCTGCGGGCCACGGTGGTGTCCTCGTCGAGGTGCACGTCCGCGCCGCGGGGTATCACGACGACGGGCACCGGAGAGCTACGAACGATCTTCGTCGAGTTCGAGCCGAGGAAGACCCTCCTTACGGGACCGAGCCGGCTCGAGCCGACCACGAGCAATTCGCCTTCCTCCCAGGGGAGCGAATCGAGCGCCTCCTCCCAGTTGCGACCGCTTACGACACCGGCCTCGACCGTGACGTCGTCGGGCAGCGTGGCCAGCGCACTGATCTGCGCCTCCTCCGCCTCGGCGCGCCACTGTTCGGCCACGAGGCGCTCCGCGCTATAGCCGACCTGCGAGGGATACATCTGCCTGTCCCTGACGACGAGGGTGGTGAGCCGCAGCGGCAGGCCGTGCCGCCTGCTCAGCTGCACCGCGGCATCGAAGGCCGTCCGCGAGCGTGTGGACCCGGCGAACGCGCAGGTGATGCGGCGAAGCCTCGCATCGGAAACCGGGCTGTACCCCCTTGGGGTGAGCACCACCGGCACCGGCGCCGTGTGGAGCATCTCGTTCGTAACGCTGCCCACCGCGAACCGGCCGAAGGGGCCGTGTCGCGCGGAGCCGAGGACGACCAGATCCGCGTCCGTCTGGGTGGCGGTGGTCACGAGACCCTCGGTCGCCGTGCGGGCTGAGGTCGATACGTACTCGGCCCGCACCGCATCACCGATGAACTCGCGCGCCTCGGCGATCGTGTCTTCGGCGTAGCTGGCGAGGAACGTGGCGTACTCCGCGTCCACGCGCGCCAGGGAAGGGTGACCCCATACCTCGGGGAGGACGATGCAAACGGTGAGGGTCACGTCGCCGGTGCGGGCCAGCATCCTGCCCAGGGCGAGCGCATCCCTTCCCCCGCGGTCGGCGGTCAGGCCGACGAGGTAATTCATTCTGGCTCCTCCGTGGCGACGGCCTCCCCCCTGGCCAGCCGCGAGTGACGGGCGCTGTACGTGAAGTAGATTATGGCCGCGACCCCGAGCCACACCGCGAACAACGCGAACGTGGAGTAGGGCAGCTGGGAGAGGATGTAGAGGGCGAACCCGGCGCTGAGGATGGGCGTGACCGGGTAGCCGGGGACCCTGAATCCCCTGGGCAAATCGGGTTGGGTGCGGCGCAGGATGATCACGCCGATCGACACCACCGTGAAGGCGACCAGGGTTCCCATGCTCGTCAGATCTATGAGCACCCCGAGCGGTACGAACCCGGCGAGCGCACCGACGAAGATGCCGACGATTATGGTGTTGCGCACGGGGACCAGGGAGGTCGGGTTGATCCTGTGGAAGATCTCGGGGAGCATCCCGTCGCGCCCCATGGCGAAGAGGATGCGTGTCTGTCCGTAGAGCGTAACCAGCGTCACGCTAAAGATCGAGATGACCGCGCCGGCCGAGAGCACGGCGGCGGGCCAGGCAGATCCTGTAATGTTGCGCAGAATGACCGCGAGGCCGGCCTCCTGGCCCTCGAAAGCCCTGTACTGTTGGGCGCCGATACCAGCGACCGCAACGAGAATGTAGACCGTGGTAACGATGATGGTCGCGAAGATTATCGCCAGAGGGAGCGTCCGCCTGGGGTTGTGCACCTCCTCGCCCGCCGTCGAGACGGCATCGAGGCCGATAAAGGTGAAGAAGATCGAGGACGCGGCCACGCCGATGCCAGCGGCCCCGAAGGGCGCAAACGGCGTGAAGTTGTCACCCGAGAAAGCCGTGAACGCGATTACGACGAAGAATATCAGCACAGCGATCTTGATGATCACCATTATCGTATTGACCGTCGCGGATTCCCGAGCCCCGCGCGTGAGCAGCAAACAGCAGAGCGTCACTAGCACGATGGCGGGGAAGTTGAAGATCCCGCCTTCTCCCGGCGCCGCGAGTATGACTTCCGGCATGCGGAATCCGAACAGGCTGGAGAACAGCTCGTCGAGGTACTGCGCCCACCCGACGGAGACGGCCGCGGAAGAGACGCCGTACTCCAGGAGCAGGCACGCCGCTACACCGAACGCCACGATCTCCCCCATCGTGGCATAGGTGTAGGAGTAGGACGAGCCGGAGACCGGAATCGTCGAGGCTAGCTCCGCGTAGCATACCGCCGTGAGGGCGGCCGTGACTCCGGCGAGAACGAAGGACAAGATTATAGATGGACCAGCCTCTGGCACTGCATCGGTCAGGATTATGAAGATCCCGGTGCCGATCGTGGCACCGACCCCGAACATGGTCAGCTGGAACAGGCCGATCGAACGGCTGAGCTCACCACCCTCCTCGTCGGGGTGCGTCTCGGTGACGAACGCCTCGACGGGCTTCCTACGGAACACGCTCCGCTGCTCGGGCGATGATGTGCTCATGATTCTTGCGCTCGCAGTGAGCGTCCGAGTGCTCCTCGCAAGCGTTCACCGACAAAGCTCGCTCGTACAGGCGGGTTTGCCACGGTTCTACCTCCTCGTTCCCAGCTTGTGTTAGCAAACTCCTGGTAACAATTGTAGTTTTCTGGCAAGCCCCGGTCAAGAGGCCTGGAAGAGTGCCTATTCGGCCTCTTTGTACCTGGTGATGTCGTTGCAGATGGCGAAGTATCGATCCGGCCTGCCCGCCTCGTCCAGGAAAGGAACGATGGTCGACTCCACCCAGTAGGCACTACCGTCCCTTGCCTGGTTCTTGATCTCGCCCTGCCAGACCTCGCCCCTGGCGATGGTACTCCACAGGTCCTCGAAGAACTCCCTGGTGTGGTAGCCGGAGTTGAGAATGCGGTGATTCTGGCCGACCAACTCCTCCATGTAGTATTTGGAGATCTCGCAGAACCTGTCGTTGACGTACGTGATCTTGCCGTTCGCGTCGGTGATCGCGACGACCGCGGATTCGTCCAGGGCGGCCTTCAGGTCCGCCATTTGCCTGAGCGAGCCGCGCAACGCATCCTCGGCCTCCTTGCGGGCCGTGATATCTCGCGTCACCTGAGAGAAGCCCCGAAGCTCACCCGAGTCGTTCCTCAAGGCCGTGATAACGACGTCGGCCTGGAAGGGCGTGCCGTCCTTGCGAACCCGAAGGCCCTCTTCCTCGAAGCGGCCCTCGATGGCCGCGACGCGTAGTTCCTCCCCGGGGAGGCCACGATCTACGTCTTCCTCGGTGTAGAAGACCGAGAAGTGCTCGCCGACGACCTCCGAGATCTCGTAGCCCTGTATGCGCTCGGCGCCTTCGTTCCAGCTTACGACGCGTCCTTCCGGACCGAGCATGAAGATCGCGTATTCCCTGACGCCCTCGACCACAAGCCGGAAGTGCTCCTCGCTTTGACGCAGCTGCTGCTGGTTGCTCTCTAGTTCGGCTATGGTGGCTTCCAGCTGCGAGGTGCGCTCCTCGACCCGGTTCTCGAGGTCCTTGTTGAGTTGCCTGACCGCTTCTTCGGCCCTCTTGCGCTCGGTAACGTCACGGACTATGGCGAGCACGAACCGGGCTTCGCCATCGTCTGTGTCGTGCACCGGGCGGATGGGGCTCAAGGACAGCTCGACCCTGATCTCCTGGCCTTTCTTCGTCGTCGCGGGAAAGTCCAGCGGCGCGTTCGAGTCGATGTAGCGGCCTTGGCCCGTCCTGGCATAGCGGGTTATCCCCGAACGGTGGGCATCCTTGAGAGGTTCGGGAACAAGCTCTTCGACGCGCATCGTCAGGGCCTCGGAGGCCGGGTAGCCGAACATCTTCGCCGCCGCCGCGTTCCAGAGGACTATGCGCTGAGTCTTTGCATCGGCAACGATCACAGCGTCCCTGATCCTCTCGAAGAGCCTGCCGAAACCCAGATCCTCCGGACGCAACCGTTCACCCGCCCTAACAGAACACATCTGACTACCTCAAGGTATCCGAATGCACCACGGTTTCCCCACTCCCTCTGAGATCTTACTCAGGGTTCTTGCCCCTTACCCCACGGACATCAAGATCCTGGTAGGGCAGCATAGCAGTCTGTGCATTTCAGTGCATCCTCCTCTCGCCACGAAGAATCTCTGTTCGCCGCTGCATAATCTGGTACGGGCACGTGCTGATCGACGACGTGCTAATGTCTAACGGTCCCGACACTATGAGCCTGTAGCGACCGACGGTGAGAGGAGCCCATGGCCGGAACTGTGGAGCGGGGACGTCAACACGAGTCCTCCGATGAGCGTCAGGCAGAGATCGTCGACGTGCTGGTGGATGCTTTCTCGGGGCTCATGGACGCTGACCCCGAGGCATTTCGCCAGAAGTTCAGGAAGATGGCCGCTGGCCCTTTCGCATTCTATCGTGGCAGCGCGTGCCTGTTCTACGCGGACATGGAGGCCGAGAAGGACCGTTGGGCGGATGAGCGCACCAGCCGCGTCTGGATCCAGGGCGACCTGCACGCGGAGAACTTCGGCACCTACATGGACGGCGACGGGGTGTTCATCTTCGACGTCAACGACTTCGACGAGGCGTACCTGGGCCACTTCACCTGGGACATCAAGCGGATGGTCGCCAGCGTGGCCCTGCTAGCCTGGATGAAGGCCATCTCGGACGCGGACATCGCGTCCTTGATCGAGACGTACGTCCGGGCCTACATCGAGCAGGTGCGCTACTTCGTCGAGAGCGACCGCGACCACGAGTACGCGCTGCGGCTGGAGACCACGGAAGGCGAGGTGCGGGAGATCCTGCTCGAGACCAGGCTGAACACCCGCGTCGAGTTGCTCGACAATCTGACCCTGGTCAACGAAGACGTCGAGCGGCGGTTTCGTCGCAGTTCCGGGGTCCGCGAACTCGAGGACGACGAACGGACCAGGGTGCACGCCGCCTACAGAGCATACCTGGAGACGATCCCCGAAACCAAGCGCTTTCGGAGCCTGACCTACCAGGTAAAGGACATCGTCGGCCGCCAGGGCTTCGGCATCGGCTCGGCCGGGCTACCCGCCTACAACGTGTTGGTGGAGGGTCCCACCCAGGCCCTGGAGAACGACGTGGTGCTCTCGATGAAGCAGGGCAACGTCGCTGCCCCGAGCCGGATCGTGCACGACGAGCGCATAAAGGGCTACTTCAAGCACAATGGGCACCGCACGGCGGTCTCCCAGCGCGCGCTGCAGGCGCACGCCGACCCCTGGCTCGGATACACCGAGATCGACGATGTCGGCTTCGTCGTCACCGAGCTTTCGCCATACGTCGAGGATCTCGACTGGTCGGATCTCACCGAGCCCGAGCAGATGTCGCCGGTGCTCGACTACCTCGGCCGGGCGACCGCCAAGGTTCACTGCGTCGCGGACAAGGACTCCGACCCGAACATCGTAGGCTTCCAGACCGAGGATGAGATCATCGAGGCCATCAGCGGCAGCGAAGAGGAGTTCGTCCGGGAGATGGTAGAGTTCGGCGCCCGCTACTCCGAAGTCGCCCGTGACGACCACAGGCTTTTCGTCGACGCCTTCCGCAACGGCCGGATACCTGGCCTTTGAAACTGACAAGAAGCCATCGACCAACCCATCACGCAGGTATGAATAGCTCTCCAGTTACGTAGAACCAGAGGGCATCGAGCAGCAAGAGAGACCCCACGAGCAGCACTGCGCCCGTGATCAGACGCACTATCCACGGGCTTACTCTCACTAAGAGGGTTTGGACCCAGTGAACGACCCGCTCGTGGTCCAAGCTCAGGGCCAGGGCGAGCACCAGTATCAGCGGGGTGTGGCTAACAAGGGTCCACGTCGAGTGGGCGGCGAGGACCAACCAGAAGATCTCCGCCCGTCCGGCGATCACCACGAGCGAGACGAACGCAGGGTCGGCGATCGCCGCGAGCGCGAAGAGCGCTCCAGCACCGGCCAGGGAGAGTAGACCGAGGGCGCGTGGGACGCCGGGCTTTGGCGGGTGCGTGCCCGGCCTCAGGATTCGCACGATGCCCCAGATCAGCAACCCCATTCCCAGGACGATGTCTACAAAGGCCGCCACCCGGTCTTCGGTCGGGTTGTGGGGCAGAAGCATCCCCCAGTCGATACCAGAGATCCGCGGACCGACTACGAGCGAGAGGGCCGTGCCGAACGCGATCGTGCCGAGGATGCACAAACACCCGAAAGCCATGAGGGCGCGAACGCGTGCCCCGGCCCCCAAAGCTCCGGCGGCGAGCAGCGCCGCAGTGATGTCGAGGCTGGGCAGCCCAAGGGCGAAGGCGGTCAGCAAGAGTTTTGTCACCCACCAATGGTAACCTTTTCAGGGCATCTCCCCTTTGGATAGCGGGATGACCTGCTCGTTGCTGGTCTTTGCTCGAGCTATAACCCTCCGCATCACGACCGAGCCCTGGGCCACTGCCGAACGCAACCGGTGATGACGTTGCCCCTCCCGTCGCGCAGGTATTCCCAATTAGCATTCCTGTGAAAATGCTCACAGACCGCAAAGAATCTTCACATGTTGGGAGTCCAGACTACGAAGCAGAGATCACACGACGAGGAGGAGTGTTGGCGACTTTCGAAGAGAAGGTTTTCCCCCTGATGATCGACATCGGGCTCACGAAAGCAGAAAAATCTCGAGAAACCATCCGAAAGGGTTGCACGCGCGTATTTACCTCTGTACTATTAAATTTTGTTGGGACAATTTGGCTGCGAGAGGAAGGTCCGCATGGGCAGTGCGCGCCTGATGGCAATAACGCCAGCAAGTAATTCCGGAGAATGCTTAGGACGACACCGGATCTCCCCAGGAGAGCCCTTAACAGACTCACCCTTGGGACACCTACGGGCAGAAGATGGTATGGCGGTAGCCTGGTACCGCGGTTCTTTAGTGCGGAGTGACACTTCGAGAGCGCCTGTGCAGGGAGGATATCAGCGATGATTCGTTCGATCATAGGAGCGAGCCTGCGGTTCTGGATGTTGCTCATCGCCCTCGCGGTGGGCATTTTGGCCATAGGGTTCGTACAGCTCCGGAGTGCGCCCGTAGATGTCCTTCCCGAGTTCACGCCGCCGTACGTGGAAGTTCAGACCGAGGCCCTGGGGCTCTCGGCTAACGAGGTCGAACAGCTGATCACCGTTCCGCTGGAGGCCGACCTGCTGAACGGCATAGAGGGCGTCGATGTTATCCGCTCGGAGTCCGTTGCGGGGCTTTCGGATGTCGTGATGGTGTTCAAACCCGGTACCGACATCTACCAGGCACGGCAGATGGTGCAAGAGCGGCTCATACAAGCGCATGCATTGCCGCAAGTGTCGAAACCGCCCACGATGATCAATCCTATGTCGTCGTCCAGCCGGATCATGATGATCGGTATAGACCCGAACAAGCTGTCGACGATCGAGGCGGGAGTACTCTCCCACTGGGTGATCAGGCCGCGTTTGACGGGTGTGCCTGGCGTATCGAACGTTTCCATCTGGGGACTGCGCGACCAGCAGCTTCAGGTACAGGTCGACCCGATGCAGCTTGCGGCTCAGGGGGTCACGCTAAACCAGGTCGTCGAGACGACGGGCAACGCGCAATTGGTGTCGCCGCTTACGTTCCTCGAGGCCTCGACGCCAGGTACCGGCGGTTTCATCGAGACACCCAATCAGAGGCTCCAGGTCCGCCACGTCTTCGAGAACTTCGGGAATCCGGAAGCCCTGGGCAACGTAACGGTCGAGGACACCGGCGGCCAGCTGCGTGTCGCCGATGTGGCCAACGTGGTGGAGGAGCACCAGCCGCTGATCGGTGACGCCATCGTCGGCGGCAACGACGACCGCCTACTGCTGGTTGTAGAGAAGTTCCCCAACGCCGACACCGCAGAGGTGACCAGCGGGGTCGAAGACGCACTAAACAACCTGAAGCCCGGTCTCACCGGCATGAAGTTCGACACGGATGTCTTCCGGCCGGCGACCTACATCACGGAAGCGATCGGCAACCTGAGGCTTGCGATCATTATCGGTGGCGTTCTCCTGGCGCTCGTACTCGCGGCCTTCCTGTTCTCGTTGCGCGCCACGCTGATCAGCCTCGTAACGATCCCGCTGTCTCTGATGGTGGCGGCGCTCGTGCTCTATTTCCGCGGTGAGACGTTTAACCCGATCGCATTCGCTGGGCTTGCCGTGGCGCTCGCGATAATCATCGACGACGCCGTTATAGGCGTTCACAACGTCACCCGGCGCCTGGGCGAGCATCGCCAGTCCGACGATGACAGGTCGACCGCGGATGTTGTGCTCGAGGCCTTGACCGAGGTACGAAGGCCCGCCACGTATGCCGCGTTCATCGCGCTGCTCGCGATCGTGCCGGTCGTAATCATGCAGGGCCGGCCTGGCGCGTTCTTCGAGCCGCTCGCGCTCTCATACGCTCTCGCCGTGCTGGCGTCGATGGTCGTCGCCTTGACGGTCGCGCCGGCGTTGAGCCTGTTGGCGTACTCTAGGGGATCTGTGGCGCGTCGCGAGTCTCCGATCCTGCGGCTGCTGAACCCGATCTACGACGGCGTTCTCTCGCGACTCGTGCGTGTACCGCGGGCGATGCTCATCGCCGTTGTTGCCTGCGTGGTGGTCGGCCTGGCCGCGGTGCCGCTGCTAGGCACGTCGCTCGTGCCTTCGTTCAAGGACAACGACGTGCTGGTCAACCTTCAGGGCCCGCCAGGTACCTCAGAGCCGAAGATGAGCGGTATAACGGCGCAGTTAAGCCGCGAGCTCGGTGCGATCCCGGGGGTCGAAGACGTGGGCGGGCACGTCGGACGTGCCCTGACCGGGGACCAGATCGTCGACGTCAACTCCAGCGTCCTCTCCGTCAAGATAGGTTCCGACGCCGACTATGACGCGACGATGGCAGAGATCCGGGACGTCGTGACCAGCCTCGACGAACCGGTCGACCGCGACATCGTGACCCATTCGCAGCAAGAGGTTCACGATGTCGGGACGCTTATTGACGCCGAAGCGCCGGGGTCCGGTGACAACCTCGACGTCCTTACAGGCGCGGACAAGCCCCTCGTGGTGCGTGTCTACGGTCAGGGCCTCGACACCCTGCGCGCCGAGGCGGACGACGTTCGAGACATCGTGGGCAGTGTCGACGGCGTCCTCGACCCGACCGTCGAGGCCGTGCCCGAGGAGCCGGTCCTCGCGATCGAGACGGACCTCGCAAGGGCGGAACCTTTTGGTATCAAGCCGGGTGACGTCCGCCGGGCGTCGGCCATGTTGTTGCAGGGCGTCGTGGTCGGCAACATCTTCGGCGAGCAGAAGGTGTTCGAGGTCGTCGTAAAGGGCGTGCCCAAAGTGCGCGAGAGCGTGGAGAACGTCCGGAACGTGCTGATCGACACGCCGGACGGCGGTCACGTACGGCTGGAACAGGTGGCCGACGTGAGCATCCAGCCGTCGCCGGCCGTTATCAGGCGCGACTCCGCCCAACGCTACGTCGACGTCGAAGCCAACGTCAGCGGCCGCAGCCTCGACGCGGTGGCCGCCGACGTCGAAGATCGCCTCGCGGACAGCCAGTTCCCACTCGAATACCACGCCGAGGTGGTCGCGCAGACGACGACGGCCCAGGAGATTGGCCTGGGACGGGTCGTGGGCTTCGGTATCGCTGCCTTGATCGCCATCTTCTTGCTCTTCCAGGCCGCTTTCAGTAGCTGGCGCCTGGCGGGGCTGGCCTTCCTCACCCTACCGGTGGCCCTCGTCGGCGGGGTGCTGGCCGCGCTCATCGACGGCGCTACGCTCTCGCTCGGCGCGCTGATCGCGTTTCTCGCGCTGCTTGGCATCGCCGCCCGCAACGGCGTCATGCTGATCGATCGCCTCCAGGGACTCCGGCTCGACGGCGCCCAGGCGTTTGGCGCCGAGCTCGTCCGGCGCGGGGCAATGGAGAGGTTTGCTCCGACGTTGACGGTCGCGGTGGCGACGGCCGCGGCGGTGTTGCCGTTTGTGATCCTGGGCAACGTCGCGGGTCTAGAGATCGTCAACCCGATGGCGATCGTGATGCTTGGCGGTCTCATAACCTCCACGTTACTCGCCCTCTTCGTGCTACCGGTCCTCTACCTGCGCTTCGGTGCAGGCGCAGAGCCCGAACCGGTAGCCGCAACGCCAGGGCCTTCCGGGGCCACGGCCGAGCCGATGGCCGGCGACCGAGAGATCGCTGCCCAGCCAGCGCGCTCACGCCAGTACGAGAGGGCGCCCGGGCGGGCCAACACGAAGGCTTATCGGGAGGGTGAGGGCGGCTCTCCGGGAAGGCGCGGCGAGTAATGAAAGTCTTCTCGGGCATCAACCGTGAGTGCGGGCGGCAGCTTCGTGCCGCCTGCGCGGGTCTCGTGCTGATCGCCGGCGTCGTATCGCTTTCCGCGTGCGGCGAGGCGAGTTCGGGCTATGACTACGAGACGGCAAGCCACCACGATCCCGCCGAGCTCGAGCCGATCAAGGGAACGGACGTCAGCCGCGTAGTAATCGACGCCGAAGGAGTGGAGCGAGCCGGCATCCAGACTGCCCCGATTCGCCAGAACGGCCAGGGAATGGTCATGCCCCATAGCGCCGTCATCTACGACGCCGATGGCGAGACATTCACTTACACGGTTCCCGAGCCGCGGACCTACGTGCGGCAGAAGATCGCTATCGACGACGTCGTCGGTGATAGCGTCATGCTCTTCGACGGCCCACCCGCCGGTACTGAGGTCGTGACGGTCGGGGCCGCCGTGGTGTATGGCTCCGAGTTCGAGGTCGCACATTGAAAGGTAGGGATTGCTGATGCGTTGGATCGTTGGATCGAGCTTGCGGTTCCGGTGGCTGGTTCTCTTCGCCGCGGCGGCGCTGATGGTCTTTGGCATCGGCGAGACTCGCAACGCAGATGTAGACGTCTTTCCCGAGTTCGCCCCGCCACAGGTGGAGATCCAGACCATCGCGATCGGCAACTCCTCGGAGCAGGTCGAGGAGCTGATCACCGTACCGCTGGAGGACCAGCTAAACGGAATCCCCGGGCTCGAGGAGATGCGCTCCAAGTCGGTCGCTGACCTCTCGCAGATCCAGCTCATCTTCAGCAGGGACGTCGACCTGTACGAGTCGCGGCAGTTGGTGCAGGAGCGCCTGACGGCGGCGGCACCCACTCTGCCGACCTGGGCGAGTCCGCCTTTCATGATGCCTCCGCTGTCTTCGACGGCCCGGGTCATGAAGATCGGGATCACCTCGGAAGAACTGAACATGAGAGAGATGTCCATGGTCGCCTACTGGAAGATCAGGCAGGAGTTGCTGCGCGTGGACGGCGTGGCGAACGTGATGATCTACGGCGAGCAACTCCAACAGCAGCAGGTGTACGTGGACCCGAACAAGCTAGCCGAAAACGGCGTCTCCCTGGAGCAGGTGATGGACCAGACGGCGGACTCTCTGGACGCTGGGCTGTTGCGCTACTCGGAAGGCGCAGTGATCGGGACCGGCGGTTTCGTCCAGGCGGATGGCCAGAGGCTCGACGTGCGCAACGTGTTGCCTATCGTCGGGCCAGAGGACCTCGCCAAGATTCCGCTCGAGGGAAGTAACGGCACCAACCTGCGCCTCGACGACGTTGCGAGCGTGGGCTGGGGTCACCAACCGCTAATCGGTGACGCCGTCATCGATGATGGCCGCGGCCTGATGCTGATCGTTCAGAAGTTCCCGAACGCCAACACGCTCGCGGTGACGCGGGGCATCGAAGAGACGGTCGACGACATGCGCCCTGGCCTTCCCGCCATGGAGCTTGACACCACGATCTTCAGGCCGGCCACCTTCATCGAGCAGGCGTTCGGCAACCTCACGAGGGCGCTGCTTCTCGGCGTTTTGCTCGTTGTGTTGATCCTGGCCGCGTTCCTCTTCGAGTGGCGCACCGCGTTCATCAGCCTGATCGCGATTCCGCTGTCTCTGCTCGCGGCTATTCTCGTGCTGCAAGCGTTCGGCACCGTTATCAACGTGATGATCCTGGCGGGGCTCGTCGTCGCCATCGGTGTCGTCGTCGACGACGCGATCATCGACGTGGAGAACGTCGTGCGACGATTGCGCCAAGAACGGAGCGAGGGTACCGGCAAGTCGATGATCGCCGTCGTGCTCGATGCTTCGGTGGAGGTACGCACGGCGATCACCTACGCGACGCTGATCAACGTCATCGCGGTCGTGCCGGTCTTTTTCCTGGAGGGCCTCTCCGGCGCGTTCTTCAAGCCGCTCGTGCTCTCCTACGGGATTGCGGTGCTCGTGTCGATGATCGTGGCGTTGACCGTCACGCCGGCGTTGTGCCTGATCATGTTGTCGAGGGGGCACACGCACCGGGAATCCCCCCTGCTGCGGGTACTCAAGCGCGGCTACGGTGCGGTTCTCGCGCGTGTCGTCCGCACTCCGAGCCCCGCGATCGTTACCGTGGCCGTCGTCATGCTGGCCGGCGTCGTGGTGGCGCCGTCGCTCGGGACGATCCTGCTTCCGTCTTTCAAGGAGAGGGACTTCCTAATGCACTGGTTGGCGAAGCCGGGCACCTCGCAACCTGAAGAGTTTCGGATCTCGGTTCGGGCCTGTAAGGACCTGCAGGAGATCCCCGGCGTGCGCAACTGCGGATCGCACATAGGGCAGGCCTTTCAATCCGACGAGCCTTACGGCGTGGACTTCGGCGAGAACTGGGTCAGCATCAACCCCGCGGTCGACTACGACAAGACTCTGGCCTCCGTGTCGGAAGTGGTCGATGCCTACCCGGGGCTCTACAGGGATGTCCAGACATACCTGAGAGAAAGGGTCAGGGAAGTGCTGACGGGCACGAGCGAAGCCATCGTCGTGCGCATCTATGGCCCCGAACTCGATGTGCTCTACGCCAAGGCAGACGAGATCTCACACGAGATAGAGGACATACCCGGCCTCATAGACACGCATCCCGACCTCGCGGAGGGCATACCGCAAACGGAGGTCGAGGTGGACCTCGCTGCGGCGCAGGCCCACGGCCTCAAGCCGGGCGACGTGCGCCGGCAGGCCTCCACATTGGTCGCGAGCGAGGAAGTCGGCGACATCTTCAGGGGCGGCAAGGCTTACGACGTGCACGTGTGGAGCACGCCCGAGACCCGCAACAGCGTGAGCAGCGTGCGCCAGCTTCCCATCGACACGCCCGGAGGTGAGCAGATTACGCTGGAGCAGGTGGCGGACGTTCGCCTCTCGCCGACCCCGAACGCCATAGAGCGCGTGAATCAGTCGCGCCGCATCGACGTCGGCGCCAACGTGGAGGGACGAGATCTCGGCACCGCCGTGAGCGCCGTCGAGGACCGCATTGCGCAAGTCGACTTGCCGCCTGAGTACCACATGGAGGTGCTGGGAGAGTCCAGCGAGCTGGCCGCCGCGCAGAAGAACCTGTTGATCTACGGGGGAGCCGTGGCGCTCGCGATCCTGTTCCTCCTGCAGGCTTCTTTCAGGAGTATGCGTCTGGCGCTCCTTCTCTTCCTTACCTTGCCGATGGCACTGGTAGGCGGAATACTCGCGGTGTGGATGGGCGACGGCATACTCTCTCTCGGCTCGCTGATCGGGTTCCTGACCGTGTTCGGCATCGCGGCGCGAAACGGGATCTTGATGATCAGCCACTTCCAGCACCTCGAGCGCGAAGAGGGCGTGCCGTTTGGGCCTGAGCTCGTCCTGCGCGGGGCGAAGGAGCGGCTCGCGCCGATCCTGATGACCGCCGGGGCTACGGGGCTGGCGCTCGTGCCGCTGGCGGTTGCGGGCAGCGTGGCCGGTCACGAGATCGAGCATCCGATGGCGATAGTCATCCTGGGCGGGCTCGTCACCTCGACACTGCTCAACCTCTTCGTCCTGCCCTCACTGTACCTCCGGTTCGGGAAGAGCAAGAGGGTGCTTGCGCGCTCCAGCTGACCACTAGGCCCGAAGAGGAGGTGTATAATTACCTCCTCTTCGGGAGATCGGACCGAACTGTGAATGGTAATCCGGCCGGGTAGTAGGGAAGTAAAGGATAGAAAATGAGATCGCGCCGCATCAGCTTGGCGACTGTTACTGTTGTGATGCTATTCGTGTTTCTGGCTTCGGCTTGCGGCGGCTCGGGATCTGGCACGGACCAGCCTTCCGACCAAAACCAATCTGAGCAACGCAGCACTGTCGGCGCGAAGGACTTCGACCGCAGCAACTTCGACGACTCGACCAGAGTAGACAACATATGGTTCCCTCTCGAGCCGGGGTCGTATTCGGCGTTCGAGGGGTCTGCCATCGACGATGGCGAGCGCATTACCCGCCGCGTGGTGACAATCGTCACCGACCTGACCAAAGAGATCGACGGCGTGAATAGCGTGGTCGTCTGGGAGAGGGACTACAACGATGGCCAGCTGGTGGAGGCGGAGCTCGGCTTCTTTTCCCAGGACAACGACGGGAACGTCTGGCACATGGGTGAGTATCCTGAGGAGTTCGAGGACGGTGAGGTCGATAAGGCTCCGGGCTGGCTTGCCGGCCTCGAAGGCGCGACGGCGGGGATCGCCATGAGGGCAGAACCGAGGCTGGAAACGCCCGGCTACGCCCAGGGATACGCTCCGCCCCCCATCAACTGGAACGACCGCGGAAGGGTGTACAAGGTGGGCCAGAAGACCTGCGTGCCCGTCGACTGCTACGAAGACGTTCTTGTGATCGAGGAGTTCGAGCGGAACATTCCGGGCGCCTACCAGCTCAAGTACTTCGCGCCCGGCGTGGGCGATATTAAAGTCGGCTGGCGGGGGCCCGAAGAGGAAGAGAAAGAAGGCCTGGGCCTGGTCAAAAACGTGCGCCTCAGCCCGGAAGCTCTGGCAGAAGCCCGAGCGGACGCGCTCAAAATGGAGGATCACGCCTACGAGCTCAAGGACTTCTACAAGGAGACGAAGCCGGCGAAGCCCACACTTTGAGAGAGGACAGTCAGTTTGTCTGCCGGTCTCGGCCGAGCGGTGGGCAGCAACCGCGCCCGGCAGCAAAGTACGCGCTTCGGGTGGCACGACAACCGCCGCAAAGCTTACCGAGCTGGGGATAGTGGGGCAGGTTCGATAGAAAAGGTGCCGACTCGTCCGGCGAACGCGCGTCTCTACTTGCTCATACTTCTGAGCATCTTCTCAGAGCGTTCTTAGGGTAGGGGCGCAGACTAGCTACGCAGCGGCTCGTTTCGGGGGCCGCAGCGCCGGTTGCGCGAGGAGCGTGGCGAGATAGGTCCCTTCGGGAAAGGGTGGTCAACGTCCATGGGACAGAAAGCGGTACTGAGCGCCATCGTCGGGTCAGTGATCGTGCTCTTGGCGGGATGCGCCAACTCCTCCTCGCAGGAGCAGAAGGCTTACACGCCCCACATCGACCCCGCCGATTTCACCACCACGATCGACAACGAATACTTCCCCATGAAGCCGGGCACCACCTTCATATACGAAGGGGGTACACAGCGCGGCGAGATGACCGTTACCCACGACACCAGGAAGGTCATGGGCGTGGAGTGCGTCGTGGTCGACCACAAGGAATGGGAAGGCGGTAAGCTCATCGAACGGACCTACGACTGGTTCGCCCAGGACCATGAAGGCACCGTCTGGTACTTCGGGGAGGACACCAAGGAGTACGAGAACGGCGAGGTGGTGAGTACCAAGGGCTCGTGGGAGGCCGGTGTGGACGGGGCCAAACCCGGCATCATAATGCAGGCCGACCCCAAGGTGGGGCAGTCCTACCACCAGGAGTACTATCCGGGGGAGGCCATGGACATGGCCAGGGTACTCTCCTTTGAAGCGTCGGTCAAGGTGCCCTACGGTTCCTTCGATCACGTGCTGGAGACCAAGGAGTGGACGCCGCTCCAACCCGGCTTATCCGAGAAGAAGTACTACGTACGTGGGGTTGGCCCACTGGGCAATCCGAGGGACCTGGGACTGCTGGATGTAAAGCACGGCTGAGGACAGGATGGACATCCTCCCGCGAGAAGTGCACGCGAGAGACCCGAACTACCGACAGCGGCACTCGTGAGTATCGATCCATTTGTTAGCTTCCAGGCATGCAAATTATCAGCCGTTTCATGGGTCTTCTCAGAATCCTCTCAGAATTGTCTCGTATCATACTCGCTGTACGATGTCTCGCGCGAGGCAGAGAAACGTGGCGCCTAACCCACAGGGGAACGGATGAAGACGAGGAGAGTGTCCAGCAAACCGCTCAGGCTCCGCGAACTCAGGGAAGAGCGTGGCTTCTCCCAATACAGCCTAGCCGAAGAATCCGGCGTTGGAAGGAGCACGATAGCGGCTCTGGAGGCAGGCGAGAGGGGCGCTCACCCCAACACGGTGCACGCGCTTGCGGGGGCGCTGGGGGTAACAGTATTGGATCTTTACAAGCCCCGCACCACCCCGCAGCCGAGACACGATAGGCCAACTCAGACCGCACAAAGCTACGCGCGGCTTCGGCAAAGCTTGAATGATGCTTACCCTGGCGTCGAGAACGAGGTTCACCTGGAGCGAATGGCCGAACAGTTCATGGTGGAGTTAGGGGGGCTGCAAAGGAGGTTCTTCCCGCACAACATCACCCACCCCCGCACGACACTTTCGGCGCACGATCTACTGGAGTTGGCGGACGACTTCTACAGGTTTCGGACCGAGCTACGGGCTTGGCCTGTGGGGGAGTCAGGATACGCGTCGGAGGTATTACCGAATGGTGAGGACGAAGGCCTTGGAGAACCCTTACGGTAGCGGATCGGGGCTATACAGGCCCCTTCCCCCGAAACCGTCTGAACGGTCTCATGAGCGAGCCAAACGCCTGAGTGCCAGGCGACTCATTGCCACGTGGATTAAGGTTTTCTACCGGCGGAACAACAGTCTCGTGACTCAGGCGCACGACGTGCAGCTCGCGTCTTATAGCGGACGGTGGCGGGTAGCGCCTCCTTTAACGAAGAATTTACTCGCTTGAGACCCGGATGAAACCTCAGTGATCTGAACAACGTCTAGTATTGGGGGAGGTTGTAAACGAGCGAAAGGAGGTGCTACGTGAAGAAGGGGACAGCCTTCCAGTCCACAGAGTTATCCGATACAGATGAACAGGTCCTGCCCGAAGGCTTCCGTTACGAGATCATCTGCAGTTCGGGGGATCCGCTCACCGCCAATCAGGTACACGGCGACCACAGCGACTACATGGTGTACGTTCCCGTAGGCACCCTCGAGGGCAGCGAGGTCTCGGAGGATGGTACCCACTGGGTCAACCAAGAGCACATAGACACCACGTCCTGGTCCGACTCTACCGACCCCGAGAGTCAGACCAAGAAGACCAAGGAGTATACAGCGCGGGAGAAGGCCGAGCGGTTGGCTAGGGTGAAGAGCATCCTCGCGGCTTCCACCAGACGAGATTGGGAAGCCGACGGTTCGCGCCTTTGGGTATGCAAAGGCGATACGGAGCTAAAGATCGTGGATCTTACCGAAGATGCCGGGCGCGTGGAACTCGACGAAGGGTGGGCCAGGAGCGCAGGAGCGGGCTCGGTCGCCCTCCGGGTGGAGCTCTCCATCTGCGACGGCTCGGAGTTGTTGGCGAAGGTCCCCGCGGTTTGCGTGAACTCGGGCAGGGCGTTCATACCTTGGCCCCGCGAAGGCGAGGACGACCGGCTGGTCGTCGATCGCTGGCACTACGACCTATGCAGGGTCGTCTCGCCGGGGGAGTATCTGGGCGCGTACCCGGTTCGCACTTACCTGCGGAAGGCTGGCATCGTCGTGATCTAGTTCCCGGTCCGTGCTCTTATCGAAGGTCTCGTCCTGCCAGGGAGTGTTTGGCCTCCTTGATCAGGGCTTCGACCTTCACGGGCCAACCAGGTATCTGGCTCTGCATCCTGGATATTTTGGCGGCCCGCTTCAGGACGGCGCGGGCGTAGCGGGTGGGGAACCCGTCGCGCCAGGACTCTGGAACGTGTGCGAAGTATTCTTCGACGAAGGCTTGTGAGGCCTTCTTCGCGCGAGCGCGGGGAAGAGGAGAGTCGAGGGGCATGGCGGCGAGGTCGGACAAGATGAGGGCAACGTCCAGTAGCGGATCGGCCTCGGCGAACGCGTCGAGGTCTATCAGGGCGGGGCGGCCGCCGTGGAGCAAGATGTGCCGTAAATGAAGGTCGCCATGGGTCGGCCCGGTTGGGGTTTCTGCTTCGCACCTGGCGACCACGGCGCCGACGATCTCCTGGACCTCCGACTCCAGATGAGGACAGGCCCGTAGTAGAGTTGCTCCTATCCTCATCAGCCGCCTATCGAAGACTTCTTTCGACGGGCGGGGACGCCGCGGCCTGGGTACGTCCTCGTCGAGGTGCAGGGCCGCAAGGGCCCTTGCTGCCCCACGCGCCACCGGAGTTATCTCTTTCTCCCGGAGAAACACGTCGTAGAGGGAGCTTCCTGGGACCTCCTCCTGGACCAGGCACCGCAGATCGCTCAGATAGGCGACGGGCCTCCCCACGCCGAAGCCTTCGCCTCCCGCCTCCGCCTTCTCCCACAACTTCCGGGCCACCTCATAGGTTCGTTCCCCATCTTCCTCCTCGCGGTAGACCTTGGCGTAGAAAGACCTCTCTTCCGGCTGGCCCGTCGCCTGATTCCGGACCCGCACCCTCAGCCGCAAGGTCATCCTCGTCCCGTTTCTATACCGGACCGGCTCGACGTCCCACGCCTCGGTCCGCCAGTCGCCCTCTCCGAACCGGGCGAGCACGAGTGGCTCGAGCGTGGGTGGTGGACCCGCCATCAGGGTGGGCAGGCTCGGAAGCTGATGATCGTAGGGGAAGACCTGCACCAGCATCTCTAGCTCGGGGATCAAGAAGAACGGCTCGAAAGTCAGTAGAGGGTAGGGGATCTCCCTTCCCGGTTCCGGTCGTTGCAGTTCCTGCCACTCTCGCCGGACTCGACCGTCCTCCGCGTACATCACGCCGGTCAACAACGCGATCCGCTCGCGCCCCGTCGCAGACTCTTCGAGGCACAGGGTATACCGCAGTATGCGGCGGGTAGCTTTCAGGTAGTGGGCGCGGGAAATCCGGCACTCCCTGACCTGGTAAGTCTCTTCGCCGAGGGGAGGCAAGTGCCTCTGAAAGATCTCCCGCATCAGCTCGGGATCCCTAGCTATCTCGACCTGGGCGAGGGTTGGGTCTGTCGGGGATGGTTTGGCGTTCACAAGGTCCTCTGTCGGAGGCCGTCGACCACGAGCATTGCTTGTAACTCCTGCTGGTGGGCTTCCAACCAGCGCACGCGGGCGACCTCCTGGGCTGCTTTCCTCACGTGACCCTGGGAGGTCTGCAGGTCCCCGATCATCGAGCGGTACTTCCCGAGTGCTCTCTTGAGCGGTCTCGCCGCAAGCAAGATGGGCAGCGCCTCGATCTCTGCCTCCTCCAAAGGGTTGATCTCCCTGTAGGCGTCGAGGAACTCCGAGACTATCCACAGATCCAGGGGCACCTTGAAGTCGGGAGAGCCGGCGTCCCCCCACACCTTGCCGAAGTCGTGGAACGCGATGGCGAGATCCAGGACCCTCGCTTCGAGGCGCGCGCTGTCGAAATCCAGCATGGCGACGAGACGATCCCCCTCGAACAGGGTGCTCCCGCGCCGGCAACCGCCGTGGATAACGAGTTTGGGCAGATCTGGGTAGAGGCGGTCGAGGAGGCCCAGGACGGTCTCGCCTCTTTCAAGGACATAAGGTAGCGACGCCAGCAGATCCGGGATCCGGGGGTCCCGGTCGCCGTAGTGGGCCGAAAAGTCGCCGATAATCTCGGGAGAGGGCATCTCCGCAAGCCGCTCGCGCAGGGTGTCGCTTAGGAAAGGCTCCCGCGACCGCGGGGGAAGCAACCCGAAAGACGCGACGATCCGGTGGTACTTCGCCAGGGTGCGGGCCGCTTCCCGGAGGTGCTCGACGTTCTCGGCTTGATAGGGGGACCCCTTCACGAAGACCGAGGCGCTGCAAAGGTACCCGTTCACGACGACGGGGGTCTCCCCGCTTACGCCGGGGACGAATACGGGAGCCGGGAACCCGTTGTTGCGCAGGTGGGCTACCAGCGCGTGCTCGAAGCGCACTTCCTGAAGCGTTCTCGAGGAGTGGGAGCGCCTGAGGATGTACTCACCGCCGTCGGTGGTGATGCGGTAGTGCTCGCTCTTGCCCGCGGGAAGCAGCTCCACCGACTGCCACTGCCCGAGATCGTAAACCTCCATGAGCGTGTCCGTAGGAAAATCCTCTCTCACAAACAAGGTAGGCCTCCTAGACGCCAAACCGGCCCTCGAGCACGTTCTCGAACTCCGAGTGATAGTAAGCTATGATGCGGTCGAACTCGGGATCGCCGGTCTGATCATCCTTCATCTCACCGTTGAGGCCGTGCAGGAGAAAGCGCGCCCAGTGGAATGAGAGGTTGGACAGGTACGAGCGATCCTGCACCGCCGAGACGTACGTTTCCAGGAACGCATCGGTCGGAGCGTCGGCCGGTTCGACCGAACCCGCGTACTTGAGCACCGACTTTCTCATACGAACCAGAAACTCGACCACGTCGTAGGCGGGATCGTAGGGGCGGCTGCGGTCCATGTCTATAACCGTGATCGACGAGCCGCCGATAAAGACGTGGATCGGCCGGTACTGACCGTGACCCTGCACTAGAATACCGTCGGCTGTCTCTTCGGCCATCCTCTCCATCTCCCGGATCATCCCGTCGGCGATCCCCAGGTGTCCGGGACTCCTGGTCATCACCTTTGCCAAACGGCGGGCAACGGAGAGCAACTCGCTGGACGCCGCCAGAGAGCGGGGCTCTCCGATACGCACGGGCGAGCTGTGCAGCTTGCCCAGCCAACGGGCGGACTCGACCGCGCCGGAGAGCAGGGCTTCCCAGTCGCCCTCTATGGAGTCCGAGACGGCCGGACCGTCGGCCCCCTTAGTCAGAAGCATCCCGTACTCGGGAATAAAGTCCAGCGGCTCGACCACCTGGTAGCGTTCGCCGGGGCCGAAGCCGGCGGCGCGGAGTGCCTTCAACTTCTCGTAGATGAGCGGGGCGTTCTCGTCGTCCGGGTGGTAGAACTTGGCGAACACCTTGTGGCCGTCTATGCTGAGCTCCAGCGTGGCTGCGCCCGTGCCGTCGAGCTGGAGCACCCGCGTCTCCCAGCTGCCACCGTTCACTTCCGAGAAGTGCGGGCGGATTCGCGAGTCCAGGAACTCCGGCCGGTTTACCACCTCGATACGCCGGCCCAGTTCCTGCTTGATCTCTTTGGAAGACATCGTCTGAGGCATTTATTCTCCTTCCTCTATTTCGCTCTTTACGTTTCGATAGCCGGGCTCGCGTCGCTGTTGGGGAGACACGCGCCTTGTCCAGCCACCTTTCGCACTCGTCCAGCCAGGCTGGCAGCAGGTGCGCATTCTTGGCGGGTTCCAGAAGTATCTTGTGTTTCAGCACCTCCATGAAGGTTCGGGCGACAAAGATGGGCACCGCCGACCAAGCTTCCGGGGAGGTGAAGCCGGCGTACTCTTTGAGAAAGGCAGTGTTCCACGGTTCGATCTCCTCGAACGAACCCGTGCGGGCGTAGGACATCGTCATGCTCTGGCCGATGAAGTGGCCCACATCACGCGCGGGATGCGCCAGCGCGAACCGGTCGAAGTCGATCACGGTCACCCGATTGCGCAGGATATAGACGTTCTTCGGCTGGAAGTCTCCGTGGGTAGGCACGACTTGTCGCGGGTCCAGCGCCTCCAGGGAGGAGAGTATGCGCTCAGCGATGCTCTCCACCCGCGTCGCGAACTGCGGGCAGATCCGCATCAGGACATCCCTGTAGGTGTGAAGCTTCATCTCTTCGTACTCCATCGGCAGGACGGGGACGCCGGTTACTCTGGTTTTGTGCAGTTTCGCCAGCCAGCGCGCCGTAAGGTTCACCGGCTCTAGCGCCTCGGGAGGGTGATCTATGTATTCGTAGAGGGCTCGTCCCTGAGCCCGGCCCTGAAGCAGGAGTTTCTGCTCGGGCAAGTAGGCTATGGGCTCGGGGATGGTCAGACTGCGGTCCTCGGCAAACCCCTCCGACCAGAGTCGCCTCATGAAACCGAAGACCTTGTTCCCGTCGTGACGGTAGCATCCCTTGCCGATGATCAGCCGCCGGACGGGAGCAGCCTTCTCCCGATCCAGGCAGGTGACGATGTACCGTAGGATGGGGCGCGACTTGGAGGTCTTCAGCACCTGGGCCTTGCAGCTCTGTAGGACTAGGCCGGTCCCGGACAGGGCCGTATCCGGCAGGTCCATCAGCTGCGCGGCCAGCAAACGCTCCGCCACCATCCTCTCTTCGTCTACCGAACTGCCTGTCATCCAACCCTCCTCGTCAGCATCTCCCCGCCGGGCGCGGCACACACTCGTGCCGCGCCTGCTTACCTGCCAATCCCCCTCGGCAGCACGGCCCATAATTCCTCACCGGCGGAGGGGGTGGAAGCCGCAAAGTACAGTAACGGGCCGGAGATGGTCAACTCACCCGGCTCGGAACCGGCTTCTCCGGGTTCCAGGTTTATGAGCAGAGCTGTGTTTGCCTTCGTGCCGTTGCTCCTCCACATCTCGCTGCCGTGCACGCCGTCGTCGGCGCTGAAGAGCAGTCTTCCTTTGAACGCCGTCAACGAATCGGGGTCCGAATCATCCGGACCGGTGTTGATGTCCTTGACGAGCTTGGTGCCACTCCTGGTCCCGTCGCTCTTCCACAACTCGAGGCCGTGTTTGCCGTCGTTTGCTGTGAAGTAGAGCCTCTTGCGCAACGCGACCAGCTCGCCGATGTCCGACGCTTCCCGCGCAGATGTTGGGTTGATGTTCTTGACGAGCTTGGTGCCGCTCTTGGTCCCGTCGCTCTTCCACAACTCGAGGCCGTGTTTGCCGTCGTTTGCCGTGAAGTAGATCCTCCTGCCAGCGGCTGTCTTGCCAACGACTGTTATGTCATCGACCCACGAGCTGCCGACGCAGCTCTTCCGTCCCTTGCAGGCGGTGTTGATGGGGGCGGGAGCGGCGGGGTTGATGTCCTTGACGAGCTTGGTGCCACTCTTGGTCCCGTCGCTCTTCCACAGCTCGACACCGTGTTTGCCATCGCTTGCCCTGAAGTAGAGCGTCTTGCCAACGACGTACAGTTTTTCGACCTCAGCGCTGCGAGTGAGGGCGTCACCTTTATCGTTGGGGTTGGAGTTGCCCTTGACCGTGTTGATGTCCTTGACGAGCGTGGTACCTTTCTCGGTCCCGTCGCTCTTCCACAGCTCGACACCGTGTTTGCCGTCGTCGGCGGCGAAGAATACCTGATTGCCCATGACCGTCACGGTGTCGGGATGGCTCCAGCCCTTGGGGATACCGCAATCGCCCTGGTCGCAGCGGGCTCCAGGCGGCAAGTCGGGGTTGATGTCCTTGATGAGCTTGGTGCCTTTCTCGGTCCCGTCTGTTTTCCACAGCTCCTCGCCGTGCTTCTTGTCCCACGCCCTGAAGAACGTCGTTCTGGGGGCTGTGGAGACGATGTCTTCGGGATCCGAAACACCCGGGCCGGGGACGATGTCCTTGACGAGCTTTGTGCCCCACTTGGTCCCGTCGCTCTTCCACAGCTCGTCGCCATACTTGGCTGTGCTGGCCTGGAAGTAGATCCACTTTTTAGTGCGCAACACACTGTCAGGCGCCGACGAACCCGTCTCCGTCTTCTCCATCTTCTTTATTACCAGGGGACCGGGATCTATGTCCTTGACAAGCTCTGTGCCTGGCTTCGTACCGTTGCTCCTCCACAGTTCCTCCCCGAACTTCGGGTGATCGGCTCCGAACAACAGCCTTCCCTTGAAGTCCACCAGCCAATTGGGCTCCGAGCCGGTCTCGCCTGGGTAGATGTCCTCGACCAAAAAGGGCTTGAGCTGAGGCGTGGCCTTCTTCTTAGGGGACTGCGCGAACGCTAGGTTGGCCAAAACCAGCAGCAGGGCAGCCAGCACGATGCTGCCGGCGAGCACCGCGCCGATACGTCGGAGCCCCCGTCGGGAGGCGGGAGGTTTGTCCGGCGAGGCCGGTGCTCCGCCGCTGCCGCGCGGGTCGTGGTGCGTGACGGTGTTGATGTGACTCATTCAGAATCTCCTTGTGGTGATTCGGTGAGACGGGGCGGTATCTCGTACGGTCCGGTCATGGGAAGGCTCCTCTTTGCTGATCACCTCGATGGGGCGGCCTTCCATGCCTGCGGGCACTGGGAGGCCCATCAACTCCAAGACGGTCGGGGCTACGTCCAGGATACCCGCTCCCTCCACACTGTGGGCGCGTCGCCGCTCCTGGTCGTAGAGGACGAAGATACCGTCCATCGCGTGTACCGAGTCGTCGGGGCCGGTATCGTTCTCGGAGAGGTAGAGGCCATCGTGTCCGACGGTCCCCGCCGAGCGCCAATCGAGGTTGTCGAAGTAGACCATCAGGTCGGGCGGGTTGCCCAGGGCGGCGCCGTAGATCTCCTCGGGCCGGAATACTTCTACGCGCATCCGCTCTCCGTCCGGGCGCGTTATGGTGCGAAGCTCCTCCGCCAGCTCCTCGCGCGCCTCCTCGTAGCGGCTGGCGGGGATCACACCCTGCCTCTCACGCCCCTCCACGTTGAGGAAGATGCGGGCGTAGTAGCCGCCCCAGCCCCAGGCCCTCGTCGCGCTCCAGTCCACGGCGGCTTTGTCGAGCGCGACGACGCTCTCGGGTTTTTCCTCGAGCTTCAGGTAGCCTCGCTCGATAAGCCACTCATTGATGCAGAAGGCCCCGTGCATCGGCTTCGAGCCGTGGTCGGAGACGATCAGGAACACGGCGTCTTCGAGCGTCTCCAGGAGCTCCCCCAGCCGCCGGTCTATGAGCCTGTAGTACTCGTCGGCTACACTCTCGTAGGGATTGCCGGGCTCGTAGCGCGGGTGCTCGGGGTCGAAGAACTTCCAGAAGGCGTGCCCCAGGCGGTCCACCCCGATCTCCACCATCATGAAGAAGTCCCACGGCTTCGTGGCGGCTAGATGATCCACGACGTCGAAACGCTTCTCGGTCATCTCGAAGAGTTGTTCGCGGAGGGTCTCGCGGTCCTCGACGCGGAACTTGACGTCGAAGAGGTACGTGCCAACCAACTCCTCGATCTCGCCTCTCAGCTCGGCAGGGTAGGTGTACTGCTCGGCATTAGGCGGCGTGAGGAAGCAGGAGACGCTCCATCCGTTCATCGGTTTGGGAGGATAGCCTGGCGGCACGCCGACCAGACACGACCGCTTGCCGTGACGAGCCAGCACATCCCAGATTCTAGGCAGGCGGACGGAGTAGGAGTTGGGGGTCCACCCCTCGGTGTAGGAGTACCCTCTGCGGTGGCGAAAGCCGTAGAGCCCCAACCGGCCGGGACTCGCGCTCGTGGACATCACTTGCCAGGCGGGGACCGTGATGGGGGGATCGCAGCTGCGCAACGGGCCGTGGACGCCGCCCTCGACCATCCCGGCGAGGTTAGGCATCTGCTCCAGCATCCTCCCAAAGAGCAAGCCGGGCGGAGCGGAGTCCAGTCCTATGACGATCACCCGGCGAGACATGCCAGCCTTCTCATTCGACATAGCCCATGAGGCGGAGTTGCTCCATCGTCTCCGGATCGACGTCCACGCTGCCGGTAGTCTCTTGAACCTGCCCCAGGAGCGACTGGGTCCAGAGAGCGAGCATCTCCTCCAGCTCCTGGGCGATGTCAGGCCGTTCGTCCACGATATCCCGAGTCTCGGCAGGGTCGCTCGTAACGTCGTAGAGTTCCGTGCGCACGTCGATAAAATCTCCCGTGAGCACCCGATTCACGGGACTGACTGTTATCTCCTCTCGATTTTCGTCCTTCATGGCCCGAATCTTCGTGTTGCTGTCGATCAAGACATCCATATCGAGCACCGTTATGGATCGCAGCCCGCCTTCCAGGTCCTGCACCCGCTCGATTCGCCCTTCGATCTTGGATTTTCCTCCTGGCGGCTTCCGCTTGATCGTGGTGGCTACACGCCGACCATTGGACTCAGCGGTGAAGTTCAGCGTGACCCGATCGCCCACCGCCAGCCCGTCAAAGGTCAATGGCGCACTGTCCTCCTTGCCTATGAACCTGGTGTTTTCGTTGACCTGGCAGGTAATGCCCATCAGCGAAACCGAGTTGCTTGCGGCATCTACCCGCTCCACCGTCCCGCTCAGCGTCGGCCGCTCCTCCCGCTGTATGAAGATTTTGGTCGGGATGAAGCGCCCCCCCTGGATCCGTTGTCCCTTGGCTGCCACGGAAAGACCGGGTTGCAGATCCGCCGGGGAGCCGGGGCGGGTATTTTCAAGCTGATAACTTTGGATAAGCTGGTGCGTGCGGGTCGTCACCGACTGGCTGTATCGGTCCGGTTTCACGTGCTCGCTGAAGGCGGCGGCTCTCTCCGTCTCCTCACCCCGGATCAAGGTCAGAAGACTCCGTCCCGGCACGTCAATGGGCGGGCACCGCAGATAGTCGAGGATGGTGGGCATGAAGTCTATCAACTGAGCCGGTTGGTCGATCCTCTCGCGGGCGAAAGCCTGTCCGGGCAACCGCAAGATCAGCGGGACGTGCAAAAGTTCCCTGTACAGGGTACGTCCGTGGGAGAGCATTCCGCCGTGCTCCCCCAACTCCTCGCCATGGTCGGCGCTGAGGATGATCAGGGTGTCCTCTAGTATTCCCTCACTCTCCAGAGCGCGAATAACCCCCCCGATATGCTGATCTACCCGTCGGACGGCAGCCGCGTAGTAGCTCATGAGTTCGTTCTTGCTCTCTTTGACTAGATCGAGGTCCAGACCGGTGTCCAGCCGGGCTGGTATCGTCTCCATCGGCAAGGGTTTGTGTACGTCCATGAAGTGCATGTAGCAGAAGGAGCTTTTCGGGCGCTCGGTCTGCATCCACCGCTCGAAGTCCTCGACGATGACGGCACCGTCATTGGCGATGGAGCGCCACAGATTGTGGGTGAAGCCTCGGTTGACGCCGAACAGAGGCTTCAGGACTGCGCTGCCGCCCATAAAGGCGGTGGTGTGCCCGTCGGCGGTCAGGGTCTCGGCCAGCGTGGGTATGGAAGGATCGAGAGTGCGGGCGGAGAGCCTCCCTTCGCCCGTCTTGCTCCAGCGAGTGCCGACCCCGTTCTGGCTGGGGTAGAGACCCGTCATCATGGATGCGGTCGAGGGTCTGGTCCACGATCCCTGGCTGATCGCGTTCTCGAATACGACGCCCTGCCGCGCCAGCCGGTCCATGTTGGGGGTTCCCAGGTCCTCGCCCGCGTAGCAGCCGAGGTGATCCGCCCTTAATGCGTCTACCAGGATCAATATTGCGTGAGGCATCTCTTAGAACCCTCCTGTAATCATCCAATGTCCTGACCAGGGATCGTCTGCAGGCGGAACGCGCGCTCGTAAGCTCCTCCGCGCGCCGTCAGATCCTTGTGCGTCCCCTCCTCCGCGATCTCCCCGTCTTCGAGGACGTAGATCCTGTCCGCCCGGATCACGGTCGAGAGCTTGTGGGCGATCATCAGCGTCGTCCGCCCCCTCATCAGCCGCTCCAGCGCCCGCATTACGATCTCCTCAGACTCGGCGTCGAGCCCGGTCGTCGGCTCATCCAGGATGAGTATCGGGGCGTCCCGGATCACGGCGCGGGCGATGGCGATGCGCTGCCGCTGTCCCCCCGACAGCGTGCTCCCGCGCTCCCCAACCACCGTGTCGAACGCTTTCGGCAGTTTCCGGATGAAGTCCTCGCAGTAGGCGAGGCGGGCGGCCTCCTGAATCTCCTCGAAGGTCGCTTTGGGACTGCCGTACGCGATGTTCTCCCTGATGGTCGTTTGGAAGAGCAGCGACTCCTGGAGGACCACCCCGATCTGATCGACCAGCGAATCTGGCTTGTAGTCGCGAATGTCGCGCCCGTCTATGAGCACGGAGCCCTTCACAGGGTCGTAGAGGCGCAGGATCAGGCTCGACAGAGTGCTCTTCCCCGCGCCGGTGGCCCCCACGACCGCCGCCACCTCGCCCGGCTGTATCTCCAACTCGATGTCCCGCAGCACAGGCTGATCCGGGTCGTAACCGAAGGAGACGCCCTCGAAGCGCACCTCCCCCCGGAATCGGGGCGCGGTCTTCGCGCCGGGTCGCTCTTCCACCGCCGGGCGCTCGTCGAACACCTCCATGATGCGCTCCGCCCGCACCGCGACTTTCGCGAGCTTGGCCCAGAGCCTCGAAAGCGTGTTCAGCGGGCTCTGAAGGTCTTTCATGTACTGGGCGAAGACGACTAGCGTGCCCGCGGAGAGCGCCCCGGCGAGGACCTGCTGCGCGCCGAAGGCGACGACCGTGGCCATCCCGCCCCCCGTCAGAATGGTCATAACCCAGGCGAAACGGGCCTCCAGGCGCGCTACGTTCACGTTGCTCTCTGCCATCTCTCCCGTCTGCTCCGCGAATCTCTCTTCCGCGAAGCGTTCCCGGGCGAACGCTTTGACGACCCGGATCGAAGAGATCGTCTCCTGCGTCAGGGAAGTAAAGTCTCCCTCTCGCAGCCGCACATGCTGTTCCTCGTCCCTGATGCGTCGCCGGAAGTACGTGGAGGCGATCACGACGAGTGGTGCCCACGCCGTGGCGATCAGACCGATTCTCCAGTCGATGACGAACATGACTGTCAGCATGCCGACGAACTGCAGCACGCTGCTAATCCCGTCCACGAGTAGCTTGTCCGTAACCAGCTCCTGCACCTTCGTGACGTCGCTGGTGACGCGCGTGATCATGTCCCCGGTGCGCTGCCTGTCGTGATAGGTGAGCGAGAGGCGCTGCATGTGCGCGAAGAGTGCGCGACGTACACTGAAGGCCACCCGCTGGCTCGTGGCCGAGAGGAAGAACTCCTTGAGATAGTTGAACAGCCCCTGAAGCGCGGCGATGCCCACTATCGCTCCCGCGACGGCGAGGATCATCATGGTGGGCGAAGCCGACCTGGTGGGATCCGTCTTCCCGACCTCCAGAACGTGGTTGATCAGGAACCCCAGCGGCCAGGGCTTTAGCAGGGCGACCAGGCTGACCGCGACGACCCCGATCACCGCCGGTACGAACCCGCGCCAGTGAGGCCGCACGAAAGGCAAAAAGGCTTGCAGGGTCACGAGCGCGGACCGCTCGCCCTGACCTCCCGAAGAGGCGAACCGTCCGAAGATACCTCTCAGCAATTACTCTCCCCTTTACCACACAACAGCACACCGCCTCTGAGATGCACGGCGCTTATTCTCTCGCCTATCTCGTGGAGTGCGGCCCTGTGTTCCTGGAGGAGTTGCTGGCACGAGTCTTCGTCTGTGTCGCCGCAGGAGATCAAAAGGTGGAAATGGGATGCGTCGGCCCGCACGCGGACGTTCATCCCGTGTCCCGCCTCCGCCCTGGCCGGTTCCGTCCACCTGGTCTCTTCGTCACCGGCCAGCGCCAACCAGACGGCGATATCTCCGTTCTTAAACCCGCGCCGGCTCTCGCCGCTGCACTGGCTCAAACCGCGGCGCCCTTCACGCAGCAGGCGGTAGTAGTCCGGCGCGAGACACGCCTCCGTGTCGAGGTCGCCGGACCCTTCGGGCATCAGGTAGCGGACCGCGAGGGCAGGGTGGCCGGACGCAAGGAGCACGCTCTTGCGGGTCCCGAACAGGCGGCTGCTCTCCTCGACGTTGGTCATCTCCACCCAGGCGTGAGTGCCCTCGCCGAGGGCGGAAACCAGGTAGCGGTCGTGCTCGAAACCCACATCGGCCAGGGCGCCCGGATGGTTGGGCGGATGGTCCATGTACCGGTTGAGTTCCTCTTGGAAGTTCCAGTCGTCTGTGGGGTTGCCGACGACCAGGGCGCCACCTTCCGGGGTCAGGGTGAAGAGGTAGATGAGCCTCCCGCCATGCTCGGGCGCTATAACGGCGTAGAGGTGCTCACCTTTCAGGATCACCTCGTCATCGCCGTCTTCGTCTATGTCCGCGACTTCCGCGGAGGGAGGCCGCTCCGTTCTGGCGAACCACCGGGCGGCGTCTACCATTACCAGGCAGGCGCGGGCGTGGCTGGCCACCGCCTTGGCCCAGGGAGCGGCGACGCAGCCGTCCTCGACGGGGTCGTACCAGGCGGTCTCGTAGGCGGAGGCGAGGAGGTGTTTCCAGGCGAGATCCAACAGCCGCCGGTCTACGCCCTCCCTTTGGGCCTGGCGTAGCGCTCTCTGGGCCTGGACCAATCGCTCTTTGTAGGGCGACCACGCGGCGTTATCCCACCATCCGCGGTAGTCTTCGCCCGCCTCCCATTGCTGCGCCACCTCGAAGAAGGTGCCGGGCTCGATCCTCCGCTCCTCTTGCGGCGGGTGTTCGGCCAGCCAATCGGACATCAAGACGGGAGCCACGTCCTCTCGGGACGCTATCCAGCGCAGAAAGGCGTCGTAGCGTCCGAGGGCGCTGGCGTCCCAACCGCCGACGCCCGCTGTTATCTCCAGATCGTCGGCGTAGACCAGTAGGGTATCGTCCGCGCCATTCTGGCTGAGCGATTCGACCGTCTTCTCCAGGCACCGCCAATGCTCGGGGAAGCCGGGCGGTACCCAGTAGCGCAGGTTGGCCGAGATGGGCACCATCACCAGGCCGCTCGCCCCGGCGATGCGGCAGGTCCTGTAAGCTTCTGCCATAGCGGGCTTACCGTACGAATGGGACCGGCTGGCGCTCGAGTCAAACGGTCCGATCGAGTCGAATCGTTCGCGCGGGCTACCCGCATAGGAGCCATTGGTGGGATAGAGCAGTCGGTCGTCCAGCAGGACATAGCGGTAGCCACCGTTTGCCAGTTCGCTGCTGGTCAGGGTAGATGCTAGTTTCTCGGTATCCCAGACGCGTTCCGGCACCCAACAGACCTCGACCTCTTCCGGAGGGCGGCGCAGGTGGCGGCGATAGAGCCAGAGGAACTCGTCGAGTTGCCGCCGGTTGAACGAAGGCTCGAACAGGGGCATCACGTTCTCGGAGTACGTTCCGCCTATCAGGGAGATGAGTCCCTTCTCCCGCAAGTCCCTTACCAGTTCCAGGAACCACGGGTAGTGCCAGGCGAGCGTCTCGATCAGGGTCCCGCTCAGATGGAGGCTCGCGGGGATACCGTACTTCTCGTGTAGCCTCAGCGCCGCCGCGTAGCCCTCCACTATTTCCGTGATCCCCTCGCGATTGTCGTAGCCGTCGGTGATGAGATATTGGTTGGCGTGGTGTACCAGGGACAGGGGCACGGCGCGTTTGGACCGCGTCCTCCCCCGGAATCCCCTGTGGGTGAGCGGCACACCATTGGTTCCGGAGAGGGCACTCGTCCGGCGTCCGACGCGGACCCTCGCGTAGAGCCGCTCGTACGTCCGGCCAGCGTCCTCCCACGAGAAGTTGGCTCCCATGGCCCGCCATTGCAGGGCCTCCCACTCGTTCTTGCGGCTATATGTCTCCAGGGCTCTGCCCACCGCTTTCACGAGGGAGCCCGGAGAGCGGCGGGCGAAAGTGAAACCCAGGCCGGACTCCGGGTGCCGGACGTGATCCCTGATGGTCTCGGCCAGGCCGCCGGTGCGCCGGGCGATGGGGATGGAGCCGTAGCGCAGCGCGATCAGAGGTCCAAGGCCGCAAGGCTCGAAAGTAGAAGGTGCCAGGAAGAAGTCCGACCCAGCGTATACCTGCCTCGCCAGCGCTTCCTCGCTGGTGGCGTGGTAGGCGACGATGCCGGGGTGACGGGACACCGCTTCCTCCAGCGCCCGCTCGTAATGCTCATCCCCCCGGCCCATGATCACGACCTGAACGTCCAGGGCGGTCATCTCGTCCAGGCTGCTACACAGAAGGTCCACGCCTTTCTGATCCACGAGGCGGGCCACCATGCCGAGCAGGGGCACGTCTGGATCGGGCTCCAGATCGCTCAGCTTTTGGAGAACGGCCTTGTTCTTCCGCTTGCCTTCGACGAACGACCCGTCGTAACGCGCGGCGATGTAGGGATCTGTCTCGGGAGCGAACTCCTCGTAGTCAACGCCGTTGAGGATGCCGTAAAGGTCGTCCATCCTGGAGCGTAGCAAGCCGTCCATGCCCATCCCGTGCTCGACGGTGAGGATCTCCTCCAGATAGCTCCGGCTGACGGTGTTCACGGCATCGGCGAAGGCTATCCCCCGCGCCAGCATGCTGCCCTCGCCGTCTTCCAGCCCGGCGAGAACCTGCGTCCCCGGTCCCAAGTGCCCCTGATAGGCGAGGTTGTGGATGGTGAGCACCGTCCTCGTACGACCCAAAGCCGCCCGGTGCGGGCCGTAACGAACGTATTGCGGGACCAGCCCCAGATGCCAATCGTTGCAGTGGATGACGTCGGGCTTCCACTCCGAGCGAGCGGCAAACGCCACAACGGCCTTGGAGAACAACACGAAGGGGGCGACGTCGTCGTCCTCGTAGCCGCCGTACACCGCCTCCCTATCGAAGTAGCTCTCGTTACCCATCGCGTAGACGCTTACGCCCCCGTGCACGCCGTGATGATTAACGCGGACCAGCTCCGTCTCCGGTCCCATCGGGATCTCCAACGATACGGTTGGTCTCCCCGCCCCCACGCACGAGTACCCAGGCAGCACCAGCCTCACGTCGTGGCCAAGCCGGGCCAGCGCCTTCGGCAGAGAAGCTCCCACGTCGGCGAGTCCCCCGACCTTGATGAAAGGATAGGCTTCGGCGATGGCGAATAGGATCTTTAAAGGTCTACTGCCCATCGCTACCTACTACCTCCTGCATCTGTAGATTCGCGGAGTGGGGAGCACTGGTGCGCCAGCATCGCGGATCGCATAGCCGGCAGCAAAGCCCTGCAGGCAGCTCCGGGCACAGCTATCTGGCCAGAAAGCCACTGAGCGCCGACCCTAGGCTTGGGGACGGTCTGGCCTGGACCTCATTTTCGAGCATTCTCTAACCCCTCAATCGTACGCTTCTCCCGACGCGTTCTCTTGCGCGAACTTTCACGCTAGTCTCACAATTGTCTCATACTAGACCTTAAATTGTACCTGTCAACTTCATATACGTATAGAGTTTCCTCAAACTTCATATATGTATGTATCTTCTCAAAGATCCCAAAATAGTCAAGCTAGTCCCTGAGTTGTATCTGTCAGATGGCACACCTTCGGACTACGTCCACGAAGTCATTGGAATCCTCTGCGCGAGGTTTGCAGTTCTTCTTTCACGCGGTTGGGTGCGGTCCGGCGTACGGGTTTCCTTAGCCGACGTTGTTGATCCGCTCCTGCGCAGTGTTGATCTGCACCGCCGGTCCCGAAGACCTTTACTCCGCCCCAGCAGGGCGAAGTGTGAACCAAGCATAAGAACGGCGAGGTGGTGAGCATCGAGGGCTCGTGGGAGGCCGGGAGAAAGGGCCAAACCCGGCATCAACTTCTATGAGGGTGAGAGGATAGTCGGGGGCCTAATCTAGGGTCCCCGGCTTTACCTGGAAAAGGACTTTGCTACCCGGATACCACGACGAGCCACGAGACGATACCGGCGATCACGACGAGAATCGAGTATTGGGCTACCAGCTTTCTAGACTCCAGCCCCGAGATCTCCGAATCGGAAAACTGCTCGTCCACCTTCTTGCTCATCGTCTCATGTGAGACGATGCCGAGTTCCGCGATCCAGCTCCCCGCTCTGCCGGCCTGGCGCACGGCATGCGCGGTTGGCTGGCCTGCACGGCCGCTTCCCCAATCCGGAACAAATCGCTTACGCATACCTCGGTTTGGGAAATTCCCGAGACGGTGTGGTCGCTCCGGTATCTCCTTGAGTTGGACTTGTTCCACTGACCTCATATACTTCTCCTGTGTTGGTGGGATCGGAGAGTAAAGTGGTGTGCTGGCCGCTTCCGGGCATGCTCATCTAGTTCACTCTGTACCGGCCCTATATGGTCCCCTTCCTATCCGGTCGAGCTCTTCCAACCAAGATAACTAACAGCGCCGTATGAGAGCGGACTGAGAATCGGCTAAGAATCGTCTGAGATTTGTGGAGGCTTCCGAGAATTGCATATTTCTATGCAGTTCGAGAATGGGCCCCCTCCCCTGGCCCAAGAGGCAAACATTTACCGCACACAAGAGAGCCGGAATCCCTAATAGGTAGGGACTCCGGCCTCCTGCCTGCTATGACAGGAGCAGCGTTATCGAAGAGGGTTTATAGCCCTCATTGACGTATAACGTTATCGTGCCAGGTGGCTCGTGTGCCCGAGCCTGTGTCTAGCAGCTTGAGGCAGGTGTATCCATCCCCATTCGGGTCCATGGACGGGTCTGGTTCCTCAAGACCTGCTCCATCTAGCACTACTTCGACGGGAACGAGCCCAGGCTCGTAGCTCTTAGGGCATCCTCCGACTGGTGGGCCTTGGGCGGCGGCTGAGCTAGCTGCCATCACGGTCACGATGATAGACTCAAGCAACATCCGGGCTCACCAGCATGCAGCAGGGGCTCGAAAAGGGGGAGCCAGCAGACCAGGGGCTAGGCAGGAGCCGAGGCGGCTGGGGCAGCAAGCTGCATCTGGTGAGCGAGCGAGGAGGCAAGCCTATCAGGGTGCGGCTGAGCGCTGAACAGCGGCACGAGAGTGTGGAGGCGCTGCCGCTGCTGGAGGAGACGCTTGAGCGGATGTGGCCGGATGCGGTGGCAGGAGACAAGGGCTACAGCACAACTGCGATCCGCAACTGGCTGGCCCAGCGGGAGATAGAGGCGGTAATCCCTAAGCGCGAGAACGAGATGGGGCCGAATCAGTACGACCGCGAGGCCTACAGGGAGCGAACGATCGTGGAGAGGACGATCAACAGGCTCAAGCGGTACCGCAGGATCGCCACCCGGTACGAGAAATTGGCAGCCTCCTACCTGGCGCTCGTCACCATCGCTTGTATCCTCGAATGGCTCTAGCTTTGCAGACACGCCCTAGTGCCCAGTAGCTCGACCGACCAGCTACTCGTCTCTACGATGGTGATCAGGCGAGCTGAAAGGGCTGCGGGGTGCCGGCCGTCATAGCGTCGCGGCACGATTGCGCCGTGCTCGCCGGCGGACCATTCCTCGGGTACAATGGTGGGCCATTGCCATGACCGGAATCGAAGCTTCGACCTCTCCCCCTCCCTTGCCGCGCTGGTTCGGACCTAGAGCCAGCCCAGATGACCCGGCCGTCTCGGCCCTGATCCCCCGCGTCGCGCGAGGGGCCGGATGGGCAGACATTGGCGGTGGGTTCAACCTCAACGTGCGGATAGACGCTGAGCCGCCGGTTGTCCTCCGGGTTCATAGGCCCTGGGTCCGCCGCGGCCGGGTAGCGGGACTGCGGCGCCTGCGGGAGCGGCTCCAGCGGACGCAAGTCCGCGTCGCTCGGCCGATTCGGATTTCCGGCTGCGACCTCCTGAGGGTCGCTGATCGTTGGGCTGAGATTGACGAGTTCATCGATCACGTCCAGCCACGGGCGGACGAGGACTCCTACGTCCGCCTATTCGAGGAGCTCGGACGCGTTCACACTGCGCTCAAAGCAGTCTGGGAGCCCAGCCCGCCCGAACCCCTCGACGACCACAGAACCTTCGGCCAACTGCGTTACTCGGTCGGCTTCACACGCCGCAGGCTCGGACCCCGCAGCGAGCCGGTCGTGCATCGGATGCGCCAACTGACTTGCGAGCTCTCCAATCTCCGGAAGGAGGTCGAACTGCCATGCACTCCGATTCATGGGGACTACAAATTGGGCAACGCGGGAGAACTGTCAGACGGCTCATGGGTCACCTTCGACCTGGATTTTGCGAGGGTCAGGGAGCGGCTGTACGACATCGCGGCCAGCCTGCACCACGTCGCACAGGGCGGCGAATCGCTCGAGCCGCGACGACTGCTCGACGCCTACGAAGGCACGGCTCCGGAACCGCTGACTCGCGACGAGCACCGTTGGCTCCCCGGGGCTGTAGCCCTTATACCCTTGCACTGGGCTGCCACCGCAGGGCTCGTGGGCGACAGCATCCACGAGGCCGAGAGCGCAATGATCGCCGCCGAGGCCTGGTGGTCGCGCCGGGCTGAACTCTCGTCGTAGTCCGGCGGCCGCGCTCGGGGACTGGAGTTCTCGGCCGAGCTCCGACTCCACTGAAGCGGCTGGCATCTCGCGCTAACCAACCTCTGCGATGAATGCGTGGAGGAGCGTACCCTCGGGCGTGCCTTAGCCTCCCACCCCGGCCGGCAGTCGCATAAGTGCCGTTTCCGAGCGTTTCGGACCCAACCTCAACACGCACAAACACGCTCGCCTCAAGGTTCATGGCTGCGCACAACATCGAGCCCGCCTACACGCCGACCTATTCGAGCTGGCTCAACGCCATCGAAGCGCACTTTACGAGCCTCAAGAAGTTCGCGATCGGGGGCACTGACGATCCGAGCCACGAGTACCGGCGCTGGCGTATCGCCCGCTACCTGACCTGGCGGAACAAGGAGAAGGGCAGCTCCAGGGCTGCCCTGGCTCAATTCTCACGGGTTAGGTTGTATCGGCTCTAGCTTTGCAGACACGTCCTAGGCTCGTCGGATCGAAGTTGATCGTGTCCGCCACGCCGGTATTGGTGTTGGCGTCGATTATCGCTTGTCGCAGGGAGCCTGGCCCGGAATCGTTAGTGTTGATGACGGTGTAGGTAGCAGCCCACGCCGGGCTGGCAAGCACCACCAACGCCATCACGACGCTCGCCGCCAGGGCTGCCGCCATCAGCAGCGTAGCCAGGGGCCGCCTCAGATAGCTCGTCCTCGACATGTCGCTACTTCTCCTTCTCGCGCATCCGGCCGGAGCGTTATGCTCCGGTCCTTCCGCTGTAATGACCTCCGTTGGCTACCTTTGTAAGTTGGTCGTCACCCCATTGGTGCCATTCGAACTTTCCGGGTTTGGAGCAGAGCTCTGTGGCAGGCGGATTTCCTGCATACTTCCGCGAGCTTGCACGCTTCCACCACAATAGTTACTTTTGACCTGGGCAAAGTCTACGTTGGGGTCGTCCGCAAAGATGAACTTCTCTATAAGACCAGTCCCTGGTTTGGTCGTGCAGATATCAGTGCTAGTGCCGTCGAAGTAGTCCAAGATATAGATCGTGCTGCCGTCAGGCAATACTGCAAAAAGGAAAGTGGGGGTTTGGGGGTCCTCCGGAAAGCCAAACCATCCGTATCCAATGCTTACCTCGGCCAGATCGAACTTCGCGAGGTTGAGCTTGTCTATGTGCGTGTCCGTCAAGACGGGGGTATCTTGGATACGATCTACTGTGAAGGTCGCCCCGCCGGGAGCGTAGCCCTTGTAGGTGTCGCCGCCGTATCTACCATCCAGTAGCTCAGGAAAGGACCCGGTGCCGCCGGCACCGCTGTTGATCTGGTTGTTCGATATGTTCCCGAAGAGCCTATCCTCGAAGGCGGTGCCCACGACGTTCTCGATGAAGTCACCCTGTTGGGTGTAGCAAGGGTCCAAGCCGGGAGCCAGAATTTCGCAGGTGTTCTCTCCGTCAGCTTTCAGGTCGACACTTACCCCCATAGAGCGTGGACCGGGGAAGGTCACCGTGTCGACGCCCCCGCTGTCGGCCGAGATACGGTCGATGCCCCAGCTGCCGACGAACATGTAGGTGTCGTTGCCGGGCCCGCCGTTCATGGTGTCATTGTTCGGTCCGCCGTCGATCTTGTCGCTGGCGCCGCGGGCTTTGATAAAATCGTTGCCGTCAAGGCCGTTAATGGTGTCGTTTGAGGCGATTCCGGTAATCGTATCGGCCTCAGAGGTGCCATTGCAGACCACACCGACCTGGCACGTAATCGTCGCGGCCAGCGCCACCCCTCCGGCCACCAGCAGCACCAGAGCCATCGTCGTGAGCAGTAGTAGTGTCTTTCTCATAATCTACCTTTCCTCTCATGTGTTTCCTGCTAAGGGATCGTTTTGGTAGCGCTTACCTAAATACTTCTCTCCTCCCTATCTCTCCTAGCCCGAATAATTCACGAAGGTAGTTGAAGAAGGGGAGCCTAATCCTGTATACGGTCTAGTTGCTCTAAGACTGACCAAAGGAGGAGGCTCCCTCATGCAGGATTGTGCCACACAACCGATGCGTTTTGACACCCAGACGGCTCTCGCCCTCGAAGCCGCCTTCGACGGGGGGCGCTTAACCTCCGACGGCGGACTCGTGTGGCTCTCCGAGATGGACGAAGAGTTGGGCTTGTGCGAGAGGATCTCCGAGCATGTGCCGGAGTGGCGCAAGAGGAAGGGACGCCATTCGCTCGCTTCCCTCATCAAGCAACGCGTCTTCCAGATAGCTTGCGGCTACGAGGACCAGAACGACGCCGACGCCCTCCGCCGAGACCCCCTGCTCAAGATGGTCTGCGGTTCTCTGCCCGAGGGCGGCCCCGATCTGGCCAGCCAGCCCACCATCTGCCGCCTGGAGAACGCCGCGAGCATGCGCTCGTGCTACCAAATAGCCGAAATCCTCTTCGACCTCTACCTGAGCCAACGGGAGAAGGACGGCGCTCCGCGGCGGGTGCTTCTGGATTTCGACTCGACGGACGACCCCACCCACGGCGAGCAGGAAGGGAGCTACTACCACGGCTACTACCGACAGCACATCTACCATCCGCTGCTCGTCTTCGACGGCCACAGCGGGCACCTGATCACGACGCTTTTGAGAGCGGGCAACACCCACTCCTCCCGCTCCTGTGTGGCCGTCTTGAGGCGCATCGTGGGTCGCCTGAGGCAGAGATGGCCCGGGGTAGCAATAGAGATAAGGGCCGACGCAGGCTTCGCCGTTCCTGCCCTCTACGACTACTGCGAGCGCGAGGGCATAAGCTACACCATCGCGCTGATCACCAACGAGCGCCTCAAGGAGATGGCCCACGATCTGCTAGAAGAAGCCACCCAAGAGCACGAAAGGACGGATAAGAAGGCTACCCTCTTCGGCGAGGCCCTCTACGGAGCGGCGAGTTGGGAGCGAGAGCGCAGGGTCGTCTACAAGGCCGAAGCGATGGAGCAGGGAACCAACAGGCGTTTCGTCGTCACGACCAAGCGCGACGCCCCCGAAGAGCTTTACGGGTTCTACGCCAAGCGCGGGGAGAGCGAGAACTGGATCAAGGACTTCAAGGTGCACGTAAAGGCCGACCGTCTGAGCTGCCATCGGTTCGTGGCCAACCAGTTCAGGCTGTTGTTGCACGCGGCGGCCTACTGGCTGATGGACGCTTTGAGGAGGAAGCTCATCGAGAGCGGGGGGCACAGGAGGATGCAGCTGGACATTTTGAGGCTTACCCTGATCAAGATCGGCGGGAGGGTCAGGGAGCTTATGACGAAGGTCCGTCTACATCTGGCCACGGGGCATCCCGGACAACCCTTATGGCACGACCTTTCGCTGGCCTTCGAGGCAGTTCATGAATAATTCGGGCTAGGGAATTCCAAGGTAGCCGGTTGCACCACTGGCTCCCCAGCCCTGTTGGGTGCCCGTCTTCCGTAGGGCTGGGTTCAAAGCCTCTACCTTGTGTCTGATGCTTCCCTGCTGAAAGGGAACCTCCCTAGTTGCACAGACTGCTGGGCACACTCGTGTCGCAGAGGTTGCCGAAGAAGCTGTTGCCCGAGCCAGACTCATCCCAGAAGATGTCTGGTTTGTTGCGGCCAAAGTGGTTGCCGGTTACGGAGTTGTTCATGGGCTTCGGCGATCCGCGGAAGTACGGGTCCGTCGCGACCACGACCCCGCCAGAGATACGGGTGGGCCCAGAGGGGACGTTGCCCGAGAGGTGGTTGCCCGTAACCTCCATGCCACTCGCCGCGCCTAGAAGCGCGATGCCAACCCCCGAGACATTCCTGTCGAATTGTGCGGCTCGACACGAGCGGGTATTGTCCTCGACCGTGTTACCTCTCACCTCGAAGCCACCTACGTGTTCATCAAATTGGTCAGCTTCGAAGAACATGCCAGCGCAGTTGTTGCGGATCGTGTTTCCGGCGATAAAGCCTCCTTTAGTTACGTCGCCGACGTAGATGCCCCACGCGCCGCCCGAGATGTTGTTGCCAACGACCTTGGCGTCGTTGTTGGCCTGTTCCGGCCCGAAGATGACGATGCCCGTATCACCGGAGCGGCTTATGTCGTTGGAGAGGATCTTGGTGCCGGTCGAATCGAGGATAACCGTGCCGACGAAGGTGCTGTCCGTGATGTCGTTGGAGAGGATCTTGGTGCCGGTGGAGTCGCCGACCACCACGCCTGCCCCGTTGCCTATGAGATCATTCCCCACGATAGTGGTATTCGAACTGGTCTCGACCAGGATGCCGTTTTCGGTTTCAGGGCTGCCAATAACATGGTTCTTCGCGATAGTGGTGTTGACGCTCTTGCCAAAGCCGATCCCGCTAGCGACATTGCCTGTGCCTGTGATACGGTTTCCCACAACAGTAGCGTTGCGAGCGGCGTAAACATCGATCACGAACGTGTCCTTTTCATTGAAGCCCCGGATCGTGAAGCCAGAAACGCTCACATCGCTCACGCGCGGCCCGGTGATCTCGCCGGTTTCGGGGTTAAAGTCGCCTAGGACGCAAATAGCCTCCGTTCCGAAAGCCTTCGAGCAGGGCGAGTCCGCTTTGGCCCTGGGAGGCGCTTCGATCACGGCATCGTCTTCTCCGCGCAGCTTGATCCCGTCTTTGCGGATCACCACGTCCTCTCGGTGAACTCCCCTAACGATGATAGTGTCGCCCGGATCGGCAGCATTGATAGCCTTCTGTATAGACTCGCCCGGCCCAACGACCGAGCTTTTGGCGGCTCCTACCCCCGCAGCCAGTGCAACTCCGCTTGCCACCAACAGGGATAGGGCCATGGTGCTCAACAAAAGCAGTGTTCGTCTCATGAGGATTCCTCTCCGTCCGGTTGTCCGTAAGTGACGACCAGCGCCGCCTCAAACGGCAGCAAGGCCAGTCCCGCTAGTGCCGCCTGCAAAAGGTGCACTACGTCGCATAAGGAGATCCGCCTTTCGTAAGGGGCGGGGTGAGTAGTAGAGGTGGACTCACAGCGTCCCGGCTCAAGGGCTAGGAGCAGGGCCAAGGCTGCTAGACCCCGGCCCTGCTCGCTACCATAGGGGTGGCGTTATCCAACAGGGTATATAGCCCTCAGAGAGGTGTAACGTTATCGTGCCAGGTGGCTCGTGTGCCCGAGCCCGTGTCTAGAAGCTTGAGGCAGGTGTATCCATCCCCATTCGGGTCCATGGACGGATCGGGTTCCTCAAGACCTGCTCCATCTAGCACTACTTCGACGGGAACGAGCCCAGGCTCGTAGCTCTTAGGGCATCCTCCGACTGGTGGGCCTTGGGCTTGGTCTGGTGGGCCTTGGGCGGCAGCTGAGCTAGCTGCCATCACCGCCATTAGTGCGGCTGCCGCCATCGCCAAAATAATTCGCCTCATGATGCGCTACCTCCTCGTACGTGCAACCCTCGGTGGGTTGCTTCTGAATAGGCACTATAGAAGCGTCCACTTAGCTGGCACTTAGCTGCAGGTCCCAGAAGCATAGGTGTTTCCACCTATCTTTGATCAGATTCGGATGAAAACGGCTCGCTAGATCCCAACGAACCTCGGATTTGGAACCCTAACTCATACCGAGTCCGGTTAAAGGCCAACGGCGCGATGGAGCCAACCATCCCATTCGGGACTACTACTGCTGACACTGGATTTCCGCTTTCGCGGGAATGACGCTTACGGGAGTGCTCATGCCTGCCCGCATCCCGAACGTGCGCTCGTTCAAACGGACTCGGTATCACCTCCGAGGGGAGGGCTATCTTTGTGCTACCCAGGCGGCGATCTGGGATCGTGAAGAGAACACAAGCTTCTTGAAGATCTTGCCGATGTGGTTTTCGACGGTACGCTCGGAGATAGAGAGCTCTTGCGCGATCCGGCGGTTGGTCAGCCCTCGCGCCACAAGCAGCGCCACCTCTCGCTCGCGGGCGGTGAGCCTTTCGGTCGGTTCGTCGTCTAGTAGCTGCTGCTCGGGCACAGCGACGAGCGTCGGAGCATCCTGTTCCTCTTCTTCCAACAGGGCATACGCCACGGCCTGATCCAGGGTCATGGATCTCCCCTTCTCCCACCCCTCACACCAGATGGACTCCTCAAGCCGGATGCGCGCAGCCTCTATATGAGACTCGATCATCGCGCGCTCCTCTGGTATCCAGGGAGCACCGGTAGCATCGCGATAACCCGCTACCGCGCCCCAGAGCCGCGCCGCCCTGCGGATCCCTCCCCTCGACGCGGCGACGCCCCCAAGGATTTCCAGGGCGAAATCGATGCCCGGTATTTGGGCTTGCTCCTGTAAGTCGCGTATCGCCTCCACGCAGAGCTCCGCAGCCCGGTCGGGATTGTCCTGGGAAAGAGCCAGGAACCCGAGGCGGTTACTAGCGAGAGGGGCCATGCCCCTGTCTCCGACCTCCCGGAACAGCTTCTGAGCCTCCCGGACGAACGCCTCCGCCCGCTCGTACTCGCCGGTCATCGCCGCCGTGAACCCGAGGTTGTACGTCAAGACGGCGATGATTTGAACGTCACCGGCTTCCCTGGCCAGGCTCAGACACTCCTCCTGCATAGCGGTAGCACGCTCGTGATCGCCACGATAAACTTTCAACATAGCCAGTGCGTTGAGCGAGACGCTGACGTCTCTAGCCGTGCCCGCCGCCCGGCTCAGGGCTAGGCCTTCCTCCAGCAATTCCTCGGCTCGGTCGAATTCGTTACGGTCCAAAGCTATCCATCCGAGAAAGCAGAGAGCATATGCCTCTCCCCTCCTGTCCCCGATCTCCCGATACAGCGCATGGCTCGCTTCGAGGTCCTCCACCGCCTGCGGGTAGTCGCCCTGGCTCAGCTCCAGGTAGCCCAGGCCGAGCGACGCCCTGGCCCTGAGGCTTGCGGGAGCGGCCCCTTCCCCTGATAGACCCGCCGTCAGCCAGCGCCGGCCCTCGCTAAAGTGGCCCCTAACGTTCCAGAAGCGCCACAGGGCGCCCCCGATCCGAAGCGCCGACGCCGAGTCCCCGGCTTCAAGCGACCGCGAGAGCGCAGCCCTGAGGTTGTCGTGTTCGGCCTCCAGGCGGTCCATCCACGACACCTGATCCGCGCCCACCAACTCGGGTTCGGCCTCTTCGACCAGGGCAAGGAAGTGTTGTGCGTGCGCATGCCCGATCTGTTCAGCCTCACCGCTCTGTTTGAGTCTCTCGCGGGCATACTCGTGGATGGTTTCTAACATCACGAAGCGGGGCTCTTCCTCTGGCCCCTCCTCCTGCCTCAGGAGACTGTTGTCAAGGAGGGAGGAGACACCCTCAAAGGCGTCCACCGGCAGGTCGCCCTCAGCGTCGCAGACAGCCTCTATTGCCTCTAGCGTCCGTCCGCCGGAGAAGACAGCCATCCTGGCAAACAGCGTCTTCTCGCCCTCTTCTAGCAGGGTGTGGCTCCACTCTATGGTGCCCCTCAAGGTCCTCTGTCTCTCAGGGAGGTTGCGCGCCCCCCCTGTCAGAAGCATTAGGCGGTTGGCGAGCCTACCCAGCATGGCTTTAGGCGGCAGGAGCTTGACCCTGGCTGCTGCAAGCTCTATTGCCAGGGGCAGTCCGTCCAGACGAGCGCAGATCTCGGCGATAGCGGAGGCGTTCTCGTTGTTGAGGGCGAACTCAGCCTTGGCAGCACTGGCCCTGTCAATGAAGAGCCTGACTGCCTCGTAGTGGGAGAGGGTCTGGAGGCCGGGCAGGCGCTTCGGGTCAGGTACGCAGAGTGGCGGCACCGTGTACTCGTGCTCGCCGTAGACCCCGAGCGGGATGCGGCTTGTGGCTAGCACCCGCAAGCCAGGGCAGGAAGCCAGGAGGGCATCAACCGGGCCGACCACGGCCTCCACAAGGTGCTCGCAGTTGTCAACCACCAAGAGCACCTTCCTCGAGCGCAACGCGTCCTCGAGTGTCTCGACGAGCGAACTGCCTGGCTGCTCGCGCACCCCGACAGCATGGGCCACCGCCTGAGGCACCAGCTCTGCCTCAGAGAGTGGGGCGAGATCCACCAGCCACGCCCCCTCCGGGTAGGCCCCAACCAGGTCCCCGGCCACCTCGAGCGCCAGGCGCGTCTTTCCACACCCGCCAGCACCCGTTAGGGTAAGAAGCCTCGTCATGGCCAACAGTCTCTTTACCTCCAGCGTCTCGCGCTCGCGCCCTATGAAGCTGGTACGCGCAATGGGCAGGTTGTGCCTCCTGGCGGCTCCCAAAGGAGAGGTAGGAGCCTCTTCTTCAGCCGGCAAGCCGGCGGCGGGTGCTGAATCGGTCGGTGGGAAGGTGCCGGCCCAGATCTCCTGCTGCAGACGAGTGGTGGCCGCCTCGGGCTCTCTCCCGAACTCCTTGAAGAGAGCTTCCCTAAGCCGCTCGTAATGCCTTAGAGCTTCCCTTCGCCGCCCCGAGAGGGCGTACGGGCGCATCAGTCCTACGCGCGCCCCTTCATGCGCAGGCTCTTCGGCCACCACCCTCCCCAAAGCTTCGATCCCTAGCTCGAACTCCTTACGCTCCTCGTAGAGTGTGGCCACCTCTATAAGCAGCGAGAGGTAGAGCTCTCGTAGCTCAGCGCGCCGATCCTGTACCCAGGGCTCGTAGCGGTCCTCTGGTAGAAGCTCTCCAGAGTACAGATCTATGGCCGCCCGAAGGGCTGCAGGCTCCAGGGGAGCGTAGCGGGCAACGGCCCCCGCTTCCTCGAAGGCTTCGACGTCTACCCAAAGCGGAGAATCTGGGCACAGGGTGATCTGCTCGCTCCGAAGACGCAGGTATCGGGAAGCGGCGCTGCTTCTAGCTAGCGCCGTGGGTTCGAGGGTGCGGCGGGCGACGTGGAGGGCGTAGTGGAGGTTGTTGAGGGCGGCTACCGGATCGAGATCGGGCCACAGCAACTCCATCGCCTGCTCGCGGTGGAGGCGGTGGCCTGGGGAGAGGGCGAGCACCTTTAGCAGGCTTCCAGCCTTCCTCAGGTGCCACTCCTGTTCCCCGATGCACCGAGACCCAACCGATACCTTGAAGCCGCCAAGCAGCCAGATGCGAAGCGCGGGCGGGGCTTGCCGGTCGTGTTCGGATTGTGGTTGCATACCTTAGAGACCTTCGGCTCTAGCTCTCCAAGACCTCAACGAGAACAAGCTCGTATTTCTGTCACTGAAGGCCATCGCCCTTCGAACTCTGGAGTTCTGCCAGGCTGAATAAGATCTCCTCCCAGGGTAGGACAGTACTATGTCTATCCGATCGGGTGAACCCTTCGAGTTACACAAGCTAGCGTATATGGCCCTGCCTCCCATCCCTACGCTCCCCATCGAAGCGGTCGAGCCCATTATAGCGAAGGTTGCGAGAACGGTGCTACTTCACCGGGGCCCTAGACGCCAGACTCTCGGGCGTCGATCTGGTCGAGGAAAACGAGCACCCTCTCCCACATCTCCTTCGTGGAAGCGCGGTCGTACTCGGGCAGCCCAGGCTCGAAGAACAGGTGGCCCGAGCCGGGGTAGCTGTGTGCCTCGAAGGCGGTCCCGGCTCCCCTGACGGCCACGCCTAGCGGTACAACTTCCTCATTGGCCTCCACCCATGGATCATCTGCGGCGTAGTGGACCTGTACCGTCACCCCTTCGGGCCATCGTTCTGTGCCGAAGTACTCCTCGAGCGCCTCCACGGGGACGGCGCCGGCCATGAGCACCGCACCAAGGGCGCCGGGCCTGGACGCGGCCAGCGCTTCGGCGTGCACGGCCCCGAGGGAGAACCCGCAGAAGACCAGCCCGGCTGGCAACCCAGAGACGGACTCCCTCGTCCTCCTGGCGACCTCTTGGAAGCCTAGGGCCTCCTCCTTGCGTATGCCCTCTTCCAGGTCGTCGAACACTTCCCCGTCGAAGAAGTCTGGTGTGTGGAGGGTGTGTCCGGCGGCGCGCAGCCTTTCGGCAGCAGAGATCACCCCTGGGCTTAGGCCCAGTACGGAATGGAACAGAACCACCTCGGCCATCGAAACTCCTCCCTAAAAGACGACATCCCAAGCTACCCCGATCCCCTTCCGGAGACGGGTTCCAAGTCTACGGGTTCCGTTGCTTCCTCCCAAGAAGGAAATCAACCGCGGCGCTAGACGGGCGAACATCCGTCAGGAGCCAGTGCGGCTCCTCCTATTGGCGCAGTTGTGCGGGGCACGCATTTGTCTCCACAAGTGCCGTTGCGGCTGCCCGGGCTCTTGGTCTTGATCCCCGGCCACTGCTCCCAACAGCCAGGGTCCTGATGCGGTCGCCTACCTCTCGTCGCTGGCGAAGAAACACGATCCGGTCCTGGAGACCTACGGCGAGAACACGGGAGCCGGGAGCCGGTTCACGAAAGTAGTAGAAAGGAGCGATTCTGAGTGAGAGCCCAGAGACGCGCTACACTGCAAATGTACTGCTTGACCGATCGCCACTGAAACAGAAGGTGGTGCGCCCTATCATGAAGATGTTGGTCCTGAGCTCATGCGGTAGCTACTGGAAGCGTAACGAACGGAACGGAGGGACCTCATGCGAGTGAGCTTCCTTTACTTTGAAGAGTGTCCGTCTCACGAGCAGGCACTCCAGCGCCTACGCGAGGTCATGGCCGAGGAAGGAATCTCCAGTGAGGTGGAGGTCTTCGAGGTCGAGACCGAAGACCGGGCGCGCGAGTTACGGTTCGTCGGTTCCCCGACCATCCGCGTCGATGGGCGAGATATTGACCCACCGGAGGACGCTCGTTATGTCCTGGCATGCCGTGCCTACCGTCTCGAAGACGACCGCATCTCACCATTACCTTCCAGGGAAATGATCCGGCGTGCCTTGAGGTCTGGTCGGCCTGGCTGACCGTCGACCGGATCGAAGGATGGTAAAACGTCTCTAAGGGACATTACCCGTTCGGTGAAGTCGCTCGAGAAAGGTAAGTTTACATGGCCAACCTAGACCCCGGCGATAAAGCAGTACCCTTCGAACTGCCTGGAGTGGACGATAGGCGCCACGGCCTGGCCGACTACGCAGACAATGAAGCCGTTGCAATGGTCTTCACCTGTAACCACTGCCCTTACGCCCGAGCCTGGGAGGACCGCTTGATCGAGATACAAGCCGACTTCGCAGGCCGCGGCGTCCAACTCGTCGCCATCAGCGCCAACGACGCAGAGAAGTACCCCGACGATAGCTTCCCCAAGATGAAGGAGCGCTCCGAGGAGAAGGGGTTCAATTTCCCTTACCTGTACGATGAGTCCCAGGAGGTCGCCCGGGCTTACGGGGCCGCGCGTACGCCCGAGGTCTTCCTCTTCGACAAGGGAGGGACTTTACGCTACCACGGCAAGGTAGACGACAATTACGACGATCCGGCAGCCGTGAGGAGCCACTACTTGATCGACGCCCTCGAGGCGGTCCTCAAGGGTCGCGAGCCGGCCACCAAGGAGACCGCTCCCGTGGGGTGCACCATCAAGTGGAAGTAACTTCCGCGTAGGTTCCGTCTAATCTACGGTCTTCACGCGCAACCTGAAGACGCAATACGGGAGCATTATGATCTCTGCGAGAAGTGAGGATCAGGGTAAAGAGCAGCCGATGGAAGAATGAAGAGACCCGATAGAGCAAGACGGCTCGAGGATCGCATCTTCACGGTGCCCAACGCCCTCTCCCTCGCGCGGCTCTTTATGGTGCCGAGTGTGGTTGCGTTGCTGCTCGTCCGGGCGGATGGCCTGGCGGCCGCTCTCTTCGTGCTGGCGGCCGTGACGGACTTCCTGGACGGTAGGCTCGCTCGGCGAGCCGGGCCGACCCGGCTCGGCCAGATCCTCGACCCGGTGGCGGACCGGCTAATGCTCTCCAGCGTTGCGGTGGTACTGGCCGTGCGGGGGCTCTTGCCTGCCTGGGCGGTCGCCATACTCGTTGGGCGCGATATGTCGACGCTCATCGGTAGTATCGTGGTTGGCAGTAAGGTTAGGGTCAATCGGGTAGGCAAAGCGGCGACCGCGTTGCTGATGGTCGCGATCGCGCTCGTGGTGCTAAGGCCGGGGACGGCGGTAGGAGAGATCGTGTTCTACGCGGGTTTCGGGCTCTCCATCGTCGCGGGTCTGATGTACCTGAGAAGTGTACGGCGTGTCCTGGGCAGAGGTGAGGCTCGATGAGGACGATCCTCGTGGCCGGCGGACAGTAGACTAGCGTCCCAATACGGGGCTACAGTCCCTCACGAGCCAAAGAGCTGGTTGAAGATGCAAGTCCTGCCAAGTACTTGGGCTAGAAGATACTGCTAAAGTGGGCACCAGCCATGGGACGACGACCGAGCAGATCTTACGAGCGTGCCGGGAGGAACCGGGCACCTCGGTACGCGGGGAACCAGAGGCGCCGGCAACGACGACGCAGAGGTTGGCTGCTGATATTCGGCCTTCTATTATGCCTCTTGGTGGCCAATTACTTTCAGTGGAACTCCGGGCGATCGGCCAAGGTTACAGCGATTGCGAGCGTGGATCGCCCGACCTCTGCGAGACCACCGCAACCTCCAGCACCCTCACGAACCCAAGCCGTAGAGGAGTTGCGATCTGGGCTCCCTGGTATCTCCCGGTCTCATACGGGGACCCAGGGGGTGTTAGTCTTCGATCCCCATTCTGACGAGACGGTCTCACTCAACGCTGATCGGCGCTTCGTGGCCGCAAGCCTTAGCAAGCTCTACGCTCTGCTTACGCTCTACAGAGCCGTTTCCCAAGGTGAGATGAGCCTGGACGACGAGATCACTATGCGCTACTCGGATGTCTGGGCTTACGGCACCGGCGTGCTCTCCAAGTACCCTAGCAAGTACCCTGTCGGCTACACCATGACCCTGCGCGAGTGCGCAGAGTTCATGATCAAGGAGAGCGACAATACCGCAGAGCTGATGCTGAACCGCTATCTGGAGGAGGAGAGGATAGAAGCCGAGCTCCACCGGATAGGCGCGGACTCCACGCGCTACTGGAGTCCCATCAACACCACTACCCCAAACGATATCATGCTTGTGCTCAAGAAGATCGCCGATCCTTCCTACACCAGCCCACGGCTCTCGGCCGACATGCTCGAGCTCATGACGAATACATCCTTCGAAGATCGCCTGCCCCAGCCGCTCCCCGAGGAAACCCGCGTGGCGCACAAGATCGGATCCTACGAGAGTACCTTCTCAGACGCCGGGCTAGTGTTTCCCGAGGGGAGCGGCGACACGGGTCGGGAATACTACATCGTCGTCTTCTCCGAAGGCGCCTCGGAAGGGGAGGCCAGAGAGGCTATTCAGGACATCTCCCTGGAGACTTACCAGGCCTTCTCTCGCTAAGATAGAGCCCCTCCGATCATCTCGCGAGCGACTTTAGAAAGGCTGACGCTTCGGGGTAGGTTTGCAGGAGTCATTTCGTCATGGTCTCACGACGGTATCGATGATCTGCTTGCCTCGTTCTTGGCGGCCACGGCGAGTTCGTCGGCCCGGTCATTGCCTGACTTGTGCGGGCCTTGGGTCTTTTGGTGCCCCTTGATCTTCTTCCAGCGTACTTGCTGGTGGCGCTGTGTCGCTTCCAGGAGCCTCTCCCACAGGTCCTTGTTCGCCACGGCCTCGTTGCGGTAGTTGAGCCAACCGTTCTCTCGCCACTTCTTGTACCAGCCCCTCCTCATGCAGTTGATCAAGTATGACGCGTCTGAGTAGAGGCTCACCGTATATCCCTCTTCTATGGTCTCCAAGGCAACACACGCGGCGGTCAGTTCCATCCTCAGGTTGGTGGTGTTCAGTTCAGCGCCGCTGATCTCTTTGGTCTTGCCCTCCCAGTTGATAACGACCCCATAGCCCCCGGGCCCGCGGGAACCGGTGGAAGCCCCGTCGGTGTAGGCGGAGGCCTCAGGCAAAGGAACCGAACCTCCTGCTTATCCCCCTACCACTCATCCTGGTATCCCCTCGCTCGGTCGGGTCCCCAGCAGCCGGACGATCAGGTGCAGCCGCTCGACCTCGCGCCTGGCATGCTGGAAGGCGAGATCGGCACTCGCCCGGTCGGCCTCCAGGCGTCGATGCTCCTCTGTGTCGAGCAGGCCGTCGAGGTAGAGGCTCGCCGTCCTCTCGTTCTTGGCCTCCAGAATCGCCTCGGCGTTATCCAGGCGTACTCTCCGGACGTACTCGGCCAGCTCGTGGTCGGCGCTTGCCAGGTCCTCCGTGGCGGCGCCAAGCAGACGGTACGCCGCATTGATCTCCTCGATGAACGCGTCGTTGATCACCGACGACTCCTCTCCTGCGGTATCCTCGATGCCGATCCGAACCTCTCGGGCCGCAATCCACGTCCTTGTCGGGCTACACCACTGTCCTATCCAGGGGCGGCGGAGCTGAGTACGGAAGGCACAGGACCGCCTGACTGCTCCTTCGCCGTCATTCTAGGGCTACGACCCGATCCACGAGGGAACGGGTGGCCGACACCTCGATGCCGTGCTCGCTACCGCCACGCAGGATGGGCCCGGCGATGGCATCGAGCTCCGGCACCCTCCCCGCCGCTACGTCCTTTTGCATCGAGCTTCGGAAACCCTTGGGCAGCCCTGCTAGTTCCGTGAGGATCGGCTCGGGGGCGACCTTGGCCCCCTCGGCCGCCCCGACGGCACAGGCCTCACTAACGCACTGCTCCAAGCTTGCCCACCGGCCCGGGTCCACCCTGACACCCCCGAGCGGGCCCTCCGACGCCGTGGTCGCCAGCGCAAACGGTGCCAGATAGCAGAGCTTGCTCCATAGCATGGTGGTCTCGTCGTCTTGCGCTTCGCAGCCCATCCCGGCGTCACACAGTTCTTCGCACAAGGTCTGGGCTCGCTCCTGCGTTGCCGGATTAGGTGCGACCTGCACATCGGCAAACGCAGAGTGGTGCCTGACTCGCCCCGGACCCGCTTGATCAGCTTCGACCCTTATAGTCCCCGGCAAGACCCGCCCGGCGCCGTACCCATCGCGCAACCGCCTAACGTGATCCACGCCGTTTAGCAGCGGCACCAAAACGCCATCTCCCAGTACTTCCGGAGGAATGCTGCTTAGCGCCGCTTCGAGCGCCGTCGCCTTGACCGCGATCCAGACGACGTCAACCTGCTCTTCGAGCCAATCGGCGACCCGTACCGGTGCCTCGAAGTTCCCGAGCAGCTCGCTCTGAACGCTAAGACGCTCGGAGTAATGCTCCCTCCGGCCAGGACGCACGAGCAAGGTAACGTCGTGGCCCTCCTTCGCGAGCGCACCGCCCACAAGGCCGCCGACCCCACCCGCTCCGAGAACCGCGTAGCGCATCACCCACCCCCATCGACTGTTTGTACCCTATTCTAATGAGCCTCCACGAATTTTCCGGTCGGCGCTCGATAGTCTCGATGCCGTCACGGCGCCAGGTTCGGAGTGCGTACATGAATTCGTCCGCGTCCTCATCAGTGGGCCAGAAGAAACGCCGGCCGATGGGTGATCCGGTGCGGCCTTCGGCGGGCTGGTTAGGACGCGTGGCGTCTGAGGGCTATGACGTTGTCGGTGACGGTGGTCCTCTGCCCGTTCGGGCCGGTGGTCTCGCGCTCGCTGGCTTCGAGCCTTTCGGTGTGCCATTCGTCGGGACTCAGCTCGAGCGAGGCCAGCGTCTGCTCGGGGGTGGCCCACGAACGGGGGCTGACCGAGGCATGGTCGACGATAAGCAGGAGGCCACCGGGCGTCACGGCGCTCGCCGCCTCTTGCAGGACGCGGACGCGGGGAAACGCTATCGGCGAGTGCAGGTACTGGGCGGAGACCAGGTCGAAGGCGCCCGAGGGGAAGGTGAGGGCGAGGTCGTGCCTCTGGAAGTCGATGCGGTCTGCGACGCCGGCCGTGGCTGCGTCCGCCGACGCCCGATCCAGGGCCGTTGCGGATACGTCGACGGCCCTCACCAGCCAGCCCTGCCGGGCGAGCCAGATCGCGTCTCCCCCTTCGCCGCAGCCGAGGTCCAGCGCTCTGCCCGGAGGTAGGCTACCGACGACGTCGACCAGGACGGGGTTCGGCCTCCCGCTCCACACTCGTCCGCGCCGGCGGTAATGGTCCTCCCAGAACCGCTCGGCCACCTCGTCGCCGCGGCCTGCTCCGTGCCCTGCGTGATGTTCGTCGCTCAACGTTGCGTCTCCTCTGCGTTGCCCTGCTTCCTTGCAGTGTAGTGCCGTCGACGGATGAGCGCCGCACCGACTACTACAACTCCCCCGCGCCTACGTACGTCGAGAGGGACGGTGCCTCGCTAGCGACGTCTCAGCGCTCCTTCTCGCAGAGGTGGGGTACTCCACCTATTGCATGACAGCGTCAGGTCCTTTGCTCAGTCGACTCCGGAGCGAACGAGTCTTCAGGCGACCCAGCCCAAGAGAACTTGTGCAGCGACGCCGATGCCTAGGGTGGCCACCAGCGCGACCGCCCAGACCGCCGCGACGGGGCGCGCGGAGGCCGGCGCCCCCTTGGGACGACCGTACATCGGTACGACGATCCGCAGGTAGACGGCCAGCGAGAGGACGCTGTTGAGGATGGCAACTACGGCGAGCCAGACGAACCCGGCGTCCATCGCCGCGCCGAAGAGGAGCAATTTGCCGACGAAGCCGGCCAGTGGCGGCACGCCCACGAGCGAGATGAGGAAGATCACCATCGCCGCGCCGGTAGCCGGCCTCGATCGGCCGAGTCCCGCGAAGTCCTGCAGGGTCCTCCCCGCGACCATGACGACGGCGAACGCCCCGAGGTTCATCGCGGCGTATGCGGCGGCGAAGACGACGAGGGAGGAGATGGCGAGCCCGCTCTGCCCGAAGGCGACTACGCCGAGCAGAAAGTAGCCGGACTGGGCTATGGAGGAGTAGGCCAGCAGCCTCACCACGTTGTCCTGCACGAGCGCCGCGAGGTTGCCGTATGTCATGGAGAGGGCGGCGAGTCCAGCGACGATGAGGGGCCATCCGGCGGCCTGTGGGGGAAGGTCGCGCACCACCTGGGCGAGGGCGAAGATCGCGCCGACCTTGGGGACGATGGAGAGGAAGGCGGCGACAGAGATGGGCGCGCCGTCGTAGGCGTCGGGCGCCCAGAAGTGGAACGGGGCTACGGCGGCCTTGTAGCCGAGGCCGACGAGCCCGGCGACGAGCCCGGCTGCCGCAGCGAGCGGCGCCCCATCGAGCCGGGCGAGCCCCGAGAGCAAGGTCGAGCCCGTCGCCCCGAACCAGAACGTGAGACCGAAGATCATGACTGCGCTCGTGACGGAACCGAAGACCAGGTACTTCATCGCCGCCTCGGTCGCGCGGTCGTTCCTGGGATAGGCCACGAGCGCGAAGGAGCCCAAAGAAGAGAGCAGCACCCCGAGCACGACGAACATCAAGTCGCCCGCCCCGGCGAGCACGAGCGCACCCAGAGCCGTGAACGAGAGCAAAGCGTACACGGTGCCCTCCCTGTCCGTACCCCTTACCTCCCCGTAGGCGAGGATGGTGCAGAGGACGGTCGCCGGCAGGAGCGCGAGCTTCGCCCAGACGCTGAGGGCATCGACCCTGAAGGTGTCCATGAATATCGTCGTCTCTGTGCCGAGCAGCGGCAGGGTGAGGCCGGTGGCGACGAGAAGCCCGATTACCGTGAACGGCAGAGCGATTTTGGGCAGCCTGAGCATCTCGAAGACGAGGGCGCCGACGGCCGTCAGGAGCACGGCGATCTCCGGAGCCAGCAGCGACAGGTCGCGGGCCATCTGCATCTCGGCGCCGCCCGTGCCCTGCATCTCCCCTCCCATGCCTTGAAGGAACGCGATCACGGCAGGAGCGCCTCAGTAGTGGCGTGGATGACGTCGAGCACCAGGAACGGCGCGACCCCGATCAGGACCGTGAGTGCGAGAAGCGGAACCACGGCGAGCAGCTCGCGCCTGCCGAGATCTTTCATCCCAAGCCGATCTTCGGACGTCTCGCCCAGGAACGCAACCTGTATGGCCCGCAGGTACAGACCCGCCGTCACCGCGATCCCGAGCACCACGACGGCCGCCACCGGGTAGACGCCCAGGGTACCAAGAAAGATCTGGAACTCCGCCGGGAAGTGGGCCAAACCGGGCAGCCCCAGGGAGGCGAAGGCGGCCAGGACGAAGGACCAGCCGAGCAGGGGCACGACCCTCAAGAGCCCGCCGAAATCCTCCATCTCGCGCGTGTGGGCCCTCTCCTGGAGCATCCCGACGAGCAAGAAGAGGGCGCCGGTGACTACGCCGTGGCTCACCATCTGCAGGGTCGCCCCGTCGAGGGCCAGCGTTCTCGCTCCCTGGTCGGTGGCCGCCGCGGCAACCGCGACGCCAAGGACGACGTAGCCCATGTGGTTGACGCTGGTGTAGGCGACGAGGCGCTTGAGGTCCGTCTGCGCGAGCGCCACGAACGCACCGTAGAGCGCGGAGAATACGGCGAAGACCGCGACGGCAGGGGCCAGCTCCCGGAAGGCCTCTGGGGTCATCTGGAGGGCGAAGCGTATCAGGCCGTAGGTGCCGAGCTTGAGTAGGACGCCTGCGAGCACGACGCTGCCTGCCGTGGGCGCCTCGACGTGGGCGGCCGGAAGCCAGGTGTGCAGCGGGAAGACGGGGGTCTTCACGAAGAAGGTAACGAGCATGGCGACCAGGGCGAACGTCGCTGCGATACCGCTCAGGGGCGGGGAGGCGATGATCTCGCGCATGTCGAAGGTGCCCGGCTCGCTGCCCAGATACAGCGCGAGGATGGCGAGCAGCAGGGGCAAACTCCCGAGTAGCGTGTACAGGAAGAAGGTCAGCGCAGCGCGCTGCCTGCCCTCGTAGCCCCAGCCAGCGATGACGAAGTACATGCCCACGAGAGTGACCTCGAAGAAGACGTAGAACAGGATCATGTCGAGGGCGACGAACGCCCCGATGCAGGCCGTCTCCAGGAGGAGGAAGAGCGCCACGTAGGAGCCTGGTCGCTCGCTGATGTGCGCGGAGAACACCAGCGAGACGAAGAACAGGATCGTCGTCAGCAGGACCAGCGGCAGGCTTATGCCGTCCACGCCGACCCGGTAGGCGGCGCCGATGGAGGGGATCCAGGCCAACTCCTCCACCTGCGAGAACCCCCCTCCCCCGGCTCCACGCGCCCACACCCACACGGCACCAACGAGCGTCAGCCCGGACGTAGCGATGCCCACCCCGTGGGCGACGCGCGCCGGGGAGCCACGCATGAGCACCAGGAGCGCGGCGCCGAGGAGCGGGAGGAAGAGCGTGATGGAGACGAGGGGAAGTGTCAACGTGCGAAACCTTTCTCAGGGACCAATAACCAGCAGGGCGAAGATCAGGGCGACGCCGGCGACGGCTATCAGTAGCTCCCTGTGAACGAGGCCGCTCTGCAGCTTTCGGGCTCGACCGCCGAGCTCGCGCGTGCCCCGCACCATGGCGTCTATGAGGCCGTCTATGCCCCTCTCGTCGACCAGCCGCGAGGCGTGGGCCGCGGCGAGGCCGGCCCTCCCGACACCGAGGACGGCCGCATGGATACCCTGGTCGAAGAAATCGAGCGCGCGCGCCGTGGCTAGAGCGGGCCTGGCCACCAGCCCGTCGAACCCGCCGTCGATGCGGAAACCCGTCTCGGCGGGCCTTCGCAGTGGGCCGAGCAGCCGCCCGGCGGGAACGAACCAGCCCAGGGCGAGGCCGCACGACACCAGGACGGCGCCCAAGACGGCACCGAGCCCGATGCCCTCGGGCAATCCCGCCCCGACGAACCGGGCCAGGGGCGGCAACGCGGGACCCAGAGTGGCGGCAAGCCCGGCCAGCGCGGCGAGCCCGGCGCCCATCCAGCCTATCCCGGCGACCGGCTCCGTCCGGTCGTCGCCGCGCCACAGGAGGCGCAGCGCCCGGGCGACGTAGGTTGCGGTCAAGAGCGTCCCGGCGAAGGCGAGCGGTGCGAGGACGGGGGCGTACGACGATGCTAGCGAGGCCGCGAGGATAGCGTCCTTAGAGAAGAACCCGGAGAGGGGTGGGACGCCGGCGAGCGCGAGCCCCGCGACGGCGAAGCCGAGGAAGGTCCACCGGCGGGCGCGGCCGACTCCTTCCAGTTCGGCGAACTCCGTGGAGCCGCGCGCGTGCTGGAAGACGCCGGAGCCGAGGAACAGGGAGCTCTTTATCGCGGCGTGGGCGACGAGGTGGACCAGAGCGGCGACGGGCGAGCCCGCGCCGACAGCGAGCAGCATGAAGCCGTACTGGCTGGAGGTCGAGGCGGCGAGGAGGCGCTTGAGGTCGCGCTGGGAGAGGGCGATCAAGCCGGCGACGAGGGCGGTGAGACCGCCGACGAGACCGACCACCAGGAGCACTTCTTGCGGCAGGAGGGGAGATACCCGGATCATCAGGATCGCGCCGGCGGCGACGAGCGTGGCCGAGTGCAGGAGGGCCGAGACTGGGGCGGGTCCCACCATCGCGTCCTGGAGCCAGCCCTGCAGGGGCGTCTGGGCGGACTTGCCGGCCGCGGCCACGAGGAGCAGGAGGCCCGCCAGGGTGGCGGCCGCACCGCCCACTTCCAGGGTGGCGGAGATCTCGCTCGTGCCCGTCTGCGTAATCAAGACGAAGATCCCCACGTAGAGCCCGAGGTCGGCTGTGCGGGTGTACAAAAAAGCACGTGTGGCCGACTGCGGGACGCCTTCTCGCCAGTACCAGAAGCCGATGAGCAGGTACGACGAGAGCCCGATCAGCTCCCAGGAGGCGAGCAGCAGTATCCAGTCGCCCGCGAGCACGAGGGTCTGCATCGCGGCGGAGAAGAAGGACATCCCGGCGTAGAAGCGTGCCTTGTCCCTCTCCTCTCCCACGTAGCCGACCGCGTAGAGAAGCACCAGGGCGCTCACGAGCGCGACCAACGTCGCGAGCGCGACCGTCAAGGGTTCGGCGACGAGCCTGAGCGGGAGCCCCGGGAGACCGGGTAGCTCTGCAGCGTAGCGCGCACCCGCGGCGACGCCGCTCAGGCCGACGACGGCGCCGAGCATTCCCACGCCGGCCCCGAGCAGCGCCAGCGCCGCCGCACCACGCCGGAGGGCGACGATCAGGACGGCTGCGGCGAGCGGCCCGGCGACGGCGAGCGCGGTCATCCTTTGAGCTCCTGCGCCTCTTCCATCTCGACGGAGCCCCTAGCCCTGAAGCGTCCCGTGGCCACGCCGAACCCTACCGCCATCTCGAGCGCCATCACCGTCATCACGATCAGGACGAACATCTGCCCGGCGTAGACGTCCGGGTGCAAAAAGCGCCAGAAGGCGACGAGGTTGACCATCGCCCCACCGAGCATCACCTCGACGCCCATCATGATCATGACGAGGTTCGTCTGGCTAAGCGCCCCGTAGAGCCCGACGCCGAAGAGCACGGCCCCCACCACGAGGGCGACGTACAGCGGTATCATCCCCTCCTCCTCTCTACGGCTATGGCCGTGGCCGCGACCATGGCGGTGAGGATCGTCACGCCGACCGTCTCGAAGATGAGCATCGAGCGCTCCATGATCTCTATCCCGAGGTCGTGCACCTGATCGACGGGCCGGGGCGCTGCGGCCACCGAACCCCAATCGACCAGCAGGGCGACGCCGACCGCCGCGAGGGCACCGAGGCTCCCGGCCAACAGGGAGGCCCGCTTCTGGTGGGACATGTCCATCTCCCCGAGGCCGCCCGGGTCCATCATGTACATCACCATGAAGATTGCCATGATCGCCATCTCGGTGGCCATCATCATGATCTGCAAGACCCCGAGGAACTCGGCCTGCATGGCGAGGAACATGGCGCCTATCGCGGCCTGCGCGAACAGTAGCGCGAGCGCCGAGCGGACCATCGAGGAGGTGCGGAAGACCACGACAGCGAACCAGATCGCCGCGAGCCCGAAGAAGCCCGTGAAGAGTGTCTGAACGACCATCAATCGGCCGCCAGCAACAGGACGCCGACGTAGAAGATGTTGAAGAGCGCGAGCGGGATGCCGATCTTCCACCACCACGCCAGGAGGTGCTCCTCGCGCAGGCGGGGCACGTACCTTCCGGCAAGCAGCATCGCTGCCGCCACGATGAGTGTCTTGAGGGCGCTCCACGCCCACGGCGGTAGCACGGGGCCGAGCCAGCCGCCGAGGTAGAAGACGGTTATCGCGGCGGCGATCGTCAAGATCAGGAGCGTGCGCGCCAGGCGGAAGATCGCCAGGCGCCATCCCGTGTACTCGGCCTCCACGCCGCCCGCGAGTTCGCCCGGGGCCGTGGGCAGGTCGAAGGGGGGAAGGAAGGCGAGAGCCATGGCCGCAAGGAAGAACACGACGAAGCCGAAGGGCTGGTAGACCGCGTTCCACAATGGGGCCTGCGAATCGACGACTTTGGTGGTCATCAGCGACTCGGCGCGCATCGCGATCGCCGCTATCGCCATCACGATGGGCATGGAGTAGCCGAGGAGCTGTCCCAGGAAACGCCATCCCGCGACCATCGCGTAGGCCCCGTTTGGCCCCCAGCCGGCCATGACGAGCGCGACCATCACGTAGACGAGCGCCGCGTTCACGAACAGGGCGCCGGTGGCGAGGTCCGCGACGATCAGGCCTGGGGCGAGCGGTAACACGGCGAGGGCGAGCACCGACGAGACGAGCAGGAGCGGCGGGGCGACCTCAAAGAAGATCCGGTCCGGCTTGCGCGGCACAAGCGACTCGCGCCCCAGCAGCGCCACCGCGGAGACTACGGGTCCCGCCGGACTGAAGCTGCCGGTCGAGACCCACCCCTCGAGCACGGCCACGAGGTAAGCCCCCGCGACAATCGTCAGGATCACCAGCACCGTCGTCACGGAAGCAGGCCCCAGGGCGAGATGTCGAGGGAGGCCACGCCGACGAGGGCGTCGCCCAGCTCTTCTCCCTCCGCTACCAAACCGGCCAGCTCGAGATGCTTCGTGGAAGGCGCGTCCAGTTCGCAGCCCGTGACCTCCCCCCCCTCCAGCGTCACGCGCAGCGTCGCAGCCCCGCGCGGGGTCTCCACCGTCGCCGCGCCCACGCCGAACGGGAAACCATGGAGGTCCAGAGACGGATTCGAGAAGGCGCCAGCCTCCCGGACCAGATCCAGGCTCTGCCCGGTCTCCTCGAGCCGCACCAGCAGCCGCGAGAACGAGTCGTCGCCCTCCTGGACGGCCGGCTCGAACCCGAGGGCGCCGTAGATTCCTTCTTCGGCGCGGGCGTCGGTCCGCCGACCGGCTCCGCGCGCGACCGGCCCGAGCGCCTCAACATCGCCGGATCGCAACGCCCCGATCCCGCGCAGCTTCCGGCGCAGCAGCGGCGTCCGTTCTACCCTCTGCGCGAGCTTGCGAACCTCCACTCGCAACCGGTCAATCTCTTCCGCATCCGGCGCGCGCAGGAGGGCCTGCAACAAGCGCGCGGCGCGATCCTCCAGCCAGGCGTAGCCGAGCAGGTGCGCGTAGCCCGCGAGCCAGTTCAGGTGGCTCGCCGCGCGCTCACGCTCCAGGGCGCCGACGCGTGCGAGCGCCGCCCGCTCGGAGACCCGAGCACCGGCCGCCTGCTCGACGGCCCGGGTGGCGAGCAGCGTGTATGCGACCGGCGAGAGCGGATCCAACCGCGCGACACGCTCGACGAAGCCCTCCGCCGGGCCGGCCAGTAGTCCCCCGGGATCCCATCCGTTCACGACCCGCGCCTTCGCCCGCGCTACCGTGTCGCCGTCGAGGGTGAGCATGAGGCTCAGCCCCCCTGGCAGCCCCGGGAAGAGCGGGCCGAACGGCGCTTCGACCCACTCCATCGGCAGGTCGTCCGAGCTGCGTGGCAGGTCCTTCGTGATCTCGACCATAGACATGAAGCCCATGTCCCCGTGGTCCATGTGGTCGTGTCCGCCATGCTCCTGGTGCCCGCCGGAGCCACCACCGTGCTCCATGCCTTCGTGGTGCTCGTGATCCATCTGAGAGTGGCCCTGGTCGTGGCCCTTCCCTTCGGAGGCCTCGCGCGGCACGAGGTCCATCCCACACCTGGGGCACGAGCCGGGCTCGTCGCTCCTCACCTCGGGATGCATGGGACAGACGTACTCGGTGCGGGTCCGGATCTCGTCCACGTCGAATCGCGGTGCCACCGGAGAGAAAGCTCCTTCGGCGAAGGAGCGGCGCAAACCCGCAACGGCCTGCTGCAGGGCCTCCTGCCCCGTGCCCGCCGAGGCGTCCGGTTTCGGGAGGGGCGAGGCGTCGCCCGCCCCGACGTCGAGAACGGCCCGCGGCCGGGGCATCTGGGCGTAGGATACCGCCGCCGCATTCTTCAGTCCGGCGGGAAGCTTACCCACAACCATCATTACGCTCGCGTGTCGGGGCGTGTCGACGGGCCGCAGCCCGGCGGCATCGAGGTCCAGCCCGCGGGCGCGGGCCACCTCGGGACCGGGGACGACAAACACCCGTAGGTCCCAAGCCAGGGCCCTGGCCACTAGACCTCTCGGCCAGGAGACCCTCCCCTCTCTCGCGCCGGAGACCGCAGGACTCATTGCCGCCTCAGAGCCCCCTGGTTCCAGCCGTAGAGGAGCCCGAGGAAGAGGATCGCCAGGAATACGCCCATGTCGAGCAGGGCGACGAGTCCCAGTTCCTTGTAGACGACCGCCCAGGGGTACATGTAGGCCATCTCCATGTCGAAGGCCAGGAACAAGAGGGCGTAGCCGTAGTAGCGCGCGTGGTAACGGACCCAGACGGGCTCAGGGGAGAGCTCGCCCGACGTAGCGGGCACGTCTTTGGCCTTCTCCTCGCGAACCCGGGAGATGGACCTGGCGATAGCGTCCAGGCTAAGCACCACACCGATGGTCGCCACGACTATGCCCAGCAGGAGCGCGTACTGCTGCAGGGCGCTCACGAAACGATCATCCGAGGCTCGTCGGTTTGTTCAACTCGCCTTCGACCGCGGCCTTGCAGTGGCCCTTCCACGCTCAGAGTCTCGCCGGTCATATCTTTCCCTTTCTCTGTTGCACTTCTAGACCCTCAGGAAGCGCTCGACGGCCGTGGTGAGCTCCTCGATCTTATCGTCCGCGTCCTCGCCCTTCTCTATGGACTCCCTGACGCAGTGCTCGACGTGGTCCTTGAGGAGTATGGTGCCGACCTTCTCCAGCGCCGAGACGACGCTGGCTATCTGGGTGAGGACGTCCACGCAGTAGGCTTCCTCATCCACCATGCGCTGCACGCCCCGCACCTGTCCCTCGATTCGCCTGAGGCGATTTTCGAGGCGTTCCTTGTCTTTGGCCTTTATGTAGCCGTGCGCGGCCCCCTCCGCCGGGTTCGCATCGCTCTTTCGTGTCGCGTCCACCACTGTCTCCTTTCTCCTTACCTTCGCCCGGCGCAGCCCCAGGGCGTTCGAGAGTACCGTCACCGAGGAGAGCCCATCGCCGATACTATACCCCCCTACTCTATACGTCAAACTATTTGCGAGGAGTCGAACGTCCGCCGACGACCATCCAGAACCTCGAGGCAACGTAGCCAAACGCGGTCGGACCTGCTATGCTCAATCCAACGTATCAACGGTTATTGGAGTGTAAGGATGACTAACGACCGCTGTGACCTACTCTGTTTGGACGCTCCGCGCGCGGAGGAAATTCGGAAGGGGCTTTTGAGCGGGGAAGCGGCGTACGGCGCGGCCGAGAAGGCCAAGGCGCTTTCGGACCCGACACGTCTGAGGCTGGCGGCGGCCTTGAGGGAGGGCGGGGAGCTTTGCGTGTGCGACCTGGCCTGGATCTCCGAGCGCTCCCAGAATCTCGTTTCGCACCACATGAGGACGTTGCGTTCGCACGGGTTCGTCCGCTCGCGGCGCGACGGCAAGCTCGTGATGTACACCCTAACCGAAGAGGGTCTCTCGCTACTCTCCGCCGTCCTCGGCGAAAGGGTGGGTGTGGCAGGAGCGAAGGCGTGAGCCGCCCGAAGAAGATGCTTCCGGTCTTGGGGCAGGAGCCGAAGGTCGGGGGGCCTGAATCGGTCCGCGATGGGGCCGAGGGCTGCACTGACGACTGCTGCTCAAGCCCAGAGATGGAAGAGACGTCTGCGGCTACCTCGAAGATAAGGGAGGGGAACTCCAGGACTCCGGAGGGGAGCGCGGCGTCCGGCGTAAGAGAGAGGACCGTCGTGCGCGTAGAGGGGATGGACTGTGCGAGTTGCGCGGCCACCGTGGAGAAACGCGTCTCGACGCTGCCCGGCGTGGCGAGGGCGACCGTGAACTTCGCCGCCGGACGCCTGGACGCCGAGCACGACCCTGGGCTCTCGCGAGAAGTACTCGAGGAGGCGGTGAGGGCTGCCGGCTACGGGGTGGCCAAGAGTGAGGAGGCCGAGAGGACGCCCTTCTGGCGCACCCCGCGGGCGCTGCTGACGGCGGCCTCTGCGCTGCTGTTTTGCGTGGGACTCGCGATCTCCCTGGCCGGAGGACCGGAGATTATGCGCGTTGTGGTCTACCTCGCCGCCATCGTCGTGGGTGGGCTGCCGATCTTCCGGGCGGCCGTGGCGGGGCTAAGGGCCAGGCACCTGGACATGAACGTTTTGATGAGCGCGGCCACGGTGGGTGCGGTGGGGATCGGGGAGTGGGCGGAGGCCGCCTCGGTCGTGGTCCTCTTCGCCGCCGGCAACACCCTGCAGGTCTACGCCATAGACCGCACGCGGGGGGCCGTGAGGGCGCTCGTGCGCCTCACCCCGAACGAGGTGCTCGTCAGGAGGGACGGCTCCGAGGTCGTCGTTCCCGCAGACGAGGTCGGAGTCGGCGATACGGTGGTCGTCAGGCCCGGCGAGAGGCTGGCGGTGGACGGCACGGTCGTCGAGGGCTCCTCGGCGGTGGACGAGGCCCCGGTGACGGGCGAGAGCGTGCCCGTGGAGAAGGGGGTAGGAGACGAGGTGTACTCCGGCTCCCTGAACGGCCAGGGTGGGATGCTCGTCGAGGCGACCAGGCGGGCTGGGGACTCGACGCTGCAGAGGATAGTTCGTCTGGAGGAGGAGGCCCAGGCCACGAAGGCTCCCGCCGAGCAGTTCGTGGACCGCTTCTCGCGGGTCTACACGCCATTGGTGGTGGCCGCAGCGATCGTCCTCGCGGTGGTGCCGCCCCTGCTCGGCGGCGGCTTCGACGAGTGGTTCTACAGGGCGCTGGCTTTGCTCATCATCGCGTGTCCTTGCGCACTCGTGATCTCCACGCCTGTAACCGTGGTCTCGGGAATCGGGGCGGCCTCCAGGCGTGGCATACTGGTGAAAGGAGGCGCCGCCCTCGAAGCGGCGGGGAGGCTCAAGGCCCTCGCCTTCGACAAAACGGGGACGCTCACCGAGGGACGTCCTGTGGTCTCACGCGTCGTGCCGCTGAACGGTAACGGCGAGGCGGAGGTTCTGGCGCTGGCGGCCGCGCTGGAGCGGCGCTCGGAGCATCCCCTGGCCCACGCGATCCTCGCGGCGGCCGACGACTACGGTGTGGGTGGACTCCCGACGGTCAAGGGATTCCGCTCTGTCGCCGGACGGGGCGCCGAGGGCGAGGTCGAAGGAAAGGGGTACGTTATCGGGAGCCCCAGGCTCTTTGCCGAGGCCGGTATATCTCTGGGCGGCGCCTGGACGGCCCTCGGAGAGATCGAGCGGGAAGGCGAGACGCCGGTCGTACTTGGCGACAAGGACGGCCCCATGGCCGTCTTCGGGTTGGCCGACGCTCTGCGCCGCGACGCCGGGGCCACCATGGAGACGTTGCGCAGATCGGGGGTGGGCGAGTTGGTGATGCTCACGGGCGACGCCGAGGCGCCCGCGAGGAGGACGGCGGAGGCCCTGGGCGTCGGGTACAGGGCGCAGCTCCTGCCCGAGAAAAAGGTTGAGGCCGTGCGGCAGCTCGTAGCGAGGCACGGGGACGTGGGCATGGTCGGCGACGGCGTCAACGACGCCCCCGCTCTGGCCGCCTCCACCGTCGGTTTCGCCATGGGAGCGGCGGGAACGGACGTCGCCCTGGAGACGGCCGACGTGGCGCTCATGCAGGACGACCTTCCGAAGCTGGCCAAAGCGGTGCGGCTCTCGCGGGCGGCCGAGCGGATCATAAGGCAGAACGTCTTCGTATCCATCGCCATAAAGGGACTGTTCGTGCTCCTGGCCCCATTCGGCCTCGTGGCGCTCTGGCTCGCCGTGCTCGCCGACATGGGAACCTCCATAGCCGTCACCCTCAACGGCCTGCGGCTGTTCCGAAAGGGGAGCGCCTAGAGCCGCGGACGCGATGGCGCCCGACCGCCAGAAAGATGCATCCGGGCCGGGATGTCGTTCTTTTCGCGGGGGGACTGGCGGAAGCCCTCCGCGCACGACTCATACCAGGTCCGAGAGAAGGGTGGCGCGTATCGAAGCACTACGACACCCCATCGTCTCCGATAGCGAATCTAAGGCACGTGGATTCCCGCTTTCGCGGGAATGACGCTTAGGGATGCCGATCCGATAGTGATTAGACGGACTTGGTATCACACCAAGCGTTCGAGCCACTCAGGAATGGAGGTCCGAGACCGTTTCGGGAGGAGGAAAGTGAACGTCGAGCCTGTGCCCGGCGTGCTCTGGGCCCTTATCTGGCCGCCGTGGGACTCGGCGATCTGGCGGGCTATGGACAGCCCCAGGCCCACGCCGCCCTCGGAGCGGGAGGGATCGGCCCTGTGGAAGCGCTCGAAGATGAGGGGCAGCTGATCCTCCGGGATGCCGACGCCCGTATCCGAAACTTCGAGCGCGACCCTGTCGCCGTCCTCCCGCACACCTACCGTGACGATCCCGCCCTCGGGCGTGTAGCGCACGGCGTTGTCCAAGAGTATGGAGGCGGCCTGGAAGGCGCGGTCCCTATCGAAGGTTGCCTCGACCTCTCCTTCCGGGAGGACGCATTCGATAGACACCTTTCCGTCGTTGGCGTCCCTGGTTGCCTGCGCCGCCTCCTCGGCGACCGCGGCCAGGTCGTGACGCCCGATCTTCAGATCCGCGCCTTCGTCGCCGCGGGCGAGGGCTAGGAGGGACTCGGCCAGGCTGCGCATCCTGCCGGCTTCCCGGCGGATGACGCCGATGCTTCGTTTCGCCCTCTGCGGGTCAGCTTCGAGTGCCCACTCGTCGAGCATCCTGGCGTGACCGCTTATAGCGGTGAGCGGAGTGCGCAGCTCGTGGCTGGCATCGGCAGCGAAGCGTCGCTGACGCTCCAAAGCCTCCTCCCTGCGGACGAAGGCGCTTTCCAGGCGCGAGAGGAGACCGTTTATCGTTATGACCAGGCGCCCGAGCTCGTCTTTGGGGTTGGCCACGGGCAGCCGTTTGGAGAGGTCGCCCTCGCCCATCCTGCTGGCGGCGCTGGTCACGGCTTCCACCGGCCTCAGCGCAGCTCCCGCTAGCAGGTAGGAGCCGCCGATGGACAGGAAGAAGGCCGCGCCGAGGCTAGTCCCCAGGAGGGTTCCGAAAGTCTGGAGGGACTCCTCGGCTTCGTCATAGGACTTAAGAACCTCGACCACCCGCGCTTCATCGATCACCTGCGTGGGACTGTTCGGTGGGTCCACCGGCACGGCGACGTCGTAGTAGTCATTATCCCGCAGGCGCACATCAGCATAGGCGTACTGCCCGGTCTTGAGCGCTTCGCGCCACACGTTGTCGTCGGCTGAACTTGCCGCCTGGAGCCCTTTGCTCTGGAGGATCCCGCCGTCTTTGTCCCGGATGATCACGCCGACCTCGTCGAGGATGAGCTGATCGTCATCGTCGACTGCGCTGCTCAAGGTATCTCCAGCTTCGATGGTGTCGGCCACGACCGACGCCCCATCTTCGGCGCTCTCTTCTACGCCCTTGAGCAGTGCGTTCTTGTTCTGCAAGTAGAGGGTTAGGCTCAGGGCGAGCAGTATCATCCCCATCGGCAGCGCGATGAATAGCGTAAGACGCCACCGGATCGGCATGACGGACTACGCTCCCTCTATGGTGGCAGCATAAGCCACAGCGGCCAATAGCCCCATGAACAACGCCACCGCCGCTAGCATCAGAGTTACTATACGCACCTGATCTTCCTCCTTACCTTTCTCGAGGAGCGACTATACCCTACCCTAGCTCCGCCGCCCTTACAGTCTAATACCTGTAAGGGCGCAAGTCCTCGCAGTCGTCGGCGACTTTGTCTAAGCCCTTGTTGTAATGGACCCTGTCTACGCCGGGGCCACAACGTAACACGTCCGGGTTTTTGCGCGAATCCACGTCCACGAGCAAATCGTTGCCCCGCCCGCCGAAGTGGTGCTCGGAGCGGAGGTTGCCGACATGGGAACCTCCATAGCCGTCATCCTCAATCGCCTGCGGCTGTTCCGAAAGGGGAGCGCCTAGAGCCGTGGGCGCGATGACTTCCGACCGCCAGAAGACCCTGCTTGTGTTTGAAGGGGCAATGTTGTAGCGATTGCCTAACGGTGGCATTAGAATCCTTCGCAGGCAAGGTACCCTGGTGGGCGGCCAGGGATAAAGCTAAGAGAAAGCGGAGAGAGTCATGGTCAGAGGCAACATTGGCACGGTCCTGGTTGCGTCCGCCGTCGTAGTCATCTTGCTCGTCGCGTTCATCCTCGCCCGAGCACAAGATAAGCTGCCTGAACTTGGCCTCGATCTCGTCGTATATCTCTTTGCGACCACGCTTGCCGTGTTCGTCATCGGTCGAATGCTCGCCTGGCGAGAAAAACGCAGGTGGATCGTGGCAGAGGATTGGCTATACGTGATCCTGCTCGAGACGATCGACGATCTCCTGAGAGTTCTGCTTCCTGCCGTAGTTCCCCGAGAAGGGGTCGGCGAGGAAGTGACCGTCTACGAAGTTATGGGCGAGCGGATCCATTTCGGCGAGACCGTCGCCTACAGTCCTCTTCGGCTGTTGGTAAGTCCTGGGGAGAAGGATCTGCAGTCCCATATTTTCTGGTACGCCAACGAACTGGGACCGCCACGATACGCAGAGTCGGCCAGGGCGGCTTTGTCCGACGCCCGGGCGCAGGTAAGGGATATGTTGGCCACTTCTGGTCAGTTACTAGAGGCCGACATGACGACCATGGTGATGAGTCTCGACCAGGCTATTGCGGCCGCCATAAGGCATGTGGACTCGGCCGCAAGCATGCGAAACGAAAAGTTGGAAGATTCGCCGTCTCATGACAAAGAAGTATCGACAACGCGGCGTATAAGTGAAGCAGATCGGGAACTGACCTTCGTTACCAGCTTCATCGTGGAGTCCGTCGTCGATTCGGCGATCAGGCCGAAGGCCTGGCTCGAAAGCGAGTTAGAGAACAGGGAAGGTAGATCTCCCTTCCGGCGCCTCCGAGCGTAGTAGACGCTACCCACGAATGCTCTCCGGCTCCTTCCTGGCAAGACGGAGGGAAGCTACCCTGCTCCGGGCGCGGCAACCCGATAAGATGCCGCTGCGTGGGCTGTCCTGAGCACGATCTTCGAAGCCGGTCTCTGGGGCATCCTGTTTCGCCTGGCGAGGCTCTACTGTCTTGGTGCATGAACTCACGTCTCATGCAAGGGCTCCCTGGCGGTCTCGGGGAACGTCAGGGCGGCGACGATGCCGGCAAGGGCGGCGGCGATGAGGTAGAAGGCGGGCGAGATCGGGTTGCCCGTGGCCGCCAGGAGGGAGGTGAAGATCAGGGGTGTCGTCCCGCCGAAGATGGAGACCGCGACGCTGTAGCCCAACGAGAGTGAGCTGTAGCGGACGTTCGTGGGGAAGACCTCGCACGTAGCGGCCGCGTAGACTCCCGCGGAGGTACCCAGGATCACGCCGACCACCACGAGCGCCAGCGTGATGGCGGCGAAGTTCGCCGTCTGGATCAGCAAGAAGATGGGCACGGCGGCGACCACCGCGACCACCGGCGCGGCGAGCAAGAACGGCTTCCTCCTGCCGATAAGATCGGAGAGCAAGGCCGCGACGAGCACCGTCACGCAGTACCCCGCCGTCCCCAGGATGACCGCCGTGTAGGCCGAAGAGAGCGGCACGTCGAGTTCCTCGGAGAGGTAGGTGGGCATGAAGACGAGCAGGTAGGTGAGCCCCGTCAGGAGCCAGGTCAGGCCGATGACCTTCAGGACGTCTTTACCATGGTGCCTAAGACTCTCCCTCAATGGGGTCCCCTCTACTTCATGGTGCTCCCTGACGGCCGCGAAAGCCGGCGTGTCTTCGAGCTTCAAGCGCATGTAGAGCCCGATCAGGCCGAGTGGCAGCGCGAGGAGGAAAGGCACGCGCCAGGCCCAGGAGAAGAGCGCCTCCTCGGAGAGCACCGTGGTCAGGAGGGTCACGATCAGGAGTCCGACCATCAATGAGGCGCCCTGGGTGACGAACTGCCAGCTACCGTAGAGCCCCCGCTTGTCGTCAGGGGCGTACTCGACCATGAACGCGGTGGCCCCTCCGTACTCGCCACCGACGGCGAACCCCTGCACCACGCGGGCGAGCACCAGAAGCAGCGGTGCCAGGATCCCGATGGTCTCGTAAGAAGGCACCAGACCTATGAAGAAGGTCGCCCCCGACGTCATGAGGATGATGGTTGCGAGGGTGTTGCGGCGTCCGATCCTGTCGCCGATGCTGCCGAAGAAGAGCGCGCCTATGGGGCGCATCAGGAACGCCACCCCGAAGACCGCGAAGGTCGCCATGAGCGAGACCAGCCGGTTCTCCGCCGGGAAGAAGAGCGGTGCGATCACGACCGCCAGGTAGCCGTAGAGCGTAAAGTCGTACCACTCGATGAAGTTGCCGATCACCGCCGCGACAACGGCCCTTTTACGCACCCCACCCGGCTGAGTCCTCTCCCCTGTTGCGGCTACGGACATCGCCCAACACTCCTTCCTCCGTCTCCGGTCCTGATCTCTCGTTCCCTGATCCCTTCAGTCTAACGTTGGCCCCCACCCAGATGCCAGGGGAAGCGAGAAAACAGCGGTTACCCAAAATCTGAGAGCAAGCACTCCGGCGAGAGTGCTCTGAGGCAACCGGGTTGCTCTAAATCGGCTCCGACTCTAGGTAGTTATCTCTTTGGCAACCAGTTTCTCGAACACCCCCAACGCTCGTGCGACGGCCTGATCCATGTTGTAATACTTGTAATCGGCGAGTCGCCCCGCGAATAGCACCCTATTGTCTAAGTTCTCGGCTTCCGACAAATAAAGGTTGTAACGCTTTCGGTTCTCTTCTCGTGGGACCGGATAGTAAGGTAGATTCTGGTCGCGTCTGTAGGGCATGGGGTATTCGATAGACACGCTTGTGCCGTACGCGCGTTGACCGGTGATGTGCTTGTACTCCGAGATACGAGTATAAGGCTGGTCATTGGGGTAATTGACTTGGGCCACTTCCTGATACGCGTCGACCAAGTGGTAATCGAACTCGAAGCGCAAACTGCGATAAGGCAACTCACCGTGCATATAGTCGAAGAACTCATCGATGAGACCAGTGTAGACCATGCCGTCGCACTTGACCTCATCCTGGATCTCCCGATAATCGGCGTTAAGCAGAACCATTATGTTCGGGTGGTTCGCCATACGCTGCAACATCTGTGTATAGCCATGCTTGGGTATTGCCTGATATCTATCCTGGAAGTAGCGATCGTCCCGACTCATGGAGATGGGTACCCTGCCGGATACACTAGGACTCAGTTCCTCTGGTGTCAGGTCCCACTGTTTCAAGTTGTAGCCATAGAACACTTTCTCGTAGACGAATTCTGCCAGAGAGTGCAACTCACCACTGGCTTCTCGGCGGAGCTTAAGGATAGGCACCTTGCTCCCGAATCCGTAGTGTTTCAGGAGAAGGTCCTCCAGCTTAGAAGCATATCCAGGAGGGAAAACGGCGTGAAGGCTGTTGAGATTGAACGGTACCGGCACCTTCTTGCCGTCCACCAGGGCAAGTACCCGATGGTAGTAGGGGTGCCACTCTGTGAACTGTGAAAGGTAGCGCCAGACTTTCTCGGAGTTGGTGTGGAAAAGGTGGGGACCGTAGCGATGAACCAGGATTCCATTACCGTCGTAGTGATCATAGGCATTGCCGCCGATGTGGTCTCTACGTTCTACCACCAATACCTTCTTGCCAAGTTGACTAGCGATTCGTTCCGCTAACACGAGGCCTGTAAATCCAGCCCCCACAATGAGCCAATCAACCTTCATGTTGGCCCCTCGTACTTATGGCCGACGACTTCGAACAAGCTCTCTAGCGTCCTTCGGGGAATTACGAGAAGCAACCGTCAACCGCCTTTCCTGGGGCTCGTTCTCCCTCAAGCTACGCGTCATAGAGGCAGATCTGATGCTCCGGCATAGCCACCCACTCATTGAGCAAACCTACGAGCGTCTTGTCGACCAAAGGAACTTCGCCAGGCGGATCCGGGACTCTTTCCCAAGGTCTGTAGGTCCGCTTGTCCCAGTGCCAACCGTGTTCGGCATAAGATGAAGCGTAGCAGTAGTGTACGATCGGCAGATCGGCTTGATCCTCCCCCTGCGTTCGGGCTAGCTCACGCAGGTCGTGCCGTAACCCCATCTCGGCTGCGGCGATCGTATAGCCCCACATATCTGAGATCCATCCCCCGTCGAGGAGCTCACGGCTCGTTGGATCGTTACGAATGTCTTCGGTCTTCTCGATCCACAGCGGGATCAGTTCCATCAGGTCATCTCGATGGATGAGGAGGGTGGGTATACCCGCGGGCTCCACCAACTCTGGCCTCGAGCAGTGTCTTTGGAGGAGCTCAGCTTTAGGCAATGGATCCATGTAGCCTATAGGATGAGATACGGGATTCCCACGACTCACCGGCTCCCCGGTTAGCGAGCCCAAGAACACGCAATCTGGTTCTATGAGTAGTATCACGTCCTCTGCGGGAGGGGTCTCTGTCAACCATGCCCTAAGGGCCATGATCCTGTTGTATGGAGGGTAATAGTCGCCGGTAGCGGGGTGGGTAGAGTATGACCTGGTATGAAACGTTCGGCCCTCGAAACGGGTGGGCAGCCTATCGGAGGACAACAAGCGCGTCAAGGGGCCAGGCTGGTTAGCCTTACGGTGCGAGTAGGCAAGTAGATCTGCCTGCCACCGCTGGTAAAGCGAGCCGTCGACAGAGAAGACGGTGTGCACCTCCGATGTAATTCTTGGCACGGATGTTCCTTCCTCTAATGTCCAGCTGCCGACCCTGATAGCACGTACCACAAGCGGAGAATACGGTGTGTAGCCCGTGGACCGAGTATCGCCCCCATCTAGAATAGACAGATTTGATGTTCCGGCTTGCGGCCCAGGATCTGTGGTGCTAGCCAGAGCGTTACGAGGTCAGAAGGCTTCTCGAGCAGGCCGGCGAAGTGTACGCTCGCAAAGCCGCACGGGTTGCCCGCGTAGTCGTAGCCGGGCAAGCCACCTGGTAGGCCCTCACAAAGCGGGAAGAAGTAACGCTGGGTAGAGAGCTGGTGAGCATTTCTGCGTGCGTACAAGGTCGCAACAAAGCCTTGGTCGTAGATCATAAAGTTTGTTGCGCCTGGCTCGGAGTTCAAGATATAGTCGGCGATTTTCCGAGGCTCGGTGAATTGCCGAATCCAGAACAAGCCCGTGTTGACCAATCCTGTGGTTGGCAGCGTTTCCAGTCCCCTATCTATCAGGCCTCCCCACGTATCCAGATAGAGTTGACCCCAATTGTACAAATCGGGGCTATACACTAGATCGCACTGCTCGAACGCCTCCAGCGCGTCGTCGACTCGATCAAGGATGAACACGTCGTCATCCATCACACAGCTTTCCTCAGGAGGCCAAAACGTCTGCATTAACGTCTTGAAAACCCACCAGTACTGTTGGGTCATTTCGATGAGTTGGGACCCTCCTATGTCTCCGACGTCCTCCAGTACTCGCTGCGTCGAGATGAACTCCGCGAAGGGGAAGGCACTGGCGAACAGCTCGCGAGCTTGTTGGTTCCATTGGTGCTCACCGAACAGGATCACCTTGGAAGGTGCGTATCCGTTCAAGATCATGCTGTAGAGCCCCACTATGGTGCGAACGGGCTCTGCACCGCCCAAGCACATCTTCAGCGGCGGACCGTCCGGGTGTCTGAGACGCTCCTGAACCGCGCCAAGGTAGAAATGCACCAGATCTGCCACCGTCCTCAGGCGGGGCTCCTGCTCCGGGTCGTCCAGCCGCGCGCCCCACAGCCAATCCCCGCCACTCTGCCACTGGGCTACTCGCAAGCCCTCGCCGCGCTGAACATAGATCTCGGCCCGGGTCGGCGGGTGAGCGGCCCGATCGGAGTGTATTACCTTCCTGTTGCGAGCGATCACGCATCCGTCGTCGGTCCAAAAGGCGAGCTTGCCGCTCTCCTTGATACGCAGGTGAGAGACGACATGGAATCGGCGCATCTCACCCCCTAGAGATTCATGGTAAGGCTTTGTACCGCTCTTGAAGAACTCCCGCCAGTCGATGGTCCAACACGGTTGTTCGTCGAAGATCCTCCAACAGGGGAGGGGACGGGTAGGCATGAGCGGCGCTTCCCACTCCGGCTCGGAAACCCATCCACCGTCCACCACTTCGACGGGACGAGGCCACGAGCAGCCAACGATTTCGAATGGGATTCTCATGGGTCATCGGGCCAGGGTGTGTAACGCGGAGAGGCATCGCTCCCGAATGTCCCCTGTACGAAGACGGCACACCTCACCCTTGTTCGGCGAAGTCCTTGAGCTTTAGCTTGGTCTGGTGTTCCTTGGCCCTGACCCCTCCGAGGGTCATGCCCCGGACGTAATCCTTCTGCCAGCCCTTCTTCTGGGCCTCTGAGTCCGCCACCTCCAATTCTCGGTTGAACTTCCCCCGGCCCTCGGCCCATCGCTCGTAGGCCTCCGCGAGCGGCGGCTCCTCCCCAATCTCGCAGATTTCCGGCTCGAAGGCCTCGAGCTCTCCTCGCTTGTGCGGCACGATCATGCAGATCGGCTCGCCCGCTTCGAAGATTACGGGGAGGTTGGCGCGGGTCAGCTTCCAGTTCATGGTGAAAGTGGATTCCAGCCAGTCCGTCTCCACGATCCCCTCTAGCGGGGACGCCCCGTCTTTCGGCCAGTTCGCCGGACCGCGGGCCTGCAGATTGTAGCCTGGAGGGGTCCGGAAGAGGAACGGCAGATTCCAGGTGAGTATGCCGCTTCCGAAGTGGCTGCTTGCGAAGTTGACTTCCTCACCGTTCAAAGACTCTATCTCGATATCCGAGATGTCATTGCCGCCGCTCCAGGTCACGCGCAGCGCATGGCTATTCAGGACGAACCAACCGGCTTGGTCGGCGATCCTCAAGGGCAGGCAACGGTTGGCGAACCGGTTGGGGGTGGCGTCCATCCAGTCGCGATCGGCGGGCGCTACGACGAGGCGCATCGGGGGCCATGGGCCGGTGCGGTAAGCGATCAGTTTGGGATTTTGACCTTTGTCACTTCCTCGCTTGGGATCCTCTACGGCGCCCTCAGACACTGCCCTCTCCCCTCCCCGCGTTCGGAGCGATCTTCTTCGCGTCCTCCTTGTTGTGCAGACGCTGCTTGGCGTCGTTCTGCTCCTCCCGTACTACCTATCATGCGGGAAACTCCTTGGTTCTCTTAGCCCCTGCGGCTTGTGACGCCTGGGCAAGCGCAAGCACCGCCGGGGCGCCAACGGCCAGCTCGGAGGCTATCCGACCCTGCTCGTCGATGAGTACGGCGGATGGCGTACCCGGCACGCCCAATGCTCGTCCAACGACGAGCTGCTCGTCGAGCATCACCGGCGAGCTCAAGCCCATCTCCCGGCTGGCTTCCTCCGTGCCGGTCGAGACTATCAGGAGCTTCGGCGTTTCTTTGGGCGGATTGTCCTCCCAGCCCCTCAGGTCTGGGAGCATCTCCCGGCAGAACCCGCATTCCGGGTCCCAGAAGAGCACAACGACCTGATCCCCCCTGAAATACGTCAGGGAGAGGGGGGCGCCTTCCAGGTCCGGAAGCTCTATCTGGGGGGCGGGTTTCCCTACCATGGATCCATTCGCTGCGGCCTTTGCCGTGGCTTCTCCGGGGGTACGCCGAGGTTGCGCCGCTTCTTGGTCTCCCGAATGCAGCGGCAGGCTGCTGCGCTTCCCCACCGCGTACGCCAAGAGGTCACCTATGGCGGTCGGGCCCTCGAGGACCGGGCTGCTGATCGTGCCGTCGGGCCGGACGAGCACCGCACTAGGACTGGTCTCGATCTCGTAGGCCCCCGAGACATTCCAATCACGCTCCATAAGGACGCCCCTCAACCCATGCTCGGTGCTCTTGGCGCGGTTCTCCTCGACGGTGCCCCGGCTCACGAGCGAGATGGTCAGCTCCTCGGCGTGCTCTTTCTGCCAGCGGCGTATCTCCGGGAGCATCGCCGTGCAGGAGCCGCAGTTCGGGTCGGTGAACAACAGCAGCACCGGCTTCCCAGCGGCGCGCAAGGATTCCAGCGTGAGCGTCTCGCCGTGGAGGCCAGGGAGCTCGAAGCCTGGCGCTGTGGCCCCGATAGGGAGCCCGGGCGACGGTTGGGTCGCCACGCCACCGTTGGGGGATGTCGCCGCCCCTCCGCCAGATCCCCACTCCAGCGCGTCCACGCGCATCAGGAGCCGCCCATTCTGTTTGATCAGGTTGAGGAGCACCAACCACTGGGCAACCAACACGCTGAGCACCGCCAGCCCAACGACGAAGCCGGCGACCTGCGCTGCCGAGAGGCCCACGAGCCAACTCAAGGCGCTGGGTCCGGCGCCATCGTAGCCCCTCCAGACGACGAAGACGGCCACGGCGGCCAGCACACCGTTGCGCGCAAGCGTCTTCCAGCCCGCGGGGGCCGAGTGCAGCTGCCCGAAACAATGGCACTCTGCCCTGCGGCCACGGGCCAGATTGGCGGCGATCGCAGCGACGAATAGGAGCAGTAGCGTGAGACCCCCCGCGGCGCCCCACCAGGCAGTGGCAACCGGTAAGAGGGCGGCCGCCACCGCCAGCTCAGCCAGCGGCAGCAACACCGCCAGCGGGCTCGCCAGCGGGGGGGCACCCCGAAGTCGGCCAGGGCCCGCCTCGATCCTTCGCGATCGGCGAGCTTGGCCACTCCGGTCACCATGAATACCAAGGCGAGCAGCAAACGGGCCAAGAGCAGCGCGACATCCACGAAGTGTCCTCTCTAGCTCATTACTCTACTACTCCGAGCGCCCAAGCGCGTGGATGCTCGTTACGGGCGCCCCACCCCTCGACCGTTTTGGAGGGGTGGGGCGCCCATGTCGCAAAACGTTTCTCCTATTAGCGCCTATTGCTAGCCGGTCTCTCAGACGACTGGTGGAGGCGGTGGCGACGGAGGCGGTGGCGATGGAGGCGGTGGTGATGGAGGAGGCGGTGGCGACGGAGGAGGCGGTGATGGCGGCTCGTCACTTCTACGGCATCTGCCGTCTCTGCACCTCAAGTTGCCGCAACACTGGCCTCTTCCGTCTCCGCACCGTTCCCCCCTCCTCTTACAGTCTCTGTCGTCGTCACTTCTGCGGCATCTGCCGTCTCTGCACCTCAAGTTGCCGCAACACTGGCCTCTTCCGTCTCCGCACCGTTCCCCCCTCCTCTTACAGTCTCTGTCGTCTGCCCCGGCGAAACGAGCCGGCACCAGCGTGGCGAGGGCAGTAGCGACAAAGAGCTTCAGCGCCCGACGCCGGCTCAGGCTGCCGCTAGCCAGACCACGCGCAAGCTCGTCGAACTTGTGGCTCTGCCCAGGCCCCTGTCCAGGATTCTCTGACACTGGGTATCTCCTTTACTTTTTCGTCACTTGTCCGAAGTACTTAGAACAGCATGTTCAATATTAGAGAATCGTTGGCTCTTGTCCTTGCTCCCGACTATCTCCTCCCTTCGTTTCCCCGCCTTAGGTGCCGCCATCTCCCGTAAACCCCGTAGGCTTCTACTTCGCACTTGGCTGCAGGCATACTCCCAATTCTCGCTACGTATGCACCATACAATGATTCCTAGCCCCACGCAATACTCCGAAGAGGGTTTTTCGCAGAGGGAGATGACTCTCTTGCGGCCCATCTCCACGTGACGCGGACCTCTATATGTAGGGGGCGCCCGCAGGGGGTTGGGGAGGCCGGAGGACATCGCTCGCCTGGTGGGGTGGTCGTGTACCGACGAAGTCCAGTGGGTGTTCGGGCAGGTCATAAGCTCCGAGGGCGGGTTCCCAATGCAGCGGAGCAAATCTAGCAAGAAATAGGTTGGCGCCGGCGTGCAGTAGGTTCGGCGGGTCCGAGGCACAATCGATCGGCGAGGTCCTCTGCTTCCGTATAGCCGCCGAGTATGGCATTCTTCCTCTTATCCAGAAGCCCGTTGCGACGTCTGCTCGGGCAGAGCGCACAGGTAGATTAGCGGCAGGGGAGTACGCAACCAGTCGTAGGAAGAATGGCAGGGACTACGGTTAGAGAAAAGGACCTCATAGACCCGACAACAGAGCCCCGAACCCGCCAGAGCCTGGCGAAGGATCTGCGACGGCTCGGGCTGGAAACGGGGGCCGTCGTAATAGTTCACTCTTCCCTAAGCTCCCTCGGATGGGTCTGCGGTGCTTCCGTGGCAGTGGTGCAGGCCTTGATGGACGTGATCACGCCGTCAGGAACGCTCGTGATGCCCGCCCACTCCGGGGAGTACTCGGATCCCGCGAACTGGGAGCACCCTCCTGTCCCCGATAGCTGGCAGGGACCCATCCGCGAATGCGAGACTCTTCTCCCAGAGGGAGGCCGTGGACTTCGCCCAAGAGCAGATCGCCTGCAGACGGCGGTACTCCTGAGATGAAGGGACAGCTCATTCATGCAGGGTTCGCAGAGCTCAGCGACCACCAACCGCCCACTCGTAATGAGCGGGAAAGCGGGCTGAGCCCGCTCGTCGGCAGATGAGTGAGGCTATGTTCGCCCGGATCGAGTCGGAGCGACTTATCCTCAGGCGCTTCGAAGACTCCGACCTGACCCCTTTCGTGGCTTACCGCAAAGATCCCGAGGTGGCCCGTTACCAAAGCTGGGACCCCTGCGACGAGCAAGAAGCGAAGACCATCATCCGCGAGATGGGCGCGGCGCGAGTTGGCATGCCTGGTGAGTGGTTCGGATTCGCCATCGAATCGAAAGAGACGGGGACGCTAATAGGGGACTGCGCCTTGAGGATCGACGAGCACGAACCCTACCGGGCCGAGGTCGGGTTCACGCTGGCGCGGGAGTATCAGGGTAGAGGTTTCGCCTCGGAAGCCGTCGCGCACGTGTTGGATTACGCGTTCGGCACCCTGGGGCTGCACCGGATCATCGCCATAGCTGATTGCAGGAACGCGCCTTCCGTGGCGCTGCTCGAGCGGCTGGGCATGCGTAGGGAAGGGCACTTCGTGGAGAACGTTTGGTTCAAGGGAGGATGGGCCGACGAGTATTTGTACGCCGTCCTAAGGCACGAATGGCTCAGCAAGCGCACATGAGAATCCCCTTAACGCATGGGAGGGTCCCAGCGTGCCCGTAGAGTCCGAACGCGGTCTCGTTCAGGCGGACGCGGCATCACTTCGGTGAAGGAGGCAATAGAAAGGGCCGGGGATGGCAGCTCAGGCCCTCGGTCCGTTGTTTGCGCCCTCCTATCGGCTTACGGGAAGCCCACGATCGATTTCTCGGTGGCATCGGTGGTCTTGGTGTCCGTGCCTGACCCTCCGTCGAGGATATCGTTGCCGCTCACCCCGTCTCGGGAGATTAGCGCGTCGTTGCCACTCCCCCCGTAGAGGTTGTCGGTACCACCGCCACCTGTCACCTTATCCGCCCCGCCGTCGCCGCGCAGTCCTGCGTCGTCACCTCCCATGCCATCGATGGTGTCGTTGCCTGCCATGCCCTTTATGGCGTCGTTGCCTGCCATGCCGCAGATGGTGTCGGCGCCCAACGTGCCTTCGAGAATGTCGTTGCCGGTGGTTCCGGTTATCGTGCAGGCCTTGAAGGTGACTGTGTAGGCGCCCGGTTGGGCTCCGGTGAATATGTCGTGGTCCTGCGCCCCGCCGTCTGACCAGGCGTCGAACGTGTGGGTGCTACCCGCCAGCGTCTGCGGCGACAGCGCGGTCACTCTCAGCTTGTAACCCTCCCACGAGACGAAAGTCCGCGGCGTTGTGAACGTGGTGCCGTTGAGGCGCAACTTGAGTCCTGACGGCTTTGACTCGAACGTTACGTCGACCGTCTTGGGGGTCAACTTCTGGGCGACGGTCTTGGAGAGTCCCTGAGAGTCGGTAGCGGTCACCCTGATCTCCAGGTAGTTTTCCTCGGGGCCGGTTGAGAGAAGGTCTTCAGCGTCGGCTGCGGTGAAAGTAAGGTCGTTGCCGGTTCCTGCGAAGTGCGGGTGGGTGTGGTCGCCGTTGTGGTGCTGGACGACCTCCCAGCTGAGCGCACTGTCCGGCAGTTCGCCATCTTGTGGGTCCGTCGCACTACCCCGCAGCTCGATCTTCTCTCCGACCGCGAATAGCTTGTCTTGGGCAGGAGATGAGATGGTCGGCTCGGGCGGCCCATTTCCGGCGTATATGCGCACTCTCGCGGTGTCCTCGGCGCCCTTCGTGTCCCGCACCGTCAGCGTGGCCGTGTGCGTAGCGGCTTGCTCGTAGGTGTGACTGGCGGACGGGGTCGTGGTCTCGACCGCCGGAGAGCCGTCGCCGAAGTCCCAGCTGTAGGCCGCCGGCGCGTCGCCGGAGTCCGGATCCGTGCTCCCGGAGCCGTCGAAACTTACGGTCAGCGGCGCGTCTCCGTATTCAGGGTTCGCGCTCAAGACGGCGTGAGGCGCGCGGTTGGCCCCGGCTTCGGTATAGGTAATGCGGCGGACCTCCCCACCATTGGCGTAAGTGGCGTAGTAGAGCGCCTGACCAGAGCCGTAAGGGCCGAAGGCCATGGCGACGGGGCCGCCCTGATCTAACCCGCTCGCGAACTCGGTCTTCGTGAACCCTCCCCCGCTCTTGGGCTCCAGCTCGAAGATCTTGTTGCACACGTAGTCGCCATAGAGATAAGAGTTGTCGTAGGCGGCGGGCCAAAAGCCGTTTGGGACGAACGCCCCGCCGGTGATCGAGGAGCACCCGGTGTCGTGACTGTACTCGTGGATGGGAGGCGTGTAAGGTGCTGCGCCGCAGTTCACAGAGCCCGCGCGGGCGCCGTTGTCGTGGTTGCCCTCGCAGAGGTTCCAGGCGTAGTCGGCCCCCTTCTTGCCCAGGTCGACCTCCTCCCAGCCTTCATTGCCGACGTCACCGATGAAGAAGCGGGTGCCCGAAGCGTTCGGGTCGAAGGCGAAGCGGAAGGGGTTGCGTAACCCCGAAGCGAACGTCTCCTGGCACTTCTTGCCTGGATCGGTGCGGCCGGTAACGTTGCAGCGGGCGCTGCCTGTTCCCGTGTAGGGGTTGGTCGAGGGTATGCCGCCGTCGCGGGTTATGCGCAGTACCTTGCCCAAGAGGACGTGCGGGTCGCGGGAGGCGTCGTTGTTGATCTGGCAGCCCGAGTCGCCCGCGTAGTCGCACCCACCGTCGCCGACGCTTACGTAGAGGTAACCGTTCTTGCCGAAGCTCAAATCCCCAGAGTTGTGACGGCTCGGAGAAGGGATGTTGTCGATCAACACCTTCTCGCTCGAAGGGTCGATGGTGTCGCCGGACATGACGAAGCGCGAGACCCGATTGACAGGATTGTTCGGATTGTGCGTATCGTACACTGGACACTCACCGAACTTGTCGAAGGTGTAGTAGAGATAGACAAAGCGGTTCGTCGAGAAGCTCGGGTCTAAGGCCACGCCGAGTAGCCCACGCTCGGAGTTGGAGCAAAGCTTGCCGGTGAGGTCCAGTGCTGGGGCCTGTAGTAGCTCTCCGTCCTCGTACACCCGTAACAGGCCTGGCTGGGTGGCGATAAGCATGCGGCCGTCGGGCGCGAAGGCCAGGTCGATGGGGCTGAAAATGGGCGTAACCGATCGGTCATCGAAATCCGATCGCAACGTGGCCGTCGCGCCGCCATTGGCGTTGATGAATACCACTACAACAAAAGCCGATAGGGCCACGACTGCCAAGAGGACGACGTGCCTGACCATACGAAGATGGATCCCTCTCCTCATCAGATCTCCCACCTCTCGACGCCTCGAGATGCTTTCCTGGTAAGGAAAGACCGTGTCCCTGCCTGTCTGCATCAACTTCTCGCCCGCGCTCCAGACCATCCCGGCGCCCTCTTTGCGGTGGGGCAGCGAAAAGGTGAAGGCCTCCGCCCTTACCTTACGATGCTATCAAGTATCGTTATCTTAGGGAGCCGGGCGCATCCTTCAATTGAGTGATTTTTGATGTTGCTTGGGGGTTGCTTGCCGACAACTAGGTGCATAGGCGGCCTAGAGGCGGCGCCAGGCCCATCTTGACAAGCGTCCCGAAGCGGCGTACTATGGCGCGTGAAATATATCGTCACACGATGCATCGTGTGACGGAGCGATGTAGAGGAGTGGTGTCATGGGCGGTGAGGACGTGCCGGGGGAACGGGCGAGGGATCCGGGAGACCTTCTGCCGCTGACGCCCGTCGTGTTGAACGTCCTTTTGGCGCTGGCCGACGGGGAACGCCACGGCTACGGGATCATGTTGGAGGTTAGGGAGAGGACCGGCGGGAGGGTGCGGCTGGGGCCGGGCACGCTCTACGGGGCGATCAAGCGCCTCAAGGAGGGCGGCGTGATCGAGGAGTCCGGGCAGAGGTCCGAGCCCGGAGAAGCCCCAGACGAGCGGCGCCGCTACTATCGCCTCACCGGCTTCGGCGGTGAGGTCCTGGTAGCGGAGGTCGAGAGGCTCGACGGCCTGGTGCGCGCCGCGCGCCGGAAGGGTGCCTTCCCCGCGCCGAAGCCTGAGGGGGCGTGATGTCTCCTCCGAGGGGGCACGAACGCGCCGTAGGGACCTCGGAGCGGGTCTACCGGTCGCTCCTGCGGGCCTACCCGTGCGAGCTTCGAGACGAGTACGGCGAGGAGATGGCCCGCTATTTTCGGGACCTGTGCCGCGAGAAGCTAGAGGACGGCGGCGGCTTGGGTCTGGCGGCGCTGTGGGCTTACACCCTGCCGGAGTTGCTATGCACCGCGCTCAAGGAGAGGAGCACCATGTTGGCCGGGAACCCTTACCGAGCTGTCGTCGGCGTTGCGCTGGCGACAGCGTTCATCTTGCTGATACCCTTGTTAGCGGCACCGGCCTGGAGCCTGGCCGATTTCGTTATCGCCGGTGCCCTCATCTTCGGCACTGGTCTCACGTACAAGCTGGTAGCGGGAAAGGCGGGAAACATCGCGTACCGGGCCGCCCTTGGTGTTGCGCTCGCGGCAGCACTCATCCTCGTCTGGGTGAACCTTGCCGTCGGCGTCATCGGGACTTCGGGCGACCCCGCCAACTCGATGTATATCGGGGTGCTCTTCGTCGGGATGATCGGTGCCATCATCGCGCGCTTACGGCCACACGGGATGGTACGCGCGTTGATCGCAATGGCGCTCGTTCAGGCGTTGGTCGCCACGATCGCGCTGTTCGCCGGGTTGGGCTACCCCGCGAGCCCGCCGCTGGAGATCTTGGGCGTGAATGGGCTCTTTGTCACGCTGTTTGTCGGATCGGCGTTGTTGTTTCGGTATGCTGGGCGGGAGCAGACCGCCGCGGGCGCAGGGCCGGAAGGTTGACCCGCAGCTACGTCCGAAAGAACCGGGCATAGCCGCCCCTGTTCACCGGAGTGCGTGGAGAGTCACGACGACCAATGAGGCAAGCAACTCCGTCCCTCAGAAACGATCTCAGATGAGCTCCGTCGGACCGATCCAAAACGCCGAGGACAGGTCACGCTATCCATGATGCAATCGTCGTGCTCTGAGTGTAGACTATTACGTGACCGTAAAGTCAACGTTAGATGAGGTCTAATGAAGTTCGTCAGCTCCAGGGAGATCCGCATCAATCCCAGGCCCGTCTTCGAGGCCGCGGGGGAAGGGGACGAGGTGGTCATCACCTCCAGGGGCAAGCCCGTGGCGCTGCTCGTGGGCGTGGACGGCGACGACCTGGAGGAGACGCTGCGCCTCCTCAGGCGCGCCAGGGCCCAGGCCGCCGTCTCCCGCATGCGTCGGGCCTCGGAGCGAAGTGGCCTGACCGGCATGGCTGAGACCGAGATAGAAGCCGAGATCGCGACGGCGCGGGGCGAGCGCGCGGGGCGGTGAGTGGACGGAGGGTCGTGCTCGACACGAACGTCTTGGTATCCGCGCTGCTGAACAGCTTCGGGCCGCCGGCCAGGGTGCTCGACCTGGCCCTCACGGGCGAGCTAGTGGTGGCCTACGACGACCGCGTCCTCTCGGAGTGGCGGGAGGTGCTAGGCCGGGGGAAATTCGGCTTCTCGTCCGCGGACGTCGGGTCGCTGTTGGCCCTTATCGAAGGGGAGGGGCTCGGGATCTCTCCCCCGCACCTCGGCGTCGGGCTGCCCGACCCGAACGATCTGCCCTTCCTTGAGGTCGCCCGCGAGGCCGGGGCCACGCTCGTCACGGGCAACGCGAAGCACTACCCTCCCGATCTCAGGCGGGGGGTTGAGGTGATCGGACCGGCCGAGTTCCTGGAGGGATGGGTCTCCGAGGGCGGACAGGACGAAAACTCCTAAGCGAGACGCGCCGAGCCCTCGCCAGGGCAATGCAGGACCGATGAGCGACCTCAGTGCGGCTTCCTTACCGAATCGCCCGTCCTGCAATTTCCATCGTGAGGGCAGCAACGATGGCTACTATGGCTGGCAGGGCGTAGAGTCCGGCCGCCAGCGCGGCCAGGTCGTGGCCCGCTGGGGAGAGAACTCTCTCTGAGCCTATGCTTAGAAGATTGATCGAGAAGATCCCGACTCCGAAGACCACTAGCAGCAGCGGCAGGCTCGACAGGTCTTCTCGGCTGGGTACGCTTCCCAACGCGAAGCTCAAAGACAGGTACGCCCAGATAGTGGCCAGCAGTGGGGTATCGGTTAGAAAACCACTCACGAAGAGTCTCTCTACCACAACCCCGGCAGAGGGTTTAGCTACCTCTTGAAGTGTGAGAGGCGTGAGCAACGCGGTGACGAGCAGGATTATCAAAGGGTTCAGGAGAATCGGCGCCAGCCCGATGATCGCTCCTACAGGGAAGACGCGACGTTCGTGACGGACGTAGCCCAACAAGAGACGACCATCGTTCGATCTACCCGGCGAGAATGGTGCGAAGCGGGTGACCTTGGTTCCGGTGAGGACGCATGCCAGGTAATGGGCACCTTCGTGCAGGACCACACCCGGAAACACCAGGAAGTAGAAGGCCGTACGTCCCAGGGCACTCCCGCCACCACCGAAACCCAAAAATCCTGTCAGGTGGCCCATCACGTAGGTGCCGGCAGCGTATAGGATGGTCAGTTCAACAGCAAAGAGGAGCGGTGCTCCCAGCATTCCTCCACCGTCTATCACGCTCCGGTCACCTTCCCAAGATCTTAATCGGCTCAGATTCTACTGTCTTGTTCCTGGGAGGTGTGAAAGTCGATCACGGTGCTCGTGGAAGCTCACGGCGCCACCCGACGATGTCGGCACCCTGTATCCGCGGGAATCGCATCGGATTCCCCCGACGCCAGCCGCTCGTGGTCGCCGGGTCGTCTTCTGTTCCGTAGGCGCCTTCTCGGGTCCAGATGTCGGTATTGTTAATCCCGGCGGCGCCAAAAGCGATCAGGACCTCGCCCTCGGCAGGTCCGGGGGTTGGCACGTCCTCCCTGTACTCTAGCTTCTCCAAGCCGCCATGGCCGGTAAGTAGGACTGCTCTCATAGCGTGATAAGCCCTCCCATCTGACGCGGTAAGACTACGCGGGCCGACCTTGCGTTGTGCTTCAGCACGCTACTTGAGGCGGGGGAAACGGACTGGGTCGAGTTGAAGCAGCCGGCTCAGTTCCCTTCTACGTTCCCGCTGGAGCGGAACATCTGCACGGACTCCTCCTCATCGCCCGGCGGTACCCGGTCTATGCCCACCATCCTGTCTATGATCATGTTCTGGTAGCGGTGGAGCGGCTCCTCGAAGCGGTAGCACATCCTCCCTCCCCGGTAGGCCGGGTTCGAGATCCCCTGCTGCACCAGCTCGACGATCTCGATGTCCTGGACGTTAACCAGGTTCCAGAACTTCGACAACTGGTCCAGAGCCTCCCCGGAGCCGGGGGTATCGACGGACCCGGGGTGGGAGAGGATGAAGGTGCTCTCGACAGTCCGGTCGGGGCCTTGGGGGCGCGTGATCATGACGAAGGAGTGGTTCGGAAGGATGTTGACGGCGGTGTTGGGGAAGAGCCAGATGAAGCGTCCGCTCTGCGCGTCGTCCTCGTCGAGCGCGTCCATCGGGGGCAGGCCCTCCCAGCCGCCGTCCTCGGTGTTCCGGGAGATCGGGGTCGTGCACATCCCGGTGTACTTGCCCGGCCCCTGCCAGCGGTAGTGGTCCTCCATCCTGGAGACCTTCACCAACTCGGGGTGGACCCACGGCAGGTGGTAGAACTCCATGAAGTTCTCGCCTATGAGCTTGTAGTTCGCGCCGATCTCGTAGTCCCTCTGGCGCATCAACCTCCACTCATCGAGGCGGTAGCCAGAGCAGCGCTCGGGCAGGTCGCCGAGCTGCTCGTGAAGCGGGGCGGCGTCCGGGTCGAGGTTGACGAAGACCAGAAAGCCCCAGCTGTCCACGTTCACGGACAGAAGGCCGTAGTCCTCCTTGTCGAATCCCTTTACGTCGCTCATGTCGAAGATGGCTTGCTGGTCTTCGGGGATGTCCGATCCCTCGAAGAGGGGGGTGCCGAGGCAGGTGCCTTCCAGGTCGTAGGTCCAGGAGTGGTAGGGGCACCTTATCCTGTTGTTCCGAATGACCTGGCATCCCTCCGCCAGGAGCTTCGTGGCCCGGTGGCGGCAGACGTTGTGAAAGGCCCGTAGCTCGCCCGCCTTGTCGCGGGTGACGATGATGGAGCGCCCGGCCACCTGCGTCACGAGGGTCTGTCCCGGCCCCTCCACCTGGGACGTGCAGCCTACCGGGATCCAGCTCGAGGCGAATACCTTCTCGCGCTCCATGTCGAAGAACTCCTGCGAAGTGTAAGCGTCGGGGAGCAGGGTCGATGCCAGGTCGACCGGCAAGCGCGTACGCCTGTAGGTCTCCTCCCTGGTAAAGTCTTCGGCCGGGACGGATCGCGGATCGAGATTGGTGTTCGGGTCCGTCCGATTGATGGTCATGCCTTCCCCTTTCTTGCGACGCTTCGGTCCCGGTAGGGTAGGGACCTCGTTCTCATCGGAGCAGCTTGTCCTCGTAGGGGTAGAGCGAGAGTATCACGGGGCCGTCGGCCGTGATCAGGACCTCGTCCTCGAGCTTCACCCCGTCCTGTTCGCCGACCTTGCCGGCGTAGAACTCGACGCTCACCACCATGTTCTCCCTGAACTCTCCATCGAGCTTCACCCCCCCGGGCTCGTCGGGGAACGTGAGAAACGGCGGCTCGTCGTCAGTGCCCACGCCGTGCAACACGAAAGAGTAGCGCTGCTCCCTGTAAGCGTCCGGGTACTCGGGGAGATTCTCGGCCAACTCGTCGTAGCCCAAGCCGGGCCGCAGCCGCCCGGCCAGTTCCTGGATGAACTCGTGCGCCACCCTGTAGGCCTCCTTCTGCGCGGGGGTCGCCTTCTCCCCGCACAGGAACGTGCGCGAGATGTCGCACACGTATCCCTCCGGGCCCAGCATGTCGGTGTCGAACGCCACGAGGTCGCCGGGGCGCACGAGCTTGCTGCCCGCCTCGTGGAACCAGGGGTTCGTCTTGTGCCCCGTGCTGAGGAGCCGCGAGAAGCAGTGTTCGCCTCCGAGCGAGAGCATCTTGTGGTAGAAGACGCCGAGGAGCTCGTGCTCGCTCACCCCGGGGCGGACGGCCTCTTCGAGGGCGTACAACGCGGCCTCGCAGACGGCCGCGGACTGTTTGAGGAGTTCGATCTCGTCTGCGGTCTTGATCACGCGTGCCGCTTCCACCGGGTCGTCGGCGTCTGTGAGTCGCACTCCCAGTTCTTGGAGCGCCGAGAAACCGTGGTAGTCGAGGCCATCCACGCCGAGCCCGGCGTCGCCCACTCCCCATTCCCCGAGCGCGTCTTTGATCTCCGCGGCCCATTCACCCGAGCGCTCCGCGGCCATCCCCTCGGCGAAGCGGGCCTGCCAGTAGTGGGCGTTCCTCACGTCCGAGAAGAACTCCTCGGCGCGGAACTTCGCCCGGGAATACTCGAACACCACCGGGCTGCCCTCGGCGGGCACCAAGACGTAGTGGGCGAGGTTCGCGGCCGACCACAGGGGCATCACGCTGACGCCGGTGACGTAGCGGATGTTTATGGGGTCCGTCAGGAGAAGGGCGCCCACCTCGCGCGCCCGCATCTCCGCCTGGACCTTGCGGAGCCGGTCACCGCGGAGCCGTTCGAGGTCCACGCCCCGCTCCAGCAGGGTGTTCGTCTGCCCCAGGGTGCGACGATCTCTCGGGACCGTCGCCTGCCGTCCTATATCTCTCTCGGGCTGCACGGGATCTAACCTCCGGTCGCGCGGTGTTGATGTGTAAGGGCGCATCGTCAGGCGTGGAACGTCTTCTCGAACGTGCGGTCGGTGATGGCCGGGCGCGTGATCTTGAAGGGCTCGATGGGGTAGGCCGAGGAGCCGTCCATCGCGAGGCCCGCGAGGATGCGTCCGATGAGGCTCGCGAACTTGAAGGCCTGGCCCGCGCCCACCACCACGGAGATCTGGGGATGATCCGGCAGCGTGTCGAGCACGAAGTGGTGGTCCGGCGGGAGCGTGTACGGGCACGTCTTCGTGCGCAGCTCCGGCCCCAGAAAGCCCGGCAGGTGCCGCTCCAGGAAGTGCCGGTAACGCTCCTGGCGGATCGGGTCGGGATCGAAGGTCCTGGTCTCCGCCGTCACCTCGTGGCCGCCCATGTGCTGGCCGAGCTTGGTGGCGACCTCCCCGTAGACGGGGAAGCCGTAGAAGTTGTCCCTCCCGTGCCACATGAAGACAGGGAACCGGTCGGGGGCGAACTCCCTGAGGTTCGGCGTTGCATAGTACGTGACCTGCTCCTGGGTGACGGTCAGCGGCAGGCGGAACCCCGTCTCGCGCAGGACCTCGTTGGTCCACATGTCGCTCGCCACGACGACCCTGTCGGCGTGGTAGATCTGCTCGTCGGTGACGACCAGGGCGCCCTCGCCGTCCGGGCGCACGGCGCGCACGGGGGCGTTCTCCAGCACCCTGGCTCCGCGGGCGCGGGCCAGGGCGACGTGTACGGCGTTGGACTTTCGGGCGTCCACCAGGCCCGTATCCTTCTGGAAGATGGCGCGCTCCGGTCCCTTGAGGCGGAACTGGGGCCAGCGGTCCATCAGCCCGTCGGGGTCCAGCAGCTCGTAGTCGAAGCCGTGCGCCTCGAAGGCGGCGACGTATCCGTCGACGTTGCGGTTGCCCACCTTCTCCGGGTCGCGTCCTTCGGGGTCCTCGATGATCAGGCCGCCGGTCTTCAACAGGACCTGCTGGCCCGACTCGCGTTCGATCTCGTAGAACGCCTCGTAGGCGTCAGGGGCGAGGGCAGCGTACTCCGACTGGTGCTGGGCGAGCCGGATGATGCGGGAGTGGTCCTGCGACGCTCCCCGCTCGTGCCCGAGCCCGAACTGTTCGATCCCGAGCACCGAAGAACCCAACTCGCGAGATAGCCAGTACAGCGCTGCGGAGCCCAAGCCCCCGCAACCGATGACGATGGCGTCGTAATGTTTCATCGCAGTGCCGCTCCAACCTCAGACTATGGACCGTGTGTTACCGGTAGCGTATCCCCGATTCTCTGTCGGGTCCAATATATTTGTGTTGCCGCTATTGATATAGAATGCGGATCAATGGTGGAGATTCGCCAGCTACGATACTTTGTCGCGGTGGCCGAAGAAGGGAACTTCGGGCGGGCCGCCAGGAGGCTGCACATGAGCCAGCCTCCTTTGAGCATGCAGATCAAGGGTCTCGAAAAGGAACTCGACGTCAGCCTCTTCGACAGGACCACCCGACGGGTCGAGCTGACCGACTCGGGTCGGGCCTTGCTTCCGCGGGCGCGCCGGATCCTGTCGGCGGTCGAGGAGGCGAAGGCGGCGGCCCAGGGCGCGGAGCTGGGGTTGCGGGGGAAAGTGGAGATCGGGTTCGTGAGCACGGCGACGTTGAGCCTGCTGCCGCCCGCCCTGCGGCTCTTCCGCGAGCGGTTCGGGGGTGTCGAGCTGGATCTGAGGGAGCTCGCTAGCGGGGAGCAGATCGAAGCGCTCCATGAGGGCGAGATCCGAGTAGGGCTGGTGCGGCTACCGCTGCGCTCACCGGAGATCCGCCTGGAGCCGGTTCTGGGTGAGCCCTTCGTGGTGGCGTTGCCCTCGGGACACCCGCTCGAGGCGCACGAGAGGGTGTCGCTGGAGGCGGTCGCGCAGGAGGATCTCATCTTCTTCAGCCGCCGGCTGGAACCCGGCTTCCACGAGCAGATCGTCGAGCTGCTCGGGCGCGTCGGCGCTCTGCCCCGCGTGGCGCAGTACGCCGTCCACCTCCAGACGGTCGTCAGCCTGGTGGCCAGCGAGATCGGGGTGTCGATTCTGCCCGCGTCATCCGCGCAGGTCCGGTGGGAGGGGGTCGTCTACAGGCCGCTTGACGCTCCCGACGCGGCGAGCTGGCTCGGCCTTGCGAGGCTCGAGCGGGATCGCTCTGCCCTGGTCGAGAACTTTGTGCGCACCGTCCGCGAGGTGGCCGAAACCGAGGGACTGTCCGACTACCCGAAACCAGGATCGACTCTGTAAGACCCCGAGCATCGAGCCCGACACCTCCGGCGGAATGGGCGTGGGACCGGGCGACATGAGGCGGCATTTACTCAGCGCGGGCGCTCTCCGTTCGGGTGTCTCACCTTCACCACGACGTTCTTGATCTGGGTGTAGTTGTCCAGCGCCACCAGGCCCTTCTCCCGCCCGATGCCGCTCTGCTTGTAGCCGCCGAACGGCGAGCCCATGCCCCCCGTAAAGTACTCGTTGATCATCACGTACCCGGCCTGTATCTCGTCGGCGAAACGCAGGGCCCGGTCTATGTCGCGGGTAAAGATGCCGGCCGCGAGGCCGTAGCTGGTGTCGTTGGCGATCGTGGCCGCTTCGTCGTCACCCGAGAAGGAGAGCACCGAGAGCACGGGGCCGAAGATCTCCTCCTGCGCGATCCGCATCTTGCTCTCCACCTCGTCGAAGACCGTAGGCGAGACGAAGTACCCGCGCCCGAACTCCTCGGCCCTGCCTCCGATGAGCATGTTGGCGCCTTCTCTCTGACCGGTGTCTATGTACCCCAGGACCCGCTCCAGGTGCTCGGCCGAGACGAGGGGCCCCATGTCGGGGTCGTCCATGCCCCTGCCGAGCCTTATCTGGCGGGAGTGTTCGAGCAATTTGTCCATGAGCGGTTGTCTGGCTTCCTCTTCGACGAGGAGCCTGGAGCCGGCGTCGCAGTACTGGCCCGAGTTCGAGTAAATGCCCTTGGCGACCTCGCCGGCGGCCAGGTCGAGGTCGGTGTCGGCGAAGATGATCTGGGGCGACTTGCCGCCGAGCTCCAGCACCACGGGCTTTACGTGCTCCGCCGCCGCGCGGAGGATGTTGCGCCCGGTCTCGACAGAGCCGGTGAAGGTGATGGAGTCTATGTCCGGATGCTCGCTAAGGGCCTTGCCCGCCTCGTGCCCGAAGCCCGGGACGACGTTGTAGACGCCGGGCGGGTAGCCCAGCTTCAGGAAGACCTCGGCGAAAAGGAGGGCCGTCAGCGGTGTCTGCTCGGCGGGCTTGACGACGGCGGTGTTGCCAGCGGCGAGAGCCGGGGCGAGGCTGCGGCAGACCATGCTGAGGGGCATGTTCCAGGGGACGATGTGGGCCGTGACGCCGAGCGGTTCGCGGACGGTGTAGTTGAGGTAGTCCGGTCCCAGGGGAACGGTCTCGCCGTGGATCTTGTCCGCCGCACCCGCGTAGTAGTCGAGGTAGGCGATGCAGCCGGAGATCTCCCCTCGGGCGTGCCCGAGCGGCTTGCCTGTGTCCAGCGTCTCGAGCTCGGCGAACTCGTCCACCCTCGCCTCCAGCTCCCGCGCCACCCCGTAGAGCAGGCGCCCGCGCTCGGCGGGCGTGACGCGCCGCCACTGGCCGAACGCTTCTCGGGCGGCCCGCACGGCGGCGTCCACGTCCCTGGCGTCGCCGCGCGCCACCCCGGCCAGTACCTCCTCCGTGGAAGGGTCTATGGCCTCGAAGGTCTGGCCGCTTCGGGCGGGGGTCCACTCGCCTGAGATGAATAGCTGATCGTGGATCTCTGGCACGGTTGGCCCCCTCTAACGCTGGGAGAACGGGGTGTTAGCCCGTCCGGATGCTTGTCTCTCCCGCCGGCGTGTGCCTGATCCGGATCTGCTCTGGCTCATGGCGGTCCACCCCGCCCCGCACGGTGACCTCCAGCAGGCCGTTCTCGAAGCTCGCGCTGACACTGCTCGCGTCTACGTTTTCAGGCAGCTTCAACCTCCGCCTGAAGTGGCCGTAATAGCGCTCGCGCGTGTAGTGCTCGGATGCCTCCGGCTCGCCCTTGCGTTCCCCGTCGATGGTCAGCGCTCCGCCTGAGAGCGAGATCTCCACTTCGTCGGGTCCCACGCCGGCAAGTTCACAGCGAATCACCAGGTCATCCCCGACGGCGAAGATGTCGGTCGTCGGGACCCAGGCGGTGGCGTGGGTCCTGCGCCCTTCTTCCTGGCCGCCGCCCCCTTCGGCGTACTCGCGCATCCGGGCCATCTCGCTCATGGTGTCCATGACGCCCCGAAACGGGTTTCGTGTTGTGCCCATCTTCCCTCCTTCGGGTCTCATTGCCCAGTTCTGGCTCCCGACCGCCAACTCGAAAAACCCGGGTATGTCGTTGGATCAGGGGACCGGGAGCGCTGGTGCCACTGAACTTTCCGAACACGCTTCCAACCAGCGCCGACCTTTCAGCCCGGCTACGGTTTGTCGTTCGGCTTCCCGCGGTCCTCCGCAGACATCTGCTGGGGTGTCGGGACCCCGCTCGGGCGAGACATCGCCCTGTCCGGTTCGGGGGCGGCGCCAGGGTACGGCCCGGCTGAAGGCACCCTCTCTTCGCGCAGCGACTTGAAGAGCGAGTAGACCATGCCGATCATGATCAGCGCGAAAGGCGCCCCGGCTATGATCGCGACCGTCTGCAGGCCTTGAAGTCCCCCGAACAGGAGGGCCACGGCCGCCGCAGCACCCGTGAGGGCACCCCACATGGCGACGTTCCACGCCTTGGGGTGCAGGGTACCCCTGGAGGAGAGCATGCCCATCACAACCGAGGCCGCATCCGCCCCGCTGATAAAGAAGATGCCGACCAGCAGAATCGCTATGAACGACGTCACCGTCGCCAGGGGGAACTGCGCCAGGGTCGAGAATAACGCGGCTTCCTGGCTCTCCGCCACGGCCGCTGCTATATTCGCTCCGCCGAAAAGGTCGAGGTTCATGGCGGCTCCTCCGAAGACGGCGAACCACAGGAAGCTGACCAGGCTCGGGACCAGCAGCACCCCGAAGGTGAACTCCCGGATCGTCCGGCCGCGAGAGATCCTGGCTATGAAAGTCCCCACGAACGGCCCCCAGGATGCCCACCACACCCAGTAGAAGATGGTCCAGCTGGATAGAAACGCTTCGTCCCCGTTGGCCGCGGTCGTGAAGCTCATCGGTATGAGGTTGAACAGGTAGTTCCCTATCGAGGATACGAAAGTATTCGCGATGTAGAGCGTCGGACCCATGAACAGCACGAAGAGGAGCAGGAAGACTGCCATCACCATGTTGCCGTTGGAGAGCCACTGGATACCGCGCTCCACGCCTGAGACCGCCGAGACGATGAACAGCGCCGTTACGATGAGGATGATGATGATCGCAACCGTGGTCGTCTGCGGAACGCCCCAGATAAAGTTGAGCCCGCTGTTCATCTGCAGCGCGCCGAGGCCCAGGGAGGTACACGACCCGAACAGGGTGGCGAAGATCGCCAGGATGTCCAGCGTCTTCCCTGGCCAGCGTTCCACCCTATCCCCCAGGATCGGGCGGAAGGCCGAGCTGACGAGATTGGGCGACCCCTTGCGGAAGGTGAAGTACGCGATGGTGAGGGCGACCACGGCGTAGATCGCCCACGGGTGGAAAGCCCAGTGGAAGTACGTGAATTGCATGGCCGTCTCGGCGGCTGCCGGAGTGTTCGCCTTCGCCAAGCCGTGCGGGGGAGCGCCAAAGTGGTACATCGGCTCGGCGACGCCGAAGAACATCAGCCCGATGCCCATGCCCGCGCTGAACATCATCGCGACCCAGGACACCGTGCGAAACTCGGGCTGCTCGTCGTCCGCGCCAAGCCTGATGCTGCCGTAGCGGGAGAAAGCCAGGTAGAGCATGAAGATCAGGAAGCTCAACGTCGAGAGTATGAAGACCCACCCGAAGTTCGTCATCACGTAGGAGAGAACGGCCCCCGTGACCGTGGAGATGTTGTCCGTGAAGAGCACGCCCCAGGCGACGAACGCCAGAACAACCACAAGGGAGATGTAGAATACGGTCGGATCTATCCTGCTCTCACTAGGCCTTTGCTCCACCAAATACCCCTTCCTCGCCCGCGGACCGGACGATTGCATCCTTGATGACAGAACATTCTACGGACACCCTGTTCATAAATCCAATATATTCTTGACTACGTGATTGATACATACTATGAATCGATCTCAGGACCTGCGCCAGCTTCGAAACTACGTCGCGGTGGCTGAGGAGAGGAATTTTGGGAACAGTGTCAAGTGCTGGCGTCTGTGGTGCGGGCGTCTGGGATGCGCAGGAGGAGGAAGATCCCAAGCACGATAGCCACGGCGAAGGAGCTCATAGCGATTCGGTACGATCCCGTCCCAAGTCCCCCAAACACCACCAAAAGTAACGCTACAATCCCTGGTCCGACGACAGTGGCGACATTGCCGACCATGACGAAGAACCCCATAAGTTCCGTGAGCTTCTCGGCCGGCGAGAGGGCGATGAGCATGACCGGGCCTAGCGCGAACGTCGCGCCGAGCGCGAGAAAGAGGAGAGGCCCCGCCACAAACATCACCCAGGGGGCCCAAGCTAGCGTAACGGCCATGATCGCCACGACCCACAGCACGAGTGTTGCGAGGAGCGTTCTTTTAGGTCCCAGCCTGTCGGAGACGTGCCCAGCGCCAAAGGCCGCCAAGGCGGAAAAGATCAGTGAGAAAATCATAAGATTGCATATCTGCTGGTCCTTCATCCCAAAGACGCTCTGCGCGAAGAGCAGCATGTTGGGAACGGCTACGTTCGACGCACCCATGAACAACAGCGTCACGAGCATGTACGTCCCAAGGCCGGCGTAGGCGCGGAGGCCCCTCAAGGTGGCGAAGACACTCCGGTAGGCCTCACCGAGCCTTGCCCGCTGCGGAGCACGCACCGCAATATCCGGCACAAAGAAAAAGGCGGGCAGAGCGAAGAGAAGGTAGAAGGCCGCGGTCGGCAGAAAGGTGTTGGAGTCCACAGCTGCGGAGGAGGTCTTTACCCAGCCACCCATAGGACCGAGCACATGTCGGATGTCTTCAGGCCCGCCGACCCTAAATCCCAAGAAGCTCTCCGGGGCGATTAAGAGCGTGAGGCCGACGACGGCTATGAAGGTCCCAATAAGGCCCCCGGCCTGGCTGTAGCCGCTGACCGTCCCGGTGCCGCGCCCCGCCGACACACCAGGCAAGAGGGCAAAGTATAAAAGCTGCGTCAGCTGGTAGGCGACGACCGCCACCACGAAGAAAACGACCGCCACGAGTAGGCTCCCCGTAAGCTCATCCGTGAAGTCTAACCCCGCCGTGAGGATCACAATAACAAGGGTGAAGAACACGAGGTACGGCATCCGTCTCTGGTGAAGGTCGGCGATCGCCCCCAGGGCAGGAGCGATTAGCACCACCAACAAAGACGCTATAGCCGTGGCGAAGTTAAAGAGAGCGGATCCGGCTCCGTACTGCTCCGTGAGCCAGAGCGGGAAGTACAAGGTCATAACGGTGGCCGCGAAGGGGGTGTTCCCGAAATTGTAGAGGACGTACGACCAGACGGAGAGTTTAGACACCTTCCCAGGCGCTGTGTTCTCCGCTGTAGGCTCTTGGACGGCAGAAGTGGCATCCGTCGTTGGCTCACGATCTTCTGGCATCGGTGCTTCCCTTGCCTCTCTGTACGCTTTCACCCACTGTTGTGCGCCTGCGCTCGGGTGCCTTGGTGCTTGTCAGTGATTACTCTCCCCTCCTGCTGGGGGAATGCTCTGCTCGAAGTGGAAGACATACTCTGGATCGTACTTGCGCTTGACCTTCTGCAGCCTGGCAAGGTTGTCACCATAGTAGGTCCTTAGGTCGTTGATGCTGCTGTCTGGCACGTTAATGTAGGATCCTTTGACATAGGGGTCCATCGCCAAACGGAATCGCTCGACCCACGCGACGACCTCCTTCTCCTCCCTGTCCTTCTCCCATGAGATGTCCCACTCGATGTAGTAGCGTGCCTTCCTGTGAAAGAACGCCGTAGCGTCGGTCGGTATCCGGCCTACCGCGCCACCCCAGCTCAAGCACCATATGTCGGCCTCGGGATTGGGGGTGTCAGCCAGGAAACGGCGTACGGTCCCGATCGCCTCAGGCGGTAAGGAGCGATAGACCCACACCGAGGAGAACTTGTCCTTTCTCGGTGGATCGTCTTTTGGAGCGCCGGCGAAGTGAAGCCAGGCATCGAGATAGGGCATGGTCTTGATCGTAACCTTGGGCTTACCGATCCCCAGCAGCGGTTGGAGCAGCCTGCGCAGCCGTCCCTCCTCCGATCCGATGAAGATGCCATTGGAGCTGATGGTGCCCGCTGCCTTAGAAGACGCGAAGAAGACCGAGCCCAGTCCATCGGGCGCGGAGGGCGCCAGCTCCTGCCATACGCTGAGAAGCTCGCTCAGATGTTGCCAATCCTGCTCCCCCCAGGTTGCTTCATAGAGAGTGACGGTGGAGATAGGGCGAAACTCGAAGGTGTAGGTGGTGGCGATGCCGAAGTTGCCACCTCCACCCCCGCGTGAAGCCCACAGGAGGTCGGCGTTGTTGCGCTCGTCGGCGCGGATCACCCTGGCACCCTGCTTGCCGGATGGGATCACCATCTCGACACCCACCAGGTGATCGCAGGCCAGACCCATGCTGCGGGAAAGCCAGCCGATCCCGCCGCCCAGGGTGACGCCACCGATGCCGGGGGTCCCCTCTCCTCCGCTGGGGATGGTGTACCCCCTCTTCCCCAGTGCCTCTACCACAGCCCCTTGGGTGGCGCCGGTCTGCACGGTGGCCACCCCAGCGCTCTCGTCAACGTGGATACGGTTCATATCGCTCACGTCGATGACCACCCCACCATCCAGGGAGGACCACCCTTCCAGGGCATGCCGGCCGCTTCGGGCGCGAAAGGCGACATCGTGCTCTCGGCACCAACAGAGAGCATTAACGACATCCTGGACGTCTTGACAAAAGACGATCAGGAGGGGGAATCTAGAGAACTGTCGGGCCCACCCCATACGAGCGCTCTCATAGTCCGGACTATCGGGAAAAACCAGACGACCCGTGAGTTCACTCCCCACGGTAGCGAGCTCATCCTGCATTTTTGACGCTCTCCTTTTCCCCCGCTTTCTTCCGGCGGGTCGCACCATGGAGCACCCAACATGGAGAGTACCCTAAGTATCGAGATGCGAGTTCGGTAGCCTGGCTACCTGCGCTCCTCAAGAGCAGGCCCATGGGCTTTGCGCCCCCACTTCACAGTGGGTTTGCCTTTCTCGCAGCGCTGGCGCTCCAGCGCATGTGAGCCATCGTACAACCTTGGAGCCTCCAGTCTATATGCCACATGGCTAATTATCTCATGGAGGCTGGCCAGTTTATGTGCCAGGTGGCTGTTTCTGATGACGAACCTCGTAGAACGCCGTAAAGCGGAAGTCCAAGCCGGGGAGCACGGACTTCCGAAGTTTCACCTACTGAGAGAGTAAGCGAAGTATTCCTCCACGCTCTTTCCAGCCTGGTGCTCGCGGGCGGTGCAGAAGACGGCGTGCAACTTCGCATCGCAAGCGAAAGCCCCGCCGGAGCGGGGCTTTCCTGATGACAAGGAGAACCTCCCTAGTTGCACAGACTACTCGGCACGCTCACGTTGCAGTTGTTTGCGCGGAAGCGGTTGTCGGAGCCTGATCCGTCAAAGAAGATGTCTGGCTTATTGCGGCCAAAGTCGTTGGCGTTGACGGTGTTGTTCTGGGGCTTCGTCGTTCCGCCGAAGAACGGGTCCGTCGAGACTACAACCCCTCCAGAGACGGCGGTGGGGCCAGAGGGGACGTTGCCCAAGAGGTGGTTGCCCGTAACCTCCATGCCACTCGCCGCGCCTAGAAGCGCGATGCCGATCCCCGAGAAATTCCTGTCAAAGTTCGCACCTCGACACGAGCGCGTATTGTTCTCGACCGTGTTGCCTTTCACCTCGAAGCCACCTACAGGTTGCGACGGGTTAGATTCGAAGAACATGCCAGCGCAGTTGTTGCGGACGGTGTTTGCGGCGATGGAGCCTAGTTTAGTGTCGGTGACGTACATGCCCCACGCGGCGCCCGAGATGTTGTTGCCAACGACTTTCGCGTTGGCGGGTTTCGGACCTGCCATGAAAGTCCCCACAATACCGGAACGGCTCATGTCGTTGAAGAGGATCTTGGTCCCTGTGGAGTCGATGACGAACACGCCAACCCAGTTGCCTATGAGACCATTGCCCGCGATGGTGGTATCGATGCTACCGGAAGCCTCGATCGCGTTGTAACCTTCGGGGGTGCTTTTTACAACATTCTTCACGACCGTGGTGCGGGAACTGACCTCGACAACGATGCCTTCGGCGGTTTCAGGACTGCCTTTAACATGGTTCTTCGCGATAGTGGTGTTGACGCTCGCGCTCGCGACGATCCCCTTAGCGACATTGCCTATGAGACGGTTTCCGACAATAGTAGCGTTGCGAGCGCCGTTAAGGTCGATCACGAACGCATTGGCAATCTTGAAGCCCCGGATCGTGAAGCCAGAAACGCTCACATCGCTAACGCGCGGCCCTTCGAGCTTGCCGGTCTTGATGTTCTCGTCGCCTAGGACGCAAATAGCCTCCGTTCCGAAAGTCTTCGAGCAGGGCGAGTCTGCTTTGGCTCTTGGGGGCGCTTGGATCACGGCGTCGTCTCCGCGCAGCTTGATCCCGTTCTTGCGGATCACCACGTCCTCTCGGTGAACTCCCCTGACCACGATCGTGTCGCCCGGATCGGCAGCGTTTACGGCCTTCTGGATGGACTCACCAGGCCCAACGACCGAGCTTTGCGCTCCGGCGGAGCCGATCCCTGCCGCCAGTGCAACTCCGCTTGCTACCAACAGGGTCAGGGCCATGGTGGTCAACAACGGTATGGTGCGTCTCATAAGGAGAGCCTCCTTCCGTGTAAGTGCGAGGCGTGGTGAGTAGCGTAGTATGACTGGACTCACGGCGTCCCCTTGTCAGTAACATACGTAGCATACTCCCGCATCGGGGCCGGCGTATCACTCAAATGGACTATCTTTTGACCGGCCGTTAGCATGGATGGCCATAGAGTGGCTATCTTTTCCCCTAGAACGGCGATTCTCTACCGGCCCACGTACTCTGCAAGGAGAGCCATCACGGAGGAGTTGCTTATCATGGACGGTAATTAGGGTAGTCCACCAGTTTATCGTGGCGCTCTCCGGCGTCGGGGTTCGCGGGGGCTGCGGCCGCGCCGTGGTTGCTGCGGCCACTATCGCTTTCGGGGCTTGCCGCTGGCTGCAACGTAATGAGCAGCATGGCCAGCGTTACCACCGCCATGACCAACACGATCGTGGCAAGTGCCAACACCGCAGTCAGCCTCGGTCGGTGGTCGAATCTAGCAATCATCGCTACCTTCCTTTCTCCGTTGACCAAACTGTCGAGGAGAATTGTGGCGCTGCAGAGTTGGAGAGGGATCGGCCAAATGGCCCAATAGGCATGCCCATATTGCCGATGTGAGGTAATGGGCATATGCCCATTAGAAGGATTCTAAATGGCAGAGTTGCCTGGAAAGCGAGTTTCAGAGGAGGTCGTGCTCTAGGGCGAGATGCGTGGCTGCGGTCCGAGAGCTCACTCCCAGCTTGCGGTAGACAGAGTTGAGGTGCCTCTGGACTGTTCGGGGGCTCAGGAAGAGTTTTTGGGCGACTTGTGGGTTGGTGAGCCCTTTGGCTACGAGCCCCAGTACCTCTACCTCCCGAGGTGTGAGCCCGGCCGGATGCTCGGACACGGGCGTTGAGAGTTGTTCAGTGGGCGCAGCGGGGGAGGTAATGGTGGAGGGTTCATCTTCCGAGAGGGCGTACTCGATCGCTGTCTCCATAGACATTGCACGACCCTCCTCCCAAGCCGCAGACCATGCACCCTCCTCCAGTTTGGAGCGGGCTCCGACCAGGTAGGGTTCTTCCAGTGCGCGCATGGCAGTCTCCAGGGGAAAACCTGTGACTTCGCGCAACGCCTCCGTGGCACCGAAAAGCCTCGCAGCCTTCGGGGCTTCTCCCTGAGCTCCAGCGCCGCACGCCCGCCCTTCCAGTAAAGTGAGGGTAAGGTAGGTGTGTGCGCCCAGTTCTCTCGAGAGCGCGAGGCTCTCTTTGTGGAGGTCTTCTGCCCGCTCAGGGTCGCCGCCCAAGAGCATTGCCCATCCCAACCAGGTAAGTGGTAAAGGGAGAAGAAGCCTATCTCCCGCTTCCCGGCTTAGGGCTGCGACTTCTTCGGCGAGCGCCGCCGCTCGCCCGAGGTCTCCCTGGAGCAAGAACGGAAGTACCAAGCTATTCAAGCACACGCGGAGAATAGACGCACTGCTCAACTCTCGGGAGATGGCCACGCCTTCCTCATAGAAGGCCCTGGCCTGCTCCAAGTCTGCTGATCCCCACATTGCAGCGGTGCCCAGCATGAGAAGAGAGAGCGCCATACCCCCCAAATCGTTCGCTTCGCGGCTGAGCTTCAGGCTCTCTTCGGCCAGTTTCAATGCCTTATCGTAGTCGCCTACTAACCAAGATGCGTCCCCCAACATCCTCAAGAAGAGGGCTCTGTGCTCGCCCCCCAGTCTGGCTTCGGCACACAGCTTGAGCCCTTCTGTGGCGCTTTCCTTCATCCGATCGAGGTCGGCCTGCCCATAAGCCAGCCAGCCTATCCCCGCCAGCGCCTTCACCCGTGCCATCGCAGACGTCCCAACTTCCTTGGCCAGTCCCTCTTCGAGCCACCTTATCCCTTCGCTAAGGTGACCGTGGCGGTGCCAGAACCACCAGATCGCTCCCGCTAGCCTGAGCCCCAAATCAGGCTCTGCGACGCCTTCGAACCAGTAGACGAGAGCGGCCCTGATGTTGTCGTGCTCTTCCTCTAAGCGGTCGTACCATTGCACCTCCCGTGGCCCGAGCAGCTCAGGTTCGGCTTCTTCCGCCATCGCTAGGAAGTACTGGGTGTGAGCACGCTTTGTGGCCTCGGCTTCTCCCCTCTCCTCAAGCTTCTCCAGCGCGTACTGCCTGATAGGCTCCAGGAGCCTGTAGCGCACGCCTCCGTCGGGGCCCCTTTTGGTCACGACCAGAGACTTCTCCACGAGCCCGGAGAGCAGATCCAGTACGGGCGGGTTTGAAACCCGCCCCTCCTCCTCGATGTCCTCACCCGACCCTACCGCCTCCGAAGCCTCAAGAGTCCATCCTCCCGCAAACACCGAGAGCTTCCTGAACAACTTGCCCTCGGACTCTGAGAGCAGATCGTAGCTCCACCCCAGCGCTCCCTTTAGCGTACGGTGCCTTGGTACCGCCGTACGTCTTCCGCGCGTCAAGAGCTCCAGAGATCCTCCGAGTCTCTGCGAGATCTGCTCGACTGAGAGTGTACTTGTCCGCGCGGCGGCAAGCTCTATGGCAAGCGGTATACCCTCCAGCATCCGGCAGATGCCGGCCACCGCGAGGGCGTTGGGTGGGCTCAATGAGAAGGAGGGATCACGCCCCTTGGCGCGCTCGTTGAACAGACGCACCGACTCGTAAGCTTCTAGCTCCGCTGATGGGAGCTTACGCAGGCGCTCAGGCACCGAGAGAGGAGGCACGGGCCACCTTACCTCCCCCTCAACCCCTAAAGCTTCGCGGCTGGTGGCAAGGATACGCAGGCGCGGGCACGAGTCGAGCAGTTTGTCTACGAGTCGGGCGCTAGCCTCTAGAAGGTGCTCACAGTTGTCCAGGATGAGGAGCAACTCTCGGTTGCGCAAGACCTCGGCGAGGGTATCGGCAAGCGGCCCTGCTGACCGCTCTGGCACCTCCAAGGCCTCGGCCACCGCCTTCGGCACCAGTACCTCCTCGGAGATGGGAGCGAGCTCCACAAGCCACACTCCGTGGGGGTAGGCTTCGACGAGGTCGCGGGCCACTTCCAGAGCCAGACGCGTCTTGCCCGAACCGCCTACTCCAGTGAGGGTAAGAAGTCGCGTAGCAGAGAGCGCTCGCCTTATCTCGGGCATCTCTCGCTCACGGCCTACGAAGCTGCTCCTCGGGGCGGGCAGGTTGTGAGTAGGCGTGCTTGAAGCCTGGGGGGTTCTACCGGTGCTCAAAGTATCCCCACTTCTGTTGAAAACAGCGGCCTTGCGTTCCTCTCTCGAGGCAGGGCTCGATTCTCCTTGCGGTGCTCGTGTGCCTACCCGGCATCATTGTAGCAATCGGTCTGATGCATCGTCGCGTGACACCCAAGGGTACGCCGCGGCAGCATATAGCCATGTTCAGGTCAGGACAACGCTCGCGCCATTGCTCCAGCGGACGATCGTTCTCCAGGATCTTCTCGTCCACCTCATCCTGGTACGCCCGGTGATAGGCAAGGGCAGCGTCGGGACGGTCTTCTGAGACGGTGGACTCTTCGAGGACTCCCACGTCCACGATCGGGTTGTTCGGGGTCCTCATCGTAGTAGCCGCTGTCCTACCGTTCGACGAATTCTTCGCGGCAGATGCCGAGGTAGAAGCGGGCGGGATTCTCGAGACGGCTGTGAAGGAGGGCGAAACGCGTCTCAGCCCGCCAGGCATGTGTCGTCCGCTATGCCCATTTCTCACTTCTATTTGGCGCGCTAGGCTGCATCGGGCATGGAGGCGGAGACCATACGAGCCTCGATGGGGGCTGACTTTACCCCCTTTCTCTACCGCGGACGTCCTAGATGCTCCTTGGCAACGGAGGCAACCAGAGAATAGGTAGTGTCGACCATGTTGCCTACGTACAATCCGCCTGCCTGGGTGAGCAACTGGTAGGCATCCCAACGATCGTAGCCGTGTTCGTGCTCCAACCACAAGACCAACTCGGTGTACGCGATGCGGGCCGCGTCTTCCATGGGACGGGCGCTGCCGACCACCATTATGGAATCATCCGACTCGATGCGCGGCCACTCTATCGCATTGTCTTTGATCACCTCGAACACCACGGTCACTTTGGAGGTGATCTCCATCGCGACCCCACAGAGTTCTCCCTGCCCCTGCCTGGCGTGGCAATCACCGGTGTAGACGAGCGCGCCGGGATTCCATACGGGCAGGTAGACGGTGTTCCCCGGCTTCACATCGGGCACGTCCATGTTGCCCCCGAAGGGACCGGGAGCGAGGGCGGTGATCGCTTCCAGGTCTGGTGCCACGGCCAGGGTGCCAAGGAAAGGCTTCCAGGGCAGTTTCACGCCGAGTTCCTCGTTGATTAGGTTGGTGCCGCCGTCTACGAGGTCCCAGATCCAGACCCTCTCGGGCAGCGGCTCCTGAAGAGTCCGGGTGAAGTTCGTCGAAGTAAGGCCGCCGAAGTAGGGTATCAGGACGCTCACGGCGAAGTCCCTTGTAGGCTCGATGCTCTCGATGCGAACGGCGAGCGTGTCGCCCTGCTCCGCTCCCTCCACGTAGATGGGTCCCGTCTGGGGATTGAGGAACTTGGCCGTAGCAAGCGCACGGCTCGGGAGATCCTCCTTCTTCGTTATCCTGCTCTCGAAGGCATCATCAGTATGTATGGTCACCCGTTCTCCCGGCCTCACCCTGGCTATAGGGTCCCGATACGGGTTGAAGACGTAGCTGTAGTCCTGTGGTACTACTTCCACGGTTCGATCCTCGTTGGCCCGCATTTCCGATCCTCCTCGTGTTGCTGTTCGCCTTTAACGATCTCCCTCGTGCTTCGCACTGGCGTGGGCTGGTTCATAGTAGCGACCCTTGGTGGCGGCGGTGATGGCAACGTGGAGCAGCGGACCCATGACCATGGCCAGAAACGAGGCGTAGTATGTAGGGTAGACGCCTATGATGCCTAACGCTCCGACGGCGACTGCCACGCCCAAGAGATGTGACGAAGTGTAGCATGATCATCCGTTCACCTGAAAGTGATCCGTGCCAGTGTGTGCGGGTGGCATCAAGAGTCCCGCTGGCGGGGCCTCGATGACGCGAGAGCCGAGCCGTGGGACCCTGATGGGTTTCGGTAACGCCCCACCTCGGGCGAGCGGAGCCGGTATGCTTTGGCCGTGGAACTCTACGAGCCCATAAACACCCTCAAGCCGGTGGGCGAGGGTCTCTGGGTGGCGGACGGGCCTGTGGTACGCATGGCCTACCTCTGGGGTTCGATCCCGTTCCCGACCTGGTCTCCCGGCTCGCGAATGGGGACCTCTTCTTGTGGTCCCCGACGGAGCCTGACGGCGGGTTGCGCGCCGAGATCGACGCCCTGGGACCGGTGCGCCACCTGGTCTCGCCCAACAAGATCCACTACGCTCACATAGCCGCCTGGAAGCGGATCTACCCGGAGGCTAAGGCGTGGGCCTCGCCGGGGGTGAGGGAGCGGGCCGCCTCCCAGGGCATCGACGTCTCCTTCGAGGCGGACCTCGGGGACCAGCCAGAGGAGGCGTGGCGAGGGGACCTCGACCAGCTCGTGTTCCGGGGGAGCCGCTTTATGGAGGAGGTCGTCTTCTTCCACCGCCGGACGCGCACCCTGATCCTCGCGGACCTGATCGAGAACTTCGAGCCGGAGAAGATCGGGGGGTGTGGCGGTCGCTTCTCCGGTCGGCCGGGGCCACCGATCCCGACGGGAAAGCGCCGATCGACCTGCGGCTGACGTTCTTGGGGGGCAAGGATGCGGCCCGGGCGTCGTTCGAACGTGTGCTCTCCTGGGAGCCAGAGAGGGTCATCGTGGTCCACGGGCGCCCTTATGAGCGGGACGGCGCCGCGGAACTTCGCCGCGCGTTCCGCTGGCTCTGAGTGCCGAGCAGATAATCGCCCCTAAGGTGGCGCGTCCGAAGCCCGGAGAATCCCCCGAGCGAGAAGTTACCCCCAGGCCTCATGGTACAGGGCTACCCGGCCGTCCCGACGACGCTAGCCCGTGTTTTGCCGCATGGGTGACGGCTACGTGTAGCGATGGTCGTGGCGGGGTTTGTTGCGCGCTTTCCTAGCCCGCTTCTCAAAGGACACAACGACATCAGTAGGAGCATCGCTATGGCTCTCAGGCAGTGCTTATGCAACGGCGGGCGGTAGCCCGCCGCTACGTATTGGCCGTAGTTCCAGTCAGCTATCGAGAATTCGACCGAGATAGTAATGCATCGTCGCTCGTGCGTCCTGAGTCGACAGCTGCCCGAACGCGATCTCGGTGGCGAGACCACTCGCCACCGACCAGATGATGCGAGCCTCCTTCACGGGATCGATTCCAGATCGTGTTCTTAGATCTGCCTTTGCCTCCCGTACAACGCTTGCGGCATGGGTACGTAGCTCGGCATCGTCGCCCATGAGCAGCTCTGCGACATACGGATCCTCCAGAGCACGGCCATGGTACGCGAGGCTAACCTTAATGACCTGCCGAGTGTCGGGATCGTCCCCGAGCATCTCGTCGAGCACGGCACGCAAGACGCTCTCGCCATCCACCGGCTCCGGCAGCTCTTTGAGACGCCGCTGAACACGACTCTCCATGCGTCGCTGGGCTAACTGAAGACCGTAAAGGAGCATCGTCTCTTTGTTGGGGAAGTAATATTGTACGCGCCCATTCGAGACCCCGGCCTCCGCGGCCACCTCGCGCATGCTTACCGACTCCAGGCCAGCCCGCGCGGCGAGCCTCCACACAGCCTCGGCGATCTCTGCTTTCTGTTTTTCGTGGCGCCGGATGTCGACCTTGCGGGGCACGAGGGCAGTTTAGCAAATACGATCGTATTGACAATCCGAGACCTCCGGCTAGAATGCGGGCACACGCGTTCTTCGAGGAGGTGCAAATGGCGGCGAGTCGCGAAAAGACGCGGGCTATCGATGGGCTGCAGGGAGTGTGTGCGCTCATCGGCATTACTGTGGGGGTGATTCCGCTGGTTAGTTGGGGGGTCGGAGGGGAGTCCGGGGGACTTCTTGGACGGATCTCCGGGTGGTCTCCTTTAGGATCGCAGGCCTACGTGCTGCCGGTGGCGGTGATCGTTGTGGCAATCGGGGTCATCGCGATACTGGAGGTAATGAAGCGCGCATGACAAGGTCACGCGCCGATTCCAACCGGCTTACCGAAACCACTTGCGCCTGCCCACGCGTGCCTCTTCGAACCAGAGGCGGATAAGACTATTCGGTCAAAGGCCGTGCGTTCTGATCGAGCACGTCGGTGTTGTCGGTGATCTGGTCGGCCGAGCCCACGCCTCGCGGCAGCGCTTGGACGCGCGGGTCGCCCACGGCGTCCTCCAGCGCCGCGGCGAACCGCTCAGCGTGCAGGACGAGGTAGGGACGCCCGTGGAAGGGCGTCACCCCGGTCTTTAGCGGCGGGGTTACCACCAGCTCGTTTCGCATGGCGGCGACGGCCTCATGGGCCGAGGATCCGGCCAGCAGGTGCAGGAGGTGCCAGAAGAGCAACGCCGACACCCCCAGGACGACCACGACCTGTATGCGGTTCTCCGTCGCGAGGCCCTTCATCGCCAACGCTCCGAGCCCGAAGACGACGCAAACCTCCGCTAGCGTGCAGAAGAGATCCAGGGCCCCTACCTCTTCTACTTCGCCGGCGTGCGGCCCCAACAGCGGTATTCCTGTCGTGCGCGTGACCAGCCAGAGGATCACGATGGTCAGGTTGCCGGCAACACCCAGCAAGAGGAACGGGCGGGAAGGCCGACGCAGCAGGCCGAGGCCGTACAGTCCCTGGGCGGCAGCCACGACCACAAAGAACGCCCCGTAGCCCCACCACTCCTCGAGGTGCTCGGGCATCACCCATAGGTGCATCGCCGCTACCAGCAGCGATAGGGTCGCCGCCGCGCGCAGGATCGCAACGGGCTCCCGAGACGCGTGGCGACTTGTCCTCACCTTCGCTGCCTACCTTCTGGAGTGGCGGGAGGAACCACCGAGGATCTAGCGGACGCGTGCGGTGGCTACGCCACTGTCGTGCACGCCGGCGTCTTCCGGCCTGAGCTTCGTCAGCAACGAGTAGGCCAGGACCAGGCCAGCGATCATAAGCGTCACGTGGAAGCCGTACTCGATGTAAAGGAGGCCTTGCAAGTCATTGCCGTTATGGATGTGCATGTTGTCGTGGGGCCACCAGGAGACAAGGAGCCATCCTATGGCCAGGTACGCTGCCCACGTCCTCCACGGCGGGCCGCCCAATGCTCGCCTCAACGGCGCGAACCCGAAGAGCAAGAACGAGACGCCAAGCCCGAACGTCAGGGCTTCGAAGAAGGCGAGAAACAGGAAGAAGGGGAACTGTGCCGCGGTTGGCTCCTGCACGCCGGGAGCCGGTGGCCAGATCACCTGGCCCAGAGCCATCGCTGGGACGGCGAAGAGGGCTGTGACGAGGGCTACTTTGATCCAGGGCTTCATGAGAGTTACTCCTTTCGCCGGACGTAGTGACCGGATTGCGTACGAGGCTTGTATCTTTGCGAGATCTCCTCAGTGTCTTGCTAGCTCAGGAAGGGTTAGTGCGGATTGCTATTCCTCCTTTCCCGTCGCAGACCAAGGGCGGTGCCACCCAACAGCTTCAACGCCCCTCGCCGAGAGATGGTGCCACTTGCCAACTTATCCGTCACTTCTTCTTTGCCCAAATGCGTGGCCTTCTTCTCTTTGGTAACCCTACTTATGACTATAGAGGGCGTCTCTTAGCTGGCTCTTAGCTGGAGGGTCCAAGGGCGTAGTTACGGTTGACTATTTTTCGGCTGAGCCGAGAAAAATTGGCTCGCCCCGTAATGCCCCTCGGGCGGGAAGCCTAATGATCCCGCTACGAGGAGGAAGAACGCCGTTCGGTTACCCAGGCGGCGATCTGGGCTCGGGATCGGACACCAAGCTTGCGCAAAATCCTGGCCACGTGGTTGTTGACCGTGCTCCTGGAGACCGAAAGCTCCAAAGCGATCTGGCGGTTGGTTAGCCCCCGCGCGACGAGGAGCGCGACTTCTCGCTCGCGGCGGGTGAGTCTCTCCGGTCGTTCATCGGGCTGTCGCTGCTGTTCGGGCATGGTGACGAGCGTGGGAGGCTCCCGCTCTTCTTCATCCGAGAGGGCGTATTCTACGGCCTGCTCCAGCGACATCGCCTTGCCTCCCGCCCACGCCACCGCGAACCCCTCCTCTCCCAGCTGCGAGCGCCCCCTGCTCAGGTGGCCCTCGTAGTTGGTGAGGGAGAGGATCACGGGGGTGAGGTGCGCACCATAAGCCTCCTCCATGCTTTCCACGGTCCCCAACAGCCTAGCGGCGCGCACCGGCTGCTCCCGGCAAGCGGTCACGCACGCCAGAGTGTAGAGGCAGTGTTGGATGCTCTGTTTGTAATCCAGCTCCCACGCCAAGCGCAGGCTTTCCCGCAGCAGTGTAGGGGCACTCTCGTAGTCGTCCAGGATCAATGCCAGGAGACCAAGGTGGCCCAGGCACGTGATTATTCCCTGCGTATTTTGTATCTCGCGAAACAGCTGGAGGCTCTGCTCGTGCAGTGTTACGGAGTGCTCCAGATCGCTCCGGCTCATCGCTATCATGCCCTCGAGCATGAGCAGGTAGGCGAGCGTGTTCCGGTTCTTTAGCCGCGGTTTGAGCTCCCCTAGCTCCTCGAGAACCCCCGGCAAGGATATGTCGTCCCACTCTCCCAGCACCGCGACAAGACCGAGGTCGGTGAGTCCGGATGCTATACCCTCCTCGTCCTGAAGCTGCCGGTAGAGGGCCAGCGCATCCTCTATTAGGACTTTCGACGCCACCTGATCCCCCTGATAGAGCGCCAACCAGGCGGCGCCGTCTAACGCCCGCGCCCTCAAGCGAGTCAAGGTGGGGGTGCTCATCCTGGAGCCGGCCCTCTGCAGGTACCTTCGCCCCTCGGTCAGGTAGTCGCGCGTGTGCCAGAACCACCAGAGCGCCACCGCAAGTCGCAACCCCAGCTTCGCAGTATCTCTGCCGTCGGGCTCGTCAATCGACCAATTGAGAGCTGCCCTGAGGTTGGCGTGTTCGCTCTCCATCCGCTTGAGCCACGCCACCGGCCGCGCTGCGTTCAATTCGCGCTCTGCCCCTTGCGCATCCGCCCCTTCTGCAAGCGCCAGGTAGTATTCTGCGTGGCGCCTCCTGACCCCCTGCGCCTGCCCGCTCTCCTCCAGTCGCTCCTGGCCGTACTGCCTGAGGGTCTCCAGCATCCTGTAGCGCAAAGCCCCTTCCTCTCCCGGCGAAGCCTCTGCCACCACCAACGACTTGTCCACCAGCTTGGACAATAGGTCCAGGACGTCGTGTTGCCCAATGCCGTTACCCGCCCCCACCGCCTCCGCGGCCTCCAACGTCAAGCCACCCGCGAATACCGAAAGCCGTCTAAACAGCTTCCGCTCGGGCTCACCGAGCAACTCGTGGCTCCATTCCAGCGTCGCCCTGAGCGTCCTTTGGCGAGGCAGGGCCGTCCGCCCGCCTGAGGTAAGGAATCTCAAGGAGTCGTCGAGCCTTTCGGCGATTCGCTCCACCGGGAGCACCCCTATCCGCGCCGCTGCAAGCTCTATGGCCAAAGGGATGCCCTCCAACCGCCGGCATACCTGCGCCACCGCCGTTGCGTTGCGGGGAGTCAACTGGAAGGAGGGATCGCGCTGGCCGGCCCGTTCTACGAACAGCCTCACCGACTCGTAAGCTTCCAGCTCTTGGGGCGTTGACGGTCGCTGGGGGTCGGGCACCGTAAGCGACGGCACCACCCAGGCAACCTCGCCTGCGGCGCTGAGCGTCTCCCGGCTGGTCGCGAGAACTCGCAAGCCCGGGCAGGAATCGAGGAGGGCATCAACCAGGCGGACCACCGCCTCTATGAGGTGCTCGCAGTTGTCCACCACCAAGAGCATCTTCCTGGCTCGCAAGGCGTCCTTGAGCGTCTCGGTAAGCGGGCGCCCGGGCTGCTCGCGCACCCCCAAGGCCTTGGCCACCGCCTGCGGAACCAGCGCGGGGTCAGAGAGCGATGCCAGCTCTACCAGCCATGCCCCATCCGGGTAGGCCCCCGCCAAGTCCGACGCCACCTTGAGCGCCAGGCGCGTCTTGCCCGAGCCACCCACCCCCGTGAGCGTAAGAGCCGGGTCATGGCCAAGAGCCGCTTGACCTCAAGCGTCTCGCGCTCGCGCCCGATAAAGCTGGTGCGCGCCAGGGGCAGGTTATGCTTACCATCGTCCCCCGCTGCAGGGAGTTCTTCCGATGAGGAGTCTGCGACCAGCGGCGAATGGGATGGTGGGAAGGTGCCCGCCCAGATCTCCTCGTGCAGGCGTACGGTCGCCGCCTCGGGTTCGGCCCCAAACTCCGTGAAGAGGACTTCCCTAAGCCGCTCGTACTGCCTCAAGGCCTCCCTTCGCCTTCCCAAGAGGGCATACAGTCGTATGAGCGCCGCGTGTGCATCCTCGTGCGTTGGATCTTCGGCAACCACTCTCCCCAACGCTTCGATGGCCTCCCCGAACTCCTTGCGCTCCTCGTACACTCTGGCCAGCTCCAGAAGCAGCGAGATGTACACCCCTCGAAGCTGTGCCCGCCGCTCCTCCGCCCATGCTTCGTAGCGGTCCTGGGGCAAGAGCTCGCCCGAGTAAAGGTCTATGGCCGCCCTGTAGGCTGCGGGCTCCATGGCGTGACGGGCCGTGGTCGCCGCTTCCTCGAAGGCTTCTACGTCGACCCACACGGGTCCAGCCACGGACAAGGCCAGACTCTCGCCCCGAAGGTGCAGGTAGCCAGAAGCGGCGCCGGCTGAGGGTTCCAGGGTGCGGCGGGCGATGTGTAGCGCGTGGTGGAGGTTGTTCAAGGCAGCCTTCGAGTCTAGCTCCGGCCATAGCAGGTCCATCGCCTGTTCGCGGTGGAGGCGGTGTCCGGGAGATAAGGCGAGCAGCTTGATAAGGCTCTTGGCCTTCCTCAAGCGCAACTGATCCTCTTCGATTACTCGAGAGCCAACCCACACGCGAAATCCAGCGAGCAACTTGATGCGTATGGCCCCAGACTCTCTATTGGTGGGGCTGACTGTAGGGCTGGGGTGCTGCTGGTGCTGAGAGCGCCCTCTCACATCCTGTCCCTCCTTACATCAGCCTTAAAGGGAGAACTGACTACCGCTTGTGTGCACGGCAGCCGGTTGCACCACCGGCTCCTCACGGCCCCTACTAGTAGTAGTGCCGCACCTTCGTCTGCGGGACGTGATTTCAAACCTCTACCCGCTCAATACAAGCAGACCTTACCAAACTTGTGCGCTTTGGTACATCCCCTAGATGTACCATTTTTGTTGGAAGGCTAGGACTACCCGATTGTCGGTATCGCGGAGGTTGTAGGTGTATTCGGCGGTGCTAACTTTCCAGGGGCCCCTGTCGGGATCCTCTACCCGGATCACGTAGTAGAACTGCTTGAGGACCAGGGAGAGGTCCGTCTCGCCGGGCAGCTTCTGCGGTACCCCGTCTCCGAGTACCAATGCATGAGGCTCGTCGGTGGTGGGATAGTAGCCACCCTTGACGTTGAGCTTGGCCCTGGTGACGCACGAGATGACGCATTGTAGTGGACCGAGGAAGTTGTTTACGGCTCGCTAGCGTGCGAAAGGCAGAAGCATAGCCACGTCCACGACATCGGGGTGGTCGGGCTCCTCATCGTAATACCCGCTGTCCCACCGTTCGATGAATTCTTCGCCGGTAATGCCGAGGTAGAAGCGAGCGGCGTTTTCCAGGTCCACCGGCTGCAGATTGGCAGAATCGTGAGCGCACTTGCGTGCAAGCGCCAAGAAGGGTCCTTTTATGTGGGCGCCGAGTATTGCCGCGCCGGGCGAGGACAGATAAACCCCGACACCTCGCGACGCTCGGACGGTAGCTCTGCGGACCACGGCGATCGCATGACATCGCGGATCTTGCCACCCTCGATCACCACTGCTGTCCGACCTAACGGTACAGGTGCCAGAACATTACCAACGAGGGCATAAGGACCAGTCAGAGAGAATCTCCCTTCGCTGGCATCGTAGCTCTGGTAGCCCTCGTCGACTTCTCTATGCCCGCTACGCGCGTTCCGGCCTCGTGGCACTCACGGAAGCCTCCTCTCCCTCCTCCGGCCAGCGGCCACCGTTGTACCAGTAGCCGCGGATGTCCTCGAGCTGGCGACCCTTCGTTTCCGGGGCCAGAACGTACACGAATGCGAACGCGAGCGCGGACAGTGTAGCGAAGATGGCGAAGGTCCACGCTCCGCCCAACGCGCCGAGCGCGTTGAGGAACACGATACCGATGATGATGTTTGCTGCCAGGTCCGAGGTCAGCATGGCCGAACCACCCTGCGTACGCAGCCGAGCGGGGAAGCTTTCGGAAGCGTAGGCCCACACGAGGGCGCCGTAACCAAAGTTGAAAGCCATGGTGAAGAGCAGGATGCCGAGGATGGCCAGCACGGGCGAGGGGCCCGTAGCGAAAGCGACGACGAGCACGACGCTAGCGATGCCCATAGTGGTGATCCCTCCCAGCAGTATTGGTCTGCGCCCCAGCCTGTCGACCAGGAAGAAAGACCCTACAACTGCCGCGACGGCGAACAATTGGATGATGGCCGTCACGAGTATCGCGCCGCTCGAGCTCTCGACGCCTACCTGCTGGACAATCGTCGGACTGTAGTAGACGATTGCGTTGATCCCGGTGATCTGCACCAGGAAGCCCAGGCCCACAACGAAGATGCCGGCCCTCCTAAAGCGCCCGCGGAAGAGCTCGGAGAAGGTGCCCTGCTCTTCGTAGCTCAGATCCCTCTCGATTATGTCGGCTTCCTCCTCAGGATCTACGTCGGGATCGACACGCCGCAGTACCTCCACTGCCTCGGCCCGCCGGCCCATCATCATGAGCCCGCGAGCCGTGTCCGGCAGGCGTAGGACCAGGAAGAGCACGATCAGGGCCGGGATCGCCGCGAGCGAGAGGATCAGCCGCCAACTCTCGGTGCCGGATAGCGCCAGGCCGACGAAGTAAGCTATGCATATGCCCGAGACGGTAGCTATCTGGAAGGTGACCAGCATGGAACCCCGGACGCTCTTCGGGGCCGACTCCGCGATGTACGCCGGAGCGGTCACGATAGAGACGCCGATGATGAACCCGAGGAGAAACCTTACGCCTGTCAGGAACCACTCGTTGGGAGCTAGGCCTTGGAGACCAGTGAAGGCGGCGTAGCCGAGAGCCACGAGGATCATAGTGTTCTTGCGTCCGAACCTGTTGGTTATACGACCGGCGAAGAAGGCGCCGATCAGCTGCCCGACCACCACCGCGGTGGTCACCACGGAGATCTGAAATGCGGTGAGCTGGAAGTCGTCCGTCAAAAAGAGGATCGCGGTTGCGATGGAGCCCAGGTCATAGCCGTAGATAAGACCTATCATCGCAGCCGCCAGCACGATTAGCATGTTTTCCCTCGTCGTATGGGAATGACCGCTAGCAGCACCTGTGTCGGAACGATGTGGCGCTCTCTCGCTCATCTTTCTCCTCCTCCAACCCGCGTCATGGAGTCCTTTACCCAACTCTACGAATCTTACCTTCGTTTACGCTCAGAAGGCAACCAGAGAACTCGGCAGCGATGTGGTGGCTGTGGGATGAATCCTACCCGACGAGCCGCAAACCACGATGTCTAAGGGTTTCCTGGCCACGTCTTGCTCGCCCATCGTCTCATCTCCTCCCGGCAGGCCTTCCGCGCAACGGCGCCTAGCGGGTTGCGGAGACGCCCAGCACGTACTCTTCGTCGTCGTCTCGGGCGAGCGCGGCGGCACCCAACATCCCGGATCTATGACAACGTCAGCCACAAGCGTAGGGGTGATTATGCGATTCCAAGATCGTGTGACCATCATAACGGGTAGCGGCTCAGGACTCGGGCGGATTCTGGCACACCGCTTTGCTGCTGAGGGAGCCGCCGTCGTCGTCGCGGACATGGTCGGGCAGCACGCGAGCGCGGTGGGCGATGAGATTTCCGCAGCGGGCGGCAAGTCTTTGGCGCAGACGACGGACGTGACCAATGCAGCCGATGTCGAGGCTATGGTCGGGGCGGCTCGGGAAGCGTATGGACCGGTGGATATACTCGTCAACAACGCAGCGAAGGCGACGGACGCAGACTTCTTCGATGTGAGCGAGGAGACATGGGACGACGTAGCAGTTACGTTGAAGGGCTCGTTCCTCTGCTCGCAAGCCGTGCTTGCGAGTATGGTGCAGAACGCGTCGGGGGTCATCCTCAACATAAGCTCGGTGAATGCTCTGGCCTACTTTGGCAACGAGGCCTACAGCGCGGCCAAGGCCGGAATCCTCAGCCTGACAAAGAGTCTGGCGGTACGCTACGGCCCCTACGGTGTGCGGGTAAACGCCATCGTTCCCGGTACGCTACGGACGCCGGCCTGGGAACAACGGCAGCAGAAGGATCCCGAAGTCTTCGAGCGTGTCGCCAAGTGGTATCCGCTAGGCTGCATCGGCGACCCGGAGGACGTAGCCGGAGCCGCCCTATTCCTCGCCTCGAGCGATGCCGCTTGGATCTCGGGCGCCGCACTTCCGGTTGACGGAGGCCTCACTGCCGGCAATACGCAGCTGATGCAAGAGATCATCAAGGAAACCGGAGAGAACATCCCGTAACTTCTGATCCGACCGGTCTGGATACGCGATACGATTTCCCACACAGTCCCGTCCACAAAGTCCGGTACCTGGAGGGTGGTGCCGTCTTTTTTCAACCCGACGTGTCGCGCTACGAAGGCCTGCAACTCCGCGCCGGTATCGTGGGCGGCCTCGAGCAGGCCATCGGCTGACGGGTTGCAGTACGGTTGCGGTAAAGCGAGGCTCGGCTGCTCTGCCGCACCTAACGTTTTACTTGCAAAACAGCACTTTTTGGAGAGCCGACGAGCGGACTCGAACCGCTGACCTAATCTCTTTACGAGTGTGCGGTCAGTGATTGCTGAGCGTTGCACGGGATTGCGAATCTCGCATAAGTAGGCGGTCTTTTGTTCCTTCGATTGCTCGGTATTGCACTGGGATGCGGCCGGGCTAGGGTCGAAGCAGGGTCAAATCGTGTCGAGAATCCACGGGTTACGTGTCGCCGCTTTCTGCTCGTCAAATTATGCTAGATCTACCGCCGATTACCGGAATATCTGTGGCGTGCCAGGCCCGCGACGAGTCCCAACGGAACGGCCACCAGGGCGGCCAGCGCGAAGAGCAGATCGAAGGAACCCGCCTCCGCAAGCGGCGCCGCGGCCATGGTGGCTACCCCACTCCCGGCAAATAGTGCAGCGGCGAAGAGCGAGATCACGGTAGCTCGCGCCTCCGGAACTACCTCGGTGGCCCAGGTCTGGAGAGTGGAGTGCATGAAGGCGAACCCCCCGCCGACGAGTATCGCTGCGACACTCACGCTGGCGAGCGACTGTCCCACGGCACCCGAGGCGTACCCCAGCGACAGCATGCCGGCACCGATAAGTATCAGCGAACTCGCCCCAAGGCGATTAGCGACGAGCTTGACGGCCCGGGTCCAGCCTAGCACCGCAAGCCCGTAGAGTCCGACTGCGAGCCCGGCAACCGCGGGGCTGAAGCCGGCACTCTCGAGAGAAGGGGCGAGGAAGGTGAGAAATCCCAGTATCACCGCCCCTTCTACCAGTGCAATCCCTACCACTATCAAGGCCCAAGGCTGAACGAGGACACGGCCGGCCTGGACAAGTGGTCCCTCTCGCTTCTGCTCGGAGAAGGCCTTCGGCTCCGGCAATCGGGCAAGCAAGACGGCGAGCGCAACACCAGCGAGGGCAGGAGCTGCAAAGGCGACCCTCCAGCCGTCGAGGTATGCAGCAAGCCCCCCGAATACCGTCGCCAGGGCCGTACCCACGGCCGAGGCGGCCATCAGATCGGCAAGCGCCTTCTGCCGTGTGCCCATACCGACCGTGTCGCCGATGTAAACTAGTGAGGCTGGTATCACTGCCGCGAAGAGCCCCCCCGCGAGCGCCCGTGCGATGATCAGCACGCTCAGGTTCGGGGCCAGCGACGAGAGGACCCCTGCAACCGCGGCCCCGAAGAGCGTCAAGCGCATCACCCGCACCCGCCCGAGCCTGTCCGAGAGCATCCCCCATACGGGCTGCATCAAGCCGTAGAGCAGGTAGTAGAGGCTGGCCGTCGCCGCAACTTCGGTTAGTGACGCTCCGAGGGAGGCAGCAATGGTCAAGAGCATTGGCGCAATGGCGAAGCGGTCGAAGCTGCTGAAGAATGCCGCCAGTTGCAGGAGCCGCGGCCCTCCGGAGGACTCACTGGGGGCACGCACTATCGTGGTCCTTGTTTCACTTATCCGACAGCCTCCATTTACATCCGCGTGGACGTAAATCCCTCAAGGGCAAGCTCCCGCCTCATTCTCAAACCAGACCATACTTGCGCATCTTACCCGCACACCGAGTCAAAGAAGCACCGATGAGCGATCTCAATCCGGCTTCAGTACCGAATCACCCGTCCTGCAAGCCCCATCGTGAGGGCAGCGACAACGGCTACCGTGGCTGGCAGGGCGTAGAGACTGGCCGCAAGCGCTGACAGATCGTAGACTGCTGAAGAGAGAACATTCTCATAGCCTGTCCTTAGAATGCCAATCAAGTGGATCCCCTCCGGTCACCTTCCTTCGAAGATCTTCATCGGCTCAGATTCTATGGTCTTGCGCCTAGGAGGTCCCAAAGTCGATTAGGTATGCGTGCATCTGTCCTAACTGCTATGTGTGGTTCAATGAAGAGATGAGATTCGGTATTTCAACGTTCGTTACCGACGAAGGAATCGCGCCAGGAACCGTGGCCAGAGCGATCGAGGAGCGTGGCTTCGACTCTTTGTTTATCGCCGAGCACACCCACATCCCCCTCAGCCGTAAGTCACCTTGGCCCCGCGGCGGAGAGCTGCCACGCAGGTATTACCGGACTTTGGACCCCTTCATCACCCTCACCGCCGCTGCCGCAGCAACCGAACGCCTGCTCCTCGGCACAGGGGTAGCCTTGGTAATCGAGCGAGATCCGATCATTACGGCCAAGGAAGTCGCGAGCCTGGATCTCGTCTCCGGGGGACAGGTAATCTTCGGCATCGGTGTGGGCTGGAACCGCGAGGAAATGGAGAACCACGGCACCGACCCTCGCACCCGCGGCAAGCTGATGGACGATCGCCTCCGGGCGATGATAGAGATCTGGACCAAAGACGAGCCGGAATTCCATGGCCGGTACGTAGACTTCGACCCTATCGGAATCTGGCCCAAACCTGTACAGAAGCCGTACCCGCCGATCTACGTCGGGGGCGGAAGCAGGGCCTTCGAGAGGATCGCCCAGTTCGGCGATGCCTGGCTGGCAAACGGGCTTCCGCCAGATAAGCTCGAACCCATGATGGGTGAGCTGCGAGAGGTTACTGGGAGAGACGTGCCGGTAAGCGTGTTCAACGCATCCAGCAAGCTCGAAGACCTGAAAGCATACGCGCAGCTGGGCGTGGAGCGCGTCTTGCTTGGCCTGCCGACCCTACCCGAAAGCGAAACCATAAAGCAACTCGACGATCTCGCTCAGGTAGCTACGGATACCCGCTGACGAGACTCGCCCGCAAACAGGAAGGACCGGTTAGCTACTGCTGCCAAGTCCGCGATCATCCAATTGGCGCTTCAATCTTATTGCGGCTTTTGCAGGCAAAAATATAGAGCCGACGAGCGGACTCGAACCGCTTACCCCTGCTCATTACGAGTGCGGCGGCGTGGTAAAGGTGCACTAAGCACCCTGTGTTTCAGCAGGCACGGGTAAGTTCCAACAGCTGAATCCTATCCCGTGCCAACGAGGCACGGGAGAGGAGTTCCCGGTTCTTGTACTTTTCAACCGATGCCAGCGCAGCCAACACTATCAGACCGGCCGCCAAGAACAGCACGTCGGGGGCGACTTTGGGGATCCAGTTGAGGATCGACCACCTCATCTCAGCAACGAAGCTGTTTCACAAGCCTTTAATAAGCTGGCAGCCGCCGTTGCTAACATGGGAGGTTTGGAAGCAAACCTAGCACACTCCTAGCTTCCTGTGCCCACTACTGCCCGTTCTTGGAGCTACGTCGTCTAGGTTCGTTTACGCCTTCTCCAACGCGCGAAAGCCCCGATGAGGACCACCCCGGCGAGGGCCGCGAGCGCCAACTTTCCCGCCTTTGAGGAAGCGGCCGGCTCGGACGCGACTTCAGCCGGACGGCCCCCGTCGTCGCGACCCATCCTGTCCAGGAGCATGACGGTCCCCGCATCCCCGTCAACGCGGATGTTCTGTTCGCTACAGATGCGGCGGGTCGCAACCCCGGTCCCGAGCACGGCCGGGATGCCGTACTCTCGCGCCACGATGGAGCTGTGGCTCAAAGGCCCGCCGACATCGGTGACTACCGCGGAAGCCATGGCGAAGAGCGACGTCCATGCCGGGGTAGTGATGGCCGCCACGAGCACCTCCCCTGGTCGCATCTGGCCGAAGTCACTTGGGCCGCCGAGCACGCGGGCGGCGGCCGTAACCTGACCTCCGCTAGCGGCTATGCCCTTGATGGTGTCACCAGTCTGGTCCTCGGATGCCGCCGGCATAAGACCTTCAAGGACCTTGAACCAAGAGGCTTTGGGGAGTAGCTGCGGGGGCGTGACCCGTCTCTGCCCCCGCCAGAGCATCTTGCGCTGCTCGACGGACTCAGCCAGGCTTGCGAGTTGCGTCTCACCCGCGTCCAGGGACGCGGTAATGTCCTCTAGCTCCTGCTGGCGCAGCCAGAACACGTCTGCGGATTTTTCCACGGCTCCGACCTCTACCAGGCGGCGGCCCAGCTCGAGGAGCATCCGGCGCAAAACGGGCCAAGCCAGACCCGTATCGGCGAGGGCGTCCTCGCGCACTGGAGCCGCATCCTGCGCCCACCTGAGTAGCCTACCAATCAGCCTTCCTCGCGCAGGATCCAGCCGCTTCAGCACAGCCTTCGTGGCTTCCTCGCGGCGCCTGACCATCCTTCGCTGGCGCTCGTGGGGGTTCTGTCCTTGGCCCCGAAGGTAGAACTTTAGCGTGTCGAAGAGGGGCGCGGGGTCGTCGGCCGGCACGGGGTTCACGAAGTCGAGGATGTAGACGGCGTACCCGTAGCTGTCTAGGTGAGCCTGGAAGCGCAACCGCCAATCGTCCCACACCCTTTCGCCCATACCGGCGGGTGGTTCTTCCATACGCAGCAGTTCCAGCGTCCTCTCCGACGGTGTATCCAGGAGCGCCGCGGCGAGCTTGGGATGGTCGCCGCACCACATCGCCAGGTCGTAGAGTGATTTCTCCGCCCGGATGGGCGTGCTGTCGAAACCCAGAAGGAAGGTCTGTCCCGGAGGATCTCCCTCTCGGCTGATTAGCCGATCGTAAAAGCCGGTGAACAACATCTCGCTGGTAGCCGCGATCGGGATGATGGTCTGCACCGAAGTGTAATACTCCGTCCCTGCGTCCAGTAGCTCCCGTACGCCTGCGAGGAGTCCGACTGCCGACAAGTCTTCTGGCGGCTTGGCTTCCCACACTTTCACAATCGTCGCGTAGCGGGGGTGAGAGTACTCGCGCCAGCGTTTTACGCCGCTTGCCTTTCCACTTCCGTACAGGGACGGAAGGACCGCGAGAGCCTTGACGCTGATCCTCAGGATGGCCGCCATCTTGTAGTAATAGTAGGCGTAGCCGTTGATCGTGGGAAATGCGAGCTCGCCCTCTCTGAGAGTGTCGGAACCGAGGAGCTCGTTCATGAGCGTTCGCAGGGACCGCGTGACCGATCCGTAGGCAAGATCGGCGAACAGCGGCGAGAGCGGGTCTGGCATTTGCTCGACGATGCTGGCGCGAACGTAGAGGCCTTTCGGGTCTGGTACGCTCCAGTTCGTGGGAGGATCGGCCATCGGCTCCGGCAGCGCCGTGATGGGGCGAGCCTGCACTACGAAGAACTCGCCATCGCCCAGCGCCCACTCGATATCCTGCGGGGTTTCGTACAGCTCCTCGATCGTTGCCCCGTAGCGGGTCAGTGTCGCCACGGCCTCGTCGTCGAGAACCGGCTGCCTGTGCAGCGCCTCCGGCACAGGCCTCTCCGCGGTGCCACCCTCGGTATAGACGGTCATGACCTCTTTGCTGGCGGTCTCGCGCGAAAGCACACGCCCGCTCCCCTTCTCCACGACGATAGAATCCGGCGTCACTGAGCCGCTTACCACCGATTCCCCCAGGCCCCACGCGGCGCTTATCGTCGCCTGATCCCGGCGGCCATTCGCGGGGTTGGCGGTGAACATCACACCAGCGGCCTCTGACTCGACCATCTTCTGGACCACCGCCGCAAGGCTCACGGTTGCCGGATCTACGCCTTGGCGTGCCCGATAAGCCATCGCTCGCGCCGTCCACAGAGAAGCCCAGCAGTTCTTGACCCTATCGAGTAGCGCCTCCGCTCCGCGAACGTTCAAGTAGGTCTCCTGCTGGCCAGCGAAGCTCATCCCGGGCAGGTCTTCTGCGGTGGCCGAAGACCGGACAGCAACAGGCATCTCTCCGTCTTCGCTCAACTCTCGGTAGGCGGCGCGTATCTCATCCGCCATAGCCTCGGGAACCTTGCCGCCCGAGAAAAGTGCGCTGATCCCCTCCGCCACCTCTTCGAACCCGGCCGGGTCGTCCGCCCGAGTCACCAAGGCGCGCCCGACGATCGCGTCTCCGATACCGTTTGCTTCGACGAAGGCGTCGTAGGCTGTGGTGGTTACGACGAAGCCAGGTGGTACGGGAAGCCCCGCATGGCTCAATTCGCCAAGGTTGGCACCCTTGCCACCTGCTAGCGCGATGTCATCTTTGCGTATCACATCGAACCATGCTGTGTAGGTCATGTCCCAAACCCCTTACTCTTGGTCGAGGAATTCGTTGATGACGGCAAAGTACTCTTCCTTGTGGCTCATCCAGGGAGTGTGTCCGGCCCCGTGGAACGTAAGCACCCGGGCCTTCGGGTAGCGCCGCCTGAGCTCGGCGCGCTGCTTCGGCGTAACGATGTCCTCGTCTGACTCCAGAATCAGTACCCGTCCTGCCCAAGAGGCGAGTTCGTCCGGCGCGAACCGGAAGCTCTCAACCAGGTCGATCCCGAGTCGGCCCATACCGCATAGGTCCTCTTTCGAGAGGCGCGACACGAGCTCGTGCTGGTAGTCGCGCCAGAATATCTGGTCCTCCGGTGGCACGCTGGGCACACCGGAGAAGGCCCGCGCGAGCGTGCGCTCCCTATGCGCCTGCAGCCATCCGAGCGGGATCACCCCTTTTACGGTGATGTGCTTTGGTTGGTGTGTGGCCAGGAACTTTCGTAGCTCCTCCCAACGCTCGGCTGCGATGCCCCAAGTAGGATCGTCGGCTCCCATCACCAGGATCCTACTTCATTCTCCAGCCGCATAGCCAGGTTGACTACCTACTAAATTGAGAACTACTGAACCGCTACGGCTACTAATATATCTCGGGCTGAGGTTGCGTACACGAAAACCTGGGGAGCGCCTCGCCTTCGACGATCATGGACCGCTCCCACGTCCTCTCGAACTCCCCCGGACCTCGCCATCGAGGTGACCATCGTGTACCGGGCCGCCTTCTGACCCTCTCCCTAGACGGTAGCGGCGGCCAAGACGCCGTGCCCGTCCTAGACGTTACGAAATGCGTTACGGGAACCTAGAACACTTCCCTGTTACAGTAACTGGCTCCCAGTTACAGCAGAGAGCAATGAATCTCAATACTACTCTTTAGATTTCTTCAAGCCCAGATCACCGGGAGCCTTTCCTCCAGACAAACTCCTAACAAGTTCAAGCGATGTATGCTTGTGCCAAGAAACCGGAGGCGGATTTTTGGCGAGGGTGTGAGCAAGAGAATCAGTACAGCGTGATCGCTGCCGTGTAGCCAAGTGGGTTGCAGTACGGTTGATGTAAGTTGGGCTGAAATGAGTTCTACCGCACTTACGTGCCGCAGCCTATCCGGCCCGTCATGGGTCGGCGCGCCATCATAAACGGCGCTACTGTTCCCGTGTGTCGCTCAGCGCGCTCAGAACGATCGGCATCGAAGCAAGCGCGAGCAGGACACGCCGATCCCGCAACGGGATACCAGGCACCAGTAGCGCGAGCGACGCGGCAAGGATCCCGTACAGGGTAGCTGCCCATATGTGGTCGCGGAAGCTCATCCAGCGCAGAAAACCGGGCGGGTAGTCGGTGGTCAGAAGCGCGGCGCCCTCCCCCGCCACGATCATGCTCATGAGCGCGGCGACCCGGGTATTTCGGCGCGACATCCACACGACCGAGGCGATCACGCTCGGCAAGGCGACAAGGTCGATCCGACGGTGCATTTGTGGGGAGATGACCCGTGGAAGGCGCATAGCTGAGCATTCTCCTTGCGTTGATTTTTCGCCCTATCAACCGCGTCGCAACGCCCGATTCGCCGCGGTCATGCGCGTATTGTGCCCGGAGCGCCGAGGAATTATACGCAACACCGCCGACGGCATGGACGAGGCCCTAGGGTAGCGACATCGCTTACCAGCGGGTGCAAAGCTTCGCAGGAAACGTCTGTGATCCGATCCAAGGCTACCGTGGCGGTGAAGCATTCACGATCGCGTATATCGATCCAACACCACAAGATGTAGGAGTCGATCACCAAGTGTGGCTGCGTTGAGGATCGTGCCTTTGGGCTCTGCGGCTGCGTTATATGCACGACGCTGTATGCAGATTTCCAAGAATCCATATTACGCGAACTAGAGTGAATAAGGGCTAGAAGGAGGGCCGTGGCCATTCGACCATGCCCTCCGAGTGCTGCCTGTCGGGGCCGGGGTTCGCTTCTTACGACTTGCCCTTACGCTGGCGTCTCACGCCGGACAAGCGTTGGGTCCACACAGTACGTCGCCTGTGATGCTTCCTTTACTTGCACACAAGGGATTACAGACGAATGAAACGATTGCGTCCTCATCGGAGCACTGTAACGACGTGCAGCTGCTGACTCGTGTGCCATTTAAACAGAAGCAATCTACTAGGTTTGGACCGGTAGGGGGTAGACAGAAGCCGCTGCCGTCACAGTTGCTGCTACAGCACTGATCGCTGGTCTCCTCGCAGGGACCAGCGCCGTCGGATATACATGCAGCAGCGCAGGTGCCATCCACGCACTCTTGCCCCTCTGCGCAGCGGTTGAAGCAGCTGCCGCAGTGGCGCTCGTTTGCCTGCAGGTTTACGCACCTGCCCTCTCCACGGGGCTTCTTGCAGAGGGTCTGGCCTGCGCGACAGCCGCAAACCTTGTCGTCTCCTCGCCTGATGCAGTTGCTCGAGCAGCACTGGGAGTCCCTACTACATTCCCTGCCCAAACGCCTGCAACCGTCCGCCCAGGCTATCCCAGGGATGGAGGCCAACGCACCACCAACGAGGGCGACGCCCATCAGCCGGAGCGCCTTGCCCCTTGAGAGGGTGCCTGTTGCAAGCCCCTTGGCCAACTCGTCGAAATAGCAGTTGGTAGTTTGTTGGCTCACCCGTGCCCCCTTTCCCCAAAAGGGCGGGACTAGGGGACTAGCCCCGACTTGCGTTGATCAACGAAGGTAAGTATGAGGGGTTACAGTGCCTGGCGCAACTTCTCAGAACTCAGTTTTATGCGAAGTTCGCAGAATTCGACCAGCCTGTTGAAAAACCCCTCTACGCCTCCTCCGGGTCTCCTTCAAGGGCTCAGAAACCCGCCATTGCAGTGTTTTGGCCTTGTTGTCTAGGTGTTCGGATGCGGTATAGGACTACCGACTGGTCCAATAGCGACTTTTTCAACAGGCTGTCGACTTTCCACGCACTCGGGTGACTAAAGGTAAAAAGAAGGGCCGGGGCTGCTAAGAGCCCCAGACCCCCTCCTAGACCTCGGGGCCGCTGGCTTTGTCCGGAGGAGAAGCCGCTACGGGCGGATCCCCCAGGAAGGGTCGGAGCCCTCCGTGACTCCAGACTTACCCCCACCGCCCACGTTGATCGTATAGATCCGCCCATCTGGGCCATTGCCTGTGTAGTAGACGATCTTCTTACCGTCGGGCGAGTAGTCAGGATCGTTGCCCTCCGTGAGTTTGATCTTATCTCCTCCGCGGGCGCTAATCGTGTAGATGTTCGTGCCCTTTTCGCCGGAGCCCGAGTAGGCGATCCTCCTGCCGTCGGGCGAGTAGTCAGGGAAGTAGTCGTTGGTGGCGTTCTCGGTAAGTTGGACCCTATTCTTTCCGTGGATGCCGATCGTGTAGATCTCGACCGCGTCGCTTCTGAGAAACTTTCTGTCTTCACCCGAGAAGAGGATCTTCTTGCCGTCGGGCGAGTAAGAAGGAGTAAACTCGTTCGTGCGGTTATCGGTGACTCGCAACTCACCCGTTCCGTCGGTGTTGATCGTGTAGATCTCTAAGTCGTGTCCGTCCCAGTGCGTATAGGCGATCCTCTTGCCCTCGGGCGAGTAGGAAGCGGCTTCATCGCCCCTATTGTTGTTGGTTACATTGGTCCTACCACCCCCACCGACGTTGACCGTGTAGATCTCGGCGTCTTTTTGGGGACCGGTGTCTTTTCCGTCGTTGAAGCCCTCGTAGGACGTATAGGTGATCGTCTTGCCTGAGGGTGAGTAGTCGATAGGGTAGCCGCTCACACGGGTGTTTGTGACTTTGGTCTTGGCGCTCCCATCAGGGTCGATGGTGTAGATCACGCCGCCGCTGTTATAGGCTATCCTGCCGTTTTTGCCTGGAAAGGCCGCGTCCGCCTCCCCCGACACCGCCAACGACGCCACCGCACAAGCCACCAACACGGCCGCCGCCAGGGTCCCTGGCAGCGCCGCTAGATGGAGGGTCCGTTTTCTCGTCATGCCACTCCCCTTCTCTGCGGGGCAGGGCAAGGGGAGGATGAACACCCCGCCCCGCGCGTCAGCCAATAACGAAGGCATCGTAACCCCGTCCCAGGGGTTGCGCTATAGGCCGAATGGTCCCGCTGGGTCTATGCGGTCCTCTGAGAACCCGATTTATGCGAACTCCTCAGAACTGCGTAAAGCGGATGTTCGCAGTAATCAGCGTCTCGGCACTCGGGCGAACGACAGCGCCGCACCCACCCAGACTCGGGCACATCGGTCAGACAGTCAATGCTAGAGGATTCGCCTACGCCAACCGCTGTACCCTGCAACCACTTGTATCACGCCAAGGCAAAGGACGAGGCTTTGGGATAGTCTACTGCTGACGTACTGCTGACAAAGCCCCCGACACGAACATCGGGGACTTTACGTTTTTACGGGTTTTGCAGGTAAAAAAGAGAGCCGACGAGCGGACTCGAACCGCTGACCTAATCTCCTTACGGGTTAGCTCTCATGGGGGTGTGCTGTGGAAGGCACGTCCCTCGCCGTTCAAAGGAGTAGGTGGGGGTCCGCGGGGCCCCGGATATCGGGAGTTAACGGAAGCGCGGAAACAGCCGTCCAGTGCGTTCCGCGTACTCTCGGTACTCGTCACCGAAGCGTTCGATCAGCTCCTCCTCCTCTTTCGGCAGGCGCATCAACAGCAGCGTGAGGGCCGTGGTGCCGGACGCCGTCGTGAACCAGTTCGCCACCAGGAGGTTCAGGGCGACGGCGAACGCCGCTCCCGCCGAGTAGAGGGGATGCCGCACCCAGCGGTAGGGGCCGGTAGTGACGAGCTTGTGGTCTTTCCTCGTGCCGGCTGTCGGGGTGACGTTCTCGCCGAGGCTGCCGAAGATCCTGTAGAACAGCGGCAGGCTCGCGAACCCGGTCGCCGCTCCCGCCCAGCGCAAGGACGGCGGAAGATTCAGCCTCGACCAGCCCATCCAGCGCGGGTTGATCACGTAGGCCAGCACGGATAGCCACATCGCAAACCCGGAAGCCCTGAGCGCGACGGCGAGGGGCCACCCTTCCTCCTGCCAGGCCGGGGCGCGTGCTCCGCCGATCCGTTCGGCTTTGTGGCGGTGATAGACGGAGATGGACATGGCCGCGATCAGCAACAGTGCCGTGGCAGCCCGAAACTCTCGCTCGTTGTTCATGTTCGCCTCCTACCGCTCACCGGGGGCGTCGTTGCGCACATCGCGCCCACGCCCGCCGCCCCAGGTTGGAGCAAAAAGCGCCGGTGCTCGACCCGGCAGGGTCCCCGAGGAGGAGCCGTGTCACTCCGTGTACGGCCCGGAGGATGGCCCCCACGCCAACACCCAATCCTCCGGCTGAGACCCCCGCGACGCCGAAGTTCCCGACAAAGTCACCGCGCGAGATCGCGCGCCCAGAATCTCCAACCCTCACGACGCCCGTCCTTAGATAAAGTTTAGCCAAGGTTAAGTTTCACAGCATATAGGGTCCAGAAGTCAACGGGTTTTTGCGACGGGAGCGTCAAGAGGGGAGGCACGCCAAAAGGCGTGCCTCCCTGGACTTTGGCTGAACGCGGTGCGGACTGGGCATGAACTGGGGCAGGCGGCACAGATGCGGAGTAACTGCCTGTGGCTCGTCCGCATCGCGAGTCAACCGCTCGATGCCTTGTCTTGCACCCGGGGACGATCCGCCTCCACGTAACGCTTGCGCGAGAGGTTCACCCCGAAGGCGAGCGCCAAGGCGAGCGCCGTCACACCGTACACTGCGGCCAGCAGCCAGTACTCACTCGCGGGGTCCACCCCGCCAAGGAAGAACCCCTGAGAGAGGTTGATGGCGCCGTGCATTAGACTGGCGATGAGCACGCTTTCTCGCGAGTGGACGTATACCCAACCGATTACGACCGAGTAGGCCATAGTCAGCAGCACGAACGCGGAGAAGGGTAGCCCGTACTGGGGCGCCCCTGCAACGAAGAACGTCGGTAGGTGCCATGCGCCCCACAGCACACCCAGGATCAGGCTGGCCGCCAGGGCCGATCGTTGGGCGAGCAGCCTCGGAAGAGCATAGCCTCGCCAGCCCAGCTCCTCCCCGACGATCAAGACGAAAACCACGAAGTTGAGGACTGACAGCTCACCGAAAGTGACAAATGTCTGTGCGCCGAGCAGTAAATGCAGGCCCGCAGCCGTAAGTGCCAGTACCATGGGCAAACCAAGCGCGACCGCGTACCAGCGCACCCCGACGCGCCAGCGTACCAACCGGCTCAGCAGGTCTCTCAGGCCAGCCCTGCCATCCGTGATCGCGGCCACGATTGCCGCCGCGAGCGCGGGGCCGAAGAGAGCCGGAAACCCCCATAGCGGCGACACCCTCACCAAGGGGATCAAGGGCCACGTCAGAGCGTAGGCCAGGACGAAGAACGCAACCAGCTGATGGCGCTTGACATAGGCCGTGATGATGTCCATAGTGGTCTCCTCGTCCCGGCTACATCGGCACGATCATGGCCGCGATCACGAAGCAGACGAAGGCTATCGCTGATCCTAACCCCCGGACCACGTTAAAGTGGAAGTAGCGCTCGCGTGCCTCTCGCCAGTCTTGCGGGAGTGCATCGATCTCCCAGCTCATGAAGACCCCGTAGAGGGGCTGTGCGATGAAGCTCGAGGGGAGGATCGAGGCGCACCAGAACGCGAGTAGCCCGATCGCGCTCAGCACGAACGAGGGACTCCCCGCGTTTTCGCGCATCATCACCAGCACCGCGACGGGCGTAAGGCCAGAGATGAGCACCATAGCGTAGTTCAGGGGGTGGGTGCGCGTTATCTTCAGAAAGCGCTGCATCACGAGGGCGAACTCTGGGCCGGACAGATCCTTCAGCGCCCTTTCGAAGAAGAACACTACGGTCATCAGAAGTCCCGTGAAGGGTCCTGTGCTGAGGACAGCGAGGCCGAGAAGGACTTGAATAGAGGTCATGGCAATTTCCCTTCCTACGCTTGTTTACTAACCTTGCTCTCGCGCGCCCAGGGTATCCTTGAATGAGCAACATATTTCCTGGCCAGACGTATGCCATCGGCACCACCGCTTCGCGCCCCGAATTCACGCTGTCCGCTTCATGTTACCGGATGGACCAGACTGAGAAGACTCCTGCAGGTCAAGCGCCCGGCTTCAAGCGGCGCTGAGTGGTATCAGAATCCCCTCGGCGTCGTGCCGAGGGGATTAACCTTGCAGAGTATTCGGCTTATCTAAGCTAAATCGGGAGAGCCGACGAGCGGACTCGAACCGCTTACCCCTGCTCATTACGAGTTTGCTGCCGTACGTTCTAGCCCGTCCTAGTGCGTCCGGTTTTCCGCCTATTTATGCGGTTTTTGATGATCTGGCGGTATCGCTTTGTCCATTGTGTACCAGCGCGTATCAGCCCGGTTGCAGTACGGTTGCAGTAAATCCATTCGATCGCCTAACTCGTCTATTGGATTACTTTGGCGCTTCAGCTCTCCTTGGTGGTGGGTCAGGCCGCAGCCACAAGGAGACGTGAGCAGGCTGCATAGTCTCCCTGACAACCCCAACTAGATCGGCATTCAGCGCATCAAGGTCCGTCTGGTCACGCAGCCTCGCGGAGAAGGCTTCCAGAGTCTTTGCAGCGTCGTACTTTCGTCTGTAGAAGCGCCTATCTATGAAGTTCTGGATCCGAAGCCTCAGAGGAGCGAAGAGGGCCGCGATCACAAGCGTCGAGACGACGATGGCGAGTTGGGATCCTTCCGCCTGGCCGGTGAGGACTCGGAAGATCTCCTGTGCCCCAGCCACCACACCAAAGTAGATTGCGACTAGCATGCCTGTGAGGGAGCCATAGACGAGGGTGAGGTTTATTAGGGTGTCTATCTCGTAGAGGCGATAGCGCAGGATGGCTATCCCTATTGCGGTAGGACCGCCCAAGCCACCAACCGCCACAAGCAAGTAGCCAACCCACAAGCCCCACGACACCCCTCCTAAAGGGGAGAAGACGGTGTTCTTGAGGACATTACCGACAAAGAGAGCGTACACAGCGGCCAAGCCAGCCAGGAAGCAGAGCGGATGCTTACCCCACCGACCTCTCGACCCTGCTTTCTTGCCCCTTCTGTCACGACTCTACTCTCACTGGAGCTGGCGAAGCTTTCCTACTGGTTCGGAGGGGGTCCCAGGATCTCCGCCCCGTATCGGGCGGCGATGGCAGCCATACGCTCCATCTCGGCCTCATCGGGCGGCCCCTCCGGCTGGGGCGGCACCTCAAGGGACCTTGCCGGCTCTCCCATTTCCCTGATGAGGCCCTCCAAGCCCGCGGGCGATAAGACGAACAACAGCCTCGCTGGCCCTGAGTCCACCGTGAAGGCGTGAGGAACGTCCTTGGGTCCAAAGAGATACGAGCCAGGATGCGCCTTTATCGTCTGCTCACCCACGTAGAAAGTCATCTCGCCTTCGAGGATGTAGAAGCCTTCGTCCTCTTGGTGATGGATGTGCAGTACTGCCCCGTAGCCATCGGGAGCGAGTATCTCTACCAGAGAGTACCGTCCGCCGGTCTGCTCCCCGGAAGTCTTCATGGTGGCCAGCATCCCCAACCACCACAACGCTTCGCCTTCGCCTTGGTCGTGCGCGAAGGTCCTGCTCTTGGCTTCTCCTTCTGCGTTGAGCATGGCACCTGTCCTAGCTTGATCTTCTGTGGACAACATAGTGTCTCTCTCCTTTCCCTATTCCTGACACACAACTACGACCTTACCGTCGTCTCAGCGGGAGAAGCCCGCTACAACAGAGCCGCGGGTCGGCTGCGGATCGCTTACATACGAGGGCCCCCGACAAGCGTGCTACGGTCGCCCATCACGCCGCCTCGACTGGACACCGCTTTTCGGACGCGCCGCGAAAGGCGATCCACCGGCAAACTCCACGATGCTGAGCAGATTGCCCTCGCTGTCCTTGAACCAGGCGGCCTTGACGCCTCCGAAGTCCGAGATCCCGTCGGTCGCTGACGCTCCCGGCAGCTCGTACTCCTCGAAGATCACACCGTTCGAGCGCAGCGTCGCGACCATCGACTCGACGTCCTCGACCACGAAGCCGATTTGGTCGTGGGTACCGGACGCGGCTCCACTGCTCGGGTAAACTATGAAGTGGGACCCTCCGATTTCGTAGGAGAGGTGGCCATTGTGCTCACCTAACGGCGTCAGGTCCAACTTGTCCGCGTAGAAGGCGCTCGCTCGACGTCGCGCGCCGGGAGCTTCGCGTAGGCCTGGTTCAGGGCTGTAACCGGCATCATGCCTCCTCCTTTCCTTCATGTGCTTTGCTGCTACGAGTATGGTCTTCTGAGGACTCGCCGCATACCCCAGAAACCTGGGGTTTTGACCTCGCAGCACCACAGTCTTGTTAGTGTTGCGACAAGACGGTCGTCTGTGTGAAAATGCTGAGTTAGTACTACTGAAGTGACGTTTAGTGAGCTTGGGGTTCACAGGAAGACGTGGGGATATGGTAGCCAGTAGTGCACTTCTTAGGGAACGGGGCTTCGCCGAAGCGAAGCGGCTGTGTTACAGCGGGTTGGACTCGCCAACCCTGCTGCGCGAGGTGGCCGGGCGCTTGGGGCGGGTGGTGCCTTTCGAGGCGTACTGTGCCTGGTCTAACGACCCCATGAGCGGGCTTATGACACATCTGATGCACGACGGGGTGCTAGGCGAGAAAGAAGGGCGCACCTACCTCGAGCACGTCTACTTCGAGGAGGATCTTGATGCGCAACGCAGGATGGTACAGAGTCGGTTTCCGGTAGCACTCCTCTCCGAAGTTACCGGTGGAAAGCTCGAGCGCGCCCTCAGGTGCCGGGAGATAACCAGCCCGATCGGGTTGGGATACGAGTTGCTAAGTGTGTGTAGCGTGGGCCAGGCGCAGTGGGGTGGAATCACCCTGATCCGGGAAAGAAGCCGCCCCGATTTCGAAGCCCGCGAGGTGACATTATTGCATAGGATCGTCCCGCATTTGAGTAGCGGTCTGAGGACGGCGGTACTGGCCAAGCAGGCATCTGCCGAGCCCGAGGGAGAAAGCGCCCCCGGAGTACTGGTCCTCGATGACCAGGGACGGGTGGTCCAACACACGCAGGCCGCCGAACGATGGCTGAGGGATCTCGCCGACCTCGGAGCCGGATGGCTGGAGGGCGAGGGCCTCCCGGCTCCGGTGTGGATGGTGGTAGGCGCCCTGCGCAAGGCGCTAAAGTCCGAGACGGATCGGAACCTAAACGGTGTGCCTTCCGTCCGGGTCCAGACGCGTTCGGGCCGGTGGCTGACGTTTCACGGCGCGCGGACCGAGTCACGACCCGGCCGCAGTGGCGAGACGATGGTCGTTGTCGAGCCGTCGAGACCTAACGAATTGGCGTGGCTGCGAGCGTCCGCATACGGATTGAGCGAACGCGAACGGACGGTCGTAGACCTCGTTGTGCAGGGTGCTTCTACCAGGGAGATCTCCAGGGCGCTCTACATCTCCGAGTACACTGTCCAAGAGCATCTTTCGCACGCGTTCGACAAGGTGGGAGTACGAGGTCGCCGTGCCCTCATAAGGCGTCTCTTCTTCGACAATCTCTACCCCGAGTTGCTCGGGTAACATTGCGTAGAAGCGTCCAATAGCGGTATTCATACGTACTGCACCTCAACCTCGTAACCGCAGCGATCGATCCATCCTGCTGCGGCGTCTTCAGCCTGAGGTCCTTCGAGTACGCGTTCATGGAGAGAGAGAGAGAGAGAGAGAGAGAAGAGAGAGAGAATTCTCATACAGGTCCGCCACTTAAGCAACCCGCCGTCAGGAGGTGAGCAAGGGATGGGTTCTCCTAGATTTGAAGGTATGACACGCCCTCAGACACCGATAGACAAGTGGCCCGAGGCGATGCGGTTGTGGCTGCTCGGAAGCATTCGGGTTTCCATAGGTGCCAAGTCCATCGACGATGAGGATTGGCCGCTGGGTGGATGCAGCTAGGAGAGATCAGGGCTCGTACTGGCGGCGAAGGATGTCCAAGAAGTCTTCGGGAAACAGCGCATCAAAACCCAGCGCTTCGGCTGCATCGCGAACACCTTGATCGAACGTGACGATGTGATCCGCGCTCGTCTCGTAGGCTAGGTCAAAGACCCAGGCGTCTCCGGGATCGCTCAGGCTAGGCCAGTCAAGACGACGGGGATGGTACATGATGCCCATCGCTCCTATGTCCAGAGCGGTCTCGAAGGCGCGCACCGGCCTCCCAATGCGCTCCTCTACGTCAGGGTAGCCAATGACCCGCACCAGCTCGCTGAGGTAGTCGTCGCTGATGGCGAGTGTGGCCTCACCGGTAGCGATGGCGCGGACCGCCAGGGCACTCGCTCCTCGGGGATCGCCGGAGACGGCGGACACGATAACCATGGTGTCCAATACTACGAGGGGAGATCTCACCCGTCGCTGTGCTGGTGGGCCTCGCGGTGCTCGCGCACCTCGTCGGGGTCGGGTGCCGGATCCTCGGGGTGGTGGTAACTCAGGCCGCGCAGGTTGCGTACGACCTCGTGCGAGAACTCGCGGGCTTCCCTCTCGCTCATCCCGCCCGCGCCGAGAAGGTCGAGTATCTCGGGCCGCTTGCTAAAGCCTTTGTCCGGTGCACGTTTTGCCATGAGAGCTCCTGCTTGGCCTACGGAAGTATTGTACCTACTCGGTGTAGCTCCGCCTACGTCCGGAAAGTGCTGATAAAACCTTCGCGCCAACCTCGCAGGATTAGTAGCTACGATCCGAAAAGCACTCGCCCATAGGCAACATCTTGCTCGTGGGCGTCCTCCGCCTGCCCGTCTTCTTGGTGCCGCTTCACCAAAACAGCCGAGACCTCGCGGGCGGCAAGCAGCGGCTCCGGGCTCCTAGGGTTGCAGTCCCGGTTGCAGTAAGAGGCTCTCGACGTTACACCGAGACTCGTTTCATTCTTCACGTTTTACCTGCAAATTGCAACTTTTTGGAGAGCCGACGAGCGGACTCGAACCGCTTACCTAGTCTCTTTACGAGTTTGCTAGAGCAGGTTCTAGCCCGTCCTACTGCGTCCGGGAATTGGCTTGTTTAGGCGGTTTTCGATGATCTGGGGGTATCACTATGTCCGTTGCGTACTAGCGTGTACCAGCCCGGTTGCAGTACGGTTGCAGTACATGGGTGGGCGTCAATTTGTGCTCGGAGTGAGGTTTGCGGCGTCGGTGAGGGGATGAGCGAGGTGAGCGTAGTAGTAGGGCTCCTCTACCTGGACCTCGCGAGGAGCTTGTCGTCGACCGGTACGCTCTTTGTGACGGGCTCCCGCTACTCGCACTATTGGATAGCCAGAGCATGGGCCGCCACGTCTCCGCAGGCATGGATGTAAGGTATTGGGCCCTTGGTCGAAGTCTCTTGCCGATGAGTGCAAAGTCATGCAGGAGACATTGCAGGAGAGTTGCGTGCTCCGATCCCGGTCTCTACCGTGGCAGAGGAGCATTCACGAGCGCCCAGATCGATGCAGCACCACAAGTTGTAGGAATCCCTAACCAGGCGCGGATGCGCCGAGGAGCGAGCTTTGTGGCTTTGAGACGACGTTCTATGCAGGATCCTGTATAGAGTTCCGAGAATCCCTCTTACACGCACTCGGGTGAATAGGGGTTCCTCACCATGCACTGACCTTCTTTGGGTGGCATTATGTCTATCCGAGGAAAGGGAAGGAGCATCATGGCCAAAGCAGGAGATACCATAGAAAGCCCGCCCACCGGAGCGCGCATACGCTTCCTCAAGACAGCACGCGATACCAACGGCGAACTGCTGCAAATCGACGACGTCATGAAAGGGGGCGGGCGCGTGGCCATCGAACACATTCACCCCTACATAGAGGAGCGATTCGAGATCCTCTCGGGCACCGCTCGCTTCAGCACGCGCGGTCAACAGCGCGACGTTGGTGCTGGAGAGACGGTCGTGGTTCCTGCTGGCACGCCGCACGTCTGGGGCAATCCGAACGAGGATGAAGTACACCTCATCATCGAGTTCCGGCCGGCGTTGAGGATGGAGGAGTGGTTGGAGACCTTCTTCGGTCTCCAAAAGGACGGCAAGGCCAACCCCAACAGTGGCCTGCCTAACCCCTTGCAGTGGGCCGTCATATCCCGCGAGTACGAGGACGAGCTTTACCTCGCCTCGCCCCCTTTGTTGGTACAGAGGGTTCTATTTGGGCTGCTGGCCCTAGTAGGCAAGCTGCTCGGATACAAGGCTCGCTACCCCAAGTACAGCTCAGCAGAGACTGCGAGAGGCGAGGGAGCAGGCCAACCATCCACAACGATGGTAATGGCGAGGGCTGCAGCCATGGCTACCTCGGTGCTGGTGGCATCCATGTTCTTGCTTGGTAGGATGCGGCGGCTAAGCAAAGTACGGTGAATAGCGTAGGATTCCTGAAGAGTGCGCAGGGAAGGGGCGACTATGGAGGTGATCTCTAGATGGCCGCCGCAGACGACGTAGACGAACTCATCGAGCAATTTCACCTAGCGCAGGGGGAACTCATCAAGGGAAACCCCGAGCCTGTGAAGAAGCTGACATCCCATCGAGACGACGTAACCCTAGCTAACCCCTTAGGACCTCCAGCGCATGGATGGGATGAGGTTGCCGCGGCTACGGATCGTGCCGCAGCTCAGTTCAGAGATGGCGAGAACATCGGCTTCGAGGTCATAGAGAAGTACGTAACTCCCGAGCTTGCCTACGTCTTGCGCATAGAACGGGCCAAGGCCAAAGTTGGCGGAAGAGAAGATGTTACCTCAATCGCTCTGCGCGCGACGATGATCTTTCGACCCGAAGACGGTGAGTGGAAGGTGGTGCACCGACACGCAGACCCCATAACCACCCCACAGCCGGCCGAGTCGGTGATACGAGGGTAGCTCGCCCTTGGGGTACCTCTCCGGACTCCATCGAAAGACTCCCCGAAGAGCACATACGCAACCCCATACCCACAAAAGGAGCAGCCAAGATGGACGAGCAGCAGGTACCCGACCTCGATCAGATGGACGAACGAGCGGCCCACGAGTTCCTAACCGAGCTGTACTCCCTCCTCAGCGCCGAAGCGGAAGACGGCATACGCCACGATGAGTACACGATGGAGTGGCCCCAATCCGGAGAGCGACTCAGAGGCCGCGACACGATGAGGGCCTTCACAGAGTCCAACGCCGGATTGCGCCCCCCAAGGTGGCCGCGGCGCGTGCTGGTGAGGGAAGGGCTGTGGGTGGTGGAGGGAAGCGTGGACTACGGCGGCGGGCGAGATTGGGACTTCGTGCTCATCCTGGAGCTGCGCGACGGGAAGGTCTTCAAGGAAACGCGCTATTACGCCGAACCGTTCGAGGCGTCGGAGGAGCGGGCGGAGTGGTTCGAGCGGATGGAGCGCTAGGCAAAGCCCGCGAACTTCTCAGAACTGCGTCATCACGAAGTTGACAGAGTTCATCTTCTACGAACTCAGGCGAAGGTTTTCGACGGTGCTGCACCTGCCACAACTCAGGCACGTCGGTCAGACAGTCAACGCTATAGGATTCACCTACACTACCTGCCGGGTCCCGTACACACGTGTAGCACGCCAAGGCAAAGGACGAGGCTTTGGGATAGTCTACTGCTGACGTACTGCTGACAAAGCCCTCGACACGAACATCGTGGGCTTGTCGTTTTTACGTGATTTGCAGGAAAAACTAAGAGCCGACGAGCGGACTCGAACCGCTTACCCCTGCTCATTACGAGTGTGCGGTCAGAGGTTGCTGGGCGAAGCACGGGCTTGCAAATCCCGCATAAGTAAGCAGTTAAGTGTTCCCTGTATTGCTCACTATTGCAGGGCATTGCGTGCGGGTTAGGGTCAAACTAGGGTCAACTGGTGCTCTCGGAGCACAAAAGTCGCAATTAGTGACTTCGCGCTCGCCCTATCTTTCCCACCTCTCGATGGTCGGGGAGAAGTCGAGTTGGTGAGGGGGTATACCCAGCCTCACGCCGTACTCAACCACCTCGGCATACCCTCCCTCGCTATGGCGAGGAATCCGAAAAACCTTACCGGTGAAGGCAACGTAATGGATGTCCTCGATCTTGAAGTCCGCGTACCAAGCGTAGGCGTGCTCCACGTCGAGGGCTTCACTGAAGCGTTCGGCCACCTGCGCGGCTCGCTCCTCGGGTACGGCGACCTGATGGATGGTCCATCGCTCGAGCCAGGGCGTCCGATGGTATTCAGTGGCCGGCTCAACCCTCGTCTCGAGGATAATCACCTCGGAAAGTACTGAGCGATCGGCAAGGCTCTCTTCGATGACATCCCCGGTAAGTGGCCTAGCATCTTCGCCTCGAAGAGCTCGGCGGCCCTGAAGCGCATGAGGTCGGCGGCCTCGACGCTTATGTGCGCCCGGGCCAGGGGGAACTGGATGCCCTGGTTCTGCCCTATCGGGCGGCCGAAGACCGCGCGCTCGTTGGCGCGGCGGGTCGCGCGGTCCACGAACCAGCGCCCGTTGCCTATGCACTCGGCGGCTATGAGGATGCGCTCGGCGTTCATCCCGTCCAGGACGTACCGGAAGCCCCGGCCCTCCTGGCCGATCAGGGCGCTAGCCGGGATGCGCAGGTCCTCGAAGAGGAGCTCGTTCGTCTCGTTGTTGATCACCACCCGCCGCGGCTTGACCGTCAGGCCTTTTCCGATAGCCTCGTGCAGGTCGAAGAGAAAGATCGATAGGCCTTCGGATTTACGCTTCACCTCCTCGAGCGGCGTCGTGCGGGCCAGCAGGATCATGTAGTCCGAGTGCTGGGCGCGCGAGATGTAGATCTTGCGCCCGTTGATGACGTAGTCGTCGCCGTCGCGCACGGCGGTCGTCGTCAGCTGGGTGGTGTCTGTGCCAGCCTCGGGCTCCGTCACGCCGAAGGCCTGCAGCCTGAGCTCGCCGCTAGCTATCTTCGGCAGGTACTCACTCTTCTGCTCCTCCGAGCCGTGCCTGAGCAGGGTGCCCATCGTGTACACCTGCGCGTGGGCGGGCTGGGCGTTGCCCCCGGAGCGGTTGATCTCCTCAAGGATCACCGAGGCCTGGGAGAGATCCACCCCGAGCCCGCCGTACTCCTCCGGGATCAGGGCGGCCAGGTACCTCTTCTCGGACATGGCCCGGACGAACACTTCCGGGTACTCCCTCTTCGCGTCGAGCGCACGCCAGTAGGCGTCCGGGAACTGTTCGCACACCTCGCGAACGGATTGGCGCAGCCCGTCGTGCCCGTCTATACCGCTCACTGCGAACCCGCCGGCAAGAGGTCTCGCACGTCGCTCTCCTTCTCTAGGTTCCGGCTGCGCGCGATGATCCCGTCAATCTCCGCGGCGGAGGCCCCGCCCCCGTAGGCCGCCAAGCTTCGCGCCTTCTCCTCGAGCTCCTCGCAGCTTAGGGTGTTCCCGGGGTCGCCCTTCGGCGTCTCGACGCGGGAGGTGAAGCTGACGCCGTCCGTCGTCTCTATGTCCACCAGCCCGATCCAACATCGCGGGTACGCGGCGTCTACCTCGGGGTCGAGGACCATCTCGACCTTCTCGCCGAACCGGCGCAAATCCTTGTCCCCTAGCGCCTCCTCGGTAAAGTCGTTTATGCCGGCGCTGCCGTTTTTGGCGATGGTGGCGAGCACGAACCCCATGGAGAACTTCGACTGGTGGATAGTGCGCGGGTCGCTCACGGGACCTAGCACGTCTATGGCCGCCGCGTGGACGCGGGCCCGGACGCCGGCAATCTCGTCTGCCCCGAGCCCGCGCTCCTGCATACCTTGAAGCAGCGCGTCGGCAGCGGGGTGGGTGTGGCGGCACGAGGCGTGGTACTTGAAGGAGGTCTCGAGCACGGCCCAGTCCTCCCCGATCCCCTCTACGAGCCTCCCCGGCTCAGCGTCCGAGGACATGCCGGCGGCCATCCCCCTCTTCCCCTCGAGGATGCGCTCCGCGCCGGTGAAGCCGTCGCGGGCGAGGTAGGCAGCGAGCAGGCCGTCGGAGGCGGCCTTGGCGGTGTGGAGCTGCTTTGAGTCGGCCGCGTCGCCCAGGAACTCCCAGAGCCCCGCAGCCTGGGTCCCCGCCGACCCTAGCGCGTGGAGCATCGTCTCCTCGTCCGAGCCGAGCAGGTAGGAGACGGCCGCCGCGGCGGCGAGCGTGCCAGCCGTGCCGGTCGTGTGGAAGACCCTGTAGTGGGAGCGTCCGAGAAAGCTCCCGACCCGCACCCCCGCCTCGTAGCCGACGACCGAGGCCGCGAGGAACTCCTTACCCGAGGCGCCAATCTGCTGGGCGGTGGCGAGCGCGGCCGGGAAGACCACGGTCGCCGGGTGGAAGACGGAGGCGTTGTGCAGGTCGTCCTGCTCGACGACGTGCGAGGCCGCGCCGTTGACGAGCGCGGCGAAGAGCGGCGAGGTGCGACGGCGCGAGGTAAGGTCCTCGCTCGGTCCTTCCGATGGCCCCATCTCCCTCGCGAAACGTTCGATGGCGCGGACAGGCCGCTCCCCTCTGCCCGCCAGGGCCGATCCTACCCAGTCCAGGAACAGCTCCTTCGTGCGCCCAACCGCCTCATCCGGGACGTCCTCGTAGCAGAGCCGCGCCAGGAAGGAGGCGAGCTCGCGCGTCGTCGCGGTTCGGGTGAGGGTCACGTGGCGTCCCCCAGAGTCGGCCTCGCTATCTCGGGGGCGTGGCCCCTCTTGTAGACCATGAGGGTGCGTTTGAAGGTTATGACCGTCGTGGCGTCCTGGTTGTAGCCGGTGGTCTTTACCGTCACGATCCCGATGTTGGGGCGCGACCTCGACTCCCTCTTCTCCAAAATCTCGGAGCTCGAGTAGATGGTATCACCCTCGAAGACGGGGGCCGGCAGGCGCACCTCGTCCCACCCGAGGTTTGCGAAGACGTTCTGGGAGACGTCGGTGACGCTCTGCCCCGTGACCAGCGCCAGCGTGAAGGTCGAGTCGACGAGCGGCCTGCCGAACTCGGTCTGGGAGGCGTAGTTGTGGTCGAAGTGGACGGGGGCGGTGTTCTGGGAGAGTAGCGTGAACCAGATGTTGTCCGTCGTGGTCACCGTCCGGCCAAGGGGATGCTCGTAGACGTCACCCACCTCGAAGTCCTCGAACAGCCTACCCTTCCAGCCTTCCTTTACCGCCATGAAACCTCCCTCGCTCCTTCACCTCGCAGCGTCGCAGTAAGGGCCCGAAACGCTGAAGCGTCGGGACCCATCGAATTACTGGGATGGTACGACATGCCCGGCGCCGAGCGGCGACGGCCGCGCGCCGAGCAGGCCGCCGAACGCCTCCAGGGAGCCGAGCAGCTCTTCGGGGCGTATCTCCTTCGTGATGAACACGATCCGCGAGCGATGGTCCTCGTCGGGCCAGCGGTCGAGGTGCTCGGGGGGGTGGATGGTGTGCTGGACGCCGTTGACGACGACGGGCCCCGCCTTCCCCACGTCCAGCAGCCCCTTGACGCGCAGCACGTCCTCACCCCTGGTGTGGAGCAGCATGCTCAGCCAGATCCCGAACGCTGCCCAGTCCACGGCCCCGTCGAAGGTCAGCGAGACGGAGTGGGTCTCGCCAACGTCGTGGGGCTCCACGGCGGTCGCCCTGGCCGCAGCGTGGGAGACGGCTCCGTCCTGGCGGAAAAGCTCGCCGGCGTTCATCTCGCCGAAAGCGGCCTCGAAGACGCGGGCCGAGGGGTTGATCGCGCCGAGGCGCGAGATGAGGCCCCGCACGGCTTCCGGCCCCGCCGCGTCGGTCTTCGTCACGACGATCTTGTCGGCGGCCGCGATCTGCTTGACGGACTCCGGGTTGCGATCCAGGTGGAGGTCGCCGTTTACCGCGTCGACGGTAGTCAGCACGAGGTCCACCGAGAAGTGGTGCTGCAGGACGGGGTCCACGAAGACGGTGTGCAGGATGGGGGCAGGGTCCGCGAGGCCGGTAGTCTCGACGACGACGCGGTCGAGGCGCGGTATCTCGCCCCGCTGATCGAGGTCCAGCAACTCCAGCAGGGCATCTACGAGGTCCTCTCGGGTGGTGCAGCAGACGCACCCGTTCCCGAGCAACACGGCCCGCTCGTCGACCCGGCGCAGGAGGTGGTGGTCGAGCCCCACCTCGCCGAACTCGTTGACGAGGACGGCCGTGTTGGACATCGATGGTTCGGAGAGCACCCTGCCAAGCAGCGTCGTCTTGCCGCTGCCGAGAAAGCCGGTCACGATCGTCACAGGCCGCGTGGAACGCCCGACGGCCACGGCCCTACCCGCCTCCCGCCACGGGAAGCGCCCGCTCGTCGGCCAGGACCTGCCGCAGGGTCGGGTCCAGGGGGTCCAGGGCCCGACCCGCCAACCTCTCGGCCGCGGGCCAGAGCGAGCCGAGGTCCTGGACGATCTCCGAGCGCCCCTTGCGGTCGCGGATCACGTACTTGCTCCCGCCCCAGTCGTCGAGCTTGAGGCCGTAGTGGCACAGGATCTCGTTCGTCAGGACCACCCGGTGGGCCCTGTCGCGGCGCCTATCGCCCTGGTAGGCCACAGGGTCAGAGCCGGGCGCGGCTGCCCGCGCCCGGTCCTCCAGGTGCCTGTCGGTCCAGTGGACCTGAGCGACAAAATCCTGTCCGCAGAGAACGCACATGGGGAGGCCTCTAGGAGGCGGCCCCTTCGGCGGCCGGCGTCTCGACGCCGTACAAGTTGATGCCGGGGTCGTGGTTCGGCTGGTTCCTCGGGTAGCGCTGGACGAAGTCGTCGGCGATCTGCTCCATCGTCGCCCACTTTATACCGTCGTGGCCGTTTATGTACTCGATCAGGCGCTCGAGCATGAGCAGGCACTGCGGCCTCCCCGAAACGTCCGGGTGGATGGTCAGGCAGTACGTCGCGTAGTCCATCTCGCGGTAGACCCAGTCGAACTCGTCGCGCCACAGCTCCTCGACATCGCGCGGGTTGACGAAGCCGTGGGTGGCGGGCGAGGTCTTTATGAACATCATCGGCGGCAGGTCGTCGAGGTACCAGTTGCCACCGATCTTGACGAGGTCGATCTCCTCACCGCGCACCAAGGGCTTCATCCACTCCTGGGCGGTCTTGGAGTAGTCGATCTTGGTCCACGTGTCACCCTTGCGCGCGTAGTAGGGCGTGAAGTCCCGGTGCTGCAAGGAGTGGTCGTACTTGTAGCCGAACTCGAGCAAGAGGTCGTTGGAGACGCTCGAGACCTCCCACCACGGCGCGACGTTGCCCACGGGCGCCCTGCCGGTGAGACCCTCGATGAGCTCGATGCTCTTCTCCAGCACGTCCCGCTCCTGCTGCGGCGTCATCGCCACCGGGTTCTCGTGCGAGTAGCCGTGGCTCCCGACCTCGTGACCCGCGTCGACCACCATCTTGACCTGCTCGGGGAACGTCTCTATGGAGTGCCCGGGGATAAACCACGTCGTCTGCAGGTCGTACTTCTCGAAGAGCTTCAAGAGCCGCGGCGTCCCGACCTCGCCGCTGAACATGCCCCGCGAGATGTCGTCGGGCGAGTCCTCACCGCCGTAAGACCCGAGCCAACCGGCCACCGCGTCTATGTCTATGCCTATGGAACAGAAGATCTCTTTCCCGGCCATAAAGCCTTCCCCTTTCTCTCTTCCCCTTTTGTCTGACCGAACCGATTGTAAAGAACCCTCGCGCCACACTCAACCCGACGACCGGCGTGGCCGCACCCCTCGACGAGCGCCCCGCCGCCGGCTACTCTACAATTGTCAGACAAATCGGGGATGGATTGAAAACGGTCGTTTAAGGAGGAGCGGTGGGGCTTCCGCGGGTAACGGTTTTCTCTATGGGGGGGACCATCTCTTCGGTGGACTCCGGAGGCAAGGGGGTCGAGCCGACGCTGACCGGCGAGGCGTTGGTCTCTGAGGTACCCCAGATAGCCGGGGTCGCCGAGGTGTCGGCGGAGTCGTTCCGCCAGGCGTCCTCGGGCGAGCTGAAGGTGGAGGACCTCGTCGAGCTTGCGGCGGAGATCTCGGCCCGGATCGACGGCGGTGCGGCGGGGGCGGTCGTCACCCAGGGGACCGACACCATAGAGGAGACGTCTTTCGTCCTGGATCTTCTGGTGGACCGCGAGGCGCCGGTGGTGGTGACGGGCGCGATGCGCAACCCCACGCTACCCGGAGCCGACGGCCCGGCGAACCTTCTCGCGGCCATACAGGTCGCGGTAAGCGGGGCGGCTAGGGGGCTCGGCACGGTCGTCGTCCTGAACGACGAGATCCACCTGGCACGGTTCGTCAGGAAGACCCACACCTCGAACCCCGCCACCTTCCGCTCCGACCCCGTCGGGCCAGTAGGTTGGGTCTCCGAGGGCGTGCCCAGGGTCGTCCTGCGCCCGGTCGGCGGTCACAAGGTTGACCTCTCGGGGGACGCCGAGGATCACCCCGTCGCGCTCTACCACGTCGTCCTCGGCGACGACGGGAGGCTCCTGCCGGAGCTGGAGGAAGAGGGCTACGCGGGGCTCGTCGTGGAGGCGATGGGCGGCGGTCACGTGCCTTCCCTCATGGCCGAAACGTTAGAAGATCTCGCGTCGAGGATGCCGGTGGTGCTCGCGTCCCGCACCGGCGGCGGGGAGGTCTTGCGCTCCACCTACGGGTTCGTCGGCTCGGAGATAGATCTGCTTGACCGGGGCCTGATCTACGCCAGCCACCTCGACGGGCGCAAGGCCAGGCTCCTCCTGACACTGCTCCTCCGGTCGGGGGCGTCCAGGGAGGAGATCTCGGAGACCTTCGGCGCCTGGCTCGAAGGTTGACGTCCCGCCGCGGGGGCACGGAGCCCGCGCCGGAGGGTTTGTTTTGCGGCAACGACCAAAAAGGAGGTTGCGATGGGGAGGGTAGTAGATCTCTCGCTCGCCGTGACGGATAACATGCCGGCCCACAATCTCTTTCAAAGCCCGGTCATCCTGCCGGCCCTGACGCACGAGCAGACGAAGAGCTTCGGACTGGGCGTGCCCGAGGACAGTATGACGTTCGCCACCAACTACCTCGGGATGCTCGACCACGTAGGTACCCACGTCGACGCCTTCTACCACACCAACCCCGACGGGGACCCCGTGGACGAGATGCCCCTCGAGATGTTCTTCGGCAAGGCGGTGTGCTTCGACCTCACGCACATACCGGACCTCGGCGAGATCGGGGTCGAGGACCTCGAAGCGGCCGAGGAGAAGAGCGGCGTGAGGGTGGACGGGCACATCGTCCTGCTCAACACGGGCCTGCACAAGCGCCACTACCCCAACCCCGAGGTGGTGAGGAGCAACCCGGGCCTCACCGCCGAGGCAACCCACTGGCTCGCGGACCGCGGCTCGAGGGCCCACGGCGTCGAGGGACCGTCCACGGACGTGCCGAGCAACGACCTCTTCCCGAGCCACAGGGTCTGCCGCGACCGCGGCATCTTCCACTGGGAGTGGCTCGTCAACCTCGAAGAGCTCGTGGGCAAGGGCGAGTTCACCTTCTACGGGGCGCCGCTCCTCGTGATGGGCGGCAGTGGCTCGCCCGTCAGGGCCTTCGCCGTCCTCGACGAGTAGCCCGCCTGGAACGCCCCGTGACGGGTAGCAGCAACCACGCAAGCGCGCAGGAGATAAGGGACCGGATCGTCGGGGGAGAGGTCTCGGCGGCCGAGGTCATGGCCGCGACCCTCTCCAGGATGGAGTCGCTCGAGCCGACGTTGAACGCCTTCGTCACGCCGACGCCCGAGCGGGCGATGGAGGCCGCGAGGGAGGCGGACCGGCTGCTGGCCGCGGAGGGCGAGCCGGGGGCCCTACACGGCGTCCCGATCTCGGTAAAAGATCTCATCAACATGGGAGGGGTAAGGACGACTTTCGGCTCCCTCACCATGGCGGACAACGTGGTCCGGGACGACGCGCCCTCCGTCGAGCGGGCCCGTGCGGCCGGGGCGTGCGTGATCGGCAAGACCACTACCACCGAGTTCGGCTGCAAGGCCGGCGGCGGCGACAGCCCGCTCTCGGGCGTGACCCGCAACGCCTGGGACCCGTCGAAGACGACCGGGGGCTCCAGCGCGGGGGCCGCCACCTCGGTGGCAGCCGGGGTAACGCCCTTCGCGCTCGGCACCGACGGCGGCGGCTCCATCCGCATACCGTCGTCCCTGTGCGGCGTCTACGGCATTAAGGCACAGTACGGCCGCGTGCCGGTCTTCCCCACGAGCGCAACCCCGACCCTCGGGCATGTAGGCCCGATCTCGCGTTCCGTGCGGGACGCCGCGTTGTTGCTCGGCGTGATCTCCGGCTTCGACGCCCGCGACCCGGCGAGTGTCTCCGCGCCCGTCCCGGACTACCTCGCGGCCTGCGAGGCGCCGGTCGACGGGATGCGCGTCGCCTGGAGCCCCACACTCGGCTACGCGAAGCCCACACCCGAGGTGCTGGAGATCGCCGGGGGGGCCGTCCGCGCCTTCGGGGATCTGGGCGTCTCGGTGGACCTCGTGGAGGAGGTGTTCGCCGACCCGGTCGAGCTGTGGAACGCCGAGTTCTTCGCCGGCGCAGGTACCAGGCTCAAAGACGCCCTGCAAAACTCGCGCGAGCTTCTCGACCCGGCAGTAGCCGACGTCTTGGACGGCGCCCTAGAGGGAACCGTCACCGACTACTATGAGAAGGTCTTCGCGAGGTACGCGTTGCGGGAAGAGGTACGCCAATTTTTCGAGCGGTACGACCTGCTCCTCACGCCTACCCTGCCGGTTCCGGCGTTCGGGGCTGGGGTGAACGTCCCGCCGGAGTTGCCGGACCGCAACGTCGTCTCGTGGGTCTACTACACCTACCCATTCAACCTGACCGGCAACCCGGCGGCGTCTGTCCCCTGCGGATTCACCGCCGAAGGTTTGCCCGTGGGATTGCAGGTGGTAGCGGGGACGAACCGCGAGGCGGACGTGCTACGCCTGAGCGCGGCCTTCGAGTCGGCGCGGCCCTGGGCGGGCGGCTACCCCGAACCGACGGCCTGATGGCCGTTGGGCGCGCAGTTTTGGCTAGACTTCGTAACGAGAAAGGAGAACAGATTTGACAACCCAGCCGTTGAGCATAGACCGGGCAAAGAGCGCCCGGCGGATCGAGCGCGACATAGAGACTCTCGCCGGGCCGAACTACACGCGCTCGGAGGAGGCGATCCGGCGCTACGCCTACACGCCCGAGTACCGCAACACCCTCGACTACTTTATCGGGGAGCTGGAGGCTTTGGGCTTCGAGCACTACGAGGACCCGGTCGGCACGCTCGTCGCCCGGAACCGGCCGGCGGGAGAGAAGGTCTTCGGCGTCGGCTCCCACTGCGACTCGAACCGCAACGGCGGCAAGTACGACGGCACGATGGGCGTCGTCGCCGCGCTCGAGGTATGCCGCCTGAACGAGGAGATGGGGCTCGGCCTGCCCTTGCAGCTCGTCTCGTTCCTGGAGGAAGAGGGCTCGGGGTTCGGGCAGATGCTCCTCGGCAGCCGCATCATCGCCCAGAGGGTAAGCGAGGAGGACCTGCGCGAGGAGTTCCACGCGGTGGACGACGGGCGCCCTTTCTGGGAGCACGCCGAGGAGGCAGGCTACAAGCCGGGGCGGTGGCGCAAGGCGGTTTACATCCTCGACGACATGATCGGCTGGATCGAGCTCCACATCGAGCAGGCCCGCGTCCTCCAAGATACGGAGAACCGCCTAGGCGTGGTCAACGCGATAGCGGGCTACGTGCACGCCGACGTGACCGTCCAAGGGAGGAGCGACCACGCGGGGGCCACACCGATGGACTTCCGCCAGGACGCGGGCCTCGTCGCCGCCGAGTGCATGCTCGAGCTCGAGCGGCTCGCGCGCGAGGCCGGCAAAGGTACCGTGGGCACGGTCGGCGAGATGGAGCTGCGGCCGAACCTCATCAACGCCGTCCCTGGCCGGGCGCGGTTCTCCCTCGACATCCGCGGGGCGGACGAGGACGGCTTCCGCCACGTCGCCCGCGACATCGCCGCCTTCGCCGAGGAAGCCGCCGAGAGGCGCGGCATGACCGCCGAATACGTCCAGCGCCAGACACTTCCGGCGACGCCGCTCGACGGGCGCGTGGCCGGCGCCCTGGAGGAGTCAGCGGAGGGGAGCGGCGAGCCGTACATGGTCATGCACTCGGGCGCGGCCCACGACACGATGAGCATCGCCGACAGGGTCCCGAGCGCGATGGTCTTCGTCCCGTGCAAGGACGGCATAAGCCACTCGCCTGAGGAGGACGCCGACCCGGCCGACGCTGCTTTAGGGGCCGAGGTCATGCTAAACGCCATAAAGAAGTTCGTGGGAGACGAGAACTAGAGGCGGGGTTCGCCCGCCACGAAAGGAGCGTGAAGAAGTTGTCAGTGCTGATAAAGAGTGGTCGGATCGTAACCGCCGCCGACGACTACGTCGGGGACATATTCGTCGAGGACGGGAAGGTCTCGCTTATCGGGGGTTCGCTCGACGTCGAGGCCGACAAGGTCATCGACGCCGCCGGCAAGTACGTGATCCCCGGCGCCATAGACCCCCATACCCACATGGAGATGCCCTTCGGCGGGACCGTCTC